>NZ_JBQBEL010000001.1:0-2500 GCF_051919545.1 Aeromonas sp. 61P
ATTGGGTGCCTGGCAGTGTCCTACTCTCGCATGGCGAATGCCACACTACCATCGGCGCTACCGCGTTTCACTTCTGAGTTCGGCATGGGATCAGGTGGTTCCACGGCGCTATTGCCGCCAGGCAAATTCTTAATCTAGAAAGCTGACGTGAATAACGACTTTGCTAGTTGCTTGTCATTATCACTGAATTTGAGTAGTTCGCTCATTCGCTACAAGGCCCAGAACACTTCTTGGGTGTTGTATGGTTAAGCCTCACGGGTAATTAGTATGGGTTAGCTCAACACGTCACCGCGCTTACACACCCCACCTATCAACGTTGTGGTCTCCAACGGCCCTTTAGGACCCTCAAGGGGTCAGGGATGACTCATCTCAGGGCTCGCTTCCCGCTTAGATGCTTTCAGCGGTTATCGATTCCGAACTTAGCTACCGGGCAGTGCCACTGGCGTGACAACCCGAACACCAGAGGTTCGTTCACTCCGGTCCTCTCGTACTAGGAGCAACTCCCTTCAATCATCCAACGCCCACGGCAGATAGGGACCGAACTGTCTCACGACGTTCTGAACCCAGCTCGCGTACCACTTTAAATGGCGAACAGCCATACCCTTGGGACCGACTTCAGCCCCAGGATGTGATGAGCCGACATCGAGGTGCCAAACACCGCCGTCGATATGAACTCTTGGGCGGTATCAGCCTGTTATCCCCGGAGTACCTTTTATCCGTTGAGCGATGGCCCTTCCATTCAGAACCACCGGATCACTATGACCTACTTTCGTACCTGCTCGACCTGTCCGTCTCGCAGTTAAGCTGGCTTATGCCATTGCACTAACCTCCTGATGTCCGACCAGGATTAGCCAACCTTCGTGCTCCTCCGTTACTCTTTGGGAGGAGACCGCCCCAGTCAAACTACCCACCAGGCACTGTCCGCGAGCCCGATTCAGGGCCCTGCGTTAGAACATCAAACATACAAGGGTGGTATTTCAAGGACGGCTCCAGCGCAACTGGCGTCACGCCTTCAAAGCCTCCCACCTATCCTACACATGTAGGTTCAATGTTCAGTGCCAAGCTGTAGTAAAGGTTCACGGGGTCTTTCCGTCTAGCCGCGGGTACACCGCATCTTCACGGCGAATTCGATTTCACTGAGTCTCGGGTGGAGACAGCATGGCCATGGTTACACCATTCGTGCAGGTCGGAACTTACCCGACAAGGAATTTCGCTACCTTAGGACCGTTATAGTTACGGCCGCCGTTTACCGGGGCTTCGATCAAGAGCTTCGCTTGCGCTAACCCCATCAATTAACCTTCCGGCACCGGGCAGGTGTCACACCCTATACGTCCACTTTCGTGTTTGCAGAGTGCTGTGTTTTTGATAAACAGTCCCAGCCATCTGGTCACTGCGACTCCCGACAGCTCCATCCGCAAGGGACTTCACCATCAAGAGCGAACCTTCTCCCGAAGTTACGGTTCTATTTTGCCTAGTTCCTTCACCCGAGTTCTCTCAAGCGCCTTGGTATTCTCTACCCGACCACCTGTGTCGGTTTGGGGTACGATGACTTGTAATCTGAAGCTTAGAGGCTTTTCCTGGAAGCAGGGCATCAATGGCTTCCACACCGTAGTGTGTTCGTCTCGTGTCTCAGTGTTGTGTCTCCGGATTTGCCTGGAAACACCACCTACGCACTTTCACCAGGACAACCGTCGCCTGGCCCACCTAGCCTTCTCCGTCCCCCCATCGCAATTACAAGTCGTGCAGGAATATTAACCTGCTTCCCATCGACTACGCCTTTCGGCCTCGCCTTAGGGGTCGACTCACCCTGCCCCGATTAACGTTGGACAGGAACCCTTGGTCTTCCGGCGAGGAGGCTTTTCACCCCCTTTATCGTTACTTACGTCAGCATTCGCACTTCTGATATCTCCAGCATACCTCTCGATACACCTTTGCAGACTTACAGAACGCTCCCCTACCACTCACACATAAGTGTGAATCCGCGGCTTCGGTGCCTGGTTTGAGCCCCGTTACATCTTCCGCGCAGGCCGACTCGACTAGTGAGCTATTACGCTTTCTTTAAATGATGGCTGCTTCTAAGCCAACATCCTAGCTGTCTGAGCCTTCCCACATCGTTTCCCACTTAACCAGAACTTTGGGACCTTAGCCGGCGGTCTGGGTTGTTTCCCTCTTCACGACGGACGTTAGCACCCGCCGTGTGTCTCCCGGATATTACTTACTGGTATTCGGAGTTTGCATGGGGTTGGTAAGTCGGGATGACCCCCTAGCCCAAACAGTGCTCTACCCCCAGTAGTATTCGTCCGAGGCGCTACCTAAATAGCTTTCGGGGAGAACCAGCTATCTCCGAGTTTGATTGGCCTTTCACCCCCAGCCACAGGTCATCCCCTAACTTTGCAACGTTAGTGGGTTCGGTCCTCCAGTTGATGTTACTCAACCTTCAACCTGCCCATGGCTAGATCACCCGGTTTCGGGTCTACACCTTGCAACTAGACGCCCAGTT
>NZ_JBQBEL010000001.1:7500-270000 GCF_051919545.1 Aeromonas sp. 61P
AGGCAATAGAGGGTGCTCCCGGTAAACAACAGGATGGATACATACAGAATGACGAGCAGTGGCCACGCCCTGGTCTTTCCTTTCACCCCATGCTCCCGTGCTGTTTTTATCAGTGCTGAATGTCTATCAAATCCAGCTGCCAAATCATCATGTCGGTATATTCGGATCGCTTCAATTCCGGATATTGATCAAGAGGCAGCATAAACCAGACCGGCCCCTTGTCACGCACCCGCATGACAGCCCCATTGTCTTCCCATGCAAGAATGGGCTCGTATTTGGCAACCTTGTCCCATTCAATGCGGACCTGGAAACTGTTCAGTGCCGTCAACGTAATGGTCTTGCCATCCGCACCGACTGCAGCCAATACATCGGCCAGTTTTGGGCCTCTGTAGGTGTGCGGCTTATCCACCCACGGGTTGCCTGTCACTATCTCATGTTGCGGCAGAGCCTGTAGTTTTGCCAGATCAAACAACACCTTGCCATCAACTTCGTCTGCCGACCTGATGTTGCCACCGACTTTCAGGATCACCGGCCCAGTCAGCGCCTCAGCAGCCATCACCGGCATGATGACCAATGAACACAGTAGTGTCAGCCAACCAAACATTTTCATATCGCCCCCATATTTGCTGTCTCAACAGACTCAGTTTAGCCAGATATAAAAAAACGGCTCGCCTTGAGCGAGCCGTTTGTCAAACAGAGCAAGGGGGGATGATTACATCATGCCCATGCCACCCATGCCGCCCATGTCAGGCATGGCAGGGGTATCTTTCTTCGGCAGTTCGGTGACCATGCACTCGGTGGTGATCATCAGACCGGCGATGGAAGAGGCAAACTGCAGGGCGGAACGGGTTACCTTGGTCGGATCCAGGATACCCATGGCCAGCATGTCGCCATACTGTTCGCTGTAAGCGTTGTAACCGAAGTTGCCTTCGCCGTTCTTCACTGCATTGGCAATGACGGAGGCTTCTTCCCCGGCGTTGATGACGATTTGACGCAGCGGGGCTTCCATGGCGCGCAGGGCAACCTTGATACCGACGTTCTGGTCTTCGTTGTCACCGCGCAGACCCGCCAGTTTGGCTGCAACGCGAACCAGCGCGACACCACCACCGGCAACCACACCTTCTTCAACCGCGGCGCGGGTAGCGTGCAGGGCATCTTCAACGCGGGCTTTCTTCTCTTTCATCTCGACTTCGGTGGCTGCGCCAACCTTGATCACGGCAACACCACCAGCCAGCTTGGCTACGCGCTCTTGCAGCTTCTCACGATCGTAGTCGGAAGAGGTCTCTTCGATCTGCTGACGGATCTGGGCAACACGGCCTTCGATCACACCGGCATCACCCACGCCATCGATGATGGTGGTGTTCTCTTTAGTGATGACGATACGCTTGGCACGACCCAGATCTTCCAGAGTCGCTTTTTCCAGCTCCATGCCAACTTCTTCAGAGATGACGGTACCGCCAGTCAGTACGGCGATATCCTGCAGCATGGCCTTGCGACGGTCACCGAAGCCAGGCGCCTTGACGGCAGCCACTTTCACGATACCGCGCATGGTGTTAACCACCAGAGTCGCCAGCGCTTCGCCTTCTACGTCTTCAGCAACAATCAGCAGCGGCTTGCCAGCTTTGGCAACGCCTTCCAGTACCGGCAGCATTTCGCGGATGTTGGAGACTTTCTTGTCAACCAGCAGGATGAACGGGTCGTCCAGTTCAACGGAACCGGTCTCTTGCTTGTTGATGAAGTAGGGGGACAGGTAGCCGCGGTCGAACTGCATACCTTCAACAACTGCCAGCTCATCTTCCAGACCCTGACCATCTTCAACGGTGATGACGCCATCGCGACCCACTTTGTCCATGGCTTCGGCAATCAGCTTGCCCACTTTCTCGTCGGAGTTGGCGGAGATGGTGCCCACCTGAGCGATGGCATTGCTGTCGGCACACGGCTGAGACAGCGCTTGCAGCTCGGCAACAGCAGCCACAACGGCCTTGTCGATACCGCGCTTCAGATCCATCGGGTTCATACCGGCGGCAACGGCTTTCAGACCTTCGTTGACGATAGCCTGAGCCAGAACGGTTGCAGTAGTGGTACCGTCACCGGCGGCATCGTTCGCCTTGGAAGCCACTTCCTTGACCATCTGAGCGCCCATGTTCTGGAACTTGTCTTCCAGCTCGATTTCGCGCGCAACAGACACACCATCTTTAGTGATGGTCGGGGCGCCGAAGGACTTGTCCAGCACCACGTTGCGGCCTTTCGGGCCCAGAGTCACCTTGACGGCATCAGCCAGGATGTTTACGCCTTCCAGCATCTTGATGCGGGCTTCGTTACCAAACTTAACGTCTTTAGCTGCCATTTTCTTCAATCCTTAAATCAATTCGGGGAAAAGGAGGATGGATTACTCTTCGACAATCGCCAGGATGTCGGTTTCGGAGAGGATCAGGACGTCCTGACCATCCAGCTTCTCGGTCTTAACACCGTAGCCTTCGTTGAAGATAACCTTGTCACCAACCTTCACGGCCAGCGCTTTGACTTCGCCATTATCCAGGATGCGACCAGTCCCCACGGCAAGCACTTCACCACGGGTGGACTTCTGGGCCGCAGTACCAGTCAAGACGATACCGCCGGCAGATTTGGCTTCAGCTTCGATGCGCTTGATGATGACGCGGTCGTGCAGTGGACGAATTTTCATCGATAACTCTCCCAAAATGAGTCTCATTGTTGCTTTGAGGAATGGCCGTTCCAGGCCAAATTAGATATGTCCCTGATGTGGGGCAGAGTTGCTAACCCTTCAAGGGCAAATACAAAAAAAATTTTTTCACGTACTATAAACATCTTCGATGGTTCAGCCATGTCCGCACTCTGGTGCAAGGTCGGTTCAAGCCGCCCGGTTTCCATGCAAGAACCTTCAAAGCCAGCTGTAGAGACGAGCCTTTGACCCGCACCAACCCCATGCTGACAGCCCCTATTCCGGTCGTACTGCGCCAGATGACGGGTCCCATGATCTTCGGCATCATCGCCATTCTTGCCTTCAATCTGGTCGATACCTTTTTTATCGGTATGCTGGGAACAGAAGCTCTGGCCGCCATCAGTTTTACTTTTCCTGTCACTTTTGTGGTTACCTCGCTGGCGATGGGATTGGGCGCCGGATTGTCAGCGGTGATCGGTCATACCCTGGGGCAGGGCAAACACGATGAGGCGGCCCATCTCGCCACCGACAGCCTGTTTCTGGCGGTGATCATGGTAGCCCTGCTCTCCGCGGGGGGGGCTCTCACCATCAAACCCCTGTTTACTCTGCTGGGGGCCAGTGCCGAGCTTATCTCCCTCATCCATGACTACATGTTGATCTGGTATCTCACCGTCCCCATGCTGGTGCTGCCCATGGTGGGCAATGCCGCCATCCGGGCGACCGGCGATACCAAAACCCCCAGTCTGGTGATGGCAGTAGCCGGGCTGGTCAACGGGGTGCTGGATCCTCTGTTGATCTTCGGTATCGGCCCCTTTCCCGAATGGGGGATCCGCGGGGCCGCCATCGCGACCTCTATCTCCTGGTTGATGGCGATGCTGGTCAGCCTCTATATCCTGCGTCATCGGGAGGGCTTGCTGCTGTGGCGCCTCTCGCCGCGGGCCCGGTTGCTGACCCACTGGCGGGCGTTACTCCATGTCGCCGTCCCCGCCTCTTTTACCAATATGCTCAACCCCCTGGCCAATGCGGTGCTGATGACGATCTTTGCGGGTCTGGGTACCGAGGTGGTGGCCGCTTACGGCGCCGCGTCGCGGGTCGAGGCGCTGTTGCTAATTGTGATGATGGCCCTCGCCTCCGTACTGGCCCCTTTCATCTCGCAAAACTGCGGCGCCGGTAATCCGGCCCGGGCCAAAGCCGCACTTCAGAGCTGCATGCGCTTTGCACTACTGTTTCAGCTCGCCATCTATAGCCTGACCTGGCTACTGGCGCCACTCATCGCCAATCTGTTCAGCGATCATCCGCAGGTCATTCGCCTCATCATTCTCTATCTGCATCTGGTGCCGATCGGTTACGGCTTTCAGGGCATGGTGATGCTGCTGGCCTCAGCACTCAATGGCGTGCGAGCATCCAGTATCTCGTTTTTGTTCAACGGATTGCGGCTGTTTGGTTTTCTGTTGCCAGGAGCCTGGCTGGGGGCAAAGCTGGGAGGAGAACAGGGGATATATCTGGGGATACTGCTGGCCAATCTGGCGGCGGGCACCCTAGCATGGTGGTATGCCCGACACCGCTTCGAGGCGCTGTGCCATCAGGGTAAACCCTGATTCAGTCACTCACCTCGGTTTTCGTCTCGTCGATTACTCTTTACGCTCAAATTCGCCTTCGATGGTTGTGCCGCCCTGCTTGGCGTTCCCCAGATGATCATCGGACGGTGCGTTGCCAAACGGGGATTGAGTACGCTGGAAACCACCCATCTGCATCCGGAACTGGCTGCTGCCGATCAGCTTGTCAGCCAGTTTGTTGCGCAGCCAGGGTTGCAGCAACAGCACACCGAAAATGTCGGTCACGAAACCCGGGATAATCAGCAGCAAGCCGGCCAATGCCAGCATCATGCCCCCCATCACCTCACGACCCGGCATCTCGCCCATCTGCATCTTTTGCTGGGCGCTGAACAGGGTCTTGATCCCTTCACTGCGCACCAGCGAGGAGCCCAATACCGCAGTCAGTATGAGCAAGCCGACAGTCGGCAGCGCCCCGATTACCGAGCCGACCTCGATCATCACGGTGAGCTCCAGCACAACCAGACCCACCAACAACAAAAACAACTTGCCCATATCCACTCCAGCACCGGTAAATTGAGAAAAAGTGGCGCCCATCCAACGATGGTCAGAGGCGATTTTGCCGCCCCGTCATCACCACTTTCTGCCCTGAATAAATGGGGGCTGCCCCCCTCTTTTCAAGTTGGTCAACTGACTCCTACGTCATCAGCAATCTAAAAAATCAGCAAAAAGTCACAAAAACTTATAAAAATCATCACGATAAAAACTTCATAACATATGTGTACTTTCCTCAAAGTAATTTGAAAATGTCGCAAATTTAGTGATCCACCTCTAATAACCGATACCTCAATTGGAGTAGTATATTGATTAGTTTTTCGGGAGGTCATTCTCCCAACCGCCCCACTCGATGTGTGGTGCTTCAGGATGAGCTGTGCGCAAGGAACTCGCGACCACTCGGTGAGGATTTTTCCATTTATCTGATTTCTGAGGCATTACAATGAGCGACATCAAGAACGTCCGCATTGAAGAAGACCTGCTGGGCACCAAAGAAGTTTCCAATGATCTCTACTACGGTGTGCACACCCTGCGCGCTGTCGAGAACTTCAAGATCAGCTCTCAGAAGATTTCTGACGTTCCGGAATTCGTCCGCGGTATGGTGCTGACCAAGAAGGCCGCTGCGCTGGCAAACGGTGAATTGGGTACCATCCGTCCTGAAATTGCTGACAAGATCGTAGAAGCCTGCGACCTGATGCTGAACACCGGCAAATGCTTCGACCAGTTCCCGGTCGACGTTTACCAGGGTGGTGCCGGCACCTCCGTCAACATGAACACCAACGAAGTACTGGCTAACATCGCCCTGGAAATCATGGGTCTGGAGAAAGGCCGTTACGACGTCATCAACCCGAACGACCACGTCAACAAGTGCCAATCCACCAACGATGCCTACCCGACCGGTTTCCGCGTTGCTGTGGTCAACAGCACTGACGTGACTCTGCACGCGCTGGAGCACCTGATCGCGGCATTCGATGCCAAAGCGAAAGAGTTCAAAAACATCCTGAAGATGGGCCGTACCCAGCTGCAAGATGCGGTTCCGATGACCCTGGGTCAGGAGTTCCACGCATTCGCCGTGACCCTGCGTGAAGAGATCAAGTCCATCAAGCGCTGCCAGGAGCTGCTGCTGGAAGTGAACCTGGGCGCGACCGCCATCGGTACCGGTCTGAACACTCCGCCCGAGTACTCTGCACTGGCTATCAAGCGTCTGGCCGAGATCACCGGTCGTGCCTATGTGCCGGCAGAAGACCTGATCGAAGCGACCTCCGACTGTGGCGCCTACGTCATGCTGCACGGCGCCATCAAGCGTCTGGCCATGAAGCTGTCCAAGATCTGTAATGACCTGCGTCTGCTCTCCTCCGGCCCGCGCACTGCACTGAAAGAGATCAACCTGCCGGAAATGCAGGCGGGTTCCTCCATCATGCCGGCCAAGGTCAACCCGGTTATCCCGGAAGTGGTCAACCAATCCTGCTTCAAGGTATTCGGTAACGACATCACCATCACCTTCGCCGCCGAAGCCGGTCAGCTGCAGCTGAACGTCATGGAGCCGGTGATTGGTCAGGCGATGTTCGAATCCCTGAGTCTGATGGAAAAAGCCTGTATTTCCCTGCGCGAGAAGTGCGTGGAAGGTATCACCGCCAACCCGGAAATCTGCATGAATCACGTGCTGAACTCCATCGGTATCGTGACCTACCTGAACCCCTTCATCGGCCACCACGAAGGGGATATCGTCGGCAAGATCTGTGCCCAGACCGGCAAGAACGTCCGCGAAGTCGTTCTTGAGCGTGGCCTGCTGAGCGCCGAGCAGCTGGACGAAATTCTCTCCATCGAGAACCTGATGAACCCGCAATACAAAGCCAAGCGTTTCACCCGCGAAGCTGCCGTATAAGCGAGTGTGGGCCGGGATCTTCCCGGCCTATAAAGTCAGTTCCCGATTGGTCTTTATCCCCAGCCCGATCGGGAATTGGCTTTTTGCCAAATAAAAACCAAAAACTAAAAAATGGAGTTATCGCTATGATTGGAATCGAGTTACTTGTCGTGCTCGCCGCTATCTATCTGGGGGCCCGGATAGGCAGCATCGGCATCGGCTTTGCCGGTGGTCTGGGGGTACTGGTATTGACGTGGGGTCTGGGCATGCCCATCCCGAGCGATCAACTGGTCAGCTACATCCCTTGGGATGTGATCATGATCATCGCGTCCGTCATCTGTGCCATCGCCTGTATGCAACTGGCTGGCGGGATGGACTACCTGGTTTCTCTGGCTGAGAAAGCGCTGCGCAAGAACCCCAAATACATCACCTTCGCCGCTCCGGTGGTTACCTATCTGATGACCATGCTGGCCGGTACCGGTCATACCGCCTTCTCCACCCTGCCGGTGATCGCTGAAGTGGCCAAAGAGCAAGGGATCCGCCCATCCCGTCCGCTCTCCATCGCGGTTGTCGCCTCCCAGATCGCCATCACAGCTTCCCCGATCTCTGCCGCTGTGGTTGCCTTCTCCGGCATGCTCGAGCCGTTTGGTGTTGACTACCTGACCCTGCTGGCCATCTGCATCCCCTCTACCTTCCTGGCCTGTATCCTGGGCGCCTTCATTGCCAACATGATGGGCAAACCGCTGGATCAGGACGAAGTCTATCTGGAGCGTAAAGCCAAGGGTCTGATCAAACTGCGTGGTACTACCAAGCTCGAGATCAAACCGTACGCCAAGCTGTCGGTCTGGATCTTCATCGCCGCCATCGTTGCTGTCATGGCTTATGCCACTGCCATCTCCGGTAAAGTGGGTCTGATCACCAACCCGCCGATCCCCCGTGACGGCGCCATCATGGGCATCATGCTGGCCGCAGCCACCATCATGACCCTGGTGTGCAAACTGGACGCCACCCAGGTCACCAATATGCCGACCTTCAAGTCCGGTATGTCCGCCTGTATCTGCGTACTGGGTGTCGCCTGGCTGGGTAACGTCTTCGTGAAAGGCAACATGGATACCATCCAGCTGATCGCTGGCGACCTGCTGAACCAGTACTCTTGGCTGCTGGCCGTGGTGCTGTTCTTCGCTGCCATGCTGCTCTATTCACAAGGCGCCACCACCAAAGCACTGATGCCTGCCGCACTGGCACTGGGTGTCAGCCCGCTGACTGCGATTGCCTCCTTTGCAGCCGTGAGCGCCCTGTTCGTACTGCCGACCTACCCGACCCTGCTGGCCGCGGTAGAGATGGACGACACCGGCTCCACCCGTATCGGTAAGGCGGTCTTCAATCACCCCTTCTTCGTACCGGGCACCGCCACCATCGCCATCGCCGTGGCGCTGGGCTTCTTCTTCGGCGGCATCCTGCTGTAATCCTATCGCCTGCCGATGACCAAACAAAAAATCCCCGCCAGTTGGCGGGGATTTTTTATCTCTTTACTCTGTGCTTGGCTGTCTGCCAGCAAGAGACCTGACCTCTTATCCGGATGGCTCAACCGCGGCGACAGCAGACACCACCACGGCGTGCCAGCGGCGCTATAACCACCGCTGCCGGATTGCAGGAACAGTAGGCCACCATGGCACTCACCACCACGCCAGAAGGCGGGATCCTTTGGATCAGACCGGATCCAGGGTATCCAGCGGCCAACGCGGCACGGCTTTGACCGCCAGCGGTTCGAACACGCCCGCTTTCAGGCGCTGCATACCGGCGTAAGCGATCATGGCGCCGTTATCGGTGCAATATTCCGTGCGCGGATAGAACACCTCGCCCTTGAGGCTCTCCATCAGCTCGGCCAGCTGGGCACGCAGATGACGGTTGGCACTGACGCCGCCAGCGACCACCAGACGCTTAAGACCGGTCTCTTTCAAAGCACGACGGCACTTGATGGCCAAGGTATCGACCACCGCATCTTCAAACGCCCGAGCGATATCGGCACGGGTCTGCTCATCATCACCATTGGCAGCGATGGTGTTGGCGGTGAAGGTCTTCAGGCCGGAGAAGCTCATGTCGAGCCCGGGACGATCTGTCATCGGACGAGGGAAGTGGAAGCGCCCGGTAGTGCCCTTCTCGGCCAGACGGGAGAGCAGCGGACCACCTGGATAGTCCAACCCCATCAGCTTAGCGGTCTTGTCGAACGCTTCGCCAGCAGCATCATCGATGGATTCCCCCAACAGCTGATAGCTGCCGATGCCATCAACCCGCACCAGCATGGAGTGACCACCGGAGACCAGCAGCGCCACGAAGGGGAACTCGGGGCTTTCTCTTCCAGCATGGGGGCCAGCAGGTGCCCTTCCATATGGTGGACGGCGATAGCAGGCTTGTTCCATGCCATCGCCAGCGAGCGGCCAATGGTCGCCCCCACCAGAATGGCGCCAACCAGACCCGGCCCCGCGGTATACGCGATGCCGTCGATGTCATCTTTGCCCAGTCCCGCCTCTTGCAATGCGGCCTGGATCAACGGGATCGTCTTGCGGACATGATCCCGGCTGGCGAGTTCGGGGACGACGCCACCGTAGTCTGCATGCAGCTTGACCTGGCTGTATAACTGATGGGAAAGGATCCCTTTTTGATCGTCGAAGATCGCGATCCCGGTTTCGTCACAGGATGTCTCTATGCCCAATACACGCATTGCTAAAAAATTTCACTGCTAAAATGAGACGGCTATGGTAACCTTCGCGGGTTTTTTAAACCAGAGCGATCTCTGCGGGTTTACTTTCATTCCCTGTCCAGAGTATAATTTCGCACCATTTTAAGACATGCTGATCGATTGAAGGTCAGCTAACAATTTATCACTGAGGTGAAAGGCACATGCCAGTAATCAAAGTCCGTGAAAATGAGCCGTTTGACGTTGCTCTGCGTCGTTTCAAGCGTTCTTGCGAAAAAGCCGGTATCCTGTCCGAAGTTCGTAGCCGTGAGTTCTACGAGAAGCCGACTACCATTCGTAAGCGCGCCAAAGCGTCTGCTGTCAAGCGTCACGCCAAGAAGCTGTCTCGCGAAAACGCACGTCGTATCCGCCTGTACTAATCGGGAGATATTGCCGTGTCTCTGAAGGATCAACTCAAGGATCAGCAAAAGCTCGCCATGCTTGCCAAAGACAAGCCACGGTTGGGCGCTATCCGGTTGTTGATGGCAGAAATCAAGCAACGTGAAGTCGATACCCGTATCGAGCTGAATGATGAGGATATCCTCGCTGTCGTGACCAAAATGGTCAAACAGCGCCGCGATTCCATCAGCCAATTTGAAGCTGCCCGCGCCAGGATCTCGCCGACAAAGAGTCCGCCGAGATCGTTGTGTTGCAGGAGTTCCTGCCGCAACAGTTGACCGCAGATGAAATTGCTGCCCTGATCGAGCAAGCCATCACTGAAAGTGGTGCTGCCGTCATGGCTGATATGGGCAAGGTCATGGCTGTCTTGAAGCCGAAAATTCAGGGGCGTGCCGATGTCGGCGCCGTCAGTGCTCAGGTGAAAACCCGCTTGGCGTAACAGGCAACTCTCTTGTTTGGTCGAAGAAGCCGTGCTTCCCTTGGAATGCGCGGCTTTTTTATTTTCTCCGCAATGAAACAGGACGGTTATGGCAGGCAGGATCCCCCAATCCTTTATCGACGATCTGCTCGTACGCACAGACATAGTCGAGCTGATCGACTCGCGAGTGCGGCTGAAAAAAGCCGGTAAGAACTACCAGGCTTGCTGCCCTTTTCATAACGAAAAAAGCCCCTCTTTTACCGTCAGCCAGGAGAAGCAGTTCTACCACTGTTTCGGTTGTGGCGCCCACGGCAACGCCATCGGCTTTGTCATGGAGTACGACGGTCTCGAATTTCCCGATGCCATCGAAGAGCTCGCCAGCATGCAGGGCATGCAGGTGCCTCGCGAGCAGAGCATCGGCGGCTCGGCCAATAGTCAGCCCGCCGTTAGCAAGGATCTGTTCGAGCTGATGAACCAGATCGCCCGCTTCTACGAGAGCAACCTCAAGAGTGCTCCCCATGCGGTGGAGTACCTCAAGGGACGTGGGCTGACCGGTGAAGTGGTCAAGCGATTCAACATTGGCTATGCACCGAGCGATTGGGATCAGGTGCGCCGCCGCTTTGGTACCAGCCGGGATCACGAGCAGTTGCTTATCTCGGGCGGCATGCTGATCACCCGTGACAATGGCCCGGGGAGTTATGATCGTTTCCGCGATCGCATCATGTTCCCGATCCGTGACAAGCGTGGCCGTGTCATCGGTTTCGGTGGCCGGGTACTGGGTGATGGCACCCCCAAGTACCTGAACTCGCCGGAGACCCCCATCTTCCATAAAGGGCGGGAGCTGTTCGGTCTCTACGAGGTGAAGCAGGCACACAAGGATCCACGCCGGATCCTGGTGGTGGAAGGCTACATGGATGTGGTGGCACTCGGTCAGTACGACATCGACTATGCGGTGGCGGCGCTGGGTACTGCGACCACCAGCGACCATATCCACACCCTGTTTCGCACCACCGCCGAGGTGGTCTGCTGTTACGACGGCGACAATGCTGGTCGTGAAGCCGCGTGGCGCGCGCTGGATAATGCCCTCCCTCATCTGCAGGATGGCCGCGAGCTGAAGTTCGTGTTCCTGCCCGATGGCGAGGATCCCGACTCGTTGGTACGCCAGATCGGCAAGGAGGGCTTTGAAGCCCTGCTCGATGAAGCCCAGCCGTTCGCCGACTTCATGTTCGAGCGTCTCGGTCGCGATGCGGCGCTCTCCGGTGAGGCTGGCAAGTTCGAAGTGGCCAACAAGGCCGCCGAGCTTATTCGTCGCGTTCCGGAAGGGTTTACCCGCGAAGGGCTGATCACTCGTCTCTCCAGCATGATGCGTTGGGGCGAGAACAAACAGCGCATCGCCGAGCTCTTTGCCCGCAACAGTCAGCCCAAGGCCGAGGTCAACAAACCCAAGGCAGCCAAGCTGACACCACTGCGGCGTGCGCTGGCACTGATGGTGCAATATCCGGCAGTAACGGCTGAGCTTCCCCCCATGCCGGAATTGGCCGGACTACGCGTACAGGGCATCAAGTTCCTGCTGCAACTGCACCAGCAGATCCTGGCACAGCCTAGTATCACAACCGGTATCCTGCTGGAACACTGGCGTGGTACCAAGGAGGGAGAGATCCTTGCTCAGCTGGCCATGCACGACCTGTTCGAGGAGATCAAACTCGATCAGGAGCCGGATATTCTGGGAGAATTGCAGGACACCTTCGTCGGCTTCATCAACCAGTTTCTGAAACAGCGGATCGAAGAATTGCAGGCCAAAGTGGCTCAGGAAGGACTAAGCTCCGAAGAAACCCAAGAGCTGATGATGCTGATAAGAGAGGTGCAAATTGAGAAAAGAAATGAGAGTGGGGCTTGATATTTGAGTGATTAGTCCCAATATGGATAGCGTTGCCCGAATCGACGGGATGAAAAGCAAATTTTTTATAACCGCCTGGCCCCGACAATACTGCGGGCAGGGGTTTCTCATGACCGACGCCGCAACCAGACATAGCATGTCTGGCGGTTTTCTATTAGAATTGGCTATTTGCGCAGCAGCGCACTGTACGCGCAACCTAGCAACACCAACCGGATGAGTTCTATGGAGCAAACCCCGCAGTCTCAGCTTAAACTCCTCGTTGCCAAAGGTAAAGAACAGGGCTACCTGACCTATGCCGAGGTGAACGATCACCTCCCGCAAGACATTGTCGATTCAGACCAGATCGAAGACATCATTCAGATGATCAACGATATGGGCATTCAAGTGGTTGAAACGCTCCGGATGCCGATGACCTTATCATGGCTGAAGGTGGTACCGCCGATGAGGACGCTGCCGAAGCAGCGGCCCAGGCTCTGGCATCTGTTGAATCTGAGATTGGTCGCACGACCGATCCCGTCCGCATGTACATGCGGGAAATGGGTACCGTCGAACTGCTGACCCGTGAAGGCGAAATCGACATCGCCAAGCGGATCGAAGACGGTATCAACCAGGTACAAAGCTCCGTAGCCGAGTACCCTGAAGCAATTACTTACCTGCTCGAACAGTACGACAAGTACGAAGCCGAGCAGCTGCGTCTCTCTGACATCATCTCTGGCTTTATTGACCCGAACGAAACTGAAGATATGGCGCCTACCGCCACGCATATCGGTTCCGAGCT
Source organism: Aeromonas sp. 61P (assembly GCF_051919545.1). Lineage (NCBI taxonomy): Bacteria > Pseudomonadati > Pseudomonadota > Gammaproteobacteria > Aeromonadales > Aeromonadaceae > Aeromonas > Aeromonas sp. 61P. Next base: position 20,382 of record NZ_JBQBEL010000001.1, read on the forward strand.
CGGCGAAGACGATCTGGCCGATGAAGATGAAGAAGACGAAGAAGACGAAGATGAAGATGGCGACAGCTCTGACGACGACGGTGACGGTGGTCCGGATCCGGAAGTCGCTCGCGAGAAGTTTGGTGAACTGCGTGCCCAGTATGAAGTGACCCGCCTCTCCATTCAGAAGAATGGTCGCGCGCACGAAGATACCCAGGCCGCCATCGCCCAGCTGGCCGATGTATTCCGTCAATTCCGCCTGATGCCCAAGCAGTTCGATCGCCTGGTCAACAACATGCGTGAAATGATGGAGCGCGTCCGCGTGCAGGAACGCATCATCATGAAGCTCTGCGTTGAGCAGGCCAAGATGCCGAAGAAAACCTTCGTCGCGGCCTTCACCAACAACGAGTGTGAAACTGCCTGGTTCGAATACCAGAAGCAGGCTGGCAAAGCCTGGTCTCCTCGTCTGGTTGAAATGGACGAGGATATCCAGCGCGCCATCGGCAAGCTGCAGCAGATTGAAGAAGAGACCGGTCTGTCGATTGCTCAGATCAAGGATATCAACCGTCGCATGAGCATCGGTGAGGCCAAAGCCCGCCGTGCGAAGAAAGAGATGGTTGAGGCCAACTTGCGTCTGGTTATCTCTATCGCCAAGAAGTACACCAACCGCGGTCTGCAGTTCCTGGATCTGATCCAGGAGGGCAACATCGGTCTGATGAAGGCGGTAGACAAGTTTGAATACCGTCGTGGCTACAAGTTCTCGACCTATGCAACCTGGTGGATCCGTCAGGCTATTACCCGCTCCATCGCGGACCAGGCCCGTACCATCCGTATCCCGGTACACATGATCGAGACCATAAACAAGCTCAACAGAATCTCCCGTCAGATGCTGCAGGAGATGGGGCGTGAACCGAACCCGGAAGAGCTGGCCATGCGCATGGGCATGCCGGAAGACAAGATCCGCAAGGTACTGAAAATCGCCAAAGAGCCTATCTCCATGGAGACGCCCATCGGTGATGATGAAGATTCCCACTTGGGCGACTTTATCGAAGATACCACCCTGGCTCTGCCAGCGGATGCGGCGACCAGCGAAAGCCTGCGCAACGCCACCCGCGAAGTGCTGGCTGGCCTGACCGCCCGCGAAGCCAAGGTACTGCGGATGCGTTTCGGTATCGACATGAACACTGACCACACCCTCGAGGAAGTGGGCAAACAGTTCGACGTTACCCGTGAGCGTATTCGTCAGATCGAAGCCAAGGCACTGCGTAAACTGCGCCACCCGAGCCGCTCGGAAGTGCTGCGCAGCTTCCTGGACGAATAGTCCTGACCCTGTGTCAAACTGCTCTGCCAAAGCCCCGCCATGCGGGGCTTTGTTTTGTCTGGTGTCCCGTCCTGAATATGGTTTACACCTTTCCCCCCAATAAATGGAGAACCCGATGGGACAAGGTGTGAAACGGACACAGCGCGATTACTCGCTGACTTTTAAACTGGCACTGGTCGAGCAGATTGAAAAAGGCGAGCTCACCTACAAACAGGCTCAGGTGCGTTATGGCATTCAGGGCCGCTCCACCGTTCTGGTATGGTTGCGTAAACATGGTCGGCAAGATTGGAGCCAGGGGGCTTCTGTGCGCACCGGCAGGAGCATCACCATGCCTGACCCCGACAACCAGACGCCCGAACAGCGCATCAAGGAACTCGAGCAGCAGCTGGCGCTGATGAGCCAGAAGGCCCAGTTCTTTGAGGCCGTCGTCGATGTACTGAAGAATGACTACGGCGTCTCTATCGTAAAAAAGCGACCCGGCAAGCCCTCTCGCAGCGGCAAGTCGAGAGGCTGACCATTGTCAGGGCTTGCCTGTTTCTGGGGATAAGCCGGCAGGCTTACTACAAGCGCAATCGTGTCGCCGACGAGCGCCATGCCCAGGGATTGCAGGTGGTGCGCTTTGTGCGTCAGGTTCGACTGCGACAACCTCGGGTGGGCACGCGCAAGCTGCATTATCTGCTGCAGGGTCAGGATGATGGCGGGCTCAAGGTAGGGCGTGACAGGCTGTTTCAGATATTGGCCGAGCACCGCCTGCTGGTGCAGCCCAGACGGGCGTATCACAAGACTACCCACAGTTTTCACCGTTTCTACCGTCATCCCAACTTGCTCAAGGCGGGACCAGAGCAGGTTACGCCGGTGGCCCCGGAGCAGGTCTGGGTCGCAGATATCACCTATCTGCCAGCCAGGAGCGGGCCACTGTACCTGAGCCTGGTGACGGATGCCTACTCACGCAAGATAGTGGGCCATCACGTGCACGAAGGAATGCATGCCGAATCGGTGGCGATGGCGTTCAAGAAAGCACTGAAGCAACGACGTGGCAGCGGTGAACTCATCCATCACTCGGACCGCGGCGTGCAGTATTGTTCTGGGCTGTATCAGTCACTACATGAACGGTACGGGGTGAAATGCTCGATGACGGATGGGTATGACTGTTACCAGAATGCGTTGGCGGAGCGGGTGAACGGGATTTTGAAAGGAGAGTTATTGTTGCAAAGCCCGCAAGATTTAACGCAAGCGCGGGAAATGGTGCGTGAAGCAGTGGATATTTACAACGCGGAGCGGCCGCATCATGCGTTGAAATACAGAACCCCCGATGCGGTACATAGGGGGTTCTGAGTAGAGAAATGCTAGTTGAAAATGTGTAAACCTATTTCAGGACTAGACATGGCATTTACCCTTGCAACCCTCTTTTCGCCCTCAATCAAGCTGGACAATTAGTCGCCAAGTGGTTGATATGCCTATAGACTGCCCTTTCCTCTTCCCCTATAATCCACGCCGCTAAACGCACAATTTGGCCCCTTAGCTCAGTTGGTCAGAGCAGTCGACTCATAATCGATTGGTCGTGGGTTCAAGTCCCCCAGGGGCCACCAATTCCAGAGGGTTAGCGAGATAGTACTCGCTAACCCTCTTTTCAATAGGATACCTATAGGATATCTCAGCCTGTAGAGTAACCACTCTAAAACCACTCCCCAGCCCCTCAAAAAATTTTTTCTCCACCAGGAAGAAAAATTATCAGCCTCTTAGGAATGTTCTCTTTTGAGAACCATCGCTAAAATTTTTTCTCCTCCCCAGATTTCCCTTTTCTATCTCTATATATTGAAAAAAACGGGGTTACACGGGTTACGAGGTTACAACTCGGCTCTAGCCCAGTACTGGCGCGGCTTTGCGCTGTAACCCCACTCAAGGCACAAAATGCGAATAGAGGTTACACGCTCCGAAAGAGGCATGAGGTTACAAGCCTGTAGCCCTTGTCTGGTGCGGGCTGTAGCGATTTTTCTTGGCGCTGTAACCTGTAACCCCGTGAGGTTACAAATCTCAGCCCTTATAAATTGAGACTTCGTACCCTCAATTGAATGAGGCTAACGATGCCTTCATGTGCTCATGTCTCTTTATCCAGGTAGAACAAAGGGGCCAGAGGCCCCTTGAGTTAATCGTTATCGTTTTCCATGGCTCTGTTGTAGGCATACCAGCCTTCAATGTCCATTCCATCTTCTTCATCGCCAATAAAACGATCCACAATGGCTCTCAGGAAAGCTTGCTTAGCTGCTGGAGATGCCAAGAGAAGATCCTCACTACCCGCAGTTCTAACTAGCCAGGCACCCGCACGATTTGCAGGAACACACTTGAAAGACCCCATTTCAGTTTCATTCGCGACAGCATGATAAAGTGAGTAAACCTCAGCATAGTAGTCATCAACATTGTCCAAAAAACCATCAAAGTTAGTAATAGCTGCTGTCATAACAATCTCTCAAAGGTCTATTTTTCTGTGTTAGTAGTTTGCGAATCAGCATCAATAGCTGCTTACTCGCCGACGTCTTTTCTTAAGTGGCTGATCAGTTTTCAGTGTAAGTTCGGCGGCATTAAGCTTGATTGAGTGATGAATGTTGTCAACGGTGTAAACACACGTAACCTCATCGCCAGAAACAAAATGAACCGTCATCGTTTCCTTTTTATAAGTAACCTCATCCCCAACCTTAAATGACATTTCCATACCCTTGTTTCTATTGCAAAAAACCATTTTTCTGCAGGCAACAATGTTGCCATCCGAACCTTAATGAGCGCTTAATCAGTGATTAATAAGTAAAAAGAGGAATCTGCCTAGCCTAGTGATCAGTCCAAATGTGATTGTCTATGTACTCCCTCCCGTATTCATTGCCGGATAGTTCAAGACGAAGGATTAGATAGCATGTCGATTGCTAGGTGCGACGAGATAGAATGAATAATGTGCAGCACATGAAGCCCTCGGTGCAGCCGAAGCTCATTTCAGCACTCTGGACGGCATGCTCAGTAGTACAGATAGAAAAATGAAATTTCTCAGATCCTATAAACCGAAGATTTACTCATAGGTCATTGTTTTTAAATGAAAAAAGGTGATTCCAGTCGGCAAACTGAAAAATCTGGGCAATGGAGAAACTGCCACGAAAAGTACGTTTTTATATATAAATCAGATACTTATATTTTACGTCTAACCTGCTAATGCGGCGCATTTTTGCAAAAAACTGAAATTCCTTTCACTTCGTGCAGTTCCTCCCAAGCCCCCACCCCCCAAGAGCGGCGCACCCTAGAGCTAGGAAACTGTGGTAATCCATTTCTGCAAAAAATTATCTTTACGAGGCCCGCAGGCGGGAGCGGATGAGCGCGGATTCCGTGAGGTTATCGCGCTCGTGCTCATTTCCGATGCACTGGAACCTAGCTGCTTGTCCTTGCCTTTACGGCAAGTGTCTACGACACGCACTCACGATTACAGCGCTTTTAATCTACCCCTCCTCGAAAACCTCTTTAACCCTCCCCTCCAGGCATTTAATTATCTTATCTAGAATGGCAACTTTTAATCTCATCTTTTCAAGAACTTCAAACGTAAAGTGCTTTTCAAGAATAGCGCGCTCTATCATCGCGTTCTTCTTTTTCAAGATAGATAAATTAAATGCCTCTTTACATCCTTGGCTATCTTGAGGCTTTTTCATTTTTAGAACATCAAGGAAAAAACCCTCAGCACAAGGTTCTGAACCAATAAGAACGATTTTTTTCGATCTTGCCTTTTTTATTGACTCTGCTGGCCACTCCAAATCAGTATCTAAAAATACACAGCAATGGTTATAATCATCTTGCCTCTGCATGGTAATAGCCTCAGCTATAATATGTTTTGGACCTTTACCATCCGCAGACCTGACGGTTACTTTCGCTTTCCCTGGTGAATAAATCCCCCGAAGATACTCAATGAAAGTCTTTTCGGTGGGACCTTCTCCAACAAAAAGAATGGTGGTATGTAACTTTCTTTTTTCTCTTGCCATTTTTATCTACCTATCATAGGCACACCACCTAACGCGCCACTCATATATTTAGTATAAAGGTTATCCTGACTACGAATGCCTTCAATGTCATCAATTCGCCATACATCAGACTCTGAGTTTTCTTTCTCAACAATAAAGCAATGGTGCTTTTTAAGATTTTTTAATACTTCCGGTGTGTGAGTACTAAATATGAGCTGAGCATGATGGGGATTCGTCTCTTCATTTTTAAATAGGCTTATTGTTTCTAATAGCAAACGTGGATGAAGATCATTGTCCAACTCATCAATAATAGCTACACCGCCATAAGTAAGTATACCTACAATGGAATACAGAACATTGTACGCCGACTTAGTGCCACTAGATTCATATAGTAAAGGCAAAACATATTGCTTATTGTTATGAGTGTGCTTGGCAAGAGGTAATTTCATTTTCTTTTTCTCGCCACTTTCTGTAATAAACTCTTCTTCTGAAATAGACAAACTATCAATTCCAATATCAAAATCAGATATTATTTTTGATACTTTTTCGAATAAAACATTATCAGTGCTATATAGCTTTGTTGTATCAAGTACTGTTTTATCAACACTATCGCCGATTCTACCATTCAAGCACAAATTACTACTAAAAAGCTCAAACATGCCAGAAACAACAGTAACAAGACTTTTTGCAATTATATCTTCATTTTCAAGTGATATATTTTTATATTTACCAGCGCTATCAGAAAGCCGGTTTAAAAATGAAATCAAAGAGGCATTTTTAGGCGTAGATGATAAAATCTCTGGTGAGAAATCAAAAAATTTCTTGTTGGCTTTGTAATTATAGTCATTATTTTCCTTAGAAAACTCTCGCGTAAAAATACTACGATATTGCTTAGATGACCTTAATTTAAGCTCTTCTTTGATTACCCTTTCTGGATTTAATTCAATACTGTATTTAAACTGAAGAGGAACTGTTTTTTCATCGACATCTGGTAAGTTCAAGAACTCCACGCTGATGAAAATATTGTCCTCAGTTCTGGAGAAATGTGGCTTAATAGGTATCACGTCATCACTGTCTAATGACTTAAAGGACGAGTTCAAAAACCAGCGTAAAAACGCCAAAGGTTTTAATAAATTTGATTTACCAGAACCATTAGCACCAAATATCGCTGAAACTTTATTTACTTTATAACCATCATCAGTTTGATAGTCATAACGAGTACTGGTGGCCTTAGCGTTTGAAGTGAGATCTACGGTGGTCTCATTTGCAAACGAAAAGAAATTTTCAAAACTATACTTAAGAATCATGACATCCCCTTTTAGACAAAATTTTGTCTATTAACGCTAACTATGCACATCAAATGGACCCAAGTCCACCATAATGGGTGGAAAAGTGACGCAACGACTACTTTTGTGCGCATCACGCGACAAGAGGCTACACTTGGACAGATAGTACGCGGTCATAGTTGCTCATGCTCAAGAGTGGCAGTCCAAAGCGTTGCCATACAAACAAGCTCTTTTATACAAAAAGCCCAATGAGACCCATTCGGTTTGTGTGCTCACAAAAAGGGCTACCAAAGGTAGCCTAATCACTTCTTGGCAAACTCATACCGCCTCTGTCAAATCATCGCCATCAGACAACACTTGATGCCCGAGCACATACACCCTGGTCGGTTTGTTCTCCATTCCAGGAAGGCGCACAAGCGCTTGAGTCTTGTTTGGCGCAGCCTTGATGATCCAACCTGCCAACACGGCCAGTTTGGCAGCCTTTTTAAAATCGCGGCCACGATTAATCTCTTTCCAACCTTCGGGCAACACCAGGAATACGACCCCTTCATCATCTCCCACTTTGGGATTCTTTCGATAGCCAACCATCTGGGATGGACGGTGATTACTATCATCCCAATCCGCAAACCGGCTGTACTGGTAAGCAGTGAAGAACTGACGGATCTGTCGCAGGGTTGCTGCGTCTTCCTGGTTGCCAAGATGGCCACGATCGGCAAGCCACGCATCAAGACAAACTCGTGCTGCCTTGGTGGCCTCTCCGGCTTGCCATCCAGTGATCCCTAAGCGAGTGGCCAGCTCACCAGCTGCTGCAACCAGGGCAAAGCGGTTAATAGCTCGCCCTACCTGGTTACCTGCCCCCTCTGGGGTCATGGTCGTGACCAATCGGCGGATCTCGCCCTTCATCCATGCGCTGTGCCCGTTTAGGTCATTGGCCAATGCCTCAACATAAGCACGAAAAGCAGTGCCGTGTTGCCCTTGCAGGCGCTCACGCAGGGTATCGGCGAACTGGCGGCCATCGGCCATGCCGTGCAGCTCCTCAAACGCACCATGCTTGCCTGTGTCGCTCGGGATCTGGATAGTGCGAATCTCCATACCGGCAAAGGTGCGCTGGCCCGCTTGCTCGGCGTGGTCTTCCAGGGAAAGCTCACCGGTTGAGAGGAATAACAGACGCCACTGCTTGCGCTCGCGCAGCTCCCCATCTTGGCGGCTCCGGCCCTTGCCCTGTCCGTTGGCCAGCATATAGGCGACCAGACCGGCCTCCCGTCCATCCACCTCCTTGATTTCATCCAGGCACAGCAAGGCATCATTACGGCGACTGGCGATCCCTTCTATCGCGTTACCGGTAGCACGCCAGGTATGAGCGAACGCCTCGGGGCCGTAGACGCTGGCAGCGGCCATCATCACGGTGGTCTTGCCATCGGTACTCTCGCCTTTCAAGTGGAATCCTCCCCCCTCTACCCCGATCAGTGATAGCAAGGGAGCAGCAAAGGCACACGACATGGCAAAGGCCAACCGACTGTTGCCGACCGCCAGGGCGGCAACCTGGGCTTGCCACTCGGCCAAAGTGCCGGACGTGGTGAAGTCGTTATTCACATAACCGGTGGTTTGCAGGATCACCTCGTTGGCATCCGGCCCCAAGTTGCCATTTGGCAGCACATAGGCCCGCTTGTGCCAACCAGTGCGCTCGACACAGGTGATCCTGGCTTGTGGCTGGCAGCTCATCAGGTAATCGCGCAGCAGGTTCTTTTTGCTCATGTTGATGTAACTGAGCCCGCTTTCCGCCAGCTGGCCGAATACCTCCTCGCCGCCTTTGTGAACCAGCATGCGCATGGGCATCGCCCAACGGCGGGTCTTGCCATTTGTATCCCGCCACTCCAGCAACCGGCCAAAGCCTTGGCCCTGCTCGGTGTGTGTGATCGCCCTGACATGTAGCGGGGAACTGATAGGCACCGGCACCCGCTCGGCCTCCTCCCCCTTGCCACGCCACTCCATGGCGAAGAGTCGATCTTTCCCCATGCTGTAGTTGTCGGGAAGTTCTGGTGTCTCTGGTGCTTGTTCTGTTGGGGTCTTGGTATCTGCGAAAGAGGTCATGATCGCCTTCTTGGTATCGAGCAGCCCATGGGCCTGGTGGTAATCGTTCCAGTCACCAGCTTCACTAGGAAGGCAGATCAGCCCCCCTATCGCTGTTGCTGCTTCTTGGGCTTTGGCTTGGCCAGGGTTGCCATCAGTATGGGCGTCGTTGTCACCGGCAATCAGGATCGGCTCAGCCCCTTCTCGGCGCTTGGCTATCTCCGCCACGGCTAGCAGATTGCTTGCATCCATGGCGCAATAGACAGTTGCCCCTGTCGCCAAATGGACAGAGACACCCGTTGCGTAACCTTCACAGATTGCCACCCGTAGCCCGCCGGTTAACCGGTGAAATGCCCCTGCTTTCTGGCCGCCGGCCAAATAGCGCTTTTCGCCCTGGGGGTCGATGAGCTGGACGTTGACCAGCTGATCATGTTCATCAGTAAGTGGGATAACCAGGGAGCCCTGGGGGAGTTGTGCCGCGCTTCTCGGATCAGGGTCTGATTGGTATCTGCCAGCCAGTCGGGCAGGTGCTTGAGGGAGAGATAGGGGCTACGGCCCTTAACGCAATCCCCCATGATTGAGGCGGCCCTGGTGCAAGCTTTGCGCTTGGCTTTCTCTTCATCCTGTCTGGCTTTGGCTGCTACCTGCTCGGCGTTCTGTCGGCGGGCGGCTACCTCGTTTGCATCGAGACCGTCTGGGGATAACCCGAGCAAGGTGGCCACCTCTTGGGCGGCCTCCTTGGTGCTCTTGTGGGTGGCCTTGGCCAGAAGGGTTAAGCCATCACCGGCGCCGCACTGGGAACAAATCCAGGTGCCCCGCCCCTCCTTATCATCCAGGCGAAACCGGTCTTTGCCACCGCAGGCAGGGCATGGGCCATGCTGGCCACGCTTGGGGACTGATAGGCCAAGTTCAGCAAGGATAAAGGGCCATTGGCCACGGGCTGCCAGGGAGACATCAGAGACAATTCGAATAGAGGTCATGACTCACCTCCAGGCAGCCGATCATTCAACTCACTGATCCGGCAAGAGTTGGTGTCTATGTCTTTCGCCAGTGCCTTGAGCAGGCCGGAAATGCCATAGGTAAACTCTTCATGGTCTATGCGGTTCTTACGCTCCCAATCCACGCAGGCGGACAACAAATGGGAAAGAGTATGAAGGGCACACACTGACGTATCCAGTTCAGCAGTGACGCGGGTAAGCTCTTTTGAGGGGTTCTGATGGATGTTCATGCTTGCCCCCTTTTCGCACAGGGAATACGGGCAACAAACACGAGCGGCAAGCCAGGTAGATTGGCGCGCGCTTGGGCTTCGGTATCAGCGACGGCAGAAATGGTGCGTATACGGTGAAGGTCAGAGACCCTGCCATGGGTGGCGATCAGGAAGGTGAAGATCATTTGGGTTATCCCTACGTGAAGTTGACGCAGGGCGGATCGGGTAGCCGCAAAGCAGTGCTCACGTAGGCAGGCACAGTGGGGGCGTTTTCTTTGGCTCCCGACCCATGCCCCCAAAACAGGATAGATCTCCGGCAAGATGCCAGAAATGGGGGAAAGGGACGCAAATTTTCCTACGTGAGTCGCTGCTTGCGGGTGCTTAATCCGCCAGCCTTGTCGCTTGCTTAAGGCGACACGAGGAAGGCTATCCGAATTGATCTGTGGATGCAACTCTTGCTGGGGATCAGGGGCTTTGCTATGGTGCATGGGCTTGCTCCTCTGGATTTGGGGGTGGGGTAAGCAAATAGGGAGCCCTGGCAGGCTCCCTTTTGTTTTTCTGGGCGGTTACTTCCCCAACTCCCTTTTCAGCTGCTGCCGTTTGCCTGGACTGTCACACAACGCCAGCAGATCAGCGCACTCCGGACGGGTTGAGGTAATGAGCGCCTTGCGTGCTGCGGGGTTATCCCCCTCCAGCGCCACCTGCTCGCCGTTCAATGCCTCATTGAGAGCACTCCCCAACTCGGCAAGCGCCCAGCGGCGGGCCTCCTCGAGCCCCATGATGCACCCTTTGGCACGGGTCAACGCAGCCAGCTCTGCCAACTGTTGTTTGAGCGGTTTCAAGATGGCGGGCGCCAACTTGTTGTCGAGGTGTTTGTCATACCATCCGGCGACCCTCCGCTTGGCGAGGTCGGTTTCACGCTGGGCATCATAGAGCGGCAATGCCAAGCGTTTCTCTTGGCGCTCCGACATGCTGGCCGCCGCTTGGGCATCCTCTATCAACTCGGCCAATTCGCGGTATTCCCGCGCCTCCTCCAGCGAGACCTCTCCCCCAATCATCTGGCTTATCCGCCCTTGACGCAGCTCCTCACGGCGCGCCTGGGCAGACGGGATTTGCGCCATCAGGTTTTTGCGCTGCTCGCGCAAGGTCAATATCTCTTGGTCGAGTTCCATCAGCTTGCTGTGTTCGCTTTGAAACAGGGTCACGTGTTCATCCAGTCGGTTGGCTCGGGTGGCTGCGGGGGCAGTCGGCACGGCCTGCACAGAAGGATTCTCTTGCATCGTGTTACTCCTCAGTGACAAGGGTGATGGCATCAAAAGCGGCGTAGGCGGTTGGCTCGCCCAAGGCGTAGGTCTGGGCGCGGTTGTAGCGAATGCCCCAGCTGGCCAAGTCGTCAATGTCGCCCGCCGTGAGGCGGTGGGTGTGGTTGACGGTGAGCACCTGCAGGTTCTCGGCCAGCGTGATGGCCAGATAGGTGCCTGGCATATGCTGGTGCGAGACAAAGCCCAAGTCCGCAATCTTCATGCGCTGGGTTTTATCTCGTACCTGTCCGGCCTTGAGGTGGGCTTTCTGGTGGGCGCGCAGCAGTTCGCCGCCGACCATTACCACCAGACGCGGGTCTTGGCGGTACGCCTCGGGCAGCTTCTCAATCAGGGCATAGACCATGCTGTCGAGGTCGGCGAAATCGCCCTTGCCGCTTGTGGAGAAGGTGACCGCATCGCGCAGCACCCGCAGCCCCTCGGGGTCAGCTGCCTTGGCCAAGGCGGGCCAGCCCACCATCACATCCTCCCCGTTGGGGTTGGCAACGGGGTCGGTATTGACGGCAGCAGATTGGCCATGGAAGCCGACCCGTATCAAGTCATCACCAAAGGCGGCCAAGGCCAGCTCTTCGAGCAGGGCGTTAACCTGGGCTTGGTCGAGCCCTTCCAGCATTTGGGCCAGCTGTTGCCATGTCCAGATAACGCTGCTGTCCATCTCTTCGTATTGGTGGGCGCGCTTGCTCGGCTTGGCCGGAACCATGAAACGCGCTTGCGCCTTGCGGCCACTGCGCAGGGTTGGCTTGAGCGGGTCAAAGCGCGGGGCGTGCGGGTCATCCACCCCCAAGATAGAGACCATCCACAGGAACGGGACGGCCTGCAAAATGGCCGCCGTCAGAGCCAAACTGGTGGCATTGTCGAGGTTGCCGAAACTGGGTTGCGGCGCGGGGGCAAAGCTCATGCGCACATCGCGCAGCAGGTCAGATAAGGTCATCAGAAAGGCTCCTTAGTAGAGGGGGTAGGTGTTGTCAGAGTCGGGGTTATCACGGCGGCCAGCAGTGGGCGGGTCTGGTGGGCAGGGCATCATGCTGGCGAGCTTTTTGTTGATGCTGTCGATATCCGACACCAAGGTTTCCAGCTGCTTAAACATGCGATCAGGGTCTGGTGTCCGGTTCACCGGTTTGGTGGGGACTGGCACAGGCAAAGAGGCTGGCACCAAGAGTGGGCGCGCCTCGGGCCGTTTGGCACTGAATTGCAGTTGGGTCAGCCCCGTGATGGTCGGCTGGTCGGTGACAGAGACCCCCGCCAGATACCACTGGCCAGTTCCTGCAAAGTTTTCAGCCGCCTCAATGGTGCAAAAGCCGTGGCTGCCGTTGGCGTTGAGGTCAATCAGCTCAAGGGTCGGACAAAGTACCGCCATCAGCTTGAGCTGGCCGTCTTCCTCTTGCACCTTCAACGCATCCACATAGCCAAGTGGGCGAATGCGTGCCCCCTCTGGCCAGAGGTTGGCCACATAGAAACTCGGGTTGTAGGTCTGGGCCAGCTCGCGCAGGCACTCGGGGGTAATAGTGCGGCCATCCAGTGTTGGCCCCGCCGTGGCGATGCACACCCAGCCGGTTTTGACTTGACTACTCATAGCACCCACCGATCATTTGAAACGGGCTTTTTTTGCTCTTTAGCGGCCTGCTCATCCAGCTGTTTTTGGCGTTCGTTCATGCTTTGACACAGCGGGGCGTGCGCCTCCGGCGACAGCCCTCGCGCCAGTGCGATGGCCATGGCGCTGGCTCGCTTGGCTGAAGGGCTCAGGGTGTGGCTATAGGCCAGTGTGGACACCCAAGAGTGACCGCAACTGGCATCAGTGCATTGGCAATAGAGATTGGCGATCCCTACCGTCATGCGATTGGTTTTGGTGATACGGCCTAATTGGCCGCACTCGGTGCACATTACGCGCATAGTGCATACCTCCTGGTTATTGGACGGAGTTCGCGGGTTTGCTGGAATGCAGCATCTTGCGGGAGGCGAGGAACGCATCGAGATCGGCGCGTTCGTAGAGGGTACGGTTGCCGAGCTTGTAGTAAGGGATCTCATACCGGCCATTACTGGCCCAGACCCCAAGGGTCTTCTCGGACAACCCAAGGTAGGCGGCAGCCTCACGGCGAGTAAGGCGTTGCGGAGTGTTCTGGTTTATTACTGATTTCATCTTGGCACCCCCAGTATTGCTTTGATGGTGCTAATTTTCTCTGGGGGGCCATGATATTAGTAGGGAGAAACGAAGCTCTGTTTTTTTTACTTGAGAATTTAGAACGGTTCTGTTATTGCCTGCTCTACCGGCATATTCCATACACCTGCATGAGTAAGCGTTCTTTCCCACGTTTTGAGACACTGGTGATCAGCAAATGCCAGGGCGTTTTTCCTATGTGTTTTTCTTAGCGATTCAGGCTCAATATTCAAATTCGGATATACTAAATCCAACGTTACCTCATCATTAATGAGACCAGGATAGAGCTGATTAGCAATCATGGTATCCAATAACATGAGGTACTTATTGGTTATAGCCTTCCGCAACGCATTATTGCTAGCCTTGACTCCATCTTGGCAATAATCGATAGCGCTTTCCTGGCGCCACTTATCAAGCAATCTGCCCATATCCTCCAGGATCTCCCTGTTCGTGTAGTGACTCAAGTTGAGCGACACAACAATATTATCACCAGGAGAATAATTAGGTTCAGATGCAAAAGCATCCACGCATGCCTTGGTTTTATAATGTGCGCTGAATGAATCGACAGGGCTTCACTCCAGCTCCTTAGCTATGTTGGCCATCTCGTAGACCTTGCCAACTGAAAGAGGGGTCACGCTATTCAGATGTGACAGCACCCTAGGCTCATCCAAGACAATATCATTAATAAATGCCTGGAACTGCTTTGTTTTGGTACGGAGTTCCCGTAGTGTGGTGAACTCTGATATGCCAGTCTGCTTTATTAACTCTGAAACCTCGTGAGGCTCCATTTTCCCCTTCATAAACTCATACACATCAATTTCTATATCGTCTGGTCTGATAATCATCAGAGAGTCAGATTTGCACATCCTCACCCAAGGCTCTATATAATATCCTGCTGCGGGATCATTTTTTATTAGAAGGTCATAAATATTCGCTCTCAAATGTAATTGTTCAATCAATTCTTTTTAGGTCAACTTTACTACGTTTTTAAATTTATCACTCTTGAAAAAAGAAAATAGTTTAACCTGCATATCTCCATTTTTTATGGAATGCTTAAACTCTTCACTCTCCATATAGCTAGCTTTAAACAAGGTCTTTTCCTCTCTCGTTGTCGGCCACGCCATGCAGACTTAGTAATAACCGGCGTTGTTCTGTTTCTGGCAGTGTGGCGAAAATGGTTAATAAATTACTATTGGCATTATTTTTACTGTCCAGGCGGCCTGCGTATTCCAAAATATCCCGTTCAATCCTGGTTGCCGGTTTACGCAGTTCGTCTGCGGTGAAGTGGATGTAACCCTGGGTGACATCTGCACTGCGTAGTGTGCGGTGATTCATCAGGCGCTTGATGGTGTACTGACCGACCTCGGCCAATTCGGCCACAGTGCCGAAGGTTCGGCGGGCATCGTGGCATTTGAACTCGAGCGGCGGCAGGCCATCAGGGTTCGGGTTCGGTACAGTGGCCGCGCAGATCTTGGCTATGACACGGCGCGGCTCGTGGATAGGGCGATCCGGATTGCGACCAGGGAACACAAACCGGCTCTGTTTCAGGTTCCAGTGCCAACGGCGGCGGAAAATGGTGAGCAGGGTATCGGTGATCGGCAGCTCCAGCGGATCACCATTCTTGGTCTGGTCAATCCAGAAGTAGCCGCCGCTCATGCTGACCCGATCCCAGGTGAGCTGGAATACTTCAGCGCGGCGTAACCCCGTAAACAACGCCATGTCGATGGCATCGCAGACGGTGGCGGTCGTATCGTCCCGCCAGTCGATGGCGTGCTGCCTGACCTGCTCCACAGCATCCAGCCAGCGCCTGAGTTCGTGGGTGCGGATCCGGTCGTTGCGTCTGGGGGTGTTGTGCCAAAGCCGCTTGCTACTCAGGACTTCGGTCGGTGGCTCGGGCAGCATGACCCGATCATTGGCATCCCGATAGTGATCACGGGCAAAGCGCCACACGGCCCGCAGTGTGCGCGCCCAGCGGTCAGCCTGCGCCTTGCTGCCCTTGCCGGTGCCCGCCTTGCGAAACTCTGGCGATGCGCCGTGCCAGGCACTGGGTAACCCTTCGGTGATGGCCTTGTGGCGAACCTCGATCTTTTCCCGCGTGAGTTTGACCAAGGGGATCGTCATCCAGTCGCCGGAGTAGTTGTTGAGATCGGCGCGGTAGTGCTTGGCCGTCTCTGCTCTGATCCGGTCGCCACGGCTGGCAAGGTAGGCATCTATCGCCTCGCCCAGGGTGACTTTCAGCTTATCCTGTTCGCGGCGGATCACGTTGGGGTTCTGGCCAGTGATGGCCACGTCTCCCAAGATCTCCAGCGCCTTGGCGCGGGCCATGTCGATGGTCAATGCCGGATAGCGCCCCAAGGTCGCCCTGATAAAGCGCCCTTCTTTCCTCTTGGCCACGCTAAACGACTTGGTTCCAGTGGCCCCGACCCGAAGCCTCAGCCCTTGCACCATGGCATCACAGTACTCGACCTGCTTCCCCTCTGGTGCGCGGGGCAGTGCATCGATCGTGGCCTTGGTGAATTTGAACGCTTTCATCTTCCTCCCACCAACCAGGCTAGCCAGAGGAAGGGCAGGCAAGACAGGTCTTGTAACCTCTGTAACCTCTGACTATTTATGGTGAGGTTACAAACAAACCCAGTAAAACCGTGGCCTGTAGAGAGATGTAACCTTGTAACCTCTGTAACCTCAATATTTAAACCCTATGCGACCTTTTTTGGCCCAAGGGGGGAGTGGCGTTTGCGGCTCCTTTCCCTGGCTAGCCTGCTCTTGGCCGACCAATCGATCCAGGTATCCTAAAAATCGATTGGTCGAAAAAGGATACCTATAGGATATGACAGAGGGAGAATATAGGGGAAGATCAGGGAAGGTCATAAAATGAGCAGCGCGCTCTAAGATATTGATTTATATAACATCATATACTGTACGTAAATACAGTAAAATGCATTTTCCCCACGCTCATAATCGATTGGTCGTGGGTTCAAGTCCCCCAGGGGCCACCAAATTGAAAAAGGCCGCTCATGATGAGCGGCCTTTTTGCATCTACTGTCCCGTCCTGAATATGGTTTACACCTTTCCCCCCAATAAATGGAGAGCCCGATGGGACAAGGTGTGAAACGGACACAGCGCGATTACTCGCTGACTTTTAAACTGGCGCTGGTCGAGCAGATTGAAAAAGGCGAGCTCACCTACAAACAGGCTCAGGTGCGTTATGGCATTCAGGGCCGCTCCACCGTTCTGGTATGGTTGCGTAAACATGGTCGGCAAGATTGGAGCCAGGGGGCTTCTGTGCGTGCCGGCAGGAGCATCACCATGCCTGACCACGACAATCAGACGCCCGAACAGCGCATCAAGGAACTTGAGCAACAGCTGGCGTTGATGAGTCAGAAGGCCCAGTTCTTTGAGGCCGTCGTCGATGTACTGAAGAATGACTACGGCGTCTCCATCGTAAAAAAGCGACCCGGCAAGTCCTCTCGCAGCGGCAAGTCGAGAGGCTGACCATTGTCAGGGCTTGCCTGTTTCTGGGGATAAGCCGGCAGGCTTACTACAAGCGCAATCGGGTCGCCGACGAGCGCCATGCACAGGGATTGCAAGTGGTGCGTTTTGTGCGTCAGGTTCGACTGCGACAACCGCGGGTGGGCACTCGCAAGCTGCATTATCTGCTGCAGGGTCAGGATGATGGCGGGCTCAAGGTCGGGCGGGACAGGCTGTTTCAGATATTGGCCGAGCACCGCCTGCTGGTGCAGCCCAGGCGGGCGTATCACAAGACCACCCACAGTTTTCACCGTTTCTACCGTCATCCCAACTTGCTCAAGGCGGGGCCAGAGCAGGTCACACCGGTGGCCCCGGAGCAGGTCTGGGTCGCTGATATCACCTATCTGCCAGCCAGAAGCGGGCCGCTGTACCTGAGCCTGGTGACGGATGCCTACTCACGCAAGATAGTGGGCCATCACGTGCACGAAGGGATGCACGCCGAATCGGTGGCGATGGCGTTCAAGAAAGCACTGAAGCAACGACGTGGCGGCGGTGAACTCATCCATCACTCTGACCGCGGCGTGCAGTATTGCTCTGGGCTGTATCAGTCATTACATGAACGGTACGGGGTGAAATGCTCGATGACGGATGGGTATGACTGCTACCAGAATGCGTTGGCGGAGCGGGTGAACGGGATTTTGAAAGGAGAGTTATTGTTGCAAAGCCCGCAGGATTTGACGCAAGCGCGGGAAATGGTGCGTGAAGCAGTGGATATTTACAACGCGGAGCGGCCGCATCATGCGTTGAAATACAGAACCCCCGATGCGGTACATAGGGGGTTCTGAGTGGAGCAAAGCTAGCCGAAAATGTGTAAACCTATTTCAGGACTAGACATACGTATCGGGCAATGTCCAGTGATAAGCTCGATGAGGCCATAGAAAAGACCCGCCATGGGCGGGTCTGGGCAGGGTCCGGATCAGGCGCCTCACTCAGAGACAAGGAGCCTAATGCTGAGCCTCAGGTTTGCTCGTTGCTGCCGCTCTGGATGGATGAGCGACGCCCGATGGCAGGCAGCATCCGGGTAACCAGATTGCTGCGCTGACGCCAGGAGGTGAAGACAATCGCCAGCAGGTGCAGACCTATCAGCCCCTGTAGCGCCACCACGCACCACTCATGCCACTCGTCAGCCCCCAGTTCAAATCCCGTCTCGGTATTTTGAAACCAGCCGCTGCCAGCAGTGGCCAGCACAACCAGCCAGAGCGCCCACACGGCCAGCTTGCCGCTACCGTGATGACCCGGTGCCGGAGGCTGCCGCTCACGCATCTCGCGCGCTTGCTGGCGAAAATCCTCACCACTGGGGATGAGGGCACCAAGGCGAGCGTAGCCACGGGCAAAAGTAAGCCCCCAGAGCAGACGCAAGGAGACCAGCCCAATGGCGCCGTAACCCAGCCACTCGTGCCACTCCTCGCCCGCTTCGTTAACCCAGAGGTTGCCGATGCAGACTGCCGCCAAGCCCCAGTGGGTCAGGCGAACCAGCGGATCCCAGTGAAAGGGCTCACCCTTTTTGCTTGGCATATTTGTGGTACTCCTTCTTCAGGTCGTTGACCTTGGCCAGATGTTCGCGCGCCTTGGCCTCATCACCCGCCTTGAGTGCGGCCAGGCTGGCGTCCAGCTCGGTCTGTACCTCGTTCATCCCTTCAAGGAATTTCTCTTTCTTGGCGGCCGGCATGTTCTTCTGCTTGGCCACATCCAGCTGGGCCTTCATCTCGTTGATGTGCTTCTCCATGGTGGCTGCATCATCAGCCTTGACGGCCTGCTTGTAGTTGAAGCCAATCTTCTTCATCGGCTGTTCCAGATCACCCGCCACGGCAGGCAGAGTCATCAGGCCAAACATCAGGGCCAGCAGCAGGGGGCGGACGGTTTTCAACATGGGATTTCCTTATATAACGACATGCTCGAATTGTTAGGGGTACTTATGAATCCAAACAAGAATTCATCACCAGCATGATGCCATGACTCATGGTGAAACGTTTGTGAAAAATGCTGTTTTTTGTGGCAAATAGTGACAGATATGCCGCGCTTGTTTGCGCTTGGTAACTGACTGAACGCCGGTGACGCGCAGCATGAGGATGGTTGAAAGCGGTAAACAGGGACAAAAAACCCCGCCTTAGCGGGGTCTGAATCAGCTGGCCATTTGCTGGCGTCAGTTACTCCTGTTCGCGAGCAATGGCGCGCCAGCCGATATCCTTGCGGTAGAAGACGCCATCCCACTTGATGCGGCCAGCGAGCTGATAGGCACGCTGCTGGGCTTCTGCAACCGTATGGCCCAGCGCCGTGGCGCACAGTACACGACCGCCAGCGGTCAGGCTGGTATCGCCCTCCAGGCGGGTACCGGCATGGAACACCTTCTCACCCGCCACTTCATCCACCGGCAAGCCGCTGATGGGGTGGTTGGTGCTGTAATCGCCGGGATAGCCACCCGCCGCCAACACCACGCCGATAGCGGCGCGGGGATCATAGATGGCCTCTTTCTGATCCAGCTTGCCTGCGCAAGCCGCCAGACAGAGCTCTACCAGATCGGACTGCATCCGCAGCATGATGGGCTGGGTCTCGGGATCGCCAAAGCGGCAGTTGAACTCGATCACCTTGGGGTTGCCTGCACCGTCGATCATCAGACCGGCGTAGAGGAAACCGGTGTAGACATTGCCTTCGGCCGCCATACCACGCACGGTCGGCATGATCACCTGCTCCATCACGCGTCGATGTACCTCGGCGGTCACCACCGGCGCCGGGGAGTAAGCCCCCATACCACCGGTGTTGAGGCCGGTATCACCGTCGCCAACCCGCTTGTGATCCTGACTAGTGGCCATCGGCAGCACGTGCTCACCATCGACCATGACGATAAAGCTCGCCTCTTCACCCTCCAGAAACTCCTCGATCACCACCCGGGAGCCCGCTTCGCCAAAGGCATTGCCGGAGAGCATGTCGCGCACCGCGTCTTCCGCTTCCTGCAAGGTCATGGCGACAATCACCCCCTTGCCCGCCGCCAGACCATCGGCCTTGATGACGATGGGGGCGCCCTTCTCGCGCAGATAAGCGAGTGCTGGCTCCACTTCGGTGAAGTTCTGGTACTCGGCGGTCGGAATGGCGTGACGGGCCAGGAAATCCTTGGTGAAAGCCTTGGATCCTTCCAGCTGGGCAGCGGCAGCAGTCGGGCCAAAGATCGGCTGACCGGCGGCGCGGAAGGCATCCACCACCCCTTTCACCAGCGGCGCTTCCGGCCCGACGATGGTGAGGCCGACCTGCTTCTCTTTGGCAAAGGCCAGCAGCCCTTCGATATCGGTCGCCTCGATGGCAACGTTCTCGACACCCGGCTCAAGCTGGGTGCCCGCATTGCCCGGCGCCACAAAAACGTGACGTACCAGTGGGGAGTGTTTGGCCTTCCAGGCCAGGGCGTGTTCGCGGCCACCGTTGCCAATGATCAGTACTTTCATCGTATCGCTCGCTTCTATTTATGGTCACCGGACGGCCACCCGGGCCGTCAGTCAGTTGAAAAGAGACAACAAAAGGGCCGCCATCGGCAGCCCCTGACCCATCAATGACGGAAATGGCGCATGTTGGTGAACACCATGCACATACCGTGTTCGTCGGCGGCATCGATCACCTCCTGATCGCGCATCGAGCCACCCGGCTGGATCACGCAGGAGATACCGGCCTGCGCGGCAGCATCGATACCGTCGCGGAACGGGAAGAAGGCATCGGAGGCCATCACGGAGCCCGCCACGGTCAGTCCTTCATCCGCCGCCTTGATACCGGCGATTTTGGCCGAATAAACACGGCTCATCTGGCCTGCGCCGACGCCGATGGTCTGGCCATCTTTGGCGTAGACAATGGCGTTGGATTTGACGAACTTGGCCACTTTCCAGCAGAACAGCAGATCTTGCAGTTCGGCTTCGGTCGGCTGGCGCTTGCTGACCACGGTCAGATCAGCCAGCGTCACCATGCCGAGATCCCGCTCCTGTACCAGCAGGCCGCCGTTGACGCGCTTGAGGTCAAAGCCTTGCGCCGGAGCCGTCCACTGACCGCATTCGAGCAGACGCACGTTCTGCTTGGCGGCGACTGCATCGCGGGCCTCCTGGCTGACGGTCGGGGCGATGATCACCTCAACAAACTGGCGGGCCACGATGGCTGCGGCAGTGGCACCATCCAGCTCGCGGTTGAAGGCGATGATGCCGCCAAAGGCGGAGGTGGGGTCGGTCTGGTAGGCACGATCGTAGGCACTCAGCAGGTCGCTACCAATAGCCACACCGCAGGGGTTGGCATGCTTGACGATGACGCAGGCCGGCTCGTCGAACTCCTTAACACACTCCAGCGCCGCATCGGTATCGGCGATGTTGTTGTAGGAGAGCGCCTTGCCCTGCAACTGGGTAGCGCTGGAGACAGAACCCGGAGCGGCATGCTCTTCGGCGTAGAAGGCGGCTGCCTGATGGCTGTTTTCGCCGTAACGCATGTCCTGCTTCTTGATGAACTGGCTGTTGAAGGTGCGCGGGAAACGGGACTCCTCGTCACCCTCCTTGTTGTCACCGTAGGAAGGAACCATGGTGCCGAAGTAGTTGGCGATCATGCCGTCGTAGGCGGCGGTGTGCTCGAAGGCTGCGATGGCCAGATCGAAACGGGTCGCCAGTTTCAGGCTGTTGCCGTTGGCATCCATCTCGCGAATAACCCGATCATAGTCAGCAGCTTTGACGACGATAGCAACATCTTTGTGGTTTTTGGCGGCAGAACGCACCATGGTTGGGCCGCCGATGTCGATGTTCTCGACCGCATCGGCCAGGGTGCAGCCCGCTTTGGCCACGGTGGCGGCGAAGGGGTAAAGGTTGACGACGACCATGTCGATGGGGGAGATAGCGTGCTGAGCCATGATGGCGTCATCCTGATCCCGACGGCCGAGGATGCCGCCATGAACCTTGGGATGCAGGGTCTTGACCCGGCCATCCATCATTTCAGGGAAACCCGTGTAGTCGGAGACCTCGGTCACCGGCAGACCCGCCTCGCCAAGCAGCTTGGCGGTACCGCCCGTGGAGAGCAGGGCAACACCACGCTCGTTGAGTGCCTTGGCAAATTCCAGAATGCCAGTTTTGTCAGACACACTCAGCAGTGCACGGCGAATGGGTCGAGCTTGTTCCATCACACTATCGTCCTCAACATAACGGGGACCGTTCCATGGGAGGCGAGGCTCAACACAGAGAGTCCCCAAATAAATGGAAGTGGGGGATTTCGCAAACCACTCTCGCCCCGACATCCGGCAAAAGCGTTTTAGGAAATGCCCGCTTGGTGCGGCGCTCTGTTATGGGCGCGTATTCTACACAAAAAATGTGACCTGTGGTGGATTTTTTGAAACAGCAAAGCCTTATTTGGCGCGGCGTTAAACGTTTTCCGCTTGATTTTCTCGAAACGTTTGCACTTTCAGTGTTTTATGGGAAAAAGGGTCGCCAGGAGATGTTTATCTGCCCCTTTTATGCCCTTGGCTGGCAATCCATGGGCAAAGGGGTGATAGTGGATTCCGGTTTTTGTGGCGGCATACATTCAAGGGGAGAGAGAGCATGTATCGGATCGGTGAACTGGCCAAGGCGTGCGGGGTCAAGGCAGATACCCTGCGTTTTTACGAGAAGAACGGGCTTATCTCACCGGGGATCCGCAACGAATCCGGCTACCGCCTCTACAGCGAACAGGACAAGCGGCGGCTGGAATTCATCATCCGCGCCAAGTCGGTGGGCTTCTCGCTGGCCGATATCGGCGAGCTGCTCGACCTCGATACCAACAAGGCCAAAGTCACCTGTCAGGAGGTGAAAGCGGTAGCCGACACCAAGCTGGCCCAGGTGGAGCAGAAGATCATCGAACTGACCCGCTTTCGCGACAATCTGCGCGAGCTCTCCAATATCTGCTGCGGCGGGCCGCGCTCGGCGGAGCACTGCGCCATCCTCGAGACGCTGGAATCTGGCGCCCCTGCCCATCACGAGCACCACAGCCACGACCAGCATGACCCGGTTCACGGCTGACATGGTATGCCTGACTGAGCGTGCCTAGCTCAGTGTGACTGACTCGGCGTGCCCGACGCATTGCTCCGGCGGCGATTTGGTGACAAAATCGCCGCGTTTTTAACCGGTGCAAGTGCATCCGGTTGCCGGGCGCTAGCCTGCACAGGCACCCGCAGCGAAAACCACCATCCAGACACAAGCATCAACACACCAAGAGAAAAGAAGAGGTGCCATCATGGCCAAAATTCGGGTCGACCAACCCGCCCTCCCCCGTGAGGAAAATGCGCAAGGGGGCTGCTATGCCCATCAGCGCGGCGAAATAAAGGATAACCATCTGCACGCCCTGCTCTCCGATCCGCTGTTTCGCAGCCGGGTCGAGCGCAACAAGAAGGGCAAGGGGAGTTACCAGCGCAAGGCCAAATTTGGCAAGCGGTGGGAGCCTGGCCAACAGCAGATGATCCGCGTCTGCTGCTGAGCGGGTTTCTACCGACCATAAACAATCAGGGCGCCATTGGCGCCCTGATTGTTTTGACAGAAGAAGCGATTTGGCAACGCCAACTCACCACCTCAAAGTTGCACCTCAACAGGCTACTCACTCATCCATAAAGAGTTCGAGCAGCACGTTGAGATAGCGATGGCCGAGAGAAGTGAGCTGCCAGCTATCCCCCAGATCCTCGATCAGCTCCTTGCTTTGGGCGATGGCGAGCACCGTCTCCACCCGTTCCAGCGGCAGGCCGGTATAGGCCTCGAACTCCGCCTTGGGGGCCGGTTCAAACAGGCGGAAGCGGTTCATAAAGTATTCGAGCGGCAGATCGTCTGCCGTCACCTGCCACTGCTCGTCCAGATAGGGGCGACTCTTGTCCAGATACCCTTTCGGATGCTTCACCTTGGCGGTGCGCAGGATCTGTTGGTTCGCGAGATCAGTCACCTTGCCATGGGCGCCACAGCCGATCCCCAGATAGTCGCCAAAGCGCCAGTAGTTGAGGTTGTGATGGCACTGGTAGCCCTCTTTGGCATAAGCCGAGATCTCGTACTGGCGATAACCGCTGGCGGTGAGCATGGCGTGGCCCTGCTCATAGATGTCCCACAGGGTGTCATCTTCCGGCAGTGTGGGCGGCTTGGAGGCAAACGCCGTGTTCGGCTCTATGGTGAGCTGATACCAGGACAGGTGCGGCGGGGCGCAGTCGATAGCCTGCTGCAGGTCATAAAGGGCATCATCCAGACTCTGATCCGGCAGACCGTGCATCAGATCCAGATTGAAGGTAGGCAACTTGATGGCGTGGGCCAGTGCCGCCGCCTTGCGCGCCTCTTCCGGGCCGTGAATGCGGCCGAGGCGGCTCAGCTTCTCCTGCTGGAAGCTCTGCACACCGATGGAGATGCGGTTGATGCCGGCGCGCTGGAAACCGGCAAACTTGTCCGCCTCCACCGTGCCCGGGTTGGCCTCCATGGTGATCTCGCAATCTGCGGCGAGCGGAATACGGGCCCGCACCCCGTCCAGCAAGGCTTGCATCGCCTCCACCGTCAACAGGCTGGGGGTGCCGCCACCGATAAAGATCGAGGAGAGCGGCCGCCCCTGTGCCCACTTCAGATCCTGATCCAGATCCTCCAGCAGGGCGGCGACATATTCGAGGTGAGGCAACTCCCCCTTCTGGGCATGGGAGTTGAAGTCACAGTAAGGGCACTTCTGGACGCACCAGGGCACATGAATATAGAGAGAGAGCGGCGGCAGTTGCAGCATGGGGCTTCCAATAAAACGGGGGCTCAAGGCCCCCATTGTAGATGACTATGTGTAATTGACCGTGTGTAACCGACAAGGTGGCGAATTGGCTCAGTGCGCCGCAGCCAGCGCCGCTTTGAGCTTGGCCAGCGCCTGACCGCGATGGCTCAGCTGGTTTTTCAGCTCGGCGGGCATCTGGGCGGCGGTGCAGTCGTGATCCGGCACGAAGAAGACCGGGTCATAGCCGAAACCATGCTGACCGCGCGGCTCGTCGATGATCATCCCTTCCCAGCTCGCCTGACAGATGATGGGGGTGGGATCATCGGCGTGGCGCATATAGACCAGCACACACCAGAAGCGGGCGCTCTTCAGGTACTCGGGGGCACCTTGCAGCTCGCCGAGCAGCTTCTCGATGTTGGCCTTGTCGCCGGCACCCACACCGGCAAAGCGGGCGGAGTAGACGCCGGGGCGCCCTTGCAGCAGATCGACTTCCAGACCGGAATCATCGGCCACGGCGGGCAGACCGGTAATGCGGGCGGCGTGGCGGGCCTTGATGATGGCATTCTCGACGAAGGTGGTGCCGGTCTCATCGGCATCGGAGACCGCAAACTCGCTCTGTGGGATCACCTGGATCTTCATATCGGCCAGCATGGCGGCCAATTCCTTCACCTTTTTCTGGTTACCTGTTGCCAGGACAAGCTTGTTCATCGAGCACCTCCGCAAAAATAATCTGCGCATTCTATGCGGCGCAAGCGTTTAGTAAAAGCGTCAATTACACCCGCTGTGATGGGGTTACGGGGGATTTGCCGCCATCGAATAACCAGCTTTTTAATACATGTTTCCATAATGGAATAACCAAAGTGATTAAATACCATTTCTATTCATTACTGTGAGTCAGTAGACTCGCGCCCCAATTCATTAACCTGGCTGACTAAAGAGGTGACAGATGCCATTGATACTTTTACTCGTACTACTGGTGCTGTTCAGTCCGCTGGCTATCGACATCTACCTTCCCGCCATTCCGCAGATGGCCGAGCAGCTGGGCGCCGAAGTAACTCTGATGCAGGGCACCATCACCTGGTTCCTGTTCAGCATGGGGCTGGGGCAACTGCTTGTTGGCCCGCTGGCCGATCGCTACGGTCGCAAGCCCATCGCGCTGGGCGGCGTGCTGCTCTATGGCCTGAGCGCGCTGGGGGCCGGTTTTGCCGCCAGCCTCGGTGAATTGATGCTGGCCCGGGTGCTGCAGGGCTTCGGCGCCTGCGCTACTTCGGTCGCCGCCTTCTCGGTGGTACGTGACAGCTACGGCCCGAAAAAGAGCGGCCAGATGATCTCCTACCTCAATGGCGCCATCTGCTTTATTCCTGCGCTGGCCCCCCTGCTCGGTGGCTGGCTCACCGCCAAGGCGGGCTGGTCTGCCAACTTCTGGTTTATGGCCGGTTATGCGCTCATCGTCGGCAGCTGGCTGATGTGGCGGATGCCGGAGACCCGCCCGGAGGAGACCCGTAGCGAAGGCGCCCTCATCAGCTGGTCTCGCTACAGCCCGGTACTGCGCTCCCCCAGCTTCCTGTTCAACGCGGCGCTGTGCATGCTGGCGATGGCGGTGATCCTCGCTTATGTCACCGCCGCACCGGTGCAGCTGATGGTGAAACTGGGGCTGGATATGAGCGGCTTTAGCTACTGGTTTACCGCCAACGCTGCGCTTAACATTCTGGCCTGTTTCATGGCCCCGCGCTTTATTGCCAAGGTAGGGCCAAGACGCACCCTGCGTATCGGCCTGCTGGTACTGATGCTCTCGGCCATCACCCTGACCCTCGCGATGCACATCGAACATCCGCTGGCGATGATGGGGCCGGTGTTCCTCTCCAGCATCGGCTTTGCCATGATTCTGGGCTCAGCCGCCGGGATGGCGCTGGCACCGTTCGGCCACTGCGCCGGTACCGCCGCCGCCCTGCTCGGCCTGTTCCAGATGAGCGGCTCCGGCGCCCTGGTTGGTCTGACCGGCGCCCTGATGCACGACCCGCTCAGCCAGCTGGCACTGCATATGTGGCTGCTGCTGCCGCCCTTGGTGATGCTGATGACCCGCCGCGGTCGCCGCTTGTGTTTGCAATAAATCTTGTGCTCTGATGGGCACACTCAGGGGGCCATCGGCCCCCTTCTCGTTTGTATCGCCTTTACAGCGTATGGCCATCCGGCAGAGAGCCGGCGATGGCAACCCCACTCACTCGATGTCAGCGGAGAACTCCCGATGAGCCACACTCTCAACGCAGCCCTGGTGGGCTATGGCTTTGCAGGCAAGACCTTCCACGCCCCCTTCCTCTCCACCACGCCGGGCTTGTCCCTGAGTTGGGTGGTAAGCCGCGATGCCGCCAAGGTGCAGGCCGATCTGCCCGGCTGCTGGGTCGGTTCACTGGAGGAGGTGCTAAGCGATGAGACCGTCGATCTGGTGGTGATCGCCACCCCCAACGACACCCACGCCCCCCTCGCCCGCCAGGCGCTCCTGGCAGGCAAACATGTGGTGATCGACAAGCCCTTTGCACTGGATCTGACCGAGGCGCAAGCACTGGTCGAACTGGCCGAAAAGCAGCAGCGGCTGCTCAGTATCTTCCACAACCGTCGTTGGGACGGGGATTTCCTTACCGTGCGCCGTTTGATTGCCGAAGGGACGCTGGGGCAGATCGCCCAGTTCGAATCCCACTTCGATCGCTATCGCCCCGAAGTGCGCCAGCGCTGGCGCGAAGCGGGTGGCCCGGGTTCCGGCCTCTGGTTCGATCTCGGCCCCCATGTACTGGATCAGGCGCTGCAGCTGTTCGGCCAGCCGGACTGGCTGCAGGCCGATCTGGCCGAGCAACGCCCCGGCGCACTGGCGGACGACTACTTCCATGTGGTGCTGGGTTACGGTGCTCTGCGGGTTATTCTGCATGGCAGCTGTCTGGTCTCGGCCACCATGCCGCGCTTTGTCATTCACGGCAGCCAGGGTTCGTTCGTGAAATTCGGTATGGATGTGCAGGAAGATCAGCTCAAACTGGGCAAGCGGCCACCGGCGGCGGATTGGGGCATTGATAGTGAACCCGGTCAGCTCAGCCGCATTGTCGATGGTCAGTTGCAGCAGCAGAGCGTGGTGGGTGAGGCGGGGGATTATGGCGCCTACTATCGCGGTGTCTGCGCCGCCATCAAGGGGGAGGGAAGCAATCTGGTGCCAGCAAGTGAAGCGCTGGCGGTGATGGCGCTGCTGGATCTGGCCCGTCAGAGCCACCTTGAGGGAAAACGGCTGCCCTGTCAGAAGCTGTCTGACTAAGGTGCGGGTCATCGGCCGCGCTTGACCAACCTTTACCTTGTTAAACCGCCACAAGATGGCAACAAAGCGGTGTTTTATTGTGCAATTAGTGCCATTTAACGGCATCTTGTATTGATATCAGTCGTTGCAGTGGAGCTTTTTATCCACGGCACGAAAAAATGTCATTGTGATATCCGTTTTCATCGGTAACTAATGGGGCTATATTGCGCCCGCCTGCTGCCTCCCGGCTTCTTGTTTCAATACCGGGCAACGGTGGGCGCTGTGATGGTTGCACAGACCATCTCTCCATCTTTTTTTGAGGGAATGCACATGAACAAAGTACTGGTAGCCGGTATCCTGGGTCTGATGTTGACTGCTTGCGGTCAGAAAGAAGAAAAAGCTGCCGCTCCTGCTGCTGCTCCGGCCGCCGAAGTTGCTGCCACTGTAGAAAAAGCCGCTAGCGAAGCCACCTCTACCGTAGAGAAGGCCACCTCCGAAGCGACTGCAACCGTAGAAAAAGCTGCTACCGAAGCCGCTACCAAGGTTGAAGCTGCAGTGAGCGATGCCAAGGCCAACTAAGCCTGCACCTCATTCGAAGACGGGTCCGAAGGCAACTTCGGGCCCGTTTTTTTATCTGTCGCTCAGGGGGCCGGATTAATCAGCGAGGTGAGGATGTGATCCTCCCAGCGGCCATTGATCATCAGATACGCCCGCGCGAATCCCTCCCGCTCGAAGCCGAGCCGCTCCAGCAAGGCGCCACTGCGTTGATTGGCTGGCATATAGCAAGCCATGATGCGATGCAGATCGTGCTCCCGAAACAGGTAGTCGATGGCGGCTGACAGCACCTCTCCCATCACCCCCTGTCCCTGATGCTGCTGGTCGATGGCATAGCCCAGATGACACGCCTTGAAGACCCCCATCAGGATATTGCTGAAGTTGCAGGTGGCGATCACCCGCTCGCCAGCCGGATCGAGGGCCACCAGATTGACGCCGGTGCCGTTGAAGAACTGGCTGTAGCTGTCCTGCAGCCGGGCATGCCAGTAAGAGAGGGTGTAAAACTGCTCGTCCCGAAGCGGCTCCCAGGGGGCGAGATGGGCGCGGTTGCGCCGGTAGAAGTCGAGCATCATGGGGGCCTGATCCGGCGACAATATGGTCAGGTGGGTACGGGCCGTCTTGATATGTGGCAGCGCCATCAGGACTCCCGCTGTCTTAGCCACTCATCGCGCAGCAGGCTGTAGTGGGCATGGTCCACAATCCGGTTGCCCAGACGCTCTGCGCGCCGGGTCACCCCCTCCAGCTGCATCCCGAGCCGTTCACAAACAGCCCTGCTGGGCTCGTTATCGGTGGCAGCGCTGATCTCCACCTTCTCCATCCCCATCTCTTCGAAGGCGTGGTGGATCAGGGCCTGACAGGCCCGGGTGATGATACCGTTACCCTGCCAGCGCTCCGCCAGCCAGTAACCGATGACCACCTTGCCAAGGTCGTGATCGATGCTGTTGTAACCTATGACCCCCACCACCTCCCCCTGATACTCGATGGCGGTGGTGAGCCCCTCGCCCCGGGCGAACTTCTCGATGGCACTGCGAATGAAGAGGGCGCTGTCGACGGGGCGCTGGATCAGTGGCGGCCAGGGTAGCCACTGGGAGAGGTACTCCCGGTTGTCATTGCAGAGGGCAAACAGTTCGCTCGCCATATCGGGCTGCAAGAAGAGCAGCGCAAGCTCGTCGTCCAACTGCCATGAAAACATGGGATTCTCCTTTCAAATCAGTGATCAAATAGCGAATCAGCACCCAATGTAGCCAATCGCCACTGGCCGCGCCAGCCACTTTTACGGCCCCCCTCCGGCAGGCTTCGCAGAGGGTGACAGCGCACGTACTCTCCTCCCTCAAAAGAGGAGGGTGGGTGTCCGAAACCGGATAATGCTCTCCACATGGCGCCGACGAATACCCCCAAACGGCACTTTGGCAGATCCTGCTACCCCTTTGTGCTGCGCTGTCACTTTTGACAGGGGGCACTTTCCCCCACCGGCACTAGCTTCAAAACGCCCGACCTTCGGTCGGTTTATCAACCTCATCGATTTAAGGAAAGAAGAGATGAATAAAATTTATCTGGCCGTTGCGCTGGCCTGCTGGGGAAGCGCCGCACTGGCGGCGCAAGAGGTAGAGATCAACGTAACGGCAAACGGCATCCGGGCCATGACAGGCCTCAGTGCCGCGAGTGGTACCTTGCAGTTGGAAGATGGCGAGTTTCGTCAGGTGCGGGTGGTCAAGCTGCCCAACGGCCAGCAGCGGATCCGCTACGAGCAGGTCTGGAACGGCATCCCGGTAATGGGTCAGGTAGTCGTTGCTGACAAGAGCCTGAACGGCCAGCTGCAACAGGCCAGCGGGCGCATGCTGCGCCAGATCGATCAGGATGTGGCAAGCCCGGTCGCCACCCTATCTCCACAGGATGCCGCCAGCAAGGCCAAGGCGGGCAGCAAGGGGAGCAACGAGCAGGTCAAACTCTACGTGATGCAGGATGAGAACGGGCTGGCCCGGCTGGTTTATCAGGTCTCCTTCATCGCCGAAGGTGACAAGCCAAGCCGCCCCTTCGTCATTCTTGATGCCCAGAGCGGTGAGGAGCTCAAACGCTGGGAGGGGATCAACCACAAGGACGCCACCGGCCCGGGGGGCAACATCAAGACCGGCAAATACGTCTACGGCACCGACTTTGGTCCGCTCATCGTGGATGACAACTGCCGGATGACCAGCCCCAACGTCGATACCATCAACCTCAACCACGCCACCTCAGGCGGCGCCATCCACCAGTTCACCTGTCCGGAGAACCGGGTCAAGGAGATCAACGGCGCCTACTCGCCCCTCAACGACGCCCACTACTTCGGCAACGTGGTGTTCGACATGTACCGCAACTGGTACAACACGGCGCCCCTCACCTTCAAACTGAAGATGCGGGTTCACTACAGCAAGAATTACGAGAACGCCTTCTGGGATGGCAGCCAGATGACCTTCGGTGACGGCGCCACCACCTTCCACCCGCTGGTGAGCCTCGATGTGGCGGCCCACGAGGTGAGCCACGGCTTTACCGAGCAGAACTCCGGGCTGGTCTATTCAGGACAATCCGGCGGCATCAACGAGGCCTTCTCCGATATGGCGGGGGAAGCGGCAGAGTTCTACATGAAGGGGAGCAACGACTGGCTGGTCGGGGCGCAGATATTCAAGGGAAACGGCTCCCTGCGTTACTTCGAGGATCCGACCCGGGATGGCAGATCCATCGGCCATGCCGCGGATTATCAGGAGGGGATGGATGTACACCACAGCTCCGGGGTCTACAACCGCGCCTTCTACCTGCTCGCCACCAGCAGCGGCTGGAACACCCGCAAGGCATTTGAAGTGTTCTTGCTGGCCAACCGCCTCTACTGGGGCGCCAACACCAACTACCAGCAAGGGGCCTGCGGCGTCAGCCGGGCGACCGCCGACCTGGGTTACAGTCAGGCGGATGTGGCACGGGCCTTCCAGACCGTCGGGGTCGATGCCAGCTGCGGCAGCACGCCGCCACCAAGCGACAACGTGCTGCAAAACGGCGTGCCGGTAAGCAACCTTGCCGCCAGCAAGGGTGGCAAGCTCAACTACACCCTGAACGTGCCGGCGGGCACCAGGTCGCTGCAGATCAGCAGCAGCGGCGGTACCGGTGATGCCGACCTCTACGTCCGCTTTGGCAGCGCCCCCACCAGCAGCAGTTACGACTGCCGCCCCTACAAGGGGGGCAATAACGAAAGCTGCTCGTTCACCAATCCCAAAGCGGGCACCTGGCATGTGCAGCTGTCAGGGTTTTCCGCGTTCAGTGGCGTGACCCTCAAGGCCAGCTACTGATCCACCCGATGCGGGCCTTGTCCCGCATCGCTCTACTCATTGCGCCACCGTTTCGCCAGCGTGCGAGCGGTGGCCAACACGGTTTCCCTAGCCGGGTTGGGCCGCTTGCCACCGCGCCACGCCATCATCACATCCCAATGTTCCTGCGGCAGATTGCGCACATCGAGCCTGACCAGCCGCCCCACCTCCAGATCCCGCTTGATGGCCAGCTCCGGCATCAGGGTGATAAACCCGTGTTCCAGCGCCAGATCACGCGCCGCACTGGCCGGCTGCACCGCATGCAGGGGGCTGGCCGCCCTCCGTAGCCGCCGCAACTGCTGGATAAAGACGTCACACCCCGGCCCCCACACCTGGGGCGCCAGCCGCTGGTCGGCAATATCCTCCAGGGTGAGGCCGTGACAACCGGCCAGCGGATGCAATGGCGAGGCGATTGCGATGATGGGAGAGCAGCAGAGCAGCTCCATCTGCAGGCCAGCAACCGGCGGGCGCTTGAGCACAAAGCCGATATCGGCCTCCCCGGTCAGCAGCGACTGCATGATCTCGCCGGAGTGATCCGTGGTGCAGCGGATCTCGAACGGCTCGTCCACCAGCTCCATCAATAGCGAGCCAAACACCACCGAAGTGAGGGAGGGCAGGCTGGAGAGACGGATACAAGGCAGCGCCGGTGCCCCCTGCAGTGCCAGCCGCCCTTCGCTCAGGATCGCTAGCGCAGAGCGGGCCGATGGCAGAAACTCCTCGCAGGCACGGGTCGGCGTCACCCCGCGTCGATGACGCTGAAACAGCGGCGCCCCGAGGCTCTCCTCCAGCTGGGCAATCCGCTGGCTCACCAGCGGCTGTGACCAGCCACGAATGGCCGCCGCCTGACTGAAGCTGCCCAGCTCGGCCACATCCAGCAGCAGTTGCAGATCGTCCAGATCCATAGACATAAATAATCCTGATATGAAATATAGGTAGTTGTCGTCTACCACTATATCTAAACCCTCTCCAGAATGAAGGTATCTGTGAATGAGAGGGCGTTATGGTCGATAGGGCGAGGTTTTGGGGACGCTGGTTTCTGGCGCTGGATACCACACTGGTGATCCTGGGTTTCTTTGTGGTGATGCCGATGATCAGCCTGCGCTTCGTCGATCAACTCGGCTGGGCGGCCGGTCTGGTGGGGCTGGCCCTCGGCCTGCGCCAGCTGACCCAGCAGGGGCTGGGGATCTTTGGCGGTTCGCTGGCCGACCGCTTCGGTGCCCGCCCGCTCATTGTCACCGGCATGCTGCTGCGGGCGGTGGGCTTCGCCACCCTGGCCTGGGCCGACAGCGGCGCCATGCTGATCTTCTCCTGCTTCCTCTCCGGACTGGGCGGTTGCCTGTTCGACCCACCCCGGGCCGCACTGGTGATCAAATTTACCCGTCCCCATGAGCGGGGCCGCTTTATCTCCCTGCTGATGATGCTGGAGAGCGCAGGCGCCGTCACCGGTGCGCTGCTCGGCAGCTGGCTGCTGCGTTTTGACTTCACCTACGTCTGCCTGCTGGGCGCCGGACTCTTCACCCTGGCGGCCCTGTGCAACTGGACCCTGCTGCCCGCCTACCGCCTCTCGGTCAAACCGACTCCTATGCGGGAAGGGTTGGGGCAAGTGCTGGCGGATCGTGCCTTCTGCCGACTGGTGCTGATCTTAAGCGGCTATTACATGCTGTGGGTACAGGTGATGCTGATTTTCCCCATTCTGGTCAAACAGCTCTCCGGCACCACCACGGCGGTGGGCTGGATGTACAGCCTGGAAACGGCGCTGTCGCTGGCGCTGCTCTACCCTATCGCCCGTTTTAGCGAGCGGCGCTATCGGCTGGAGAGCCGGCTGATGGCGGGTATCCTGCTGATGACGGTGGGGATCGGGCTGGTCGCCTTTGTCAGCACCCTCTCCGGCATCTTCGTGCTGCTGGCCTGCTTCTATCTGGGGATCATCATCTGCGAACCGGCCCGGGAGACCCTGATGACCCGGCTGGCCAACCCCACAGCCCGCGGCAGCTACATGGGCTTCAGCCGCCTCGGACTGGCGCTGGGGGGCATGACCGGCTATGTGGGCGGCGGCTCCCTCTATGACTTCTCGCTGCAACAGGGACAACCGGCCCTTCCCTGGCTGGTGCTGGGCACCATAGGTGTCGCCACCATGTTGCTGCTCGCCCGCTGCTTCTCCCGCCGCCCAGAGCTGGCTATCAGAGCCGCCGCCTGACGACCGCCCCACCAGCGGCAGCACAATCAACGGGGCTGCCGCTTACCCCATATTCTGCAAGCCATCACAGCAAAAGGTTGCGAATTACAACTTTTACGCTATTTTAGTTGTCATGCACAACTAAAAAGGAAACCACGACATGGATCCCCGTCCCCTGCGCGCCCTGTCGCGCGATCTGGTTCGCGAACTCGGCATGCTCTCCCAGCAGTGCGGCAATCTGGCCCTCACCCCCATCGAAGCACACCTGCTGATCGAGCTGGAAAACGCCCCGGCCACCAACCAGCAGCTGGCAGAAAAGCTGCACATCGACAAATCCAACGCCAGTCGTCCGCTGGCGCGCCTCGCCGAGCGGGAGCTTATCAGCTGGCACCCGCATCCCTCCGATGGGCGCAGCAAGGAGGCCCGCCTCACTGTCAACGGTCAGGGGATGCTGCTGGAGTTGCACCGGGAGATGGACGGGACGATGGAAGAGATGCTGGCGCAGTTGAGCCTGCCCGAGCGGGAGCAGCTGTGGCAAGGGCTGCGGCTCTATCGCAGCGCCCTCTCCCGCGCCCGTCGCCAGCGGGGCTACCAGATCCGCCCCATCACGGCGGCGGACAATGCCCAGATCGCCTTGGTGATCCGCGCCGTATCGGCCGAATATGGTCTCACCGCCGACAAGGGGTATGGGGTATCCGATCCCAATCTCGATACCCTCTCCCAGAGCTATCAGGGGGAGAAGAGTCGCTACTGGGTCATCGAAGGGCCGGACGGTTCCATCCTCGGCGGTGGTGGTATCGCGCCATTGGCGGGAGAAGAGGGAGTCTGCGAGCTGCAGAAGATGTACTTTCTGCCCGCCCTGCGCGGACTGGGCCTTGGCAAGCGGCTGGTGTTGCAGGCACTGGACGAGGCGCGCGCGCTTGGTTATCAGCGCTGCTATCTGGAAACGACCGAGGTCTTGCGCGAAGCCACCAGCCTCTATGAATCACTGGGCTTTGAACACCTGCCCGGCCCCCTTGGCTGCACCGGCCACGGGGATTGCGAGATCTGCATGGTGCTGACACTGGGGTAACCCCCCTCATCCCCAACCCTTCTCCCGCAAGGGGAGAAGGGGGCAAAACACTTCCGCGATCTTTCAGGCAGACCTCTGATGGTTCCCTCTCCCTCTGGGAGAGGGCTAGGGTGAGGGTTGCTTGCGACTGGTATATGCTGAAAAATTCCCCCCTGCATCCCTCCTTAAACAGGCAAAACGGCACAAAACAAGAGACCCCGCCGAAGCGGGGTCTCTTTGATTATCTGCCAACAGGCAAACAAACCGTTATCAGTGCTCGCGAGTCTGGCGGAACTCCACGTCGGGGTGACGCTCCTGGGCCAGGCGCAGGTTGACCATGGTCGGCGCGATGTAGGTGAGGTTGTCACCACCATCGAGGGCCAGGTTGACCTCGTTCTTGCGCTTGAACTCTTCGAACTTCTTGACGTCGGTCCCTTCCACCCAGCGGGCGGTGGAGACGTTGACCGCCTCGTAGATGGCCTCGAC
This sequence comes from Aeromonas sp. 61P, assembly GCF_051919545.1. NCBI lineage: Bacteria > Pseudomonadati > Pseudomonadota > Gammaproteobacteria > Aeromonadales > Aeromonadaceae > Aeromonas > Aeromonas sp. 61P. The sequence continues at coordinate 55,805 of NZ_JBQBEL010000001.1, forward strand.
GTTGTACTCGCTCTTGAGGCGCGAAACCACCACGTCAAACTGCAGCACACCGACCGCACCAACGATGAGATCGTTGCTAATCAGCGGACGGAACACCTGTACCGCACCCTCTTCGGAGAGCTGGACCAGCCCCTTGAGCAGCTGCTTCTGCTTGAGCGGATCGCGCAGGCGGATGCGGCGGAACAGTTCCGGTGCAAAGTTCGGGATACCGGTGAACTTGAGATCCTCACCCTGGGTGAAGGTGTCGCCGATCTGGATGGTACCGTGGTTGTGCAGACCGATGATGTCACCGGCGAAGGCGTCTTCCGCCTGCTCACGGTCACCGGCCATAAAGGTCACGGCATCGGAGATGTTCACATCCTTGCCGATACGCACGTGGCGCATCTTCATGCCCTTGCTGTAAGTACCTGACACGATACGCATAAAAGCGATACGGTCACGGTGCTTCGGATCCATGTTTGCCTGGATCTTGAATACGAAACCGGAGAACTTCTCCTCGGTCGCCACCACTTCGCGGCTCTCGGCCTTGCGCGGCATAGGAGACGGCGCCCAGTCAGTCAGGCCATCCAGCATGTGGTCAACACCGAAGTTACCCAGTGCGGTACCGAAGAAGACCGGGGTCATCTCGCCAGCGATAAAGGCATCGTGATCGAACTCGGGAGAGGCGCCCTGCACCAGCTCCAGCTCGTCACGCAGTTGCCGGGCCAGATCTTCGCCGACGGCGGCATCCAGATCCGGGTTGTTCAGCCCCTTGACTACACGCTTCTCCTGAATGGTGTGGCCCTGACCGCTCTGGTAGAGATAGGTCTCATCCTTGTAGAGGTGATAGACACCCTTGAAGGATTTGCCACAGCCGATTGGCCAGGTGATCGGGGCGCACATGATCTTCAGCTCGCGCTCCACCTCGTCCATCACTTCCATCGGATCGCGCACTTCGCGGTCCAGCTTGTTCATGAAGGTGAGGATAGGGGTATCACGCAGACGGGTCACTTCCATCAGCTTGCGGGTCCGGTCTTCAACACCCTTGGCGGCATCGATGACCATCAGGCAGCAGTCGACCGCGGTCAGGGTACGGTAGGTATCTTCAGAGAAGTCCTCGTGACCCGGGGTATCGAGCAGGTTGACCAGACAATCGGCATAGGGGAACTGCATCACCGAGGTGGTGATGGAGATACCACGCTGCTTCTCCATCTCCATCCAGTCGGATTTGGCGTGCTGGCCCGAGCCACGGCCCTTGACGGTACCGGCGCGCTGAATGGCCTGTCCGAACAGCAGGACTTTTTCAGTGATGGTGGTTTTACCCGCATCCGGGTGCGAAATGATCGCAAAAGTGCGTCTCTTGGAGACTTCACTCAGAAATTCAGCTGACATAATTCAACGTTCTTCTATTGAGCGGTGGCATCAGCCACCGTGGGAATAAATCCGGAATGCCGCTCACGGCACATGTATACGCAACGAAAGCCACGCCAGCTGGCGTGTTGCCAACCTGGTGGAGAGAGGGAGGAGGGTTGCGTTACATGGGTCTTCTCGCCTGAGTCAAAGCAAAATTGCGCGACATTATACCCGCGCGAGTGAAAAATACCCAGCCTGACAAGAGATGATAATTTGGCCGCTCAGCCGTTCCACAGGTTCCAACTGAACAGAAAATCAAACACTCCGAATCGGATGGCAGCATCCGGACCACGTGGACTTGGCCCCCTCCTCATGCCAGCAACAACCACTCTTGATAAATTTTCATACTTGGACTTTCCCTATCCAGCTACAAATATGTAAATCGTATCTACATAATGGAGAGGTCATTACATGAAACATTCCACCCTGCACAATCAACAGATCGTCATTATCGGTGGTACCTCGGGTCTTGGCCTGGCCACCGCCCAACAAGCGATCGAGCAAGGCGCCAAGGTCATTATCGGCGGTTCCAGCCGTGAGCAGCTTGCCACTGCGCTGGCTGAACTGGGCCCAAATGCCAGTGGCCATCAACTGGATATTCTCGACGTCGACTCCGTCAATCACTTTTTCAGCCAGCTGGATTCGCTGGATCATCTCGTCATCACCGCCGCCGTCATGCGACCAGGCAGCTTTCTCACCGCTGCCATCGAGGATTTGAAAATCAACATGGACAGCCGCTTCTGGGGAAGTGTTCATGCGATCCGCGCCGCAGCACCCAAACTGTCCGAACGCGGCTCCATCGTGCTCACGTCCGGGATGGTGACGCGTCGCCCACAACTAGGTAAGGCACTCCCTGCCGTTGCAGCTGGCGCGGTTGAAACGCTGGCTCACAGTCTGGTTACCGAGCTGACCCCCCGTCGGATCAACGTCATCAACCCGGGCCCCATGCGCACTCCCATGCTGCTTAAAGCGCTGGGCAATGACCCACAAAAAGTGGCTGCCGTGGCGCAAAGCCTGCCGTTGAAACGCTTGGGAGAGGGAGAGGATTATGCGCAGGCCGCGCTGTTCCTGATGAGCAATAACAACATGAATGGTGAGGTGCTTCACCTCAATGGCGGCAGCGCCTGGGCCTAACGCCCTTCTGACAGTCTTCTGCGCTCGCGCTTGCCAATCTGTCATCGCAGGCAAGAACGAGCGCAGGGGACGAGTCCCATCGCCGTATCAGAGTGCTCCCCAATATCGATGACACCCTGGTGAGTGACAATACCCAGCCCGTCACTCGTCTGTTTCCACCCGGTTGCGCCCCGCCTCTTTCGCACGATACAGCGCATTGTCAGCACGCTGGATCAAGGCCGCCAGATCCTGATCATCGTCTCGCAGAGAGGCACATCCGATACTGATGGTTACCGGGTACGACATGCCGGGCAGCGCCCGGTTGGCGACCGAGTGACGGATCCGCTCAGCCACCCGGCACGCTTCTTCAAGGCTGGTATCCGGCAGCAGGATCAAGAACTCCTCTCCGCCGGTACGCCCCAACTGATCCTGGTGCCGCAGCTGACGATCTGCCGCTCGAGAGACCCATTGCAGCACCCTGTCTCCTTGATGATGGCCCAGGGTATCGTTGATCCGCTTGAAGTGATCGATATCGAACACCTGCAGACAAAATGGCGAGCCCTGCCTGCGAGCCTGCGCCAACATATCGCTGCCCTGCCGCAGCACCCGACGGCGGTTGTTGATGCCGGTCAGCTCATCGGTAAAGGCCAGACGACGCATCCGACGGTTGCGATCAAGCAGCCACCCCATCGTCAGCAGTGCCAGTCCCCCGCAGAGCACCATCACCACCAGCAGCCAGAAGCGACGCTCCTTGACCTGCTCCAGCTCCTGCTGCTGCAGTTTCTGCTCGACTCGCAGTCGCTCGTTCTCCCCCTCCTGACGTGCCAGCTCGAACTCGCCGCGAACCCAGGCCGTGCTCTGTTCCCGTAACAGCTGATCGAGCCGCTGCTCCTGCACCAGATGCTCCCGCAATGCGGCCAGTGCCGCCGGATAATCGCCTTGCAACTCGAGCGCCCGACTGCGTACCCAGTAGAGCTCGAGCAAAAAGCGCACGTGCCCTTCCACCTTCAAAATCGGCTCAATCTTCTCAAGCGCATGCAAGGCTGGCGCCGGTTCCTGCTGTTCGACTATCAACCTCGCCCGCACCAGCTCGAGATGCGCATGGAGGATGGGGTCAACGTCGGGAGAGAGCACCTTCGCCGCTTGTGCCAGCAAGCGTCCCGCATCAGCGGGGCGATCCAGGCCAAGCAGAGCCTCGGCCTGCATCACCATGCGTTCGGCATGCTCAATCAGATATTGAGGCTGATTATAAAAGGCCGCACTACGTTCAAGCTCGCCCAGCGCATCCTGATAACGCCCGGTCTGCAGATAGACCATCGCCAGTTGATCACTTAACCTTGCCGAGCCAAACCCGTCGTGACTTCTGGCAAAATGCTCGCTCAACCGGTTGAGGGTGGCGAGCGCTTCGGCATAGAGGCCCATACGACGAAATGTGGCTGCAATCTCGAGCTGCGCCTGGTGATACTAGGTGGGCAACCCCAGCTGCTCATAGATATTGTGCGCCTTGGTGAGATCCATCAGCCCCTGGCCTGAGACCCCCTGAAAAGACAGCATGGCCCCCCGGCGGGCCAGCGCCAGCGCCTCCAGCTTTGGCACGGCGGCCTCTCTTGCCAGCCGCAGCCCCTCATCGTAATCGTGGCGAGCCTTCGCTACCTCGCCGAGCAGCTGATTGAACCAGCCGCGGCAAATCGTCAGCTCCGCCACGGCGGCGTCATCACCCTGCTCGCGCGCAATGGCCAGCATCCGCTCCGCATTGGCGATGGCGGTACGGGACTCCTGCATGTCATCGGCCGATTGAGCCCAGCAAGCCAGACGACTGATCCGCATCTGCTGCGACGGCGGATAGGCGTTGCCGTCCCGCTGCAAACGGGCAACGCGCTCCCGCAGCAACTCGATCGGCTGATAGACCCGCTCCATCCCTCCCAGTTCATTTTCCAACTGCTCGGGGGACAAGGGTTTGGCTGCCAGCCCGAACACCGCCAGCAACAGCAGCAAGGCAAGTCGGCTCATACACACTCCGGATCAATGGGAAAGATCATCGGGCAAGCCGATGCCGGAAAATCACCATCTTTCCCCTGTAACAATGGTTGTAAAGGCTATCACCCGGACAGAGAGCCCGAATGGCAGGCTAGTCACATTTTACTGCGATATCATCGCGTTGGAATGAAAGCGGGGACGCACAGCGAAAAAGAGGGCGGGATAACAACTCAAGAGGGGTTGCCCCCTCCCGGTCACTAGTGGTGCTGCCAGCGCCGCAGCAGCCGGCCACGCAGGCCGCAATCGAGCAGCCAGCTGCTGTCAAAGACCCGCAACAGCGCCTGCTTGGCGTGGCGGGACATGGCGACAGCGTGAAAACGGGTCTGGCGCTGGCGATAGCGGTTCATCTGATCGAGCAGGAGATGAGGCAAGCTTTGGGCGATAAAGTCGGAGATGACCAGCACATCCGCCTTGGCAAAGGCGGGATCATCGAGCTTGGCCAGCGCTTTTTCCAAGCAGGGCACCAGATCGGTACCGCCGTGAAAACTCATGGAGAGAAAGCGCTCCGCCTTGTCCAGACCGGTATCCGCGGTGATCTCGAGGGTCGCCACCTCGGTGGAGAAGAGCATTAGGTAGCAGCCGCGCTTCTCATCCATCGCCACCTTGAGCAACGCCAGAAACAGCGCCTTGGCACACTCCTCGGGATAGCCGCCCATGGAGCCGGAGGTATCGACGCAGACGATAAAGGGGCCTCGCTGCTGCAACTGCTGCCCCCCCTGCTCCGGAGTGCGCAGCATGATGCGTTGACGCGGCAAGGTGCCACGTGACTGGTAGCTGAGCAGACGCCGCTCCAGATAGCGGCGGTAGAACTCCAGCTCCAGCTCGGGCAGGCCCAGCATCACAGCCTCGCTTGGCAGTAGCCGCATCAGATCGCTGGCCTGATGAATGCCTACCAAGTCGTCCGGCACATCATCGCTGGGAGCGGGCTCCAGCTCCAGCACCTGAACCGGCGGCACAGGTTGCTCCTGCGCCCGCCGATCCCGCTCGCTGCGCCCGAGCAGGCCGGCAATCTCCGCCAGCAAGGGCTCGCGCTGCAACATGCGGGCGTATTGCTTGACCAGCACCAGACTGCGCTTGTGCCAGTGCCCCTGCGCCAGATCCCAAAGACCACCAGCGGAGATCTGGTTGGGATCGAGGGCATCGGCCAGGGTGCGGCTCGCCAGCAGCTGATCTTCAATCTCCTGACGCTGCTTCTCCCGCTCCGCTTCGGCTATCTGCTGCTGCAGTTGCAGCAGGCTTCCCACCAGACTGGCGCGCCACTTGTCGATAAAGAGCTGGCGCAGCCCCTCGGTGGGGTGGGCCGTCAGCTGACGCACCAAGGATCTGGCCTCACCGGCGAAGGGGCTGTACTGCTCCAGCGACTCCAGCAAGCCGGGCAGGCGACCAATCAGCTCGGTCATCGGCAGTTGCCGATGCGCCTGATAGAGCAGGTACTCCTGCTCCAACGCCACCGGCACCGGCTTGTGACGGATCTCCTCACCAAGCTGCTCGCCCCAACTCTGCAGGCGCTTTTTCAGCAGCTTGCCCTGTAGCGGGGAGCGTTTGATAAATTCGGAAATCTTGGGTGAGGCCGCCAGCAGCGCCACCACCTCTCCCGCCAGCTCGCCCTCTCCCATGAGAAGGCCCAGATCCAGCATGCCGATCTCAAGCATGAGCGCTCCTTACTCGTCCAGCCTTGGCAACCGCTCGCGCCACTGGGTCAGCTCGCTACGCAGCAGTTCGAGATCCCGGTTCAGCACGAAGAAGCTGTCTTCCACCTGCTGCAGCCAGCGCTGGGCGATAAAGAGGTGTTGCTGGTGACGCTCGAACAGGCTGCGCTGCTGCTTGAGTATCTGCATCACCTTGCCGACCTGAACCAGCTGCTCGTCGAGTGACTGCAACCAGGGCGCCAGCACCACCTCGGGGATGGCGTTGCGCTCCATTAGCACCAACGGGATCTGCTGGCGCTGGATATCGAGCACCTGCAGCCGCAGCTCATCGTCCAGCACCAGCTCGTAATGCCCCTCTTTCGGGTTGCCGAACTCATAACCCACCAGCGCCTCACCGGTGGGATGCCAATGGGAGAGCAAGGTGCGATCGAACACCAGGGTGCGGGTGAGACGCTCGGGATCGCTGCCATCCAGCGGCGCCGGGGTGAGCAGATGGAAGTGCACCTGCTTGCCAAAGGGTCTGGCATTGGCAAGCGGGATCTCGATGCCCCGAGCCCGCCGGCCAAACCACTGCTTGCGTTGGCGGGCCTTTGTGCAAAGGCGCTGGGCCACGCTCTGTTTGAGCTGTTTGAACTGATCCCGAAGGGCGAGTAGCTGACGGGTCATCGCCAGTTGCTGATAGCCGTAGAGACGGGAGAATTCGGTCATCATCTCCAGCAGGGCGGTGCGGGACTCCTCGTCATGCCAGAGACAATCCTTGAACAGCAGCAGATCTACCGGTGCGACCTCATCGCGGCCATTGAAGAAGGCACTCGCCTTGATGAGCCGTACCGCCTTCTTCCAGCGGCGATCCGACACATAGCAGCGATGGGCCAGCTGACTGTCGAGCTGCTGGCGCAGCTGATAGATAAGCTCGAAACAGGCATCCGGCAAACGCACCTGTTCAATCTGGCTCTGCCACTGCTCGTACTCATCCCCTCGGATCTGCAGGGATTCCGGCAGGTTCTGGTGGGCGTGGCCATCGCTGGCCAGCATGGATTGAAAGTTGGCTTTCTCCTGCACCCGGTCCATCCAGATCCGCACCAGCATCCGGTCGTAGAGCGCTTCCAGCCCGCTGTCCGGTGCCGGCAGCTCGTTGGAAGCAGTCACCAGCAAGCGCATCGGGATGGGGTGCTGGCTGTCTCCGTTGCGAAACTGCCGCTCGTTGATGGCGGTGAGCAGGGTGTTGAGGATGGCGGGACCGGCCTTCCAGATCTCGTCGAGGAACACCACCTCAGCCTCTGGCAGATAACCTGTGGTGAGGCGCAGGTATTTGCCATCCTCTTTCAGCGCCTGAATGGAGAGGGGGCCGAACACCTCCTCCGGCGTACTGAAACGGGTCATCAGGTATTCAAAGTGGCGGGCGTCGTGAAAGGCCAGCTTGAGGCGGCGGGCGATCAGGCTCTTGGCAATACCGGGTGGCCCCAGCAAGAAGACACTCTCACCGCTGAGGGCCGCCAGCAGACCGAGGCGCAAGGCATCCTGCCGTTCGTAGAGTCCCTCACCGAGGGCGGCCAGCAGCCGGGGCAAGCGCTCCTGGATGGGAATAAGACGCGCAGGATTCTGGGCTTGAGCTAAAGACGACATAGAGAGTGTTCCGAAGCTGGGATGATGTTAGCCCCAAGGCGCGATATCCATTTGCTCGACCTTGGGTTTTGTCTTGTTATGATGTTTATTCTGGTATCTCTTGCCGCACAATACCCGCCTCTGGCAGGAAAAAACGCAAAGGCAGTGCGATACCGTATCGACAGCGTGCTGCGCCCATGCATAGCCAGTGTCGTGATGAGCACCATGCCCGCATGCGCCAGATGATGCGTTGCAAAGGGTGCAGCAAAAGCGGTTCGAGTGTACCCTGCGCAACACAATTTTCCCCAATGCAGATCAAGAGTGAGTCGCCTCAAATGCAAGATCCCGTTCGTCAGAGCATGTTGGCCCGCATGGGCATTCAAAGCTGGCAACTGCGTCGTCCGGCATTGCTGGGCGCAGCTCCCGCTCCCGAGCTTGCGCAAGATACCGTGCAGCCCGACCAGACAGCACCGGCCACCCGCGCTCCGCTGCCCAGCGGCAAACTCTGGCTGCTGGCGCCTCAGCTGCCTGCCACCACGCTGCTGGCGGATATCTGCCAGTTGCTCGGCATGACCCCCGACGAGGTCTCACTGCTCAGCGAGCTGCCGCCTGCCGATCTACAATCGGCGGGCGCCTCCCCTCTGCTCTGGCTGACGGAGGCCAACCCCGAGCGGCCAAATGCGCTGATCTGCCCGCTCGCCCCCAGCGCCGCGCAAAAGCGCGCCCTGTGGCAACAGCTGCGCCAGCACCTTGCGGCCAGCGCGGCGTGATCCTGCATCATGCCGCCAAGTCCCACTGTGATGCCGCTCTTTTTACCTGATTTTACAAATGCCGCCTCTGCAACCTCTGCTAACCCCAGTGCCCAACATCTTGCCATCCGGAGCCCCCATGCCTGAGTTTCGTCCCCTGCTCGAGAGCGATTTCGACCTTGTCTACCCCATCGAGCAAGCCGCCCACAAGGAGCCGTGGAGTGAGGCCAACCTGCTCTCCTGCTTCGGCCCTCGCTATTTCAACGGCTTGATGCTGGTCGATGGTTCCCCGGCGGGCTTCTATATCTCGGATCTGGTGGCCGGTGACAGCTCGCTGATGAACATCTGCGTGCATCCGGCGTTTCAGGGCAAGGGGTTGGGACGAGCACTGTTGCAGGCCTATCTGGCGCGCAGCAAGCAAGCCGGGGCAGAGGCCTGGTTTCTCGAGGTACGGGCCGGTAACCAGACCGCCATCAACCTCTACGAGAGCGCCGGTTTTGCCGAATATTGCCGCCGCGCCGACTACTACGGCACCGGCAACGACAGGGAAGATGCGGTACTGATGTCGCGACTGTTCGATTTCGGCTGATCCAGCCTGTTCGTCGCGCCCAAGCCTTTTGTCCCCCCTCAATCGAGGGGGGCGTTATCCAGCGCGGGATCCTGCAAGGCCAGGGTGGTATGCACCACCGCCTCGAATCCGGCACCGGAGAGCGGCATATAGAAGCCACGCTGCCAGGTTTTTCCCGGCATCCAGATCTGATCGATATCCACCACTATCTTGATGGGTCTGAGGGGCTGCCCCGGCTGCTGGATATAGATGCCGGGCGGTGTGGCAACCTTGGGAAAGCGGCGCAGGATCTGCTCGCTGCCATCCCCCTTGCCCGGGTTGAGCCGCACCTTCACCAGCCGGGCAAGCGGGCCTGCCATCTCCTTGCTCTGCCAGAATTTCTTCTCCAGATCGCCGCAGCGGCGGCACTTGGGGGTCTCCAGCACATAGAGCAGCGGATAGCCCAACGCCAGCGCCTGTTGCTGCGCCTGCTGATACCCCTCGGCCCCCTGATACCAGGGATTGGCGGGCCCCTGTGATGACGTTCCGGCAAAGAACCAAAACGCAGCGCCCCCCACCACCATCAGCCCGACCGCGGCCAACGCCCCTTTCACCCACAGATTCATATCGTTAACCCTCTCTCTGCCTCCTAGCAGTATCGGCCAGTCTGCGCAAAGGGAGAGCTATTTGCGCTCTTTGTGATCCAAGACAAACGGCGAACACTTGTAAGCCGTAATGTTGGAGTTTAAACTCTAGCCCGATTTTTAGTGCCCTCGCGGGCGTACAACTGTAATTAAAGGATGTTTAACTGATGCCGAAGCTTCATCTGGTTCGACTGATGCGTGAACGTATTGCCCAGCTTGGCAACAAGGCTGCCCTGCGGGTTCAGCAAGATGGCCAGTGGCGCGCCATCGGCTGGCGTACTCTGGGCCAGGCCATGGACTACTGCGCACAGGCGCTGATCCGTGCCGGCCACCAGCCAACCGAGATGGTCGGCATCTATGCCCGCAACATGCCGGAATGGACCCAGGCCGATCTCGGCATCTTGGCCGCCCGCGGCGTCAGCGTCCCTATCTACCCAACCAGCACGCTCGATCAGCTGCGCTACATCGTCAAAGATGCCGGCATCAAGGTACTGTTCGTTGGCGAACAACCCCAGTTCGATCAGGCGCTGACCCTGCTGCAAAACGGCGAAATTCGTCAGATCGTCGCTCTCGATGGCAACATCAATCTGCGCGGCTGCGAGCAGGCGAGTCACTTCCAGACATTTCTGGTCTCCGGCAACCATCAGCCCAGCGAGCAGGAACTGCGAGTACGGGAAACCCAGTACCAGATGGATGATCTGCTGACCCTGATCTACACCTCCGGCACCACAGGCGAGCCCAAGGGGGTCATGCTCGACTTCAGCAACATCGCCGCCTGTTTCGAGATGCACAACAGCCGCCTCGACCTCAATCAGCAGGATGTGTCGCTCTGCATGCTGCCACTCAGCCACGTGTTCGAGCGGGCCTGGAGCTACTACGTGCTCTACTGTGGTGCCGAAAACGTCTATATCCGCGATCCACAGAAGGTGATGGATGTGATTGGCGAGGTGCAGTGCAGCCGACCGTGATGTGCGCCGTGCCGCGCCTCTACGAGAAGGCCTATGCCATGATCCAGGCCAAGGTGGCTCAGGCTCCGGCTCTGCGCCGCGCCCTGTTTGGCTGGGCGACCAAGGTCGGCAAGCAGATGGTTGCCACCCGTCAGGCGGGCAAGTCCGCCTCCCCGCTGCTCTACGGCCAGCTCTGGCTTGCCGAGCGACTGGTGTTTCGCAAGCTGCGCGCCCGCTTTGGCGGCCGCACCCGCTTTCTGCCGGTAGCGGGCGCCCGTCTGGCCGACGATGTGAACCTCTTCTTCCAGGCGATGGGGCTCAATCTCAAGTACGGCTACGGCATGACCGAGACCACCGCCACTGTCTGCTGCTACGAAGACAGCCAGTTCAAGCTCGGCTCCATCGGCACGGCACTGAACGGCATCGAAGTAAAGCTGGGTGAGAACAACGAGCTGCTGGTGCGCTCCCCGACCGTGATGCGCGGCTACTACAACAAGCCGGACGCCACCGCCGAAGTGATGACCGAGGATGGCTTCCTGCGTACCGGCGATGCCGGTGAGCTCGACAGCCAGGGCAATATCTACTTCACCGAGCGCCTCAAGGAGCTGATGAAGACCTCCAACGGCAAGTACGTGGCCCCGCAGCTGGTGGAAGGGACCATCGGCAAGGATCGCTTTATCGAGCAGATCGCCATCGTCGCCGATGCCCGCCACTTCGTCTCGGCGCTGATCGTGCCCTGCTTCGAGTCGCTGGAGGAGTACGCTCGCTCCATCAACCTGCAGTACCAGTGCAAGACCGAGCTGCTGCGCCACTCCCGGGTAATGGAGTTCTTCGAAGCCCGCATCGCCGATCTGCAAAAAGAGCTGGCCAAGTTCGAGCAGGTGAAGAAGTTCACCCTGCTGCCGAGCGCCTTCTCCATGGAGCTGGGTGAGCTGACCCCCACCATGAAGCTGCGCCGCAAGATCATCGAGGCCAAGTACCAGAGCGAAATCGAGGCCATGTATAACCACGTCTGATATCGCTCAGGCTCAGAGGAATAAAAAAGCCGCTCACTCGAGCGGCTTTTTGTTGGCACTTTGGTTGGTACGCACCCGCCTTCAGGCCGTGGTGGTACTGGTACCGAAGTAGTCGGCCAGGAAGTCATCGAACGACAGGCTGTCGCTGCGCTCGCGTTCGCGCTGCTTGGCCAGCGAATCCTTCGCCTCACCGGCAAAGTAGGCCTCATCCCAGTACTGCAGCTCCCCTGCCAGCAGCTCCTCGCGATAACGGGTCGCCAGCTTGTCACCGTAGCAGCCGTTGTCCTTGCCGCTCTCCAGCAGCTCCTTGAGCATGCGGGCGGAGTAGGTGAGCTCGGGGTTGAGCAGCTTCTCGCGGTGCATCGCCAGCGTCTCGCGATAGCGGTTGCGGCCGCAGCAGCGATCCAGCAAGTCGGCCACCTGAGCCAGCTCGTCGAACAGTTTGAGGCCGTACTCTTTCAGGCCAATGGCATTGCCCTGCTCATCTTCCAGCGTCAGGCCGGGACGACGCCCTTCCAGCACTACCTTGTTCTGGTTGCGGCGGTTGCGGGCAATCTCCTCGTCACTCAGCACCGGAGAGGGGCGCAGCAGGCACCAGACCAGGAACAGGTCGAAGAAGCGGATCTGGTCGGCGTCGATGCCGAGCGGGGTGAAGGGGTTGACGTCCACGGTACGCAGCTCGATGTATTCGATGCCGCGCTGATCCAGCGCATCCGAGGGCTTCTCGCCGCTGCGCGGGGTGCGCTTGGGGCGGATCGGGGCGTATAGCTCGTTCTCCAGCTGCAACACGTTGTCGTTAAGCTGACGATACTCCCCATCCACCTTGACCCCGATCTTGGCAAAGTCGGGATTGTGGGTGTTGATGGCGCGGCGCAGGCTGCTGACATAGGCAGGCAGATTGTCGTGGCTGATCTTGAGCCCCGCCTGGGCGCTGTTGGTATAGCCAAGATCGGAGAGACGCAGCGCGGTGGCGTAAGGCAGATAGAGGGTGCCCTTGCCGGTCTTCTCGAACGGCAGGTTGCTCTTGCGTCCTTTGAGGAAGGATTCGCAGATGGCCGGGGAGGCGCCAAACAGATAGGGCACCAGCCAGCCGAAGCGGTAGACGTTGCGAATAAGCCCCATGTACTTGTCGGAGATAAAGCGCTGGCTGCAGCACCCTTCGCACACCAGATCCTGCCACTCGCTCCAGAAGCTGTCGGGCATGGAGAAGTTGAAGTGCACCCCGGCGATCACCTGCATCAGGCTGCCGTAGCGGTTCTTCAAGCCCTGACGGTAGAGGGTCTTCATCTTGCCGATGTTGGAGCTGCCGTACTGAGCCAGTCGGATGCTCTCTTCCCCGCCGACGAAGCAGGGCATGGAGAGCGGCCAAATCCGCTCGTCACCCAGATGCTGAATCACATGGTGATGGATGTCGCCGAGCTGCTCCATCAGGCTGTCGATGGAGTCGGTGGCCGGGGTGATGAACTCCAGCAGGCTCTCCGAGTAGTCGGTGGTGATATTGGGATGGGTCAGGGCCGAGCCCAGCGCCCGGGGATGGTCACTCTGGGCGAGTCGGCCATCCGGCGTGATGCGCAGGCATTCACGTTCGATCCCGCGCCGGATCCCCTTGAGCGCGGTGAGGCGCTCCGGTGATCCCAACGCATTCAGCAACTCGGTGAGCGACAAGCTTGTTGTAGTCATATTCACGGCTCATGTGAGGCCGCCCCATCCGGGGCGGCTCTTGATTTTTATAAAGCGTCAGTTACGGCAACTGCAGCGGATAGATGGGAAGATGAAGCTCCTTCAGGGGTTTTTCAAGCTTTTGCTTGTCTCCCACCACCACGATCACCATGTCGGCCGGATTGAGCCAACGGGCCGCACTGGCCTTCAGCGCCTCGGGCGACACCGTTTTGATCAGGTTGTTCTGGGCCTGCACATAGTCCGGTTTCAGGTCATACATCACCATCTGCAGCAGGAAGCCCGCCTTCTGGCCCAAGGTCTCGTAAGAGAGGGCATCCTGCTGGGAGACCGCGCTGCGCATATAGGCCAGCTCGACCGGCGTCGGGCCACTCTTGCGGTAGTTGTCCATCTCCTTGAGGAACTGGCGAATGGCATCGACGGTTGCATCGGCCCGCACATTGGCGCCGGTGGCGAAGGTGCCCACCTCGCGGTTGGCGGAGAAACCCGAGCTGGCGCCGTAGGTGTAACCCTTGTCTTCGCGCAGGTTGAGGTTGATGCGGCTGTTGAAGTTGCCACCCAGGTTGAAGTTCATCAGCCCTGCGGTGAAGTAATCCCCCGTGGTATCGAACGGCATGGCACGGCGGCCGATACGGATCACCGACTGGGGCGCCCCCGGCTTGTCGACCAGATAGATACCCGGCTTGGCCTGCTCACCCTTGAGCTTGAGATCCCCCAGGGTCGGCGTGGCCCCCTTCCACTCGGTCAGGAAGCCAAGTTGCTCCTCGATCTGCTTCTGGCCCACATCACCGACCACCACCACTTTGGCGTTGGTGGGGTTGTAGTAGGCCTGATAGAAGTGCTTCACGTCCGCCAGGGTCAGCTTGGCCACATCAGCCGCTACCCCGTCGGTAGGTTGACCGAGGCGGTTCTGCTTGCCGTAGACCAGCTCGCGGAACGCCTGCCCGGCCAGCCACTCGGGCTGCTGCTGGGCCTGTTGCATCCCTTGCAGCAGCTGCGCCTTGACCCGCTCGAAGTCCGCCTCCCGCATGCCCGGGCGCTCCAGTACCTCGCGCACCAGCGCCAGGGTCTGGGGCAACTTGTCCGCCAGCGAGCTGACGGTGATGAGGTTGTTGTACTGGGCGCTGGAGACATCAATGCTTGAGCCCAGCTTTTGCAGCTCATCGCTCAGCTGAGCCTCGGTCAGGCGCACCGTGCCCTGCCCCATCATGGCGGCGGTCAGATTGGCCAGTCCAAGCTGCCCCTTATCTTCGGCACGAATGCCGCCCGGCAGGGCGATCATGATGGAGACCGCGGGGATCTCGTCACTCTTGGTGCCGATGATCTCGATGTTCTTGTCGAGCTTGCCGTGCCAGATGGCGGGCACCTTGACGCTCACCGCCTCGCTCGCCTTGGGCTGCACGCTGCGATCGAAATTGTCTTTTACCGGTCGTTCGGCCAGCGCTTCGTCATGCTTGCTGTAATCCGGCAGCTCGCGCTTGGCGGGGGTAAAGTTCGGGGTGGCAACCTGCCACTCGGTCTTGCCCTTGGGCACCACGCTCAGCACCACCGCCGGCTTGCCCGCGATGAACTTGTCGTAGGCGGCCTTCACCTGCTCCGGTGTCACCTTGCCGATGGCATCGAGAGTCTTGAACACATAGTTGGGATCCTGGGCAAACACCTGACCCATGGCGAGCTGGCTCACCTTGCCGGAGACGCTATCCAGCCCCCAGATGGCAGAGGCGCGGTACTTGGCGATCGCCTTCTCCAGATCTTCCGGCTTGAGGCCGCGCTGGGCGAACTCGCCGATCACCTTGTCCACCTCCCCCTTGAGGGTCTTGAGGCTGCCATCCTGTGACGGATTGGGGTAGGCGTAGACGGTCAGGGTACAGGCCAGCTCTTCGCAATAGTGGGACGCCCCCACATCGATCGCCTTGCCGGTTTTCACCAGCGACTGGTAGAGCATGGAGCTGGCGGAACCGCCGAGTACGTCGGCAAACATGTCGAGTGCCGGCTCCTGCGGATCGCCAAGAGAGACGGTGGGGTAGCTGATATAGAGCAGCGGCAGGTGTACCTTGTCCTGCAGCGTCACGTAGCGGGTCTCGGGCAGGGTCACCGGCTTTGGCGTCGGCTCGGCCACGTCCGGGCCGCGCGGGATGGAGCCGAAGTACTTCTCGATCCACTCGAGAGCCTGCTTGCTGTCAAAGTCGCCGCCCAGAGTCAGGGTGGCGTTGTTGGGACCATACCAACGCAGGAAGAACTGCTTGAGGTCGTTCACATCGACCCGGTCGAGATCTTCCACGTAACCGATAGGCTGCCAGGAGTAAGGGTGAGTACGCGGATAGAGCGCCTCCCCAACCTTCTCGCTCACCAGCCCGTACGGCTGGTTATCGACCCGCTGGGCCCGCTCGTTCTTGACGGTGGCGCGCTGGATCTCGAACTTCTTCTGGCTCACCGCATCGAGCAGGAAGCCCATCCGATCCGCCTCCAGCCAGAGCACTTTTTCCAGCTGGTTGGCAGGCACTGTCTCGTAGTAGTTGGTGCGGTCCTTGTTGGTGGTGCCATTCATGTCGCCACCGGCTTCGTTGATGATCCGCATATGCTCCTGATCACCGACGTGTTTCGAGCCCTGGAACATCATGTGCTCGAAGAAGTGGGCGAAACCGGACTTGCCGACCGTCTCGCGGGATGAGCCGACGTGATAGGTCACATCGAGGTGCACCAGCGGATCGGAGCGATCGGGGGCCAGGATCACGGTCAGGCCGTTGTCCAGCTTGTACATCTGGTAGGGGATGGCGAGCTTGCCCTCCTCCTTGCCCTGTTCGGCGATCAGGGTCGGTGCCGCCAGCACCGGCAGGGTGAAGCCCAGCAGAATCGTTAAAGGTATGACTTTGTTCACGGTAACCTCGTGAGTGACAAAAACAGGCTAGAAAATGTGACTGGCCAGCAGAAAAACCAGGGCATAACGGAACAATTTGCCGAGCCCGATCAAAATGAGAGAGCGCCAGAAGGAGAGGCGCAGCCAACCGGCCAACAGACAGAGACCATCACCGACCACCGGCGTCCAGGCAAGCAGCAGACACCAGTGACCATGTTGTTTGAGCCAGCCTAAGGCTTTTTGTTCCCCACGGCCTTGAAAATCTTCCGGTTTTTTCTTGAAGGTGGCGAGCCAGCCGAGCCACCAAGTAGTCATGGAGCCGAGGGTATTGCCCAGCGTCGCCCACAGCAGCAGGCTCGCCATACTCCACTCCCCCTTGGCCGCCATAGCCCCCAGCAGCACTTCGGAGCTGCCGGGCAGCAGGGTGGCGGAGGTAAAGGCGCTTAAAAAGAGCCACCCCAGCCCCATCTCCATCATCTCGCTCATCCGGGATAGCCGTCGGCCGCAGGCATCCGCAGCAGCAGCTTGCCGTGCACATGGCCCCCTTCGATGGCCTGATGGGCCAGCGCCCCCTCGGCCAGGGGGAATTCACCGGCGAGGGTAACCTTCACCTCCCCCTGACGCAGCAGCATCAACATCTGCCCCAGCTGCTTCTGGTCGGGGTGCACCAGCATGCCGACCACCTCGATCCCCGCCGCAGCCCCAGCATCCTTGATCTGCTGGGCGGTAATGGTAGGCACAGTCACCAAGCGGCCCCCCGGCTTGACGCAGGCCAACGCCGCCTTGCCGCTCTCGCCGCCTACCAGATCCAGCACCAGATCGACCTGGCCGGCCTCTGCCACCACCCGTGCTGGCCAGTTCGCATCATGGTAATCCACCATCCAGCGCGCCCCCAGTGCGTGCAGGAAGCCATGGTTGTCCGGGCTGGCGGTAGCCACCACCTCGGCACCATAGGCGCTGGCAAACTGCACCGCAAGATGGCCGACCCCACCGGCACCGGCGAGGATCAAGACCCGCTGACCGCTCTTGAGGCCACCGTGCTCAAGCAGCCCCTGCCAGGCGGTGAGACCGGCCAGCGGCAGCGCCGCCCCCTGCTGCAGGCTCACCCCGTCGAGCTTGACCAGCTCGCTCTCGCTTGCCACCACAGACTCCCCGTAGCCACCGGCGGTAAGGGGAAAACCGACCATGCCGCACACCCGATCCCCCTCGACCAGCAAGGTCACGCCGGGGCCCACCTTCTCTACCACGCCGGAGATGTCATAACCCGGTGTCCAGGGCAGCTTGTCCTTGTTCTGGGCCGCCGCCCAGCCGAGACCTGCGCGGGTTTTGGCATCGATGGGGTTGACCCCCGCAAAGCAGATGCGTACCCGCACTTCGCCATCGGCTGGCACCTTATCGAGGGAAGGGTTGAGCTTGAGTACCGAGGGGTCACCGAATGCGGTAATCTGTAGTTGCGTCATTGCACAATCCATCCTGTTGATTGATCAAGGGTCAACAGAATAACAGCGAGGACACCATGGCTCGAATGTTTCTTATTCCTCTGTTGCTGGCACTGGGGTGGTGGGCGTTTCTGCTCTACTTCCGCATCCCGCTCAAACAGGGGGCCAAGGGGTTTTACTGGATCATCGGCATCGGTGGCGGACTGGCAGCCTTCCTCAGCCTGATGATGGTGCTGACTCACTGAGTGCCACAGCCACTCGATAACGAAAAAGGCCACCGCGTTCCGGTGGCCTTCTCACTATCCGGGTTGCTGCTCCAGCGCCGGATTGAGGTAGTAGTGGCGATTGCTCCCCTGCCCCAACACCCCTTGCGACAGCAGATGGTGGAACACCCGATCCACCTCCTCCAGCGAGAGTGACAACGCCTGTGCCACCGAGCGCTTGCTGCACTTGAGCTCACCGCTCACCAGCGCACCGCGCACCTGCGCCAGCACCTCGGGGGCGGGCTCGGGCGGCAGCATGGGCTCGGGCTGGGCCGCCATCGCCAACGCCTCCTGCGCCTCTCTGCGAGCTTGATCCTGCTGCCAGCGCCACATCCGGCGAAAGCGGTTCTCCTCGCCGATCAGACTGACGAAAAAGGCACCGAACACATCGAGCAACACCGAGAGGAAGCAGACCAGCAGGAACTGCACCTGACTGATGCTCATCCCCACCCCGTCCGCCAGACTGCTCATCAGCCCCAACATGGAGGATTGTTCGTTGACCGGCTTGGCATCGCGCTGCTGACGCAGCTCATCCTGCTGCAAGCGCAGCTTGGTGTTGGCATGCTGCAACGAGGAGACGCCACTGGAAATGCGCTCCAGCTCGATGTATTTGCGGGCCGCCTCCTCGTTGAGCTGGATCTGCCGCTCGATGCTGGCGATCTGCTCGTCGAAACGGGCCAGTTCCCGTTCGTGGCGTGCCTGTTGGCTCAGTACCGTGTTGGTGGCGCTGTTGATGCCACCAATACTGCCGCCGATGGAGATGGCCGCCAGCACGCTGTAAAACAACAGCGACCAGAAAGCGCCACTTAAATCCCGCCGCGCCTTGCGCTCGCCGTACTCGTACCAGACGTAAAACTTGCCCAGCTCGAAGATGATGGCCAAGCCGCCGAACAGCCACTTCATCAGCGGATTGTCATCGATGGAGAGGAACAGCAGCAGGGAGAAGATAATGGAGGCCAGAATAGCCAACCCGGTGAAACTGTATACCGTCGTCAGAGCAAACCACCCCTTGGGGTAGCGCAATGTAGAGGAGTCCTGTGTGGTCATGATGAAGGGGGGGCTGTGCAGGAAAAGTTGGCTGCCGATTATAGTCGCCAGACTCGCCCAGAGAAGGGCAAATGACTGAATTTCTTCAGATTGGCAACCAGCTGCCCAGAGTGCGACCAAAACGGACAAATCGGCAGCAGAAAAGCGATACAATCCCTCCCTGACTTGATCATGTAGTGAGATGGGGAACAGTTCCGCCCGGGTTCAGCTCCGGTCTGTACACTCATCCACCGTTGCAATTATCCGAGGCCATCATGAACAGTAAGACCACTTTGCTACTCTCCCTTCTTCTGGTTACCGGCAGCGCCGCAGCGACCCAGCAATATCAAGAGAGCAGTGGCTCCGAATTCTCCGTCGATGAGCTTAAATTCAATCTGGACTGGGATGACAAGCAGTTCGGCTGGACCCAGAACGACTGTCTCGACTTGGGGGTCGGCGAAACCGCCCCGGCCGACTGCAGGGCGGTCAAATTCAATCTGGAAGATGAAGAGAACCGCAACCAGCCGCCGCAAACCAACCAGATCCCTGCCAACTCGCAGAGTGGCCAATAACGACAGGAGTACCCTTGCGATGACCCAAGCCAAACACAACCCCGTTATCCAGCGTGGCGCCCTGCTGCTCTCCCTGCTGATGGCACATGGCATCGCGGTTGCGGCACCGCCAAGCAAAAATAGCGATGGCATCAAGATCTCCGGTGATGACATCAAGATCAATCTCGACTGGGATGACAAAGAGTACGACTGGTGGCAGGACAACTGTCTGGATCTTGGCATTGGCGACAGCCGGATCAAACTCAACTGCGACAAGATGGATGGCAAGTACCGGGATCACTACAACCGCAGCATCCACAGCGGCAATAACCCCGGGCAAGGTCACGACAAACAGAAGGATAAAAACAAGGGTAACGGCAAGAAAAACTGACCGCCCCCTTTCCTTATGCAGCAGGGGCATGGCGCCCCTGTGCTGATTGTTTTACCAATAATTCTCCGCACTGATATTGCCCGGCGCCCGCCGCAGATTCTTGGCCAACCCCAGCGCCAGCAAGGTCTGCTGGGTCTCTTTCACCATCTCCGGATTGCCGCAGATCAGCACCTGACTCAGCTCGGGTGAGAACTCCAACCCCACCCGCGCCTGTAGCTGACCATTGGCAATCGCCGCCGGGATCCGCCCTGCCATTGTATCGGGCCAGGGCTCGCGGCTGACAAAGGGGACATAGCGGAAACGCGCGCCATATTGCTCGGCAAAGCTGGCGATCAAATCCTGATAGCTCAGCTCCTCGCCTTTACGTACCCCATGCACCAGCACCAGATTCTCGAAACGGTTGAAGGCTTCCCCATCGGCCAGCATGGAGAGGAAGGGGCCGATGGCAGTACCGGTCGAGAGCAGCCAGAGATCGCGCCCGGCGGGCACCTCATCCAGCGTCAGAAAGCCGGTGGCCTGGGATTGCACCAGCAGGGTATCGCCCGCTTGCAGCGAGCCGAGGGACGGAGTCAGCTCACCGCTCGGGATCTCGACCAAATAGAACTCGTGATATGGCGCAGAGGGGGGATTGACGAAGGAGTAGGCACGCTGAATGCGGCGATCACCCTGCTCGAGGGCCAGCTTGGTGAATTGGCCTGCCTTGTAGGGAGCCAGCTCGGCCGCTACCCGCAGGGAGAACAGAGTGGGTGTCCATTCGATGCGTTCGATGACGCGACCTTCTACCCAAGCCATAAAGATCTCCTCCAGTGGAACAGACCTTCACTCTACCCCCGGGCCGGAAAATAAAAAACCCGCGCAAAAGCGCGGGTTTTCTCTGCAAAAGCGAATCGCTATTACAGGGCAACAACCTGGATCTGTACGGTTGCTTTAACGTCAGCGTGCAGCTGAACAGCAACTTCGTAGTCACCGGTGTTACGCAGAACGTTGCCCATGCGGACTTCGCTCTTGGCAACGGCTACGCCAGCAGCAGTGATGGCTTCAGCCACATCACGGGTACCGATGGAACCGAACAGCTTGCCTTCGTCGCCAGACTTGGAAGCGATAACCACGGTAGCCAGTTCGGCCAGCTTGGCAGCACGCTCTTCAGCAGCAGCTTTGTTGGCAGCCAGTTTGGCTTCCAGCTCAGCGCGACGAGCACCGAAAGCTTCGATGTTGGCCTTGGTGGCCATAACAGCTTTGCCTTGCGGGATCAGGTAGTTACGGGCATAACCAGATTTCACGGAAACTTGGTCACCCAGACCGCCCAGTTTGGCGATTTTGTCGAGCAGGATAACTTGCATTACCTTTCCTCTATAAATTTCGTTGAGTTAGGCTTAAGTGCCGGGCCGATTCTTACTTGTTGTGCAGATCGGTGTACGGCAGCAGAGCCAGGTAACGAGCACGCTTGATGGCGCGTGCCAGCTGACGCTGATACTTGGCGCGGGTACCGGTGATACGGCTCGGTACGATCTTGCCAGATTCAGTGATGTAGTTTTTCAGAGTAACGATATCTTTGTAGTCGATCTCGGTAACGTTCTCGGCGGTGAAGCGGCAGAACTTACGACGACGGAAATAACGTGCCATGGCCTTTATCCTCTAGTCAGTGATCCAGAATTACTCTTCGGAAGCAGCTTCAGTAGCTTCTTCGCGGCGCTCGTCGTCACGACGGGTGAAGCGCTCTTCTTTGGCCTTGGCCATCGGAGAAACTTCAGTCACGGCGTGCTTGGTGCGCATGATCATGTTGCGGATAACGGCATCGTTGAAGCGGAAGTTGGTTTCCAGCTCATCGATAACAGCTTGCTCTGCTTCTACGTTCATCAGAACGTAGTGGGCTTTGTGCAGTTTGTCGATCGGGTAAGCCAGCTGACGACGGCCCCAATCTTCCAGGCGATGAATGGTACCACCGGAGGTGGTGATGGCGCCGGTGTAACGCTCGATCATGCCGGGAACTTGCTCGCTCTGGTCCGGATGAACCATGAAGACGATTTCGTAATGACGCATTTTAGCTCCTTACGGATTAATTCAGCCTCCGCCCAGGTGCAGCCAGACCTCGGAGGCAAGGAACATAAAGGTGTTTAGTCGCTGCTTTTCTAGGGCGGCGTATTGTACGAAATCACATCCCTCACTGCAACTGACCGCCTTAAATGTTTTTCCCGATGGAAATCATCAGAAACAACAATTGATAATGATTATCACTTAGATCTATTCTCTCTCCATATCCTTATGGAGGGTGATGCCATGCAACCCGCACTGACGACTGACGATTCCAGCCCGCAAATTCAAACTGACCCTGCTCGGGCCTGCCTTTATCGCCGCCATCGGCTATATCGACCCGGGCAACTTCGCCACCAATATTCAGGCGGGCTCTACCTTTGGCTACCAACTGCTCTGGGTGGTGGTATGGGCCAATCTGATGGCCATGCTGGTGCAAACCCTCTCGGCCAAACTCGGTATCGTCACCGGCAAGAATCTAGCGGAGCACATCCGCGACCGACTGCCAAAACCGGCGGTCTGGGCCTACTGGGTGCAGGCAGAGATCATCGCCATGGCCACCGATCTCGCCGAATTTATCGGCGCCGCAGTCGGCTTCAAGCTGCTGCTTGGCGTGACCTTGCTTGAAGGGGCCTGCATCACCGCCGTGGTGACCTGGGGGATCCTGATGTTGCAATCCCGTGGCCAGAAACCGCTGGAGTTCGTGGTCGGCGGCCTGCTGTTGTTTGTCGCGGCGGCCTACATCGTCGAACTGATCTTCTCCCGCCCCCATCTACCCAGCCTGCTGGAAGGGGCCCTCTTCCCCGGTTTGCCCAACAGCGATGCCGTCTATCTGGCCGCCGGTGTGCTCGGTGCCACCGTGATGCCCCACGTTATCTACCTGCACTCGGCACTGACCCAGCACACGCAGGATCAGGGCTCGGTCAGCCAGCGGCTGCACACCACCCGGGTCGATGTGGCGATTGCCATGACCATCGCCGGCTTCGTCAATCTGGCGATGATGGCGATGGCGGCCGCTGCGTTCCACAGCTCGGGCCACCAGCAGGTGGCCGAGCTGGAATCCGCCTACCAGACCCTCACTCCACTGCTGGGTCAGGCGGCAGCCACCCTGTTTGGCCTCTCGCTGGTCGCCTCCGGTATCAGCTCTACCGTGGTGGGCACCCTGGCCGGGCAAGTGGTGATGCAGGGCTTTGTCCGCTTTACCATCCCGCTCTGGCTGCGTCGCGCCATCACCATGGCTCCCGCCTTCGTGGTAATCGCCATGGGGCTCAACACCACCGAAATTCTGGTGTTGAGTCAGGTGATCCTGAGCTTTGGCATCGCGCTGGCCCTGATCCCGCTGTTGATGCTGACCGGCGATCGGGCGCTGATGGGGCAACATCGCAACCATCCGGTCACACAAGCCATCGGCCGCCTTATCGTTGCACTGGTGATTGGCCTCAACGCCTATCTGCTGGTCGCCATGATCTAGCGAACCGTAAAACCGAGAAGAGGGGCTCATTAACACTGGTTAATGAGCCCTTTCGTACTTTGGCGTATGCTGCCGCTTTCTCTTCTCATTTATCGTTGCGGGAGTCTTGCCATGGAACATACCCGAGCCAGCTTCGTACTGGGCCATCATCAGGAGCAGGCCAGCGTGGTCTGCTGCCAGCGCGGTGACACCACGCTGCTGGTCACCGACCTCACCCCCTTTCATCCCCAGAGCCACCTCTGGCCCGATCAGCCGGGGGATGTGGGCCATGTTCGCTGGGAAGGGGGCGAAGCAACCATTGGCCCTTGCCGAATGGGGGCCATCAGCCCGGATGGCGAGCTGTTCGTCGATACTGCCATTCCGGTCAAACGGGGCGCTGAGGGGTGGCGTTTCGTGGTGGTGCATCCGCTGACCGGTGACCACGCGCTGGCCGTTGGCAGCCAGGTCGAATTACAAGTGGATAGCGCTGCCCGCCACGCCCTGAGTCTAGGCCATAGCGGCTGCCATCTGGCGGCGCTCGCTCTCAACCGGGCTCTCATCCCCTACTGGCGCAAGGAGGTAAGCGAGCGTGATGCACTGGGCCAGCCCGACTTCGACCGCCTGGCTATTCAAAGCTCTCGGGTCGAGCCTTGTGGATCGCGGGAGCAGTACCGCATCGGCAAGAGCCTGCGCAAGAAAGGGGTCAACAGCGAGGCGCTGCTGGCAGATCTGGCGCTGATTGAAGAGAAGGTTAACCAGCAGCTGGCCGACTGGATTGCAGCCGGAGGCGAGATCCGCCGCAGCCGCGCTGGCGAGGCGATCATCGATTCCCGTTACTGGCACTGCATGCTGGAAGGCCAGGAGGTGACCATTCCCTGTGGTGGCACCCATGTTGCCTCGCTCGCCGAGTTGGGAGAGGTCAAGGTAAAGCTCACTCAAGTGGAAGAGGGCTTTGCCATGCTGACCCGGGTCACGCCAACCGACGCCTGAGTCGCAGACTTGACCACTCAGGGCTAACGCCCAAGTTGGCAATAGAGAAGTATCGCAAAGAGGGCGCATCATCATGCCCCTCAACGCCCGTCATGACGGGCCGATGCTTCTCTTTTAACCACTCCCTGATTAGAATGCGCCTCCCACAGGAGGCACATCACCCATGAGTAGTACCCAACTACGCACCACCCCGGATCGACTTCGTTATCTGGTTCTCTACGAAGGCATCGGGCTGGCACTGGTCGCACCGCTGATCAGCCAGCTGTTCGGTCAGGGCGTCGCAGAGGTCGGTTCGCTGGCCATCTTCTTCTCCATCGTCGCCACCGCCTGGACCTATGGCTGGAACCTGTTGTTCGACAAGGGGTTGCTCAAACTTTGCGGGCGCACCAACAAGCGACCACTGGACCGCTTCCTGCACGCGTTTGGCTATGAAGCGAGCTTTATGATGCTCTCCCTCCCCTGCGTCATGTTCTGGCTCGATTTGGGAGTGTGGGACGCCCTGATGCTGGATCTCGGTTTCGTCGCCTTCTACCTCGTCTACATCATGTTCTTTACCTGGGCCTATGAGCGGATCTGGCCGCTGCCATCCAACCCGCAGACGGCATAAGGCCTCAGCCGCAACGAGGCCGACAGAAGGAAAAGTCAGGAAGGACTAACTAGGAAGGATGGGATAATCCCATAAAAACAATGCCAGTCAGCAAGCTGACTGGCATTGGACAAAACAGACTTTCGGACTTACTTGACGGCGTCTTTCAGAGCCTTGCCAGCCACGAATGAAGGCACGTTGGCAGCAGCAATCTGGATCTCTTTACCAGTTTGCGGGTTACGACCGGTGCGGCCTGCGCGGTGGGTGACCTTGAAGGTGCCAAAACCGACCAGTTGCACAGCATCGCCTTCTTTCAAGCTCTGGGTAATACCATTGATGATCTCTTCCAGAGCCACTTTGGCCTGAGCTTTGCTCAGATCTGCTTTGGCGGCAATCGCATCGACAAGTTGAGCTTTGTTCATAACATTTCCTTTATGATCGGGCATTTAGCGCTGGGTCACTCTATGCAAAAAAAAACGCACAGGCAAAGCCTTTATCGAGCCGAACGCGTCAAACGCTGGGGTTTTCATCAAGATCTGCGGAAATAGTCACATTCCACACGCGAAAAACCGTGAGCAGGCCTGAAACCTGCTAGCACGCAGACACAATCCGCTGACTATTTCTTCGCCACTTAACATTATCCCCCCATGGCTATTGACGCTTGCCCAGATTTTCCCTAGTTATAGGTTGTGTCACTGCTCAAACGGCTCGGAATACCGAACAATCGGCCAGCCTTTGCCCCACGGAGGGATAGGGATTATGTTGACGAAACTGGAACAGACCAAGCAGGCGCTGGCAGGCAAGCATAAGGCTATCGACGACTGGCTGGATGCAAGGCAAGCGTTGCTGGTCGGATACATGCAGCTGGCAGGCCTCACTCCGGCGCGGACCAAGCAACGCAGCCTGCCCAAAACAGAAGAGCTGCATCAGTTTTGCGACCGGCTGGTCGACTATGTCAGCGCGGGCCATTTCGAAATCTACCACCACGTCGTCACCGCCTTCGAGCAAGCCAGCGGCGAAACACTGGAGCTGGCCAAGCGCATCTATCCCCATATTCGTAACAGCACTGAATTCGCCCTCGAGTTCAACGACAAATACAGTGATGCCGACGAGGCCCAATTACTGCTACTGGATGATGATCTCAACGAGTTGGGTCCGGTTCTTGAAGAGCGGTTCAAACAGGAAGACCGCCTGGTTAAGGCGCTTCATGTGGTGGAATCCTTGAGTACCCAGCAAGCCTGAATGCCATTTTCGGAGCAAGTTCAAGATACTGGCAACCAAGGTGGATTACACTCAGAGCAATGACCCTAGCGTCCACACTTATTGCATACAGGAGATGAGCATGTCTGAGCGCCGCCGTTTTGCACGGATCCTCTACTTGACCATGGCAGAACTCACCCAGGGGGAACAGAAGTGGCAGACCCAGCTTGTCGACGTCTCCTTGCAGGGAGCCCTGCTGATCCGCCCTGACGACTGGGAGAGCCGTGACAACAAGGAGTACCAGCTCAGCTTTATCCTGAGCGGTAGCGATATCGAGATCAAAATGCAGGTCGAGCTGACCCACGAAGCAAGCAAGAAGCTGGGTTTCTACTGCCACCACATCGATATCGACAGCGCCACCCATCTCAAGCGGATGATCGAGCTTAACGTCGGCGACGAAGAGCTGCTCCACCGCGAGCTGGAACAACTGCTGAGCGAACATCTGGAACATAGCCAGCCCTGATGGCAGGTTCCAGCCCATAAAAAAGAGCGCCGAGGCGCTCTTTTTCCGTTGTGCTGTTGTATCGATTGCAATGCTGAGGGATTACAGCGCCTCGAGTGCCTCGGACAGCTTCTTGACCGGCACCACTTCCATCCCTTCGATGGGATGCTTGGGGGCATTGGCGTGCGGCACGATGGCGCGACGAAAACCGTGCTTGGCCGCCTCCTGCAACCGCTCCTGACCGGACGGAACCGGACGAATCTCACCGGAAAGGCCCACTTCGCCAAAGACCACCAGATCCTTGGGCAGCGCCTGATCCCGGAAGCTGGAGACCATCGCCAGCAGCAGCGCCAGATCCGCGCTGGTCTCCTCGACCTTGACCCCGCCAACCACGTTGATGAAGACATCCTGATCTGCCATCTGCAACCCGCCGTGACGGTGCAGCACCGCCAGCAACATGGCGAGCCTGTTGTGATCCATCCCCACCGCCACCCTGCGCGGGTTGGAGAGCTGGGAGTAGTCCACCAGCGCCTGCAACTCACCAGCAGCGGTCGGGTGCCCTCCCAGATCACCATGACGATGGAACCGGGCGCCTGCTCCTGCCCCCGGCTGAGGAAGATGGCGGAGGGGTTGCTCACCTCGCGCATCCCCTGTTCAGTCATGGCAAAGACCCCCAGCTCGTTGACCGCACCGAAGCGGTTCTTGTGAGAGCGCAGAGTCCGAAAACGGGAGTCATGACCGCCATCGAGCAGCACAGAGCAGTCGATGCAATGCTCAAGCACCTTGGGGCCCGCCAGACTGCCATCCTTGGTCACATGGCCCACCATGAAGATGGCCACATGATTCTGCTTGGCGTAGCGGGTCAGCAACGCAGCCGCTTCGCGCACCTGTGAGACAGAACCGGGGGACGATTGCACATCCGCCACATGCATCACCTGAATGGAGTCAATCACCATGATCTGCGGCTGCTCCTGCTGGGCAATCAGGCAGATCTGCTCGACGCTGGTCTCGGAGAGCATCCGCAGCTTGTCGGTGGGTAGCCCAAGGCGGTTGGCCCGCATCGCGACTTGCTGGAGCGACTCCTCGCCGGTGACATAGAGGGTTTTCATCCGTTCAGCGAGACCACACATGGTCTGCAGCAGCAAGGTCGACTTGCCCGCCCCCGGGTTGCCGCCGATCAGAATGGCCGATCCGGGCACCACACCGCCACCAAGCACCCGATCCAACTCCTTGAAACCTGAGGTAAAACGGGGAATTTCGGTAGTGGCGATCTCTGCCAGTGTCTGTACCTGACTGCCGACCGCGCCGGCATAACCGGTGTAACGGGCACTCTTGCCAGCGGGGCTCACCGAGCCAAGGCGCACCTCGGTAATGGTATTCCACTCCTTGCACTCGCTGCATTGACCTTGCCAGCGTGTGAAGTCGGCACCACATTCGGAACAAACATAAGCAGTTTTATTTTTGGCCATTGATAACTCGGGGACAGGATGAATTCCTGCTTGATATACTTGTTTGCGACCGACAGATCAAACCCAGAATCGGAAAAGTGACTTTCCGTGGCAGGAACAAATGGATTCAGAACACCAGCAACATCTGATTGAACAACTCGTCCCCTTGCTGCGGGAGAAAGATTTCGAGGAGATCTTCAACCGCATGACTCAGGAGGAAAACAGCAACAGCCGTTTTCTGATCAAGATGGAGCTCAAGCGCAAGTGCTCCCCCTGCCGCAGGGTCATCGACATGCGCGATGAGCTAGAGGATGAGTGCCTGGTGCATGAGTTCGACGGCATCACTCACTTCATGCCCGCCGATGCGATTGCCCTGTTCCAGTCCCAGTGCTATCTCTACCGCGATATCTATACCCTCGGTGTCTACGAGGCGCTGCAACAGTGGCAAAAGCAGCACCACAACGCCAGTGTGGATGGTCAGCTGTCTCCCCCGGCCAGCCCCTTCCGGCAATATGATGTCAACACCATTGCCTTTGCCAGCTACTATGGCCGCCGTCAGGAGCGGATGCACTTCAGCTCGCCGGTGCTGATCAAGTTTCAGGATGGTGAGAAGCTGTTCGCCAAGAGTTCCGATCTCTCGCTGGGTGGCATGCGGGTCTCGGTCCCCTATCTGCCGAGCTATCACACCGGCGCCCAGGTAGAGGTCTTCTTTACCGGACTGGAGCGGGACACCCCTAATCCGGTGCTGCACCAGCCGGTCGGCTATCAGATCCTCGGAGAAGAGAGCAAAGAGGGGAAATACTGGCTGCGGCTGGTGCGCTCCGGCGAACAGCCAGCCTTTGATGCCTTCCTCAGCGACTTTATCGATGCCAACAAGATCCGCTATCGGGTCAGCGTCGACTATCTGCTCTCCGCCGCCATCATCAAAGGGTATGAGCAGTTCTACCTGCCGCGGATGACCGGTATGCCGCTCTTCTTCGGCACCGGCGACAGCCCCAATCTCGAGATTGCCCTGCGTACGGAAAACAACCAGCACCTGCTGGAGTATTGGCGCGATGAGAAAAACCGCGATGCCCTCGCGGGGCTTTTCAGCGCAGAGCGGATGAAACGGCTTTGCCCAGCCCCCGGCACCACCACCGAGACCATCATCTACTGCTTTACCCACACGGTGCGCAGCCACATCTACTTCTTCTCCGCCACCGCCGAGGAGCTGCGCCAGAGTGGCCTCACCGCCCTCTTCTTCCAGGTGGGCTCGCGCCGCCCCAGCTGGCGTGTCTACAAGTTCGCGCTGGAGGCATGCGATCTGGTCGAAGCGGATGTGGGACAACTGCAGGGGCAGGACAACCCGCAGTTGCAAGATATCCTGCTGCTCGAGCGGCTCAAGCAGATCGGCTATTGCGGCCTGCTGCAGGAGATCGGCCTGGAGTCCCAGCGGGAAGAGTTCCATCAGGAAGGGGTCAGCAACAACGCCAACGAGCTGCAACGCTTTGGTCACGAGCAGGGGGTTGCCCCCTTCGAGATCGAGACCCTGCACTATGTTCAGCTGCGCAAGGAGTCACGCTACATCCACAAGACCGCGGTCGCCATCCATCACAACGGCAAATCCTGGATCGGCTGGACCCGCGACATCTCGACTCACGGCCTGCAAATCGAGCTGGAAGATGCCTTTATCGGCGAGAAGAACGATGTGGTGACCATCGCCCTGCCCCGCTTGCAGGAGCTCTCCAAGAGCATGGATCTGCAGCGCCTCTCCTACAGGCTGGTCAGCCTCAACATGACCCGCACCGTGCTGCACCTCTGCATCGAAGGGGATTCGGATCGCCATACCGGCCGCCAATTCTTCAGCCTGCTGATCGAGAGCAACCAGAACAAGCTCAAGGCGGCGCAGGAGCAGCGCCGCTATCGTGGGCTGGCGCGGGCACTGCGCAACATCTACACCCACCACCTGTTCAACTCGCCGGTCTATGTCAACAAGCTGAAAGGCGCGCCCAAACCGGCCTCCATCGGCAAGTCTCTGCAACCACGCAGTCTGCAGCGGCTGCTGCAAGCCTGTGCCGAGCTGCCGGAGCAGGAGAACCTCTACCCGCTGTTTCAGGGGGAGCTGCTCAAGGAGCTGCTGATGAACCCGCTACGTGCCATCGAGCGGGAGGACAAACCGAGAGAAGACGAGGTCTATATCGCCAGCATCCAGACCAAGGCCGGCCTGCCCATCTTCAGCAGCCGACTGGCCAGCAGCTTTGCCAATGTCAAAGAGAAGCGTCAGTTCATCGAGCTGGCGCAGCAACAGGGGGAGTTCTACTCGGTGCTGGTCGGCATCTCCCGTACCGGACGGCCCGACACCAACTTCATCGCCAACGAGCTGGACTACATCGCCAAGTTTGCCATCCACAAGGCACGCAAGCTGGAAGAGGAGCTGTGGAGCGTGGTGGGGGTGGGCGAACTGACCGATACCACCCAGGCCACCCTGTTCCGCTTTGGCATCACGCCACCACTGAACTGATGATCCGGAAACAGACAAAAATGAAACAGGGCGCTTGATGCGCCCTGTTTTTTGTCATGCCGCCTGCGGGTTGAGCAGCCAGTCGAGGATCTGGGGGAAGTGATCCTCCTGGGCCTGCGGGGCGGTAAGCATATTGATGTGGTCATAATCGAGGCGGTTACCGTTGTCCTTCCCCAATCGAGTGTGACGCGTGGCCGAACCCATCTCGTCGCTGAAGCGGCGCACATCGGTCGGGTGGCCCAGCACCTTGTCCGCCTTGGCCGAAATCATCCAGAGCGGTGGCCAGTTGACCCGTGCCGCCGCCTCGTCATAGGCAAAACCGTCGTGAGGATCCTGCCAAGGGCCGCACTTGACCCAGGGGATGGTCTCCTGCAGATAGCGCAGCGGCTCGTCGTCAGCACCGATCTTCAGATTGCGAGCCGCCAGAAAACCACGGCGGCGAGCCAGCCAGGGGGCCAGCCGATTCCAGATCAGATCCACCTTCAGCCAGCGCTCGGGATTGTGCACCGACACACCGCGCTTGGTGCCAAAAAACAGCAGGCTGGCCACCTGATCCGCCAACTCGGGGAAGCGCACCAGGGTCGAGGCCATGATGACCCCCCCCCAGGAGTGGGCCACCCAGTGCACCTTGAAGCCATGATGGCGCTCGGCAATCCAGCGGTGCAGGGCGGGCAGATCCTCGGTGATCAGCTCATGCTGACCGTGCTCCGCCTGCTCGGCGATGGCAGGAGTGCTGAGCCCCCGCCCCCGCAAATCAGCCACATAGACCTGATAACCGTGGCGGGCCAGAAAGCAGGCCAACCCCTTGCCCGATTCGGTATAGAAGATCCGCCCGTTCTCGATGGCGCCGTGCACCATCAGGATCGGCTCGCCATGCACGGCGACCCGGGGTTTGATGTGGCGAACATGCAATTGATGGCCACCACAGGGGATAAACAGAGACTGCTGCAACAATTCCATTTTTATTGGTTTCCTCCTTGAAACACTGTTAGCGCTTGTCCCAGCGTTGCTCGCTGCAGGCCCGCGCCGCCAGCAGGCAGATCACCCCCTCCAGATCGTGATGATTGAGGGTGGCCGCCGCCTGCGCCCGCACCAGCGGTTTGGCGTGAATGGCGATGCCAAGGCCCGCGACCCCCATCATTTTGAGATCGTTGGCACCATCGCCGATGGCCACGGTCTGGTCGGCAGCAATGCCGTACTCCTGAGCCAGCTGCTGCAACACCTCGGCCTTGACGCTGGCATCAACGATGCGCCCGCTCACCTTGCCGGTCAGCTGGCCCCCCTCCACCGCCAGCTCGTTGGCGAAGATGGCATCGAGCCCCAGCTCGCGCTGCAACTGGCCAGCAAAACGGGTAAAACCGCCGGAGGCGATGGCAACACGCCACCCCGCCTGTTTGAGGGTATCGACCATCAGCTGCAAGCCCGGCATCCAGGGCATCCATGCCGCCACCTCGTCGAGAATGGTGACCGGCGCCCCTGCCAGCAGGGCAACCCGATTGCGCAGGCTGTCGGAAAACTCCAGCTTGCCCTGCATCGCCGCGGCCGTCACTGCAGCTACCTGCTCGCCAACCCCGGCAAGCCGGGCAATCTCGTCTATACACTCGATGCGGATCGCGGTGGAGTCCATGTCCATCACCAGCAGGCCGGGCTCGTTCAGGGTCGGTAGCGCTGGCAGATGGCAGAGATCGATCTCCCACTCACCGCTCTTGAGCTCGGCCACCAGCTCGGAAGAGAAGCGATCGCAGCCAAGCAGCAGCAACGGCACGCCCGCCACCTCGGTGGGAGGATAGAGGGTGGCCGCCAACTCCTGCGCAGCCAACAGTAGCGACAGACGCGCCAGATGGGAGGCGCCCAGCCCCTTGCCAAACAGCACCAACCAGCCGCCAGCCTGCGGAGTCTCTGTCGGTTGCAACGCATCTGCGTGGAGCTGCCAACAGGGTGAGCCGGACAACAACGCGGGCCAATCGGATAACAGAGGGGGGAGCCGGGACAACAACATAAGGGATACGCCTTCCTTGGTGATCAGGGGGTTAACAGTGCAGGCCCAGAGTAGCGTATTGCTTTTTGTACAGGCAAGCGCCAAGATCCCGCCACTCCTTGTTACCATGAGGTCTCGCGCTTGCAGCGTCATCTTCCCATCAAACGTGTTCTCAGCCTGGGTGCCGGTATCCTGCTCGGATGCTGGGTGCTCGGTGTGCTCATCCATATGCAGGGTGAAAGCCAGGCCTCGCTGCACAGCGAAGCGCGCAACCGGGCACAGGCGCTGGTCGCCTATGCCGCCCGCGACATGAAACGCTGGATCAAGGAGGAGAAGAGCAGCGAACTGGAGCGGCTGGCGCGGGATCTGGCGGCGGAGCCGGAGATCCTCGATGCCACCCTCTACGACGGACGCGGCATTCCCCTCGCCCAGTCTGAGCAGGCGGTGCCGCTGGAGAGCCTGCTGCCCATCGGCAGCGATAACAAGTCACTGCCGGAGCAGGGCAAGGGGCGGATCCAGTTCGTACAGGAGATCCGGGATGGCGAGCAGACCATCGGCTTCCTGCGAATCACCCTGGAAGAGCAGCAGATGCTGGCAGACAAGGACACCCGGCTCAAGGTGGTGCAGGAGAAACAGCGGCTGATGCTGCTGGTCGCCCTGCTGGCCGGGGTGCTCATCTCCTACGGCGTGCGCCGCAACTACATGCGGGTACGCAAGCACAAGAAAAAGAGTACCCCACCCTCGCCGCCACCGGAAAACTGATGGCGCAACCAGAGAGCAGATACAAAAACGGCGGCCAGAAGGCCGCCGTTTCTTATTCGCAAGGGAATTACTTGTCGCCCAGCAGGACGGAATCCAGCGCGATTTCGATCATGTCGTTGAAGGTCAGCTGACGCTCTTCAGAGGTGGTCTGCTCACCGGTACGGATATGGTCGGAGACGGTGCAGATGGTCAGTGCCTTGGCACCGTACTCTGCGGCCACGCCGTAGATACCGGCGGCTTCCATCTCGACACCCAGGATGCCGTATTTTTCCATGACGTCGAACATGGAGGGGTCCGGGGTGTAGAACAGGTCGGCGGAGAAGATGTTACCGACGCGCACGGCAACGCCCTTGTTCTTGGCGGCCTGTACGGCATTGGCAACCAGGTCGAAGTCGGCGATGGCAGCGAAGTCGTGATCCTTGAAGCGCAGACGGTTTACTTTGGAATCGGTGCAGGCACCCATACCGATCACCACGTCACGCAGTTTCACGTCTTCACGCACAGCGCCACAGGAGCCCACGCGGATCAGAGTCTTCACACCGTAATCGGTGATCAGCTCTTTTGCATAGATGGAGCAGGATGGAATACCCATGCCGTGACCCATGACGGAGATACGACGGCCCTTGTAGGTACCGGTGAAACCGAACATGTTGCGCACGTCGCAGATCTGCTCGACGTTCTCCAGGAAAGTTTCAGCGATGTACTTGGCGCGCAGGGGGTCGCCCGGCATCAGCACGGTATCAGCAAAGGCGCCATCTTTCGCATTGATATGAGGAGTTGCCATTCTCTTGATTCCTTCACACTAGGTTGAGTTTTATTGTTTTATAAATTGCCCGCCGCCGAAGTGGCGGGCGGGTAAATTACAGGAAGCTGGTACCGTATGCCAGTTTCGGCAGACCGTGGTAAGCCGCGATGCTCTGGCCGATATCGGCAAAGGTCTCGCGACGACCAACGGAGCCAGCCTTGACCGGCTTGCCGAAGAACAGCACCGGAATGTATTCGCGGGTGTGGTCGGTGCCACCCCAGGTCGGGTCGCAGCCGTGATCGGCAGTCAGCACCACCACGTCGCCATCTTGCAGCAGCTCAAACAGCTCCGGCAGGCGGGAATCGAAATACTCCAGCGCACCGGCATAACCGGCAACATCACGGCGGTGGCCGTAGGAGGAGTCGAAGTCCACAAAGTTGGTGAAGACGATGGTGTTGTCACCGGCCGCTTTCACCTCTTCCAGCGTGCGATCCCACAGCTCGGTCAGACCGGTCCCTTTCACCTGCTTGGTGATACCCTGCTGGGCATAGATGTCGGCAATCTTGCCGATGGAGACCACCTGACCACCCGCATCTTTCATGTAATCCAGCACAGTCGGCGCCGGCGGCAGCACTGAGTAGTCGTGACGGTTGCCGGTACGCTTGAAGTTGCCCTTGCCAGTACCCACGAACGGACGCGCAATCACGCGGCCGATGTTGTAGGGCTCCAGCAGCTCGCGCACGATGTGGCACAGCTCATAGAGCTTCTCGAGGCCGTAGGTCTCTTCGTGGCAGGCAATCTGGAACACGGAGTCGGCAGAGGTGTAGAGGATCGGTTTGCCGGTCTTCATGTGCTCTTCGCCCAGATCATCCAGCACCTGGGTACCGGAGGCGTGGCAGTTGCCGAGATAACCTGGCAGACCTGCCTTCTCGACTATGGCGTCCAGCAGCTCCTGCGGGAAGCTGTTGTGGTGATCCTTGAAGTAGCCCCACTCGAACAGCACGGGCACGCCGGCGATCTCCCAGTGACCGGACGGGGTGTCCTTGCCGGAGGAGAGCTCCTGAGCAAAGCCGTAGGCACCGACCACCTCGATATCTTTCTTCAGCCCTTCCGGGAAGTAGCCGGAGGCCTGCTCGCAGGCGTGGCCCAGACCCAGCTTGTTGAGGTTGGGCAGATTGAGGGCACCGCGGCCTTCAATTTCACCTGCCGCACACGCCTTGGCGATATGGCCAAGGGTGTTGGCGCCCACATCTCCGAACTTGTCGGCATCGGCAGCAGCGCCAATACCGAAAGAGTCCATCATCAGAATAAAGGTACGTTTCATGGGTCTTCCCCTTGTTACAAATCGGCCAGGGTGATACGGCGGTACACTTCAGGCAGTGCTTCCGGCCGCTCGCCACCAATCCGGACAGCCGCCTGCACCATGCTGGCAGCCTGAGCATATTGCTCTTCAGTCTGAGCGTGGATCATCGCGATCGGCTTGTCAGCATCGACGCTTTGACCCAGGCGGATAAAGTCGGTCAGACCGACCGCATAATCAAGTTTGTCACCGGCAGCGCGCCGACCACCGCCCATGGCGACCACAGCCAGACCCAGTTCGCGGGTATCCATGGCTGTCACAAAACCGCTGTTGGCCGCGTAGACCGGGCGCACGATGGCAGCCTTGGGCAGGTAAGCGTCATAACGCTCCATAAAATCGGCCGGGCCACCGAGACCTGTCACCATGCGACCGAAGATCTCGGCCGCCTTACCGTTATCCAGCACCGCCTGCAGCTTGGTGCGGGCATCGCGCTCGTCGCTGGCCAGACCGGCGGAGATCAGCATCTCGGCGCACAGCGCCATGGTCACTTCGTGGATGCGCGGGTTGCGATATTCACCGGTCAGGTAGCGCACCGCTTCACGCACTTCCACCGCGTTACCGGCGCTGGAGGCCAGCACCTGGTTCATATCGGTCAAGAGCGCAGAGGTGCGGCAACCGGCACCGTTGGCCACGGCCACAATGCTCTTGGCCAGCTCTTCGGACGCTTCGAAGGTCGGCATAAAGGCGCCGGAGCCCACTTTCACATCCATCACCAGCGCTTCGAGCCCGGAGGCGAGCTTCTTGGAGAGAATGGAGCCGGTGATCATGGCGACAGATTCGACGGTGGCGGTGATGTCCCGTACTGCATAGATACGCTTGTCAGCGGGGGCGAGATCGCCGGTCTGGCCGATGATGGCGACACCCGCCTCTTTCACCACTTTCAGGAAACGATCGTTGTCGACCGACGTCTGGTAGCCGGGAATGGCGTCCAGCTTGTCGAGGGTACCGCCGGTGTGGCCCAGACCACGGCCGGAGATCATCGGCACGAAACCGCCGCAGGCAGCG
The DNA here is from genome assembly GCF_051919545.1 of Aeromonas sp. 61P. Classification (NCBI taxonomy): domain Bacteria; kingdom Pseudomonadati; phylum Pseudomonadota; class Gammaproteobacteria; order Aeromonadales; family Aeromonadaceae; genus Aeromonas; species Aeromonas sp. 61P. Next base: position 92,265 of record NZ_JBQBEL010000001.1, read on the forward strand.
ACCATCGGGCCAAGCATCAGGGAGACAACGTCACCCACACCGCCGGTGGAGTGTTTGTCGACAATCGGGCCACCCAGATTGAGGTGATCCCAGGTCAGCACCATGCCGGAGTCGCGCATGGCGCAGGTCAGGGCAACCCGCTCATCCATGGTCATGTCTTTGAAGTAGACCGCCATCGCCAGCGCGGCGATCTGCCCCTCGCCGATGGTGTTATTGGTAATGCCCTGAACGAAGAATTGAATTTCTTGGGTACTGAGCGCTTCACCGTTGCGCTTCTTGCGAATAATTTCTTGAGGCAAAAACATCTTTCATTCCCTCCGCCATTGCTGGCGTTACACAAGCCTGAATCCTTGCCCGCACACCGCATGGTGGGGGCTAACAGGGCGGACAGCGGTCCGCCCTCTCATCAACCTATTAGTAACCGCTGGTGTTGGCCGGCTTGTCGCCATGCCCCAGAGTGGCCAGCAGACTGGCCAGCAGGCTGGATGCACCAAAGCGGAAGGTACGGGCGGATACCCAGTCGTTGCCGAGGATCTCTTCGGCCATGGCCAGATACTGACCGGCAACGGCGGCATCTTTCACGCCACCAGCAGGCTTGAAGCCAACTTTCGGATTCTTGGCCTTGATCACTTCCATCATGATCCGCGCCGCTTCCGGTGTCGCATTGACCGGCACCTTGCCGGTGGAGGTCTTGATGAAGTCGGCACCGGCATCGATGGAGATTTCGGAAGCGCGACGGATCAGCGCCTCTTCTTTCAGCTCGCCGGTTTCGATGATCACTTTCAGCAGCACGTTGGCACCACAGGCCTCTTTACAGGCTTTGACCAGATCAAAACCGATCTGTTCATTGCCAGCCATGAAGGCGCGATACGGGAACACCACGTCCACTTCGTCAGCACCGTAGGCGACAGCGGCACGGGTCTCGGCCACGGCGATCTCGATGTCGTCGTTGCCGTGCGGGAAGTTGGTCACGGTCGCAATGCGTACATCGGCAGCGCCGATCTCACGCAGGGTCTTGCGAGCGATAGGAATAAAACGGGGATAGATGCAGACGGCGGCAGTCAGGCCAGCCGGTGACTTGGCCTTATGGCACAGGTCGATCACCTTCTGATCGGTGTCGTCATCGTTCAGGGTGGTCAGGTCCATCAGGTTCAGGGCGCGCTGAGCGGCCACTTTCAGATCAGTCATTCTGTTCTCCAAAGTCTCGATTTAATCCAGATAACCGGGCGCCACCATACCATCCAGCAATGGATGCACAGGCAGTAATCCCCAGCTATACGGGAATGGAATTACAGTGCGAAGGCACCGGCACTATCGGGATGCTATTCAAAACACCCTGCAGGCACTGCGACTGTAAATAAGGCAAGAGCCCTGTCACTTTCTTACAAAAGTGCGGACTTGGTTCCATGAAGACTTGAGAAAGGCCGACAACATCTGACCCGACTTCCCAATCAATTCCATTTGACCGCCAACACCCGATTTCATCGAGTATTAGTCATTGCCAGCACCCTGCTGGCAATGCCTATTTCAGCCGAGATACCCCCTGTTTGCAAGCCGGATTTGCCAATTTCAGAGGTACCTCACATCTGGCAAATCCAGGTCTAAAAAAGCCTTACGAAAAGAAACGGGTCAGGATCCAGGAGTAGGCCAATCCCCCCAGATAGACCCCGACGATCCCCATTACCCCGGACAAAACGGGAGGCGCCGGGATCGGCAATTTGAGGAAAGAAAACAACAAACCAACTATAAAGCCGGCCACCATCGCCAGTAGCACTTCATTCATATAACCTCCGATTTGACTCATTTTATTATTAGTTTAGATAGGAAAACGGTTGTCACCGCTCCATACGCGAACGCCACGGCAGATGCCGTGGCGTTCGTGTTTATACCCTGTCAGTCAGGCGGCGATTACATGCCGGACAGTGCCAGGAAGAAGCCTGCGATAGTGGCAGACATCAGGTTGGACAGAGAGCCAGCCAATACGGCTTTCAGGCCAAAGCGTGCAATGGTGCCGCGGCGGTTCGGCGCCATGGACCCCAGACCACCCAGCAGGATGGCAACAGAGGAGAGGTTGGCAAAACCACACAGCGCGAAGGAGATGATCGCCTTGGTGTGATCGGACATGGCCACACCGTTGATCAGCACTTCGTCTTTCAGGTACGGAGCGAAGTTCAGGTAAGCCACGAACTCGTTCACTACCAGCTTCTGACCGATGAAGGAACCGGCAACCACTGCTTCATTCCAGGGCACACCGATCAGGAAGGCCAGCGGGGAGAAGATCCAGCCCAGCAGCAGTTCCAGAGAGAGTTGCGGATAACCGAACCAGCCACCCACACCGGAGAAGATGCCGTTGATCATGGCGATCAGACCGATGAAGGCCAGCAGCATGGCGCCGACGTTCAGAGCCAGTTGCATACCGGCAGAGGCGCCAGCAGCAGCAGCGTCAATGACGTTGGCAGGCTTGTCATCCAGCTCGGCATCGGCAGAGCTTTCGTCGTAGTTCGGGGTCTCGGTCTCGGGAACCAGCAGCTTGGCGAACAGCAGACCACCCGGTGCAGCCATGAAGGAGGCAGCAATCAGGTATTCCATCTTCACGCCCATGGAGGCGTAACCGGCCAGTACGGAACCGGCAACGGAAGCCAGACCACCACACATGACGGCGAACAGCTCGGAGTCAGTCATCTTGGAGATGTAAGGACGAACCACCAGCGGCGCTTCGGTCTGACCGACGAAAATGTTGGCAGTTGCAGACAGGGATTCGGTGCGAGAAGTACCCAGTACTTTCTGCAGACCGCCGCCCAGCAACTTGATGACCATCTGCATGATGCCCAGGTAGTAGAGCACTGCAATCAGGGAAGAGAAGAAGATGATGACCGGCAGAACACGGAAGGCAAAGACAAAGCCGCCGCCACCGAACACTTCAAACATCTTGTTGCTGACCAGACCGCCAAACAGGAAGTCGATCCCGTTCTGGCCGTAGCTGATCACGCTGGATACCGCGTCGGACACGCCGACCAGGATATCGCGACCAACCGGAACATAGAGAACAAACGCCCCCAGACCGGCTTGAATTGCGAACGCACCGACAACGGTACGGACGTTGATTGCCTTGCGATTGCTGGAGAACAGCACCGCGATAAGGACGAGCGTCGCCATCCCTACCAGACCCATGAACAAATTCATTATTATCTTCCTCTAGTAGCACCTGGCTTGTTAGCGAGTTGTTATTAAACCCAACTAATCAAGGGGAGCGCATTATACTAATTAAAGTCCGATAAAATAGAATGCTGGTCACATTTTATCGTTATCAAAATGTCCAAGTGTCACAAAATTAGACAGCAAACGATTTTTACGCTCATTTTTTTTCCTGACAACTAAATCAGGTGTTGCGAATTTGTTTCATGGCTATTGGTCGTGATGGAAAATATGTCGGGCAGTTTCAAATAACACCTTGGCAACATCTGCCGATGGTTCATCCCGCAAAGTCATCAATATTTCCGCTATTTTCGGCAGCGCTTCCGGGGTATTCCGGGTGCCTTGCTCACCTTGTAACGGCATATCGGGCGAATCGGTTTCCAGCACCAGAGCCTCGAGCGGCATAGCCCGAAATACCTCTCGCGTCTTGTTCGCACGTTCAAAACTGATTACCCCGCCCACCCCGAGTCGAAAGCCCTGTTGCCAGAAAGCCTCCGCCTGCTGCAATGAACCGCTGAAAGCATGGATCACCCCGCCACGAGGCGGCTTGAAGCGGCGCAACAGCTTGGTCACAGTGTCATTGGCGCGCACCGAGTGGATCATCAGGGGAAGCCCGACATCGGCAGCCAGCCGGATCTGAGCCTCAAACAGCGCAAGCTGCCCCTCCTGCGGCACGTGAGAACGGAGGTCCAGCCCGCACTCGCCAATGGCCACCAGCCCGGCAGGCTGGCTCATCACCAGCATTCGCAACCGCTCCATCACCCCCTCCCGCTGTTCACCGGCATACCAGGGATGAATGCCCAGACCATAAAAGAGGCCGTCATGTTGCTCTGCCAGTGCCATCACACGAGTCCAGTTATCCTCTGCGATGGCAGGAATGATATACTCCGTCACCCCTAATGCCCGACAACGGGCCAGCAGCGCCTCCCTGTCCTGGTCGAACACCGGAAAGTCGAGATGGCAATGGGTATCTATCAGCTGCATATCACTCACACCTGTTTGCGGTATTTAATGGGTCATTGAACATGATGAACAACAGAAACAACGGCTTTACCCTGATTGAACTGGTGCTGGTGATCATAGTGCTGGGGATCCTGGCCGTCACCGCCCTGCCCCGCTTTATCAATATCAAGGATGATGCCCTGAAAAGCACGGTCTCGGCGACCGCTGGCAGCTTTGCAAGCGCAGTTCAGCTGGCTCATGCTGGCTGGGCGGTGAAAGTGCAGGGACAAGACCTCGCACTGTATAACTTCAGTGGGATGGGCAATAAAGATTTGGATATCAACCACTACGGCTGGCCTGTGGGGACAAAAGAGGATCAGGGTAATCAAGGTGTTGATATTGTTTTCCCCGGAGGCACAAGTGACCAGATATCGGTCAGTAGCCCGGATGACTGCAAACTACTTTTCACTGGATTACTTGATACCAATCAAACCGTTCCTGACCTAGCAGACAAAAATACGGACACAGACTACACCTCTGAGATCATTGCTGCAGATGACCAAATTGACGGGGGGCTACGTCACGATAACTGCCGTTATATTCTTCGCGATTCTATCGGCCGCCTCCCGGATCACCCCAACGGCCTCGGCTTCGAGTACAACAGCGTTACCGGTGCCGTGACCCGCAATTTTGATTGAGCTCAGCCTCTTCTGCGCAAGCTCGCTCTTTGCTTGAATCATCATCATAACGAACCGGCGTACAGCAGCGCCGGTTCTCCTGGGTGAGGCCCCACTCCTCGCACCACGCGTCGTAACGGGCCAGCCAACGCAGCAATATCCCCTTCATCGTCGCACCTCCGCCAACAGGTTCAGGTCAAAAACCATCCTAATCAGAGTCGGCAAGGGGAGCAAGTCATCCCCATAACCGCGATCAGGCGGAATAAAAAAGAGCCGGTCAGCATGGCTGACCGGCTCTTTTAACATTCCCTGAAGAGGTTATCCGATGAGCGACAGCTCATCAGCCTCACAGACTCTTCAGCTTCTCTTCCGGCAGGGCCAGCTCGTCATTGCGGTTGACGCCGATGCCGCGCTCCAGCACGTGACGGGCGATGGCATGGGCCTCTTCCAGCGAGTGCATGCTGTAGGTACCGCACTGGTATTCGTTCAGCTCGGGGATCTTGCCCTGCTCCTGCACGGTCAGCACGTCGCTCATGGCGGCCTGCCAGGCGGCGCCAACCCGGGCTTCGTCCGGTGCACCGATCAGGCTCATGTAGAAGCCGGTCCGGCAGCCCATGGGGGAGATGTCGATGATCTCCACCCCATTGCCGTTCAGGTGATCACGCATGAAACCGGCAAACAGGTGCTCGAGGGTGTGGATGCCGCGCTCGGAGAGGATCTCCTGGTTCGGCACGCAGAAACGCAGGTCGAACACGGTAATGGTGTCCTTGTTCGGGGTCTGCATGGTCTTGGCCACACGCACCGCCGGCGCAGCCATGCGGGTGTGGTCAACGGTAAAACTGTCCAATAACGGCATTTCTGACTCCTGATTTGGTTACCAGAACCAGCCCCCGCTGGAGAGCTGATCCTTGCATTGTCGATACTGGGCGCCGTAGCGCTGGGCGCGGGCCTCCACCTTGCGGGATGTCTTCATCAGCCATCCCTTGCTGCGGTAGCTGCCACGCCGATAGCCACCCCACCCTTCGTGATAGTTGAGATACTGGCCATACGCATCCCACTTGGAGGTGCCGTTCAGCCGCTGGGCCTTGTGAGTGTACCAGCCCATGAAGTCGATGGCGTCGGCAAAGTCGTCGCGATCGCTCCAGCCGTTGCCGGTTTCCCGCTGGTAGTCAGCCCAGGTTTCATCTTTGACTTGGGCATAGCCGTAGGCCGAACTGGCCCGCCCGGTCGGGATGAAGAGGAAATACTGCATCGGCGGCTGGGCATCGTGCACGAAGGAGGACTCCTGATACATCATGGCCATCACCACGTGGATCGGGGTTCCCCACTTCTCGTTCATCTTGAGCGCCGCCTTGTGCCAGTCCGGTTTCTCGCGAAAGATCTGGCACAGGTTTTCCGGCTGGGCCGGCGGCCGGGTACTGCAGGCGGTCAGACCGGCCAGCAGGCCGGCCACCGCAACGAGGCGCATCCAGGACATCAGCGGGATCGAGTCTCCATTCGTTGGCTCATCACGAGGCTCTGCCATCTCATCAGATGGCGTCTTCGTTCTCTTCGCCGGTACGGATACGAATGACGCGCTCCACCTCGCAGACGAAGATCTTGCCGTCACCAATCTTGCCGGTGCGGGCGGTGTTCTGGATCGCTTCCAGGCAGGCATCCAGATCCTCGTCCTGCACCACCAGCTCCACCTTCACCTTGGGCAGGAAGTCGACCATGTACTCGGCGCCGCGATAGAGCTCGGTGTGGCCTTTCTGACGGCCGAAGCCCTTGACCTCGGACACTGTCATGCCGTTGATGCCGATCTCGGCCAGGGCCTCGCGCACATCGTCCAGCTTGAACGGTTTGATGATGGCTTCAATCTTCTTCATGGTGACTCCTTACCAGTTCTGTTTGCCAAACCCGGACGTGATGGGGTAACGGCGATCCTTACCAAAGTTGCGGGCCGTGATGCGGGGCCCGACCGCCGCCTGACGGCGCTTGTATTCGTTGAGATCCACCAGCCGGATCACCTTGCGCACCACCGCCTCTTCGAAGCCCTCCGCCACCATGTCGGCCACAGAGGCATCCTCTTCCACGTAGCGCTTGAGGATGGCATCCAGGATGTCATAGGGCGGCAGGCTGTCCTGATCCACCTGGTCCGGTGCCAATTCTGCCGAAGGGGGACGGTCGATGACCCGCTGCGGGATCACATAATCGACGGTATTGCGGTATTCGCACAATTTGAAGACCAGTGTCTTGGGGACATCTTTCAGCACATCGAAGCCACCGGCCATGTCGCCGTACAGGGTGGCGTAGCCCACCGCCATCTCACTCTTGTTGCCGGTGGTCAGCACGATACGGCGACGCTTGTTGGAGAGCGCCATCAACAGCACGCCACGGCAGCGCGCCTGCAGGTTCTCTTCGGTGGTGTCGCGGGCAGTCCCTTCAAACAGCGGCGCCAGCTGGGCCATAAAGCCTTCGAACATCGGCTCGATGGAGATGATATTGAACTCCACCCCCATCCGCTCGGCCTGCTCCTTGGCATCTTCCACGCTCATCTGGGCGGTGTAGCGGAATGGCATCATCACCGCCTGCACCTTGTCGGCGCCGATGGCATCGGCCGCGATGGCCAGGGTCAGTGCCGAGTCGATGCCGCCGGAGAGGCCCAGCACGGCGCCGTGGAAGCCGTTTTTGGTGACATAGTCGCGTACCGCCAGCACCAGCGCCTGATAGGTCTCGGCCAAAGGATCGAGCGGGGCAGCCGGTTCCCGCTCTTTCACCGGCTGGCCATCGGCAAAGCGCACCAGCGCCAGCTCTTCGGCAAACGGAGCCAGCTTGTGGGTCAGCTCGCCCTGGCTGTTGAACACCTTGGAGCAACCGTCGAAGATCAGCTCGTCCTGACCACATACCTGATTGAGGTAGACCAACGGCAGACCGGTCTGATCGCAGCGCTCGGCCATCAGCTCGCGGCGGATCCAGGGTTTCTCCTGATCATAGGGCGAAGCATTGATGGTGAGCAGCAGCTCGGCTCCCGCCGCCTTGGCGGCCAGCGCCGGACCCGGCTGCCAGAGGTCTTCACAGATGAGCAACCCCAGCTGATGACCACGGAAGGGGACCACACAGGTCTCGGTTGCCGCAGTGAAGTAGCGCTTCTCGTCGAATACCCCATAGTTGGGCAAATCCTGCTTGAAGTAGCGTGCGACCAGCTTGCCTTGCTCGTAGAGGGAGGCGGCGTTGTAGAGTGCCTCCCCGTCGCGCCAGGGGTGACCCACCAGAATGGCGCAAGCCCCCTGCCATGCCGCGATGCGGGCCAGGGCGGCCTCCACCCGGATCATCAGATCGGCGCGCAGCAGCAGATCTTCCGGCGGATAGCCGGTCAGAGCCAGTTCGGAGCAGACCAGCAGATCGGCACCTTGCCGATCGGCCTCGGCGGCTGCCGCCAGCACCTTGTCACAGTTATCTTCGATGGCGCCTACCGTCAGATTCAACTGGGCAAGCATCAGAGAGAGGGCTTTTGCCATGGCGATGCATCTTGAATTCGAAAATGATGGGGAATGATAAAGAAAAGGGGGGCAATCTGCCAGTTCAAGACAGGCGTAACCGTGTGACAGCAACATGCGGGAAGGATAAGCTGTAGATAGTCACGGAACGACAGGCCTTCGCAGATATGAAAAACGCCGGATTTACCCTGATGGAGTTGATGATAGCCATTGCACTGGGCGTCATTCTGTTGGGGATTGGTATTCCTTCCCTCTCTAACCTGCTTGGCAGCAATAATTTGGCGACCCAGGAAAAAAGTCTTCTCAACCACTTAAACTATGCCAGACAACAGGCTATCTCTAACCAGCAAACGGTTACTCTCTGCCTGACCACTATCAATAATTCTGTAGAAGAGTGCGTTACTGCCAATCAAAATGGAGCGACCCGGCAGATCGCTTTTATCGATACTAATAGCGATCAGAAGCTCAATGGCAGCGAAACAACTCTGACGGCAAGTCCCGAGTTTCCTGCAGAACTGGCCATTTCTGCAGATGCACAGGCGCTGCGCTTCACCCCTGATGGCACCATTACGTCTGATAGCGAGGTCATCTTTTCACTCTGTGTAAGCGGTGAAAAGGGCATTGAGATTGCAGTTATGCCTGCCGGGCGTGCCCATAGCCAGGCAAGTGGTGCTGTATGTCCATGACCTGCGTTAACTACTGCGAAACACACACGAGCACAAAAGGATCCATTTCAATCCAATAGCTATGCTTAGAGTCTCCTTTGAACAAGGACTCATACGCTATGGCACGAAATGGATTTACCCTGCTTGAGTTTTTAATATCTGCAAGCCTGACAACCATCCTGTTGACCTTGGGACTGCCGTCATTGGCAAATCTGCTGACATCTACCAACAGCGACATCTACACAAGAAACCTGCAGGACCACCTGATCTTCGGCCAACGGCAAGCCATCACACAGCAGCAACCCGTCACAGCATGTCTTGCCATGCCTGTCAGAAACTCCACAAAAGAAGGTTGTGTACTCGCAAATCAAACCGGCGCTCAGCGCATGCTTGTCTTTATCGACACCAATCAGGATCGCCAATTCGATATTGCAAATGGCGATATCTTGTTATCAGCAACAGAACCCTTTCTTGAAAAACATACCGTGACGGCCAATCGACAATTTGTGCGATTTAGTCCAGATGGCACTGCGATTGGCACCAACATGACACTCCGGTTTTGTATCGACCAGGCACCTCGAGTCGATATCATCGTTTCCCCATCCGGCAGAAGCAGAAGCGAAAAAAAGGGGCTGAGTTGTTCTTAGCCCCTTTACCCTACTCAATAACCAACGTTATCTGGGTTGGATTTCATCTTGTTTTTTTGCATCAGCCAGCGAAAAGGTAGCCGCCAAAGGAACGCACTCGATTACCTCTGTGACAAGATGCACCACCCCATCAATCTCATAACCTTTCTGTTTAAACACCCTGACCAGATTTGCCTTGCTCGTATCAGCAACCGGTTGCTGCAACACCATCTGCACGCCACCTTCCAGAGTGACATAACATTTCATGTCTTCCGTTTGAGCATGAACCAACAAGGGTAAGCCCACACACCAGAGCAGCATGCGTTTCATCCCTGTTCTCCTTCATAGAGATAGATTTTCTTGGGGGACATATCCATTTTTGCCTCTTCCGCACCTTGTGAGCATTCTCCTTCACCGGTACAGCGCTCAGGCTCTCCCTTCCCATCATCTTTGAGGATGACCTCCTTGCCCGGAGCACCACCTATAATCCTGATCCGGCCATCATCCCCACCATGAATAACCAGATCATCAGCAACCTTATTTTGCACCTCTACGTAACGCTGAATAACTTCCTGATTGTTGCTATCCAGTACATATTTGAACGAAGTGCCATAGTGCATATCAATCATATATTGGCGCATGGCACCGATCGATTGAATCGTACATTGTTGGAAGTCCTGTACCTGAGGTAAGAAGGAGGTGAAATAGAGCTTGCCTTGCAACACCAAACCAGCCCCCATTGATTTTTCACCGCTTTCATTGAGCCAGAATTTCCATCCCAACTTGCTGGTCAACGCCTTGGTGGTGTTTACAATCTGCTCTTCATTCAAACCCGTAAAGGGATCGCTGGTCACATCGTAGAGATCGTTCAGTGTGATACTTGATGGCACCGCTGGTTCAGACGTTTCCCCAAACAAGGTTGGATTAACATTGTAGTCACGTAGCATCACATACACATTTTGGGTTGTCGCTTCTGAGGAAGGACGATTTCTATCACCACTGCCTATCAATACGGCATCAAACGGACGCTCACTGTAAAGATAATTTGTACCATCATACTTCCAACCTTTATTGATGGTGCGCACCAATACGGGCTGAGTAAAGAAGCGACGGTCGTCTGCCAGTTTCTTATCACCCTCACTTAAATGGGCATTACCCAAACTGGCAAATTTGATGGCCGTCCATTTAGATTTTTCTGTCCCCTTCATGTCGATGCGCCAGATCTGGCCACCGGTATCTCCTGCATAGATTCGGTCTGAAATACCATCTCCATCACTATCCAGCACGGAGACAGAGCCAGGCATGCTATAAACCATGCCTGCAACTTGTTTGTTGGTTGCACTGGCCGCATCCGGGGTAAAGCTGAACAACAGCGTGCCGGCCTCAGCATCCACGATATAAATACCCAACCCTTCACTGTCTTCAGCCCCCTGGCCCAAATAGCTCTTGGCCTGATCATAACCTCCAGAGAATATCAGGACTGGCTTATAGGTTTTTTTACCATTGGTTTCTGTGTAATAACCGGGAATAAACGCAACCTCGGGGATCGACCAGGTCTCGCCCAGTTTGCTGAAACCGGCGCTGTTTTTATCCAACCGCCACATCAGCGAAGGGGAGTCCGGATTGGATATATTCAACGCATAATAGGCCTTGCCACCACCCCGCAGCCCAGTAAATAACCACACCTTGTCACCTTGTGACGACTTGATATGACCATCTTTTACTTGCTCATTGACCAGCACTGTAGGCGATGCATCCACACCATAGAGATGCACTGATGAGTCCAGGTTCTCTCGCAGCGCTTTCTGATTCGCGATAAATTGATAAGGCATAACGGCCCAGCTTTCATCAACCGTGGTGCCGCTGTCTTTAAACATATGCAAGAAGCCGGCATTACTTCCCATCACAATGCGCAAGTCAGGTGTACATGTAGTCTGTCCTGTCGACGTTGTACAACCGTAGTTGATCACTAATGGCCGTGAATGCAACGGGTCACCAAGAATATGCTCCCGATTATCTGTTCTATCACCATCCTGATTCTCATCAAACGCATCAATCCCCTTGGTCCAATTAAGCAGGTCATCCATGCTATCAGCACTATCAAGCTTCATGACAGTGCGTAGCTGCGTCGCCCCGCCTGCCATGCCCTCAAGAGCAGACTTGCTAAAGGGAGTTAATGTATTAGTGGAAGGGGGAATAACATAAAGATTGCGATTGGTTTTAGCTGCCAGCATCTCTTGTACCCCACCCTCGGCAACCTTGTTACCATCACTGGTGGATGACCAATAGGTTCTTGCTGACTCAAGAATTGTTCCATCACTGGATATCGCAGGTAAGCCACTCTGATCGACTACATAACCCTTATCTGGATTCAGAACCAGCTTTTTAAGATTGCCCTTCCATCGTGGACCAGAACCAGGCTCAAACATTGCATAATAAATATTATTCAGACTGCGAGTACGGTCAAAGTTATTAGTGGCAATGGCGGGAGAGACCAACGAGGTATTCATTTTCAAGATAGCTAGTAATGATGATTTTAATGCTTCGTTAAGTTGGGTTGCATCGGTTGCTGGATAGTATTTACCCCCACCACGACGAGCGGTCTCTGCCAATAATGCACCGGCCCCCTTAATTGCTTCATCTCCAAAACCCACGGTGAATGTTGTGACTGTTTGTTTGCCTATAGCCGAGGTGTTTACATCATTGTTTTTCATATATCCGGCAAGTGCAGCAAGATAGCTTTTTTCACCAGAAGACCCATAACTAACCAAGCCGCCATAAGCAACCTTCTCCTCTGTAGATAACGTGCTGATCAGGTTGGCGACAAGGGAATCTGCTGCTTTATCATTGGTTGGTTCACCATCTGTCATATAGATGATATAACCATTATTGGAACATTTATCATAGGGGGTTTTATATATACCCGATGTTACTTCAGCATTGCTATCCCGCTTTGGAGTACGATTTACATCATCGTCACCAAAGTACACCCCCAAACCGCCAAAGTATCTATATGATTCATATAGTGTTTCACATAAGGGAGTCCAAGTGTCAGAGCTCAAACTATTTACCTTGTCAATCAAATCCTGCGCACCGCTTTTACCAGAGGTGAGGATGGCATCGTTACCTACAATATTGCGGATTATTCTTCCGCCATTTCTACTACCTGGTTCATTGCCATCATTGTAGTTAAAAACAGCCAGACCAAAATCGACAGCTGGCGTAGCCAAAACCAGTTCTTTGACTGCATCCTGAGCAACTTTCAATCGAGTTTGTGTTGACACACCTGTACTACCGTAATACCAACGGACATAATTTGCCGTAAATAATGAGATCTGGGTAGAACTACCACTAGCAAGAGCATTGGCTACATTTGATGTGTAAAACCAGCTTCCCGTTGTGCGATTTGGCTTGTCAACGGGATAACCATCAACAATATATGTTGAATATGGACCTGAATATTGATTGTTTGCGTTTTGCTCATCAATATCTTGCTGGCAATCTGCAATTATTATACTGTAAATATCAAAATCATTTAGAGAACGCCAACGCCCCTTTCTATTTTTATCATATATTTCATATCCCCAAACTCGTGACTGAAATCGGCCCACATTATTTAGAGGGCCTTTAGATGTCGCACATGCATTTAAATTCTCACTAAAACGTTTGGTACTGTTGATAGTGGGAACTTTTCCATCACTGGAGAAATAGATGAAGCGATTACTATTATTAACATCTGGATCATTAGCCAATGATGGATAACTTATCGATGAGTCATAAGGCTCTTTAGCAACTTCGGTTGTATTTTTCATACTCCCCGAGTTATCGAAAATAAAGAGCACCTTAGGGCGGAAGTCCCCCGCCTTGGCAAAGTCATAAATAAACAACTCGGTATCATCGGAATAACCAGTACCTACCGCCAAAGATCCCCCTGATATTCCGCAACACAATACCAGCAAGCTTGTAAACAAACAGTTCCTTATGTTCATCACCCGCTCCCTAATTGGCACTGAGCAAGGGTTGTTCTACCCCGGCAGTAAAGGTCATTTGGCTATTCACCTTGCCATAAGCACTGGATGTGGTGGCTTCAGCATAACGACAAGCTGGCGTTACATTCTGGCTACTGGCTTCAAATTTTCGTTTGCATACACTTTCTGTATTGACTGTCAAAGTAGTAGGAGTGGTAGTGCCTATTGCCGCCGAAGTACCAATTGCCTGCGTTGCAATTTGTGTTGAGAGAGAAGTATCGCTCAATGCAGACTCCAGAGCACCTTCAACTTCGTGCTCCGCTCGTTGCAAACTGGCACTAGAACCCGCCATCTTCAGACTCATACCACTGGATTGCATGACGACTACCGCAATCAGAGTCAAGGGAACCAGAATAACCAGTGCAACAATCAATGCTACACCCTGGTTTTTTTTAACCAATCTCATGTTCCACCTCGGGTGGTTATTTGTTGATTGCGTAATGCAATACTGCTTTCCAAGAGCAGACGGCGATAACCATCACCACCACCATTAACCGTAATATTACCGAGTTGATAGCTATTGTTATTCTTATAGCGACTTGATTCCCGAGCGGCTCTAATCAGTAAGAAAAGCCGAGCCCCCAATACTCGCCCCTCATTCCAGCGCTGTGTTGTCATTTGGTCCGTTGACATATATCTGTCTATGCGTCCATCAGGGATCAAGGAATCGTCAACACCATACATCAGCACCATATGTTCAACGCCCTCAGCCATAGCGCCACCAATCAGAGCAGAGCCACCATTGACGGTCAAATAGCGCTTGCGTAAAACAGGAATACCATCTTCTTGTGATAGGTAATAAATGTAGTGCTGGTATTCCCAGATCTGGCTCTCATTATTGGCACCAAAGAGTGGTCTGGTTTCGCTTCCCTTGATGACTCTCGCCTCCTGACTATTGGTTGCCATATAAAAGCGGTTTGTATCCAATCCCTCTGATCCTGGTATAGGACGCCCTACCAGTCGCTTGATACTGATTACATCGGAGTTTGCCACTCGATCGTTGGCATCAATACAAGTAAAACCACTCAATCCTTTGCTTGCGGAAACCCGTGAAACCCAAAGTCCGCGAATTGGCCCAAGAGGTGATGGCAAACTACCGACAGAGCGCTCATCCAGACAATCGCTACTGGCAGGAACAATGCTGCCAGCACTGAGGCTCAGAGAAGAACCAACTTGTGTTGACTGACCAGTATAAGCTCCAAAAAAGCCAGCCCATTTGATATCCTGGCTAATCAGCCGAATGGCCAATCGACCATTTTCCTGTAATTCACTTTGATCAAAGGCATCTTCAGAGCTGGAGCGAGACATCACAAAAACTGTGAATACCCCCGCCAACAAAAATAGACCGAGCAGCATAGCGACCAGCCACTCTACCAGCGTGAAACCGCGAGAATTCATAAAGTCGTCGTCAGAATAAACTGGCGCCTCGAAAGATTATTTGCTGTCGAGAGTTGACACTCATTGATCAGCGTTGCTGCGGCAGCAGCAGCCCCCCCATCAGATATCTCTTGCTTGCCAGCCCAGAATATTCCGACAGCCAATACATTATT
Source organism: Aeromonas sp. 61P (assembly GCF_051919545.1). Classification (NCBI taxonomy): domain Bacteria; kingdom Pseudomonadati; phylum Pseudomonadota; class Gammaproteobacteria; order Aeromonadales; family Aeromonadaceae; genus Aeromonas; species Aeromonas sp. 61P. The sequence goes on from NZ_JBQBEL010000001.1 coordinate 107,427, forward strand.
AGCCCGCCGCACCACGCAGCCTATCGGTGAATTCAAGGAAGATGCCGCCCCCGACACACTGGCCCCAAGCAGGGCTTGTTGCCAGTAGTGAAGGTCGGCGTTACGTAAATCTGCAGCACTGCACGCGCTGATTGTGCCATCTGCGGCGGCGCATGTCGGACGTGGCAAGTTGGTGGCAAGATTAACGCTCACTGCACCGGATGCGGTCCAGCTATCGCGATTTATCCGTACCCGTTCAACCATATCGTTAGCCAACCAGCTGGCAATAGTGCGCTGACGAGCTTCATAACTGGCAAATTTGGAATGGGTTTGCAAAGCAACCAGACCAAGCAGCCCCAGCGACAGGATGACTGCGGTGATCATCACCTCCAGCAGGCTGAATCCTCTCTCATGTGGTGAAACATGAATGACCATGGGCTATTCCCAACAGCTATTGCTAGCTGCACCAGAAGCACTTTTGACACCTAACTGATTAATGGAAAACACCGTGCAATCGGTATCTTTAGCTTGGGCCGTCGCCGCGCCGGCACTGGCTGACAAGGTGTAGGTGTTGCCTGATACGGCAATGGATAATTGATACAGACCATTCTCAGATGCACTACTGATACCAAGAGCAGCAGCAGAGGATGCATACTGATTGAAATCCATGAAATAGGTTTCTTGCCGATTGGCCGCATTGAGCAGCATGCTCTTGGCTTCGACACGATGACTGGTCAGCACATATTGCTGATAGGCGGGATAAGCGATGGTGCCAAGAATCGCCACGATGGCGATGACAATCATCAACTCAATAAGAGAAAAGCCACGAAAGTATCCAATCATATCCCATCCTTGGTGACAGACTGCTGCATAAGTTTAACGCCGAGCCTGTCTCATGAACAAACCCGGCGTCATTATCAACACACTTTATTCTTAAGCCTTCCTGGCTGCACTCAAATTATTCTAAGTTCGGGAGGAACCTCAAAGACTACGTTCTCTTCACGGCCAGGATGCTCGGCGACCACCTTGCCACCCAGCTCGCGCAGGCGGGCAATCACAGACTGCACCAGCACCTCGGGGGCGGATGCGCCAGCGGTGACGCCAATCGCCTTCACGCCTTCCAGCCAGCTCGCCTCAATCATCGACGCATCGTCGATAAGATAGGCTCTGGCGCCCACCTTCTCGGCCAGCTCGCGCAGACGGTTGGAGTTGGAGGAGTTGCGAGACCCCACCACCAACATGGCGTCCACCAGCCCTGCCATCTCCCGCACCGCATCCTGACGGTTCTGGGTGGCGTAGCAGATATCGTCCTTGCGCGGCCCCTGGATCTTGGGGAAGTACTTGCGCAACGCATCGATGACGTCAGAGGTCTCATCCACGCTCAGGGTGGTCTGGGTGACAAAGCAGAGGTCATCCGGATTCTTCACCTTGAGCTTGGCGACATCTTCCGGCGTCTCCACCAGATACATGCCGCCTTCGCGATTCTCGTACTGCCCCATGGTCCCGATCACCTCGGGGTGACCGGCGTGGCCGATGAGCACCGCCTCGGAGCCCTTGCGGCTGGCTCGATGCACCTCCATATGAACCTTGGTCACCAGCGGACAGGTGGCATCGAATACCTTGAGGGCGCGGGACTTTGCCATCTCGCGCACTGTCTTGGCCACGCCGTGAGCAGAGAAGATGACGATGCTGTCGTCCGGCACCTCGTCCAGCTCCTCGACGAAGACAGCGCCCGCATCTTTCAACTTGTTCACCACATACCGGTTATGCACCACTTCGTGGCGGACATAGATGGGGGCACCGAACTTCTCCAGCGCGCTCTCGACAATACTGATGGCGCGATCGACACCGGCGCAAAAACCGCGAGGGTTAGCGAGCAGAATATCCATTAATGCACCTTCTCCTCATCATCAACGCCCAGGATCTCCACCTCGAAGGTGACGGTATGACCGGCCAGCGGGTGGTTGAAATCGACCGTGACCGACATCCCGGCTACCGCCCGGATGATGCCCGGCAGCTCGCTGCCATTGGGCTGATCGAACAGGATGATGGTGCCGACTTTTGGCTCCACATCGGCGCCAAATTTGGCACGGTCGAGATGGTAGATGTTGTCGGGATTGGAGAGACCAAAGGCCTCTTCCGGCGCCAGAGTAAAACTCTTGCTCTCCCCTTCGCACAGGCCCAGCAGACACTGCTCGAAGGTGGGGGTCAGGCTGCCATCGCCCATCCGCAGGCGGGCAGGTTTGCCGTGCAGCGCCGTGCTGTCGGCAACCGAGCCATCTTCCAGCTTGATGGAGAAGTGGAACAGCACGCTGCTGTTAGCGGTGATCTGCTGGCTCATGCCTGCTCCTTTTTCTCACCACGGAAACCGTCCAGCACAATCATGGCGGCCCCGATAAAGATAAAGCTGTCGGCCAGATTGAATGCCGGCCAATGCGCACGCTGCCAGTAGAAGTCGAGAAAATCGACCACATGGCCCAACACCAGTCGATCAAAGACGTTGCCGAGGGCGCCGCCGATGATGAGTGAATAGGCGATACCGCTCCAACGCTGGGCCACCGACTGCTTGCGTAGCCAGTGGATCAGCAATCCACAAATGGCAAAAGCCAGCACCGCGAAGAACCAGCGCTGCCAGCCCCCCTGATCAGCCAGGAAGCTGAATGCGGCACCCTTGTTGTAGACGTGAACCAGATTGAAGAAGGGGGTGATCTCCACCCCCGGGTAACCAAATGGCAGCAACTTGACCACGGCGAGCTTGCTCGCCTGGTCCAGTACAAAGGCCAGCACTGCCAGCCACAGCCAACGCAGGCCGCTTTTATGTTGAGTCATGTTCATCAGGCAAATTGACGAGTTTCGCCGTCACCCTCAACGTTGGTCACACAGCGACCACAGATCTCTTCGTGACCCGCGATGGTGCCCACATCTTCCACATGGTGCCAGCAGCGGTCGCACTTGGCGGCGGCAGACTGGGCCACGCTCAGCCACAGGTCATCACGCTCGGTCGCCACAGAGCCTTCCGGCGCAGTGTCAGCCACAACCACCTTGGCTTTGGAGGTGAGCAGCACGAAGCGCAGCTCATCAGCCAGGGCATTCAGGCGTGCCGCCAGCTCCGGCTTGGCGAACAGGGTCAGTTCGGCCTGCAGGGAACCGCCGATACGCTTCTCGCCACGGGCCACTTCCAGCGCCTTGTTCACTTCACCACGCACGGTGAGGATCTCGGCCCAGAAATCGTCATTGAGGGATTCACCCGCTTCCAGACCGAACAGGCCGTCGTACCACTCTTCGGTGAAGACGAACTCGCCGCGCTCACCCGGCAGCAGGGCCCAGATTTCATCAGCGGTGAAGCTCATGATCGGCGCCATCCAGCGCACCATGGCCTCGGCAATGTGATAGAGGGCGGTCTGGCAGGAGCGACGGGCCAGGCTGTCAGCCTTGGCGGTGTACTGGCGATCCTTGATGACGTCCAGATAGAAGGAGCCCATCTCGATGGAGCAGAACTGCATCAGCTTCTGGGTTACACCGTGGAAGTTGTACTCGTCGAATGCCGCCATGATCTCGGCCTGTACCGCTTTGGCACGACCCACAGCCCAGCGATCCACCACCACCATGTCGGCAGGCGCCACCATGTCGGTCGCCGGATTGAAGCCGTTCAGGTTGGCCAGCAGGAAGCGGGCAGTATTGCGAATACGACGATAAGCATCGGCAGAGCGCTTGAGGATCTCGTCGGAGACAGTCATCTCGCCGGTGTAGTCAGTGCTCGCTACCCACAGACGCAGGATGTCTGCACCCAGCTTGTTCATTACGTCCTGCGGGCTCACTACGTTGCCGATGGACTTGGACATCTTGCGACCCTGACCATCCACGGTGAAGCCGTGAGTCAGCACCTGGTTGTAGGGAGCTTTGTCTTTCATGGCCACACCGATCATCAGGGAGGACATGAACCAGCCACGGTGCTGGTCAGAACCTTCCAGATACATGTCGGCTGGCTTACCGTTGAACTCGGGACGGGCATCGACCACGGAGGCGTGGGTAGAACCGGAGTCAAACCAGACGTCGAGGGTGTCAGGCACCTTGTCGTACATGTCGGCGTCGCTACCCAGCAGCTCCGCCTTGTCCAGATCCCACCATGCCTGAATGCCGGACTGCTCGACCCGCTTGGCTACTTCGTGCATCAGGCGCACGGATTCCGGGTGCAGTTCCTGGGTCTCTTTATGGACGAACAGGGAGATAGGCACACCCCAGGTGCGCTGACGGGAGATACACCAGTCAGGACGGTTCTCGACCATCGCCTGAATACGGTTTTTACCCCAAGCCGGTACCCAGCCGCTCTGGCCTTGCTGGGCAATACCATCCTTCTCGATGCGCTCGATCTCTTCCAGCGCGCGCTTGCGCAGACCCTTCTGCTCCATGCTGATGAACCACTGCGGGGTAGCACGGAAGATGATCGGGGTCTTGTGACGCCAGCAGTGCGGATAGGAGTGGTTGAACACCTTGTGATGCAGCAGGGCACCGCGCTCGGTCAGCACTTCGATCACGGAGGCGTTGGCCTTGAACACATGCTGACCGGCAAACAGTTCGGTATCCGGCAGGTAAACGCCGTTGCTGCCAACCGGGTTGGCCACTTCCAGACCGTATTTCTGGCCGACCACGAAGTCTTCCTGACCGTGGCCAGGGGCGGTGTGTACGGCGCCGGTACCGGCATCCAGAGTCACGTGATCGCCCAGTACCACAGGCACGTCTAAGCTGTAGAAAGGGTGGTTGAAGCGCAGCAGCTCGAGCGCGGCACCCTTGGCATAGCCCAGATTGTGGAACTTCTCGATACCGGCGCGATCCATCACGTCCTTGACCAGCTCTGCGGCCAGGATCAGACGCTCGGGATGCTCACCTTCAACCTGCACCAGTGCGTAATCCAGATCGGCGTGCATAGCGATGGCGCGGTTGGCTGGCAGGGTCCACGGAGTGGTGGTCCAGATCACCGCAGAGATCGGGCCCTTGCCGGTGTGGCCTTCGGCACAGTCAAACTTGGCGGCAACGGTCGCCTCATCAACAGCCTTGAAGCGCACATCGATGGAGGGGGAGTTCTTGTCGTAGTACTCCACTTCGGCTTCAGCCAGCGCGGAGCCGCAATCGGTACACCAGTGCACCGGCTTGGAGCCTTTGTGCAAGTGGCCGTTTTCAACGATCTTGGCCATGGAGCGGATGATGTTGGCTTCGGTGCCAAAATCCATGGTCAGGTAGGGGTGTTCCCAGTCACCCAGCACACCCAGACGGATGAAGTCGGTCTTCTGCGCTTCGATCTGGGTCTTGGCGTATTTGCGGCACTCGGCACGGAATTCGGCAGCGGAAACCTTCTCGCCCGGCTTGCCGACCATGCCTTCCACTTTCAGTTCGATAGGCAGACCGTGGCAATCCCAACCCGGCACATAGGGGGAATCGAAACCGGAGAGGCCCTTGGACTTGATGATGATGTCTTTGAGGATCTTGTTGACCGAGTGACCGATGTGAATGTTGCCGTTCGCATAGGGGGGGCCATCATGCAGAATGAAAGAAGGCTTGCCCGCTTTGGCGCGGCGAATAGCGCCGTAGAGATCCTGATCGTACCAACGTTTCAGCATGTTGGGTTCGCGCTTGGCCAGATCGCCACGCATCGGAAACTCGGTTTCCGGAAGATTCAGGGTGTGTTTATAGTCGCTCATCAGTCCTGGGTTCCCTTCTTTTCTAAAAGAGTGCTGGGTAAATTGAATTGTGGCAGCCCGAACCAGGCTCGGGCCGCCAGGGCATCTCGTTCGATCTGCTCTTTCAAGGCAGTGAAAGAGGCAAACTTCTGCTCTTCGCGCAGCTTGTGGCGAAGCAGCACCTTGACCTGCTGACCATATAGATCACCAGAAAAATCAAATAGATGTACTTCCAATCTGGCTTGTGTACCGCTCAAGGTCGGCCGTACACCCACATTGGCTACACCGGGGAAGGTCTTGCCGGAACATATCACTTCCACCGCAAACACGCCACCGACCGGGATCACCTGACGCTTGAGGGCCAGATTGGCAGTGGGAAAACCTATGGTGCGCCCCAGCTTGTCGCCGTGGGCCACCCGGCCGCTGATGGTGTAGGGACGGCCAAGCATCAGCTCCACTTCCGCCATCCGGCCCGCCTTGAGGGCTTCACGCACCAGGGTGCTGCTGACCCGCTGCCGTTCGAGCTGGAAGCTCTGGGTACTGATCACCTCGAAGCCGAAGCGATGGCCCGCCTCCTCCAGCAGGTGGAAATCCCCTTCCCGCCCCTTGCCGAAGCGAAAATCATCGCCGACCACCAGATAGCGCACTCCGAGCTTCTCCACCAGCAACTGCTCGATGAAGGTCGAGGCCGCCTGCTCGGCAAAGCGGTGGCTGAAGCGCACACAGAGCATGCGGTCGATATGCAGCCCCTGCAGCGCTTCATACTTCTCGCGCAACCGGCTCAGCCGGGCGGGCGCAGCTGTGCCGGCAAACAGCTCCAGCGGCTGCGGCTCAAACAGCATGACGCAGGCGGGCAATCCCAGCTGGGCCGCTTTCTCCTTGAGACGTGCCAATACCGCATGGTGACCCTGATGAACCCCATCAAAGTTGCCAATGGTTAATACACATCCCCGGTGACGGGGCTTGAGATTGTGAATGCCGCGAATAAGCTCCATCAGTGCCTTGTGCGTTGCTGCCATGGAAATCGGCGGATTATATATCAGGCAGCAGGCAGGGTCAGCCCTCATAGCCTGATTTCAACTATCCGGGCCCAATCACGCCCACTGCGGCGCCATGAGGCACTATCCCCATGGCGCCGCAGGATCACGACTACTGCTGCCCCGATTTAAGGTGACGCGGCCGAATGCCCAGCAGCAGCAACACCACGGCATAGACCGCAGCCCCCAGCGATAGCAGCATGGTCAGCTGCAAACTGGCCTTGCCCATGCTCCATGCGCCCCACTGGGCCAAGTCTGGCGACAGATAGGCGAGCACGCCGCCCATCAGCACGCTGGCGACCAGCAGCTTGAGGCAGAACACGCCGGTATGGCGGGAAGGACGATAGACGCTCTGCTGGTACAACCCTTTGAACAGCAAAGCCGCATTCAGGGTACCCGAGCAGGCGGTCGAGAGCGCCAGCCCCACGTAACCGAGCGGGTAGATGAAGATGAGGTTGCAGACCATGTTAGCAATCATCGACATCACCCCGATCCGCACCGGCGTCTTGGTGTCCTGACGGGCGTAGTAACCGGGCGCCAGCACCTTGATCAGCATCAGGGAAAGCAGACCGGTAGTGGAGGCCAGCAGGCTGGCGCTCGACATGGCCACTTCATGCAGGCCAAATTCGCCGCGCATGAACAGCACTCGCAAAATGGGCTCGCGCATGACCGCAATACCTATCATGGCGGGCAGGCCGAGCAGCATCACCATCCGCACCCCCCAATCCATGGTGCGGGAGAAGTCGGCCGGATCGGCATCCACATGCTTCTTCGCCAGCGCAGGCAGGATCACGGTACTGATGGCTACCGCAAACAGCCCGAGGGGGAACTCCAGCAGGCGATCAGAGTAGTAGAGATAACTGATGGCACCGGTCGCCAGGAACGAAGCCAGCATGGTGTTGACCAGCAGGTTGATCTGGCTGACCGAGACCCCGAACAGGGCCGGGATCATCAGGGTGCGGATCTTCACCACCCCAGGGTGATTCCATCCCCACTTGGGCCATACCAGCATGTTGATTTGGCGCAAAAAGGGGTACTGAAACAAAAACTGCACCAAACCGCCCAAAAAGACACCAATCGCCAGCGAGATCTCAGGTTTGTCCATCAGCGGTGCAATCCACCAGGCCGCCGCAATCATGGTGATGTTGAGAAACACCGGCGTAAACGACGAGACCGCAAAGCGGCCGAAGGTGTTGAGGATAGCCCCCGCCATGGCGGTAAAGGTGATGAACCATAGGTAAGGGAAGGTGATTTTGAGCATCAGACTGGCGAGCTCGAACTTCTCGGCCGCAGGGCCGCCATGCAGCCAGTCCCAGAACCAGCCCCAGCCAAACAGCGCGGTCAGCACACCCGACCCCAGCACACCGAGCAGGGTGACCACAGTCACGATCCCCCCCAGCGTGCCCGCCACCGCCGCCAGCAATTCACGCACTTCCCCCTCGTCGCCATTTTTCTTGTACTCCGTCATCACGGGAACAAAGGCCTGGTTGAAGGCACCTTCGGCGAACAGACGACGCAGAAAGTTGGGAATGCGATTGGCAAAAAAGAAGACGTCGGCGGCCACCCCGGCACCGAGCAGATTTGCGATGACTACATCGCGAACCAAGCCCATTACGCGGGATGCCAGCGTCATTCCGGACACTATCATGCCGGATTTGATCAATTTCTTACTCAAGACGAGGCCTCTGGAACTGTCAGAATGAAAAGAATGCTGCTAGAATCGGCCGACAGTTTAACCGTCTCCCTACTGACACACCACCGGGAGGCGGTGTTTATTTGCACAAATCATTTGACAATATGTGGTTGGAAGGGCATATTTCCGGGCCTTTTCAATACACTCGCTAAGACAGTTTTAGGAGTTTTACCTTGGCTAACATCAAATCTGCTAAGAAGCGCGCTCTTCAGTCAGAAAAACGCCGTCAGCACAACGCCAGCCGTCGTTCCATGACCCGTACCTACCTGAAGAAAGTCATTGCTGCTATCGCCTCTGGCGACAAAGCTGCTGCGACTGCCGCTTTCGCTGTTGCTCAGCCGATCATGGATCGTATGGCGACCAAAGGCCTGATCCACAAGAACAAAGCTGCTCGTCACAAGAGCCGCCTGTCTGCCCAGATCAAAGCTATGGCTTAATCAGCTTCTGCTGATCAAAGCTGAAAAAACCGGCCTTAGTGCCGGTTTTTTATTTATCTGAGCTGCAATAAAGTCGATGCAGCAAACTGATCATTTCACGCACCTCATGGCTGCGCAGCGAATAGTAGACCGTCTGGGCCTCTTTGCGCGTCGTCACCAGCTCATCCCGCCGCAGCAGCGCAAGATGCTGTGACAAGGCCGACTGACTCAATCCCAATCGCTCGTTGAGCTCCCCCACTGACAGTTCGCGCTCCAGCAACTGGCACAGAATAAACAGCCGCCGTTCGTTGGCCAGCGCCTTGAGCAAGGCCACCGCTTTACTCGCATTGGCTTCCATCTCTTCAAGTTGCATCACATCTCTCCTCTACCACTCATCGCCGATGATACGTGGTGACGGGTCGTTTTAAAACGACAGGGTGGCCGGCTGGATGGCGGAGAAATTCTCCTGGCCGGAAAAGAGAAAGGTAAAATCGCTCTCGCAGACCCGCTTCACCGCCGGATGCTGGATCATCCGCTCGGCGAAGATGACGTAATACTCCTCCATCAGATCCTGGGTTTCCCCGATCAGCATCACCCCCTCCCCCTCAAGGATCTCCTCCCGATAGATGGTGGGAGCCATGAAAATCCCCTGATTGAAGAAGCCAAACGCCTTCATCAAGGCGGCATCATCAAACTCGCCAAGAATGCTGGGGGAGACACCTTGCTGTTCGAACCACTGGGTCAGCTGACGCCCCATGGCGGTACGGCGACCGGGGATCAGCAGCTTGCGCTCTTCCAGACAGGCAGGAAAGGGTTTTTCAGGCAGCGGCGCCTTGCAGAAGAAGCTGACGCCACAGCCGCCCAACCGCTTGGAGAGCAGCCCCGCATGCTGGCTGGAGTCCACTGGACAGTCGGAGAGGATCATATCGAGCTTGTGCTCGCTCAGCTGCTCCAGCAGCAGTTCGTGGGTCGATTCGAAACAGCGCAGATGAATGGAACCATCATTGGGGATGACAGAGAGCAGCACGCGGCTGGCAAGGCGCTTGGAGAGGGCATCGGCGATGCCGACGTCGAACAGGATCTGGCTCTCCTTGCGGTAGTTGACGATATCGAGCATCTCGTAGGAGAGGCTGAACATCTTGTCGGCATAGCGAAACACCAGTTGACCCAGCTCGGTCGCCTCTAGGGAGCGCCCCTTGCGTTTGAGCAGCTTGCCACCGAGGCGCTGCTCCAGCAGCTTGATCTGGCCGGTGACGGTTTGCGGGGTCAAAAAAAGGGCTTCCGCTGCCTGGGTAACGGAGCCCTTCTTCTGAGTCATCCAGAAATAGTAGAGATGGTTGTAGTTAAGGTGTGACATCCGATGGGGTTCCCGCTTGACGCGGACTCCGGTAGCAGCTGAGTTCAACCGCCAGAATGTCATACATGTCGCTAACCGAGTCAACCTTGTTCGCGCCAAACTGCTCCATCAGACTTGCCTTGAGGCGTGCCTTGTCAGGCATCCGGTCAGCGCAATAACGCTTGTTGGAGCGCTTGACCATCTCGCCAGCCCTGCTGCTTAGCGCCCGCTCGGAGAAGGTTTCGCCAAAGCGCGCCTTGGCCTGCTTGTCCCCCAGCAGCAGGGCACTGTCTACCACCCCGTTCAGATAGGCAGAGCAGTTCGCCGAAGCGGCGTCCTGCTTGCAATCCTCCAGCCCGCCGGCCCAGGCCGCGGGGCTCAACAACAGCATCAACAACCCTGTATGCAGCTTCATAGTCCCTCCGTACTCTGTTCCCCTTCACCCTTGGGAAGGGCCATGCGCAAGGCCAGATAGCCGACTACCGCCGCCATGGTGGAGCCCACCAGGATCCCGAGGCGAGAATAGCTGCCGTAATCCAGCCCACCGTGCTCGAAGGCGAGCGACGCGATAAACATCGACATGGTGAACCCGATGCCACAGAGGATGCTGACCGCAAAAATCTGCTTGAAGTTGACCCCGGGCGGCAACTGGGCGATGCCCAGCTTGACCGACAGCCAGCTGATGGTGAACACCCCGAGCGGCTTGCCGATAAACAGCCCCAGCATGATCCCCATAGGCACCGGACTCAGCAGGGAGGAGAGACCAATCCCTTCCAGCGATACCCCCGCGTTGGCAAAGGCAAACAGCGGCAGGATCAGATAGGCACTCCAGGGGTGCAACTTGTGCTCCAGATACTTGAGCGGCGAGGCGTAACGCTTGCCGTTAAGCGGGACCATAAAACCGACTACCACACCGGCCAGGGTCGCATGGACGCCAGACTTCAGCACCGCAACCCAGAGCACCAGGCCAACCAGCATGTAGAGGCTGATCCTGTCCTCACCACGACGATTCATCCAAAGCAGGGTGAGGGTTGCCAGAATACCGATGGCCAGCGCCTCCAGCGACAACTGCTGGGTATAGAAGAGCGCGATGATGATGATGACGCCGAGGTCATCCATGATGGCCAACGCCAGCAGGAATACCTTGAGGCTCACCGGCACCCGCTTGCCGAGCAGCGTCATCACCCCGAGGGCAAAGGCGATGTCGGTCGCAGCCGGAATTGCCCAGCCAGCGCGCGCCACTTCGTCCGAATAGTTGAAAAAGGCGTAGATCAAGGCCGGAGCCAGCATGCCGCCAACCGCCGCAATAGCCGGAAAAGTCGCTTGCACCCGAGAGGAGAGCGCCCCCTCAAGCATTTCACGCTTCACTTCCAGACCAACCAGCAGGAAGAAGATCGCCATAAAGCCATCGTTGATCCAGAGCAGCAGCGGCTTGTTGATGTCGAGAGCCGCGATGCGCACCTGCACCGGCGTGTCGAGAAACGCCTGATACCCGCCAGCCAGCGCGGTATTGGCCAAAATCATTGCCAGCATGGCAGCCATGATCAGAATAATTCCGGAGGCGGCCTCCAGCTTCAGGAACTTTTTGATTACGTCACTCATGGTTAAATTTTCCACCGTATTGCTTTGGTTTGAGTCTATCCCTTGCAACAACCAATGGAAAATCGTTTCTTGCTGCTCAATACAACGAAAAAACCGAAAGCAAAATAGAACATACCTGCTACAAGCAGGTTTTTCCTCGTCTCTGGCTACCGTCTTATTAATCAATAAAATGAATTTTCAATTATTTAACTGCATAAAAAAAGCGCCCTGAGGCGCCTTGTTATCAGATGGCGACGGGCGCCTTGATGCCGGGATGGGGGTCATAACCCTCGATCTCGAAATCCTCGAACTTGTAGTCAAAGATGGAGTCAGGTTTGCGCTTGATCACCAGGGTCGGCAGCGGGCGCGGCTCGCGGGATAGCTGCAGCGCAGTCTGCTCCATGTGGTTGGAGTAGAGGTGCACATCACCACCGGTCCAGACGAAGTCACCCACTTCCAGATCGCACTGCTGGGCCATCATGTGGGTCAGCAGGGCATAGCTGGCGATGTTGAACGGCAGGCCGAGGAACACATCACAGCTGCGCTGGTAAAGCTGGCAGGAGAGCTTGCCGTCCGCCACATAGAACTGGAAGAAGGCGTGGCAGGGAGCCAGCGCCATCTTGTCCAGCTCGCCCACGTTCCAGGCGGATACGATGATGCGGCGCGAATCAGGGTTGTGCTTGATGTCATCCACCGCCTTCTGGATCTGGTCGATGACAGACCCGTCAGCCGCAGGCCAGGAGCGCCACTGCGCGCCGTAAACCGGCCCCAGATCGCCATTCTCGTCGGCCCACTCATCCCAGATGCTGACGCCGTTTTCCTTCAGATAAGCGGTATTGGTATCGCCATTGAGGAACCAGAGCAGCTCGTGAATGATGGAGCGCAGGTGGCACTTCTTGGTGGTCACCAGCGGGAACCCCTCCGCCAGATTGAAGCGCATCTGATGGCCGAACAGGGAGACAGTACCGGTGCCGGTACGATCTGACTTGACGGTGCCCTCATCGAGGATTTTCTGCATCAGGTCGAGATAAGCTCGCATTATTTCGCCTCCTTCATGGCATTACCGAACAACTGCGGACGCTTGTAGGCGGCCCAGATCATCAGGGCACCGGCGATAATCATCGGGGTGGAGAGGATCTGGCCCATGCTGATCTCCTGGAAGTAGAGACCGAGCTGGCTGTCCGGCTGGCGCACAAACTCCACCAGGAAGCGGAACAGGCCGTAGAACAGCAGGAACATGCCGGAGATGGCACCGCGCGGCGGATTCTTGCGCCAGAACAGGTTGAGGATGATGAACAGCACCACCCCTTCCAGTGCGAACTGGTAAAGCTGGGAGGGATGACGCGGCTCGGGGCCGGCCTCCGGGAAGATGATGGCCCAGGGTACATCGGTGACCCGGCCCCACAGCTCGCCGTTGAGGAAGTTGCCGATCCGGCCAACACCGAGACCGAACGGAATGAGCGGTGCCACAAAGTCGGCCACGGTGAAGAAGTGGCGCTTGGTCTTGTGGGCAAACCAGATCATCGCGGTGATCACCCCGATCAGACCACCGTGGAACGACATACCGCCGGTCCAGATCTTGAACAGGTAGGTGGGATCCGCGAGGAAGAGATCGAAGTTGTAGAACAGCACGTAACCGACACGGCCCCCGAGGATCACCCCGAGGAAACCGTAAAACAGCAGATCAGACACCTCGTTGCGGGTCCAGCCGCTGTTCGGCGCATCGGCGCGACGGCCGGCAAGCCACATGGCAAACGCGAAACCGAACAGGTACATGAGACCATACCAGCGTACCGATAGTGGTCCCAAACTGAATGCTACGGGATCAATCTGCGAGAAAACCCAATATCCATCGTGCTGCATATGCGGCCCCAGTCAAAATAAAAGCCGCATTTTCCGATCATTCGTCAGCAGGGACAAGGCATGATTATCAATCACTCTGTTTCGATTTATGACCGGCTCGCAGCAAACCGCCCAAACCATGCTCCTCCAGATAGCGGGCAAACAGGCCGCGCAGTACGTGGGGGTTGTCATGTTTGAGGCCATCGGCCATCAGTTCGGTCAACTCGCTCAGGGTGGATTGACGCAGCACGTACTTGATCCGGGCGATGTTGTGGGTGTTCATACTGAAGCGGCGATAGCCCATGGCAAGCAACAGCAGCACACCGACCGGATCACCGGCCAACTCGCCACACACCGACACCGGCTTCTGGTAGCGATGGGAGGCATCAACCAGCTGTTGCAGGGCGCGGATCACCGCAGGATGGAAGGCATCATAGATGTTGGCAACCCGGGAATTGTTGCGATCTACCGCCAGCAGGTACTGGGTCAGGTCGTTACTGCCCACCGACCAGAAGTCGATGAGCGGCGCCATCTCCGGCAAGATAAAGAGGGCTGAGGGCACCTCGATCATCACCCCTAGGCTGGGGTAGCGGATCACTGCATCGCGGCTCGCCGCCTCTTCCGACACCTCTCGCCACGCCTGATCCAGCAGACGACGGGAGGCTTTGATTTCGCTGACGCTGCTGATCATCGGCAGCATGATGGCCAGATTGTCCAGCCCTTCACTGGCCCTCAGCATCGCCTTGAGCTGCACCAGAAACAGTTCGGGGTGATCCAGGGTGATCCGGATCCCCCGCCAGCCAAGGAAGGGATTTTCCTCGACGATGGGGAAATAGGGTAACGGCTTGTCGCCGCCCACATCCAGCGTCCGCATGCAGACCGGCCGGTTGCGGTAGGTCTCCAGAATGCCGCGATAGCGGGCAGTCTGCTCCCACTCGGAGGGGAAGCTCTCCTGCAGCATAAAGGGGATCTCGGTGCGATAGAGACCGACCCCGTCCGCCAGCTGATTGAGGGAGATCTCGGTATCGGCACTGAGCCCGGCGTTGAGCAGCAGAGAGACCTTGGTGCCGTCGGCCGTCTCGGATGGCAGGTTGTCGACGCTGCGCACCAGGGTATCGAGCGCCCGCTCTTCGCTCAGCAGCTGACGATACTCGGTCAGGATCACCTGATTGGGCTCGATGAAGAGATCGCCGCTGTAGCCATCGACGACCAGCATGCGACCACCGATGTCACCAAGGGGCAGATCTACCCCCATGATGGCGGCCACCCCCATGGCGCGGGCCAGAATGGCCGCATGGGAGTTGGTTCCCCCCTTGAGCGAGACCACCCCGGTCAGATACTCGCGGGGCACTTCCGCCAGAATGGTGGCTGTCACCTCGTCGGCGACCAGCACCACCGGCTCGCCGATGGAGATATGTTCCGGTTCATTCTGCACCAGTCGGCTGATCAGCCGCTGGGCAATATCCTTCACGTCGGTGGAGCGCTCCTGCAAGTAGGGATCCTTCATCCCCTTGAACTGCTCGATCAAGCGATCACTGATGAGCTTGACCGCAGAGACCGCAGTCCAGTGCTCCTTGCTCACCTTGTTGCGAATCGGCTTGATGTAGCCGGGATCGTTCAGCAGATGGAGGTAGATATCGAAAATCGCCACCGAATCCTGGCTGTAGCTCTCGCGAAAACGCAGCGCCAGACTCTCCAAGTCGTGCCGCACCTCCTCAACCGCCAGCTCCAGCCGCGCCAGCTGGCTGGCATGGTCTTCATCCTTGCGCGGGGTAATGGACGAGAGCGCTTTGCGGGGCCGCCACACCCAGGCCTTGGCCATGGCGATGCCGCTGGCACCGGCAATACCGCGCAGCGGCTTGCTCCAGTCGGTCTTCTGCAACCACCCCTTGGCTTGCGCCTGGGCGATCCGCGCCGCCAGCTGGGCCGCCAGGGTGACCATGAAGGACTCTTCTCCCTCATCGAAGCGGCGACTCTCCTTCTGCTGCACCACCAGAATGCCGACCACCTGACGCTGGTGCATGATGGGGGCACCGAGGAAGGAGCGGAACGCCTCTTCGGCAACATCGGGCAGGAATTTGAAACTGGGGTGCGCGGGGGCATCAGCCAGGTTGATCAGCTCTTCCCGCTGACCCACCAGACCAACGATACCCTGCTCGTAGGGCAGGGTCACCTTGCCGACCGCGGACGGGGCCAAGCCGTCGGTAGCCGCCAGGCGATAGCGGCGCACCTCGGGTTCCGAGACATAGACGGAGCAGCAGTCCACTGCCATGGCGTGCCGGGTCTGGCTCACCAATGCCTGTAAGGCCTGCTCGAGGGTATTGGCCTCGGCCATGCTCTCGACGATGCGTCTCAGTTCCGTTAACAACTAATCTGTGCTCCTTAACGGGCGCGGTTGCGCCGCCCATCCTTCTTGTTGACCTGCACTGCCGGCACTGGCATCGCCAGCGGGGCAAACTCTTTCATGACCCGGCGATAAACCTCCCGCTTGAACGAGACGACCTGACGCACCGGGTACCAGAAGCTGACCCAACGCCAATCGTCAAATTCGGGATGGCCATGACAACCGAACTGGATCCGCGACTCCTTGCCCGAATTCAGCTGTAACAGGAACCATTTTTGTTTTTGGCCAATACAGACCGGTGAACTGTCCCAGCGGACAAGACGTTTGGGTAAACGGTACTTTAGCCAGTTACGACTGGTGGCCATGATGGTCACATCTTCGGGCTTGAGGCCAATCTCCTCATACAGCTCTCGATACATGGCCTGCTCTGGCGTTTCACCATCATCAACCCCCCCCTGCGGAAACTGCCAGGAGTGCTGCCCATAGCGTTTAGCCCACAACACTTGTCCTTCACGGTTACAGATCACGATACCGACATTGGGACGAAATCCGTCGCCATCAATCACGTGATCACCTTATAAAGGCTGAATCTATAAGGAGATTGTTCCACATTCACTCCGTGGCAGCAAACAAGGAGTGAATCCCCTGTTTCATGAATAACTTTCAATTTCAAACATACTTATAAACAAATCCAAGGATCCGCTACCCCAAGTTGCCCACCCAGGCTGTGCATAAAGCTGTTAGCAAACGGGTATATACAGTACTTTTAAACTGTACGCGAAAAGTGCCTCTCCGCATCACCACGCGACACAAAATATAAAAAATCATTATTTTTCATTATCTTGAGATAAAACAACTGGATCTAGATCCATGTTCCCCCAAGAGCCTGATCCATGATCCGGATTGTGAACAAGTTCAACTGCTCAAAGATCCACCGCGGCGAAATTATCCACAGGAGTGGCACAATATCTACCCCGTTTAGCCTGTAAAAATGGGGTGGCATTCACAATTTTTTGTAACATATCAGCGACTCCAACCACTTTCATCCACTTATCCAAGATTTCTGTGGATAACTGTGTGTAACATCATGCACAAACCCTTGGACAACTATTTAGAGGTCAAACCAGACCAGGATCACTACTCGATAAAATAGACAAAATCCTTTAAAATCATAATGATGAGTTAAAAGCCCCCAAATTCTCTGCATTTGATCTTATCCACTCAGGATCGGTTATAAAAACAGCGATCCTTCTCGGGATCCTCCCCTGTTAGAATATGGCGAGCAAGATGGAGCCAACTATGCCAAGCAATCCCCAATCCGAGCAGGAGTTATTGAGCCGCGCCTATGCCATGGCCGGCTTCACGCTGGCGCAGCTGGCCGCCGAGGCTGGCGTCGCTGTGCCCAAAGACCTGCGCCGTGACAAGGGGTGGGTCGGTCAGTTGATCGAGCTGCAACTGGGGGCCAGCGCCGGGAGCAAGCCGGAGCAGGACTTCCCGGAGCTGGGGATCGAACTCAAGACGATCCCCGTGGATCCTCAAGGCAAACCGCTGGAGACCACCTTCGTCTGCGTCGCCCCGCTGATCGGCGTCAGCGGCCAGCGCTGGGAGGAGTCCAACGTGCGTAACAAGCTCTCCCGGGTGCTCTGGATCCCGGTGGAAGGCAGTCGGGAGATCACGGTTGGCGAGCGGCGGGTCGGCATGCCGCTGATGTGGAGCCCGAATGAAGAGGAAGATCGGCTACTGCGTCAGGACTGGGAGGAGCTGATGGACATGATAGTGCTGGGAGAAGTGGAGCAGATCAGCGCACGCCACGGCCAGGTGATGCAACTGCGGCCCAAGGCGGCCAACAACAAGGCGCTGACTCGCGCCATCGGCCGCGATGGTCAACCCATCATGACCCTGCCACGCGGCTTCTATCTCAAGATCGACTTTACCCACAGTTTGCTGCAACGCTATTTTGCCTTGCCGACTTGATCTGCCTTATCAACATCTTTGTCATATGGTGGTATAAAAATAGACAGGAGCCATTTTTAACTCACAGACAAGGAGGCGTCATGCCACTGATCAAACAGTTTTTGAAGTCCAAGCCCGAGGTCAAGGTGACCTTTGCAGTAGAGAAAGAGGCGGCTGCAGGGGCGGAACAGGTGATGCTGATCGGCGAGTTCACCCAGTGGCAACCGGTCGAGCTGAAACGCATGAAGAGCGGCGAGTTCAAAGCCACCCTCAATCTGCCGACCGACGGCCCGGGCTACTTTGAATATTGCTACCAGCTCATCACTCCGGAAGGTGAGACCCTCTACGAGAATGACTGGGCTGCGGACGACTATGTGCCTGGCCCTTTCGGGCGTGACAACTCGGTGGTACGGGTCATCCAATAACGGCAACCAGAGAGCCAATAGACGGATACAAAAAAGGCTCGCCATTGGCGAGCCTTTTCACTACCTGTCGAGCTATTTGCCGACATACCGACACCAATTCGAATCGAATTAGTTGAGCTTCTCTTTGATACGAGCAGCTTTGCCGGACAGGTTGCGCAGGTAGTACAGTTTGGCGCGGCGAACATCACCACGACGCTTCAGTTCTACACTGTGGATCAGCGGAGAGTGAGTCTGGAATACACGCTCAACACCTTCGCCGTTGGAGATCTTGCGAACGGTGAAAGCAGAGTGCAGACCGCGGTTACGCTTGGCAATAACGATGCCTTCGAAAGCCTGCAGACGCTCTTTACCACCTTCTTTAACACGAACTTGAACACGTACAGTGTCGCCCTGGGCAAAAGCCGGGATGTCGGTACGCAGTTGCTCTTGTTCAAGCTGCTGAATAATCTTGCTCATTGTCTTTCCTTACCTAGGATAAACTGAAAACTCTACTTAACGCTGTCACGCACTTCGCGGACATACTCGGCAAGAAGTGATTCTTGCTCGTCAGTCAGAGCTAGGTTGTTAATAAGTTCCGGCCTTCTTTGCCAGGTTCGTCCGAGCGACTGCTTGAGACGCCAGCGTCGAATCACTTCGTGATTGCCGCTTGTCAGCGCCTCGGGCACCGCCAATCCATCCAACACCTCCGGCCGAGTATAGTGGGGATGATCCAGCAAGCCATCCGTAAAGGAGTCTTGCTCGGCACTGGCCTGATCACCCAAGACTCCTGGAACCAGACGCGAAACCGCATCGATCAGGGTCATGGCAGGCAACTCGCCACCACTTAACACGTAATCCCCGATAGACCACTCTTCGTCGACTTCGGTTTGTATCACGCGTTCATCGATACCTTCGTATCGACCGGCTACCAGAATCAGTTTCTGATTCGTCGCCAACTCGGTCACGCCCGCTTGAGTCAGCTTGCGTCCCTGAGGAGAGAGATAGATGACTTTCGCCCCGTCTCCCGCCGCTTGCTTGGCTGCATGAATCGCGTCACGCAGCGGCTGAACCATCATTAACATGCCGGGCCCACCACCATAAGGACGATCATCGACCGTACGGTGTTTATCGTGGGTAAACTCCCGGGGGTTCCAGCACTCAATCTGCAGCAGGCCACTCTTGACGGCCCGACCCGTTACCCCGTGCTCGGTAATGGCTCGGAACATTTCAGGGAAGAGGCTAATGACCCCAATCCACATAAGAAACCTCCGGCACCCGTGTTAGCGCGGGAAACTAGAAACCAGGATCCCAATCAACTTCGATTGTTCGAGCAGTCAGATCAATATTCTTGATCACCTGCTCTTCCAGGAACGGAATCAACCGCTCCTTTGCACCAAAGGCATCTTTTACATTGGCCTCAACCACCAACACATCGTTGGAGCCGGTTTCCATCAATTCGGTCACCTTGCCCAAGTCGTATCCCTTAGTGGTCACTACCGAGCAACCAATCAGGTCACGCCAGTAGAACTCACCTTCAGGCAACGCAGGCAACAGATCGGCGGGTACGCCAATCTCGACATTGGTCAATGCCAGGGCATCTTCGCGCACATCAATACCATCGAGTTTGCAAATCAGACCCTTGTTGTGACGTTTCCAGGATGAAACCCGGATTTCACGCCACACCCCGTTCTGATTAATCAGCCAGGGGTTGTAATCGAAAATCGCTTCGGCAACATCGGTGAAGGAGTTCACTTTAAGCCAGCCCTTGATGCCATAAACGGTACCCAGGGTGCCCAGAACTACAGGTTTTTCCACCTTAACTCCTTACCGTTGGGCTGATTAAGCAGCTTTTTTAGCGTCTTTGATCAGCTTGGCAACGCGGTCAGAAACAGCGGCACCAGTAGCAACCCAATGCTCGATACGAGCCAGGTCCAGGTTCAGCTTTTCAGCTTGACCAGCAGCAACCGGGTTGAAGAAACCAACGCGCTCGATGAAGCGACCGTCACGGGCGCAACGGCTGTCAGAAACTACTACCTGGTAGAACGGACGCTTTTTCGCGCCACCACGTTGTAAACGAATGGTTACCATATCGTCCTCATTAACATCTAATGAACAAGGCCCGCAAACACGCGGACCCTAGCTTAAAATAAGCCGCGTAATTCTACTTGGATTCGTAATAATTGCAACCAAGCCAGCCATTTTTTGCGCAGAGCGGCAATGAAAAGGGGCCTGCCACTGCAGACCCCCATCAACACGCAGGCCGGATCAGAACGGGCCGCGACCGCCACCGAAACCGGGGGGCATCATGTTCTTCATCTGGCTCATCATCTTGCGCATGCCGCCCTTGCCGGACATTTTCTTCATCATGCGCTGCATCTCGGTGAACTGCTTGAGCAGCTTGTTCACATCCTGCACCTGCATGCCGGAACCTGCTGCGATACGGCGTTTACGGGACCCCTTGATGAGATCGGGATGGGCGCGCTCCTTGGGCGTCATAGAGCTGATGATCGCCTCCATCCGCACAGTGAGCTTGTCATCCATCTGATCTTTCACGTTATCCGGCAGCCTGGACATGCCGGGCAGCTTGTCGAGCATCCCCATCATGCCGCCCATGTTGCGCATCTGGGCCAGCTGCTCGCGGAAATCTTCCAGATCGAAGCCCTTGCCGCTCTTGACCTTGCTGGCCAGCTTGGCCGCTTTCTCTTTATCGACGTTGCGCTCGACCTCTTCGATAAGAGAGAGCACATCGCCCATACCGAGGATGCGGGAGGCGAGACGATCCGGGTGGAACGGCTCCAGCGCATCGGTCTTTTCACCCATACCGATAAACTTGACCGGCTTGCCGGTGATGTGACGTACCGACAGCGCGGCACCACCACGGGCGTCGCCATCCGCCTTGGTGAGGATGACACCGGTGAGCGGCAGCGCTTCATTGAACGCCTTGGCGGTGTTGGCAGCATCCTGACCGGTCATGGCATCCACCACGAACAGGGTCTCGACCGGCTTGATGGTGGCATGCAGATCCTGGATCTCGGCCATCATCTCGCTATCAACGTGCAGACGACCGGCAGTATCGACGATCACCACGTCATAGAATTTCTTGCGCGCCTGATCGATGGCTGCGGTGGCGATATCGACCGGCTTCTGGCTGGCATCGCTTGGGAAGAAGTCGACACCGATGTCATTGGCCAAGGTTTCCAGCTGTTTGATCGCCGCCGGACGATAAACGTCAGCACTGACCACCAGCACCTTCTTCTTGCTGCGCTCTTTGAGCAGCTTGGCCAGTTTGCCAACCGTGGTTGTCTTACCGGCCCCCTGCAGACCGGCCATCAGGATGATCGCTGGCGGCTGGGCAGCCAGGTTGAGCTGTTCGTTGGCCTCCCCCATCACGGTGACCAGTTCACCGTGCACAATCTTGATGAATGCCTGGCCCGGGCTCAGGGATTTGGCCACTTCCTGCCCGACTGCGCGCTCTTTGACACGCGCCACGAAATCACGCACGACCGGCAGGGCGACATCCGCCTCGAGCAGCGCCATGCGGACTTCACGCAGGGTTTCCTTGATATTGTCTTCGGTCAGGCGACCACGGCCACTGACATTGCGCAAGGTGCGCGAGAGTCGTTCAGTCAAATTCTCAAACATGACGGATTCCGGTTCTTGGCGTAATAAATTGGGGGCATTATAACCCAGAGCTGGCGCGAGGACGATTATTCACCGCACCGCAGCAGCAGGGAGCTTCTCCCTATATATGGGCAGATCGGCCGTTGCACAACTGGCGAGCACTTCTCGTGCAAGGTATACTGCCCCTCTTACCCTCAAAAGCTTGTGCAACAACGACCTGGTTATGATCGTAATCTCTGTTCTGGCCCTGGCGTTTTATCTGCTGGCCATCATCGCCTCCCTGCATCTGTTACTGAGCGCCAAGCCGGTGGGACAGCGCTCCCTGTTTGCCTGTATCGGATTGGCTCTGATCGCCCATGCCAGCGCCCTCGGTTCAGAGGTATTGCAGAGTTACGGCCAGAACCTGAGCATGCTCAACGTTGCCTCGCTGGTCAGCCTCATCATCAGTTGCTTCATGACTTGCGTGACCCGCCGCTTCAACGGCTGGATCCTGCTGCCGGTGGTCTACAGCTTCTCGGCCATGTTGCTGGCTGCCAGCGCCTTGATCCCTGGTCGCTACATAACCCATCTGGAGGCCCATCCCCAGCTGTTGCTGCACATCGGCCTCGCCCTGATGGCCTACTCGGTATTGATGATCGCCTGTCTGTTTGCGCTGCAGCTCGCCTGTCTGGACAAGCAACTAAAATCTCGAAAAATCAGCAACCTGCCAGCCATGCCACCACTAATGACGGTGGAGAAACGGCTGTTTCAGTTGATCTTTGCAGGGGTGCTGCTACTGACACTCTCCATCGCCTCCGGCCTCTTCTTCCTCGAAGATATGTTCGCCCAGGGCAAGTCTCACAAGGCAGTGCTCTCCATCCTGGCATGGTGTGTCTACGTGTTGCTGCTGTGGGGACATCACACCTATGGCTGGCGCGGCCGTAAAGTCATCACACTCAGTCTGATCGGCAGCTTCATCCTGACTCTTGCCTACTTTGGCAGCCGCTTCGTCAAAGAAGTGCTGTTGAGCTGACACCTATACTCTTTTAGCCATACCATCCAACAGGAGCCCTTTTTGGACAGCATCTCAACGAGTACATTACTGATTGTTCTCGTTATCTTGATCCTTCTTTCCGCCTTTTTCTCCAGTGCCGAAACCGGCCTGATGTCCATCAACCGCTACAAACTGCGGCATCTGGCACAAACCAAACACAAAGCCGCACGTCGCGTCGAGCAACTGCTCGCCCGCCCCGATCGCCTGCTGGGACTGATCCTGATCGGCAACAATCTGGTCAATATCCTCGCCTCCGCCATCGCCACCATCGTCTGTATCCGGCTGTTTGGTGATCTCGGGGTCGCCATCGCCACCTTCGGGCTGACCCTGGTGGTACTGGTATTCGGTGAAGTGACCCCCAAGACCCTGGCCGCCATGTTTCCGGAGAAGATCGCCTATCCCGCCTCCTGGATCCTCAAGGGGCTGATGGTGCCGCTCTCACCGCTGGTCTGGCTGATCAACGGCATCACCAGCGGCCTGCTCAAGATGCTGAAGATCAATCCCAACAAGGATGACTCCCTCAACACCGAGGAGCTGCGCACCATCGTCAATGAGGCGGGTAACCTGATCCCCCAGCGTCATCAGGAGATGCTGCTGAGCATTCTGGATCTCGACAAGATGCTGGTCGAGGACATCATGGTGCCACGCAGCGATATCTACGCCATCGACATCAACGATGACTGGAAGAGCATCCAGCGCCAGCTGGCCCACTGCGCTCACACCAAGATCCTGCTCTATCGCGACAATATCGACGACGTTGTCGGCTTTTTGCACGCGCGCGATGCCCTGCGACTGGTAGCCAGGGATCAGTTCAACAAATCGAGCCTGTTGCGGGAAGTGGACGAGATCTACTTCATTCCGGAAGGAACGCCGCTCAACGTGCAACTGGCCAAATTCCAGCGCAACAAGGAGCGAATTGGCCTGATCGTCGACGAATACGGCGATATTCAGGGGCTAATCACTCTGGACGACATTCTGGAAGAGATCGTGGGCGACTTCACCACCTCCATGACGCCAGCGCCGAGCGACGAGATCCATCCACAGTCAGATGGTTCTTATCTGGTCGAAGGCTCAGCCAATATTCGTGAGCTGAACAAGGAGATGAACTGGCACCTGCCCATCGACGGCCCGCGTACCCTCAACGGCCTGATCCTCGAATATCTGGAGGAGATCCCCCAGCCCAACATCGGGATCCGGTTGGCCGGTTATCCTATCGAGATCCTCGATGTGGAGAACAACATGGTGAAGATGGCGCGGATCATGCCGGCATCGTACCGGGCGGAGTCGGATTCACAAGATTGAAAAAGGGCTGCCAGTGGCAGCCCTTTTCTATTGCTCATCGTCATCATCCGGCTCCAGCACCAGCGTCGGGATCAACTCACCAAACACCCGTTGCAGCTCGTCACGATTGGCCAGCAGGTCTTGCAGCGTATAGCTGTCCATCACCGCCAGAAACGCATCCATCGCCTCTTTCAGCGCACTCTTGAGCAGACAGACAGAGACGATGTGACAAGCGGGCGAACCGCAGTCAATGCCGTCCAGATTGCCTTCCAGCGCCCTGATCACCTGCCCGATATTGATGGTGGCGGGATCGCAAGCCATACGAATACCGCCATTCTTGCCACGCTGGGATTGCAGATAGCCCAGCTTCACCAGCTGATTGACCACCTTCACCATGTGGTTGCGGGAAACGCCATACAGGGCCGATACCTTGGCAACGCTCGACAACTCCCCTTCCGGCAGGGTGGCAAGATAGAGCAGGGCTCTCAATCCAAAATCTGTATAACTGGTTAGTCTCATAAAACCTGATTAGCGCGATGCGAAAAGTGGAGTATTGATTCAAATCAAATAAACATCTAGGATGCCACTTATTAAATGACATTTTATATGTTCAATTAGAACGAGGCCCCTATGCTAGATCAAACCACCGTTGCCGTCATCAAAAGCACTATTCCGCTGCTCGAATCGGCAGGCCCTGCCCTCACCCAGCACTTCTACCAGCGGATGTTCAGCCATAACCCGGAGCTGAAAGATATCTTCAACCTGGCCCATCAACGCAGTGGCGGCCAGCCGCTGGCCCTGTTCAATGCAGTCGCCGCGTATGCCAAGAATATTGACAATCTGGGGGCACTCGCCGGTGCGGTCGAGCGGATTGCGCACAAACATACCGGATTCCTGATCCAGCCGGAACAATATCACATTGTAGGTAGTCATCTCTTGGCCACGCTCAAAGAATTGGGCGGAAGTGCGGTCACCGACGAGGTGCTGGAGGCATGGGGCAAGGCGTATGGCGTGCTGGCAGACATCTTCATCGGCCGCGAGCGAGAGATCTATCAGGAGAAGGCCAATCAGGATGGCGGCTGGCAAGGTACCCGCACCTTCATCATCAAAGAGAAGCGGGCCGAGAGCTCCCTCATCACCTCCTTCCTGCTGGCACCGGAAGATGGTAAGCCAGTGTTGGCCTTCAAACCGGGCCAATACCTCAGCATCAAGCTGGTTCACCCCGAGCTGGAATATCAGGAGATCCGCCAGTACTCCCTCTCAGATGCCCCCAACGGGCAGGATTACCGCATCAGCGTCAAACGCGAGCCACAGGGTCAGGTCTCCAACCTGCTGCACGATCACCTGCAGGCGGGTGACAAGATCGAAGTGATGCCCCCCACCGGCGATTTCTACCTGAAAGCCGACAGCCAGACCCCGGTGGTACTGCTCTCCGCCGGTGTCGGCGTGACACCGATGATGAGCATGCTCAACCAGCTGCTGGCGAGCGGCCATCAGGCTGATATCACCTGGCTACACGCCTGCGAACAGGGTGCTGTACACGCCTTCCGGGAGGATATTCAGCAAAAATCCCGCCAGCATCCCAACTTGCTGAGCCGGGTCTGGTATCGGGAGCCGGAGGCCAGTGATGTGCAGGGTCAAGATTACGATCTGGCCGGCACCATGGATCTGACTGCCGTGAAGGAGCGCATCACGCCGCAGGCCCACTACTACTTCTGTGGCCCTGTCGGCTTCATGCAAGAGATCAAGCGGCAGCTGCTGGCTGCTGGGGTACCAACGGGGCAGCGCCATTACGAAGTTTTTGGCCCCCACCAAGATCTCTAAAGCGCGGGCAGCCATATAACAGAGGGAGGTTCCGGCCTGTCATGGCACGGCGGCTGGAACCGGACCCACAGGTGCAGATCTGTGGGTCATTTTTTTTGGATCAGTGCATCGCCTTGGCGCGGGCCACCACGTTGGCCGGCATCCTGTTGCCAAGACGGTTGAGCAGAGTCGCCGCCTTCTGGTGCAGCGCCTTGTCACCTATGACGGAGCCATGGAGCCAGCGATAGGCGTCCTCATAATCGAGCGGACTGCCCATCCCCTGCAACAGCATCTCGACCCACTCGATGCGAGCCCGCAGAAAACCGAGGCTGGCTGCCTCGCGCATCAGGGTCTCGGCTCGCACCAAATCCTTCTGCACCAAAGTTCCTTTCCAGTAGTAGCGGCCCAACTGCTCCAGCGCCGGCGCCAACCCCTGATTGGCCGCCTCCCACATGTATTGCACCCCGATCTCGGCATTGGGTTTGGTACAGACACCCCACGCCAGCATATCCCCCCAGAGGAATTGATAGGCCGGGATCTTCATCACCGAGGCGCGTGCTTCGATATCCTGCGTCAGCTGACAGCGATCCTGCTTCACCTGAGTGAGGTGGCGCCCCTGCTCAATCCAGTTGAGCAGCTCGTCCTGACGATAGAGCGGCACCGCCTGCAACTCGCCTGCGGCCAGAGGTGCGGGAGGCGCCACCACAGCGGCAGACTCCGCCGGTTTTGGCAGCGGCGCGGCCCCCTCGCCACTGCTGGCAACGGGAGTGACCGGCTCGGCCGGAAGCAAGACGGGGACGGCCTCAGAGGGCGCTGGCGTAGCAGCAGAGACAGGCGCCGTTGCCACCGCAGCACTGCTTGTAGTCGGTACCGATGCAGTTGCTGCAGGCGCATCGCTCGATACGGCAGCCGATACCGCTTCGGCACCATAGAGGGGCGCGGTGAATGCACCGACAAGAATGAGTAGGGTAAGGGGTTTCATCATAAGGATCTCCTGCTGCACTCTGTTATCGGCACCAAGCCCCATCCCCTTAGCCTGCCGGGCGGATCTCATCAATACAAAAGGGAGCCGAAGCTCCCTTGTTGGACGGTTGACCCGCTTACTTGACGAAATCGACACCCAGCTGGATATCGGCTTTCAGGGTAGCCAGCATGCCTTCCATCGCTTCCTGCTCGAAGGCGCTCAGCTTGCCGTAATCCAGTACGGTTTCGACGCCGTTCTTGCCCAGCAGTACCGGCTGCGCGAAGAAGGTGGCGTGCTCGCCGTTGCCTTCCACGTAGGCGCACTCGACAACGTTGGCTTCGCCCTGCAGACCCTTGATGAGGGAGAGACCGAAACGGCAAGCCGCCTGACCCATGGAGAGGGTCGCAGAACCACCACCGGCCTTGGCTTCTACCACTTCGGTACCGGCATTCTGGATGCGCTTGGTCATGGCTGCCACTTCTTCAGCGGTGAAGGAGGCGCCTTCAATCTGGGAGAGCAGCGGCAGAATGGTGACGCCACTGTGACCACCGATCACATTGACGCGTACCTTGTCGATGTTCAACCCTTTGGCGGCGGCCACGAAGGTCTCGGCGCGGATCACGTCCAGAGTGGTGACACCGAACAGACGACGCTTGTCATAGACACCGGCTTTCTTCAGCACTTCGGCGGCGATGGCCACAGTGGTGTTGACCGGGTTGGTGATGATGCCGATCAGCGCTTTCGGGCAAGTGGCCGCGCACTTCTCGACCAGATTTTTGACGATACCGGCGTTAATGTTGAACAGGTCGGAGCGATCCATCCCCGGCTTGCGTGCCACACCGGCGGAGATCAGCACCACATCGGCCCCAACCAGCGCAGGAGTCGGATCTTCACCGCAGAAGCCCTTGATGGCGACGTCGGTAGGAATATGACTGAGGTCAACGGCCACACCCGGGGTGACCGGGGCGATGTCATACAGGCTCAGCTCGGAGCCAGCCGGCAGACGGTTTTTCAACAGCAGAGCGAGGGCTTGACCGATGCCACCAGCGGCACCCAGAACGGCAACTTTCATGATCAACTCCATGTTTAAGCGTAGGTTTAAGGTTGTTTGTTGTTGTGCGCCCAACCTTAATGGATCCCCCCATAAAAAACAATCTGATAACAGTTGCAGTCACGGGTTCTGTGAGCCACGAAACATGCGGGAGCAAAAATTGGAGGGAAATACAAAAAGTTGGAGGAGAAGCACAGTTTTTCTGCACTTCTCCTTACCATAAAGAGGTAGATCTGAGGATCTCAGGATTGGAATGCCAGCGCCCGTTTTTCACACCAGCGAAAACCAATTGTTAACAATCCGTTCATCGCCAGATAAAGCCCGCCAGCCACCCCGAACACCGCCAGGGTATCGTAGGTCTGGGCGTTCAACCCCTGCGCCAGCCCCATGATGTCCATGATGGTGATGGTACTGGCGAGGGAGCTCCCCTTGAGCACCAGGATCACCTCATTGGAGTAGGCAGGCACCAGATGACGGGCGGCGTGGCGCACCTTCATCCACAAGGTCTGGCGGCCATTAAAACCAAGTGCACGACACGCCTCTACTTCACCGGCCGGGATGGCATCGAGCGCCCCCTTGAACAACCGGGTGGAGTAGGCCGCCGTGTTGAGACCCAGCGCCAGCACGGCGCAGAACCAGGGCTGCTTGAGCAGCGGCCAGAGCGGGCTGGCTTTCAGCCACTCGAACTGGCCCGGCCCGTAGTAAATCAGGAAGATCTGAATGAGCAGCGGCGTACCGGTAAAGAGCAGCACCCACAGCTGCACCAGCTGGGTCGCCACCGGCAGGCGCAGCTCCAGCACCCAGGTCATCAGGGCCGCCAACACAATCCCCAGCAGCAGACTGAACAGGGTCAGCTCCAGCGTGGTGACCAGACCGCCCAGCAACGTAACGAGATACTCTTGCATCAGTTAGCCTCCGTAGCGGCGGGTGTAGCGGGCAGCCAGCCCGAGGCCATATTCACTCACCAGACTGATGGCCAGATAGATGAGGGCCGCAGCGGCATACCAGGTGAAAGGCTCATAGGTACTGGCCGAGGCCATCTGGGCCTGACGCATCATCTCGTTGACCCCGATAAGCGACACCAGCGCGGTATCTTTCAGCAACACCAGCCACTGGTTGCCGAGGCCCGGCAGGGCATGGCGCCACGCCTGCGGCAACACGATGCGAAAGAAGATGTGGCTCTTGCTCAACCCCAACGCCAGCGCCGCCAGCCGTTGACCTGAAGGCACCGCATTAAGCGCCGCCCGCAGGGTCTGGGTCGCATAGCTGGCGAACAGCAGGGAAAGCGCCAGCACGCCACAGGCGAACGGACTGAACTCCACATACTCGCCAGTGATGAGGAACAGCACCTGGGTCGAACCGAAATAGATGAACAGCACCACCAGCAACTCGGGCAGGCCACGGATCAGCGTGGTCAGGGTGGCCACCGGCCACACCAGCGCACGCTGCTTGCTGAGCTCGGCGGCACTGAACGCCAGTGCCAATACCATGCCCCCGACCAGTGATGCCAAGGCCAGCCCGAGGGTCATCCAGGCTGCATCCAACAACAGGCTCAACATGGCTTACTGCGCGAAGTATTTGTCGAAGATTTTCTGATAGGTGCCGTTGGCCTTGATCTCGGCCAGCCCCTTGTTCAGCTGGGTCAGCAGCTCCTGATTGCCCTTGGCGACCGCGATGCCAAAGCCGGTACCGAAGTACTTGGCATCGGTCACCGGCGCACCCACCACCGCATACTCCTTGTGCTGCTTCAGCCAGTCGGCAGCAACGGCAGTATCGGCAAACACGCCGTCGGTACGGCCGTTCATCATGTCGAGGAAGGCGCTCTGGTAGCTGGCGTAGGGCACGGTCAGCAGCCCCTTGCTCACCCAGTTATCCACCAGATAGGACTGGTGGGAGGTGCCGTTCTGCACACCGACTGTCTTGTCGACCATCTCTTCCGGCCCCTTGAAGGCACCTTTCTTGGCGACGAATACTGCCGAGTTCTCGTAGTAGATGTCGGAGAAATCGACCTGCGCGGAGCGCTCCGGGGTCACATCCATGGCGGCGATGGCGGCATCGTAGCGACGGAATTTGAGGCTGGGGATCAGGCTGTCAAAGGCCTGGTTGTGGAAGCTGCATTCCAGCTTGGCCTGCTCGCAGATGGCGCGGGCCAGATCGATGTCAAAACCCTGAAACTCGTTCTTGTCATCCAGGTATTCGAACGGTGCGTAGGTGGCCTCGGTGGCGAACTTGATCTCTTTGGCCATGACGGAGGTACTCAACAGGCCCATGGCAGCAACCAACAACAGACTCTTTTTCATGACAGCTTCCTTATCGATTCAATATCAATGCATCAAGAATTCGGCAAACCGGCTGGTTTGCGGGGATTGGAAAATGGCAGCGGTGCCGGATTCGATGATCCGCCCCTTCTCCAGATAAATCACCTGACTGGCCACCTTGCGGGCAAAGTCGACCTCGTGGGTCACCACCACCTGGGTAATGCCGGTCTGGCTCAGGTTGCGGATGATCTCGGCCACCTCCTTGGTGATCTCGGGATCGAGGGCGGCAGTCGGCTCGTCAAACAGCAGCACTTCCGGGTCCATCATCAGGGTACGGGCAATGGCCACCCGCTGCTGCTGACCGCCGGAGAGACGGGCAGGCCAGGCATCGCGCTTGTCGGCCAGTTGCAGCTGGGCCAGCAGGTAGGCCCCCTTCTCGATGGCGGCCTCCTTGCTCATGCCGAGCACCTTGACCGGCGCTTCAATAAGATTCTCCATCACAGTGAGATGTGGCCAGAGATTGTACTGCTGGAACACCATCCCCACCTTGCGACGCAGCAGTTGGGACTGGCGGTTGAATTCGGCAGCAGAGAGGGAGTTCGGGAAAGAAAATTCACTTTCGCCAATCCGCAGAACACCCGCATCCGGGGTATCCAGCAGGTTCATCATCCGTAGCAGGGAACTCTTGCCAGCACC
Source organism: Aeromonas sp. 61P (assembly GCF_051919545.1). Taxonomy (NCBI): domain Bacteria; kingdom Pseudomonadati; phylum Pseudomonadota; class Gammaproteobacteria; order Aeromonadales; family Aeromonadaceae; genus Aeromonas; species Aeromonas sp. 61P. Next base: position 138,394 of record NZ_JBQBEL010000001.1, read on the forward strand.
GCTCGGGCCCAGCAACACCAAGGTTTCACCGGGGGATGTCCGAAAGCTGACCTGTTGCAGAACCGGCACCTTGTGCCAGGACTTCTCGATACCTATTAATTCAATACCCATACAGCCCAATTGAATAAGTTTTCAAAATTTCATCCCGATTCTATCCCTAATAAAGGTTGATGCAAGCCATTTTTGAATCAATATGCAGAACAAGCGCCGCTTCCTTGCAAAAAACGGCATATGAATGCAAAATGGCCCCGCTGTTCGTATCTGCCGCCTGTATCGCACAGGCCGCCACACCTCCTCATTCGTGAGACCAAGATGAAACACAACGACAAGCAAGAAAAACTGGCCAAGGCCTTTAAAGCCTTGCTGAAAGAAGAGCGCTTTGGCTCCCAGGCAGAAATCGTCACCGCCCTGCAAGAGCTGGGCTTCGAGAACATCAACCAGTCCAAGGTATCGCGCATGCTGAGCCGCTTCGGCGCCGTTCGCACTCGCAATGCCAAGATGGAGATGGTCTACTGCCTGCCGGTGGAACTGGGCGTGCCCACCACCTCCAGCCCGCTCAAGAATCTGGTGCTGGACGTCGATCACAACGGCGCACTGGTGGTGATCCACACCAGCCCGGGCGCAGCCCAGCTGATCGCCCGCCTGCTCGACTCCCTCGGCAAGGCAGAGGGGATCCTCGGCACCATCGCCGGTGATGACACTATCTTCATCACCCCGACCAGCGACACCGATATCGAAGAGCTCTACCTCTCCGCCCTCGAGTTGTTCGAACAGACGCCGTAATGGCCGCTACCGCGTCATAGCGGTCACGCCAGAACGAAAAATCCCGGCCAAGGCCGGGATTTTTGTTTTTCTGCAGCTTCGTCAGGCGGGCTTATTTGCCCTGCGCCATCAGAAAACCCTCCGATGGGGCGAAGAAAGCCGCGCCGGTCACTGCCTTGGTGAAACGCAGCAGGTGATCGAAGTGGCTGCCCTCCCCCTTGTACATGCTGGCCAGCATGGCGTTGAAGTGCTGCTGAGTGCGGCAGCAGGAGATGAAGTAGAGCCCCTGCTCGGTCATGGTGCCCCAGGGCATGCTCTGGCGCAGGATCTCCATGGACTCCCCTTTCGGGGTCTTGAGGTTGACCCGCTTGATGTGGGCGGTCAGCGGCTTGGCGGCAGATTCATACTCGATGTTGTCGGGCTTGGTGCGACCGATAATGTCTTCCTGCTCTTTTTGCGCCAGCTTCTCCCAGTCGCTCATGGCGTGGACCCAGCGCTGGACGTGAATGTAGGAGCCACCGGCAAACTCGCCATCGGCCAGCAACGCCACTTCGGCACGGTGCTCATCCTGCGGGTTCTCGGTGCCGTCAACGAAACCGGTCAGGTCACGGAAATCCAGGTTGCGGAAACCGCGCACCTCTTCGGCCAGCTCTACCAGTCCGGCCAGCAGTGCCATCACACGGTGACCGGCGTGGTGCAGCACATCCACCCGATCGGCGCGCAGCTGAATAAAGAGATCAAACGGGGTGTTGGGGGCTTCCTGACCGTTGGCGGATTGCGCCATAAAGCTGCGGAACTGGGGCGGACGGGCGGCAGGGTAGAGACCATCCCAGGCATCGGCGCCAACGGCAACCAGACCGCTGAACCCGGCATCGGGGAAATCGGCAGCCACCGCCTGCCACAGGGCGGGCAGTTTGGCCAGACGGCCGACCAGTTCGGCGGCATCGCCGGTGCGATTGAACATCAGATAGAGGGCGTGCAGATTCGGCTCTGCGCAGATCCCGGCTTGGGCTTTCATATATCTCTCCCCTGAGTAGGCGTTAGCGTTACGGGCTATTTGCGTTGCGCGATTATAAACCAGAGTGGATCCAGTTCTTTGATTTCACGACGATATCACGCGTTCAGGGCAAAGGGTCAAACAACACCAGCCCATGGGGGGCAACCTTGATCCGTGCCCGCATCCCATCAAGGGGCTCACCAATGCTCGCCTCCAGCTGCAGATCGCCACACTCGAACAGCACCCGGCAGTGGTGGCCGAGGAACTGCTGCTCCACCACCTTGAGCTCGCCATCTGCGGCGCTCTCCAGCAGCAGTTGCTGGGGTCTGAGCATCAGCTGCAACTGCTCGCCCACCACCCGGCCATGGGGCTCGCTGCCACAGATGACCCCGAGCGCCGTCTGCACGCAGTGGCTGTCCACCACCTCGGCAGCCAGATAGTTGACCCCGCCGAGAAACTCCGCCACGAAGCGGTTTTGCGGGCGGCGATAGAGCTGCTCCGGCTGGCCCACCTGCTCGATGTGACCGGCGCGAAACAGCGCTAGCCGATCGGCGAAGGCAAACGCCTCCTCCTTGCTGTGGCTGACGAAGATGGCGCCGATCCCCTGCTGCTTGAGCAGGGCGCGGATCTCGAGGATCAACTTCATCCGCACCTGGGTATCGATGTTGGAGAAGGGCTCATCCAGCAGCATCAGCCGTGGCTTGCACACCAGCGCCCGGGCGATAGCCACTCGCTGCTGCTGGCCACCGGAGAGCTGGTGAGGATAACGATCCCCCAGCCCCTGCAGATTGACCAGCGCCAGCGCCTCGTCCACCTGCTGCTGGCGGGCACCGCGGTCGAGTTTGGTCAGACCGAAGCCGACGTTGTCGGCCACAGTCAGGTGGGGGAAGAGGGCGTAATCCTGAAAGATCATCCCGATATTGCGCGCCTCGGGCGGCACGCTGGCACCCGGCCCGTCGAGCAGGGTATCGCCGAGGCGAATCGAGCCCTCTGCCAGCGGCAGCAGCCCGGCGATGGCCTTGAGCAGCGTGGTTTTGCCGCAGCCACTGGCTCCCAGCAGGCAGACGATCTCGTTGTCTGCCACCGTCAGGGAGAGCTGCTCCAGCACATTGCGGCCGTTGTAACGGCAGCTGACATTTTCAACCTGCAAACAGGACAAGGCTGACTTCCTCTCGTTTCTGGCGGCGCGCTGCCTTTCGGTTCAGCACACCGCATGCAATTTCATTGACCGACGCGGCGACTCAGTGGCCCGGACTATCCAGACTGCGGTTGACCCAGATCAGCGGCAACAGTCCCACCAGCACAATGACGATAGCCCCCAGCGCGCCGCGCTCCAGCATCTCGTCCGAGACAAACTGATAGACGTGAGTCGCCAGAGTATCGAAGTTGAACGGCCGCAGCAGCAGAGCGGCGGGCAGCTCCTTCATGGATTCGATGAATACCAGCATGGCACCGGCAAACAGACCACGGCGCACCAGCGGCAGATGGACCCGCCGCAGCATGCCGCCATCCCCCTGCCCCAAGGAGCGGGCTGCCATGTCGAGACTGGGGGAGATCTTGCCCATGCTGCTCTCCACCGAGCCGATGGCGATGGCCACGAAGCGCACCAGATAGCCGAACACGATGGCGGTGATGGTGCCGGTCAGCAGCAAGCCCGGCCCCTGACGCCCGAGCCACTCGGCCAGATCGTTGATGGCAAAGTCGAGGGCGGTGAGCGGCACCAGCACCCCGATAGCGAGCACGGTGCCCGGCATGGCGTAGCCCATGGCGGCGATGCGCAGGGGCAGCAAACTCTTGAACCCGCCATCGAGACGGCGGAAGAAGCCGAGCAGCAGGGCGATGCCCATCGCCAGCAGAGCGGTCAGCGCCGAGATAGCCAAACTGTTGCCGGCGAAGCGGACAAACTCCGGCGTCCACGACAACTCGAAGTAACGCACGCCGTAATCGAGTAGGATGACGAATGGCAGGCCGAAACCGGCCAGCACCAGCCCCCAGCACCAGAGACCGGCCAACCAACGGCCAATCCCCTTGAGCGGATAGCGCAGCGGCTGCTCATGGCCCATGGACTTCTGGAACACCTGCTGCCGACTGCGCGAGCGGCGCTCCAGCGCGATCAGCAGCACCACAGCCAGCAGCATCAGGCAGGAGAGTTTGGCCGCGGTGGCCAGACTACCGTAGCCGAGCCAGGTGTCGTAGACCGCCGTGGTCAGGGTGTTGATGGCAAAGAAGTGGACGGTGGCGAAATCGGCCAGCGTCTCCATGGCCACCAGCGATACCGCCACCATGATGGCGGGGCGCGCCAGCGGCAGACTGAGGCGGCGAAAACTCTGCCACGGGGTACAGCCGAGCAGGCGGCTGGAGTGGATCAGGCTGACTGACTGCTCGAGAAAAGAGGCGCGGGTCAGCAGATAGACATAAGGGAACAGCACCAGCGCCAGCACCCAGGCGGCGCCGCCAAGGGAGCGAATGGCCGGAAACCAGTAATCGGCAGGACTGTTCCAGCCAAATAGTGCTCGCAACCCGGCCTGTAGCGGGCCCGAGTAATCGAGCAAGTCGGTATAGACGTAGGCGACGATATAGGAGGGCATCGCCATCGGCAGCATCAAGGCCCACTGCAAAGCGCGCCGCCCCGGCACCTGACACATGGCCACCAGCCAGGCGGTGGGCACGCCAAATAGCAGGCTTAGCAATACTACGCCGACCACCAGCCCCAGGGTATTGCCCAGATAATCGAGCAGCACGGTATCGGCGAGGTGGCGAAAGAGATCTCCCTCAGCCGAGAAGGCAGAGAAAAGCAGGGCTATAACCGGTAAACCCAGCAGCAGGGCGATGGCCCAGCTGCCGGTCATCCATCCAAAATTTTTCATGAGACCACAGATGTTGATGGGGCCGTTGGCCCCATCTGATTACAAATCGAACTTCACTTCATCCAGCAACTGCAAGGCGTCCTTGCGGTGCTTGGCGTAATCGCTGACCGGTAGTGCGTCAGACTTGAAACTGCCCCAAGACTTGACCATGGCGGAAGGCTCGACTCCGGCCTTGACCGGATATTCGGCGTTCACGTCCGCATACATGTGCTGGGCGGTGTCACCAGCCAGAAACTCCATCAGCTTCTGGGCCTCTGCCTTGTTCTTGGCATACTTGGTCATGGCCACGCCGCTCACGTTGACGTGGGCACCGCGGTCAGCCTGGTTCGGGAAGTTGATATAGACCGCATCCGCCCAGGACTTCTGCGCAGGATCTTTCAACATGGCGCCCAGATAATAGCTGTTGCCGAGTGACACGTCACAGATACCATCCTTGATCGCCTTGACCTGATCCCGGTCGTTGCCCTGCGGCTTGCGCGCCAGGTTGGCCTTGACCCCTTCCAGCCAGGTTTTGGTCTCAGCCATGCCGTGATGGGCAATCATGGAGGAGACCAGCGCCACATTGTACTCATGCTTGCCGCTGCGGGCGCAGATTTTCCCTTTGAATTCCGGTTTGGCCAGATCTTCGTAGCTGATGGTATCGAGCTTGCCGAGGCGATCCTTGCTGGAGTAGATGGCGCGAACCCGGGTGGTCAGGGCGAACCAGCGATTCTCCGGATCACGATAGATGGCGGGGATGTTCTCCTGCAGGATCTTGCTGTCCACCGGCTGCACCAACCCCTTGTCCACCAGATCGGTCAGACGGCTGATATCGACGGTCAGCATCAGGTCGGCCGGAGAGAGCTTGCCTTCCCGCTCCAGACGCTCGTTCAATCCCTCTTTGGCGAACACCACGTTCACCTTGATGCCAGATTCCTTCTCGAACTGCTGGATGATGGGCTTGATCAGCTCATCCTGCCGGTTGGAGTAGACATTCACTTCCCCGGCCGCCAATGCCGACTGAGCTGCCAACGCAGAGAAAGCCAGTGCCAACATCTTCATTTTCATCATCCATTCCTTGATTAGCTATACAGAGTGATAACGATTTCCGTTTGCATTCTGCATACATCTTATAAGCGGATCAAGAAAGCTCGCCGTCGCCACATCACATATTTAATCGCCCATAAATGAAAAGGGCCGGATGGAATCCCATTCGGCCTCTTCTGAGCAAAACGTTATGTTGATCAGGCTTCAATAAGCGCTCACTCCATCGGGATTCCCCGAGATCGGGAGGTCAACAGATCTGTACGTCACTGATGCGGTTCATCACAGCGCCTCGTCGTCACTCTCGCCGGTGCGGATGCGCACCGCTTGCAGCAAGTCGTAGACAAAAATCTTGCCGTCGCCGATCTTGCCGGTATAGGCCGCCTTGCAGATCGCCTCGATCACCCCTTCCACGTTATCATCGGCGGTAGCAATCTCCAGCTTCACCTTGGGCAGGAAGTCGACCTGATACTCGGCTCCCCGGTATAATTCGGTGTGTCCCTTCTGGCGGCCAAATCCCTTGACCTCGGACACGGTCAGCCCTTCCACCCCCAGGTTGGCAATAGCCTCGCGGACATCGTCCAACTTGAACGGTTTGATAATCGCACTAATCAGCTTCATCTGGTTGCTCCCAATCCATGGTGTGTCATGAATCGGGTTTCAATTCTTATGCCAAGTATTTTTATTGTTATATTTCATATAGATATAGTTTAATGCCGGCGCCATTCGCCAGGCACATCCCCATAACCGGCCAGCACGCCCCATAATGAGGCACCATGCTGCAGCGGTCAGCGGGTATGCACCAAACAAGAGCAAAACAGCATGTTAGTTATCTCCAACAGCGTCACGATTCCCTGGCATGAGCTGCAATTTCAGACCATGCGGGCACAGGGCAACGGTGGACAGCACGTCAACAAGACCGACTCCGCCGTCTGGCTGCGCTTCGATTACCGTAACTCCCCAAGCCTCACCCCGCTCTACAAGGAGGGTCTCGACAAGCTGAGCGACAGCCGGGTACACGATGGCTTTGTCCTGATCCGGGTCGAGAGCCATCGCAGCCAGGACATGAACCGCAAGGAGGCGATGAGCCGTCTGGTGGAGTTGCTGAAAAAAGCAGCCTGGCGCCCCAAGGCTCGCCATGCCACCAAGCCGACCCGCAGCTCCCAGCGCAAACGGGTCGATGCCAAAAAGCGCAAGGGGGATATCAAGTCCGCCCGCGGCAAGCCAGTTCTGGACTGAGCCTCCCCGCCCCCAAAGGATGTCAGCCGATGAGATACAGTTTTTGCGACAGCGCCCGCGGCCCGCTGCTGGTCGCCATCGATCAGGATGGCCTGCGCCACGTGGAGTTCATGCACGGGGAGCGTCCCGTCATGCCGCAAACTGACTGGCAACGGGATGACAAGGCACTGGCCCTCTATCTTGCCCAGTTCAACGCCTATTTTGCCGGAAAATTACAGCAGTTCGATCTGCCCATGGCAGCGAAGGGCACCCCGTTCCAGCAAACGGTGTGGAACGCTTTGTGTGATATCCCCTATGGCGAGACCGTGAGCTATCTCGAGATTGCCCAGGCTATCGGCAATCCCAAGGCGGTGCGGGCTGTGGGCGCTGCCAATGGGCGCAATCCGCTGAGCATCATAGTGCCCTGCCATCGGGTGATCGGACGCAGCGGCGATCTGACCGGTTATGCTGGCGGCATTCCCATCAAGCGCTGGTTGCTGGCACTGGAACAGGCAGGCACAACATTCGAGCTGGCCCCATGACACGATGACCGCCCTAGAGAGGGCGAGACAATATCGTGACCAGAATGAAAAGGCTTTCAGCCAGTGCCACGCTTTGCTGACAAGATGAACAGAAAATGAAGAATCGCCTCAGAACTACTTCAGATTGAGCTTGGCATGATGGCTCCATACTTGAATGGCACGGCTCATTCGCTGATTCAAGTAGCACCCATGTGACGCTTCCAATCTGTCTTTTTCCCCGCGCCTCCTCTGAGGCGCTTTTTTTGTGTCGACACAACAGGCCACCACTTGGGTTGAATGGCCTGAACGCCACAAAATCTGCGCCCGCCCAAAAACCAAGAGGCGAAGGATCATCCTTCGCCTCTGACGTAACAGCTGGCTACTCGCTCTGGGGCAGGAACTGCAGTTCCGGCGCCGAGGAGGTCAGCACATCGGCGCAATAATCCCAGGTCGAGATGCGATAGTGCTGCAGATCTTCATCCAGATGCAGGCCGTCCGACTCCTGATGGAACCAGCTGGCAAAACGGGATGGGGTGATGAGCTGGATCTGCTCTTCGATAGCGTGACTATCCTTCCCCTCGGCCAGATCGCAATCCTCAATGACCCGCAGGGCATAGATATGGCGAAAATAGACCCGGCAGAGGATTTGCGGGGGCAGATCGATGCTGCGTGCCCGCCCCAGCATGATGGTCAGGGAGTCGCTCCAGAGATCCTGATGCAACTCGGCCACAACCAGACCGGGCGGTAGCTGGCGGGACGGAGCCCAAGGGACGGCAACCTGCCGAATGGCATTTTTCTGTTCCATATTCACCTCGCAACGACTCGCTCCCTGTCTTGAGTCTATCTGAACCACATAGTCCCGGCGAAGGCAATCGATGGACAATAAAAACGGCAATAAAAAAGCCGACGTATCAAACGTCGGCGAATAAAAAGTGCTTACAACAGAGGATTCACATATTCAGACCCGTGGGTCGAAAGATTGGTTCCCTCTTTTTGTAATTAATTTTCGGCGCGTTTAAACATCAGGGTATTGGCGTCCGACTCTTCCGGCACGAAGTAGTAGCCCTCGGCGTTGAAACCGGTCAGCTGCTCCACCTCGGTCAGACGGTGCTTGATGATGTGGCGAGCCATCATGCCGCGCGCCTTCTTGGCGTAGAAGCTGATGATCTTGAACTGGCCGTTCTTCTCATCCTTGAACACCGGTGTGACAATCCGCCCTTTCAGGCTCTTGGGGCGTACCGACTTGAAATACTCGTCGGAGGCCAGATTGATCAACACTTCATCCCCCTGCGCTGCCAGCGCGTCGTTGAGATGGTGAGTGATCACCTCCCCCCAGAACTGGTAAAGATCCTTGCCGCGACTATTGTCGAGTTTGGTCCCCATCTCCAGCCGATAGGGCATCATCAGGTCGAGGGGGCGAAGCACGCCGTAGAGGCCGGAGAGCATCCGCAGGTGTGCCTGAGCGAAGTCAAAATCGGCCTCGCTGAAATCCTCTACCGCCAAACCGGTGTAGACATCCCCCTTGAAAGCCAGCAGCGCCTGACGGGCGTTGGCGGGGGTGAAATCTGGCTGCCACTCGGCAAAACGGGCGGCATTGAGACCGGCCAGCTTGTCGCTGATCTTCATCAGAGTGGCGATCTGGTCCGGGCTCAGTTGGCGGGCCCGGCTAATCAGTTCGGCGGAGTGATCCAGCAGCTCGGGTTGGGTGAAACGGGGTGTCACCAGCGGTGACTCGTAATCCAGCGTCTTGGCCGGGGAAACCACAATCAGCATAACGTTCCTTTATGGCGAGGGGCCGAACGGCAGAGCGGCCCCATGATTCATTCATCCAGCGTCACATTGTCCAGCGTACCGGTGCCGAGCCGTTCGCGACCGGAGAGCTTGATCAGCAGTCGCAGGTCGTTGGCCGAGTCGGCGTGGGCGAGGGCCTCACTGTAGCCAATCTGGCCGGCGCAGAACAGGCTGAAGAGCGCCTGATCGAAGGTCTGCATACCCAGCTCGGTGGATTTGGTCATCACCTCCTTGAGGCGATGCATCTCTCCCTTGCGGATGATGTCGGTGATGAGCGGGGTATTGAGCAGGATCTCGAACGCAGCGCAGCGCCGCTTGCCATCCATACTTGGCACCAGCTGCTGGGCGATGATGGCCTTGAGGTTGAAAGAGAGATCGAACAGGAACTGGCGGTGTTTGTCTTGCGGCACCAGATGGAGGATGCGATCCAGCGCCTGGTTGGCATTGTTGGCATGCAAAGTGGCGAGACAAAGGTGTCCCGTCTCGGCGAACTGCAGGGCAAACTCCATGGTCTCCTGACTTCGGATTTCGCCGATCAGGATCACGTCCGGCGCCTGACGCAGTGAGCTTTTTAGCGCCACATCGAACGACTCGGTGTCGATCCCCACCTCTCGCTGGGTCACCAGACTGCGACCATGCTGATGGACGAATTCCACCGGATCTTCCACCGTCAGAATGTGACCATCGGCATGCTGGTTGCGATAGCCGATCATCGCCGCCTGGGTGGTCGATTTGCCCGCCCCGGTGGCGCCGACAAACAGCACCAGCCCCCGCTTGGCCATCGCCACCTCTTGCAGGATCTTGGGTAGCTGCAGATCTTCAAAGGTGGGAATGCGGGTCTCGATACGCCGCACCACCATGCCGGGCAGCTCCTGCTGCCAGAAGGCACTGACCCGAAAACGGCCAAGCGCTTCGCGATAAATCGCGTAGTTGGCCTCCTTGGTGCGGATATAGCGCTCGAAGTGATCGCTGCTGAGGGTATCCCTGACCAGCGTCAGAGCCCCCTTCTTGTCGAGCGCCTCCCCCCCCAGCGACACCAGATGGCCATTTACCTTGAGGGTGGGCGGCGAGCCCACCGTCACAAACAGATCCGATCCCTTTCGCTCGACCAGCTCGCTCAGCAGATCATCCAGATTCATCATCTATCCCTCCCTGGGTGCGAGTCTCTTAAATGCTGTTGGGATCCACGGCCTTGGCCTTGGCATCGAGGGATGCCACCACACCACGACTCACCAACTGCTTGAGACTCTGATCCATGGTCTGCATACCGTGGGTCATCCCGGTCTGGATCACCGAGTAAAGCTGGGCAATCTTGTCCTCCCGAATGAGGTTACGCACCGCCGGAATGCCCATCATGATCTCGTGAGCCGCCACCCGGCCACCGCCAATGCGCTTGAGCAGGGTCTGGGAGATAACTGCCCGCAGGGATTCGGAGAGCATGGAGCGCACCATGTCTTTCTCTGCGCCGGGGAAGACATCGATGATACGGTCGATGGTCTTGGCCGCCGACGAGGTGTGCAGGGTGCCAAACACTAGGTGGCCGGTTTCGGCGGCAGTCATGGCCAGACGAATGGTCTCAAGGTCGCGCATCTCGCCCACCAGAATGATGTCCGGGTCTTCCCGCAGTGCAGAGCGCAGAGCGTTGCTGAAGCTCTTGGTATCCCGGTGCACTTCCCGCTGGTTCACCAGACAGCGCTTGTTCTCGTGGACGAATTCGATGGGGTCTTCGATGGTGAGAATATGGTGATGGAAGTTCTCGTTGATGTAGTTGACCATGGCCGCCAGCGTGGTCGATTTACCGGAACCGGTCGGCCCGGTCACCAGCACCAGACCCCGCGGGAACTCGGCGATCTTGCGGAAGATCTCCGGCGCATCGAGATCTTCGAGGCTCAGCACCGTGCTGGGGATGGTACGAAATACCGCGCCCGAGCCGCGCGCCTGCTGGAAGGCGTTGACCCGGAAACGGGCCAGATTGGGCACCTCGAACGAGAAGTCGACCTCGAAGTTCTCCTCCAGCTCCTTGCGCTGATGGTCGTTCATGATGTCGTAAATGAGGGCATGCACTTCCCGATGTTCCAGGGCGGGCAAATTGATCTTGCGAACCTCACCATCAACCCTGATCATCGGGGGAACCCCGGCCGAGAGGTGTAGATCCGAGGCTTTATGCTTTACACTGAAAGCCAATAACTCTGTGATATCCATAGACTTGTCATTCTCCCATCACAAGATCACTAACGAAATATGAACCAGATTGCCCAGCACCTGTTTCAGGTAAAGGAACGTATTGCCCAGGCCGCCGAACGGGCGAGCCGCCACCTGCAGCAGATCCGCCTGCTGGCCGTGAGCAAGACCAAGCCGGTCGAGGCCATCATGGCTGCCCATGCCGCAGGTCAGCGCTGCTTTGGCGAATCCTACGCTCAGGAAGCAGCGGCCAAGATCGATACCTTGCGCCAGCAGCCGGAATATAGCGACATAGAGTGGCACTTTATCGGCCCTTTGCAATCGAACAAATCCAAACTGGTCGCCGAACGGTTTGACTGGGTACAGAGCGTGGATCGGGACAAGCTGATCGACCGCCTCAACAACCAGCGTCCCGCCAGCATGGCACCGCTAAATGTTTGTCTGCAAATCAATATTAGCGGAGAGAGCAGCAAATCCGGAACGTCGGAACAAGAGATTTTCCGCCTTGCCGAGCTGGTCTCCCACAGTGAGCGACTGGTACTGCGGGGACTGATGGCCATTCCCGAGCACACCAGTGACGAGAGCGTACTGGCCGCCCAAATGACCCGTATGCAGACTCTGTTCACCGAGCTTGCGCGACAATACCCCACGGTGGATACCCTCTCGATGGGAATGACCGAGGATCTTGAACTGGCGATAGCCCACGGCAGCACCATGGTGCGGGTCGGCACCGCCATCTTCGGCGCCCGTGACTACTCATAGGCAAGGCCAGCGGATAACCCATACGTCCGCCTCTTGCCGCGACTTCATCAACAGGAGCGTTTGATGGAACACCGAATTCTGGCGTCTGGTGGTGCAGGCAGCACCCACCCCGCCGCGACCCCATGTGCAACAGGAGCATCTGATGCAGCATAGAACGCTGGCCTTTATCGGCGCGGGCAACATGAGCCGCAGCATCATCGCCGGACTGGTCAAGGCGGGTTATCCCGCCGGGCAGATCACTGCTGCCAACCCCAGTCTGCCCAAGCTGGAGGCGCTGGCGAGCGAACATGGCATTCGCATCACCCAGAGTAATGCCGAGGCGGCCCGTGACGCCGAAGTGATCGTGCTGGCGGTCAAGCCGCAGTTGATGGCCGGCATGCTGGCAGCACTGGTTGAAGAGCTGGGCTCCCTTGAAGGCAAGCTGCTCATCTCCATCGCGGCCGGTATCAAGGTTGCGCGCCTTGGCGAGATGGCCGGTGGCCACGACCGCATCATCCGCACCATGCCCAATACCCCGGCCCTGCTGGGTCTGGGCATGACCGGTCTCTACGCGCCCGAGCATATTGGAGCCAGTGATCGCAACTTTGCCGAGCAGATGATGCAGGCGGTCGGCAAGACCCTCTGGGTGGAGCAGGAGTCTGGCATCAACGGCGTCATCGCCTCAGCGGGCAGTGCTCCGGCCTACTTCTTCCTCTTTATGCAGGCGATCGCCGAAGAGGCGGAGGCGATGGGTTTCTCGCCCGATCAGGCACGCCTGCTGGTGCAGCAGACCGCGCTGGGCGCAGCCGCCATGGTGGAGCAAAACCCGGAGCTGGCGCTGCAGACCCTGCGTGAGCAGGTGACCAGCAAGGGCGGCACCACAGCCGAAGCCATCAAGACATTCCTGCAGCAGGGGCTGATGCCGCTGACTGCGCAAGCCATGCAGGCGGCCGTTGCTCGCGCCACCGAAATGGAAACCCTCTTCTAACAGGAGCCCAGATGAACACTGCTTACTTTCTGATTAACACCGTTTTCGATCTCTACCTGATGGTGATCCTGCTGCGCGTCTGGCTGCAGTGGGCCCGTGCCGACTTCTACAACCCGATGAGCCAGATGGTGGTCAAGCTGACCAATCCGCTGGTGATCCCGCTGCGCCGCGTTATCCCGGGCTTTGGCGGCATAGACCTCGCCTCCGTGGTGCTGGCGCTGGCCATCGCCTTCGCCAAGCTGGCCCTGCTCAAGAGCATGAACGTGCTGCTGGCGGACTGGCTCAGCATCAGCCTGTTCGCCGCGCTGACCGTACTGAAAAAAGCGGGCTCGATGATCTTCTGGGTACTGCTGATCCGCGCCATCCTGAGCTGGGTCAGCCAGGGCCGCAACCCCATCGAATACGTGATGCATCAGCTGACCGAGCCCTTCCTAGCCCCTATCCGCCGCGTACTGCCGGCACTGGGCGGACTGGATCTCTCGGTGCTGGTCGCCTTTATCGGCCTGCAAGCCATCAACTACCTGCTGGGTGACCTGTTTGGCCAGCTGTGGTGGATGATTTGATGCCAGCCGTCCTGCAACAAGGGGATGAACTGGTACTGCATCTGGTGATCCAGCCCAAGGCGAGTCGGGATCAGATCATCGGATTGCATGGCGAAGAGCTGAAAGTGGCCATCACGGCGCCGCCCGTCGATGGCCAGGCCAACAGCCATCTGATCAAGTTTCTGGCCAAGCAGTTCAAGGTGGCCAAGGGCCAGGTAACCATAGTGCGGGGCGAGCTGGGGCGACACAAAACCGTCGCCATCGACAGCCCCAAACAGTTGCCGCAAGAAGTGAGTACACTGCTGAATGACACGCAAGGCTGAATGAATCGGCCTGCGCCAACCGTAGATATGAGAGGGATGACAGATGAAAACAGCCTGGATGAGTGGCCTGCTGGCACTGCTGATGACCCTGCCGCTCAAGGCAGAACAGATGAAGGAGCTAGGGCCCTGGCTGGTGCACTACAACGCCTTCAACTCCAGCTTCCTCACCCCCGAGGTCGCCAAAGCGTATGGACTGGAGCGCAGCCGCTACAACGCCATCATCAATATCGCGGTACAGGACAAGCAGAAAGTGGCGCAAGCCGTGGGGATCACCGGTGAGGCCAAGAACCTGACCGGCACCATCCGCACCCTGAACTTTCAGGAGGTAAAAGAGGGCGATGCCATCTACTATCTGGCGACCCTCCCCTACCGCAACGAAGATACCTATCAGTTCACCCTGAAGATCATGGGCGGCGGGCAGCAACAGAACCTCAGCTTCCAGCAGACCTTCTACGTCGACTGAGTAGCAACAAGAAGCCCCGACCAAGGCCGGGGCTTCATTTTATCCATATGACAAGGGCGCCATCAGGGCGCCCTTGTTACATCTATTCCGTACCGCAGCGGTTACAGGGCGAGGAACAGACCGGCCAGACAGGCGCTCATCAGGTTCGCCAGTACGCCGGAGAGAATGGCGCGCATGCCGTAACGGGCGATGAAGGATTTGCGCTCCGGTACCATGGAGCCCAGACCGCCGATCAAGATCGCCATGGAGGAGATGTTGGCAAAGCCGCACAGGGCGAAGGTCACGATGGCCTTGCTCGACTCGCTCAGGGTCTGATCCTGCACCAGACCGATAAAGGCGACGAACTCGTTGACCACGATCTTGGTACCGATCAGGGCGCCAGCGGCTTGCGCCTGATCCCAGGGCACCCCGATCAGCCAGGAGACGGGGGCAAACAGCCAGCCCAGAATGATCTGGAAGCTCAGATCCAGCCCTACCAGACCGCCAGCCCAACCGAGCAGGCCATTGAGCATGGCGATCACGCCAACGAAAGCCAGCAGGGTGGCACCGACCGCCACCGCGATATTGAGGCCGGACATGGCGCCATCGGCAGCCGCTTCGATCACATTGGTGGCGCGGGGGATCTCAACATCCTGATGGTGATCGACCTCTTCAGCTCCCGGCGGCACCAGGATTTTGGCCATCGCCAGACCGGCAGGGGCCGACATGAAGGCGGCAGCGATCAGGTATTTCAGCTCAACCCCGAGGCTGGCATAGCCCACCAGGGTGCCACCGGCGACGGAGGCGAGACCACAGCTCATCACAGCGAAGAACTGGGAGTCGGACATCTTGGAAAGGTAGGGTTTGACCACCAGCGGCGCTTCCACCATGCCAACGAAGATGTTGGCGGTCGCGGAGAGGCTCTCGGCACGGCCGGTGCCCAGCAATTTCTGCAAGCCACCACCCAGCAGGGCGATCACCCGCGGCATGATGCCGATGTGGTAGAGGATGGCGATCACCGCAGAGAAGAAGATGATGACCGGCAACACGTTGAAGGCAAAGATGAAGCCCAGCTTGAACTTGGCCAGATCACCGAACAGGAAGGCGATCCCCTCCTGACCATAACCGATCACGCTGCTTACGCTCTCGCTGACCCCGTTCAGCACGTGCTGACCGGCAGGCAGCCAGAGCACCAGACCGGCAAACATGACTTGCAGACAGAGGGCAAGACCAACTGTTCGCAACGGGATACGACGACGATTATCAGAGCAGATGACGGCAAGCGCCAGGATACTCAGGATGCCGAGCAGGGCAATCATAGGGACTCCATCAGGTGGGGCAAAAGATGGGCGCGGATTCTGCGCCTCTCCCCCCGTCACTGCAAGTCCGCTTGGTTACAACCCTGTTAGAAAAAACGTTTGCACGATATCGGTTGCGCCAACTGGCTGATTTGGTTCAATTTTAGTATCAGGAGAAATCAAGAGTTCTTATATGGAAACAATTATTCCTCGCCACCGGACAATTTACCCCCGAGCCAGGGGGCCAGTCGCTGCTCCCAATAGGGTTCGGGGCCAAAGCGGGCTTTGAGGAAATCGATGAAGAGACGGATCTTGGGATCCAGATGTTCGCGACGAGCGTAAACGGCGTGTACCGCCATTTGCTGGTTCGGTCGCCACCCTGGCAACACCGGGATCAGCTTGCCGCTCTGTAACTCCTTGTCCAGCAAGTAGTTGGCGATATAGGCGATGCCGAGCCCGGCCAGTGCCGCATCCCGCACCGCCTCCGCCATATCCACCCGATAGTTGCCCGCCACCTGCACCGTCTGGCGCTCCTTGCCCTGGCGAAACGACCACTGGTGATAGCGCCGCTCCCGACTCTGGTAAGTGATGCAGTTGTGCTGGGCCAGATCCTTGGGATGAAGCGGCGTGCCGTGGCTCAGCAGGTAATCCGGCGACGCCGCCACCACGAAGCCGATGTCGGCCAGCCGCTGTCCCACCAGCCCTTCCGGCTTGTCCTCATAGGTGGTGAGCCAGAGATCCAGCCCCTCATCCACCAGATTGGTTCTGTGGTCAAACAGCGAGACCTCCAGCTCCAGCTCGGGATAGCGATCCTGAAACGCCTTGAGATGGGGAATGACGTGCAGACGGCCAAATGATTGGCCCACCCCGAGATGGAGCACGCCGCTCACCTTGCCGCGCCGCTCGGCGATCATGGAGTCCGCTTCCTGCGCCACCGCCACCAGCGCATGACAGTGACGGGCATACTCCTGACCCAGCTCGGTCAGGACAAAGCGGCGGGTAGTGCGCTGGACCAGCTGGGCGCCAAGGGTGGTCTCCAGCAGCGCCAGCTGCTTGCTGATATGGGATTTGGAGACCCCGAGACGACGGGCGGCGGCAGAGATCCCCTGCTCGCGCACCAGCGCATCGAAGATCACCATTTGAGGAAGACGTTGCAGCACAAGATAACCGGATTGAGTGGCGGGAGCCCATTATTCCAGAGCCGCCCGCCAAGGGGTAGAGTCAGAGGCCCAGCGCCCGGGTGATCTGCAGTTTGAGGGGGTCGTCAGCCGGATTCTGGTTGGCGCCGTAGCTGGCGATCAGCTTGCCATCCCGCCCCACCAGATACTTGTGGAAGTTCCAGTTCGGCTCATCCCCATCAGCGGCAGCCGCCAGCCCCTTGAACAGTGGCACAGCATTGGAGCCCCGCACCGCTACCCGATTGAACATCGGGAAGGTGACGCCATAGTCGCGGCGGCATACCTCGGCGGTCTTGGTCTCGTTGCCCGCCTCCTGCCAGAAGTCGTTGGAGGGGAAACCGAGAATAATCAATCCCTTATCCTTGTAGCTCTGGTAGAGCTGCTCCAGATCGCGGAACTGGCCGCTGTAGCCGCAGTAGGAGGCGGTATTGACTACCAGTACCACCTTGCCCTCGGTCAGCTGACAGAGGTTATGGCGCTGAGAGTTGTTTAGCTCCCGCATCTCCACATTGAAATAATCGGGGCACGCCGCAGAGGCCGCGCCAGCCCCCAATAACAGCAACAGAGTGAACCATTTCATCGCCAAGACTCCTTTTGTTTTGTCCATCATACGCGGTTACCAGAGCCGCAGTTCACTCTCAATGCAATGGAATGCCGGTCAGCCAGCCGTGGCCCCAGAACACCAGCAGCGCGGTGGCAGCCAGGCCCGCCCCGACGCTGATGCCGGTGCCCGTCCAGTTGGCCGCAGGACGGGGATATCGCTGCCAGTCCCGCACCGAAATCCAGACCATGCTCACCAGCGCCCACAGCCCGATGCCGCCAAACAACACCAGAGAGCGCGCCTCGCTGTTGACCAGCAGATGGGCCACCGCCCAGAGCAGGGTACCGAGCAGTTGGGGATGCACCAGCCAGCGGCGCAGATGGTTGGGCCCCTGGCCGGAGAAAAAGAGGATCAGCGCAAAGGGCATCATCACCGTCATGGTCATCGGACCCCACTCCGGCAGGAAGTAGAGCGGCAGCGAGCTGGCCGAGCGCCAACCGGCGATGATGCAGGCAATGGCGACAAACACCAGCAGGGAGAAGAGCCCCTTGTAGCGATTCTCACCCAGCCGCTCGCGCAGCCGCGCCCGATGGGCCACCGCAAAACAGGGGTAGAGATGGATCAGGGTAAACAGCGCAACCCCCAGGGTCAGCAGGAACATGAGTCTCTCCTTGTACTTGGTACGACCACTATGCCGTAAAGGGAGATTTGCGCCTATAAAAACCAATGACAGGCAGAGCTGCAGCTCATATGAAAAAGCTCCCGAACGGGAGCTTTGTTCTATCAGGGGTCGTAGAGGATTACTCTTCCAGGCTGATCCCGATATTGGAGACGCCATCCTGAGAGGCGAATGCTCTGATGGCCAGGATACGATCGCTGTCACGCTCATGGGCAACCCGCTTGAGCAGTTCAACCTGGAACTCCAGCTCAGCTTCCATGTACTCGTGCTCGTAGAGCTCCTCTTCGGTCAGATCCCGCTCTTCCAGCAGCTCGATAAAACCGGCCACGGTACCGACCGACGCATGGCTGGCATCGTTGGCCTCTTCGCCGACCCGGCAGATCACCGAGTTGTAGGCGCAGCCCAGCGCAACACAGGCATCAAGCGCCGGATAGGCACCGTAGGATTCAAACTTGCGGGGATCCGGAATGTGAGACTCGAACTCTTCGAGAATGGCCCCCAGATTGACCCGGGATCCCTTGACGGTGAGGTAGACCCACATCTGATCCAGCGCATGCCGGAAAGCGCCAGCATTGCCAAAACCGGAGGCCTGACAGAACAGGGCATAGTTGGGGTACATGCGCTCTGCCAGCGCCAGGGTGTAGACGGTCTGTTGCCAAGGCTGTAGCTCGGCCAGTCGCTTATAAAACTTGTCACCAAACACTGGAGTCGGATCCTTTGCAAAATGTGGGGCAGATTGTAGCCCACGAGGCGCGCGGCGAAAACGAAAAAGCGCCCTGGTCGGCTATGTTGCGATATGAAGTCAGGTAAGATGGGTCGAGAGCGGCATCTTGTTGCGCCGCAAATTCTGATAAGGAACAAGAGTATGAGCCAACGTACCCTTCTTTTGCTCAGCCAGGATAATGCTCACTACGAACGGCTGCTCAAGGCCGCCAATCTCCCCCATCTGCGCATTCTGCGAGCCGATAACCAGAGCGATGCCGAGAAGCTGATCGGCGAAGCCCATATTCTGATGGCCGAACCGGCCCGTGCCAAACCGCTGCTGCCCAAAGCCAACAAGCTGAGCTGGTTCCAGTCCACCTATGCGGGAGTCGATGTGTTGCTCGACCCTGACAGTCGCCGCGACTACCAGCTCACCAATGTGCGCGGCATCTTCGGCCCGCTGATGAGCGAGTATGTCTTTGGTCATCTGCTCAGCCTGATGCGCCAAATCCCCCTTTATCGGGAACAGCAGAAACAGCGACTGTGGCAAAGCCACCCCTATCAGGGCCTCAAGGGGCGCACCATGCTGATCCTGGGGACCGGCAGCATTGGTCAGCATATTGCCCACACCGGCAAACATTTTGGCATGAAGGTGCTGGGCATCAGCCGCAGCGGTCGGGAGCGGGCCGGGTTTGATCAGGTTTATCAGCTACCTGCGCTCAACAAGATGCTGGCGCAGGCCGATGTCATCGTCAGCGTGCTGCCAGCCACCCGCGATACCCGTCATCTGTTCAATGCCGCCCGCTTCGAACACTGCAAACCGGGCGCCATCCTGTTCAACGTCGGTCGTGGCAGCGCCGTGCACTCGGGCGATTTGCTCACCGCACTGCGTACCGGCAAGCTGGCGATGGCGGTGCTGGATGTGTTCGAGCAGGAGCCGCTGCCCGCCGACAGTCCATTGTGGGGCCAACCCAACCTCATCGTCACCCCCCACAACAGCGCCTACAGCTTCCCGGATGATGTGGCCCAGATCTTTGTGCGCAACTACATCCGCTTTATCGATGGCCAACCACTGGATGGCAAAATCGACTTCGACAAGGGTTATTGACCGTCACTGCGCATGTAAAAAGGCCCCGCCAATCTGGCGGGGCCTTTCATTTCAGGCTGTGACGACAGGAATCAACCCGCTGCCAGCTCCTTGCGGTAGCTCTTCACCTTGGCAAGGAACTGACGACGCTCCTTGCCGCTGAGCGGTTCAGCCATCGGCAGCTTGGCGGTCATGGCATTGACCGGGCGGTTGTTGATCCGCAGCTCGTAGTGCAGGTGAGCACCGGTCGAGCGACCTGTGTTGCCGGAGAGGCCGATCTTGTCGCCCATCTTCACTCGCTGACCGGTTTTGACCAGCAGCTTGCTCAGGTGCAGATAACGGGTAGAGAGAGTACGGCCATGCTTGATGACGATATAGGTACCCGCCAGCGGGTGGCTGGTTGCCTTCTGGACGATACCATCGCCAGTCGCCAGCACTGGCGTGCCCACCGGCACCGCAAAGTCAGTGCCCTCGTGAGGACGCACCATACCGGTTACCGGATGTTTGCGCGCTGGGTTGAAGTTGGAGCTGATCCGATAGCGGCTGTGGGTCGGGTAGCGGCGGAATCCGCGCTCCAGACTGTTGCCCTGACCGTCGTAGTAGTTGCCGTCATCGGAGAGCCAGGCCGACACCGTCTTGCCCTGGCTGGTCACTTCCACACCCAGCAGCTGGCTGTTGCCAGTGCTCTTGCCTTCCACCGTCTCCTGGCGTACCAGCACTTTGAACTTGTCGCCCTTCTGCAGATCCTTGGCGAAATTCATTCGCCACTGGAACAGGTTGGCAATTTTCTGGATATGGTTGGCTGGAATCCCCGCATTGCGGGCACTGACATAGAAGCTGCCGTTGATCACGCCGTTGTAACGCTGCGGTTGCCACTCAACCTTCTCATTGATCATGGAGGCGGTATAGGCATCGTCGCTGCGAGCCATCACCAGCGTCTGCTTGATGTTCAGGCGGATTTTGAGTTGCTGCAGGATGTTGTCCTGATCGATCAGCAGCTCAATATTCTGGCCCGGCTTGAGGCGCGCCAGATAGTTCTTGTTGTCCGCGTCCAGCACCTTGTAGAGGGTGGTGGTGGAGAGACCGAGATTGTTAAAAATGGCGGTCAGGTTTTCGCCGTTGCGGACCCTGTAATCCTGCCACTGGGGGGTGGTGTCAACCGGGATGTCGTCATCCGGCGCACTCTGATCAACCAGTTCGTGATCGGGGATTTCGTTAAAGTCGGTGTTGTTTTCGTTGGTTGCCGTACCTGCGGTATCAATGGGCAACTCAAGACGCAGCGGCCGCTCAAGGATGTCACCCGGAGCTGGCAATAATGCCACTGCTGACAGGGTCATGGCCGTCAGCATCAGCATGGCGTAAAAGTGTTTGCGGGGAACCGGTGGTTCCCAATTGGCAGCCTGTACTACCAAGGGACGGAGACGTTTCATCCGCTATCCTGTATTTAGATCTAAAGAGTGTGAGTTGTGATGTCAGTTGTGACAAAACCGTATAAAACTGTTTGTTGGACACAAATAGTTACAAATAGTTCATCACAATCTGCATGAACCTCACATTTTATGCATAACCCGCCCGGATGGGCAGAAATGATCGTCTTTTTTAACCATTTTTTCCTATTTTTAAGAACCGGGTCGGATTCGCTACTGAATAGAAACCCAAAATGTTGCGATAACTTTTCCATGGAGTGGATATGTCGTTAGCAAAACTGTTAATCAGAATAATTGTCGTCCTGTTCCTGATCGGTGCAGCGCTGCTGTTTGCACTGGAAGTCACGACGGTCCGCCAATCCATCCTCGACCAGATGTCAGCCAACCTGGAAACCGCCATCACCGCTCTCGGGCTGGTGCTGCAAGGAACCCTGCTTAATGACGACAATGTGCTGGCCGAGACCATCGTCAATGCCATGTTCGATGGCGGCTTCGTCAGCTCGGTCACCCTGATCGATCCTGATGGCCAGTTGCTGTTTCAGAAGGTCTTCCACTCTACCCAACAAAATGTCCCCGGCTGGCTTCCCTCGGTTATCGGCATGCCGCCCGTCAAAATTGAGCAAGAGTTGACCGATGGCTGGCGCATGCTGGGCACTCTGACCCTTGAGGGGCATAGCGGCTACGCCTATCAGCATCTGTGGAATGCCATCAGTCGCACCGGTCTGGCGCTGCTGGCGGGCCTCGTCGTATTTACCCTGATCATCTCCCTGGTGTGCAAACGCCTGCTGCAGCCCCTGGAGCAGATCAACCTGCAACTGATCCGTATCCGCAAACACCAGTTCAGCAGCACCCTGCCCACTCCCTGGTTGCAAGACCTCAAAGAAGTGGCACTTTCCATCAACCAATTGGTTTCCGAACGCAAACGGGATCTGCTGCAACAACGACTCAAAATCACCCAGCTGGGAAAACAGCTGCCACTGACGACCCCACAGCCGCTGCAAGGAGTAAGCCCGCTGCCGGAAGGTGGGCAACTGCAAAAATTTGTCTCCACACAAGGGGAGATCGCGCTCTATCAGCGTTTCTTGCCCAGTCAACCCCTCGGTGCCGACAGCGAGCTCGCAACCATCCAGAGCGCCCTGCAACAGTGGCAGCACTCTCATATAGAAGGGATCTTGCTGCCCCTCTCCCTGCTCAATCACCCGCAATGGTCCGAGATTGCCCCTCTGCTAAGCCAGGGTCGAGGAAAAACACTGGATTGGCGCTGGGATGTGGCCACATTCCCCGCCCACGGCCAGTCCACATTGGCCGCGCTACAGGAACAGGGGTGTGAGCTCGCCTTCAGCGCCATTCCCCTCAATGCGGATACCTTCAATCAACTTGATCCGCTCAATCCCATTTTTATCAGCTGTCAGCTGACCGATGCGCCGCTCTACTGGAATCTGCTCTCCCAAACCATGCATGCCGCCGGTTATACCCTGCTGGCAGAATCGGGAGAGTGTCGCGACATCGACAAACTGCGGACCTGGGGTATCGATGGTTATGCCAAGGAGGCGCAATCATGAAGAAGCTCGCCATGCTGTTGCCCCTGCTGTGGCAACCCGGCCTGATGGCTGAAACCGTCACTATCACCACCGGGGGTGAGCAGGGGATTTATCACCAGATAACCAAAGAGTTTTGCCGTCTGGCTCATGAGGTCGACGAGCAACTTGCGTGCACACTGCAGAGCTCATCGGGTTCAATAGAAAACCTGACGCGACTCAAGAGTGGCGAGACCGCCTACGCCATGGTGCAGTCAGACTGGCTATATCAGGCAAGCCAGGGCTTGGGCCCTTTTGCCACGCAGCCGCAACCTGAGCTGCGCGCCCTGTTTGCCACCCATGCCGAGCCCTTCACCATAGTGATCCGTGCCGATGGCGATATCACTTCACTGGAACAGCTCAAGCTCGCCCCCATCGACATGGGGTTGAAGAGCTCGGGAACACGCCAGACGGCGCTGACCCTGTTCAACATCTTGGGAGCGAAAGAGCAGGATCTCGATCTGAAAAGCATGGCCAACCTGCCGGATGCGCTTTGTAGCAAGCAGATCGATGCATTTGCATTGGTGATGGGACACCCTAACCGGATTGTGCTCGACACCGCCAAACGTTGCGCGGTCAGTTTCCTCCCCATCGATGGGGCCACCCGTGATCAGCTACTCAAAGGGGTCAAATATTACCAACGTAGTCAGGTGCCCGCCCGCATCTACCCCGGCAATCTGAAGGCGACCCCCACCTTTGCCATTGCCGCCACCCTGGTCACCAATGCCACCATGCCGGAAGAGTCTGTCTATCGTCTGACCAAGGCCATGCTGACCCAGCAGACCAAGTTCAATGAGCAGACTTATGGCTACGCCAATATGTTTCACCGGGCACGCAATAAAACCGGCCCGGTGCTGAGTATTGAGCAGCATCCGGGCGCAGCTAAATATTTCGAGGAGCTGAAAGCGGCGGGCAAGCTATAACTGACGACGGGGAGAGCGCAGTTGCTCGCTGGAGAAACGGGTCTTCATCGATGTCCACTGCGCCAACCGATCGGCACTCCCCGCCAGCGTCCCTTCCCGCCGTGACTTCATGATCCAGATGCTTTTGGCATCGAAACTGTAAACGGGAATGAGATCGGTACGCTTGCTGCCCGGGAGGATCCGGCTGTTGATGTTGTCGAGCACCAGTGGGTCAGCCTTGGGTGTCGGGAAGTAGAGCGTCACCATGTGGAACTGGTTGTAACGCACAGCCTTGACGTAGGCCAGCCGCAGCTTCTTCTCATCCACCCCCAGCTCCATCAGGGTATAGTACTTGGAAATGCTGTAATCCTCGCAATCCCCACCCCGGGCACCGATGAACTCCAGCGGATTGGCCCAGTAATCCTCATCCCCCCACAGCTTGGGATCCTCGCTGTAGGTCAGATTGTTGAAGTAGTTGTTCACCAGCTCGATCTTCTGCTGGTCGGTTGTACCCGCTCTGGGGGTGAGCAGGCGAGAGAATGCCTCGGCCCGTTGAATGGCGCGGCCACCATACACTTCCTGCAGCTTGGCCCGCAGATCCGGACTGGCAATATATTCGGAAAGACGCGAAGCCTGCACGTTGGCGCAACATAGCGCCAACGTGCAAGCCGGGATCAACAACCATTTCATACCGGACACTCCATGTCAGATGCTGGAGGTCAGTATAGCCCCTCCGGATGAGAGGCTCAGCCGCTGATCAGCGACACTGGGCGAATGCGTCTGCCAGTTGCTGCATGAATTGGGGATAACCATCCGGGCCGAGCGGTACCTGTTCACCCACCTCATCAAGCAACAGCACCTTGGCGCCGGTATTGCGTGCCACCGATTCGATCACAGCCGGTGAGAATTGCGGCTCGGCATAAATGCAGCTCGCCTGCTTCTCTTCCAGTGCCTTGCGGATATCCACCAGGGTCTTGGCGCCCGGGCGACGCTCAGGGCTCACGGTAAAGTGACCCTTTGAACTCATGCCGTAGTGGCGCTCCCAGTAGCCATACGCCTCGTGGAAGACAAAGTACCCCTTCTCATTCACCGCCTTCATCTGGCCAGCAATCACCTTGTCTTTGGCATCCACCTTGGTATCAAATGCCGCGAGGTTGGCGTCATAGCGAGCCTGATTGTCCGGATCCAGCTTGCCCAATTCACTTGCGATCGCCTTGGCAATCACTTTGGCCTGCGTCGGGCCAAGCCAGATATGGGGATCGACCCCTTCGTGATGGTGTCCCTCATGCCCTTCATCATGGTCACCGTGCTCGTGGGCGGCATGATCGTGATCATCATGGTCATGGGAATCGTGACTATCCTGAGTCGCGTAGTTAAACAGCGGCATCCCCTCAACCTGAGTCAGGGCCAGAGCATGGGGATGGTTGGCCAGCGGCTTGGCCATAAAACCTTCCAGTTCGGGGCCAACCCACACCACCAGATCGGCACTGTTGATGCTGCGAATATCGGACGGACGCAGGGAGAAATCGTGGGGAGAGGCACCGGTCGGCAGCAATACCTTGGGCTCGCTCACCCCGTCAGTGATCGCCGCGGCAATGAAGCCAAGGGGCTTGATGGTGGTCAGTACCTCAATGGCACGAACAGGCAAACTCACCGCCAGCAGGGCAGTGAAAAGCGCAATAATTCTCATTGATGAATCTCGTCAGGGGGTGAGTATGTGATAATATAACAGCCGCTTTTTGTTATATTATAACTCTCACTGGCTGTAAACCCCGGAGTTGTCATGAGCCAACTGGTAGAGCTGAAAGAGGTCTCTCTCTCGTTTGATGGACGCTCTGTGCTCGACAAGGTCTCCTTTACCCTCAATAAAGGCAAAATCACCACTTTGGTCGGCCCCAACGGGGCGGGCAAGAGCACCCTGAGCAAGCTGGTGCTGGGCCTGCTCACGCCGGATTCGGGCAAGATCACCCGCAGCCGCGACCTGCGGGTTGGCTATGTGCCCCAGCGCCTCTATCTGGATCCCACCTTGCCGTTGACAGTGCGTCGCTTCCTGCAACTGGGCAAAAATAGCCGCCTCTCTATCGAGGAAGCTCTGGCCCGGGTGGGCGCAGAGGGATTGCTGGAAAACCGGATGCAAAAACTCTCCGGCGGTGAGATGCAGCGGGTGCTGCTGGCTCGCGCCCTGCTGGTCAAACCCGAGCTGCTGGTACTGGACGAGCCGGTTCAAGGCGTGGACATCACTGGCCAGATCGAGCTCTACGCCCTGATCGGCCAACTCGCCGCCGAATTCAACTGCGCCGTGCTGATGGTCTCCCACGATCTGCATCTGGTGATGGCCAGCACCCACGAGGTGATCTGCCTCAACCGCCACGTCTGCTGCCATGGCGAACCGGAGAGCGTGGCCCGCCACCCCGAATTTGCCCGCCTGTTCGGGCGACCGGAGCAGGAGGTGCTGGCGGTCTATACCCACCATCACCACTGCGACGGCGAACACCATCATCATGAACCGCAGGCCCCCGTCATCCGCCTGCCCTCTCGCAACAACGCTCACAGCAAATAGCGCAAGCAACAGGACATTCAAGTGGACAGCTTTCTATTATACGCCCTCGCAGCCGGTCTCGGCATCGCCCTGCTGGCCGGCCCCCTCGGCAGCTTCGTGGTATGGCGAAAAATGGCCTATTTTGGCGATACCCTCTCCCATGCCTGTCTGTTCGGCATCGCGCTGGGCATTCTGCTGCAGGTCGATCTCACCCTGGCGGTAGTGGTCTGCTGCCTCGCCATGGCAATGCTGCTGGTGATCATGAGTCGCAACCAGCAGGTAGCAACCGATACCCTGCTCGGCATTCTGGCCCACAGCGCCCTGTCCCTCGGTCTGGTTACCTTGAGTTTTATGGATAACGTGCGGGTGGATCTGATGGCCTACCTGTTTGGCGACCTGCTCTCGGTACAACCGATGGATCTGCTCTGGATCTACGGCGGTGGCGCGCTGGTGCTGCTCACCCTGTGGCGGTTGTGGGATCCCCTGCTCTCCATGACCATCTCGGAAGAGCTGGCACGGGTAGAAGGGATCCGGGTCGATGTGCTGCGCTGCGTGCTTATGCTGCTGATTGGGCTGGTGATCGCCGTGGCGATGAAGTTTGTCGGGGCGCTGATCATCACCTCCCTGCTGATCATTCCCGCCGCTACCGCCCGCCGTTTCAGTCAGACGCCGGAGCAGATGGCCGGCTTTGCCGCGCTGATCGGCTGCCTCGCCGTACTCGGCGGGCTGACCCTCTCCTGGTATCAGGATACTCCGGCTGGGCCTTCGGTCGTCGTCTGTGCCACCAGCCTGTTTGTGCTGAGCCAGTTCAAGAGAGCGTAACGGTGCAGGCTAGAGCGGCATGCTCTGGCGTGTCTCCATCATCAGCCACTGGCGCAACCGGCTGATGGCAGGCTCATGAGCCCGCGAGCGCTTGCAGGTGAAGTAGAAGGCATCCCCCGTCTCCAGCTGGTGTACCGGCAAGGCCACCAGCTGGGGATCATCTGGCCGCAGCATGTAATCATTCACGAATGCCACCCCCTGATCCCAGGCTGCCGCCTCCATCGCCAACAGCACATGGCTGAAATGGTGCATCCGCGCCTCGTCCGGGATCACCAGCCCACCCGCCTTGGCCCAGCGCTGCCAATCCTCCCCCCGCGCCTTGTAAATGGACTGCACCGAGAGCAGCGGCAGCTGCCAGATGGCCTCAGGCCACTCCCCGCTAACCTGCTGCAACAGACGGCGACTGCAGACCGGAAAGAGCCGCTCCTGATAGATAAGATCGTGACAGTAGCCACGCCCGTGGGGTGAGACTGTGATAAAGCAGTCCGCCACCCGATCGGAAAGTTCGGGATCTTCCGCCACCATCTCCAGACTCAAATCCAGCTCGGGGTAGAGCTGGCGCAATCCGGCCAGGCGGGGGATCAGCCACTTCACCGCAAACGAGCTGTAGACCGCGAGCCGGACTCGCATCTCGCCGCCACCACGCAACTGTTCGCTGCTCTGGGCAATCTGGCTGAGCCCGGCGGCAATCCCCTCAAAGTAACTCTCCCCCTGGGTTGTCAGGGAAAGCAGCCTCCCCTGACGCAGCAGCAAGCGCTCACCCAGAAAATCCTCCAGCAGACGAATTTGGTGGCTGACCGCACTCTGGCTGACGTTCAGTTCAAGGGCGGCACGGGAGAAGCTGAGCAGCCGGGCCACCACCTCGAAATATTGCACCGCACGCAGGGGAGGAAGTTTCATTATCTAAATATCTCATGAGTGGTCATTTTTTATCATTTTACTGGATATCAACCGGCACGCTACCCTCCGCTCATCTGAAGTGGGAGGTGGTATGAATGCAGTAGGGATCGGTATCCTTTATCTGGTGCTGGGCAATATGGTGGCGGTTTTTTCCGATGCGCTGGTCAAGGTGCTGGAGCCGGATCAGCCCATCTTCCAGTTTGTCTTTTTCCGCCAGCTCTCGGCCGCCATTCTGCTGATGCCCTGGCTGCTCTGGTCATGGCGCCGCAACCCACCGGTGGCCATCAAGTGGCACCTGCTGCGGGCCCATATTTGGGCGGTCGGCGTCTGCCTGATGGTGGTGGCCCTCACCCGCTTGCCGCTCGCCACTGCCAATGCCCTCTTCTATGCCGCCCCCCTGATGATGGTGCCGCTGGCAGTGTGGATGGCGGGGGAAGCGATCTCGCGCCAGAAGGTGCTGACTGCGGTTATCGGGTTTATCGGGGTATTGATCGTGCTGCGCCCGACCGAGGTGAACTGGGCCGCACTGGCGGCGCTCGGGGTGGCGCTGTCGATGGCACTGAACAATCTGCTGATCAAGCGGATCCCGCTCAAGCAGCCCATCGCCCAGACCCTGTTTTTCACCAACGTGCTGAGCATGCCCTTCATTCTCGCGCTGGCCTGGTGGGAAGGGGGCGACTGGCAGTGGCAGATGTGGTGGCCCGCCTTTGGCTCCTCGGCGCTGATCATGGTCTATGCGGGATTGTGCGTGGTGGCCTATCGCAAGGCGGAGGCTAGCAAGATCGCCTCGGCGGAGTACACCGGTCTGCTGATGGCGGTGGCCATCGGGGTGTGGTTGTTTGACGAGCAGCCGGGCCTGCCGCTGCTGCTGGGCTGTATCTGCATCGTCCTGCCACTTATCGCCATGGCGCGCAGCAAGCCAAAACCGCTGGCCGAGCCAGCGCTCTAATACTCAGGGTCTCCCCAGAAGCGGGGCGACCCTTTGCTGCAGATGGGGGACGATCTCCTGCTCGAACCAGGGATTCCTCCTGAGCCAGAGGGTATTACGCGGGGAGGGATGCGGCAACGGCAGCCAGCCGGGGCCATAGTCGGCCCAGCTGCGCACCGTGTCGGTGAGTGACCCTTTGGCTGCCCCCCGCAGATAGTAGGCTTGTGAATATTGGCCGATCAGCAGGGTCAGTTCGATATTGGGCAACAGCATCAATACCTTGTCGTGCCAGGTGGGCGCACATTCGGGGCGCGGCGGCAGATCGCCGGATTTTCCCCTGCCGGGATAACAGAGCCCCATCGGCATGATGGCGATGCGGGATTCGTCGTAAAAGGTGGCCTTATCGACCCCGAGCCACTGGCGCAGCCTATCACCGGAGGGGTCATCCCACGGGATACCGCTGGCATGCACCCAGGTGCCGGGCGCCTGACCGATGATCAACAAGCGGGCACTCTCGGCCCCGCGGATCACCGGACGAGGCCCCAGCGGCAGATGAGCCTCGCACAGACGGCAGGCCCTGATTTGCTCAAACAACTTATCGATTCGCTGCATGACGTTGATAGTACCAGCATTTCCCTGTTTTCCCTCTTGTGGAAACAGGGCGCGCCCCCTACTATCGTCATGGGTGTTTAATTTAATAAACGGAAAATAATGAAAAACTGGCTAGGTACCGGCACCGCGACCCTCTCCTTCATCCTGTGGGGGATGCTGCCGCTCTATTATCAATTCATGCCCGAGGTCAACATGTGGGAGCTGATCTCCCACCGGGTGCTCTGGTCTGTGGTGCTACTGGGGGCCCTGTTTTTGCTGCTTGGCCACAAGGTGCCTTGGGCACAACTGCGCAGCGAGCCACGCCAGCTCGGCCTCATTCTGCTGGCGGGCCCCGTGATGTCCATCAGCTGGTGCATGTTCACCTGGTGCCTCACTACCGGGCAGGTGCTGACCACCAGCCTCGCCTTCTTTATGACCCCGCTGTTCAATATCGTATTCGCCGTCATCTTCCTCAAAGAGCGACTCACCCCGCAAAAGCATCTGGCGGTCGCCCTGGCGCTGGCGGGGCTCGCATACATGCTCTTCTGCTACGGCCAACTCCCCTGGTTCTCCCTCATCATGGGGGCCAACTTCGCCTGCTATGGCCTTATCAAGAAGAAGATCCACTACGACACCGGCACCTGCCTCTATCTGGAAGCCATGGTGCAACTGCCCGTCGCGCTGATCATCATCGGCACGCTGGCGTGGCACGGGGAGGGGGCATTCGTGAATGGGGATCTGGCCGACAAGCTGCTGCTGATGGGCAGTGCGCCCGCCACCCTGCTGCCGGTGGGGCTGTTCTGCTACGCAGTAGCGAGAACCCGGATGAGCACTGTGGGGCTGCTGCAATATATCGAGCCCAGCCTCGCCTTCCTGCTCGCCATCTACTGGTTTGGTGAGGCGCCGGACCCCATCAAGGCTGTCGGTTTCGCCTTTGTCTGGGCAGGTCTGCTGGTGAGCCTGTTACCGCTGCATCGGCTCAAGCGCCGCCCTCAGGGCGTACCGCGATAAGACTCCAGCACCTTGTGCCAACGGGGATCTCTGTCCATCTGCTCGGCGATGTCGTTGAGGGTGGCATGCAGCTCGGGGCGAGACTTGGGCAGCAGGATATGGCGGGTATAGCTGGATTGGGGGAAGGGCGAGATAAACAGCTTGCCCTGATAGTGCTGTGAGTCGATGAAAAAGCCCAGCGATGAACCACTCACCAGCGTCACATCGATGCGGCCGCGCACCAGCAGCTCAAGATTGGTCTTCACCTTCTTGGCATCCTGACGCACCAGCTCTCCCCGTGCAGCGGCATCATCGATCCCCTGATAGCGGTAGCCCTCCACCCCGCCAAACACCAACCCCTTGAGGGAGTCTGGCCCGCGATAGGTGACCGGGTTGTCAATGTTAGAGACCAGCTCGTTGGTGTCGCGCATCACCGGAAAGGTCCAGAGATAGCGCTCACGATGGGGATCTCCCACCCAGGCGGGATTGACCCAGACCACCAGACCGTCAAAGTCGGGATCTGCCATCTCCAGCGCCAGCCGGGCGCGATTGACCAGCCAAAGCTCGATTCTGGGTTCACCCCTCAGCTTTTCATTGAGATACTTGACCAGCTCGCGGCTCAGCCCTGCATCCACTCCGGTGTTGAAGGGGGGATGCTGATGGTAATCGTAGAGACGGATCGTCTCCCCCAGAGCCGGGACCGACAACAGTAACCACAACCAGAACCAGACTCTCATCGCACCTCCTTGAGCTGCCTCTGAGTTTGGCACAGAGAATTTGAATGAGAGAACCCGCGACCACCACTCCAGCGCCGCAACCATCCACCCCTGTCCGCTGGTCTGTCTATATAGTGCGTACTGCCACCGGCCTGCTCTATACCGGGATTAGCACGGACCCGCTGCGCCGCCTGCGCCAGCATCAGAGTGGCAAGGGCGCTCGCGCCCTGCGCGGCAAGGGGCCACTGACGCTGGCGTGGCAACAGGAAGTCGGCGAGAAGGGGGCGGCCCTGCGCATCGAATACCGCCTCAAGCAGCAGCCAAAATCCTTCAAGGAGCAGCTGATCCACAGCCCGGCACTCTGGCAGAGCTGGAGCCCCCAGTGGTTACCCGCAGCCACCCAGCCTTGAGGACGACAGGCAAAAAAAGGCCACTCGATGAGTGGCCGGAAAGGGGAAATCAGGGAGCATCACACAACGTCTTGCACAACCTCAGGCGGGTTAGAGGTAGGTATTGGAACGCTTGCTGCGGTTACTGATCAGCCAGCAAACTGCCAGCACCAGCAACAACCAGGGGGCCAGCTTGATGATCAGAGCAAGCATGCCGCCCAGTGCCCCAAGCAGCACGAACAGGCCGCTCACCAGCAACATGGCTACCAGGGTAAAACCGGTCAGTGCCATGACCAGCAGCACCACCAGCAATATGAAAAATTCCAGCATAACTTGCTCCTTATCAGTACCTTCTCTGCCGGCTGATCAACCCTTCGGTCAATCCAGCCAGCGCTTCAATTCATAACGGGGCGGCATCATCAGCACCGCCAGCAGATAGGCG
The DNA here is from genome assembly GCF_051919545.1 of Aeromonas sp. 61P. Classification (NCBI taxonomy): domain Bacteria; kingdom Pseudomonadati; phylum Pseudomonadota; class Gammaproteobacteria; order Aeromonadales; family Aeromonadaceae; genus Aeromonas; species Aeromonas sp. 61P. The sequence continues at coordinate 170,498 of NZ_JBQBEL010000001.1, forward strand.
GCCAGTGCCAGCGGCGGCATCAGGATCAGGGCGAGCAGTGCCACCACCCGCACCGTGACTCTGGAGACCCCCAACCGCCTGGCAATACCGGCGCAGACCCCGGTCAGCTTGCGATGCACCAGATCCTTGGGCCAGGGGCTCATGATTACACCTCCGCCTTCTGGCCTTTGAGGCGAGCCAGCTCGCGCTCGATCTCGTCATTGAGCTCCAGCTCGCGGAACTGGGCCTCCAGCGAGGGATTCTGCCCCAGGGTGGCCGCCTCCAGCTGGGCTTCCAGCTGATCGACCCGGCCCTGAAAACCATCAAAGCGCGCCATCAGCTCATGCATCCGCTGGTTGTCCACCTGGGCGCGAGCACGAATGCGGCTGTGGGCCGTCTGCTCGCGCAGGGTCAGCAGTTTTTGCTTCTCGCGCGCCTCGGTCAGCTTGGCTGCCAGCCGCTCGCTGTCGGCGGTGAGCTGGGCCAGCACCTCGGCCACCCGGGCCTTGTCCTGCTCCAGCTGTTCACATTTTTTGACCTCCGCCAGCTTCTCGGTGAGGGCTGCGCGGGCCAGATCCTCACGTCCCTTCTGAATGGCGAGCTCGGCCTTGGCCGACCACTCCAGGATCTGCGCCTGCAACGCCTGCTGGTGACGCTCCAGCTGCTTCTGTTCGGCAATCAGGCGGGCGGCCTGGGTACGCATCTCGACCTGCACCTGCTCCATCTCTTCGATCATCAGGCGCAGCATCTTCTCCGGCTCTTCACTCTTGTCGAGCAGGCTGTGCAGGTTGGCATTTATCACGTCGGTCAGGCGGCTGAATACGCTCATGGTCTGGCTCCTTGTTGATGGGATGGCTATCTCTTCCCATTGCATTACAAGAGCCGTGCCAAGAAAAATTATTGTTGTTTTACATATAGATGGGAATTTAATGAGGAAACTCAAGGATGGTTTATTGGTGAAAATAGCCAACCAGGTGGTGATTTTCACCAACAAAAAAGGGAGCCTGTGGCTCCCTTGTAGATTCGTCTGCGCTATCCGTCAGGCGGCGTGGCTGTGGCCCAGCTTGCTGTCCAGTTCGGCCAGCTTGGCCTCCATCCGGGCGCGGCAGGTGTCGGAGAGATCGCGAATGCCGCTGGCACCGTGCTCCTTGCTGCAGACCGGGGCCATCACTTCCACCAGCACTTCGCCGTTGTCCCAGCGATTGAGGTCGACCTGACCAAAGTAGCTGGAGCAGACGATGGGTACCACGGGGACTTCAGCCTGTACCGCAGTGTGGAAAGCACCCGCCTTGAACTGCAGCAGGCCACGTCCCTGGGAGCGGGTCCCTTCCGGGAACATCCAGATGGAGGTGCCACGATTCTTGATGCGATCCACCACCTGACCTATGGTGCCGATGGCACGGGAGCGGTTGGAGCGGTCAATCAGCACGTTGCCGGAGAGCCAGAAGATAAGGCCGAACAGCGGCAGCCAGAGCAGGCTCTTCTTGCCCACCGCCACCACGCCAGGCTGCACCGCACCGGTCACGGTGAAGATGTCGAAGTTGCTCTGGTGGTTGCAGACGTAGACCGCCGGGCCGACCGATTTGACCTCGTCGGCCACCGTCACCTTGACTCGCAGCCCGATCAGCGGGCAGACCGCGTGATACATGCGGGCGAAAACATAGACGTTGTTGGGATGGCGCGGACGAACCAGACAGAGCAGCAGGCCGAACAGGAACCAGAAAATGAGCAGCAGACCAAGCAGCAGCACACGGGCAATTTTGAGCATCGAACACCTCGAGTTTTAACTCGGCGCAGTATACTGATCCCCCTTTTAGCGAACAAGCGTTCGCCAAACAGAACCGACCACCCTCCCCGTCGCGCCACCCACAGTCCTGCTCATCAATACGTCGCCGACTTGCCCCACCCGCCATTGGTCGTTAGGATGGCCCCATCTTGATGGACGGGGCGAACATGATTTTGCAACAACGGGTAGCGAAACATCTCCTGCTGCTGGTCTGCCTGCTGGTGCTCAATTGTGCTGCCCAGCCGCTGGCCCGGCTTGCCCTGCTCGATCACGCCCTCAGCTGTCAGGCACTGCCCGTTCCAGGCTCGGCAACGGATCAAGAGGATGCCAAACCGGCCAGCCCGCAGCCCACCAGCTGCCAGCTCAACGGCAAGTGGCTAAGCGCCGCCACCCTGCTCTGCGTCGAACAGCTCTTCTTTGCCGTGGCCGTACTGATCGCCCTGCTGGCCCCCCTTTGGCGCTACACACCGCCACTGCCCCCTCCCAGAGTCATCTCGCCGCCCGAGCGGCGTCTGCACCTCACCCTCTGCGTCTGGCGGGAATGAGTTTGGCAGCGTTCTTTCGTTAGCTGTCACTCATTTTTGCGAGACCAAAAAGATGTCGAATCTCTTCAAGACGGCCCTGCTACTGGGCGGTCTGCTGTGGCAATCCATGGGATTGGCCAGCGACACGGGCTGGCTCACCAGCCCACAGAATGATCACGCCCGGGTACGGCTGCAGGCCGACCGCAGCACTGCAGATCAGACCCGCATCCTGCTCGATGTCGAGCTGGAGTCAGGCTGGAAAACCTACTGGCACAGTCCGGGAGAAGGGGGCATTGCCCCCCAGATCCTGTGGGATGAGCCGGTCGGTGCCTTTCAGTGGCGCTGGCCGGTGCCACGCCACTTCGAGGTAGCCGGGCTCAGCACCCAGGGTTATCAGGGTGATGTGACCTTCCCTCTGAGCCTCAACTATCCCGCCGGGCAACCGCTCAAGGGGACTCTACGCCTCTCCACCTGCAGCAATGTCTGCATCCTGACCGACTTCCCCTTCACCCTCGCGGTGGATGGGCAGGCCCCGGCCGACTTCGATTTTGCCTGGGCGAAGGCGATGAGCACCCTGCCCCAGCCGCTGCCTGCCGAGACCCGGATCGAACTCGGCTATCAGCACAACCAGCTGCAACTGCGCGCCGAGCGGGCAGAGGGCTGGCAATCACCAGCGCTCTTTATCGACGCTCTGGAGGGTGCCGAGTTTGGCAAACCGGCGCTTGAGGTCGAGGGCAACACCCTGATCGCCCGGGTGCCGGTGAGCGATGGCTGGCAGGGGGATGCGCCGGATCTGCGCGGCCAATCCCTCGGCCTGCTGCTCACCAGCGGCGAACAGGCGTGGCAGGGCAAGGGGACGATCGGCGCGCCACTCGCGCTACCCAACCAGAGTCATTCGCTGTTCTGGTTGCTGGGGGCGGCGCTGCTCGGCGGCCTGATCCTCAACCTGATGCCCTGCGTGCTGCCGGTGCTGGCGCTCAAGCTGGGAACTGTGTTGCAACATCAGGAACGTGAACAGGGAGCGGTGCGCAAGCAGTTCCTCGCCGCCAGCGCCGGGATCATCGCCTCCTTCTGGGTGCTGGCCGCCATGAGCAGCCTGCTGCGCGCCACGCAAGGGGCCGTCGGCTGGGGCATCCAGTTCCAGAGCGCCGGTTTTATCGGCTTGATGGTGCTGGTCACCCTGCTGTTTTGCGCCAACCTGTTGGGGCTGTTCGAGATCCGCCTGCCCAGCGCCCTCAGCACCCGCCTCGCCACCAGCGGCGGCAACGGCCTCGGCGGTCACTTCCTGCAGGGGAGCTTCGCCACTCTGCTGGCGACCCCCTGCTCGGCCCCCTTCCTCGGTACCGCGGTGGCCTTTGCGCTGGCGGCGCCACTTGGCCAGCTCTGGCTGATCTTCACGGCATTGGGGATTGGCATGAGCCTGCCCTGGCTGCTGGTGGCGGCCCTACCACGGCTAGCCCTTTGGTTGCCGAAACCAGGGCGCTGGATGAACCATCTGCGCATCCTGCTCGGCCTGATGATGCTGGGCTCCAGCCTCTGGCTCACCAGCCTGCTCGACAACCATCTCGGCACTTATGCCACCGGCTGGCTGATGGTTGCCATGCTGCTGGCACTGCTGATTGGCATCATCTGGCGTTACGGCATCCGCGGCTTCACACTGGCGATCGCCCTAGCAGCCCTGATTGGCAGCCCCCTGCTGCTGAGCGGTGCCTTTAGCGCGCACGGCTCGGCCAGCGTTGACAAGGTGGTCTGGCAGCCGCTCTCTGAACGCGCCATCACAGATGCGCTGGCCCAGAACAAGCGGGTCTTTATCGATGTCACCGCCGACTGGTGCGTTACCTGCAAGGCCAACAAATACAACGTGTTGCTGCGCGATGAGGTACAACAGGCCCTCTCGGCCCCCGATGTGGTGGCCCTGCGCGGCGATTGGAGCAAACCAAGCGACACCATCGCCGCCTTCCTGCGTCAGCGGGGCGCGGCTGCGGTTCCCTTCAACCAGATTTACGGCCCGGAGTTGCCGCAGGGGGTCACGCTGTCACCCCTGCTCGACAAGGACGATCTGCTGACCACATTGCACAAGGCTGGCCTGCTTCAGGCTGGCACCACCCGATTTTAAGGAGTACCCATGAAACCGACTCTGAGCGCCCTGACCCTGCTGGCCTCCCTTTCCGCAGCCCTGCTGGCTCCGGCCCTGCACGCCACCCCCTTCACCCCGGAGCAGGAGGCCCGCATCAAGGAGCTGATCCGCGAGACCCTGATCGCCAACCCCAAGATCCTCGACGAAGCGGCCGAATCCTGGGAGAAACAGAACGCGGCAGCCCAACAGGCGCAACTTGGCAACTTCATCAAGGGCAACAAGGATGTGCTGTTCAACAGCCCAACCAGCCCGCGCCTCGGCGCCAGAAACCCCAAGCTGACGCTGGTGCTGTTCACCGACTACAACTGCCCCTACTGCAAGCAGTTCGATCCCCGGCTGACCAAGCTGCTCAAGGCCTATCCCGACGATCTGGGACTGGTGATCAAGCTACTGCCGTTCAAGGGGCAGAGTTCTGCCAAGGCGGCCCAGTACAGCCTGACCCTGTGGCAGCAGGATCCGGCCCGCTTCCTCGCCCTGCATGACAAGCTGATGAGCAAGCAGGGGATGCTGACCGAGGCGGACATCAACAAGGCGCTGGCCGCCACCGGCAACACCGCGCTCAAACCGGCCGCCAAGGCGATCGAAGAGCTGCGCAACAGCCTGCGCATCGGCACCATTCTGGGGGTACAGGGCACTCCGGCGACCCTGATTGGCAACCAGCTGGTGCCAGGCGCCATCCCCTATGAGGAGCTGGAGCAACTGGTGAAGGCCGAACTGGCCAAGCAGGGGTAAGGGATGACCACCAATCCTCAACCCCGCTGGCGCCGCTGGGGCAAGGAGGCGCTCTGGCTGCTGCTGATGGCGCTGATCATCTCGACCCTGCTGGATCTGTGGCGCAGCCCGACTCTGCCGGAGGGAGCGATGAGCGCCCCCGTCACCCTGCAGGATGGCACCAGTACGGATCTCGCCACCCTGAGCCGCGGCAAGCCGCTGCTGGTTTACTACTGGGCCAGCTGGTGCGGCGTCTGCCGTTTCACCACCCCGGCCGTGCAGCAGCTCTGGCAGGAAGGGGAAAACGTGCTGACGGTGGCACTGCGCTCCGGCAATTCGGAACAGTTAGGCAAAGGGATGAGCAAGAAGGGGCTCACCTTCCCGACCCACAAAGACGAGTCGGGGGATCTGGCCGCCAAGTGGCAGGTAGGGGTCACCCCGACTTTTCTCGTCATCAAGGATGGGACGCTTGTGAGCAGCACCACCGGCTGGAGCTCGAAGTGGGGCTTGCAGCTGCGGCTCTGGTGGGCGTCGCTCTAGCCACGCAACAACATTGCCTCAACAGGGCCATCCCAACTGGATGGCCCTTTTTTATGCCGACCTTTTATCCCGACATCAGGCGGGGAGCTGCATCCCGCGCACCTGAGCCAGCAGGGCGGTCACCGCCGCCGAGCGCAACGCATCCGGGGCGTAGCAGAGCCCCACCCGCCGCTTGAAGGAAGAGGCCGCCAGCTCGGTGACTGTACAACCGGGCGGGCAAAGCGAACGGGGCAACCAGCCGATCCCTGCCCCGGCGGCCACCATGGTCGCCGCCAGTCGCAGCGACCCCGCCCGCCGTGGATAGATCGGCGCCTGATTGCCGAGGATGGCGATCAGCCGCAGGTGGGAGTCGTGGCGCGGGCAGGTGACCCAGGGTTCATCCGCCAACGCTGCCGGAGTGAGCGCCCCCTTGCCTGCCAGCGGGTGAGCCGGTGGCAGCACCAGTACAAACTCCTCCTCCAGCAGGGGGATAAAGAGCTCGTCACCACAGCGCAGGGATTCACACCCCAGCCGCACATCGCCACAGCAGCCCTCCTCCAGAGTCAGCAGGATCTCCTCGTGGGCTAGCGCCCCGTTGACCAGCGCCCCCACCACACCATCGCCAAGGTCTGCCTCAATCCCCACCGTCAGCTCGAGGCAGGGGGAGGTTTCACGAAACTCGCGGGCGAGGGAGTCGGTGTCGGCGATCAGCCGCTTGGCGCGGGGATAGAGCCGGTGCGCCGCTTCGGTCCCCTCCACCCCGCGCGCCTGCCGCACAAACAGGGTCACCCCCAGCTCATCCTCCAGCGTTTTGATGGTGGTGGAGAGGGTGGGCTGGGTAATGAAGAGGCGGGTAGCGGCCGCCGTGATGTTGCGCTCCTCGAAGACAGCCACAAACGCACGCAGGGTTCGCACATCCATAGAATTCACCTATACCAGACAGTCATAAAAGCCATTTTTCACGGCGACACTGGGCAAATATAGTGGCTTACCTGCCACAAGGCATCTCAATTCCCTATATCAGCGTCTATCAATACCGTCAGGAGCCATCATGCGCCCTCTCTCTGTCATCGGCCTCGGGGCCATGGGCTCCGCCCTCGCCACCACCTTGCTCAAGGCGGGCCATCCGGTCACCGTCTGGAATCGCAGCGCCGCCAAGGCCGCCCCGCTGCAAGCGCTGGGCGCGACTCTCGCCCCCTCGGTTGGCGCGGCTATTGCCGCAAGCGATATGACCCTTGTCTGCGTCGATAACTACGCCGTCAGCCAGCAGTTGCTGGATGAGGCGAGCGATGCGGTGGCGGGCAAGCTGCTGGTGCAGCTCTCTACCGGCAGCCCGCAGGGGGCCAGAGCGCTGGAGAGCTGGAGCCATGCCCGCAGTGCCCGTTATCTCGATGGCGCCATCCTCTGCTTCCCGGATCAGATCGGCACCAGCGATGCCAGCATCATCTGCTCGGGGGCCATCGCTGCCTTTAGCGAGGCCGAGCCGGTGCTGCGCCTGCTCGCCCCCACCCTCGACCATGTGGCCGAGGCGGTGGGCGCCGCCGCGGCGCAAGATTGTGCCGTCGCCGCCTACTTTGCCGGTGGTCTGCTCGGTGCTCTGCACGGCGCGCTGATCTGCGAGGCGGAAGGGTTGCCGGTGGCCAAGGTGTGCGCCCAGTTCAGCGAGCTCTCGCCCATTCTCGGTGGCGATGTGGCCCACCTTGGCAAGACGCTGGCGAGCGATGATTTCGATCACCCCTACGCCAGCCTGAAAACCTGGAGCGCCGCCATCAGCCGCTTGGCCGGTCATGCCACCGACGCCGGGATCGACAGCCGCTTCCCGCGCTTTGCCGCCGATCTGTTTGAGGAAGGGGTGGCGCAAGGGTTTGGTCAGCAGGAGGTGTCAGCCCTGATCAAGGTGTTGCGGGCTCGCAACGGAGCGGCACAATGAACGAGCTGACCAACCAACCCCAAATTGCGCTGGTCACCGGCGCCGCTGGCGGGATTGGCCGCCAGCTCTGCATCGGGCTGGCCGAGGCAGGTTATCGGGTGATCGCCACCGATCTGGCCCCTCACGCTTTTGACCATCCCGAGATCCACTTTCACCCCCTCGATCTGCGGGACGAGCAGGCCATCGAACGCCTCTTTGCCGAGGTGCGTGCGCAGCATGGCGGCATCCACTTGCTGATCAACAACGGCGCCATCAGCAAGTTCCACACCCGCTTCGAGGATCTGAGCACAGCCCAGTTCGATCAGGTGATGACGGTCAATGTGCGCGGCGCCATGCTCTGCTCCCGCGCCTTTGTGCAGGCCAACCGCGATCTGCCCTATGGCCGCATCATCAATATTGCCTCCACCCGCTGGCAGCAGAACGAACCGGGTTGGGATGCCTACGGCGCCTCCAAGGGGGCGCTGGTCGCCCTCACCCAGTCCCTCGCCAACTCGCTGGCCGACCATCCCATCACGGTCAATGCCATCAGCCCGGGCTGGATCCAGGCGGAGGATTATCACACCCTGACCGAGGCGGATCATCGCCAGCACCCGAGTGGCCGGGTCGGTCGCCCCGACGACATCACCCGCGCCTGCCTCTTTCTGGCGGATCCTCGCAACGACTTTATCAACGGTGCCAATCTGGTGGTCGATGGCGGGATGAGCAAGAAGATGATCTACCACACCTCCGCCTCCTTCTGGGAGGAGTAACCTCTGCGGCGGCAGCCCGATTTGCGCTGCCGCCGCCATCTCACCCCACACTAGCCCCTGACCATTTTTTCATCGCCTTCCCGTGCCCGCCCCTTGCACTGGCCAGACCGACTGGCAACAATAGACGCTCAACTGACACCTCTTCATCTCGCCCGTTAATTGATCGCCCAACTCATCGCGTTGGCGGGCTGTTTCCGTTAAAATGACGGGTTTTTGCCGTGCCTGGTTTGCCAATCCCCACCATCAGGCACTCGCAGCGTGAATCCTATGATGCCAGTGATGCAGGATCTGCCATGAACAACTACTTTCGGGTGCTGGGCGTCAAGTCCAACGCCAGCGAAAACGACATCAAGAAAGCCTATCGTCGGCTGTCGAACCAGTACCACCCCGACAAGCTGCACGGGGCCAGTGAAGAAGAGAAAGAGCAGGCAGCCATCAAGCTGCACCAGGTAAAGCAGGCCTATGAAGTGCTGTCCGATCCGAAACAGCGGGCCGCCTTTATCAAGGATTTCAACAACGTCATCGTGACCGACCCCGCCTCCGCCATGCAGGAGATGTGGGATCAGTTCTACCCCTGAAACAGCAGGCAGAAAGAGCAACTATGCAAAAGAGATGGGACCAGGCGCGGCTCAAGTCGCTGCAAAGCGATGCCAGCGAAAACATCGAATCCTACCGGGATCAGGACGACCCCAAGGGGCTGGAACAGTTCACCGACCAGATGAAGAGCCTGCTGCTGGCTGATATGAGCATGCTGGAGTTTATGCCCGAGTATCTGCCGCTGGCCCTCTATGGCCGGGTGCAGTTCCCGGCCAAGGCCAAGTCGCAGTGGAACAAGTGGCTCACCAGCGGCGAGCAGCCGGGCTGGGACGAGTTCAAGGTGAGCGTCGGCTTCAACAACGCCGCCCTGCCGCTGGTCAAAGCGGTGCGGGCCCAGAGCGAAGATCAGCTGATGGAAGCCTGCGCCGTGCTGTTCCTGCTCGACAACCCGCTACCGCGCGGCAGCCACCGCGGCGATGACGACTATGAGCTGCGCGACGAAGAAGATGAAGACGGGGAAGATGCCGACGCCGACTACCACGGCGGCAGTAACCGCTATGGTGATGACGACGGCGATCAGGATATGTACGACGAAGTCCGTTTCTAATTGGGGCAAGGCATGAGCAACAGTCTGATAGAAATTACCGCCATCGAGATCAAAGAGCTGGCCGTTATCGAGCCGAAGCAGGCCAGCGAGAAGTTCGAGCTGATCGCCAAGACCATGTCTGACGACCAGCTGGCAGAAGTGATTGAAAACATTGATATCGTTACCCTGACCCAGATTAACGGCCAGCACGATATCTCCTTCCCCTCCATCATCTCCGAGCTGATGACCCCGGAGCGGATCCGCGACATCGTCTGCCAGCAGCCGCTCTATTGGGAAGAGGCGATCAAGAACAACGCCGACGAGCTGCAACAGCACACCTTCGACTTCCTCAACTACCTGATCCGCACCCAGGATAGCGAAGCCAAGCAGCGGGAGATCCTCGAGTGCGTGGCCGAGGATCCGGCCGGTCTCTTCTACCTCGCCATCCCCTTTATCGAGTTCTATCGCGGCGATCGCTATGAAGAGGACGAAGGCTATCGCGACGTGCTGCACGCCGAAGAGGAAGATCTCGAAGAGTCCCTGCGCTACAGCGAGCGCCAGCAGGCCGAAGACAGCCACGACTATGCGCTGGACGACCCCCGCAGCCTCTTGATGCTCATTCGCGAGCTGGCCCCCGAGGTGGAAAAATCCATCAAGTCGCTGCTGCGCAACGAGCACTCCACCTGGGACGGCATCATCAACAAGTTTGCCGCCGAGCTGGTGATGCAGGCCAAAGAGAAGAACAAGGTCGAGGAAGACGAGTACGGCGACGTCGACGACATGTTCAGCTTTCTGGATTAAGGAGCCCATTCATGCAGTTAGTCATTCGCGATGCCAACCAGGGCCCCTTTCTGACCCAGGTGCTGCGCTTTGGCCGCGACAACGAACTCTTGAGTCAGCAGCAGCTCGCCGCCATCAAGGGCAAGGCGGTGCTGATGAGCCTCAAATTCGCCGACAAGTACTACAACAAGTACAAGATGCACCTGCTGGAGCAGGCCGCCCACGACGTCATCGGCGTGGTGAGCCTCGGTCTGCAGGAGCTATCCCAACGGGATCCGGCCAAGGCCCTGGCCCTGTTGCAGGCGCCGGAAGGCCCCATCAAGCCGTTCCAGAAGGGCTGGTCCATGCTCATCACCGTCAGCCCCAAGCAGGCTGGCAACAGCCTCTACGGTGACGTGGATGCGCGGCTCTTGGACAAGATCTCGAGCCCGCCCGATGTGGAGGAGTGGCAAGGGTGGCAGGAGTACGAGAAGGCGCTGACCGAGCACAACAAGAGCCGCCTGATGGAGCTCATCGACCAGCACTTCTTCGCCTGCGAGAGCGACCACCCCACCATGGAAGACAAGCTGGCCGAAGCGCTGCTCTACCGCATCCTCTGCGGCAAGGGCAGTGGCGCCGCCCCCCTCAAGGTGAAGCAGGATCTCAAGCGCAAGCTGGCGCGGGAGATTGAGCTAGACGAGGGCTGGTACGACACCGACTACCTCGCTGCCCAGCTCGCCCTGATGCTGGGCGCGCTGCCCGCCGACATGGCCGCCGCCCTGCGTCAGGAGCTGAGCCCGGGCTTTGTGCCCAACCTGCTGCATACCCTCGGCTTTGTACGCCAGTACCAGCTGCTGCAAAAAGAGAACGCCTCACCGGAGAAGCTCGACAACGTCGAGATGCGCGCCGGTCTCAAGCACCCGCTGCTCGGTTGGCCGCTCTACCACGACTTCTAAGGCCGCTTTCGCCGCCTCTGTTGTTGCCCCCAATGTGGGATAACCCAACGCCCGGCCCGCCGGGCGTTGTTCTATCCTCCCCTCACCTCTCCCAAGCAAAGAGAGAACACGCGCAAGTCACCCTGAGGCAACCCCTTCTCTTCCCGATATTTATTCACTCAAGACCCGAGGATGAATAAACAACCTGCAATACAACAACTTGGCACCAGCTGCGTTTCGGGGCAACAAAGCGGGACGAAGATCCCGTTACAGCGCCATAATCGGCACCAAATAGCCGACTGGATCACATCAACCGTGTCGCAATCACGTGGTAAATCGAGCTAAAACCACGGCTCAATCACGCATAAAAAGGCGGAATAGATCAATAAAAAGCAATTAATCGCGCCAGATTAAATTTCAGGTATGGCTATTTGCACCGCTTGGCCGCTAAATGACAGACCGGCCTTCAGACCAGCATGGAAGCGCACAAGGCTAGCCGGCAGCAGACCGGTACGCTCTCAGGATGAGTTGTGATTTTCTCTTCTCACAGGAGACAGACCGTGAGCGCTTCGACACCACACCCTCATCACGCCGCCGTCCCACCCGGCTCAGGCGCCCTGTTCTTTATCCAGACCTTCTCGACCCTGGGGTTTGCCGTGCTCTACTCCACCCTGGTGCTCTACGCCACCAAGCGGCTCGGCTTCAGTGAATCCCAGGCCAACGCCATGATGGGGGTCTTCGGGGCCTTCAACTATGGCCTGCACCTGTTTGGCGGCTATCTCGGCGGGCGCTACCTCAGCAACCGCAACCTGTTCGTGATGGGGATGGTGCTGCAGGTGATCGGCTGCTACTTCATCGCCGAGATGGGGATCACCGGCCTCTACTGGGGGCTCGCCATGTTCCTTACCGGCAGCGGCCTCAACGTCACCTGCCTCAACATGATGCTGACCCAGCGCTTCGCCCCGGATGATCACCGCCGAGAGAGCGCCTTCCTGTGGAACTACGCCGGGATGAATCTGGGCTTCTTTATCGGCTTCACGGTAGCGGGCTACTTCCAGCTCACCGAGGATTACCGCACCCTGTTCCTGTTTGCGACGCTGGGCAACATCATTGCCATCATCGCTACCTTCGCCTGCTGGCCCATTCTGGCAGATATCAGCACCCCGCTGCGCCATGTCAAAGGGAGCGGCTTCTACCGCCGAATGCTGGCCGGCCTCGCCATTCTGGCCATGCTGGTGCCCGCCCTGCGCCTGCTGCTGACCCACGCCAGCTTCAGCGGCAGCTTCGTGCTGATCCTGGGGGCCGTGGTGCTGGTGCTGCTCTGCGTGATGACCGCCCGTCACTCGGACGCCGCCGAGCGCAGCCGCATGGTGGCCTACCTGATCCTCGCCCTCGGCTCCCTCATCTTCTGGTCGCTCTACCAGCTGGCGCCCATGGGGCTGATGCTCTTTTCCGAGCACAACATCAACCTCAACGTGTTCGGGCTGCGGGTCGCCCCCCAGTGGATCCAGAACATCAACACCCTCGTCATCGTCATCGGTGGCCCGCTGATGGCGCTGCTGTTCAAGCGACTGCGCGAGCAGGGCTGGAATATCGACATCCCCTCCCAGTTTGCCGCCTCCCTGTTCTGCATGGGGCTCGGCATGCTGGTGCTGCCGATCGGCATTCATCTGGCGGGGGCCGACGGGCTGGTCGCCTTCAAGTGGATCGCCATCAGCTATGTGCTGCAGAGCTTTGGCGAGCTGCTGATCTCCCCCATCGGCTACGCCATGATTGGCAAGCTGGCCCCCGCCAGCCTGCAAGGCTTGATGATGGGCTGCTGGATGATGGTGACCGGCATCGCCTCGGTGCTGGCGGGCTATGTCTCCGGCGCCATGCCGCAGAATATCGGCAGCTCTCCGGTGGCCACCAACCCGGGCTACAGCTCGGTGTTCAATATGCTCGGCTGGGGCTCGATGGCGGGCGGGATCGTCCTGCTGTTGCTGGTGCCCCGTCTGCGCCTGCTGATCGCCTCGAAAATCACCCCACCTCCGGCGGCGACAGCTATCCCCGTCTGATCGGGCTCGGGCCAGCCATTTCAGTGGCCCATGCCAGTGCGAACGGTTGAATCAGCGGCACTGCTGTTAATGCAAAGGGCCCCGCCATCATGGATGGCGGGGCCCTCTTTTTTGGGGGGTGGATGGCTCTTTTTCAGGTTGGCAACCTGGCGCCTGTTGCGGCGTTTGCCCTATTGTCAGCTTCCTCTCACCCTAACCCTCTCCCAAAGGGAGAGGGGATCAGCACCTGCCAACCTGAAGCCCTAGCTGTCACGCTTAGCTATCACGCCATACCACGGTCACTATCAATGGCTGCGATCTCTGCTCCCTTCTCCCACTCTTTGTCATAGATAAGGGGAGAAGGGTCGGGGATGAGGGGAGCAAACCATCGACAAGCAGCAGAACGTTAAAGAAAACAGATAGAAGTAGGGTCGATTAGCGAAGCGTAATCGTCCACACCGCAATCTCGGTGGCGATGGACATAGAGAAGAGATCAACTGGCGCACCAACATAATAGCGGCAACCTGTTTTCGCGATCATCTGATTACGCTTCGCTAATCAGACCTACGTGCTGCGTCACTCCTCAGGTGAGGTAGTTCAGGTGAGATAGTAACGCCACGACCGGACCGGTTCGGCGAAACAGACCCGGATGCAAAAGGGCGCCAGATCGTGATTGGCCTGCTCCAGGCTGAGGGTCTGGTGGGTATCTTCCTGGCACCACTGCACGAACTCGCCGCTGTTGAAGCTGTAGTGATCCCCGTGAAAGACTCCGTGGGCCTCGATCAGTCCAATGGCTTTGTCGATCTCCATGATTGGCCTCCTGGCACTGTGTGCTCCCTTCAAGCTTAGTTAGCGGGGACGAGTAGGGACGATTAGCGCAGCGTAATAGGTCGCGCCATTGACCCAGTGGCGATAGGAAAAGGGATAAAAGAGGGTTGGCGACAGAACAGCGGCAACCGGCTTTCGCGAACGTCTGCTTACGCTTCGCTAATCTAACCTACGGCCCTGAAAAGACTGTATTATTGTTACCCCTATAGACGTGACTATAGTCACAATAATCTGGAGTAATATATTGGTAGACTATCATTAAATATATTCACAACTTAATACACATGGGAATATGCACTTTCAAAACACAACAGAAGGTTAAACTATGAACTCTCAGCGGATATCCAGCTTTTCAGAATTTATATCGTCTATAGAAAACCTCAGTAATGGCGCTGAATTGATGCTATTCAGAGGGCAAGCTAGAAAAGGAAACTTACTTCCAAGTGTTGCGAGAGAAAAACCTCATTTAGATTCAACTAATGATGAAAAGAATCTCCTGCAAGAACTTAGAAGAATGGGAAGTTCTATTCTCCCAAGAAACGATATGGATGATTGGGAGTTAATGGTCGTGGCACAACATTTCGGCATGAAAACTAGGCTCTTAGATTGGACAAGCAATCCACTTGCGGCTCTATTTTTTGCCTGTAATGATTGGCAGTCTGGTGACGTTTATGTTTATGCATTAAAAGCTGATGAATTTTTAAGCGAACCGAAAAAAGGACCATTTGATAAAGGGGAAACTCAAGTTATAAAGCCAACTTTGAATAACCCAAGAATAATCGCTCAGCACGGCTGGTTTACAGCACATAAATATTCAACATCCAACAATAGGTTTGTTTCTTTAGAAAAGAACAAAAAAATAAAAGACTCAATTCAAGAAATTGTTATCCCACAAGAAAATAGAGAGTCTCTATTAAAATCATTAGACCGACATGGTGTTAGTAGTCGAACTATATTTCCTGATTTGGAAGGGTTATGTAAATATATTAATTGGAAGCATAGGAGTTCATAAAAATCAGTTCAACGTTATTAAAAAAACTTAAAATGAAAAGAAGTGTCACTTTTTTGTTAAGAAGGGCGCTTTCGCGCCCTTCTGTATTAATTACCCTTCCTGATTTTCCCCGGCTACCGGTTCGGCACCGGCGGCGGGTTCAATCTCGATGCGATCGACCCGCTGCAAACCGCGGGGCAGCTTGGCACCGCGGCGGCCGCGCTCGCCGCGATAGTAGTCGAGATCAGAGGGTTTGAGGGTGAGCTTGCGCTTGCCGGCAAACAGGGTGACCGACTGACCCTGCGGGATCACGGCGGCCATCACCACAAACTCCTCCCGTGCTTTCACCCGAGCCGACGGAATGCTGATGAGCTTGTTACCCTTGCCCTTGCCGAGCACCGGCAAGGTGTTGAGCGGGAACAGCAGCATGCGCCCTTCGTTGGAGATGGCCATGCAGAGATCGGTCTCCGGCGAGCCGATCTTCTGGGGTGCCATCACCTGACCCCCTTCCGGCACGGTGAGCAGCGCCTTGCCGTTCTTGTTCTTGCCGATCAGGTCGTCATAGGTGCAGACAAAGCCGTAACCGGCATCGCTGGCGATCAGATATGGCTCACCTTCGTTGCCCATCACCAGATGACGTACCTCTTCCCCTGCCCCAAGCGCAAAGCGGCCGGTGAGCGGCTCGCCCTGACTGCGCGCGGATGGCAAGGTGTGAGATTCGAGGGCGTAAGTTCGGCCCAACGTGGAGAGGAACACCGCCTGCTGGTTGCTGCGGCCACAGGCGTGGGCCAGATAGCTGTCCCCCGCCTTGTAGGAGAGCCCCTCGACATCCACATCGTGGCCCTTGGCGGCGCGCACCCACCCCTTGTCGGAGAGGATGACGGTGACCGGTTCGCTGGGAATAAGCTCCTTCTCGGTCAGCGCCACGGCGGTAGCCCGCTCCACCAGCGGGGTGCGGCGATCGTCGCCGTACTTCTCGGCATCGGCCAGCAGCTCTTTCTTGAGCAGGGTGTTGAGACGACGCTCGGAGCCCAGAATGAGCTCCAGCTTGTCGCGCTCTTCGGCCAGTTCGTTCTGTTCGGCGCGCAGCTTGAACTCTTCGAGCTTGGCCAGATGGCGCAGTTTCAGCTCGAGGATCGCTTCGGCCTGGGTCTCGGTAATGTTGAAGCGCTCCACCATCACCTTGCCCGGCTCATCCTCGGTGCGGATGATCTCGATCACCTCGTCGATGTTGAGGTAGGCGATCAGCAAGCCTTCGAGGATGTGCAGGCGAGCCAGCACCTTGTCGAGGCGGAATTGCAGACGGCGACGCACAGTCTCGCGGCGGAACTGGATCCACTCGCTGAGGATGGTCTTGAGGCACTTCACCTGCGGCCGGTTGTCGAGGCCGAGGATGTTGAGGTTGACCCGGTAGTTCTTCTCCAGATCCGTGGTGGCGAACAGGTGGGCCATCAGCCCCTCCACGTCCACCCGGTTGGAGCGCGGCACGATCACCAGACGGGTCGGGTTCTCGTGGTCAGATTCATCGCGCAGATCGGTAACCATCGGCAGCTTTTTCGCCACCATCTGGGCGGCGATCTGCTCCATGATCTTGGCACCGGAGGCCTGATGGGGCAGCGCTGTGATGACGATGTCGCCATCCTCCTCGCTCCAGACCGCCCGCTGCTTGATGGAGCCCTTGCCGGTCTCGTAGATTTTGCGGATATCGTCGCGCGGGGTGATGATCTCGGCGTTGGTCGGGTAGTCCGGCCCCTGAATGTGCGCCATCAATGCATCGAGACCCGCATTGGGGTTGTCGAGCAGCTCGGCACAGGCGTAGGCCACTTCCCGCGCGTTGTGGGGCGGGATGTCGGTCGCCATGCCCACCGCAATACCGGTCACCCCGTTGAGCAGGATGTGCGGCAGGCGGGCGGGCAGCACCACCGGCTCCTTCATGGTGCCGTCGAAGTTCGGCGTCCACTCCACCGTGCCCTGACCAAGCTCCGAGAGCAGCAGCTCGGAGAAACGGGACAGGCGCGCCTCGGTATAACGCATGGCGGCGAAGGATTTGGGATCGTCCGGCGCACCCCAGTTACCCTGACCGTCCACCAGCGGGTAGCGGTAGGAGAAGGGCTGGGCCATCAGCACCATGGCTTCATAACAGGCGATGTCGCCGTGGGGGTGGTACTTACCCAGCACGTCACCCACGGTACGGGCGGACTTCTTGTGCTTGGAGAGGGCCGACAACCCCAACTCGCTCATGGCGTAGATGATGCGCCGCTGCACCGGTTTGAGGCCGTCGCCGATATGCGGTAAGGCCCGATCCATGATGACGTACATGGAGTAGTTCAAGTAAGCCTGTTCGGTAAAGGTGCGCATTGGCTGGCGCTCTACCCCGTCCAGACTGAGCTCGATAGCATCACTCATGTGATTTTCTCTTTCGGTTCGGGAGCCGCCACAGGGCGACTCCGGCTAAATGCTTGCCGGCCCCGACAGGGCCAGCCGACAGCTTAAATGATGGCGAGGTTGCCCTTCTCTTCCAGCCACTCGCGGCGATCACCCGCCCGCTTCTTGGCCAGCAGCATGTCCATCAGCTGCAGGGTCTCGTCAGCCGCATCCCCTTCGCTCTCCCCTGCCGGCTCCATAGTGAGCTGCACCAGACGGCGGGTGTTGGGATCCATGGTGGTTTCCCGCAGCTGTTTCGGGTTCATTTCGCCCAAGCCCTTGAATCGGGTCACCATCACCTTGCCTTTCTTCTTCTCGGCTTCGACCCGCTGCAGCACCCCGTTCTTCTCGTCCTCGTCGAGGGCGTAGTAGACCTCTTTACCGATATCGATCCGGTAGAGGGGCGGCATGGCCACATAGACGTGGCCCTTCTCCACCAGCGTGCGGAAGTGCTTCACAAACAGGGCGCAGAGCAGGGTGGCGATGTGCAGACCGTCCGAGTCCGCATCCGCGAGGATGCACACCTTGCCGTAGCGCAGGCCGCTAAGATCCTCGGAATCGGGGTCAAGCCCGATGGCGACCGAGATATCGTGAACTTCTTGCGAGGCGAGCACCTGACCGGCCTCCACCTCCCAGGTGTTCAGGATCTTGCCGCGCAGCGGCATGATGGCCTGGAACTCGCGATCCCGAGCCTGCTTGGCACTGCCGCCCGCGGAGTCACCCTCCACCAGGAACAGTTCGCCCTGCATGGGGTCGGCGCAGTTACAGTCAGTCAGCTTGCCGGGCAGCGCCGGGCCTTGGGTAATCTTCTTGCGCACCACCGTCTTGGCGGCGCGCATCCGGCGCTGGGCGCTGCTGATGCAGATCTCGGCGATCTGCTCCGCCAGCTCGGTGTTACTGTTCAGATAGAGGCTGAAGGCATCCTTCACCACGCCGGAGACGAACGCCGAGCTCTGACGGGAGGAGAGGCGCTCCTTGGTCTGACCGGCGAACTGCGGATCCTGCATCTTGATGGAGAGGATGTAGGCACAGCGATCCCAGATATCTTCCGGGGTCAGCTTGACCCCGCGCGGCAGCAGGTTGCGGAACTCGCAGAACTCGCGCATGGCGTCGAGCAGCCCCTGACGCAGGCCGTTGACGTGAGTACCGCCCTGCGCAGTGGGTATCAGGTTCACATAGGATTCGGCGAGGCATTCGCCCCCTTCCGGCAACCAGCAGAGCGCCCAGTCCACCGCCGATTGTTCGGAGCTGAACGAGCCGATAAAGGGCTGCTCCGGCAGGCAGGTGAACTGCTTGACCGCGTCGACCAGATAATCCTTGAGGCCATCTTCGTAGCACCACTCCAGCTTGATGCCGGTGTTCTTGTCGAGGAACTTGATGGTGAGGCCGGGGCAGAGCACGGCCTTGGCTTTGAGCAGGTGCTCCAGCTTGGTGACCGAGAACTTGGGCGAATCGAAGTAGCTCGCCTGCGGCCAGAAGCGCACCCGGGTGCCGGTGTTGCGACGACCGCAGGTGCCGGTGATGGTCAGCTCCTGCACCTTCTCGCCGCGCTCGAAGGCGATGTCGTAGACCTGACCGTCGCGGCGCACCGTCACCTCGACCCGATCGGAAAGGGCGTTTACGACCGAAATACCCACCCCGTGCAGACCGCCGGAGAACTGGTAGTTCTTGTTGGAGAATTTGCCGCCCGCGTGCAGCTTGCAGAGGATAAGCTCCACCCCGCTGACCCCCTCTTCCGGGTGGATATCGACCGGCATGCCGCGGCCGTCGTCGATCACTTCGAGGGACTGGTCTTCATGCAGGATCACCTCCAGATTGCGGGCGTGACCCGCCAGCGCTTCATCGACGCTGTTGTCGATGACCTCCTGGCCGAGGTGATTGGGCCGGGTGGTGTCGGTATACATGCCGGGGCGGCGACGCACCGGCTCAAGGCCATTGAGGACCTCAATGGCATCCGCATTGTATTGAGTAGACATGGAGGGCCTTGCGAATTGACGTTTGGGGAGAATCTTACTCGTTGGGAGGGTATTGGACAAACTTGGCTGCGGGAAAGGGTGATCCGGAGGGGATTGTGCCCCTCCCAAGGCTGTTTCAGCTCCCTTCGGCGGGGCCTGGCAGCGCCTGTTGCAGCTGGGAGAGCGAGCTTTGCAGCCGCCACACCATGCCTGCCAGCTCTCGCGCCGTGCCATCGCCATGGTTGGCCAGGCCCTGACTGATCCGCTGCAGCTCGGCCAGCGTGCGGTCGAGGGAGGCGTGCTGCACCCCCTGCTCGGTGAGGATCCCCTTCAGGCTGCGGATACAGTTGTCACGCACCAGATAGAGAGGATGTTCGTCACCGCGCCACTGGCGCAGCTGCCAGACAATATGGCTGCAGTTGAGCAGCACCACGCCCCAGCGCAGCACCCAGAGGCGGGCGGTCTGATCCTGACTCTGACCGAGCTGGCTGATGCAGTGGTAGATGAGCGACTCGAACTGGCTCTCGCTCTGGCGCGGGGCCGGCTCCAGCTGATCCATGAAGTGGCGGCGCAGGGAACGGATAATCCGGCGGCTCTTGCGCCGATCCGAGCTGGGTCGCAGCAGCTGGAACGCCAGCGCGGCGCTCATCACCCCCAGCATCTGGGCGAGGCTGCTGTTGATGAACTGCTGATAGTCGTAACTGGGCGGATTGGTGATGGCGAGAAACGAGCCGAGCAGCACGATCATCTGGCCCCAGAGGCCCGCCTGCCGCACCTGCTGTTGTTTGCAGAGCTGCATGGTGAGCAGCGCCGGAAAGAGCAAGAGGCAGAAAACCCAAAAGTCGTCGATGCGGATCATCAGGCCAAACTTGACCGCAAAGCAGATGAGGCTGAGCAGCAGGATCGCCCTGAGCATGGTGTTGGCCCCCTGAGCCGGGGCCGGGGTCGCCGAGTAGAGCACGCAGCAGATGGAGAGCATGGTGAGCGCCGAGCTGCCCGCATCCCACTGACTGTTGATCCAGAAGGTGCAACCGAGCAGCACGCAGAGGAAGGTGCGCCCGCCGTTGTAGGCGGCCTCTAGCGTGTCGGTATGGCTGGTGAGAGAGGTGTGACGGGGCGGCGCCGGCCACTCCTGATCGTCGTAACGGGTCAACCGGTCGAGCCAGCGCTGACACTCCAGATAGCTCCAGCAGAAGTGGCGCAGCCGCAGCAAAAAGGTGCGCAGCCGGTAATCATGCTCGCTGGTCGGCATCAGGGGAGCCAGCAACCTCGCGACCCGATACTTGTCGCACCCCGGTTTGCCAAGCTCGGCCAGCAGGGTGGCGAGCAGCGCCTGAATACCCTCCGGTTGTTCCGGCCAGTTGTGCAGCATGCGGCGCTGGCTGGAGATAAGGCTGATGAGCCGCAGCTGGCGATGGAGCAGGAAGTTGAGCAGCCGGTTCTGGCGCCGCAGCCGGTGATGGCTCCAGACCGCCTGAATGCGCAGCACGTTCATGGTGAGGATCTGGCCGATCAGCCCTTCGTGGGAGCTGCGCACCTCGGGCGTCATCTCCCCCAGCCAGAGCAGCTGGGCATGTTCCAGCAGGCGTGTCTGGCTCTTGCGCAGGGATTCCAGCAGGGTTTCACTGTCCGAGGTGCTGGGCAGGATCATCATCATCAGGCCGCCGCAGAGGATACCGATGATCACCTCGCTCACCCGCGCCTGGGCAATATCGAAGATATGGTGGGGATCCGCCACATTGACGCAGGAGAAGGCGATGATGGCGGCTGTGTAACCACCGAGGGCAAAAGCGTAGGAGACGTTGTTCTGATAGTGGTTGGATATGTAGGTACACAAGCCCAACCAGAGGGCGATAAGGAAGCTGAACAGCCAGGGATCGCTGATGCCAAGACCGGTGATCACCACCGCAGCCATCGCCCCCATCAGGCTGCCAACCACCCGCCCCAGACTCTTGCTGATCACCCCGCCCACGGTGGGAAAACTCACCACGGCAGCCGAGCTCATCGCCCAGTAGGGGGAGTCGAGCTGCAGCACGAAGGCCAGCCAGAGCGACAGGCACATGGCCAGCGCGTTGCGCAGGGCATAGCGCCACTGCCCCCCTGTCGCCCTCCCCCAGGGGGTACGCAGCCAGAATGACTCGCTCACCCTACTCGCCAATGGTGATGGTGCAGGTGGTACCGGCGATCAGCGTCACGTCCGCCGGCACATCCAGCAGCTTGATCCGCACCGGCACCCGCTGGGCCAGCCGCACCCAGGGCACGTTGGGTTTGACGTCGATCAGCAGGCCGTTGCCGCCATCGACGCTCTGATCGTGGATGGCGCGCCCTATGCTCTCCACCTCGCCGCGCAACCGCTGTTCACCGCTGTAGAGCACCACTTCGGCCGGTTTGCCCGGCGCTATGTGGCCAAGCTTGGTCTCTTCAAAGTAACCCTGCACATAGAAGGAGTGAGTATCCACCAGCGCCACCAGCGGCACGCCGGCGCTAGCATAGTTGCCGACCCGGGTCTGCAGGTTGGTGATGTAGCCATCGCTCGCGGCATGCACCCGGGTCTTGGCCAACGACCACTCCGCCTTCTCCAGATTGGCCTGTGCCACCTGATAGGCCGCCTGCATCGCCTGGGCATTGAGGCGCGCTTCGTCCATCGTCTCGGCTGAGATGACGCTGCGCGACAGGCCGCTACGGCGGTTCGCCTCATGCTCGGCCTTGTCGAGATCCGATTTCGCCTTGGCCAACGCCGCCCGGGCATTATCGAGGGCGATCCGGTAGGGCTCGGGGTCGAGCGTAAAGATCTCCTCCCCCGCCTTCACCAGCTGGTTGTCCTTCACCACGATCTTGATGATCTTGCCCGACACCTCGGGGGTAATGCTGACCAGCTCGGCGCGCACCTTGCCATCCCGGGTCCAGGGCCCCTGCATGTAGTAGTTCCATAGCCACCAGCCCGCCGCCAGCGCCAGCGCGCAGACCAGCAGGGTGGAGAAGTATTTGAGGGTCGCGAGAGGTGATTTAGCCATGTAACAGCATCCATAGAGCGCCGCTGACGGCGAGGATAAAGAGGGAGAGATCCATCAACAAGGGGTGCCAGACATCCCCGCCATAGAGCCAGTCACGCAGCAGATGGTGCACCGGCAGCCAGCAGAGCAGGCCGAGCAGCACCGCCTTGAACAGCGGCGGAAAGTAGAGAGAGGCGCCCAGTACCAGATCCGGCAGCGCAGAAGGAGTTGTCACAAACGTGCTCCCTGTTGGCAGTGAAGTTCAGAAGAGTCAGGCCATCCCCTGCCCCGGGCGAGGCAAAGTAAACAGGCCGCTAAAGATTAACACTGCCCCGCAGGGCGCAACAGGAACATATGAGCCCCTTTCATTCAGACCTGTCGATCTGCTGGATGGTGCACGCCATCGCGCGTCGGCACCTCCCCCAGCTCGAACGGGTTCACTTCCTCAGATGTCAATCAAACAGGGTGTCGCGCCGCCCCTGCAGCAAGTGCTCATAGAGGGTGCGCAACTGGGAGGCCACCACCCGATGGCAGGAGAGCGGGGGCAAGTCGTCGATGGGGAAGTACCCTGCCCCTTTGGTTTCATCGGTTTCGCCCAGCAGCTGGCCGCCGATCACCTCGCACAGGAAGAACGCCTTGTGAGCGTGGGGCAACTGGGGTGGATGAGGGTGTTTTAGCTTGTCGAACAGCGCCAGCAGTTGCACCGCACGGCACTCAAGGCCGGTCTCCTCCACCACTTCACGCACCACGGCATCCGCCGGCGAGTCACCGATATCGCACCAGCCACCGGGCAGAGTCCAGCAGTCGTCGCTGCGCTCCTGTACCAGCAGGATATGACCCGCATCGTTCTGAATGAAGGCCCGCACATCGAGCTTGGGGGTGGGATAACCGCTGTCGAGGGCAATCCAGTCGCTGATAGCTTCCGGCGCCAGCTCGCTCTGGTTGGCGATAAGGGCCACAGTGGCAGCTCGCAGCGCCTCGAAACGGCCGATATCGAAGGGGTCTTTGGAGTAGGTGAGGCCAGCTTGCGCCGTGGCCAGTACCTGTTCCAGAAAGGCGGCCAACGGCGGTTGCATGATTAAAGCCCGAGGAAACGGATAATCTGGGCGGGGTAGCGCTCGAATGCCACGAAGGCGTGGTCGCCGCCGCACTCCAGCGAGAGGCGGGCAAAGCGGTATTCATCCAGCGCCTTGCGATAGTCGAGCACCTCATCCCCCTGCTGTTGCAGGATCCAGAGTCGCTCCGGCGCCGTCACCGGTACCGCCAGTGCCCGCAGCTCATCCATATGTTCAGGCAGCAGTTCGTACTGCTCACCCGTATAGGGATTGGTCTGGGGGCCGAGGTAGTCGCAAAGCAGCTCATGCGGGCGCACCGCCGGATTGATCAGTGCAGCGCGGCAACCGTACTGCTCGCTCACCCGGGTCGCCATAAAGCCGCCGAGGGAGCTGCCCACGGCGCCGAGTTTGAATTCACTACCATAACGACCCTGCAGATCGGCGATGGTCTGCTCGATAGCCGCCCAGGCCGCCGCTGGCGTATTGGGCTGGGTCGGAATGATCACCTCGATATCCGGCCGATTGGCGGCCACCCAGGCAGCCATCTGCTGCGCCTTGGCGGAACCCGGTGAGGAGTTGAAACCGTGCAGATAAAGGAGAACCGACTTCATGGAATGCTCTCCTCAATAACCGGTGGCGTTGGGGTCGGGCACAAACTGCCCCACCGGCAGGCGCCACACCTCGCTGGCCACCCGCCCATCCGGATAGAGGGTGAGATAGCGCCAGCCCGGGCCGGATTCATCCAGCGCAAAGCCATCAGAGAGCGGTTTGAACTGGATGCAGGTCGATGGGCTGGCAATCAGCCGCACCCCGCGGTGCACCTCGTCAAACTCCTGATGGACGTGGCCAAACAGGATGGTCTTCTGCTGCGGATGACGGGCCAGTACGGCGAACAGGTCATCGGCATTCTTGAGATTGTGCTGATCCAGCCAGGCGCAGCCCACCGGCACCGCCTGATGGTGTAGGGTGATAAGAGCGTGGCGATCAGGATATTGACGCAGGGCGCGGTCGAGGGCGGCCAGCTGGTGATCGCCAATCATGCCGTGAGGTTTGCCGCGCACCTGGGTGTCGAGCAGGATCACCTGCCAGTGGTCGCCCACCAGCTGCTTGGATTCGCTGATCCCGGCGGCATGGAGATATTCGGTCATCAGCGGGCTGTCATCGTGATTGCCGGGCAGCCAGTAGATGGGGCGGCCCAGGGGCGCCATCATGGAGGCGAAACGCTGATAGGATTCCGGGCTGTGATCCTGCGACAGATCGCCGGTCGCCAGAATCACCTCGTAGGGGTGTTCATTGGCCTGCACCTGTTCCAGCACGGCGGCCAGACTCTCTGCGGTGCGCACAGCCAACAGCCGCCCTTCGGCACTCGCGAAGAGGTGGGTGTCGGTAATTTGCAACAGGCGCACACTGCCGTCCTGCGCCTGGGGGAGCTCTGTTTCCAAAATCACGCTTCTTTTTATTTGTTCAACTGGAGATATTGATCGGGCTGGTACCATGTCTGAGACAAAATTTTAGCCATTCGGCCAGAAACAGATTTACCTGCTCCTTTTCGTCCCGCTGGTGCATCTTTTTATTGGGATAATCATAACGTGGTTGCAAACGGGAAATCTGTTGCGCTGCACACACTTCCGCCATCCGCACATCATGATACAAACGAATCTCTATCTGAGCTTGTAAATATTCGGGTAATTCGGGGTTGTGCTGGCTCAGGATCACCTGATTGGTGAAGCGACTCTCGCCAATGATGGTGAGCTGGAACTGCAGATCGTTGCCGACCCGATAGCGGCGCTCGGCGCCGACTTCCCCATCAGGCGGCAGCAGTTTCATCAATGCCATGTAGTTGACCTCGCAGGTACGCTGCAAGGACATCAGATCAGGCACATAGCGCTTGCTCTGTTGCAGGGTCAGCGCCACCTCAGCGATCCGCCAGCCAGCGGGCGCGCAGCTCGCCATGGTTGAGGGCCAGCCACTGCAGGGCAATGACCGAGGCCGCATTGTCGATGCGTCCCTCTTTGAGCCAGGCGTAGGCCTGTTCGCGGCTCACCACCTGCACCCGGATATCCTCGCCTTCATCAGCCAGACCGTGCAGCCCCTCGGCCTTGCTGGCATCCACCTCGCCCACAAAGACCTCGATCCGCTCGGTGCTGCCGCCCGGGCTCACCAGATAGCTGATGGCATGCTCGCAGCGGGCAACCTCGATCCCGGCCTCTTCCACCGCTTCCCGGCGCACCACGTCTTCAGCGACCTCGCCTGGGTCTATGATGCCGGCCACCAGCTCCAGCAGCCAGGGGGTCGGACTGGTCTCCATGGCGCCGATGCGGAACTGCTCCACCAGCACGATCTGGTCGCGCACTGGATCATAGGGCAGCAGCGCGGCAGCATGGCCCCGCTCGAACAGCTCGCGCACGATGGGCTGATTCCAGCCGCCAGCAAATAACCGATGCTGCAAACGATAGACATTCACCTTGAAGAAGCCGTTATATCCAGCTGATTTTTCAATGATTTTCACATCATCGGCGGCGTAATGCCGATCTTGCGGCAAGGGTTGCTGCGACATCCGGGGCTCCCGTCAGCTTGACTTGTATCAGTTTGACCATAAAATCCGAGGAACATGAATGAACGTTCATTCACTCGGCGTGCCATGGTAATGAGGGGTGGATTTTAGCAGCCACAGACCATTTGGCTAGGCGCGCGGGGAGAAAACTGCGTCCGGTTCTTGACGTTCCCGTCACCGGACCTGAGACTCTTAGCATTAAATTTTGCTTATAGTAGAGTGATTAAGCTGCAATCAAGCTTGGTCGGTGACAATATTTGCCTCTCCAGCAACCAGTTTGGGTTACTACATAAGGTTAAAACGATCTATGAAAAGAACACTTTTGTCAGTCATGGTGTTGCTGGGCGTCAGTGCCGGTGCCCATGCCGAAAACCTGCTCGACATCTACCAGCAAGCCCAGATCAAAGACCCGCAGTTGCTGCAGTCCAAAGCCGTTCGCGACCAGGCCTTCGAGAAGATCAACGAATCCCGCGCCCCTCTGCTGCCCCAGATCGATCTGGGTGCCGGGCTCAATTATCTGCAAAACAAGACGATACCCAGAGCAATACCAACGCCAAGGGTGAAGTGACGCTGTCGCAATCCCTCTATCGTCGCAGTAACTGGGTCAATCTGGATATCAGCGAGAAACAGGCCACCCAGTCAGATGTCGCCTACAACCTCGAAATCCAGAACCTGATGGTGCGCACCGCCAAAGCCTACTTTGATGTGCTCAAGGCGATGGATACCCTGGAGTTCGTTCGTGCCAACAAGGTTGCCGTAGAGCGTCAACTGGAGCAAACCCAGCAGCGTTTCGAAGTGGGCCTGACCGCCATCACCGACGTTCATGAAGCCGAAGCCTCCCGCGACCAAGCGCTGGCTGACGAGATCAATGCCGAAAACTCGCTGGACAACAGCTACGAGACCCTGCGCGAGCTGACCGGTATCGATCACCGCAATCTGGACGTGCTGAACACCGATCGTTTCAGCCCGCAGAAGACCGCTTTCGGCTCCGACAAGTGGCTGGAGCTGGCGCTGGACAAAAACCTGCAACTGCACAGTGCCCGCATCAGCAAGGACATTGCCAAGGAGCAGATCGATCTGGCCAAAACCGGCCATGAGCCGACTCTGGATCTGGGTGCCGGACTGCAAACCAGCAATACCGATTACAAGCTGGATAGTATTCAGAGCGGCGGCAATGACAATCAGGCCAATATCGGTCTGACCTTCAAGCTGCCCATCTACAGCGGTGGCGCCACCAGCTCCAAGGTGAAGCAGGCTCAATACAACTACGTAGCGGCCAGCGAACTGCTGGAGAAGAACTTCCGCTCGGTGCAGAGCACAGTGCGCTCCTCCTACAACAACGTGAACGCCAGCATCGGCTCGGTGCGCGCCTACAGCCAGTCTGTGGTCTCCGCCGACAGCGCCCTGAAGGCGACCGAAGCCGGTTACGAAGTGGGTACCCGTACCATCGTCGACGTGCTGGACTCCACTCGCAAGCTGTACGAGGCCAAGCAGAAGCTCTCCGAAGCCCGTTACAACTACATTCTCAATATCCTGAGCCTGAAACAGGCTGCCGGTATTCTGGAAGCGCAGGATCTGGTGGAAGTGAACCAGGGCCTGATGCCTGCCACGGCAAAAGCCAAGGGCTGATAGCCGCTATCGGGAATGAAAAAGGCGACCGCAAGGTCGCCTTTTTGTTATCCGTATTTCTGTCGGCTTGCAGCCGCCGATAGCGAGCCCCGCCAGATTGCGGGGCCAGCAGAACGTTAGCCGCGCTCGCGGATCGTCTTGATGATGTCGGTGGTAGAGCAGCCATCCTCGAAGTTGAGGACGCGTACCTCGCCGCCATTGGCGGTCACCTCGGCGTAACCGGCGATATCTTCCGGCTTGTAGTCGCCGCCCTTGACCAGCAGATCCGGCAGGATCTCAGCGATCAGGCGCTGCGGGGTATCTTCACCAAATGGCACAACCCAATCCACCGCGCCCAGCGCAGCCAGTACGGCCATGCGGCGCTCGGTCGGGTTGACCGGACGACCCGGCCCTTTCAGGCGGCGAACCGATTCGTCGGTATTGACCGCCACGATCAGGCGATCCCCCAGCTTACCGGCATTGGCCAGATAGGAGACATGGCCGGCGTGCAGGATGTCGAAGCAACCGTTGGTCATCACTACCTTCTCGCCACGCAGACGGGCGGCACGAACCGCCACTTTCAGCTGGGCTTCGGACATGACGCCGAAGCCTGTCTCCTGCTCGGTGTAGAGGGCATTGGCCAGCTCGACCGGACTGACGGTGGAGGTACCCAGCTTGCCGACCACGATACCGGCAGCGGTATTGGCCAGCGCGCAGGCTTCGTCCAGGCTCTTGCCTGCCGCCAGTGAGGTAGCCAGAGTGGAGATGACGGTATCACCGGCACCGGTCACATCATAAACCTCGTGGGCCTGAGCCGGCAGATGCAGCTCCGGCTGACCTTCGCGGATCAGGGTCATGCCGTTCTCGGAACGGGTGACCAGCAGGGCATCCAGCTCGAAACGCTTGACCAGATCCAGCCCCTTGGCGACCAGCTCCTCTTCGCTCTTCACCTTGCCCACCACGGCCTCGAATTCGGACATGTTGGGGGTCAGCAGAGTGGCACCGCGGTACTTCTCGAAGTCGGTCCCCTTGGGGTCGACCAGCACCGGAATACCCACGGCTCGGGCGCGCTGGATCATGCCGGGCACATCGTTGAGAGCACCCTTGCCATAGTCGGAAAGGATCATCACGTCGCTATTCGGCAGCGCCTGCTCAACCTTGCTCATCAGCAGGGTGGCATCGACGGAGTGGAAGGGCTCTTCAAAGTCCAGACGCAGCAGCTGCTGGTTGCGGGACAGCACCCGCAGCTTGGTGATGGTCGGGAAGTCGGCCAGACGAACGAAATCACAGGCCACCTTGACGCCAGCCATCTGACCCGCCAGGGCATCGGCCGCTTCATCCTGACCGGTCAGGCCAAGCAGCACGGCATGAGCGCCAAGGGCGGCGGAGTTGAGGGCCACGTTGGCTGCGCCACCGGGACGCTCCTCAATGTGTTCAACCTTGACCACGGGCACCGGTGCCTCGGGGAGATCCGACCGGTAGGGCCATGCCAGTAACGGTCCAACATGACATCGCCAACGACCAGAACGCGGGCTTTTTCAAAATCGGGCAGGGTGATCTTCATCTGTATCGACTCTCAAAACCTGAAAAATCAGCGGGCGATTTTATCACACTCTTTTATCCGGTGTAGAAAAAGCCGACCGCAGTTGCCGCCGCTGTCACGCTAACCGGACGCGGGTTACCCCTCTGACCAGCACACAGCCATTCGCCCCCGCCCCCCCTTTTCGGCTAGAATCCCCCGATTGTGTTTGCGAACAAGAGATTAGCCATGGCCCACGACAACGCTCCCCGCCTGGAGCCCCGCCTGTTTCATCCCCGTTACTGGGCCAGCTGGTTCGGCCTAGGCCTGCTCTGGCTGCTGACCCTGCTGCCGTGGCGTAGCCAGATGTGGCTGGGCCGTCAGCTCGGTCGTCTCGCCGCCAGGATATTGAAGTCCCGGGTCAAGATTGCCCGTCGCAATCTGGAGCTGGCCATGCCCGAGCTGACCCGGGATGAGCGGGAGAAACTGCTAAAAGCAAACTTCGAGAGCGTGGGCTGCGCCGTGTTCGAGGTGGGGATCGCCTGGTTCTGGCCAGACTGGCGGATGCGCAACCTGATGAAGGTGGAAGGGGAAGAGCATGTCATTGCCGCCATGGAAAAAGGTCAGGGCATGCTACTGCTCTCCTGCCACTTCCTGACGCTTGAACTCAACGCCCGCTGTTTCGGTCTGGTACGGCCAGGGGTCGGGGTTTATCGCCCCAACACCAACCCGGTGCTGGAGTATGCCCAGTACCACGGTCGCTGCGCCTCCAACAAATATCTGGTAGACCGGATGGACGTGAAGGGGATGATCAAGGCGCTGCGCAACGGTGACGCCCTCTGGTACGCGCCGGATCACGACTATGGCTCCCACGCCAGCGTGTTCGTGCCCTACTTCGCGGTGGAGCAGGCGGCCACCATCACCGGCACCGCCACTCTGGCGCGGGTGAAGAACACAGTCACCCTGCCCTGCTACAACATCCGCACCAGCGAGGGTTACACCCTCCATATCGGGGCGCCGCTCGCCGACTACCCGAGCGGGGATGACATGGTCGATGCCGCCCGCGCCAACCGCGAGATTGAAGCTGCCGTGCGCAAGGCGCCGGAGCAGTACATGTGGCTCCATCGCCGCTTCAAGACCCGCCCCTCTCCCGAGGATGCCGGTTTCTACTAAGCCGCAGTCCCCGACAGGGGCCAGATCGCAAAAACCGACAAACCGCCTGCTGGCGGTTTGTTTTTATCTGCTATCAGCCCTGTGCGGCAAACAAGCGCCCCGAACATCTGCCGCTCGATAGCATCCTGCATGTTGGCGCCCATTCCCATCAACCAGCAGCAAAAGAGAGCTCATCGCCGACCGTAAAAACTGAAAGCGGGTTACAAATTTATTGATTCATTGGTAAGCAATGGAGTGTTTCGATAGATCCATCGTCACTACCCGCTGATGAGTGACTGAGTGATTTGTCCCATTCGAATACAAAAATTTAATTTGTGACACGAATCACCTTTACGCAAGGTGATCACCAAGAAACTTTAGTGACTTGAGTCACATAAAATGACCATGCAAAACAGAAAAGATCGAAATGTAGCCGAATTACAGCATGGGAATGTGATGTGGGTCACTGGTTATGGAGGGGGTATCGCTGGGTATCTGAGAGCTGGATCACAAGACACCCCGTTTTCAGCCTAATTTGATATCAAGCTGGTAGATTGAAGTTGCTTGGACGACCGGGATGGCGGTTCGGCAAAACCGGCCATCCCGACTACCACTTTTAATCAAACAGGCTTAAAACGGGGTCCCGACATGTTATCACCGGATACCAAAGTCAAGATACAGAATTTTGGACGCTTCCTGTCCAATATGGTCATGCCCAACATAGGCGCCTTTATCGCCTGGGGCTTTATCACCGCCCTCTTCATCCCCACCGGCTGGCTGCCCAATGAAACCTTGGCCAAGCTGGTCGGCCCCATGATCACCTACCTGCTGCCGCTGCTGATTGGCTACACCGGCGGCAAACTGATGGGCGGCGAGCGCGGCGGCGTGGTCGGCGCCATCACCACCATGGGTGTCATCGTGGGGACCGATATCCCCATGTTCATGGGCGCCATGATGGTCGGCCCGCTCGGTGGCTGGGCCATCAAGCGCTTCGACAAGGCGATGGACGGTCGCGTCAAGAGCGGATTCGAGATGCTGGTCAACAACTTCTCCGCCGGCCTTATCGGCATGCTGCTGGCGATCCTGGCCTTCTTCGTGATCGGCCCCTTCGTCAAGGTGCTCTCCGGCGTGCTGGCCGGTGGCGTCGGATTCCTGGTGGATAACCACATGCTGCCGCTCACCTCCATCTTTGTCGAACCGGCCAAGATCCTGTTCCTCAACAACGCCATCAACCACGGCATCTTCTCGCCGCTGGGGATCCAGCAGGCGACCGAGCACGGCAGCTCTATCTTCTTCCTGATTGAAGCGAACCCGGGCCCGGGCATGGGCGTACTGCTGGCCTACATGGTGTTTGGTCGCGGCGCCGCCAAGCAGTCCGCTGCCGGTGCCTCCATCATTCACTTCTTCGGCGGCATCCACGAGATCTACTTCCCGTATGTGCTGATGAACCCGCGCCTCATTCTGGCGGTGATCGCCGGCGGCATGACCGGGGTCTTTACCCTGACCCTGTTCAATGCCGGTCTGGTCTCCCCCGCGTCGCCGGGCTCCATCTTCGCCGTGCTGCTGATGACGCCGAAAGCCTCCCTGATCGGGGTCGCCCTCTCCATCATCAGCGCGACTCTGGTCTCTTTCCTGGTCGCCGCCGTGTTCGTCCGCGCCCAGCAGCCGGAAGCTGACGAGGCCGATGCCCTCAGTGAAGCCACTCGCAAGATGAAAGCCATGAAGGGCGGCAAGCCCGAAACCGCAGCGGCCAAGAAGCCGGGCGGCGAACTGATGGCGGTACGCAATATCGTGGTCGCCTGCGATGCGGGCATGGGCTCCAGCGCCATGGGCGCCGGCATGCTGCGCAAGCGGGTGCAGGCCGCAGGGCTCGATATCAGCGTCACCAACCGCGCCATCGATCAGCTCGACGATCAGGTGGACTGGGTCATTACCCACAAGGATCTGACCGAGCGGGCCCGTCGCCATGCGCCGAACGCTCACCATATCTCGCTCACCAACTTCCTCGACAACGGCCTCTATCAGGAGCTGGTACAGAGCCTGAGCCGCGCCGCCAACGATGATGTCGCCAACCCGCAACTGCTGGTGGCGGCCAACGACGACAGCTACGAACCACAGGCAGCCGAAGTCTTTACCCTGAGCCGTCATGACGTGCATCTGGGACTGAAAGCGGACAACAAGGAGGCCGCCATCCTGACCGCAGGCCGACTGCTGGCCGAGCGCGGCTACGTGGCGCCCGACTACGTCAACGCCATGCTGGAGCGGGAACAACTGGTCTCCACCTACCTCGGCGAATCCATTGCCGTGCCGCACGGCACCATCGCCGCCAAGGAGTTTGTGAAGCGTACCGGCATCGTCATCTGCCAGTACCCGGCCGGGGTCGCCTTTGGCGAGGCTGCCGATGAGGTAGCACGGCTGGTGATCGGTATCGCCGCCCGCAACGACGAACATATGCAGGTGATAACCCGCCTGACCAATGCACTGGATGAACCCGGTCTCATCGACCGGCTGGCCAGCACCACGGATCCCCAGGCCTTCCTGGATCTGCTGGGTGCCGAACAGGCTGCGTAATCATCTTTCATCGTCTTTGGTTCAAGAGGTTAATATCATGAAAACATTGCATTTTGGTGCTGGTAACATCGGTCGCGGCTTTATCGGCAAAGTGCTGGCGGATGCCAGCCATCAGGTCACCTTCGCCGACGTCAACGACACCCTGATCGATCAGCTCAACCACCGCCAGGAGTACAAGGTCCATGTGGTGGGAGCGGATCAGAAGCTGGACGTGGTGCGTAACGTGGCAGCGGTGAGCTCCGCCGGTCACGAGGTGATCGCCCGTATCATCACCGCCGATCTGGTCACCACGGCAGTGGGCCCCAACATTCTGGACAAGATTGCCAGCACCCTGGCCAAGGGGCTGCAGGCCCGCTTCGATGCCGGCAACTTGACTCCGCTCAACGTCATCGCCTGTGAAAACATGGTGCGCGGCACCAGCCACCTCAAGCGGGAGGTACTCAAGTACCTGCCGGTCGCGTATCATGCCACGCTCGAATCCTGTATCGGCTTCGTCGACTCGGCGGTGGATCGCATCGTGCCGCCCGCCGCGGCTGCCAACGATGATCCGCTGGAAGTGACGGTAGAGAGCTTCAGCGAGTGGATCGTCGACCAGACCCAGTTCAAGGGGGAGCTGCCACAGGTGGCGGGCATGGAGCCCACCGACAACCTGATGGCCTTCGTCGAGCGCAAGCTGTTCACCCTCAACACCGGCCACATCGTCACCGCCTATCTCGGCAAGCTGCGGGGCTACCGCACAGTGCGCGAGGCGATCGAGGATCCGGTGATCCGCAGCAAGGTGCGCCGCTCCATGGAGGAGAGCGGTGCCGTGCTGGTGAAACGCTACGGCTTCGACCCGCGTCTGCACGCCGCCTACATCGAGAAGATCCTGGCCCGCTTCGCCAACCCCTATCTGGTGGACGAGATTGACCGGGTCGGTCGTCAGCCGCTGCGCAAGCTGGCGGCGGGAGATCGACTGGTGAAGCCGCTGCTGGGCACCCTGGAGTACGGCCTGCCCAACGAGCAGTTGCAGGAGGGGATCGCCGCGGCGCTCCACTATCGCAATGCCGATGACCCGCAGGCGGTGGAGTTGCAAGCCCTGCTGGCGGAGCTTGGCCCGGCCAAAGCGTTGGCCCGCGTCACCGGACTGGATGAAGAGAGCGAAGTGGTTCGCGCCATCGTCGCCCGTTACGAAACCCTGTAATAACCCTGCTTGCGGCGCATTCAGCCACCACTGATAGCGCGCCAAGCGCTTGAATGGCAAGGGAATGTGCCCCATATGATAAAAACCGGGAGAGAGGCCCACTCTCTCCCTGTCAGCTGGACCCAATGCACCTATGACCACACACCAGGAAGATGAAGTACTGGAACGACTGAATGAGCAGGATGGCCCCCGCGGCTTCTTTCTCGAAGCCGTGACCATCCTGGAAGAGGCGGTCGACTCCCTGATGCGACGCGCGTTCCGTCAGGAGGAGTATGCCGTCAAATACGCCATCGAACCCCTGCTCAACCAGAGCGGCCCCCTCGGCCAGCTGGAGGTGCGCCTCAAGCTCATCTTCGCCCTCGGCCTCATCTCACTCGAGCGCTATCAGGATATCGAAGCCTATATCAAGATCCGCGACTTTCTGGTGCGCGACCCCAAGGATTACCGCTTCAGCGACAAGCCGATCCGCGATCTGCTCGACCGCCTGCACGGGGTCAATCAGGGTGGCATGATGAAGCTGGAGCCCCCCGCCAGCGAAGAGGATTGGGCCTTCTACCAGATGCAGCTCAACCGGCTCGATCAGATGGTGCGCTCCGCACTGGTACTGGCGCTGGCCGACTGTGTCGGCGAGCTCCACAAGGAGAGCCCCATCTAATCCGGCCACATGAAATGATATGACCGCCTGTTGGCGGTCTTTTTCTGCGCCGCTCTTGCCACTGCACCTTGCCCCACACATTGGCAGATGCCACTCTGATCCCGCACCGCCTCGCCTGTACGTCGCACACTATTGGCGCCACAGGCAGAAAAACCCTCACATGGAAGAATCGAACGTCATGAGTGACCCGAACGTCAACCCGCTGATTGCCCCGCTGCTGGCGTTGTTGCAGCAGGCGGCGGGCAGCTACAAGGTGCATGAACTGATGGCTGCTCTGCGCCAGCAGGGGGCAATTCCGGTACTGGCCGACGATGAGCAGTTGCAGCTGTTTCGGGTCAACTTCCTGATCATGAACGCCCTCTACCAGTTGCAGGCCGAGCTTTGGCAAGAAGGATGGTGGCTGGTGATCAGCACTCTGGATATCCGGCTCGAACCGCTGGCCGAGAACCTACAAACCAACCACGGCTTTGCCCTTGGCGAAAATCTGCGTAGCTACTATCTAGACTGGCAGGTGTTCTGGCAGACCGATCGTGCCGAAGTTGAGGCCCTGCTCAACCGCTTCTGGCGCGCTTATGACGGTGAGGGGCACAAAGCCGAGGCGCTGGCCCTGTTCGAGTTGAATGAAGGGGCGAGTCAGGAGGCGATCCGCCGCCGCTGGCGGGAGCTGGCATTGCAGCACCATCCGGATCGGGGCGGCAATGCCGAGACCTTTATCCGCATCCGCTGGGCATGGGAGGTCCTGCGGGGATGATCCCGTTGCCGCATATAAAGGGCAGGCATAGACTGGAGCTGGATATTCCCCACAGGAGAGCATCATGACAGTCAGTGAACTTCGTAAGCTCTATCAGCAACAGATCCTGCAAGAGGCCGAAATACTCCACGACGTGGCTATTCCCGGCTGGATCATCGAATTCAGAGGCAAGGATGGCGCCCTCTACGAGCTGACCGACACCCTCGGCTGCCCGGTCAGTTTCGGCACCGTCGAGCAGGCCCGCGAACATCTGCATCAGGTGGCCGACTGCCCGGTTCAGGTGGAGCACCTCTACCGCTTCTTCGAACGCTAGCGCCAACCACCGCACAGTAAAAAGGCTCCCGAGGGAGCCTTTTGTTATTCCGGTTGCTTTCTATTCCGGTTGCAGCGGTTCCGCCACCTTGCCCTCCAGCTTCCTGACCGGCTTTTGCAGGATCAGGTTGGCCGGATAGGTGACCAGATCGCCGTTGTCATCACGCACCCGCACGTAGAACAAGCCAATCTCGGTGATGACGCCGGTGACCGAATCATCTTTGTCGAGGATGCGGATCCGGTCGCCAATCTTGTAGGGGAAGGCGAAGAAGATGGTGATGCTGGCGGTGATGTTGGAGAGGATCGACCACTGGGCGACCATGGCGACCCCCAATACCGCAAAGAAGGAGGAGGCGAGCACCACCAGTCGGGAGAAGTCGAGCCCCCACACCCCGGCCAGTACCAGCAAGGTGGCGCAGCCGAGCAGGAAGTGGAACACATGGGCCACGTAGAGCACCCGGTTCTCGCTCACCTGCCTGCTCTGACCGAGCGCCAGCAGGCTCTTGTGAATCAGCCGCCGGATCAGGGTATGACCCAGCAACAGCAGCAGGGTCAGGCCAATTGATTGCCACATGGGTTATGCCTCCTTACCACCAGCGCCGATGCTTGAGCCAGATAGCCAGCCCGCTGGCCAGCGCCACCAGCGAACCACAGAAGACCCAGAAGGCGGTCGGATTCTCGGCACCGGGGATACCGCCGAGGTTGATGCCAAACAGGCCGGTCAGGAAGCTGGCAGGCAAAAAGAGCAGTGCCATCACCGACATCTGGTAGGCGCGGCGGTTGGTCGCCTCCGCCATCAGATTGTTGATCTCGTCCGCCAGCACGGCGGTACGTGCCACCCCGGCATCGAGGTCATCGAGCCAGCGCCGCAGCCGATCGGCGATATCGAGCAGACGACGGCGATCATCCTCATCCAGCCAGCTGATCTTCTCGTTGGCCAGCCGCGCCACCAGATCCCGCTGGGGGGAGAGGTAACGACGGATCATGATGAGCTGCTTGCGGATCAGCGCCAGCCGGCCATTGGCGGGCATGTCGCGCATCAGCACCATCTCCTCCAAATCGAGGATCTTGTCGTGCAGCTCCTCGACAAACTCCCCCGCCCGGTCGGTCAGGGCATCGCAGATCTCCACCAGCCAGTCGGCCGGGGTATCGGCGCCGCCCCCCAGCTTGAGCTGGTTGAAGACATCCTGCTCGGAGAGCAGCGGACGACGACGGCTGCTGATGATGAGATCCGGGGTGATGAAGATGCGCAGCGCCACCATCTCTTCGGGCCTGTGATCCTTGTTGTGGTTGATGCCGCGCAGGATCAGCAGCACCGTCTCCCCCATCCGCACCAGCTTGGGACGATTGCTCTGGCCGAGCAGCGACTCCCTGGCCGCCTCGCTGAGCAAGGGGGTCTGCAACAGCCAGCGCGCCGAATCGGGATTGCCGTAATCCAGATGCAGCCAGCCGGGATGTGCCGCCGGGACTTCGCTTCCCGCCGTCAGCAGCGCCATGCCACCCTTGCCATCCAGGGTCAGGGCATAAATCACTTCACCGGGCACCCGATCCATCTCGTCTCCTTCTCGTTTCATGTGCTGGCCCCAGCTTACACCAAAGGCGGGGCCGACTCAGCCCCGCGCCGGGAAGGGGAGGCCTGTGTTAACATGGCCGCTCTCGTTTTCCATCCGCTTTCACTACAGGAAACCATGCCATGCCCATCTGGGTTGATGCCGATGCCTGCCCCATTCCGGTCAAGGAGATCCTCTACCGCGCCGCCCACCGCGCCCAGGTCGTCACCACCCTGGTGGCCAATCAGGGGTTGCGGGTGCCCCCCTCGCCCTTCATCAAAACCCAGCAGGTGGAGAAGGGATTCGATGTGGCAGATCATGTCATCGCCCAGCAGGTTCAGCCCGGCGATCTGGTGATCACCGGTGATATCCCCCTCGCCTCCTGGGTGATCGATGCTGGCGGCGAGGCGCTCAACCCCCGTGGCGAGATCTACACCCGCGAGACCATCAAGGCGCGGCTCGGCATGCGCAACTTTATGGAAGAGCTGCGCTCGGCCGGCGTGCAGACCGGCGGCCCGGCCCCCTTCAATGCCGCTGACAAACAGCGCTTCGCCAACGCCCTCGACAAGTGGCTGGTCAAAGGCAAGCTGTAAAGAGACCCTAAAGGCGCCCAACATGGGCGCTTTTTCGCCGTAACATCCTGATTTTTAAAATAAGAGCTGACCACAACCGTCAGGCTGGTAAGATGCGCCGCCATCTTGTCCACGCCGTAATCATCATGACCGCCCAAGGGCACCTGCTCTTCTCCGTTACCTGCACCCTGATCGCCCACAAACTGCAGCTCACTCCGGCCCTGGCCGATGCCAGCCTGTGGCAGACCATCCCTGCCGCGCTGGCCAGCGCCCTGTTGCCCGACCTCGACCACCCCAAATCGGTGCTGGGGCAACGACTGCCGTGGATCTCGAAACCTCTGTCGCGGCTGTTCGGGCATCGCGGTTTCACCCACAGTCTGCTGGCGGTCGCCGCTGCCGTCTGGGGGCTGAACCAGAGCCTGCCGCCGGACACCTTGCCCATGGGGGTCAAGGATGCGCTTATCGTCGGCTACCTCAGCCATCTGCTGGGGGACTGGCTCACCCCGGCGGGCATTCCGCTCTTCTGGCCCATCAAGCGCCGTTACCGCCTGCCGGGCTGGCCGCTGCGCAGTGGCGGCGCCATCGAAACCGGCTTTTGCACCCTCACCCTGCTGGTTGCCGGCTGGTGGTGCGGCTGGCGCCTGTAAGCCAGAAATAAAAAAGCCCCTGACGAGGTCAGGGGCTCAAACCGTGGCAGATGCCACTAGAGGATCAGATCATGATGCCTGCGATAACAGCAGAGAGCAGGCTGACCAGAGTTGAACCGTAGACCAGCTTCAGACCGAAGCGGGAAACCATGTTGCCCTTCTCTTCGTTCAGCGCTTTTACCGCACCGGCGATGATGCCGATGGAGCTGAAGTTGGCGAAGGAGACCATGAAGATGGAGAGGATGCCGACAGTACGCGGAGAGAGCTCGGCAGCCACCTTGCCCAGATCCATCATCGCCACGAACTCGTTGGTTACCAGCTTGGTCGCCATGATGGAGCCCGCTTGCAGCGCTTCACCACTCGGGATACCCAGGATCCAGGCGATCGGGTAGAAGAGGTAGCCCATGACGAACTGGAAGTTCACGCCAAATGCCATCTCGAACAGGTAGTTGATCAGGGCGATCAGGGCGATGAAGCCCACCAGCATGGCACCCACGATCACGGCAACGGTGAAACCGGCCATGATGTACTCACCCAGCATCTCGAAGAAGTTCTCTTTCTTCGGGGTGTGGTGCTCGTCACCTTCGGCAATGGCCTTGATGTCGGTCACGGAGTTATCCGGCTCGTAGGGGTTGATCAGCGACAGCACCACAAAGGTACTGAACATGTTGAGCACCAGCGCGGCAACCACGTAGCGCGGCTCGATCAGCTGCATGTAGGCACCGACGATGGACATGGAGACGGTAGACATGGCAGTCGCCGCCAGGGTGTACATCTGCTTCTCGTTCAGGTGCGGCAGGATGTTCTTGAGGGCGATGAAGTTCTCGGACTGGCCGACGATCATCGAGCTGATGGCATTGAAAGACTCCAGCTTGCCCATGCCGTTGATCTTGGCCAGCACGGTACCGATACCGCGGATCACCAGCGGCAGCAGGCGGATGTACTGCAGAATACCGATCAGCACGGAGATGAAGACGATGGGCATCAGCACCATCAGGAAGAAGGAGAAGGCCCCTTCGTTGACCAGACCACCGAACACGAAGTCGGTACCCTGTTTGGCAAACTCCATCAACTTGGTGAAGCCGGCCGCGAAGCCCCCCACCACCGCCAGACCCACTTCGGAGTTCAGCATGAACCAGGCCAGCGCCAGTTCGACCACCAGCAGTTGGCCGATATAACGCAGTTTGATCTGTTTCCAGTTGTGGCGGTTAGCCAGCAGAGAGAGAGCGAGGACCATCACCAGTCCGAGCACAAAGTGAACGTATTCCATACCTGTAGCACCTGAGTAAATTGTAATTTTTGACCGGCGCCATCATAGACATTTGCACATTTAAAAATCAGATAGCCATCACAATCCCGCGCAATATTATGGAGGCAGGATAATACAAACGTTTTTAAATTAATTGTGCAATGAACTGATATTAATCGCGCAACACAGATAACATAAATCCTTTTAAAACATAATGTTGAGTAATGGTGGCGCCGTTTTCATATTCTTTAAAAATATTTAATCAGCATTTTCGCAACATTCCTTGTGGCGCAGTAACTGCTCGCACAATATTTTCCAGTCATTATATTAAAACACTGAAAATAGAAAACGTTTATCCATGATAAATAATTAGATGAGTGTTTGAAAAATAGTCCTTATCGTATTGTCGGTGATCGTCCGCGGTCGGTTTGGCAACAAATGAACCTTTAATGGCCCCTCGTGGCCAGCCGTTCAAAAATCCGCCACATCCGGTGCCACATTCTGGTATGATGCGCGGCCTTAGCGCTCGCGCATCCCCGTTTTCTCCGAAATAGAGTCCTTTTGTGAACAACAGCGAATTTAGCAGCCTCAATCTCTCCCCCGCCCTGCAAGAGAACCTCACCAGCCTGGGTTACCTGCAGATGACCCCGATCCAGGCCCAGAGCCTGCCTCTGGTGCTCGATGGCAAAGACCTGATCGCCAAGGCAAAAACCGGCAGCGGCAAGACCGCCGCCTTCGGCCTCGGCCTGCTGGCCAAGCTCAACGTCAACCGCCTCGAAGTGCAGGCGCTGGTGCTCTGCCCGACCCGCGAACTGGCGGATCAGGTGGCTCAGGAGATCCGTCGTCTGGCGCGCGCCCTGCCCAACGTCAAGCTGGTGACCCTGTGCGGCGGCACCCCGACCGCACCGCAGTCCGCAACCCTGAGCTTTGGTGCCCACATCGCCGTTGGCACCCCGGGTCGCATTCTCAAACATCTGGAGCAAGGCACGCTGGAGCTCTCCGGCCTCAAGACACTGGTGCTGGATGAAGCGGATCGCATGCTGGACATGGGCTTTGGCGAAGATATCAACCGGGTCATCAGCTATGCCCCCCAGCAGCGCCAGACCCTGCTCTTCTCCGCGACCTATCCGGAAGGGATCGCCCAGATGAGCCGCGGCGTGCAGCGCAATCCGGTCGAGGTGAGCGTGGAGTCCCTGCACGAGGGGAGCGCCATCGAACAGAAGCTTTACGAAGTGCCTGCCGGTCAGCGCCTCGACGCCCTCACCTGGCTGCTGAGTCACTACCAGCCAAGCTCCTGCGTGGTGTTCTGCAACACCAAGCGCGCCTGTAACGACGTGGCCGACCATCTGGCCGCCAAGGGCTTCTCGGCGCTGGCGCTGAATGGCGATCTGGAACAGCGGGAGCGGGATCAGGTGCTGGTGCGCTTTGCCAACGGCAGCGCCACCATTCTGGTGGCCACCGATGTGGCGGCCCGCGGCCTCGACATCAAGGAGCTGGGCGCCGTCATCAACTACGAGCTGACCTATGATCCGGAAGTGCACGTGCACCGCATCGGTCGTACCGGTCGTGCCGGCCAGCAGGGTCTGGCCCTGAGTCTCTATCAGCCGAACGAGGCCCAGCGCGTCAACTTTATCGAAGAGTACCAGCAGGCTCCGATGCCGCTGGGTGATCTCGACAGCATCGGCCGCGATATCAAGCCGATCGCCCCGCAGATGGTGACCCTCTCCATCGATGCAGGCCGCAAGACCAAGGTGCGGGCCGGTGACATTCTGGGCGCCCTGACCGGAGAAGGCGGCATTGCTGGTGCCGATGTGGGCAAGATCCAGATCTCCGAGCAGTACTCCTACGTCGCCGTGAAGCGCAGCGTGGCGAGCGCCGCCCTCAAGCGGTTGCAGGAAGGCAAGATCAAGGGTCGCAGCTACCGCGCCCGCAAACTGGGCTAAGGTTTTTTGCAAGCCGTTAGCCAGACCACAGGCGCCTGACAGGCGCCTGTTTCATATCTCCGATGCCGCCATGCGGCAAGACAGGCACCATGACCCAAGCAATCCAAACCGATGTGAGCTGCCAGAACTGCGAAGCCTGCTGCTGCCGCCTCGAAGTGATGCTCTTTACCGATACCGGCGTGCCGGACCGTTATGTACTGGAACGGGAAGGCGAGATACCGGTCATGCGCCGGCTGGACGATGGCTGGTGCGCCGCCCTCGACCGCAACACCATGATGTGCCGTATCTACGAGGTGCGGCCGCTGATCTGCCGCGAATTCGAAATGGGTGAACCCGACTGCGTTGACGAGCGGGACAAGTGGTTTATCAAGCTGGATTGACCAGGCTCCTCGAATACACTCACCACGATGATGTGCCCCATCCATGTACGAGGTGCGGCCGTTGATCTGCCGTGAATTCGAAATGGGTGAACCCGACTGCGTTGACGAGCGGGACAAGTGGTTTATCAAGCTGGATTGAGCCAAGGCCAGTCAGGATAAGGGTGGTCAAGCGCTCGCAGGTTCACAGGGAGCGGTGTTGAGCTGCTCCCCCAGCCACTGGATGGCCGCTGCCTCTTGCTCGAAGTAACGTACCGCCCGAAAGGGTAATCCCTTGAAGATGTTATCCGCCAGATAGCGCTTGAAGCCCCCCACGAAGACCACCGCCAGAAACTGACAGCCACTCTCGGCACACCAGCCAAACTGGCGACGAAAACGGGCCAGCACCTCGGGCCCGGCCGCTTCAAACTCGGTTGCGACCTCGACAATCCCCCAGGGGCCATCCATCAATCCGGCCAGTTCGTGACGAAAGCGCGCCTCATAGGCCATGGCACCTGCCAGATTGAAGGGGCCACTCGGGCGGCAGATCAGCATCTGACCCCTGCGCTCCATGTCAAATTGCCCATCTGGCTGCATGACTGCTCCCATTCCGTTACCACCACCATCGCCTGCAAATTGTTACCACAAGGTAATAATTTATAAGGAAAAGTCCAGCAGCAAACAGGCTTTTCCCAAAGCGTGCTCATCCTATCCAGCAAACCGTCGGCACCTCATGTTACCGACATCCCGCACCGAATCGATCTCAAGATGTGTGATTGCAGTTAACGAAACGTTACTGCTATTATCCGCGCCGCCACAAACATTCCACCAGCCGAAAGGTTTGGCACCCCAACAAGGATGTGCAATGAAAAACAGGGACTCGAGTCATTACCAACGGATCTGGCGCTGGCACTTCTACGCCGGTCTCTTTGTCGCCCCTTTCCTGATCCTGCTGTCACTGACCGGGATCGTCTATCTGTTCAAACCCCAGCTCGACAACCTGATGTACCCCGAGCTGATGAAGGTCGCCCCCGCCAGCCAGACCCTGAGTGCCGACCAGCTGCTGGCCAAGGCGGTGATGACCATGCCCGATGCCAGCCTGCGTAAATACCTGCCGCCTGTCGCTCCCGACCAGAGCGCCCAGTTCATCGTCAATCAGGGGGATCGCGATCTGACTCTGTTTATGGATCCCGCCAGCGGCGCCCTGCTCGGCACCATGGATAACAAGTGGAATCTGCAAGCGGTGGCTCGCTCCCTGCACGCCGACCTGCTGCTCGGCACCACGGGGGACCGGCTGATCGAACTGGCGGCTGGCTGGGGGCTGGTACTGCTGCTGAGCGGTCTCTACCTCTGGTGGCCACGCAAGGGGCCCGGGGTGGGCGGCATCCTCTGGCCCAGAGTGAGCCAGCGTGGACGCCTCTGGTGGCGGGATCTGCACGCTGTAGTCGGCTTCTGGGGCGCCGGTTTCCTGCTGCTGTTGCTGTTGAGCGGCATGACCTGGACCGGTTTCTGGGGCGATCAGTTTGCTGCGGTCTGGAACCGCTTCCCCGCCGCCATGTGGAACGAGGTGCCCAAATCGGCGCCGCTGGCTCGCAGCCTGAATCAGGCCCACGAGCAGACGGTTCCCTGGGCGGTGGAGAACACTCCCATGCCCAGCTCGCAGCCGGTCGATGAGGGGCACGATCACGGTGCCATGAACCACGGCGAGCATGAGGGAGTGGTGATGGCCAGCCAGCGTATTGCGCTGCAACAGGTGGTCGATATCGCCCATGAGCGGGGAGTCCAACCGGGTTACAGCATCACCCCGCCGGTCAGCGCCACCGGCGTCTACACCATCGCCCTGTTTGCCGACGATCCGCGCAACGACGCCACCCTGCATATCGATCAATACAGCGGCAAGGTGCT
This sequence comes from Aeromonas sp. 61P, assembly GCF_051919545.1. Lineage (NCBI taxonomy): Bacteria > Pseudomonadati > Pseudomonadota > Gammaproteobacteria > Aeromonadales > Aeromonadaceae > Aeromonas > Aeromonas sp. 61P. The sequence goes on from NZ_JBQBEL010000001.1 coordinate 214,459, forward strand.
GGCCGATGTGCGCTGGCAGGATTACGGCCCGGTCGCCAAGACAGTGGAGAGCGGCGTCATGCTGCACATGGGCAAGCTCTACGGCTGGCCCCATCAGCTCGCCATGCTGATCATCTGCCTGATGGTGCTGGCCAGCGCCGTGAGTGGTCTGTGGATCTGGTGGTGCCGCCGTCCGCAAGGCCGTCTCGCCGCGCCGCCACTGCCCGCCAAACTCCCGCCGATGCGAGGTGCCATCGCCCTGTTGATCCTGCTGGGGATCGCCTTCCCGCTGGTGGGCGCCTCCATGGTCGCCATCTGGCTGCTGGATATCCTGATTTTCTCCCGCCGCCCTCTCAGGGTGGCGCGCGCCAGCTAAACCGGCCAAAACCAAAAAGGGCTCCCATCTCGGGAGCCCTTTTCATTGTTCGCCTTGGCGAGCTGCGACCAGCGGTCAGGAGAGCGCTAACCCGATGGAGAGCAGCAGGCTGAACAGAAAGGCGCTGATGGCGGTCTTCTTGAGGGAACCGGTCAGCACCTCACCATCGTAACTTTCGCGCAAGGTGCGGGCCGCATCGCTGAGGGGCTTCATGGCGGGCAGGAAGATCCACGGCCAGAAACTGGCGGGCTGGATCAGGATAAAGGCGATGGTGGCCAGCAGCGCCGCCCCCAGCAGTACCCAGTGATAAGCGATGGCGCGGTTGCGGCCAAGGCGCACCGCCAGGGTGATCTTGCCGCTGGCGGCGTCGGTCTCGATGTCGCGCACATTGTTGATATTGAGCACGGCGGTGGCCAGCAAACCACAGGCGGTGGCGGGCAGCAGCAGATCCCACTCCAGCGTCTTGGTGAAGAGGTAGTAGGAGCCGAGCACCCCCAGCAGACCGAAGAAGAGGAACACCGAGATGTCGCCAAACCCGCGATAGCCGTAAGGGGTCTTGCCGACGGTGTAGGTCACCGCCGCGACGATGGCCGCGCCACCCAGCACTACAAACGCCAAAATCTGCAGCCACTGGCCACCGAAGGCGCAACCGAGCAACAGCAGGCCACTGGCCACCGCCGCCAGCGCAGTCAGCCCCATCGCCACGCACATCTGCTTTTTGGTGATAAGACCGGAGACCACCGCGCGCTGCGGACCGATCCGCTCACCGTTGTCGGCGCCGGAAACCGCATCGCCGTAATCGTTGGCCAGATTGGAGAGGATCTGCAGCAAGATGGCGGTCAGCAGGGAGAGCGCCATGATGGTGCCATCAAAGGCGCCACGACTGGCAGCCAGCCCCGAGCCCAGCAGGATGGAAGAGCAGGCGAGCGGCAATGTTCGCAAACGCGCCGCCAGCAACCAAACAGAGAAGGTATTTGTCATTTTGTGATGGCCAAACAATCGGATATTGATCGTGTTAAGGGTTATCGAACCGGATTTGGGTATACTTGGCCCCGGAGAGTGAAGCTCCCGCGGGCGATTTACATGGACGAATGGGCAGATAATATATAGGAAATCATCGCCCTTTGGCATAAACCTACGGCATCCAGCTACCGGATCGCTCGTTACTACCCGGCTCAGAAAAGAATCCATGTTGGCTCAGACCCATATAAAGCAACAACTGGACGCCCTGCGTCACAGCAACGTCAGCGGCTTCGTACGGTTGCGAGTGGCGATCGAAATCCGCTCCTTTCTGGGCTGGCTCGCGGCGCAAACCCTCTATCCCCGCATCTACTGGCAGGCTCGTGGAGAGGCTCGTCCCGAGTATGTCGCGCTGGGCGCCATCCATGAATTGACCGAGCCGCACGCCATCAAGCAGGTGTGCACTAACACAGCCAACCAGCATCATGACGACAGCCCTCGCTACTATGGTGGGCTGGCGTTCGATCCGGCCCAGTCCGGCTGGCAAGGGTTTGGCCCCTGCCGTTTCGTGCTGCCCCGCATCGAGCTGGTGCGCCGTGGCGAATGCGTCAGCCTCTGCCTCAACCTCTGGCTGGATGAAAACAATCTCGAGGCCGAACTGCAGGCGGCCGAAGCCGCCCTCGATGCCCTGCGCCCGGAAGCCCCGCTGCCCGCCCTGCAAAAGCAGCCCTGGCAGCGACAGGATTGCCCCGGCCCCGCCCAGTGGCAGACCTTGGTTGAGCGCGTCACCGCCCCCGATTTTCAGGCCCACACCCCCAAGGTGGTGCTGTCGCGGGAGAGCGTGCTGACCAGTCCGAACCATGATGCGGATATCAATCCCTGGGCCATGCTCGACCAGTGGGCCCGCCACGCCCAGGACTGCTTCCACTTCGGTTTTCAATTCTCCCCCGAGCAGGCCTTTATCGCCTGCTCCCCCGAGCGGCTCTACCGCCGGGAAGATCGCCACCTCTTTACCGAGGCACTGGCGGGCACCATCCGCCGCTCCGGCGATGAAGAGGTGGATGCCCAACTGGCCGCCGAACTGCTGGCCGACAGCAAGAACCGGCTGGAAAACCGACTGGTACACGCCGACATCCTCAGCCGTCTGGCGCCACTGACCCACGATGCCACCCTGACCGAGCCACGCATTCTCAAACTGCGGCTGCTGCAACACCTCAAGTGCGATATTGAGGCCGAACTCAAGCCCGGCGTCTGCGACTGGCAGTTGCTCGATGCCCTTCATCCGACTCCTGCGGTGGGCGGTGCCCCGCGCGAGGCGGCGCTCGCCTTTATCCGCGAGTTCGAGCCCTATGATCGGGGCTGGTACGCCGGTGCCTGCGGCATGCTGAGTCGGGAGACGTCCGAGTTCTCGGTCGCCATTCGCAGCGCCCGCATTCAGCCGGGCAGCGTCACCCTGTTTGCCGGTGCCGGTATTGTCGCCGGTTCCGAGCCTGTCGCCGAGTGGGCCGAACTCGACAACAAGATCGCCAATGTGCTCTCCCTGCTGGGATAGTCATTCACCCTTTTCACGCTACGAGAGCCCCTATGCCCACCCGTAAAGAGCCTGCCAGCGAAGAGTTTGCCTGCACACCGTTTTCGAGCCAGCACGCCACCTTCAACCACGTCTGGTCCTCCCTCTTGCTGGAGGAGCTCTTTCGCCTCGGGGTGCGCGACATCGCGCTGGCCCCCGGCTCCCGCTCTGCGCCGCTGACCATGGCCGCCGCAGCGCATCAAGGCTTTCGTCGTCACCTGCACTTTGACGAGCGCGGTCTCGGCTTTATGGCGCTGGGGCTGGCCAAGGGGAGCAACCGGCCGGTGGCGGTGCTCATGACCTCGGGCACCGCGGTAGCCAACCTCTGGCCCGCGGTGGCAGAGGCCCAGCTCACCGGCGTGCCGCTGATTATTCTCTCCGCCGATCGCCCTCACGAGCTTATCGACAACGGCGCCAATCAGGCGATCGACCAGCAGGGGATCTTCGGCCGCTACCCCGTCTATCAGCAGAACCTGCCAAGCCCCACCCCAACCATTCCGGCGGCGTTTGTGCTGAGCTCGGTGGATCAGGCGCTGGCCAAACAGGCGCTCACCCCCGGGGTGGTGCACTTCAACTGCATGTACCCCGAGCCCCTCTACCCGGGCGAGCACTATCAGGATTTCTCCGACTATCTGGCCCCCCTCGGTGACTGGCTCGGCTCGCGCAAGCCATGGAGCCCGTGGCAGCAAAACGAGCCGAGCTGCCCACCTCAGGCGGAGTGGGAAACCTTTCGGCAACAGCGCGGCATCGTTGTAGCTGGCCGCATTACAGACCCGAATCAGGCACAGGCCGTCGCCACACTGGCAGAACTACTCGGCTGGCCGCTACTGGCAGACCTGCAGAGCCAGATCCGCTTCGATAGCCGCAACCTCATCCACATGGATATGGCGCTCAACGACCCTGAATTCGTCGCCGAGCTGGGCCGCGCCGAGGTGCTGCTGCAATTTGGCGCGCGGCTTGTCTCCAAGCGGCTTGGCCAGTTCATAAAACACCATTCATGGCAGGATTACTGGCTGGTGGATCCGCAACCGGCGCGGCTAGATCCCGACTACCGGCTGCGCAACCGGCTGCTCTGCAGTGCCAGCGCCTTTGCTGCGGCCCATCCGGTCACCACACAAGCCCCTTGGCACACATTGGCAGAGCTGCAACATAACGCCAGCCAGCAGATCACCGCCGCCTGCGAGCACTTCTCCGAGCTCGGGGTCTGCCATCGCCTCAACCGCCTGATCGAAGGGCAACTGTTTGTCGGCAACAGCATGCCAGCCCGACTGATGGATATGCTCGGCGAAACGGGCAAGGGGCCGAGCCGGGTGATGACCAACCGCGGCGCCTCCGGCATCGATGGCCTGATCGCCACCGCCTACGGTTTTGCCCAATCAATCGAGCAGGACAGTGATGAGCCCACCACCCTGCTGCTTGGCGATCTCAGCGCCCTGCACGATCTCAACAGCCTCGCCCTGCTCAGCAAGGCGAGTCGACCGCTGGTGGTGATCCTGCTCAACAACGATGGCGGCAGCATCTTTCGTATGTTGCCGGTGCCCACCGAAGGGGAGCTGCTGGAGAGCTACTACCGGCTGCCCCACGGCCTCAGTTTTGAACATGCTGCCGCCATGTTTGGTCTCGCCTATCGGGCGCCGACCACCCTGCCTGAGTTCGAACGCGATTACCGCGCCGCCCTCCAACATGGCGTTACCTTGATCGAGATCCGGGTACCGAGCGAGCAAGTGGCCGATGATCTCAAGGCGCTGGGGGCCGCCATCCGTGGCGAATAAAGATGCCAATGTGCCGCTGGTGCTGCTGCACGGCCTGCTGGGGGATAGCGGCGACTGGCAACCGGTGATTGACCGGCTGCCCGCCATCCACTGCATCGCCCTCGATCTGCCGGGTCACGGCCAGCATAGCGATCTCAACGTCAGCGACTTTGAGCAGAGCCACCAGTGGCTGGTCACCGAGCTGGCCAGCCGCAACATTGAACGCTATCTGCTGGCGGGTTATTCGCTGGGGGGGCGACTGGCCCTCTACCACGCCAGCCGCGAGCCCACCGGGCTGCGGGGGCTGCTGCTGGAGAACTGCAACCCGGGGTTACCGGCCTGTGAGCGGGCCGCCCGCATCCAGCACGATGAACAGTGGGCGCAGCGCTTTGAGCGTGAGCCCCTGGCTGACGTGCTGGCAGACTGGTACCGGCAAGGGGTGTTTGCCGATCTTGACGATGCGGCCCGGGCCCGCCAGATCGACCGCCGCCTTGGCAACGACGGTCAGGGCATCGCCACCATGCTACGCGCCACTTCGCTCGGCAAGCAGCCGGATCTCGACCCCTGGCTCATGGCGAGCCAGCTGCCGGTTACTTATGTGAGTGGCAAGCGGGATCACAAATTCCATCAGCTGGCTTGCCAGCTGGCGAACCAGGATAGCAGAATCAACCACTTGGTGCTGGATGGCGGCCATAATCTGCACGCCCATCAGCCTGATAACTTTGCCCGACTCCTCGCGGAGTGGGTCAACCAACAAGAAGAGACGAGTCATGATTGAAGCAATGACGGAAGCTGAACTGTATGCTCCGGTTGAGTGGCAGGATTGCTCCGCCGGTTACGAGGACATCCTCTATCACAAGTCCAACGATGGTATTGCCAAGATCACCATCAACCGTCCCCAGGTGCGCAACGCCTTCCGCCCCGCACCGTCAAAGAGATGCTGCAGGCGCTGGCCGATGCCCGTTATGACGATCAGATCGGCACCATCATCCTGACCGGTTTTGGCGAGAAAGCCTTCTGCGCCGGCGGCGACCAGAAGATCCGTGGCGACTACGGTGGCTATCGCGATGACGAGGGAACTCACCACCTCAACGTGCTCGACTTCCAGCGCGACATCCGCACCTGCCCGAAACCTGTGGTTGCCATGGTAGCGGGCTACGCGGTCGGTGGCGGCCACGTGCTGCACATGATGTGTGACCTGACCATCGCCGCCGACAACGCCCAGTTTGGCCAGACCGGCCCGAAAGTGGGCTCCTTCGACGGCGGTTGGGGTGCTTCCTACATGGCTCGCATCGTCGGCCAGAAGAAAGCCCGCGAAATCTGGTTCCTTTGCCGCATGTACGATGCCCAGCAAGCCCTCGACATGGGTCTGGTCAACACCGTCGTGCCGCTGGCGGAACTGGAGCGCGAAACCGTGCGCTGGTGCCGTGAAATGCTGCAAAACAGCCCGATGGCGCTGCGTTGCCTGAAAGCCGCCCTCAACGCTGACTGTGATGGTCAGGCGGGCTTGCAGGAGCTGGCGGGCAATGCCACCATGCTGTTCTACATGACCGAAGAGGGTCAGGAAGGCCGCAACGCCTTCAACGAAAAGCGTCGCCCCGACTTCTCCAAATACAAGCGGAACCCCTGATGACACTCGCCCTGTATCGCTATCAACTGCCTTTTACCCAGCCACTGACCTTTCACGGCAAGGTGGAGGTGGCGCGAGAGGGGCTGTTGGTACGCATCAACGACGGCTGGGGGGAAATCGCCCCCCTGCCCGGCTTCTCGAAAGAGAGCCTGCAACAGGCAGAGGCAGAAGCCCTTGCCACGCTGGCGGCCCTGGCCACCGGCGATACCCCGAACCCCGTGCTGCCGTCGGTGCAATTTGGCCTCGACTGCGCGCGCCGGACATGGCCCGAGCAGCGCAACCCGCTGCCGGAGCCCTATCCCCTCATTCAAGGCTCCCCCCAGGAGCTGCTGCGCAACTGGAAAGAGTGGCTGCACCGCACGCCCGGCAAGGCCAAGCTGAAGGTAGCGCGCTACCCGATGCGTGACGAGCTGGCGCTGATCCGCCTGCTGTGCGACCGCCTTCCCTCCCTCAAGCTGGTGCTGGATGCCAACCAGGGCTGGACTCGCGAGGAGGCGTGGACCTTCTGCGGCCACCTCGACCCGAATCGCATCGAGTATCTGGAAGACCCCTGCGCCGACTTTGCCGACATCGCCTTTGTCGCCAACCGCACCGGCATGCCAGTGGCGCTGGACGAACTGCTGGCACAAGGCAAGCCGTGGGAGCCGATCCCGCAACTGCGCGCGCTGGTGCTCAAGCCTACCCTGCTCGGTTCACTCGCCAACTGCGAAGCGCTGATCGCCCGCGCCCGCGAACTGCGGCTCAAGGTGATCATCTCCTCCTGCTTCGAATCGGATCTGGGCCTGAACCAGCTGTTTCATCTGGCAGGCGAATGGGCGCCAGAACAGGCACCGGGTCTGGATACCCGCCGCTGGATGGCGGGCAACCTGCTGGGGGAAGATGGCAAACCGGATCTGAGCCGACTGGAGCAACTGTATTACCGTGATTGACCCCTCCCGTTCACCCGAACAGACACCTTGCCCGGTACGCCACCGGGCAATCACCACCCCGAACCGCATTGCCATCCACACAGCCTCGCCCCTCAGTTATCGCCAGCTCGATGCCCGCCTTAACAGCCTGTGCCAACAGTTGGAACAGGCTGGAGTGCGCCGTGGCGCTCATCTGGCGGCGGTGGTGCGCGGTGCGCTGGAAGATGTGCTGCTGGCGTGGGCCTGCGTACGCAGCGGCGTGGTGTTCTGCCCGCTCAACCCCGCCTTTCCTCTCGAAAAGCAGCGCGAGCTGGCGGTGCAACTCGATGCCGATGCCTTCTGGTCGGCAGGGGAGATCCCGGCAGACAACTGGCAGCCCTTGCAGCTCGACTTCACGCGCGAACTGCCGGCAAGCGAGGAAGCGTGGCCGCTGGAATCGACTCAGCTCAACAACATGATCCTCACCTCCGGCTCCAGCGGTACGCAGAAAGCGGTGGCGCACCGGCTCTGCAACCACCTTGCCTCGGCACGCGGCTCTGCCACCCTCATTCCCCTCGATGAGGCCTGCGGCTGGCTGCTCTCCCTGCCACTGTTCCATGTGGGCGGCTACGCCATCCTGTTTCGGGTCTTTCTGGCGGGCGCCACGTTGGTGCTAGACGATCGCAGTCAGCCGCTCAAGGCGCGGCTTGAACAGCAGCCCATTACCCATCTCTCGCTGGTGCCGACCCAACTCTGGCGCCTGCTGGCAGAGGGTTTTGACCCCGCCCGTACCCGCCTGCGCGAGCTGCTGCTCGGTGGCGCCGCCATCCCGCAACCGCTGGTGAAGCGCCTCTGCGCCATGGGGCTCGAACCAAAGGTGAGTTATGGTCTCTCCGAGATGGGCAGTCAGGTCTGTACCGCTATCCCCGGCGATGCAGGCGTAGTTGGCAAACCGCTACCGGGGCGGGAAGTGTGCATCCGGGAGCAGGAGATCTGCGTGCGCGGCGCCACCCTGTTTGCCGGTTACTACCGGGCTGGCGAGCTGGATCTGCCCCTCGATGGCGAAGGCTGGTTTCATACTCGCGACAAGGGGAGGTTCACTGCGGCAGGGGAGCTGCTGGTAGAGGGACGGCTCGATAACCTCTTCATCTCGGGTGGCGAAAACATCCAGCCCGAAACCATCGAGCAGCGACTGATAGATCATCCCGCTGTCGCCCAGGCGCTGGTGGTGCCGGTACCGAGCGACGAGTGGGGGCAACGCCCCGCCGCCTTTATCGACTGGCACGGCGAGCCGGTTCCCGACTCCGAGCTGGCAGCCTGGATCCGCAGCACCCTGCCCAGCTTTATGGTGCCCGACCACTGGCTCCCCTGGCCCGATCTTGGCGGCAATCTCAAGCCACAACGAAAACAATTTCAGAATATTATTAGGTCGCAATAATTATTCATGCGACAAAAACTGACACAATGGAGCCATCCAAATACACATATGACTCAAAATAAAATGCTGGTGGTATCAAAATCCTCCTCCTCAGTCTGAATAAGTGAGAACGATTACATAAACGGCCTTTTTTTGCACATTTTTTGAACCAAATTAATTGGCTGTAGTACCATACCCTCCACCATGCATTTAGTAGGAAAGCTAACCATATGATAATAAAAGAAATTGACGATTTATCATTATTTGAACAAAGACTGCGTGGTGGTAAAATGCTCTTCTTGGCAGTAAGACGAGTCACACATGAGTAACAGAATTTATAAAATTGCAGAGGATATCTTTTTCTCCGCTGCAATATTCCGAATCTCGAAAGGGGACAAGGGCATCAAGCTCAGCAACAAGGAAGCCGAGCTACTCGAAATGCTGTGTGATGAGGCTGGCACTGTCATTCCAAGAAGCAAACTGCAGGATGCCTTGTGGCCAAATCAGGACAATACCGATACCAATTTGAACCGGCAGATACTCTCGTTGAGAAGAAAGCTGGAATCCTTCGGCTTAATGGATGCGATCGATACCATTCCACGGGTTGGCTATATGTTTTGTGCTCCGATTGAGCTCGCTGGGGAAAGTGAAGAACCAGCACCAGCGGAAGAAATTCATGCGCCGACGCCTTCCCCTGCACCTCAAGCCAGGCGGCAATATACTCGCCGCAAATATGACCGATATTTCAGCCCAAAGCGTATTTTGCTGTTTGCATTGCTGCTGGTCTCGCTGACTTCACTAGCCCTCGTCATTTATAACTATGCGACAGCAAATACACTACGCGCTATCAATTTAGGTCAGATTTCTCTCTACATGACCAGCGAGACGGAAAAAGCACTGAATGTGAAAATAGATTCACTGACGCCCTTGATAAAACCTGTTTCACGTAAAGCTGATGAGCAGATTTCAATTCTGGTTGGAAAAGAAGCCATCAGCTATTTTTCCATCAACAATAGCAGCAGGAAATTATCCGAAAATATCTTCCTGTTGCGTAGCGGTCACCCTGTGGCCGAAGAAGTTCAATGCGTTATCACAACCATGAACCAGCAGGGAAATAATGTTTCCAACAACTATTACAATAATCAAGAAACCACAGTCAGATATCACAGAGATTGTCAGGCACCAGACAACTGGGTAGAAATGACCAGAAAGAGTAAATATATTGTGACTATGAACAGAGAAATAGTAGTGGCCACCGTGATAGCCACTGACAATCAGGGAAAGACACTGTTCAATCTGGATTCTGTTGGGGATCTGGAGCGGGATAATAGCGATATTTCGGTCGAGATAAAAAATACCATTGTCAATTTCATTGACCAGCAGGCGCTGACCAATAACGCTCTGGTCGCCACTCTGGTCGCGGCGCTAACGCCCCCCAAACAAAAAGCCAAGTTCATTCAATTGCCCAGAGGTATTTACCTTTCCAGTTATCTAGGTGGCGTCATCACCTGGCCTAGCCATGGCAATACAAAAGTCATCCAGCGCAACGACTTCTGAGTTTACTCATAAGCAACGATGAAATTGGCGACGGCAGAATAGTCGCCAGGCTGGATGTTCTTGGCGGTCAATGCCGCCGGATGTCCTTCGACTCTGGCAAAAAATTGCAGCTCATTATCTGCCGCACCACCTAGCAGATAGCCGCGGGAGGCACTACCCAAATTCAGAGGTGATTGAGCCACGTCATACAGGCGGATGCCTGCCCCCCTGGCAATCCCGGCCGTGAATGCCAATCCGCCGCTGAGTTCGGTATCCTGCGAGCCAGTAAAGGTCACCTTGGCCATGCGGAAAATACCCGGCTTGCAATTGGTCAGACGAATGAAGAACGGCACTAGCTGTCCGACTCCGTTGGCATAGAGTTCCTTCACGTCAACTACCCCCATCTCGACCTCCTGATCAAGGGATTCAGGAGAAACCACACATGGCTGATCGATGATCCTGCCATGGAGATGAACCGTATTGCCAAGCAATTCCAGGTCATTGCTGGCACGAGGAGCCGCCGTCACGGCCAGCATCGGGCAAAGCGCCAAACCTATCCACAATGTCCGCAACATATTACAAATCCTCACTGGAACTCGGCAACGATGGTGGCAGTCGCATAGAAATCGCCCGCCGGAATATCTGCACCTGCTGGGGTTACCGGTGCCGCGATAAAGCCCCAGTCACCGATATTTCCCTGCATGGAAACCGGATAGAAGGTATTCAATTTCAGCTGAGAACCATCCAGCTGTTTGAATTTTATCCCTAAATCGGAAATAACATTTCCACCTTGATAGCCATCCCGAGTTGTCCGCAGATAGTCTTGACTGAAAGAGGTTGGTTTTCCAGAAATACCAAGATTGATCTTCAAAGCATCCCCTTCGAAAACACCACCACGGCATTGAAATGTCAGCGGAACCGTCTTTTCAAAGTTATTTCCATCCAATCCTGATCCTGGCAAATCACCAAACTCTACTTCAATCGTCTGCCCACCATTGATCACGCACTCTTCTGGTACATATAAAATTGCAGATGTAATCGTAATTCTAGACATTGGCAAATTATTAAAGTCTGTCGTTGTAGCCCCTAGACGGCCATACATCTCTACAACTTGACGATCTGATATTTGCACACCATTAATTATTTGTTTTCTCACGCGAAAAGTTACCTTTCCACGGCTACCGCTTTCGAAATTATTTATTCTTGTCTCTTTCCCTTTAGTACAAGAGTAATTTGGGTAATCGTTACTTTCATTCGGGAATGGGGCTGTAACAAATTTTTTCTTCCAACCGGCTATCCAAATTTCGACTTTCATATCCAAAAAGTCATTCAGTTTTACAAAACCATCACCAACTTGAGGCAAGCCATCCGTCATTGTTGCTTTATAGTACACTGGAGATTGTGGAATGCTTCTATCTGGGCAGGTAACGATACCTGAGTATTGCCCTCCCAAATTCCACTCAAATGCCTTGGTAGTAAAACCAGGTCTGTTTTGAATGTCAGCCTTGTCCAACGATATATAGTAATCATGGGTTGGGTTAGGCGTCACATAGCCATTTGCCAATGCCGTTCCTGCCAACAACATAAGACTTGAACAGAAGATAGAACGTAGCATAAGGCTTACTCGCTCTTCACGGCTTTACAGGCATTGCCTGTGCACTGGTATTTGATATCCATATATCCGCCGTAGTCATTGACATAGCTGATCACAAATTCATTACCCAGTGCTTCCGGGATGGTGACCGTCTGCTCTGACTTGGGAGAAACCATAAAGGCGGAGAACCCCTTGATAGTGGTCCGCTCCTTGCCCTGCTGATGACCCAGGCCCACGTAGGTGATGTAGTAAGGGGTCGGGTTGTTGACCTTGAGGGCTTTGCCCTGCTTGGTGATCAGCACCTGATCCTGCCAGACAGCCCCACGCTCGGGCAGAATGGCCTCGGGGCGGTAGAACAGCTTGATCTTGGACTGCACGGCAATCTGCATCACGTTACTCTTCTCGCTCTTGGGCGGGATCTCGCGCAGGTTGAAGTAGTAGATGGACTCACGATCCTTGGGCAAGCTGTCGATGGCCGGCACACTGGCGATGCGCACGATGGACTTCTGGTTGGCATCCACCCGCTGTACCGGCGGCAGCACCACGAAGGGAGAAGAGATCTTCTGGCCTTGGGCATCTTCAATCCAGGCCTGCGCCAAGTAGGGCAGCTTCTGGTTCTCGTTCTTGATGTTGAGGCTGATGGACTTTGCGCCGCCCGGATAAACGGCACGAGTACGATCCAGCACAATGGCGGCACTGACGTTGAGTGAGGTCATGCCAAGCGCAGCCAGACAGATATAAGAGAGCAGCTTTTTCATCGGTATCCCATTACTTGCAAGTGAGAGTCTTCATCGACAGATCGGTTACTTGTTGCGGCGCCACTATCTTGCACTGGCGGGCCCCGCCCCAGGAGAGTTCAAACGCTTCATTCGGTTTCACCCCGGTCAGATAGACCAGGCCATCTTCATCCACCACCGAGAGCACACGGCCGGAATCCTTGACGACGGTGGCACCAAACGGCGGCACTGAGCCATCGGGTAGTCTGACATTGGCCAGCAGCTTGAACCCTTCCGCAATTTCGAAAGCATTATACCCAATTGCGCCCTCGGTCAGGGTCCCCTGCTTGATGGCATTCATCGCATCGATGTCGTCGCTCAGCTGATCCACATCGACCCGGGTGTCGCTCTTGCGATAGTCGGTCATGTCGCTGATCACCGCGACGCCAAAGCGGTTGGTCACGGCGCGGCCATTGTTGAAAGAGACGCCGGAGGTATTGTCGGTATCCACCATCATACGGGTACCGCCACGACGAGTCGCCTGGTGCAGGGCTGCACCGTGCTGGGTCGCCGTCAGACCGCCACGCAGGCTGGCACCAACCGAGGTGTATTCGCTCTGCACGCTGTAGGCATTGAGACTGACCGCTCCGATGTCGCTGTTGTGGTTGTAGTAACCCCGCGCCACGGCGTGGCCATTGCTCTGCACGCCCGCCCCCAACTGATAGGTATCATCCGGTCGACTGTAGTCCTGATAGGTGGCCAGGTGAGTCACCTTGCCGTTGGAGGACTGTACGCTGTATCCCGCGCTCTTTCTGTCCCCTATTGGCACGCTGAGGGTCAACATGACGCTCTTGTCATCTTCGTAGTTCTCGGTCTTGGTCTTGTAGGCCGACACATAGACGGAAACATCCTTGAAGCTGCCGATGTTCACGTTCTTGTTGATAGTGAGGCCGTAGCGATCCTCTGCCTCGTGATCCCAGTAGGTTCTGTGGGTGTAGTCCAGATAAACCGTCAGCGCCTTGGCTGCATCCTCCGCCCAGAAGGTCTTGTTGGCGGTGATGGTGTAGAGCTCCTTGTCACCCCAGGTATTGTAATCATCGCTCGAGGTCGTAGTGTTGTTCTCCAACCGATCCTTGTTATTGAGGAACTGCGACATGGTCATGAAGTCATGTTGGGAGAAGCGATAACCTGCGAAGGTGATCGAGCTGTTGTATTCATCAAACTGCTTGGCGTAGTTCACCCGTACCGACTGGCCAATCTTGGTCGACAGGCCCGGCAACTTGGCGATGGACTGGGTCAGGTCGGCGGAAATAGCGCCGAAGGCATAGAGATCACGACCGATACCCAATCCCATGGAGTTGTATTCACCCGCAATCAGGCTGCCGCCGTATAGTGACCAGGAGTTCGCCACCCCCCAGGAGAAATCACCGGTCACAAAGGCTGGGCCGTGCACATCGTGCACCGAATCCGTCTGTTCGGAAGGTGCACCAACCGCCAGGTTGTATCGGACATAGCCAGGGCGAGTCAGGTAGGGAACGGTTGCCGTGTCTACCTGGAACGAATTGACACTGCCATCTTGCTCCTCTACCCGCACATCGAGGCGGCCGCGCACCGAGCTGTCCAGCCCCTGGATGCGAAACGGGCCCGCCGGCACGTTGGTTTCATAGATGATCCGGCCGGACTGGGAGATGGTGACCTTGGCGTTGGTCTTGGCAATACCGCTCACTTCCGGCGCATAACCCTGCAGACTAGGCGGCAGCATGCGCTCGTCATTGGCCAGGTTGACGCCGGTATAGCGGAAACCATCGATTAACTGGGAGTTGAGCTGCTGCTCACCCACTGTCAGCTTGGCGGCCATGTTCGGCAGCGGACGATAGGCATAGATACGGTTCAGCTCGGTCGACGTCCGCTCATTGTCGCCCCAGTAAGAGCTGGCCTGATAGTCACCCCGCAGACGCCAGGCGCCGTAGTTGAACCCCAGCGTACCATAGCTGCTGATGTTGCGATTGGAGTAACCATCGCCTTCGTTGACCTGGGTATTGATGTTGTAATCCAGCATCATCCCCGAGATCCCTTCATCCCATTGCTCGGGCGGAATCCAGTTGGGATCGCTGTACTTCATCCACGCCTGAGGGATGGCAATACGCAGCAAGCCGTTACCGATATCGTTCGAGATCACTACGCCGTCCAGCGCCAACAGGTTGGCACACTGGCCATCGTGCCAGGTATCGATCTTGGCGATGGCCTCGTCGGTCAGCGCCAGCTTGGGGATCACGTCTTGCGGCAGGCAGGCCACCCCACCCTTTCCCTTGCCAGTATCGTTCTCGTAGAAAGGGATTTTCTGCAGGGGTAGCTTGTTCTTGTTGACCTCAATCTCGAGGTAGTAGTCGCCGGGCAGGATGTAGCCTTCGTCGGCAAACTGGGAGAGGTCGATCTTGGTCCGCTCATCCAGATCGAGCGCATCAATATTAAACTCCGTTTCTGCCCATGCGTGATTTGCCACCGCCATCAGGCCGGGCACGCATAGCATAAAAGCCATTTTTGAATAATGTTTTTTTCTCACAGAGTCTGATGTTGAAACGCTCATATTTTCACTCTAGGAATTGCATAAAGGTCTCACGTAATGAGGTATCTACACTAAGCAATTGGTTTGCTTACATATAATTGAGTTCTAACAGCGTCGTACTGTCCGGAAAAAACAGCTGACTGCTGATGAGCCCCAAATTGAATTCCAGATCACTGTTGACGATATCCGAGACAATAAAGCGCTCACCGGATACCTTGTGATATTGGCCGTTATTGAGAATGCCCAGCTCATCGCTCATGGCACCACGCACGGACATGGAAATAAAAGGCAGTGATGCCACCGTCGCCCCGTCAACCTGACAACCGCTGATTTTCAACGTGCCCGGTTGCTGAGCCTGCAGTGGAATGCTGCGCAGCACCTTCAGCGTACAGCCCGATTCGGCTAGTCCATCCGTGAGTTCGTTGGCGTGGACTGATCCCGCCATCATCACCAGCTGCAGCACCATGGCCGCCATCATTGAAGTTTTCATGATTAGGGTTCGATGTGAGGAAACAGAATGTGTGAAGTTGTGGTGGCTCGCACCACCACAACCCTTGTCACACGTTAAGGCACTCTATTACTCGTAGGAGAGAGTAAAGTTGGTCACTGCAGTGAAAGCACCGGCTTTCAGCGGGTTGGTGTCTTGTTTTGCATAGCCTTTCAGCACGGCGCTGAACGGCAGTTCGTTATCACCATTAACCAGGGTAAAGGCTGAAGTCGGAGTACCCAGCACGATCGGAGCACCACCCGGAGCGGTCATCTTGATACCGGCACCAGCGGCGTCACCACCACCGATCACCAGCAGGCTGGAATCTACCGGGTCTTTGGCACCGCTGAAAGTCACCTTGACAGCATCTTCGGCGTCGGAGATTTCACAGTTCAGCAGCTTGATGCTGAACGGCTTGGAGTTGGACTCACCACCGTTGGCCAGCTCTTTGGTGCTGATCTGGCCCATTTCAACTACCTGGTCAACAGACTCAGGGGCTACAGAGCAAGGAGCGTTGATGATTTCACCGTTAAAAGTGACTTTACCGGAACCGGCACCACCAGCAGCAAAAGCGGAGCCGCACAGCAGCATTGAACCAACACCCATAGCAACCAGAATCTTATTAGCTTTCATTCGTTTATACCTACATTAACGTGTGTTGTACTGCATCACTCCAATCATGCTGGAGTCACGATATTAAGTGATGCCGCGATATACTGCACAGCAACTGTTGGCGCTCGTCTCTCATTAAGCCGATGAGAAATCATGCCAATAATAAACTGTGCCTCTTCAGGTTTATTTAAATAAGCAAAAGCAGCACACCGCATCAGGGGTAGTTCCCGCTACACCTCAACTGCACAACTACATACGTCCTTGTCGTCTGTGCAGAAAGCCGCATTCCGCTTTTGCTTGACGAACAAATTAACGACTCGTTTGATGCACATCAAATACATTTTGATTTGTATAAATTCTTTTATAAACACATAAAAAACAATGGCTTAAGCCAACAATAAAACATAAAGCGAGATCATAAAATAAATAAAGTTCATATAAAGGACATCTATTGCAATATTGTCAGACTATGAATTTAAAGTCGCACACAAAATTCCAACAAAAACACAACAAAGATAACCTATCTATTTTTGACAATAGTTATCAACCACTTCATGAATCGCCCCCTAAAGAGGTAATCAGGTAATCAGGTAATCAGGTAATCAGGTAATCAGGTAATCAGGTAATCAGGTAATCAGGTAATAAAATTATTGGCAGCACACACATAAATATACATCTACTACATTACATATTAATCATAGATATGACGCGCTAATATAGAGGCTTGCCCGCAATATTCACAGGCAAGATTTGAGATAAAAAAATAAATATACGTTATTAATTATGCAGACTAACTGTGATCCATCTCTCATGATTTTTAAGCCGATTGATTTCTCAAAGTGGAGTGTTATCATCTAGACATAGAGTAAAGGGCAAACCGATCGAAAGGTCGGGACGCAAAGCCACCGGTCTAAGGGTTTTGATACCTAAGACAGCGGAGCTGCCATCTGAGAAGAGTGATGTTATTGCCGATTTATGGCATTACTCTTTGATTGCGTTGCCCTTTTCGTACAACACCTGTGACGAAAAGGACATAGATATGAAAGCTCAACACACCGCCTCCCGTTTAGTTCGCAAGACAGTTCTCTCTGTATGCACTTCCTTGCTGCTTGGTACCGCCTTGTTGCCATCCACTGCTTCTGCAGCTGATGGCTCAGTGACGTTTACTGGCACTATCTACGAATCTCCATGTGATTTTTCTGACAGCAGCGTGACCTGCTATTCAGGCATGAACAAGCAAACCATGCCTTTGGCTCACTTGCAGCAAGCCGGTCAAATCAGCTCAATTAGCAGCACTATCAGCTACAAAGTGACCAATGCCAGCAACATGGCGATCGTGACTGTCAGCTATCTCTGATGACTCATCTGTAGTGATGCTGAAATTGGCGCGAAACAGATGAGCAGGTGGTGTTGAAAGAAGCTCTTATCAGGTCGCCTGTGCTACCCATACAGGCGGCCAATATCTTTTCATCCCGCCTCCTCACGCACAAATAGCTGGCTTTGCTGATTGAGTCACAAGTCATCATACGCCCAGATAATGTGGCTTAAGCCATAGGAACATCTCGCTTTTCCTGGCCATTTGCTGCATGTCTCGTGTTGATTAAAGGAGATCTGACTCTCACTTTACACAACTAACAACTTCTTCAATAAAGTCGCATGTGAGCCCTCACTACGGCAGTAGGAGTTCAAAAACAGCAAGTATATAAATCAACACTATACCATTGATTTATATGTCATTTAAAAAATCGTTGATATTCTTTTGAGTCCCTGTAAATTGCCTTGCGATTACTCGCAAGACAATACACAAACAAGAACAAAGGGATAAAAATGAACCGTTCAGGTACCGGGTGGCTGCTGCTGGCAGGCCCCCTGCTTTTGGCTACATCCTCGGCGCAAGCCAACTACTCCCCCAATGACTGGCGACAGTATCAGCTGACTGGCGAATCGAGCCGGCAACTGGCCGCGCGCATCACAGAGATCACCTACGAGCTCAAGGCGCGCAGCAACAATGCTCCTTACCAGCAGCTCAGGGTCTACCGTCGCTTCGACTGGCAGAGCAGCGAGCTCGCCGCACTGGCCGAGCAACAGTGTGGCGAGCCGCAGCTCAAGGTAGATGCGGGCTGGCAGATCCGCTTCGTTCGCTGTGAAGATCGGATTCCTGCGGGCAAGCTCATTCCGGCCAGCAGTTATGACTTCGGTTATGGCCTCAAGCAGGGTCGCTGGGAGCAGCTGGCGGGCACTCCGACCGCACAGCGGCAGGATCGTCTGCCGCTGCCGCAAGCCATCATCCTGGGTCAGAGCGAAAGGGAGCTGGATCGCTGCGAACTCAACGCACAAGGCCGCTGCGCCGAGTCGGAGTGGCACTATCAGCCGCAGGATTGGCAGCAGTTGCAGGTACTTGAAGAGACCCCGAGTGAGCGGGATGGCCGGTTGGAGCAGATCTTCTTCCGCCTGCAGCCGGTGGCAGGCAGTCAGGCTGCCGCTCAGGTCAGCGAGATCCACGTCTGGCGCCGCTATCAGTGGCAGCTGGATCAGCTCACGCCTCAGCAAGAGTGTGATGAGCCACAGGAGCGCAAGGAGGGGAGCAACACCATCCGCTATCGCATCTGCCGTCAGGTGATCCCCGCTGGCAGCGAGGTTCAGGTAACGCTGCAAGATAGCGGCTACCAATACCCGGTCGCCGGCAGCGAGTGGCAACCCCTGCCAGAGAGCAAAGCGTGGCAGGAGAGCCGGGTGCTCAATCGCCCCATCGTGCTGGCCAGCAAGGAGGAGCAGCTGGAGTGCCGCCGCGCCAACGGTCGTCTCTGCTCCGAGCCAGAGCAACCCGATGTGGATCTGCTCGACAGCGATGCAGCCAAACTGGTGGCCGACGTGAGCGGCCAGAACAGTCCTGCCTGGCAGGCGGATTACGGCCACGATGACGCCAAGCTGATGGCGGTGGTGCGCGGCATGCGTGCCCTGCTGGCGGCCAACCAGCCGACCCATCCGGCAATGGACAAGCTGCTCTACTATGTGCGCGCCCATAACTACCATGGCGGCGTTGGCAAGGAGAGTGATCAGGCCGCCCGGGCACTGGCCGGGGTGATGATTGATCTGCTCAACCACCCATTGCTGCTGGGTGCCGAACCACAAGATCAGGCTGGCACAGTGCTGGAAGCCTGGAGCGTAGCGGCGCAGGGACAGCTTGGCCA
Organism: Aeromonas sp. 61P; assembly: GCF_051919545.1. Lineage (NCBI taxonomy): Bacteria > Pseudomonadati > Pseudomonadota > Gammaproteobacteria > Aeromonadales > Aeromonadaceae > Aeromonas > Aeromonas sp. 61P. The sequence goes on from NZ_JBQBEL010000001.1 coordinate 233,731, forward strand.
AGCCGCCTTCCGCCAGAGTGCCGCCCCCATGCTGGCCCAGCTCAACCAGGCGCTCGGCTATGCGGTGCAACATGCGGCACAGATCAATGGCCACAAACCCTGGGCCGATGGCCTGTTCGAGCTGCTCAATCTGGTCGATCAGAGCGCCTCTTACGGTCAGCAGGCTGACTTCAGCGCAGCTGTGCTGCAACAGGAGGCGGCATTGCGCCAGAGCCTGCTGCAACTGGGCCTGAGCGAGCTGGCCCTCTGGAAACAGCGCGATGGCTCACGGGATCTGTTTATCTTCAACAACATCCTCGATGCCCATAGCCGCCTCTACCAGATGATGCGCTACCTCCATCACACCAGCCCGGATAAGGCGATCGCCTATCGCCAGCAGCTGGATCGCGATGTCATCGCCATCATGCGCCAGCAAGGGCTGATCCCGGGCGGACAGCATCCGGCTGCCATGCTGGAAGAGGTCTCCCTGACCCTCTCCAGCTACTACCTCACCTACACGGATCGCACCAGCGAAGCCTGTGTCAGCGGCGAGTTCGCCGGGCTTTGTACCCAAATCCGCATGGAAGATATTCTGCCGTTCGAGCACACCTGCTCGCCCACCCTGCGTCTGCGCGCCCAGGATCTGACCTTAGCTCAGGCCGAAGGGATCTGCCGCGAGCTGGGTGATGAAGAGCAGCGCTTCCACCAGCAGATGGAGACTGGCTGGCAACCGGTGGCCGATGATCACAACGAAGCGCTGGAGCTGGTGATCTTCAACTCCTCCGCCGACTGGGGCCGCTACGGCAGCGCGCTGTTTGGCGTCTCCACCGACAATGGCGGCATCTATATCGAGGGGGATCCGGCTCGGCTCGGCAATCAGGCCCGCTTCTTCGCCTATGAGGCGGAGTGGAAACGCCCTGCCTTCCAGGTGTGGAACCTGCGCCACGAGTACGTTCACTATCTGGATGGCCGCTTCAACCAGTACGGCAGCTTCGGCCACTATCCGCTCAACCGCACCACCTGGTGGGCCGAGGGGATTGCAGAGTACATCGCCCACGGCCAGTGCTTTGCCCGGGGTCTGGATAACGTGGCAAACCGCCCCGCCAACCAGCGCCCGACACTGGCGGCGATCCTCCACCTTGACTACGACCAGGGTGGCGAGATGGTCTACTCCTGGTCCTATACCGTTCACCGCTTCCTCAACGATACCGGTCGCGGCGCTAGCTGGCTGGCGCTGGCACAGGCGCTGCGCAATCCGGATCGACAGCAGGCGATGAGCGACTTCGAAGGGGAGCTGGACCGGCTGATCGCCAACGACAGCGACGCCTATCAGGCATGGCTCGCCCGGGATCTGCTGCCCTGGTGGCAAGCCAACAAGGAGTCCGACGCCTGCAAGGGTAACGACTCCGCCCACTGATAAACCTTCACCGACCAGAGGGGCTGCCACCGCAGCCCCTCGCTTTATCCTCCCGCTCTCCCGGCCTCTGCTGCGACAACCTCTGCCCGAGTGAGGTGCCCGCCCGTTATCAAGCCTGACGCCAGCGGCCGAGTTGTAATAGAATGCCGATAGCCACTCCCAACTTCAGACCCTGACCGCACCGCGCATGAAGAAGTTTGCCAAGATCCTCCTCGCCTGCCTCGTTTTGCTGCTGGCCCTGATTGCCATGCTGCTGGGCTACAGCGAGTGGATCGTCTCGGATGCCCGTCACTACACCTACGATCAGGTGGACAAGGTGCCCTACAACCGGGTTGCGGTGGTGCTGGGCACCTCCAAATATCTCTCCGGTGGCGGCCCCAACCACTACTTCAAATACCGTATCAAGGCGGCGGCCGAGCTCTATAACAATGCCAAGGTGGACTTCATCATCGTCTCCGGTGACAACGCTACCGTACAGTACAACGAGCCACGCCAGATGCGCCGCGCCCTGATCAAGGCGGGTATCCCCGCCTCCGTCATCTATATGGATTTCGCCGGATTCCGCACCCTCGACTCAGTGGTTCGCGCCAAAGAGGTGTTCGGCCAGGAGCGCTTTACCGTGGTCTCCCAGGGCTTTCATAACGAGCGGGCCATTTTCATCGCTCGCCATTTCGGTATCGATGCGGTCGGCTTCAATGCCGAGGATCCCAGCGCCTATCAGGGGATCCGCACCCGGGTGCGGGAAGTCTTTGCCCGCCTGATGGGGCTGCTCGACCTCTATGTACTGGACAAGGGGCCCAAGTTCCTCGGGGCACCTGTGCCCATCGGTCTGCCTGTGCCTTGCCAGTCACTAAGTACCATCGGCAGTCTGCAACCCTGCCTAAAACAACCCAAACCGGCGCTGGATGAGGCCAAGCCAGCGGCAGTCTCTGCCGCGGTTGCCACCGAGTCAGCAACTTCGTCTGCCTCGGCAACGACTGAGCCGGTCACTCCTGCTTTATCCGCAGCGGCAACGACTGATCCGGTCACTCCCGCCAAATCCGCGGCAGAAACCACCGCAGAGGCGCCCAGTGCGGCCTTGCCCACAATGCCGATGGCCCCTTCAGCAGCCAGCGTCAGCACTGCCACACCATAAACAGACGACCCGCCAACTGGCGGGTCTTGTTATTACAGCGCAGGTTGTGGCGGTGAGCCTGCACACCCATACCCAGCGACAGGTCAGCCTCGCGCCGCCTGATAGCGGCGGGCCACTTCGGCCCAATCCACCACCTGATAGAAGGCTGCGATATAGTCAGGACGCTTGTTCTGGTACTTGAGATAGTAGGCGTGCTCCCACACATCCAGCCCCAGGATCGGGGTATGGCCATGCATCAGAGGACTATCCTGATTGGCACTGCTCTCCACCTGCAATCTGCCCGCCTTGTCCACCACCAGCCAGGCCCAGCCGCTACCAAAACGGCTCAGGGCAGCCTGAGTGAAGGCCTGCTTGAAGGCATCGAATCCCCCCAATTCCCGCTCGATGGCCAGAGCCAGTTCACCGCCCGGCTCACCGCCCCCCTGCGGGCTCATCACCAGCCAGAACAGGGAGTGGTTGGCATGGCCGCCGCCATGGTTGCGTACCGCCCCCTGCAAGGTGACAGGCAGAGTATCGAAGCGGCGCAGCAGAGCCTCTACCGGCATTGCGGCCAGCTCTGGCGCCCCTTTCAGCGCGGCGTTGAGGTTGTTGATATAGGTCTGGTGATGACGGCTGTGGTGGATCTCCATGGTCAGTGCATCGATATGGGGTTCCAGTGCGTCGTAGGCATAGTTCAGGGCTGGCAGGGTATGACTCATGATGACCTCTGTTCGGATTAATGGAGCCGGGATGAGGGCTCGCTCTGACACAGGCAGTGACCGAGCGAACGCATGATCCCGGCGTGGCTGCCGTGGCGCTGTACGAACGTCAGCAACTCGGCACGGGTTGTGCGGGTATGGCGCAAAGCAGCCTCTCGCAGGCGAGAGGAGCAAGCGGGGGAGTGACAGGTCGCCAGCAGGCAGTCGTGCACATAGCAGAGCAGGTCGGCGGCGCGATCTGGCAGAGTCATGGCCACCAGCAGATCCGCCAGATTGTGGTGAGCCACAACCAGCGCAGCCACCGCCTCATCGGCGTCATGCCACTGCACCAATTGCTGACGAGCCAGCCACAGCGCCTGCTGATAATGAGCCAGCGCCTGATGATACTCGCCGCAGTCAAACAGCCGGTTGCCCTCTCGGGTCTGCTGTTTCCAGTGACTCATGCTGCTGCCACCTTCGGTCGACTCGACCCACCCCTTCACCCAGGTTGCTGTCATATGCTTCACACCAACAAATGATAATAATTATCATTACATAAATCATGTCCGGGAGACAAGGGGCGTCGGGATCGCAGCAAACAGCCAAAACAGCGCGGCCACTCCTTGGCAAGGAGTGGCCGCTTGAGGCAACCGGTCAGTGGATTCGACCGGCCAATTGCAAGTTAACGGCAGGTCAGATGTTGTTGGCGGGCGAAGGCGGGGCGATCCCCAGCAGCATATGGTCCATCATCCCCACCATGCGCCCTATCTCGGGCTTGGTGATGGTATCGTTGGCCCCCAGTTGCAGCGCTTTCTGGCGGTTGTCATCGCTCATCAGGGAGGAGAACATCACGATGGGCATCTCCTTGTAGGAGGGGGTATCCCGCAGACGCTTGAGCAGGTGCATGCCATCCATGCGCGGCATCTCCACATCGGTGATCACCGCATTGACGAAGCCGGTCACCGGCATTCTCTCCTCCTGGGCCAGACGATCGAAATCCGTCATCATCTCCAGCCCCTCTCCCCCGTCCTTGGCCGTAATCACGTTGTAGCCAGCGGTGCGCAGGGTGGTCTCGATCATCTTGCGGATAAAGGCCGAGTCGTCCACCACCAGAATTGTTTTGCCCTGTCGCAGCGCCATCATGCGATCGTCGATAAGCACTTTGCGATCCTGGGTGACGTCGTACTTCTCCATGCTGAGCTCGGGGTTGATATCGGCGATGATCTTCTCGAAGTCGAGGATCATGATGAGGTTGCCATCGCGCCTGACCACGGCCACCACGCAGTCGTTCTCCCCCGCCTCCAGAAACTGGCTGGGGGACTCCACATCCTCCCAGGAGACCCGGTGGATCCTGCTGACGCTATCGATCAAAAAGCCGTTGGCCATCTTGTTGAAGTCGGTGACGATCACCACCTTGTGGCTGGGGTCAGGGTTGGTCTTGATGCCGAGCCAGCCCGCCAGATCTACCAGGGGGATGAGGCGATCCCGCAGTGAGAATACCCCCACCATATGACGCTGGGCATTGGGGTAATCGGTTGTCTCCGGCACCCGGATCACCTCGCGCACCTTGGCGACGTTTATCCCGTAATAAGCGGTTTTTTCACGACCGTCCGGTAGCTGCTTCTTGAGGTGAAACTCGATGATCTCAAGCTCGTTGGTGCCACTTTCGGTCAGGATAGATTTACGCTCTTCCCCATCTTTGGACATCATGGTGACTCTCATTCTGGTTGCGCGGGCAGCAGACCGCTGCGGTTTTCCCTCAGTATAGGAATGGAATTCACCCAACGGCTCGGATCTCGGCAAGATTGCAGCGTTAACCGCTTGATCCCGTAGGCTGGCGGGATCGTATCTGCCAATCAGGACAACATTGGCGGATGGTGAAATCCATCATGTACTCACAAGGAGCCTGAGATGAGTGAAGGCATAGTCGTGATTGGCGCTTCTGGCGGTATCGGGGCGGCTCTGGTGACACACTGGTTGGCGGCGGGTGTCGGGCCAGTGATTGCCATCAGCCGCCAGCCCGCACCTGCTGGCCTCTCATCGCCGGGTCTGCACTGGCTATGTTGTGATTACAGCGATGAGCAGATGACAGAAGTGGTGGCGCGCATCGCGGAAGTGGTGCCGAGACCGCACAGGGTGGTGATCTGCAATGGCATCCTGCATCAGGGGGAGATCCAGCCAGAGAAGCGACTAGAAGCAATCAATCTCGATGCCATGACCCGCTTCTACCAGACCAATGCCTTGCTGCCGCTGCGCTGGATCAGCCAGTTGTTACCGCTGTTTGGCCGCGAGTCTTGCACCTTGGCCGTTCTCAGTGCCCGGGTCGGCAGCATTGGCGACAACCGAGCAGGCGGCTGGTATGGCTATCGCGCATCCAAGGCAGCCCTCAACATGCTGCTCAAGTGTGCCGCCATCGAGCTGGCCCGGCGGGCCCCCGGTGTCAAATTGCTGGCCTTCCATCCCGGCACAGTGGATACCCCACTCTCCCGCCCGTTTCACGCCAATGTACCGCCAGAAAACGTGCAGAGTCCCGAGCTGGTAGCCGACCATCTGATTAACCTGATGAACCGGCTGCAACCGGATGGCGAGCTGAGCTTTCTCGACTGGCAGGGCAAACCTATCGAGTGGTAGAGGAACTCAAGAGACGCGCCAGCAGCGCCCGCAAACTCTTGATCACGGCGGGCTTGCCCGCCAGCTGCAACCTAGCAGCCAGCGCCCCCCACTCTGCGTATTGCCAGATGGGGGCAATCAGCAGAGCACGTTCGTCAGGAGTCAGTGAAGCCAACACAGCCAGATGGCGTGCCAGCCAAAACTGCAGGCTGCATTGGCTCAGTTCAAACGGCTTGTGATGCAGGGCAAAGCATTCAATCTCGTCGCGCTCGAACTCGCCAAGCTCAGCCGCGGTGACGGTACTGCCTTGCAAACATCGCCATACCAGCTCGGGATCCAATCCTTTCAGCTCGCCTGCCAGCAGGGTCGGCAACTGGCGTAAAAAACGCTGCTGCCACTGATCCATCTCGGACTCATGCTCGGATTTAAGCGCCTTTAGCAGCAAGGCAGCATGGCAGCCGCTGGCGGCATCCCGTTGCAGGCCGATGCGCAGCACCGTCAGTCCTGCCTTGCGCCAGAAGGGGAGCAGGTCGGCGCTGGCCGAAAAAGCCGAGCCAAGGTAATCGATCCCCGCCTGACGATAATGTTCTTCAAGCCTGCCAAGCAGCAGCGACCCCAACCCGTGGCGATGCAGCTCGGGATGGATGGCGATACGCATCACCCGGGCGTAGCTGCGCCCCCCCGCCGTTTTGAAACCGGCGTGGGCCAGCAACGACTGGGGCAGCAGATGGCCGCGCGGACGGCGACGCCCGGCCCAGATCGCCTCGGCCAGCTCGGGTTCTATTCCCCCTTCCCGCGCCACCAGCGCCACTCCCAGCAGGCACACATCCTGCTCCAGCAGATGGATGTCGAGATCCGGACTCTCAAGCAGGGATCTGAGATCGCTCGGCGTAGTCTGGTAGTGGGCCAGCACCAGCAGGCCGAACAGCTGGTTGAGCAACTCCTCGTCGCTCGCCAACGCCCCCTGACTGACCAGACGCCAGCTCGGGCTGGTCGGCGGCAAGGGCATTGCGACTTCGGCATTGAGGCCGAGCAGGCGGAAAATCAGCGGCTCCAGCGGATCGCGCTCACTCCAGCGAATGGGTTCAGAGAGGTGGATCTCCTGCCACTCCGGGGTCTGACTATCAAGCACCCGTTTGAAACGCAGGTGAAAACCGCGACCCGTCCCCTCGTAACCGTGCTCGGTAGTGGCAAACACGATGCGACTGTGGCGGGCCAACATGGCTTCGAGCAGCGGGGTCGGAATGGCGGCCGCTTCATCCACCAGCAGCAGATCGGGATTCATCGCCTCGTGCACCAGCCGATCCGGCGAGCAGTAGTTCAGTCCGGTCAGCTGTTCAGGCGTGGTATCTAGCCCGCGAGCTGAGTGGGCAAACAGGGTCGCTACCGTTGCCTGCGAGGGGGCCGTCACCACTATGTTCAGCCCTGGCTGCTGGCGCAGCAGCTCGGCGGCAGCCAGCCCCAGCAGCGCACTCTTGCCACGACCGCGGTCGGCACTCAGCACCAGCGGCCGACGACGATGGCCGTGCAACACCTTGTGGATGGCGGGCAGTGCCCGTGTCTGATCGCAGCTCAGCCTGCGCTCCGGCCCAATCGGTTGCCACGGCTGCGAGCAAACCGGCGGCTCCAGAGAGAGGGCAGGATCACCTACCAGCAACCGCACCAGCCGGGCGATAAAACCGTGACCGGCCCGGCTCGCCTCTTCCGGCTGGGCCACCAGCCGGATCCGGTCAGGATCCGGCCATGCAGGCCACTGTGCTCTGGGCGGCGTTAGCAGCAACAGCAAGCCACCGGCGCATAGAGTACCTGCCAGCGCCCCGAAGGCATCGGGGTGAAAGCCGCTGAAGGCATTGAACACCAGCGTGTCGCACTCCTGACCGAGCCGCTGCAGCGCCTTGGCGGCAGGTTGCGGGGCATAGCACTCGGGCCCCGCCCCCAGCCAGAAGACGGTCTCGCCGAGCAGGGATTGGGCGCGGGCAATGCACTCGGCCTCCTCCCCCTCCAGCCAGATCAGTCGCCGCTCACCGGCGCGGGCCAGCGCCTCGCGCAGCAGGGTGACCTCTTGCAGTGTCATGAAACTTGGCTGTCAGCCGGTTTGCGGGGCTCGAACATGCGATCTCCCATCTGATCGATAAAGGTGTGGGCCTTCTGCACCATGAAACGCTCGGCATCGGCCGGATTGGCAAACAGATCGGAGCGGATGAAACGGTGGGTTTGCAGCACGCCGTCCAACTCCTTGGTGATGCGGCCAGCCAATCGGTACTGCCCCCCTTCCGCCATGGGCTCCGGATAGATGAGATAACCGGCATATTCGGTGGGAGTGACTTCCGGCGCCTTGGTCGGCTCGCCCCCGAACAGGGCGCTGAACAGTTTCTTGAGCATGGTGATCTCCTCTGGTTGCCAGCATTGTCCCCAAGGGGTTGCACAGTGGCAAGCAGGGGATCTTATTACCAATGGTTATTTGCACTACGAACCATTCTCATTTAGATTTCATCTCATTCCACAAGAGGTGACCATCATGTACGTCTGTTTGTGCCGCGGCATCACAGATACCCAGATCCGCAAAGCGGTGCAGTCAGGTAAAAGCGAATTCCGCCAACTCAAGCAGTCGCTCGAGGTGGGCGCCCAATGTGGAAAATGCGTGCGCATGACCATGGAGATCATTGCCGCCGAGCTCGACAAGATGGAGCAGGAGCAACCCGTGCTCTACTACGAAGTGGCCTGATCCGGACACCTCTTTTCTGATGCGACCCGCCAACAGGGTCACCTCTTTTCTCAGGCGAGCTGGCTCGCCAGACCCCTTGTTGTCACTTTTCTGGACTAAACTCTAACGATCGGAGCCTCAGGCACGAACCAAGGAGCACTGTCGATGAAAGGAGATCCCAAGATCATTGCCCACCTCAACAAGGTGCTGGCCAATGAGCTGATTGCCATCAACCAATACTTCCTGCACGCCCGCATCTACGATGACTGGGGCCTCAAGGCGCTCGGGCACAAGGAGTATCACGAGTCCATTGATGAGATGAAACACGCCGACGAGCTGGTCAAGCGCGTGCTGTTTCTCGAAGGGCTGCCCAATTTGCAGGATCTGGGCAAGCTGCGTATCGGTGAAACGGTGGAAGAGATGCTGCGCTGCGACCTCTCGCTGGAGATGGATGCCATCCCCGACCTCAAGGTAGCCATCGCCTATGCCGAGTCGGTGCAAGACTACATCAGCCGCGACCTGTTCCAGGAGATCCTGGAGGATGAGGAGGAGCATGTGGACTGGCTGGAGACCCAGCTAGACCTTATCGATCGCATCGGGCTGGAGAACTATCAGCAGTCGCAACTGCACCACGGCTCCTGAGCCAGCAGGCCAGCAAGCAAAGAGACCCGCCAGCGCGGGTCTCTTTATTTGGGCCGCCATATTTGAGTCGCATGACCCGAAAACTTTTCGACAGGATCACAGTTAATACGCCCGACACAGCATCTGTCATGGCTTTCGATTAGGATACGGCTCTCTTCCAATAACAATGCTACGGACGATTTCCATGGAACAGATTGCACGCGAGATGGCGCCCCACAAACGGGTGGCACTGGTGGCTCACGACAACATGAAGACCCCTCTGCTGAACTGGGTGATGCGCCGCAAGGAGGAGCTCAAGCTCCACCATCTCTATGCGACCGGCACCACCGGCACCATGCTCGGCAAGCAGGCGCAACTGCCCATCACCTGCCTCTTCTCCGGCCCCATGGGGGGCGACCAGCAGCTCGGCGCCCTGATCGCCGAAGGGAAGATCGATGTGCTGATCTTCTTCTGGGATCCCCTCAATGCGGTGCCGCACGATCCGGACGTGAAGGCGCTGCTGCGCCTTGCGGCGGTCTGGAACATCCCGGTCGCCACCAACGAAGCGACCGCCGACTTCATCATGGACAGCCCCCATATGCGGCAAGCGTTCAGCGTGCAGATCCCGGATTACGCCGGTTATCTGAAGGCGCGCACCGAGTGATCGGCTAACCCTCATGCAAGAGGGCCGCAACAAGCGGCCCTCTTTAATTGGGAAAATGAATCAGCCAGGGACACAAACCGGCGCCGGCTTATAGCGCGCGGGCGAGAATGCGTGCCACCCGATCCGGGTCGATATCCTGCTGCTCACCGAGCGCGGTGCGCCCCACCCGCTTGAGGTTGGAGCAGACCGCCGGAATGCAGCTTTCGCTGAGGCCATAGTCGGCAAGCCGGGTCCCCAGTCCCATCTTCTGGAAGAATTGCTCGGTGCGGATGATCGCCTCCTCGATGCGCAGGGCCTTGTCCTCGCGGGTCGAATGCCACACCCGCTCGGCAAACTGGGCCAGCTTGTCCTGCTTCTGGCTCGCCCGCTCACGCAGCAGCGAAGGGAGCACCACCGCCAAGCTCTGGCCGTGATCCAGCCCATAGAGCGCCGTCAGCTGATGGCCGATGGCGTGAGAGGCCCAATCCTGCGGCACTCCGCAACCGATAAGGCCGTTGAGCGCCAAACTGGCCGCCCACATCAGATTGGCCCGCACCTGATAGTTGGTCGGCTCCGCCAGCGCCCTGGGGCCGTTCTCCACCAGCACCTGCAGCAAACCTTCCGCCAGCCGATCCTGTACCTCGCCTCCCACCGGAAAGGTGAGGTACTGCTCGGCAATATGGACGAAGGCATCCACCACTCCGTTACCGGTCTGGCGCGGCGGCAGGCTGTAGGTGGTGGTCGGGTCGAGCACCGCAAATTGCGGCTGCACCAGCGGGCTTCTGAAGGAGATCTTCACATCCCCCCGGCTCACCACCGAGGTGGGATTGCTCTCGGAACCGGTGGCTGGCAGGGTCAGCACACAGCCCATCGGCAGCGCCTTGTGCACACTCGCCTGCTTGCCGCAGATATCCCAGGGATCATCCCCCTCGTAGCAGGCGGCCGCCGCGACAAACTTGGTGCCATCCACTACCGAGCCACCGCCGACCGCCAGCAAGAAGTCGATGCGATCGCGCTTCACCTGCGCCACCGCCTCCATCAACAGCTCGAATCTGGGGTTGGCGCCGATGCCGGAAAACTCCTGCCACGTCACCCCTTCCAGCGCCCGGGTCAGCTGCTCATAGACGCCGTTTTGCTTGATGCTGCCACCGCCGTAGAGCACCAGCAGCCGGCTGCCGGGCGGGATCAGTTCGGGCAGGCTGGCGATCTGCCCCTCGCCGAAACAGATACGGGTCGGATTGGCATATTGGAAGTTGTACACGGCGGACTCCTCGACTGGCTCAATGCGCGGACATTGTGCGCCTGTGGGGAGGTGAGGTCAAAAGAGGTGGCAGAAGCTTGCCCATCGGCGGTCGACACTGGCCCATCGGTGCCGACCGGGTAGATCTCAGAACAACGGCAGGCTCAGGCAGTTTTGGCCTCATCTGTGGATGAGCTCTTCTTGCCGGTCAGGCGATCCATCGCCTCCTTGAGCATCGCCTCTCGTTGCTCGTTGAGCGGCTTGCTCTGCTCCGCCCGCTCTTCCGGCGTCAGCTTCTTGTTATCGGCGATGGTCTTGAGCTTCTCTTCGATCTCGTTGAACTTCTTGCGATCGAAACCAAGCGCCTTGTCCACCAGCTGCTGTACCACGCCCCCCTTGTCGGAGCTCATATCCAGCGCCGGTGGCAACTTGTTGTTCTTGGCCAGATGTTCGTAGGTCAGCACCTGCTGGGCCTGGCCGGTCAGGCGCTGGGTGGAGAGGCTGACCATCTCCTCCCAGCCACCGCCCTGACCGCCGCTACTGGCACTGTTGAGGGTAGCGAGGGCGCGGTTGTTGGAGGCGCTCTGGGCAAGCTGCTGGCTGTAGGGTTTGATATCCATGGGGGCTCCAATTCAGTGCGCATCTGCGGCAATGGGCACAGGCTGATCCGGTCACATGGGGCGTCATGCCCCACCATTATCAATTAAACCAGCAAGTTACAGGCCAACTTGTCAGATAGTGCGAGATCCAGAGATATGGCGGATCTCACCACGTCCCCCACGCAAACTGGCGTCAGAATCATGACTCATCTGCTGCCAGTTCACACTGTTTTGGCACATTTCGCCGTCCACGCGCCACGACGCCAGAGAAAAGTCAGGAACCGCAGCTCGATCACAAAACAAACAACCAGCGAGGCATACAATTTTGGCGCACATCACAACCAGCCAGCCGTGTCATGGATGATCTGTTCGTAAAACCAATAACAGGCAGACCAATCTGCCGAGCGCACTCCGCTGCCAGTTCGGAGTTGCGGCCTCCCCACACCTCATCCCCTCGTCTGACTCTCACTCACCGCAACCTTTCGGGCATAACTATGAAAAAACACACCTTGAGTCTTCTCTCCGCCACCCTGCTCACCCTGCTTGGCACCAGTGCCGACGCCTGTACCGGTCTTATCGTCGGCAAGGGGGCCAGTGCCGATGGCAGCGTGATGATCGCCAGAAACGAGGATTTTGGCGTCAACAACTGGAACAAGTACCTCGCCTTCCGGCCCGCGCAGCAAAATGAGGGCAAACTCTGGAAACTGGGCAACGGGCTGGAAGTGCCGATGCCCAAGGCATTTTTCGCCTACTCCGCCATCCACGACTGGGATGCCACCACCAGCGATCCGGCAGGCAAATATTATGAGGAGCGCGGCATCAACGAGTTCAACGTCGCCATCTCGGCCACCACCAGTGCCGAGGTCAACGACAAGGCCCGGAAAGCCGATCCGCTGATCGAGAAGGGAGTGATTGAAGCCATCATCCCGACCCTGATCCTGCCGCAGGCCAGGACGGCCAAAGAGGGGGTCGAGCTGCTCGGCCGCTATGTGGATCAATATGGCGCCGGTGAGGGCAACAGCCTCTATCTGGCGGATGTGAACGAGGCCTGGCTGATGGAGATCGGCTCTGGCCACCACTGGATCGCGGTGCGGGTGCCGGACGACAGCTACGCCATGGTGGCCAACGGCCTGCGCATCCACGGCGTCAATCTCGACAGCACCGATGTGCTGCACTCGCCCAAGCTGCTGGAGTTCGTGCGCGAGCACAAACTGCTGGATAACGCCGATCCGAAGGATTTCAACTTCGCCAAGGCGTTCGGGGTCATCGCTGACCCGTATAACGTGGATCGGGAGTGGCTCGGCCAGAAAATGCTGACCGCCTCCCACAAACAGGCGACCCGGCAGGCGCAATATCCGCTCTTTATGAAACCGGATGCCCCCATCGCCGTGCCGGACGTAGCCAGGGTGCTGAGCGCCACCTATGACGGTACGCCGCTGGCGGGCAAGGCGGAGCGGCCGATCCGCGTCGATCGCCAGCTGGAATCCCACGTCATCCAGTTGCGCAAGGAGATGCCCAAAGAGCTGCAGGGGCTCATCTGGCAGAGCTATGGCGTGCTGGCTGAATCGGTCATGGTGCCGCTCTACAACACCCTGGAAAACTATCCCCTGCCCTATCGCACCGGCAGCGACAGCTACTCCGATGATTCCGCCTACTGGCAGTTCCGCAGCCTGACCGCGCTGGCCAGCGCCGATCCGGACAAGTACCTGCCGCTGCTGCGAAACGTCTGGAGTAAGGAGAGCACCAAGCTCTACAAGGAGGTGGCGCTGCTCGACAAGAGCCTTAAGCAGGCCTATGCCAACGACAAGGCTACCACCATCGGGCTGGCCGCCGACTACTCCTATGGCCAATTGGAGCAGACCTATCAGATGGCCAAAACGCTGCGCTACAAGCTGATGACGGATCTGACCAAGCGCAGCGAGAAGAAGTATTCGCCGGAGGAGTTCAAGAAGATCATGAGCCTGTGACCGGCTCGCCAACGCAAAGAGGCTCCCACGGGAGCCTCTTTGTTTCAACCAATGCAGCGATCAGCGACGGCTGATATTGAGCGGGCCGAAGGTCTGCGCCACAGGCATGATCTCGATGCTGTTGATGTTGACGTGGGCCGGTTGCTGGCTCACCCAGAGCACGGTATTGGCGATATCTTCCGGCTGGATCGCCTCCACCCCCTGATAGACGGAGGCCGCCTTGGCGTCGTCACCGTGGAAGCGCACGTTGGAGAACTCGGTACCGCCGCACAGGCCCGGCTCCACGTTGGTGACGCGGATGGCGGTGCCCGCCAGATCGGCGCGCAGGTTGAGGCTGAACTGCTTCACGAACGCCTTGGTGGCGCCGTAGACGTTGCCGCCCGGATAGGGATAGGTACCGGCGATGGAGCCGATGTTGATGACGTGGCCGCGATTGCGCGCCACCATGCCCGGCAGCAGCAGGCGGGTGAGCAGGGTCAGACCGCTGATGTTGGTGGCGATCATCTGCTCCCAATCTTCCAGATCCGCCTTATGGGCCGGCTCCAGCCCCAGCGCCAGACCGGCGTTGTTGACCAGCAGATCCACCTCGCTCCACTCGGCTGGCAGAGCGGCGATGGCGGCGCGGGTGGCCGCCTTGTCCTGCACATCGAACGCCAGCGGCAGAAACTGCTCGCCCAGCTCGTCGGCCAGCGCAGCCAGCCGCTCGGCACGGCGACCGGTACCGATCACCTTGTAGCCCGCCTGCACCAGCTGGCGGCTGATGGCTTCACCAAAACCGGACGAGGCGCCCGTTACCATTGCAATCATCTGAACCTCCATATCTACACCGATATTGTTATTTATCTGTTTGAATCTATTAAGATTCATTCATCGCTCAGTTCACGTCCGGTCGCCTTGCGCCAGACAAATACCACCAGATGGAGCAGCAGCAGGCCCGAGCCACCCAGCGCAAACAGCAGGCCGGTGAGGGCGTTGACCGAGGTATCGGCGCCGCACCACCACCAAACCAGCCAGCCGACCAGGCCGATGGCGAAGGTCTGGATGGCACAGACCGGGCAGCGCCCCAGCTTGGCCCTGATGGCGGTGGCAAGACAGTTGTCGCAGCTCATCCTGCTCCTCGATGTTGCTTGTTCAATACGGTCAGTTGGCCTGCGCAGAGGGCTTGCGCGCCAGAGTGCGAGCCACTCTGCGCCGCTCACGCTCCTCGTCGCTCACCAGCGGCAGCACCAGCCGGTGGGCGTGCTGGTCGCGGCCATAGTAGTCCGCCAGCCGCTGCTGGGGACGAAATCCCAATCCCTGATAGAGCGCCAGCGCCTCTTCGTTGGCGTCCCCCACTTCGAGGCGAATCGCCCCCCAGCCAGCGGCCTTGCCCTCGTGGATCACCTGCTCCAGCAGACGGCGGGCCCAGCCCAGACGACGCACCGTCCAGCGGATGGCCAGCGCCTGAATGACCAGCCGATCCCAGCCTCTGTGCTCAAGCAGGCAGAGATAGCCCATCAGCTGATGTTTCTCGTCCAGCAGTAACAGGGTACGCCCCTTGGCGTGGGCCAGCAGATAGTGCCAGCGGCTGCGGCCAAAGGCGACTTCGGGGGGAAAACAGTAGCGTTCCAGATTAACGATGGCGCCCAGATCATCGGTTCGGGCCGCACGTACGGTCAACACGGGGAGTCCTTGTTCAGTTATTTATCCTCAGCACCAAAAATGCGACTTGTATCACAAGTTACCAAGGCGTCATATTAGGCACTGTAACCTCTTGTTTCCCCTCGCGCCATTGTCGTGCTTGTCGGTGCATCGAAGCCCACTGGGGATCCTGCCTGTTCAGGCAGTCTGATCTGTGGAGCCGAAAATATGAGTACCTATGTCATCGTCGAAGAGCTGGGCGACTGGCCTTGCCATGCCGATTATCTGCTGACCGCCCGCACCTATCTGCAACATGGCGTGCCGACCACCGGCGGCCGACCCCGCATCATCAACCTCTGCCGCAATCTGGAGCACCTGAGCGCAGGCTACTACTGCTCGCTGCTGGCCCAGGCCCGCGGCCACCACTGCCTGCCGGGTCTGCAGGCCATCAGCCGACTGCAACCCCAGCAGCCACCGGCCAAGCTGTGGCGCAAGGCACAGGGGTGGCTGGCCCAGCAGAGCGAAGATCGGATCCGGGTACGCGCCATCTTCGGCCAGTGTGAACAGAGCGAGCTGGCGGGGCTGGCGCGTTATTACTATGGCCTGAGCCAGCTGCCGCTGCAGGAGCTGACCCTCAAGCGCGGCCGCCACGGCTGGTCCGTGCGCCAGCAGCAGAGCCTGTCGCCGCTGGAGCTGAGCCCAAGTGAAAAAGAGTTGATGCTGCACCACGCTCAGGCACTGGTGGGGACCGGTGACGAGGAGCAGGCGGCGCCGCTCTACCAGCTCGCCATTCTGGTGGATCCCGATGACGGCCGAGCCAGCAGTGACGGGCTGGCGCTGGAGCGCTTTATCCGTGCTGCTGCCGCTCAAGGCATCCGGGCCGAGATCCTGCCACCGTCGGCCATAGAGCGGCTGCCGGAGTTCGACACCCTCTGGCTGCGTGCCGAAACCGCAGTCGGCCACTACACCTTCGAATTTGCCCACCGTGCCGAGCAGCTCAAGATGCCGGTGATCGACAGCTCCCGCGCCATCCTCGCCTGCAGCAACAAGCTCTATCTCTACGAGCTGATGGTGCGCAGCGGCGTGCCCATGCCGCCCACCATGGTGGTGACCCGCCGCGGCCGCCACCATGTGGACGAGCTGGTGCAACGGCTCGGCCTGCCGCTGATGGTGAAGGTGCCCGACGGGGCACAGGGGCGCGATCTCGCCATGGCCAGCGACGAGCAACAGCTGGCCCGCCTGCTGGACGAGGGGCTGGGCCGCTCCGCCCTGCTCTTGGTGCAGAGCCGGATCCCCGCCGAGTTCGACTGGCGCATCGGCTTTCTCGACGGCTCGCCGCTGTTCGCCTGCCGCCGCTACCGGCCCGAACCCGGCAACCGCATTCGCCGCCGCAAGCACCCCCTCGACATGAGCCGCATCGAGGCGCTGCCGCTTAACGAGGTGCCGGAGCGGGTGCTGCAGACCGCCCGCCGCGCCGTGCATCAACTCGGTAATGGCCTCTACGGGCTCGATTTGCGCCAGCAGGGCCGCGACTGCGTGCTGCTGGAGATCGTCGACAACCCCTGGATCCGCGGCGATATCGAAGACAAGGAGGCGCAGGATCTCTACGAGCGACTGGCCCGCGCCTTCCGCCAGCGGCTGGAAAACCGGGGCCAGAGCACCGCATAACCCCGCCATGACTTTGTCGCCCACAATGACAGAGAGGGCCCCGCGATGGGGCCCTCTCTCATATTAAAGCGTGCTGTGGCTGACTTATTGCAGACGCAGGAAACGCCCGCTCAAGGGCGGTATCTCCACCGTTACGCTGCTGCCGCCGATAGCCAGACTCTCGCCACTTTGCAGATCCACCAGCGCACTGCCGCTGCGCAGTTTGCCCGTCGGCAGGTTGTAGCTGAGCGCCGTGGTGGAGAGGTTGAGCAGGTAGACTATCTGCTCGCCAGCCGTCTGTTTGATGTCGCCATAGAGGCTGCCATCGGCCACCAGTTTGACTCGCTCTCCCTGATAGAGAGCGGGGTGCGCGGCACGCATCGCCAGCAACTGGGCCAGCCACTCTTTCAGCTCGGCCTGTTCGCTACTTGGCACAAAACCGGTGACAGCGGGCACCTTGCCATCGCTGCGGGCCACATGATCGTCGCACAAGCCCTGCGCTGCGCAGTCACCACCAACCTTGGCGGCAAAGCCCGGCACCTCGTCGCCAAACTCCTCGCCATAGTAGAAGGTGATGGGGCCGGAGCGGGCCGCCATAAAGCTGAAGGCTGCCTTGTGGCGCTGCCAGTACTCGGTCGACTTGAAGTTGCCGCGCTCCAGCAGATCACCAAAACGCACCAGATCGTGGTTGCCCAGCATCAGGTTCGGCATGGCATGATTCGGGTAGTTCTCCACTTTGTTCCAGCTGGCATCGAGCACGCTGGCACCCTGGCCGCCCTTGCCGGACTCCTCCACCGCCAGTGCCTGCAGGATGCCGTAGCGCAACGGGAAGTCAAAGGCCGAGGAGAGCGCCGGATTGTCGCTGCTGCCGTAAGCCTGGGCGCGAATGTCGTCAGCCCCCTTCCACACCTCGCCCACCATGTAGCCGAGGGTGCCCCACTGCTGCCCTGCCGCCTTGCGCGTTGCGCTGGCCTGCTCCACCTCGCTGCGAATGGCGCGCCAATCATCCAGCCCAAGCTGATAGGCCTGATCGAGGCGCCAGCCGTCGATGCCGTACTGCTCGACCCAATAGCGGGCCACCTCCTTGAAGTAGGCGAGGCTCTCCGGCTTGCTGTAATCCACCAGCTGGCCGGGATAACCCGCACCGCCGCTAGTGAGGGCTGGCAGACGCCCCTCTGGCGAGGGCTTGCTCACCCCCACCTTGTTGACGTGGCCAAACACCCCGTCGAGGAAGACATAGAGGCCGCGCTGGTGCGCCCCATCCACCAGCTGTTTGAGCTTGGCATTGCTGCCAAAGTTGGGATCCACGGTGAAAAAGTCGCAGGCGAAGTAGCCGGTGGCATCGAGCTTGTTATCGCCGCCTTGCCCCGCGCAGGAGTCGAACACCGGGGTGAGCCAGATAGCGTTGACGTTGAGACTCTTGATGTGGTCGAGACTGTCGATGATCCCCTGCAGATCGCCGTTGTGCTGGGAGGGGCCATAGCCGACGCCGTAGTTGGCACTGCCGTCACCATCGGCAAACGACTCCACCATCACCTGATAGATGCGCAGGTTGCAGGCGGGTTGATCGTCGCCATAGCAGGCACGACTGGCCGTGGCGACCGGAGGGTGGGTGACCGGCGGATTGACGACGGGGGGAGCGCTCTCCCCACCTGAACTACCGCTGCCGCCGCAAGCCGCAAGTAACAGGGCGGCCCCGAGCAGGCCGCCATAGCGTAACGTTCCCTGTTTCATTGTTATGTTCCCGCTGTGAGAGCAGGCGTCTGATACGCCTGTTTTTCACCATGATAGCGATGCTCACACAGCGGTGTCTGTGACTGAAAACGTTATCTGACTCAACTGGTTAGAGCACACCGGCCGAGGCAAAGCGGTAGTTGAGCGAGAGCCAGTAGGAACGACCCGGCTCGGGGATGCGGCCGCTCTGCTCGTAGCCCAGCCCGGCCTGACTGCTGTGGACCGACTTGGAGAGGTGCTCGTAGTAGAAGGTGTCGAACAGGTTGTCTACCCCGGCCGAGAGTTGCCACCCCTTGGCAAACTGCCAGGCGCCGCTCAGGTTCATGGTGAAGAAGCCCGGGGTCTCGCCCTGATCCTGACCGGCGACCGTGCCGGAGCCCACATCCACCCGATCCTGCGCCGCCACGGCGCGCCCCAGCAGGGTGAAACTCAGCGCTTCGTCCGGCTGCCAGCCCAGCGCCAGTTTGCCATCGAGCGGTGGCATCTGGGCCAGCGGTTTGTTGTCGCTCTGGTTTTCGCCGTAGACCACCGCCAGACCACCATCGAGACGCCACTGCTCGGCAAACTGCCAGCGCCCCTCCAGCTCGCCACCCCGGGTCTGGGCATCGATATTGCGCACCTTGTTCGACTTGCTGTTGTAGAGCAGGTAGTCCTTGATGTCGGCGCTAAAGAGGGAGAGGGTCAGGTCCAGCTCGCGGCTGCGCAAAGCCAGCCCCGCATCCCACTGACGGCTGCGCTCCGGGTTGAGGGTAAACGGGGTGCTGTCCTTGCTGCGCTCCCAGTAGTCCGGCGCCCGCTCCGCCTGCCCCCAGGCCAGATAGCTGGACCAGCGGGGCGACCACTGATATTCGTAGCGGCCAAACCCGCTGTTAAGACTCAGGGTATCGCTGTAGAGGGTCTGTTCACCGGCGCCATAGCGGGTGGTCTCTACCCTATCCTGACGATAACCGCCCTTGTAGCTGTGAGCCCCCTGCTGACGACCCAGTTCGGCGAATCCGCCCTGCTGCTCGAAACGCAGGGTGCGCTGACGATCCTTGGTGGCATAGTCGACCCCACTCCGACTGCGGTGCTGATCCCGGTTGCTGTCGAGCCCGGCGGTCAGCAGCCATTCGGCTGGCAAGGCGATATCGTTGGCCCAGCGCCCGCCGGTGTTGCGGCGATCCGGGTTGGAGAGCATCTTCATGCCGCTGTTTTGCCGCAGGCTGAAGTTGTCCATGATGTGGTCGATGTAGTTGTCCCACAGGGTCAGCTCGCTGCGCTGCCAGTGAGTGGTGATCTGCTCCTGCTTGAGCTTCAGCCCGAAGGATTCGCGATCAAACATGGGGCCATCCATGGTGCGATCCGCATAGGCGGCGCGGGCATTGCTGCGCTCGGCGGTGAGCTCCAGCCAGGTGTGCACCCCCGGCGTCCAGCCCAACTGGGTGGTGCCGTTCTCGCGGCGATAGAAAGATCGCACCTCGTTGCCGTGACCATCGCGGTAATCGTCGCTATCGGAGTGGGTGAACTGACCGCGCAGATAGCCATCGGTCGAACCCGCCGTCATATCCGCCATCTGGTCATCGCGGCCGAAGCTGCCATAGAGGGCCGAGGCATCGGCCTTGAGGCCCGGTGCGGTGAACTCCGGCCTGTCCCGCTCGAACAGCACGGTTCCCGCCAAGGTAGCACCCAGCTCGAGGGATTGCGGCCCCTTCAGCACCCGGATCCGGTCAAAGGATTGGGGGAACACATAGGCAGTGGGCGGGTCCATCCGGCCGCCACACCCACCGGCCAGCATGCCGCCATCCATCTGCACGTTGAGACGGGACATCCCCATCCCCCGCAGCACAGGGTCGCCACCGAGCCCCCCTTTGCGCACCATGCTCATGCCGGTGACATTCTTCAGATAACCGGCGCCGTCGGCAGCGGGCATGGGGGAACCGGGCTTCTTGGGATCCAGCGTCACTTCAAGTGTGCTGGCGGGGCGGGTTGCCACCACCACCATGGGATCCAGCTGTTGAACCGACTCCTGACCGGCAGCGCCGTGACAGGCGAGCCCGCCCACCAGCAGGGCAAGGGGGGTGCGCATATGACAAGCCATACATTTTCCTTATGTATTTGTTTGTTTTGTTATTTTCATTCAACCAACCAAACCTTTCAGCAAGGGAAAGGTTTGCCATCTGGCCGCAAAAAAGGCCTGCGGCGCGAAAGCGGCAAGCCTCTGTCAGATGAAGCGAAGGCAAGTTGGCAAAATGTTGCGCAGGTTTTACCCAAGTTGGCTCAGAAAGGCAAACGGGCAAACGTTCCAGCAACAGGAATCTGGCGTTGGCTCACAAAAAATGGGGATTAGCTGAAGGCTTCCCGCTCATCGATGGGAGAGATGAGGTGATAGACCTCATGGGCGGATAGCGTGCAGCCAACAGGCCACTCCAGCTGGTGGTGACGGTTGATGAAGACCCGGGCGCAATGACGCTCGCTCTCCAGCTTTGCAAACAGCGGCTGGGTTCGCCAGGGGGTCAGATCCAGCACACCCGTGGTGCCATCCGATAACACCAGAAACAGGCGCCATCCCCGCACATACTCGACATCGATAAAGACCGGCATCCCTTCGGCTCCGATTGAGATAATTCGCGGCAATTATAAACACCCATCCCCCATCCATACGCGCTGTGGCTCACATTTTACCCAGCAGGTTATGCTGTGCTCATTAAGCGCGCGACATCACATTTTTAGATGATAAATGTGTTAATTCCGGCTTTTAACAAAATTGAATGCAACCTTAACCAGTTCGATCTGTCATAACCTCACAACAAGTAAAAAACGTCTGTGGACAGGCGCTTACAGTCTCATTCAGGAACAAAAATGACAGATCTAAAACAGCGACTCGGCCCGTTCTGGCCCTTCGCCATCTTCTGCGCGCTCGCGCTTTTCTCTCTCTCTTTCAGCCGAATCGCCCTCGGTCTCTGGCAACTGGAACGGGTGGATGCCGTGGCCGGTTGGCAGGAGATGCTGCTGCAAGGGATCCGGGTCGACTTTGCGACCCTCTGCTGGGTCTGGGGTGTCCCCGCCATGCTCACTCTGCTGCTGGCAGGCTCCCATGCCATCGGCCGGGGCTGGCTGCAACTGATGCGCGTCTGGCTGACCGTCGGACTCTGGCTGATGCTGTTCCTCGAGATCTCCACCCCTTCGTTTGTCACCGAGTATGGCGTGCGCCCCAACCGCCTCTATGTGGAGTACCTCATCTATCCGAAAGAGGTGTTCGCCATGCTGTGGGCGGGGCGCAAAGCCGAGCTGCTGCTGGCGGTACTCTTCAGTGGCGCCGTGCTGACCGGCGGTTGGTGGCTGAGCGGCCGTCTGGTACGTGGCCTCAGCTTCCCCCGCTGGTATCTGCGTCCGGCCTTCGCCCTGCTCATTCTGGCCATAGGTTTTCTCGGTGCCCGCTCCAGTCTCGGCCACCGCGCCCTGAACCCGGCCATGGTCGCCTTTGCCGAGGATCCGCTGGTCAACTCGCTCACCGTCAACTCCGCCTACTCCCTCTTCTTTGCCATCAAACAGATGGGCGCCGAGGAGGATGCCGGCCAGTTTTACGGCGAGATGACGGAGCAGAAGGTGCTCGAGGTCATGCGCAAGGAGAGTGGCCGTCCGGCCAGTGATTTCAACTCCGATCTGCTGCCCAGCCAGACCTTCAACCAGGCGAGCTTCCAGGGTAAACCGAAGAATCTGGTGATCCTGCTGCAGGAGAGTCTGGGTGCCCAGTTTGTCGGCTCCCTCGGCGGTCTGCCGCTCACCCCCAACATCGATGCCCTGTCGCAGCAGGGCTGGGCCTTCGAGCAGCTCTACGCCACCGGCACCCGCTCGGTGCGTGGTATCGAGGCGGTACTGACCGGCTTCACTCCAACCCCGGCACAGTCGGTGGTCAAACTCGGCAAGAGCCAGACCAACTTCTTCACCATCGCTGATCTGCTTAAGCAGCGGGGTTACGACACCAGCTTTATTTATGGCGGCGAGAGTCACTTCGACAACATGCGCAGTTTCTTCCTCGGCAACGGCTTCACCACCATCGTCGAACAGAAGGATTTCGACAATCCGGTGTTCAAGGGCTCCTGGGGAGCTTCCGACGAGGATCTGATGGCCAAGGCCGACGAGACCTTCAAAGCGCTGCACAAGGAGGGTAAACCCTTCTTCAGTCTGGTGTTCAGCTCCAGCAACCACGATCCGTTCGAGTTCCCGGACAACCGCATCGAACTGTTCGAGCAACCCAAGCAGACCCGCAACAACGCGGCCAAGTATGCGGATTACGCCATCGGCGAGTTCTTCAAGAAGGCTAAACAGTCCGAATACTGGAAGGATACCCTGTTTCTGGTCATCGCCGACCACGATAGCCGGGTCGGTGGCGCCAGTCTGGTGCCCATTCCCCGCTTCCATATTCCGGGGGTTATCGTGGGCGACGGTATTGCGCCGAGAAAGGATCCGCGCATCGTCAGCCAGATCGACATGGCGCCGACCCTGCTCTCCCTGATGGGGATCAGTGCCGACTACCCCATGCTCGGCAAGGATCTGACCCGTATGCCCGCCGACTGGCCGGGGCGCGCCATCATGCAGTACGACAAGAACTTTGCCCTGATGCGCGGCAAGGATGTGGTGATCCTGCAACCGGAGCGGGCGGCAGAGGGCTATGTCTACGACAATGCCAGCGAGAAGCTGACCCTGGCGGCGCAGCCGGACGCCTTGAAGGAGGATGCGCTTGGTCTTGCCCTGTGGGGCAGCATGGCCTATCAGAAGAGTCTCTATCAGACGGCCAAGGATGAACGCACCGCCGCCAATTGAGCCAACTGTGCTGATTCAGCCGATAGCAGAATGGAAAAAACCGCCAGCTGGCGGTTTTTTCCATCTATCCATACCGTCGGCCCACAGACCGTTATGGCTGGGGAAAGCAGGGCAGGGAGCGGCTGAACTTGTGCTCGAACACCAGCGAGGTTTCGAGGTGCACCACCTCCTCGCGGGAGGTGAAGTGATCGAAGACGAAGTTGCGCAGGTGCTCGGTATCGGAAACACAGAGGTGCACCAGAAAATCATCCTTGCCCCCCATGTGGAACAGACTGATCACTTCGGGCAGCGCCAGAATGGCATCGCGGAAGGCATCGATGATCTGGCGGCTGTGGCGGGCCAACTGCAGGGAGACCATGGCCTGAATGTGGCCACCGAGGGCCTG
The DNA here is from genome assembly GCF_051919545.1 of Aeromonas sp. 61P. Taxonomy (NCBI): domain Bacteria; kingdom Pseudomonadati; phylum Pseudomonadota; class Gammaproteobacteria; order Aeromonadales; family Aeromonadaceae; genus Aeromonas; species Aeromonas sp. 61P. Next base: position 257,512 of record NZ_JBQBEL010000001.1, read on the forward strand.
ATAATCCACTTCGCAGTGCGCTCCCTTGAGCACGCCATCCTGCTGCAGCTTGCGCACCCGCTCCAGACAGGTGGAGGGGGCAACACCGACCAGCGCGGCCAGATCCTTGTTGGTCATGCCCGCATCCCGAAACAGATGGGCCAGGATATCCAAATCCAGTTGATCCAGGTTTCTCATCTTAACTCCTTGAACCGCTCAATTTTTTAGACTCTGCCCGTAAACCGGGGCAAACACAACGGCCATTGACATCCCCCCTGCCCCGCCTATCCTTGGCGCCATTCACCGGTCGCAGCCCTGCGGCCACCACGCGAGGATCCGCCATGCACCCGTATCACCCCTTCTGGAGCCTTGAGGTTCCCCGTGTCGACGGTCAGCTGCTGCTGACACCCTGCCCCGGCACCCAGCAGGTGCCGCTGACCCTGGCGCTCGATCAACTGCGGCTGGCCGGTGCCCACGGGGTGGTGACCCTGATGACGAGCGCCGAGTTGATCCGACTCGAACTGGCGCAGCTCGGCCAGCAGGTCGAACACGAAGGGATGCGCTGGTTCCATCTGCCTATCGAGGATGATCTGGCCCCCGACACCGACTTCGAGACGGCCTGGCAACAGGCGCTGCCGCAGCTGCGCGAGCTGCTGGGGGATGGCAAACATCTGGTCATCCACTGCAAAGGGGGCAGCGGTCGTACCGGTCTGGTCGCCGCCGCGCTGCTGATGACCCTCGGCCAGCCACAGCAAGAGGCGATGGCCGCCATCAAGGCCCACAGACCCAAGGCGTTTACCCTGGCCTGCCACCGCCAATGGCTCGACCAGCTGGCCGAGCGGCTGGCGCTGGGCGACTGACTACTTGCCTCCCTGGTCGTAGGTAAAGACCTTGCCTATATCTTCCACCCGATAGCTGGTGAGCTGATAGACGTAGTAGTTGAGCCAGTTGGCAAACAGCAGATGACCGTGGCTGCGCCAGCTGGCGCGCGGGGTCTTGCCCGGATCGTTATTCGGGTAGTAGTTGACCGGAATGGCCGGGTCGAGCCCTGCCGCCAGATCCCGCTGATACTCCCCGTCCAGCGTCAGGGCATCGTACTCCGGGTGCCCGGTGACAAACACCTGACGACAATCCTTGGTCGCCGCCAGATAGACTCCCGCCTCTTCTGACTCGGCAAAAATCTGCAAGTCGGTCTGGGCACGGATCAGATCGCCATCAAAGGCCGCATAGCGGGAGTGGGGCGCGACAAACTCGTCATCGAAACCGCGCAGCAACGGCTCGTGCTCATCGAGGCGATGGTGGCGGTAAACCCCGGAGAGCTTCTCGCCGTGGGTCTGCTTCTCCATGCCATACAAGGCTTTCAGCGCCGCCTGCACCGCCCAGCAGAGGAACAGGGTGGAGGTAACATGCTGATGGGACCACTCGATGATCTCGACGATGCGCGGCCAGTAGACCACCTCCTCGAACTCCACCAGCCCGAGCGGCGCCCCTGTGATGATCATGCCGTCGTAGTTGTTGCCACGCACCTGCTCGAAGTCGTGATAGAAGTTCTCCAGATGGGCCTGCGGCGTGTTCTTTGACTCCCTGTCATCGATGCGCAGCAGATCCACATCCACCTGCAGCGGCGAGTTGGAGAGCATCCGCATCAGCTGGATCTCGGTCTCAATCTTCTTTGGCATCAGGTTGAGGATGAGCACCCGCAGCGGGCGGATGTTCTGGGTGACGGCCCGGGATTCCGTCATCACGAAGATGTTCTCCTGCCCCAGCACTTCGGCGGCGGGTAACTGATCCGGGATCTTGATCGGCATGCTTACTCCCTGTACTGCATCGGTAAATATGTCTGGACATCCAGAAGCCTATAATAAAGCTCCAGCCCTGTCATCAGATACCTTTTGTATTCACCCCCGCCTTTGACTAGCATACGGCTCAGTGTGTCTCCTGCTTCCAAGATAATGACCGGTATCAAGATTTCCGTAGATCGACTGCAAGTCGGCAACTATGTATCCCTGCCACTGGGGTGGCGCGAACACCCGTTCCTGTTTTCCAGCTTCAAGATCAAAAGTGAAGAAGAGATCGAGCTGATCCGCCGTCTCGGCCTGAAACTGGTCACCATCATTCCCGACAAGAGCGACGTTCCGCCCAAGCCCCTCAATCAGGTACAGCCTCAGCAACAAGAGAGCGCAGACGCCGCCCAGCGCCAGGCCCAGATGCAGCAGGAGAAGGATCGCCGCATCGAGCAGTTGCAACTCTATCGCCGCAACCTGCAGCAGTGCGAGAAGCAGTTCCAGCAGTCGCTGGCGCAGGTGCGCAGCGTGATGAGCAAGATCCAGTCCCGCCCCCTCAACGCCATCGGCGAGGCGCAGGAACTGGTCAACGCCATGACCGAGCAGCTGCTCTCGGTTGACGAGATGGTGCTTCATCTGGTCTCCGACAGCGAGGATGGCAACAACCTCTACTTCCACTCCCTCAACGTCAGCGTGCTCAGCATGCTGCTGGCCAAGGAGTGCTGCATGACGGCCGACGAGATCCGTCAGGTCGGCATGGGGGCGCTGTTCCACGATATTGGCAAGCTGAAGATCCCGAGCCAGATCCTGCGCAAGACCGAGCCGCTGACCAAGCCTGAGCAGAACCTGATGGCCCAGCACCCGCGCTACGGGCTGGATCTGCTCAATCTGGCCAAGGATTTCCCGGCCGAGGCGAAGGGGATCGTGCTCCATCACCACGAATATCTCGATGGCAGCGGGCCGGAAGGGCTCAAGGGTGGCCAGCTCGATCCGCTGACCCAGATGGTGTCGCTGATCAACGAGTACGATAACCTCTGCCACATGCAGGCCAAGGTGCCCTACTCGGCCCTGAGCGGCCTCTACAAGCAGCGCAAGGCGCAGTTCAATCCGGAGTACCTCAGCATGCTGATCCGGTTGATGGGGATCTATCCCCCCGGCAGCGTGGTGCAGCTCTCCAATGGTCAGGTGGGGCTGGTAATGTCGGTCAACGCTTCCCGCCTGCTCTACCCCTCGGTGCTGGTCTACGATCCGCGCATCCCCCGTCAGGAAGCGGCCATTATCGATCTGCAGCAGGCCGAACTCTCCATCGCCAAGGTGATCCACCCCAAACGGCTGCCACCCGCCGTGTTCGAGTACCTCAATCCGCGTACCCGGATCAGCTACTACTTCGAGCACAACAAAGCCTGATTGTGTTGGCCCGAGGCCAACCATTGCCACCCGTTTAATCCAAGGAGCCTGCCATGCGTATCGAGATCATCAGTACCGGAGACGAAATAGTGACGGGTCTGGTGGTGGATACCAACGCGGCCTGGCTCAGCGCTCTGCTGCTGGAACAGGGGTGGCAGGTGCGCCGTCGCCTGACGGTGGGTGACAACCTCGCCGACCTGAAAACGGTGCTGCAAGAGAGTGCCAGCCGCACCGAGGTGGTGCTGGTGTGTGGCGGGCTCGGGCCCACTGCCGACGATCTCACCGCTCAGGCCGCCGCCGAGGCCTTTGACCAGCCGCTCACCCTCTTCCCCGACTGGCTTGCTACCATCACGGCCCGCTACGCCAGCCGTGGCCGCCCCATGGCACAAAGCAATGCCAAACAGGCATGGCTGCCACAGGGGTGCGAAATCCTCGACAACCCGGTTGGCACCGCCTGCGGCTTTGTGGTGCGAAGTGGCCAGAGCCAGCTCTTCTTCACCCCGGGCGTGCCGTTCGAGTTCAAACAGATGGTGCGCGAGCAAATTCTGCCGCGCCTCAAACAGCTGGCCGGGGCACAGATCGATACCGAGCTACGTCGCTTTTACACCTTCGGCGTCTCGGAGTCGGCACTCAGCGATATGCTGGATGCCTACCCCTGGCCAGCTGGTATTGAGCTGGGTTACCGCTCCTCCATGCCCCTCATCGAGCTGAAACTGATCGGCCACGGCGCCAGTGCCGCTGATATGGAGAGTGCCGAGCGCCGACTGCTGGATACGATCCGCCCCTGGCTGGTTGGCAGCGGAGATACGGAACCGGCGCAGCAGATCCTCGCGCTGCTGCAAGGCAAACCGCTGGCTCTGCTGGAGGGAGAGAGTGGCGGCGCTCTGCTGGCGCTTTGTCACGGCCATCCCCGGCTGGAGGCCAACTTCAGCACGCAACTGGCCGATGAGCTGGCGCAACTGCCGACAACCGATGCGGGCCTGCAACTGACCATAGGGCGAAAAGGGCCAGAGGGGGTGCCACTGCTGCTCAGCGCCGATGGCATGCACATCGGTCAGACGGTCAAGGTCCGCCACCCCAACCCGGAGAGCCGCCGCAAGATCCTCGCCTTTGCCGCCCTCGACATGCTGCGCCGCCATATGCTGGGTGAGCCGGTGCTCGGCGATTACCTCACCTTGGCCAGAACAGCCCAGCGCAGCTGATAACCACCGCCCCTGCCAGCGACCCTATGTTGCTGGCGCTGCGATCCGCCTTTTCACGCCATTGCCAAACAGCACCCATATTTATCCGGCCGCCATCACCGATTTGACTTCAATTCATTGACCATTCAGAGGAAATATCTGAATACTGCCCACTCTCAGGGATGGCGACTCGCTTTATTAATCATTGAGAGATTAAATGACAGTAGAGGAGCGAGCCGATCGTTCCGTTCTCATCCAGCAAGGAGATGCGGTGTTAAGCAAAGAGTGGTTGCTGCTATCAAGCGATATGGAACTGGTCTGCCTGCGGATTGCCGCCGGTCTCACCAAACCTGTCACGGAACAGGATGTGCAGGCTCTGCTGCTCGCTTCCAACTGTCGCCGCTATCAGCCGCTGCCCGAGGGGATCAAACAGGCTATCAGCCTGCTTAATACCCTGCTCACCAACCCTGCCGCCCCCGTCCCCGCCAACCCCATCCCTGTCGGCAAGCGTCAGGATGCCCGACTCGCCGTAATAGTGGAGAAGGATCGCATGAGCGCCATCGCCCAGATCACTGCCGACTGGGGTGGCAAGTATGTGACGCTGGAACAGCTGCAAGAGGCGATCGCCATCAGCGAAATCAAACAGGGGGTGAGTGAGCAACTGCTCACCGCAGCCATCCAGTCAGCCAAGGAAGCCGCCCCCGGCAGTCAGCTCAAGCTGGTGATTGCCAACGGCCAGCCTGCCGTCAATGGTCAGGACACTCGCTATGAGCGGCTGGTGGAGACCCCGGCCGAACGGATCCTCAAACCGCAGGAGCTGGGTCATGGCAAGGTCGACCTGCGGGATCTCGGCTCCATCGTCACCGTCAAGGCAGGCGCTCCGCTGATGCGCCGTCATCCGGCCACCGTCGGGGTACCCGGTTTTACCGTGACCGGTCAGGACCTGCCCGCCAAGGATGGCAAAGACAGTCCGATGAGCGCTGGCGAGGGCACCTTCATCTCCCCCGACGATCCCGACCTGCTGATTGCCGGTCGGGCTGGCCTGCCCTGTCAGGAGAAAGCGGGCATGAAGGTGGACGAGGTGCTCAGCGTCAAACAGGTGGATGCCCGCCACGGCCATATTGATTTTGAAGGGGGCTTAATCGTCAGCGGCGACGTCAACCCGGGTATGAAGATCCGGGTCAGCGGTGACATCGTGATTGGCGGCTTTATCGAAGGAGGCTGGATCGAGGCGGGGGGCAGCATCACGGTACGCCACGGCATCATTGGCCGCCGCAACGAGCAGGGGGAGTACCTTTGCCAACTCAATGCACAAGGGGAAATCCACGCCAGCTACGCCCAGTATGCCCAGCTGGAAGCGGGGGGGATATCCAGATCCAGAGCCAGCTCAGCCACTGTTACTCCCGCAGCGGACAAGATATCAAGGTAGGTGACAGTAACATGCGCAAAGGCACTCTGCTGGGGGGGACCAGCATTGCCAATCGCCTGATCATGGCTCCCAGCCTGGGGGCCGAGGCCGCCAACCATACCCGGCTGCAGATCCTTGGCGGCTACTTCACCCACAAGGAGCAGGAACACCAGCTCAAGCTGCGCCAGCAGGCGTGTCAGGCACAGCTGGAGAAAATCAAGGAGCTGGTCATGAAGTTGCTGCAACTGCCCGGCGACAAGCGCAATCCGGATACCCTGCGCAAGCTCAAACCGATCCGGGACCATCAGCTGGCCGAACTGACCCAGCTCGATGAGCAGCTCACCGCCAACCAGGAGGAGCTGCGAAACTTGATGGCTCAGATGGAGGTCATTGCCACCCAGCACCTCTACTCCGGCATCGAGGTCGAGATGGCCAGCTTCAAACGCAAGGTTACCATCACCCGAGGCCCTACCCGCCTGACCATCCATGATGAAACCCTGGAGATGACTCCTTACGAGGGACACAAATAGCTCAACCGGCACGCCCCCATCGCTGAACCGGCCGTGATCCCGCCGCCGATTTTCGCTACACTCGCCACTTCCTTGGCCCCACCGGGCGGGCCACCCAGACTCAGGTAGTGAGAGATGTACAAGCTGATCGCATTGGATATGGATGGCACCCTGCTCAACCCGCAGGGCCAGATTACTCCCCGCACCCACGCCGCCATCAGCGCCGCGCGCGCCAAAGGGGTAACCGTTGTGCTGGCCTCCGGCCGCCCGCTGGAAGGGATGAGCCGCTATCTGGAAGAGCTCGGCCTCACCACAGAGCATGACTACGTCATCTGCTACAACGGCGCCCTGGTGCAACAGGTGGCCGATCAGCGCATCATCCGCAGTCAGCTGCTGACCGGCAGTGACGCCAGCGCCGTCGCCAAACTGGCTGATGAGCTGGAAGTGAACGTCCATGGTTTCTCAGTCACCCGTGGCCTGATCAGTCCCCGTGTCAGCACCTATACCGAACACGAATCCCGCCTGATCGGCATGCCGATCAATCTGATCGACTTCGCTACCCTGCCTGCCGACGAGCAGATCATGAAGGTAATGATGATCGACGAGCCGCCCCAGCTCTCCCGCGCCATCGAGCGACTGCCTGCAGAGCTCTATGAGCGCTATACCGTGGTACAGAGCGCCCCCTTCTTCCTCGAGTTCATGAACAAGCAGAGCAACAAGGGAACCGGCGTGGCCGCACTGGCCGAGCACCTGGGCCTGACCGCCGCTCAGGTGATCTGCGTCGGGGATGCGGGCAACGATCGCCACATGATCGAATACGCAGGCCTCGGGGTTGCGATGGGCAATGCCACCGACGAGATCAAGGCGCTCGCCCAGCACACCACTGCCCGCAACGATGAAGATGGCGTAGCTCAGGTGATCGAGCAGTTCGTACTGAACGCCTGATCGTAATCGAGCGCTGCTGCGTCCGATGAGGATATAAAAACGGGGAGGCTGTCAGCCTCCCCGTTTTTTCTGGTTAGTTATCTGCGTGATGAGCGTTAATTCGCTCGCATCACTGGTTCGCCAGACACTGGGTATGGGAGCCCGGTTGCAGGTAAGGCGTCAGCAGGGGAGCCATCCCCTTGAGCACCTGCACCGGCAGCGCCGAGGTGAAACGGAACTTGTCAGACTGGCTACCCGGTACATAGGCGGTCAGGGTACCGAAGTGATCCTCACCCAGATAGAAAACGAAGGTCGCGGTGCGGTTGCGCGCCAGTGAGCTGGTCACGTTGCCATAACGACCCACGGTTTCAATCCGGTTATCCCCGGTTCCGGTCTTGCCCCCCATCTGCAGCACAGTGCCATCCGGCAGGGTAAAGGCACCGGCGATACGTCTTGCCGTGCCCCCTTCAACCACCTTGGAGAGCGCACTGCGCAGGGCGGCCGCCACCTCTGCTGGCATCACCCGGGTACCCTCGGTGTGCTGCGGCTCAAACTCGGTCTCGAAGGGCGTCCCCTTGGCGAACGAGAGGTGCTCGATACGCAGGGTTGGCGAGCGGACACCGCCATTCTGGATAATCCCCATCAGCTCGGCCAGTGCAGCCGGACGATCGCCGGAGCTGCCCAAGGCAGTCGCCAGTGAAGGCACCAGATGGTCGAACGGATAACCGAGCTTGGCCCAGCGCTGATGGATATCGAGGAAGGCTTCAACCTCCAGCATGGTGCGGATCCGGCTGTCACGGGCACTGCGATGGCGAGTCTTGAACAGCCAGCTGTAGACCTCCTGCCGCTCGTCACGACTGGCCGCCACCGCGTCGGCAAAGGTGGCCTTGTCGAACTCCTTGAGATAGGCCAGCAACCACAGCTCCAGCGGGTGAACCCGGGCGATGTAGCCCTGATCCGGCAGTGAATACTTGCCCGGGCCATAGCTGACGTAGAGCTGATTAACCCGCTTGGCGCTCAGCTTCTCTCTCGGCAACCGCTCCGCCAGGAAGGCAGCAAAAGCAGCTTCACTGGCTTCCGGCATCAGGTAGCGGTGAACCGCCGCCAGACGTACCGCACTCGGCTTGAGACCGTCGAGGAAGGTATCGAGTTGCTCCTCGGGGGTCTTGCCGCGATATTTGCGCCAGAAGCGCAGCAGATAGGTCTGGCCCTCTTTGTCGGCAAATTTGGCCAGATACTCCTGACGGCGGGGATCCTTGTCATCCTTCAGCAACTGGGCACGGTTGCCCTCCTTGTAGAGGCTGTAGCGCACGATATCGCGCATCAGCCGCACAAAGGGCAAGTTAATCGACTCACGCAGAGAGTCACGCAACGTCGGAATACGATTGTTATCCTCGCGGCGGAAGTTGTTGAAGGTGTGCATGCCGCCACCGGTAAAGAACCCTTCGTTGGGGCTGGCGGAGTATTTGCGATCCAGCGCCGCTTCCAGCATTACAGGCAGGCTCTTGTCCTGAGCCGTCATCAGATAGGAGATGGCCCAGCGGCTGAGGTTGTCCTGAGAGACGGCAGCCAATTTACGCAGATTCTCAACCGGCATCCCGGCATAGTTGTCGTGCAGCTCGGCCACGATCTCCAGATAGGTAGTCAGCACCCGAAGCTTGGCGGTTGAGCCCAACTCCAGCTTGGAGCCTTCGTTAATATCGAACGGCTGATCAGTGTTGTCGGTCTGCACCCGCACCTTGAACCCTTCCGGCGACTTCTCGAACAGGGTGAAGCTGTAGCGCACATCGCCCGTCTTCTCAGGCGAGAGCAGGCGCTCACCAAACAGCCCTACCTGGGCGGCAAACGTCGGGTCGGCCAGCTGTTGCAGATAACGGGAGATTTCGTTCTGCAGCGGCATGTTGAGGCTGGTATCGGCCGTCAGGTCCATCCGATCGAGGTCATAGAGCTGCACCCCGAGCTGGCGGCTCAGGCGAGTACGGGCAACTTGCAACCCCTTGTTATTGTTCACCCGGGTGATAGCCGGGGACTGCAGGAAGTCACGGAACGTAATCTTGGCCTTGAGCGCCGCCTCCATCAGAGATGGCGTGATCATCCCCTCCTGCACAAACAGGCGCAGGTAGCTGTCGGTCAGGGTAGCCAATGCCTCTCGCCCTTGAGCCAGATAGTAAGAGGGACGGCGGTGCGCAATCATCAGCGAGACAACCTGACGCAGGGCAAGTCCCTGTTCGGCCAGCGGCGCATTCTGGTTGCGGGCGGGATCCAGCAGACGGTTCACGTCATCGACGTTGGCACCAAACCAGACCCAGAGACCATCTCCCAAACCATGCACCTCACCATATCCCGGCGCAGCCGAGAGCGGCACCGAGTTGAGATAGGCCCAGGCGACCAGTTTGCGCGCTTCGAGGGTTTCCGGCCCGAGACGATAGGCCCGCACGCTGGCAGAGGCCATCTGACGGATCTTCTCGGTCGGCGACAGGGTCAGGCCATCCGGCGAGTGGCGATACTTCTCCACCTGGGTCGCCAGGGTACTGCCACCGGCAGATTGATCCTGCATATCGAGCGCCTTGCCCACCTGGGAGAGCGCCGCCTTGGCAAAACGGGGCCAGTCGACCGCCGGGTTGGCCAACGGCTCTTCGTTGCTCAGCAGATCGCGGTTCTCGATAAACAGCAGCGACTGGATGACGAGCGGCGGAATGGAGTCAAAATCCGGATAGTGATGGGTCGGATACTTGAATTGATAGAAGGGCTCGGCGCGGCAATCGTGCAACGTCAGGCCAGCCTGCACCTTCTCGGTATAGGGCACGAAGAAGCCTCGACTGGCGTAGTCATAGAGCGCGTCGGAGAAATGCACCTGCTTGCTGACTTCATAGCCCCGCTGAAGCAAACGCTCCTGCATCATCGGCAGTTGCACATAGCCGAGCCGCTTGTCGAAAGGGCCATCCTCAGGGAAAGCGATCTGCTTGCTCTGGCCAGGCTCGACCTGATAGGTGAGATTGGCAGCATAGCGGGAGATCTCCTGAGATTGCAGCTTCGAGGTTTTCATCTCATAGCCAACCAGAGCGATCACCGCCCCCAGGCACAATAAAAAGAGAAAACAGAACAGCCAACGCCACCAGGGACGACGCTTGCGCTTTGGGTTCCCGTCCGAGGTCTGGACAGATGAATCTTGAGATGCCACTTGTGTCAAATCCGTCTGTTCTGATGCGCCCATATCAGCCCCACCATGGTTGCGCAATTTATTGTGTTTCACTCAAGCTTAGTCTTTTCAAGTCAATGGCTTGAAACTATTGACCGCTTTGTGGTGATGGTAACAGGGCAATTCTAAAAAGGGGAGCCGATTGTTGCAGGAGTGGCAGAGATCCGAGCTGATAACAAAACACCGGCCAGTGGCCGGTGTCTCTTAAGCGAAAGCGCAACGCTTATTTGTGAGAGCTCATGCCCTTCAGTTTGGTGCTCAGCTCTTTACGCTCTTTGGAGAGCTCGGCGTTCTTGATGATGTGGTCATCCACGCGCTCTTCATAGTCGGCACGCATGTTGGCGATGATCGCCTGCACATCATCAATGCTCATACCCGGCTTGATGTAGTCGCTCAGGTTGTCGAGCAGCAGCACGCGCTTCTGGTTGTCACGGATCTTCTTCTCGTTATCCGCAATTTCACGCTTGAGTTTGTTCTGGCGACGGGACATACGCACATATTCCAGTACATCGCTGAAGGTGGACTTGTTTACTTGTTCCATATCGATACCACTGACTTAAGGTTGATAAAAACTGGCCAAGTTACACCTGGAACCCGGCAAACTCGGCGCGGGACAGGCAAACTCAAGATGCCCTTACTCTACCGAGTTATAAACGAGATACAACCCTAATCGCGCACCATGAACAGAGTTTGGCCAAAAGTAAACCAGTTAAAATGGCCAGTAATCCATCAGATAAGGGCTTGATATAGATAGAAAATGGAGGAGATAACAGGGTCTTAGTTCTCTTCCTCTAGATAAATGCTAACACTGGCTGCTTAACACGCTAAAAACAGCAGAGCCCAGTCTCACGACTGGGCTCTGCTGTGCAAATCTGTGGTTCTTATGGACAAAACCGCCCATAGCAAAAAGGCCTTCCCAATCGGGAAGGCCTTCAAATTAGTGGCGGAGCGGACGGGACTCGAACCCGCGACCCCCGGCGTGACAGGCCGGTATTCTAACCGACTGAACTACCGCTCCGCATTCGGTTAGCTTGCGCTAAATCATTTGCCGCTTCTTATGAGGTGTCATCCTCGCAGCCAGTGACGTGATTCTTCACATCACCGTTTAATTGGGTGCCGCAGTGTCCTACTCTCGCATGGCGAATGCCACACTACCATCGGCGCTACCGCGTTTCACTTCTGAGTTCGGCATGGGATCAGGTGGTTCCACGGCGCTATTGCCGCCAGGCAAATTCTTAATCTAGAAAGCTGACGTGAATAACGACTTTGCTAGTTGCTTGTCATTATCACTGAATTTGAGTAGTTCGCTCATTCGCTACAAGGCCCAGAACACTTCTTGGGTGTTGTATGGTTAAGCCTCACGGGTAATTAGTATGGGTTAGCTCAACACGTCACCGCGCTTACACACCCCACCTATCAACGTTGTGGTCTCCAACGGCCCTTTAGGACCCTCAAGGGGTCAGGGATGACTCATCTCAGGGCTCGCTTCCCGCTTAGATGCTTTCAGCGGTTATCGATTCCGAACTTAGCTACCGGGCAGTGCCACTGGCGTGACAACCCGAACACCAGAGGTTCGTTCACTCCGGTCCTCTCGTACTAGGAGCAACTCCCTTCAATCATCCAACGCCCACGGCAGATAGGGACCGAACTGTCTCACGACGTTCTGAACCCAGCTCGCGTACCACTTTAAATGGCGAACAGCCATACCCTTGGGACCGACTTCAGCCCCAGGATGTGATGAGCCGACATCGAGGTGCCAAACACCGCCGTCGATATGAACTCTTGGGCGGTATCAGCCTGTTATCCCCGGAGTACCTTTTATCCGTTGAGCGATGGCCCTTCCATTCAGAACCACCGGATCACTATGACCTACTTTCGTACCTGCTCGACCTGTCCGTCTCGCAGTTAAGCTGGCTTATGCCATTGCACTAACCTCCTGATGTCCGACCAGGATTAGCCAACCTTCGTGCTCCTCCGTTACTCTTTGGGAGGAGACCGCCCCAGTCAAACTACCCACCAGGCACTGTCCGCGAGCCCGATTCAGGGCCCTGCGTTAGAACATCAAACATACAAGGGTGGTATTTCAAGGACGGCTCCA
>NZ_JBQBEL010000001.1:275000-440000 GCF_051919545.1 Aeromonas sp. 61P
TGAAGAGAATACGCTCCTGATGGCGGCAGACCTGCTCTGGTTGCCGCTTTGCACCTGGTTCCTTGCCAAGCCTATCTTGATAACCCGGCAATGGCGCAACCTCTTCTTCGTGCCCCTGTTGCTGATACTGACCTTGCTCAATGGTGCCAGCTGGTTATGGCAGGCCGATTGGACCACCGTTGAGCACCTATTGATTACCACTGTGCTGTTGTTTACCACCCTGATCGCCGTGATGGGGGGAAGGGTGATTCCGTTCTTCACCGCCCGGGCAACCGGTCAGGAGAAAGCTGCACCTCTACTCTGGCTGGAACGGACTGCGCTCGCGGCACTGTGGCTTATATTGCTCTGCTGGTTGCTGCTCCCCACTCAATGGGTCACCAGCATATATATAGTGCCTCTCTATATAGTGGCGGCGAGTTTGCATCTGTGGCGACAACTGCGTTGGCATCTGCCATCGACCGTTGCGCATCCTCTGCTGTGGTCACTCCATCTCGCCTATCTGTTTATCCCTCTTGGCCTGCTCGCCCTTGCGGCACATAGCGCGGGTCTGCCCATCACGTTGTCGATGGCCAGTCACCTGCTCAGCGCAGGCTGTATGGGCACCATGATCCTGGGCATGATTGCGCGAGTCTCCCTCGGCCATAGCGGTCGGGCCTTGCTGATAGGACGCAGGATCACTGGCGCATTCGCCCTGGTCATCGCTGCCGCTACAATGCGGGTGGCGATTCCGCTGTTCTGGCCTGCTTATACCCTGCATGGCTGGAACCTCAGCGCGCTTGCCTGGATCGCTGCTTATGGTCTGTTTGTCTGGGTCTATACCCCGATACTGATCCGCCCCAGAGCAGATGGTCGACCGGGTTGATGACTGCGGAACATGTTCAGGGTGTTGCCACCGGATAGTGGATGAGGTTGTGGAAAATCGCCGGGGCTATGCCCAGATTGCGATAACCGTGGGGACGGTCGGCAGCAAAACGCACAGCCTCCCCTTGCACCAATGAACGCCACTCCCCTTCCACCAGCACCTCCATCATGCCACTTATGACGATGACATGTTCGGTCACTCCCGGCTCATGGGGCTCGGATTCACGCTGGTAACCCGGCAACAGGGTCAGCTCAAGCAATTCGAAGCCAAACCGGTTTTCATAAGGGAAGAGCGGAGCCACTTGCATGCCCTCTCCCGCTGGCTGCTGGCGAATGGCATCGGCGGTGCGATAGAGCACCTCAGCCTGCGCGGCGGGTGTGGGCTCAATGAAACTGGAAAATGAGACTCGAAAACCGGTGGCTATCTTCCACAGCGTCGCCACCGTTGGGCTGGACTCTCCCCGCTCAATCTGCCCCAGCATCGCTTTGCTGACACCCGTTTCGCGCGCGGCGGCATCCAGGCTCCAACCGCGCTCGCTGCGTAGCCCCTTCAGTCGAGCAGCCAGATGCTGACTCATCTCTTGCATAACTGCCTCTTTATTACTCTTGCACGATGCGCCTTGTGCGCTATAGCGCACGACGATATAGTCAAAGCTGTATTGTACGTAATAACGCACAGCGCGTCACAACGCCAAGAGGAAGAGTCATGCCCTTCGCCATCCCCCATCTGGTCGCAGGCTTTATCGCCGTGATGGTCGGCTACACCAGTTCCGTTATCCTGATCATCCAGGCCGCCACGGCAGCAGGTGCTGATACTGCCCAAGTTGCCTCCTGGCTCTGGACGCTGGGGATCGGCATGGGGGTGAGCTGCATCGGCCTCTCTCTCTATTACCGCATACCCATACTAACCGCCTGGTCCACACCGGGCGCGGCACTGCTGATCACCACGCTGGGCAACTTCACTCTGGCGGAAGCCATCGGCGCCTTTGTGATCTCGTCCCTGCTGATCACGCTGTGTGGCATCAGCGGCTGGTTCGACCGTTTGATGAAACATATTCCGGCTCCACTGGCCGCCGCCATGCTCGCTGGCGTGCTGCTCAGATTCGGATTGGAGCTGTTCAAGGTCGCCCAGCAAGATCCCTTGCTGCTTGGCACCCTGCTGCTGGCCTTCCTGCTGGGTCGTCATCTCTGGCCCCGCTATACCATGGTGCTAGTACTGGGAGTGGGGATGCTGATCTGCAGCGTGCGGGGGGATTTGCAAATGGGCACCCTTCACTGGCAACTCGCCAGCCCGGTCTGGACATGGCCAGCCTTCTCCCTTGATGCTCTGTTTGGTATCGCGCTGCAGCTGTTCATTGTCACCATGACATCGCAAAACGTGCCGGGAATTGCCATCTTGCGGGCCCATGGCTATCAGCCTGCCACCTCCTCGCTGATCAGCTGGACCGGCCTGACCGGCCTGTTGCTCGCCCCTTTTGGCGGCTATGCCTTCAATCTGGCCGCCATCACTGCCGCCATCTGCATGGGCAAAGAGGTCGACCCGGATACCAAGCGCCGCTGGCCTGCTGCGATTTGGGCGGGTTGCTTTTATCTTGTGACCGGCTGCTTCGGCGCGACCATCGCGGCCCTGTTTAGCGCCTTTCCGGCAGCTCTTGTCACCTGCATCGCCGGATTGGCCCTGCTAGGCACCATCGGCAGCAGCCTGCACTCTGCCTTGCAGCAGGATGAAGCGCGAGAAGCTGCGCTGCTCACCTTTATCATTACCGCGTCCGGGATCAGCCTGCTCGGCATCGCGGCAGCCTGCTGGGGTCTGCTGATTGGTCTGGTTATCTATCAGTTCCAATTATATCGACAAAGGAATCAATTGAACCTCAAACCGTGAACCTCTGCACACTATCCAGATAAAATGATTCACAAGTGAAACTAATTTCCTTCTAGTGGCGTCAGGGCACCAATCTTCCCGGACATGGGGCCCTGTCAGGTTCCATGCAACGGAGAATAAAAATGAAAAATCAGGCTGTCTTGTTACTACTGGCCATACTGGGTGCTACGAGCGTCCAGGCTGCCGATACGGATCGAGAGCTGGCTCGCCAGCTCGCACTTCAGCAGAAAAACCTGCTGCCCCTGCTGAGCAATCAGCAATATCAGAGCCCGCTTCCCAACCTGCTGCAGAAGGCCAGCCCACGCCTTAAACGGCAGGCGAGCGATGCCAACCAGGCGGCCATCAGCCGACAAGGACTGGATGGCGAGGTCAAGCAACTGATGCAGTTGCGACTGGCCAACACTGATCAGGCCGCCGCACTGCAACAGGGCGTCGAACCGCTGGTCGCCTACGTTCCTAGTGGGGATGAGAAGAGCTGGAGCGCCATTGAAGCGTTCGATAGTGCTGGCAATCCCGTCTATCTGGATGTGGACAAGGCACCGGCCCGGCCGGTTCTGGTAGTCGAAGCCGATCCCGTCAAAGCCAAGAACGCAGGCTTGAAGGTGATGCGCAAGGCGCTGGCCGATGCGGATCTGCAAAGCGCTCCGCGAGTGGCGGCCAGCACGGCGCCACTCAAGACCAGTATCCTGAAAAAGATCAGACTGAAGGATGATCAGGAGCCCTGGCTGCTCGGCGCAGCCGAAGTGTATGCAGTGGTCGCAGGGGTCAATCCCAGCCGCGATGAGCCAGTAGTCGATATTGTCGACATGCCCTACCTCGACTATGACAACACAGACTACACCCCCAACCAAATCCTGGTTTACTGGGATCGCTATCGCTGGGGAGCCGTCGACGTGGTGATGATGGAGCAGGATGACAACGTCAACTATAAGGAGCTGAGCGCCCTGCTGATTGAAGCTCTCAAACTCGGCTTTACTGCGGGTGGCGTGCCGGAAGCACTGCCCTTCCTCGATCTCGGCGGTCGCATCGTCAAGGCACTGCCCGACTCCTGGATGACCAACAACGACGACTATCTGGATACCTTCTACACACTGGAGCAGGATCAGGTCTATCGCCAGTATCCGGGGGCTGCCGGTAATGCGGTTATCGATCTTGAGCCAAAAGAGATCGCCCCGACCAGACCTTGATAATCGGCCATAACAAAAAAGCCAATGAGCAACTCATTGGCTTTTTGCTTTTATCGCGGTGACCACAGGTCAACCCTTGGGACGAACCCCAGAGTATGGCAGATGGCATAGGTCAGCTCGGAGCGGTTCAGGGTATAGAAGTGGAAATCCTTCACCCCTTCCTGACTCAGCACGCGCACCTGATCGATGGCGATGCTCGCCCCCACCAGATTGCGGGTCATCTGATCGTTATCAAGCCCCTCGAAACGCTGATGCATCCAGCGCGGGATCTTCACGTTGGTAAAACCGGCAAACTTGGCCAGAGTCTGGTAGTTGGAGACCGGCAGGATCCCCGGCACGATTTCGGCATCGATGCCGATGGCGGCGCAGCGATCCCGAAAGCGCAAGTAAGTTTCCACATCGAAGAAGAACTGGGTGATGGCGCGGTTGGCACCGGCATCAATCTTGCGCTTGAGGTTGAGCAGGTCGGATTGTGCACTCTTGGCCTCCGGGTGCCCTTCCGGATAGGCGGCAACCGAGATATCGAAGTCCGCCTCTGACTTGAGCAGAGCAACCAGATCGGTGGCATACATATCCGGCTTCTCCAACCCCTGCGGCAAGTCACCGCGCAGAGCCACAATATGGCGAATGCCGCTGTTCCAGTAATCGCGGGCGATGGTGCGCAATTCGTCGCGGCTGGCATCGATACAGGTCAGGTGAGGCGCCGCAATCAGGCCTGTCCGTTCCTTGATGTCCTTGATCACCTTGTGGGTGCGATCACGGGTGCCGGAGTTGGCACCATAGGTGACGGAGACGAACTTGGGTTCCAGTACCTTCAGCCGTTCGATGGACTGCCAGAGGGTATTCTCCATCCCTTCGCTGTTGGGCGGAAAAAACTCGAAACTGACCGATATATCGCCATTCAAATCTGCCAAGCTCTGGTTGAGCGCCTCAACCTGACGTGCACTGTGAAATCCCATCTGCTCTTCTCCCTGTCCTGCAATCCATCTGTCTACGTCAAAACGGATGTTTGGACGTCTAAACGTCTTTATATTTATGGGCAAAACGACACAAAGTCAACAGAGATTTACCTCACATCCGATCTGACGAACTTCATATTTACAAAATTAACGGTACGTAACCGAAAAGTGCCCATCCCAAAATTGCCCCAGTCGAGTTATGATGGGGGCAGATCGTCCTGGACGTTCTGAATCTGCGTGTGATTGTTTGGCCGGAGGTTTCTCCGGCCCCTTTTCATCTATTTCCCACTCCTGCCGATAACAGAATGAGTCTTTGCAGGAGCACCATCATGGATACCCACCCCGGCTTTGCCACCGACTTGCTGTTCGATCGCTATCAGGGCGAGGTTGTTCAGCACGATCAGTTCTGGGCGGTTCGCACGCCGGATGCTCCCGACTACTACTTCGGCAACTACCTGCTACTCCCCAACCCACCCAGCGACCGTGACAAAGGCTGGCTGGAAGCCACATTTGATCAGCTGATCGGCCAGGATCCTCGAGTGCGCCACCGCACCTTCCAATGGCCACTGGCCGCCGGGCAAAACAGCCGGATCGCCGGTTTTGTCGCAACGGGATACCAATATATGGAGTGCGTGGTACTGGCGCTGGATGAACAGAGCTGCCCACCTCCTCACGACGACATGAACAAGGTTGAGGCACGCACCTTCACTACTGCTGATTGGCCTGAGTGGCTCGACTTCGAACTCAATGAACGGGATGAGGGACACTCGGAACAGAGCTATCTCCCCTATCTGCGATCCCGCCAGGCGCTCTATCAGGCCATGATTGCCGATGGTCTCGGGGACTGGTGGGGGATCTGGAAAGAGGAACAACTGGTCGCCAGCTGTGGCCTCTTCTTTTGCGGCACACTTGGGCGCTTCCAGTTGGTACGCACGCACCATGCGTGGCGCAATCAGGGGTTATGCCGCCAGCTGCTGAGTCAAGTGGCTCGCGCAGGATTATCCCGTGCCAAACAGCTGATCATAGTGGCTGACGAGCATTACCATGCCCAGCGCATTTACCGCTCTCTGGGGTTTGCCCCGGTTGCCCGCATCGGCAGCCTCTGCCGCTGGCCCCACGAAGCACAATAAAGCGATACATGCTGGCCGCGAGCCATAAAAAAACGGGAGGCTGATGCCTCCCGCTCTTATTGATGCAGATGACCTATTGCTGTGGCTGCTGTGGCGCCTCCAGCTCGTTGGAGAGCGCCTGCTCCACCTCATCCGACGGCGCCGGTAATGGGGCAGCGGCCGCTGATGCGGGTTCTGCGGGAGTCACAGCAGGTGACACCACGGCCGATGTTTCACTGGTCGCGGGAGCTGCGGACACCTCAGTCGTCGGCGCTGAAACAGGAGCAGGGGCAACCGCATCACACTGACAATCCGCGCTCTTGGCCTTATTGCCCTGATGAGGGGCATACCAACTCTTCAAGCCACCTTCCAGTCGTTCCGCTGCAGCTTTGGGCTCCATCTTGCCAAGCAGCACCGCCTGACTCACCTCGGCCAGTTCATCCCCCAACTTGGGCGTACCACGGGAGAGGATCTGGGTCGCTACCCGAATGGTCGAGTCACACTGATCGCGCCACTCCATCATCTCTTTGGCCGCCGGATTGGTGACATCGAAAAAGTGGTTGGAGAGGGAGAAGAATCCCGGCAGCGAGTTGGTATAGAGCTCTGCAAATTGCGGCGTCGTCAGCCACTGCAGGAAGGCCATTGCCCCCTCTTTGTTCTTGCTGGCAGGGTTCATCCCCATACCGATATCGGTGTGGTCGGTAAAGAAACAGCCATCACCCTGTTTGGCCACCGGCGGACGCATGACGCCAAAATCGACCTTGCCGGTGAAGGGGGCAATCTCCCAGGATCCCGCCACATAGAAGGCTGCCTTGCCGGAGGTGAACAGCTCGTTACTGGTCACATAATCGCGGCTCTCGCCACCTTCACCTAGGTAGGAACGCCAGCGGGCCAGCTCGTCGAACACCTTCACATATTGCGGGTTGTCCAACCGCTCCTGCCCGCCGATCAGTGCCAGACGGCCGTCCTCCCCTTTCCAGTAGTTGGGGCCAATGTTCTGGAACCCCAGTTCGGAGGCAACCCAGCTCTCGGAACCGCTCATGGCCAGCGGCACATAGCGACCGTCGGCCTTGATCTTGTCCAGCACAGCGAAGAACTGATCGCGGGTTTGCGGCAAGGTGAGTCCCAACTCACTGAAGATCTTCTTGTTATAGAAGAAACCATGGATCACCGAGGCCATCGGCACGCAGAAAGTCTGGGCACCGGAATCCGTCTGCCAGGGTGACTGGGCAAAACTCGGAAAGTTCTCCATCCCTGCCATTTCGGTCAGCTCGGCCAGATGGCCCGCCTTGAACAGGGCGAGCGAGTCATCAAACGGACGACAGGTAATGAGATCCCCCGCCTTACCGCCTTTCAGGCTCTCCCACAGAGTGGGCATGTAGTTGACGTTCTGCACCGGATGAAAACTCACCTTGATGCCGGGATGCGCCGCTTCAAACGCCGGGATGATTTTCTGCTCCCACAACGCCTTGTCATCGGTTCGCCAGCTTTCAATCACCAGCTCGCTGGCCATCAGCTGGCCACACAACAGGAGACTCAGGGCTCCAATCCACTTTTTAGACATAAGCCCTCCTAGACCTTGAAATGTGCGATCAATTGCTGCTGTTTGGCGACCAGGTCGGCCAGCACTTCGCTGCTGCTGGCGGATTCGCGCGCCTCCCGCTCTGTCTCGTATGCCACATCGGCAATACCGGCGATATGACGAGCGACCCCCTGACTGACGGAGATCTGCTCCTGAGCGGCATGGGCCACCTGATCAGCCATCGACTTGATGGCCCCCATCCGCTCGGCAATGGATTGCAGCGCCACATCCATCTCGCGGGTCTGCTCGACACAGCTCTGGGTCTGCTCCTGGCTGCGCCCCATCACTTCAACCACATGCTTGCTGGAGCTCTGCAGGTTCTCAATCATCCCCTGGATCTCTTCGGTCGAAGTCTGGGTGCGATTGGCCAGCGCCCGTACCTCATCGGCCACCACCGCAAAACCGCGGCCGGCATCGCCAGCACGGGCCGCTTCGATGGCGGCGTTCAAGGCCAGCAGGTTGGTCTGCTCGGCGATGCTGCGGATCACATCGAGAATGCTGCCAATGTTGTTACTGAATTCGCCCAGCTTGTAGGTGATCCCGACCGCTTCCTCCATGGCGCCAGCCAGCTGCTCGGTGATCCGGCGAGTGGTGGCCACTTTCTGGCGACCATTGCGCGCCTCTTCATCGGCCAGGTCCACTTCCCGCTTGGTGCCATCGGTAGAGCGGGCCACCTCGGTGGCGCTCACTTCCAGCTCGGTAATGGCGGCGGCCACCTGATCGGTCTGGCTCTTCTGCTCTTGCACCCGGGACATGGCCCGTTCGCTGATCTCGGCGGCGCGGCTCGCTTCATCCACCAGATGACGGGAGCCCGCATTGATTTGAGAGAGCAGCTCGCCGGTCTTGCCCGCCAGCGTATCAATAGAGCGAGAGAGGCTGCCAAATTCGCAACTGCTGCGGTAGTTGATGCGGCGGGTCATGTCGCCGGCCGCCATGTAATCGAGCTCCTTGTTGATCATCTGCAACGGGCGCTGAATGCTGCGCGCAGTGGTATAACCGATCACCAGCGCCGCAGCGGCCGACATAGCGGCAACCACCAGGATCCAGAAGCTGGCGCTACTGACCGCTGCATCGGCATTGATCCGGCTATCGCTGGCGATGGCTCCGGCAGACTTGCCCATCTCATCGAGCAAATTGAGGCTGTTGGCCAGACTGGCATCCAGCTGCTGATTTTGCGTGGCCAGCGACAGCGCCAGTTGCTGAGCCTGACGCATGGTAGCCAACAAGCCCTGAGCGCCGAGCGCCAGCTCCTGCATCCGATCCAGATTGGAGACAAAGCGCGCTTTCACATCATCGGGCACCAGCACCCGCTCCAACCGCTTGCGGGCCATCTCGATATCCTTGCTGAGTACCTTTTCCAGCTCGTTCAGGTCGGTTTTGGCATCGGCACGACGGATATTCTTCAGGTCGCGGGCGATACCCGAGGTAATAAGCTCCGCCTTGTTGCGCATGGAGCGTTTGCTGGCGGTCTGTTGCAGCAGCAAATCCGCCGCCCACTGGTAGGTATCCTCAAGGCGGATAAATTCCATCTCCAACTTGCGGCGCTGCTCCAGTGCACTGACCCACTGCCGATGCTGGGCCAACACCTGATCCGCCAAGCCATAAAATTGGGTGGTAGCACTCTCGACCTGCTGGAAGCGGGCACGAGCATCCGCTACGTCGGTAAATTTACCCATCTCCTGACTCAGCTGGGCGAAGCGGTTCTGCTGCTCCTTGAACTGATTGGCCAGCTGCGGCAACTGGGCGGCATCTTCACTGGTGCGGTAGACAAGCACCCAGCGGTTACTATCCTGCAGTGCCCCCTTGAGACCTGCGACAGCCACGACCAGCGGGGTTGCCCGGTCAGATACGGCAGAGAGGCCGTCATTTATACCCTTGATTTTAAAGGTACTGATCACACCAAGCAGGATCAGCAACAGCAGCATCAACACGAATCCGGCGATGATCCGCTGCACGATAGATAAGCCCATGGAGACATCCTCACTCATTGGGGGAAGGTAAAGTGAACATAGTCACTATCGGCAGGGGTGGCGAATAACTGAAATAAAGCGGTAGGTATTTAATTGATTTGTATCGGGTTGGATCACAGTACAGACAAAATCAGCCATACGAAAAAAGCCCGGCACAAGCCGGGCTGAAAGAGACGTACTTTGCTATCTTCCGCGGTCCGTTCAGAACCGCAGTCAGAATCATTAGAAGCGGTAGCCCGCACCAACCATGAAGACCATTGGGTCAATCTTGGTTTTGATTCCATCTCCACCGTTTACATGCACATCAGTGTCGATATCCATGATCCAGGCTGAGCCGTTGACAAACCAGCGGTCAGTGATCGCCATATCGATACCAACCTGACCAGCAACACCCCAAGAATCATCCAGGCTCACATCGCTGTTGGTCAGAGGGCCACGACCTTTCTCGTCAAAGAAATTGGTGTAGTTAACACCAACACCGACGTACGGACGAACCTTGCTCTGGGCATCGCCAAAATAGTACTGAGCCATCAGGGTTGGCGGCAGATGCTTGACCTTGGCTACTTCGGTATCGCCAATCTTCACTGAATGGGAGAATGGGGTAGCAGCCAGCAACTCAACGCCGAAGTTATCTGTAGCCATATAGGTCAAAGTCAAACCCAGCTGAGCATTGTCATTGATTTCAAAGCTGTTACCACTGTCTTGTGGAGACACTACAGCCAAACCACCACGAACCAGAATATCGCCAGCCTGATGGGCCATGGCGAAAGGAGAGGTCACTGCAGCGGCAATCATCAGAGGAAGTAATTTTTTCATCACGTAATCCCTTTTTTGTTTTCATTTGATGCTGTAAGCCCGCTGACTATATGCCCTTGTAAATGCAAAGTTATTGACTTGGAGCAAAGGTTGCACAGAAATAAATCGATTGGTGTGACATCTTTGCGCACCATCCCAATCTCGTTGAGTCCCCAGAAAACAAGCCGAAATACCTGTTTCGACAGGTTGTAACTACCCGCACCCAGCGCCAAAAGGAGCAAACAAACCACACCTTATTGCGCGGCAGAGCGGCTATTAATTGTTGTTAATATGGGCAAATCAGCGTATTTTTTGCGCCATACAAGTTACTGGGAAGTAATGGTTTATTTATGAAAAATGAGTCGAAATGGCAAAAGGTGGGGGCCTTTCTCGCAGCCGTGTGGGGAATCGGATCCTTTCTCTTTATCCTGCTCGGTTTTATTGTCGCCCTGGCCTATCTGGTATTGGTACGGCAGGGTTAATCCGGATTGATAGAGTGCAGCAGGGTGATATGCCCCCCTTCGGCAAGCTGTTCCGGAGTCTGGCCCATTCCCTCAGCAGAGAGGCTACCTGCGTAGCCACACCACCGATTTCGCCCGCCGACTTTGGCCTGATACAGCGCCATGTCAGCCAGTTTGAAGCTATGACTCCAGAATGAATCCGGACACTCGGGTGCAACGGATAGCGGCAGAACCCCAGCGACACCGTCAACCTGAGTGGCGCATCCTCTCTGCCAAAGCGGTGCTGAGCGACACGCTGGCGCAGATATTCGACCCGCAACGCCAACTCTTGCTCGTCATCCACTTGTAGCAGCAACAAGAACTCCTCCCCGCCCAACCGGATGATCGGCTCGCGCTCTCCTGTCACCACCTTGCGCAGCAGATCCGCCAACTGTTTCAGCACCAGATCCCCGATGTCATGGCCAAGGCGGTCATTGATCCGCTTGAAATGATCCAGATCCAGCAGCAATAACAGACAAGGTTTGGCCCGGTTGGCCTGCAACCAACCATCGAGATAGCGACGATTGAAACAACGGGTCAAGGGGTCGGTGAATGCAGCCATCTCCATCTGGCTGGATTTTTCCAACAAATCATCGTGTTGCTGACTGACCTTGCTGGCCATCTCCTTGAACTTGCCGCTCAGGGTCGCCATCTCGGCGCTGCTGTCGATATAGGGGATCAAGGTGGCATCTGGCCGATCGCCAAAGCGTTGCAGCGCCGACACCAGCTGCTGCAACGGGGTAAGCACAATGCTATTGAGCCGATACATGGCGATCATGACGCAGATAAAACTGATAAACAGCATGCCGATAAAGGTCCAGAGCGCCCCCTCCATGACACCACTCAAGATCTTTCTCTCCTCCTCAATCACCAGAGTCAGCACCGGCTGGTTATCGCTGTTGAGCAGTCGCACCTCTCCCCTAAGCCGGGTGAGCCCAAGGTCGATCAGGCGATACGTTATTTGCGGTTTCAGTTGTTTGAAGGTAGCGGTGATATCCAGATTGGCGTGGGAAATCGCCAGAGGCAGCGCGGTACGCTCCGATACCTGCTCGAGATAGGCCTTGTCGAGCCAACGTACAACCAGCAAGAAACCGTTGAACGGTGCCGACTCGTCACTGTTTCTGATCGGCTGCCACGAGTACATCAGCGGCCCCCACTGGGAAGCACGGATCCCGTGCAGATTGATGCCCCCTTGCGCCACCGAGCGCGCCCTTAACTGCTTTTTCAGTTCATCAAGGAAGTAGGGAAACTGGTCCGGATTGATCCCCGGCGCATCGGGTAGCAGGGTGCGCGTCCAGATTTCGTAGCCGGTGAGATCCATGAAGCTCATCAGGTTGAGACTAAAATCCCGCATCGGCATATCACTGAACAGGTTGGATTCGATGTACGCCCTGCTTTTGTTGTCCATAAAACGGTGACTGTCATCCCAGATGCCCCAATCCCGACTGAATGCATCCAGAGCGGCCACATCCGCCTGCACCGCCTTGGTCACGCGCAGCAGATGCTCCTTCATTCGCTGCTCTTCAATCCGGCTGGCAGCCGGGATTTGGGCCCACGCCAGCAGGACCAGCAATAGCAGGATCGCCCCCAGCCAGATGGGGAACATGGAGTAAGCCAACTGATGATCAATCGTGCGCGGAGCCTGAGCCATAACCCGATATATCCATTACCATGATGCTGAGATGCCAAGCCTGCCCACACTTGACGAGCTTCCCCCTATGCTCCCGATTTTTATAACAAAAAGGGGCCAAAGGCCCCTCGATTATAACGGCTTATCGCGCCAATAGCGGTCGTAAAAAACGAGCTGTATGAGACTCTTTATTAGCGCAAATCTCCTCCGGCGTCCCCGTCACCAGAATGCGGCCACCACCGGCGCCTCCCTCTGGCCCCAAATCGACAATCCAGTCGGCAGTTTTTACCACATCAAGGTTGTGCTCGATGATGACGATGGTGTTACCGCGATCCCGCAGCTGGTGCAACACCTTGAGCAGTTGCTGGATGTCGTGGAAGTGCAGGCCGGTGGTCGGCTCATCCAGAATATAGAGGGTCTGACCGGTATCCCGCTTGGAGAGCTCCCGCGCCAGCTTGACCCGCTGCGCCTCCCCGCCCGACAAGGTAGTAGCAGACTGGCCGAGACGGATATAGGAGAGGCCCACGTCCATCAGGGTCTGCAGCTTGCGCGCCACCGCCGGCACCGGATCGAAGAACTCGCGGGCATCTTCCACCGTCATCTCGAGGATTTCGTGGATATTCTTGCCCTTGTACTTCACCTCCAGGGTCTCGCGGTTGTAGCGCTTGCCCTTGCAGACATCGCACGGCACGTAGACATCCGGCAGGAAGTGCATCTCTACCTTGATGACGCCATCCCCCTGACACGCCTCGCAGCGGCCCCCCTTCACGTTGAAGGAGAAGCGGCCCGGCTGGTAGCCGCGCGAACGCGCCTCCTGGGTGCCGGAGAGCAGCTCGCGGATCGGAGTGAACAGACCGGTATAGGTGGCCGGGTTGGAGCGCGGGGTACGACCGATGGGGCTCTGGTCGATATCCACCACCTTGTCCAGATGCTCCAGCCCCTCGACGCTGCGATAGGGCGCCGGGGTGGACTCGGTGGCCTTGTTAAGCTCGCGGTGGGCGATGCGGAACAGGGTGTCATTGATCAGGGTCGACTTGCCGGAACCGGAGACGCCAGTCACGCAGGTCATCACCCCGATGGGCAGATCAAGATTGACGTTGCGCAGGTTGTTGCCGCTTGCCCCCTTGAGTTTCAACCACTTGCCGGTGAGCGGCGTGCGCTTGGCGGGAATGGCGATCTGCTTGCGACCGGAGAGGTAGTCACCGGTCAGCGATTCCGGATTGTCGATGATCTGCTGGGGGGTGCCCTGCGCAACAATTTCGCCGCCATGCACACCCGCCCCCGGGCCGATATCGAGCACGTGGTCGGCGAGGCGGATGGCATCCTCGTCGTGCTCCACCACGATCACCGTGTTGCCGAGATCGCGTAGATGGGTGAGGGTCTTGAGCAACCGCTCGTTGTCGCGCTGATGCAGACCGATGGAAGGCTCATCGAGTACATACATGACGCCCACCAGCCCGGCACCGATCTGGCTGGCCAGTCGAATGCGCTGCGCTTCGCCGCCGGAGAGGGTCTCGGCGCTGCGCGACAGGCTCAGGTAGTTGAGACCCACATTCACCAGGAAGCCAAGCCGCTCGACGATCTCTTTCAAGATCTTCTCGGCGATCTGGGCGCGCTGTCCGGTGAGGTTCAGCCCTTCGAAGAAGGCGAGCGCATCGCCGATAGACTGCTCGGCGATGGCCGGCAGGTTGCGGTTGTCGACGAAGACGTGACGCGCCTCTTCCCGCAGTCGGCTGCCACCGCAGCTGGTACAGGATTTGTTGGCGATGTATTTGGAGAGCTCTTCACGCACCGAGTTGGACTCGGTTTCCCGGTAGCGTCGCTCCATGTTGTACAGGATCCCCTCGAACGGGTGCTTGCGCACCACCACATCGCCGCGATCGTTCATGTAGCGGAACTCGATCTCGGTGCGACCGGAGCCGCGCAGGATCACCTCCTGGGTCTTGACCGGCAGATCCTCCCACGGCGTCTCCAGATCGAACTTGTAGTGCTCGGAGAGGGATTTCAGCATCTGGAAGTAGTAGAAGCTGCGCTTGTCCCAACCACGGATGGCGCCGTTGGCCAGACTGATGGCCGGATCGCCGATCACCTTGGCCGGATCGAAATATTGCTGTACCCCGAGGCCATCGCAGGTCGGGCAGGCACCGGCCGGGTTGTTGAAGGAGAAGATGCGCGGCTCCAGCTCCGACATGGAGTAGCCGCACTCCGGGCAGGCGAAGTTGGCGGAGAAGGTCATGGGGGCGACCCCCTCCTCCTCGTCCATCGGCACTACCAGTACTATGCCGCCGGAGAGGGTCAGCGCCGTCTCGAACGACTCGGCCAAACGCAAGGCAAGGTCCTCGCGCACCTTGAAGCGATCCACCACCACCTCGATGGTGTGCTTCTTGTGCAGCTCCAGCGTAGGAGGATCGGAGAGATCGCACACCTCGCCGTCGATACGGGCACGGATGTAGCCCTGGGCCGCCAGATTCTCCAGCAGCTTGGTGTGTTCCCCCTTGCGATCACGCACCACCGGGGCCAGCAGCATCAGCTTGCTCCCCTCCGGCTGGGCCAGCACCTGATCCACCATCTGGCTGATGGTTTGGGCGGCGAGCGGAATGGCGTGAGTCGGACAGCGGGGCTCACCGACCCGGGCGAACAGCAGACGCAGGTAGTCGTAGATCTCGGTGATGGTGCCGACGGTCGAGCGCGGGTTGTGGGAGGTGGACTTCTGCTCGATGGAAATGGCGGGCGAGAGCCCCTCGATATGGTCGACATCCGGCTTCTCCATCAGGGAGAGGAACTGGCGGGCATAGGCGGAGAGGGACTCCACATAGCGACGCTGCCCCTCGGCATAGAGGGTATCGAACGCCAGAGAGGATTTGCCCGAGCCGGAGAGGCCGGTGACCACGATCAGCTTGTCGCGGGGCAGGGTCAGATTGATGTTCTTGAGGTTGTGGGTGCGAGCACCCCGGACCACGATCTTTTCCATCTTGTTGCACGCTCGATACAGAAACCTGAGCGAGTCAGTATGGCATAGAGACTACTGGATGAATAGACAGTCATGAGATGAAATGCGCATCATCCGGCGCACGCCATCTGCTCTTTTTTCTCCACCAGCAGCCGCTCGTTTTGCCATATCCGGGCAGTGACCTCGACCTGATAGGGGCAACGCAAACCCAGCCCAATTTTGCCAGCCGCCATGACCACTCCAGCCTGCAGCGACAGATTGCGACTCTGGCGCTGAGTCGTGCTCCCGGCCACCCCTTCGCCATGCACCAGCAACCTGACACTCACCGTCACGTCGCGCTTGCTTAGCAGCGTCGGTGCAAGTGACAACCCCTGTTCGCTCTGCACCATATTGAGGGACAAGCGGATCGACGGTTCGGGTTCCATCTCAGTGTTTCTTGTACTTGCTGGGGTCGCGACGCGATGGACCAGCATCAACCCACAGAGCAGCACTAATAAAAGAGGGGCCCGCAGGCCCCTGAATCCGGAGATAACCATCAGTTGCTACCAGAACCCTGATAGACATAGGCCATGTTATCGCTGCCATAGACAGTCACATTGGCAGTGTTGAGGCTGTCGGTTTGTGCTACGTCGACTTCATTATTGCCACCGCCCATACCGCCATTGACGTAAACGTTGGCCACGTGTTTTTCACCGAACTGGCTCACGGTGAGCGTGTTGTCGCTACCCAGATAGGATTCGACCTTGGCATTGTTCAGCTCGCCATCCTGGGTCACTTTGACCACAGAGTCAGAGTGAGACGCATCGGCATAAGCCCAGTTGTCAGTGCCTTTCTGAGCCACGACCAGCTTGTTGTCCGAGCCCCAGGTCCAGGCTCCTTTGCCCTCAACGCCACGCGCGGCGGCAACCTGGTTGCCAGTGCCGTTCTGGTCAATATCGACCTTGTTGCGACTACCTTCCTCTTGCACTGCATTGGCATAGTTGTCGCTACCCAACTGATCGATAGTGACAGACCCACCCACGCTGCTGGCCAGCTGATCAACCACTGCCTGGTTATTGCTGCCATTCTGAGTGACCTGTGCAGTGTTGCCAGACCCCTGCTGGTTGGTATCGGCCTGGTTGCCATTACCCAGCTGAGTCACGACCGCCGTTTCACCAGTTCCGCTCTGTCTGGCATTGGCGATGTTCTCGTTACCATTCTGGGTGATGGTCAACAGATCCTCAGAACCTCTCTGCTCAGAGTCGATCTGGTTACGACTCCCGGTCTGGGTCAGAAGGGCGGTTTCACCGGAACCAGCCTGCTTGGCCAGCAGGTTGTTCCCTTGTCCGGCGGTTGCACCAGACTGCTGGGCTGTCACGCTGCCAGCGGTCCCGCTTTGCTCCACTGTTGCCACGTTGGCCAGCCCCAGCTGAGTGACCTCGGCAGTGTTGTCATTGCCACTTTGCTTGACGACCGCAGAGGTGCCCTCGTTTGCGCCGTAACCGAAGTTGCTTGTACGTTGTGCGACTAAGGCCGTGTTATTGCCACCCTCTTGAGCCACGCTGGCAACGGCACCATCGGATTCGCGTTGATCGACATCCGCAATATGCCCACCTTCTCCTGACTGGGTAATGGTCGCGCTGGCATAATCAGACCAGTAGTTATTGATCTGCGCGCTGTTACCATCCGCTTGCTGCTCAATCACTGAAATGGCGCCGTTACCATCATCCTGTTTAATGAGAGCATTGTTACTGTCACCGAGCTGGCTCACCCGGGCAGTGGCCTCACCGTTATAGTACTGCTGGGTAATCGAGGCCTTGTTCAGCTGCCCGCTGGTATCAATGGTCGCGGTCGATTTATTGGTCACCCCCTGCTGCAATACCTCCCCTTCGTTCTGGCCACCGGCTTGCTTGATATCAGCAGTGGAAGCACCGGTATTGCGCTGCTCGGTCAAGGCGAGGTTGTCGTTACCCTGTTGATAGATCGCCGCCTTGTTAGCCGTGCTCTCCTCGACCTGCTGGATGTACGCCAGGTTGCCGCTGGAGAATTGAGCCTGAGTAACCTCAGCCTGATTGCCAGTAGATGCAGCCCAAGCGGTGCTGGTCGCCAGAAGAACTGCCGAGGCAATGATGGTACGTTTAAACATGATTTCCCTCTCGTGCTAATGGTTGAGCCTAGGCTCAGTTGGTTTGAACGACATTTACTTGCTGATTGGCTCCCGTCTGAATAACGGTTGCCGCCAATCCGTTACCGTTTTGCTCGATGCTGGCCTGATTGCCATCACCCAGCTGGATCGCCCGGGCCTGATTGTCTGCCCCTTGCTGACTGATCCAGGCTTCATTGCCGCTGCCTTGTTGCAGCAGCCAAATCCGGTTATTGATGCCCGCCTGATAGAGTTCGGCGCTATTGCCCTCGCCCAGTTGCGCACCATTGACCCAGTTCTCATCTCCTACCTGGGAGAGCGCCAACTCATTGGCCCAACCCTGTTGCAGCAGGCGCGCCTGATTCAGCTCCCCTTGCTGGGTGAGGTGCAGTTGCTGCTCGCTACCGAGTTGCCACAACAGCGCCTGATTCCCGTCGTTCTGCAAACCGGAATCCAGCTCGCTTGCCATCGCCAGCTCATCAAAGACGGCAGGCTCTGCGGCGAGTTGCGGGGCGCCCGATATCAGCAGAAAAAAGAGAGCACTCAACAGATGTTTCATCGCGCCATCGCCTTGTTGGAAAACGCCCACAGTATCCCTGTCAGACAAGAGGCGGCCTATCAGGCACTCCGCTGATTCGAGGATGAAAAGCGCCGCCCTGTCGTTGAGCAGAAAGTCTTAAGTCGTATTCGATAGAGGCCAAAAAAATGCCCTCCACCAGGGAGGGCATTGCGAGAGCGGGAAAACTCAAAGCAGCGGGGCGTTGTCTTGCAGGTACTCCTGCAGGATCGGATTGTCGATATCCCGCTGGTCGGCCAGTTGCCACAGATTGTCCCGCACGCCATTGGCAATCAGCCGGATCACCCCGGACTCGATAGCCGACATGACACACATCTGTACCGGCTCATTGGTGCTGAAACCGGCCTCGGCCTCCAGCAGGCGCTTGTACTCGACGAAGCGGAATACTCCTGCCTGCACCTGTTGCGACAGCACTGTCTTGGAGGTGGTGACACTGTTCAGGATCCGGCCTGAACGGATATCGACGGCTCGCAGATTGACCGTCACCTGATCGACCCGGTACTCCCCGCTGGCACCGATGCCAAAATACTTGGCCCCCGCCCCGCCGGTGCGCACATTGCTGTCATAGGCGACGATCCCCCCCTCGATCAGGATGTTGGCGGCGACCAGCGAGGGCAGTTGATTGGCATTGTTGCCGGGAACGTTGGGCTTGTTCTGGGCCGCCCGCACAATCTTGCGTTCGGTCAGCAGGTTCTGCAGCCCCTCCCGCTCCAGCGGCACAAACCATTGGGAATCCCACAAAGCCGTGCTCAGCATGGCGACCCCGCCCTGGGTGACCGCCGTGGAGAAGTTGGATGCCGGTGCTGGCAGATACTGACCGGTCTGATCGCGAAAATCGTAGACGGCCGCGACAATTTTCCCTTTTGGCTTGGGCAGACTGATCAGCTCCTTGTAAGAGACGGATCGCGGCATCAGGGTTGCCTTCTCATCGGCAACGGGCGAGCCGATATGGGTCGCACAGCCAGCCAGCGCAAGCAGGGGCACTATCAATAACAGTTGTCGTTTCATCGCGCCCTCAGTCGGCAATCAGGCCATTCACTTCGATCATGGTGGTCTGGTTGGTCACCCGGTCGGTGATCGAAACCACCAGAGTGCCATCTTCATCCACCACATTGATGGCAAAATCATCGGTCACCAGACTGCCACTCTGGCTGCCATCCTTGCCGATATCGGCCAGCAGCTGGCTGATCAAGCGGGATTGCAGGTTGGAGGTCAGGCGATCCAGCGCCGAGGTACCGCTGCTACCGCTGCCACTGGCGGGATCCTTGTAATCATTCTGCGCATTGGCGGTGCCAAGCAGATGACTGCTGTTGAGAGGGTTACCCCCAAAGCTGGGGTTGACGGGGCGATAGACAAGCTCCGACGCATGGAGCGCTGGCGCTATCAGTGCTGCAACTAGCAATAACCGGGCACGCATGAGAAATATCCTTATAGTTCATCATGTTCCAAATCGAAGGTATCCATGAACAGGGTCGCGATCTTCTGCTGTTCGAGGGTCTGCCTGACCTGTGACCAAGCCAGTTTGGCGCTCTGCTCCTGCTGATTGCGGCCGGGAGAGAGCGCGGTTTTAAAAATCACCTTCCGGTTATGGGTGATCCAGATCAGGCTGCCCCAGCGAGCAGTCGGGCGCTCATGAATCGTCAGATTTTCTCTGGCATTCGGGTCTTCATCACTGCGCAACCGGGTAAATTCGTTATAAAAGCCCTGACCGAAGCGGGTAAAAGTGCGGTCCAGCACCAAACCATCCACATCCAGCCGATCACTCTCCTGCTCCGGCTGTACCGACTCCAGCGGAGCATCGGCCTCGGCCGCCACAACGGTCGTGAAGCCCCAGAGCAGCACAAGGCAACACGCCAGAGAGAACGCTTTCATCAGTGGGAGTCCGGAGCATCGAGATACTCTTTGGCCCAGCTCACCGCCTGGATCCGGTTCTTCACGTTCAGCTTTTTAAAAACGTTATAGAGGTGGGATTTGACGGTGTGCTCGCTGACAAACAGGCTGTCGGCGATCTCGACATTGGAGGCGCCCGTCATCAGATAACGGATGATCTCCTGCTCTCTGGCTGTCAGCAGGGTGTCGTTACGCAGCAGGTAGCTATTGCCCTGGCGATAGTATTCGACCAGCTCGCACAGCAGGTGGCGCGGCATCCAGTACTCGCCCAACAGGATTTTCTGCAACCCGGCAACCAGTCGGTCGAGCGGATCCTGACGGAAAAACAGACCGCAGATCTGCGGCCACATCAGCAGCAGGTCGCGATCCGTCGCAGTGGGAGCATTGAGCAGCACTGTGGCCGCCATGCCAAAGCGTTCAGAGATCGCCCGGTTCCAGCCCAGTGACTGGCCGGAGCGGATATAGTCGAGATCGATGAGAAACAGCGTGCCGTCACACTGGTTATCTAGCTGATTAATCTCGTGGATTAGCTGGACGGGACGGCTCAAATGAGAGATGAGATATGCAGCAAATGTGCTGGCCTGCACATTATTTTCAGTGACCAGTGCGATCGGGCATGCGGCTTTCATTGTGTGCTCTTCCTTGAACCTGTAAACCACCTAATCTGGCCGACTGAGTCTACCAAGGAGGTATGGGAGCACAATATTAAAAAAGTATGAGAATGGATCTCATAAATATCGTAACCATATGTTTTTAGTCGATTTAAAAACTGTTCCCAATTCGCCAATCTGCCAGCATAACAGGAATATATGGCAGAAATGTGATGCAGGATGCGCCGAAAAAAGATGCAACCCGACCATCACCACAGCAGGAGCCAACCGTTGCCTTTGGCACATCAAGCCGGTTAAGGATGCTGCCAATCCGCTTCGCAACTGTTACTATGACCGTCACATGCGTCTGCGGGACATTGCGCCCCGCACACAGCAACTAATCAGGTATCTAGTCGTGTTGGACCAGGTTTCGACCTGGCCGGTAAATAAGGTGGAAGAGAGATTATGGCCAGTCGAGGCATCAATAAAGTCATTCTGATCGGTAACCTCGGGCAAGACCCGGAAGTACGCTACATGCCGAGTGGCGGTGCTGTGACCAACATTACTCTGGCCACCTCTGAAACCTGGCGCGACAAGCAGACCGGTGAGCAGAAAGAGCGCACCGAGTGGCACCGTGTCGTCTTCATGGGCAAGCTGGCCGAAGTGGCTGGCGAGTACCTGAAGAAAGGCTCCCAGGTCTATGTGGAAGGCAAACTACAGACCCGCAAGTGGCAGGATCAGAGTGGCCAGGAGCGCTACACCACTGAAGTGCTGGTCGACAGCTTCACCGGCGTCATGCAGATGCTGGGTGGCCGTCCGCAAGGTGGTCAGGGCATGGGCCAGAACATGGGTGGCCAACAAGGTGGCTGGGGTCAACCGCAGCAAGCCATGCAGCAGCCGATGAATCAGCAGCGCCCGGCGCCGGCTCCGCAGCAGAACATGCAGCCGCAAGGCGGTTATGGCCGTCCTGCCCAGCAGCCGCAATCTGCGCCGCCGGTATATAACGAGCCACCGATGGATTTCGACGACGATATCCCGTTCTAAGAACAGAATATTGAAAAGGCCCTGATAACTCAGGGTCTTTTTTTATGCACTCAGGCTGAACCTCTCAGCCCGAAAGGGATATAACGCTTTTTGGTTGCCTCCCCTACAGTGATGGATATTCTCCACAGGAACGCTTTGTGAAAAGTGCAATGAAACTGCTCACCCCTTTATTGCTGATGCTGACCAGCATGCTCTCCGGCCAGTTGCAGGCAACGCCACTCAAGGTCGGGGTCAGCTTTGCCATCCCCCCTTATGTCATCGAAAGTAATCAGCGTGGCATCGAGCTGGATCTGCTGAAAGAGGCGTTCGCTGGCAGCGGCTATGAGCCCAGCTTTGAATTTCTGCCGCTGGAGCGCACCTTCCGCCTGTTCGAGTCAGGAAAGCTGGATGCCATCATCAACGTCAGACCCGGTATGGTTGATCCTCACGTTCTGACCCAGCCCGTTATCACCTTCCATAACCGGATCTTCACCCTGCGCAGCACCCACATCAGTACCCTGGATGATCTGCATTCAAAACGGGTCACCGCCTTTCAACGGGCAAGGATCATTCTGGGGGGCGCGTTCGCCACCATGGCCAACCAGAATCCCCACTATGAGGAGGTAGCCAAGCAGCAGGTGCAGGTACATCAGCTAATGCGCGGCAGGGTAGATGCAGTGGTACTGGAAGAGCGGGTGTTCTACTACTACCTCGACCAGCTGATTGCCACCGCTCAGGCAGGCGAGCACTACGAGCGCAATCAGGTCAGGCAAGCAGACCTCTTCCCGCCCACCGTCTATCACTTTGCCTTCCGAACGGCCGATGCCCGCAATCTGTTTGATAAGCGCCTTGAGGCGATGCGTCAGGATGGTCGTTATCACCAGATTTTCGCGGCTTACGGCGCCACGCCGTGAGCCACAAACATAAAAGCCAGCCGGTAAGGGCTGGCTTTGTACTGGCTCCGAAGGAACAGCAGTAGGGGAGCGTTACTTCATTGCGCTGCCGTTTTTCAGTTCTGCTTTCTGACGTTTGGCTTCGCGTTTCTCTTTCAGTGACATCTGCGGTTTTTTCTTGGCATCTTTGCCGTTGTGATGTTCTTTGTTACTCATCATCAAACTCCAAAAATGTTACCCAGACAGTTGGCTCCTCATGGGAGCCAGCATGCCATCCGAATCATCAACTTCAGTACGCTTGGTGGGATGGTGCAAGACCATCACCAGACCCAGCATACCCTCCAGCGGCATCCGGATCCAGCCTCATTCTCGTCCAAAAAATGCCGGTCTCCGCCCCCTGAGCGCGGAGGCCAAACGACCTCGACAGGAAAGACCAAAAAAGAGTAATTCGCATTATTAAATGTTGTCACGCTTATATTAATCCATCGTGGGCTAGATATTTTCACGGATAAATATAAATCCATCTCATTATTTATTGCCGTTCAAGAAGCCACCATTTTAATAAGCATTCGCAATATCATCGGAAACATCAGGTTACAACACCGAATAGGTTATTTCCGGTCAGACGGATATAATGCGCGCCGCACCGAAATATCCGTTTTATTCAGGAAGCTGTGACATGAACAGAAAAACCAGAGCCGCCATGGTGTCGGTCTGCTCCAATATCAGTCTGATCATCATGAAAATGGTGGCCGGTTTCGCCAGCGGCTCGGTCAGTATCATCTCGGAGGCGATCCATTCCGCCATGGATCTGGTGGCGGCCCTGATCGCCCTGTTCGCGGTGAAAAAGTCCGATCTCCCGCCCGATGAACGCCACCCCTATGGTCACGACAAGATTGAAAATGTCTCCGGCGTCATCGAAGCACTGCTTATCTTGCTGGCCGCGGGCTGGATCATCTTCGAAGCCGTCGACAAGCTGATCACCCCCAGCCCGATTGAAAGCATTGGCTGGGGCGTGCTGGTGATGGTGATCTCGGCGCTGGTCAACAGCGGTGTCTCGGCCTACCTCTACAAGGTGGCCCGAGAGGAGGAGTCGGTCGCGCTGGCTGCCGATGCGCTTCATCTCAAGGCGGATGTACTCACTTCAGCCGGTGTCGCCGTCGGTCTTGGCGGGATCTGGCTGGCCGGTCTGTTCGGCTACTCCCTCGCCATCCTCGACCCGCTGGTCGCCATTGCGGTCGCCATCTTTATTGTCAGAGAGGCGATCAGCATGCTCAACGAGGCCTTCCAGCCGCTGATCGACCAGAGCATGAGCCCGGAAGAGCTGGCGATGACCAGCCGCATCATCACCGAATGCTGCCCTGCCGCCAGTGGTTTCCACGATCTGCGCAGCCGTCGTGCCGGACGCCGCCGCCATATCGACTTCCACCTCACCCTGCCCCCGGAGATGAGCATCGGAGAAGCCCACGATATCTGTGATCGCATCGAACACGCCATCATGGCGCAGCTGCCCCACGCCATCGTGCTTATCCACGTCGAGCCGGAGGAGCAAGAGCTGCACTCACCGCTCGCCATAAATTGAAATGTGGCAAACAGGCGGGAAAGTGGCAGCGAAATAACGGAAAGTTGGCACAAACCCGCATTTTTACTGCAGGAAAGCCGATTGCATAAGAAGTGATCGGCACAACTGTGTTAGGGTGTCTAACCACCCTGCCGCAGGAGCGCGCCGTGAAAAAGCTGGAAATGAAAGATCTGACCGAGGCCGAAAAAGCCGAGATAGCCTTGTTATTGCAAAAGGCACAAGCCAATGCAGACCACCAGCTGACCAACGGAGAGCGGAACAAGATCCGCGAAGAGGGTCGCCTGAAAATTGTGGCCGACCGCGCCGAAGCGGCCAAGGCAGCCTCCAAGCTGGCTCGCGAGAAAGCCAAAGAGCGCGCCAAGAATCAGGTACTGCCGGAAACCTTCAGCTGGATTGATTCGGTCAGCAACAAGTTTCGCAGCAAGCGCTGATCCCTTCTTGCAAAACGCCCGCTGGCACTTGTGCCTGCGGGCGTTTGCATGTCTGGGCGATGCTCGATGCGCCAGATTTGGCGCTGCCATTGATTTGCCGCTCAGAAGCTAATCGCAGCAGCAAAGAAGTGATTTACATTGTGAGTTAGAGAGAACGCTCACTGACAATCCCATCTATCGCCACCTTTTCATTTTTTCTCATATTTTTTGCCAGACTGGCTACATAGTCAGGACAAAAAAGCCGAATCCGGTTTGCTACAGGGTGATATGAGTCTGCACTGCTTTTTCTATGCCGTTGAAATGCATCATGTTTACTATAAAAAATGATATTTTTGGCTGTTACAAAACATTAATATCGAGATAAAGTTTGCTTTAAAAATGAGAGCGTGTTTTAATCTTTCTCGATGGTTCGGCAGTTCAGACCTGATTATGTTAGGCAGTCATTTTAGTAAAGCAGTGATTAGCATAAGCGTTATCCTCGGATAACTCTTATCAAATAATTCTCCTTCTTTAGTGCTCCCCATACGTATTGCTGACGAAAAATCAAAAATTGCCATTTAGGTGGCATTCAACACTATTTAAGGAAATTATTATGTCTAACAAAATGACTGGTACCGTTAAGTTCTTCAACGCTGAGAAAGGTTTTGGTTTCATCTCCCCGGCTGACGGCAGCAAAGACGTGTTCGTACACTTCTCCGCTATCCAGTCCACCAGCTTCAAAACTCTGGACGAAGGTCAGCGCGTTGAGTTCACCATCGAGCAAGGTCAGAAAGGCCCGGCTGCTGCCAACGTAGTTGGTCTGTAATTCAAGCCAGAGCATGCTGCTGATGGCTCATGCCAACTGCTGACAGCTCTGCAAGAATTTAAAAAAACCCGCTTAGGCGGGTTTTTTGTTTTTCCCCGCTTTTTCCTCACAGATCTCCCCTCCCCCGACCGCTTGATCCCTCCCTTACACGCTCTCACCGCTTGAGTCTTAGAATGAGCTCCGAATGGACTCAAAATGTAAAATAGTGACGAAAAAGTCAGGCTATCCGCTGTATTTGCCGCGAATTCTTGCTATTTTGCGCGCCACCAACGCAAACGATTTCCTTCACACTTTCAGGATTAGTTATGGCAAAGCAAGATATGGCCGCCCAAACAGGGACTGGCGGCTTTCTGGACTCTTATTTTTCCATTTCTGCGCGCGGCAGCAGCGTGCGTCAGGAGCTGGTCGCGGGGTTGACCACCTTCCTGGCGATGGTCTACAGCATCATAGTGGTGCCTAACATGCTGGGTGCTGCCGGCTTTGAGCAGGGCCCGGTGTTTGTTGCCACCTGCTTGATCGCCGCCTTCGGCTCCCTGCTGATGGGCCTGTGGGCCAAGCTGCCGATGGCTATCGGTTGCGCCATCTCTCTGACCGCATTTACCGCATTCAGCTTGGTGCTGGGTCAGGGACTGAGCATTCCGGTCGCCCTGGGCGCCATCTTCCTGATGGGGGTGCTGTTTACCCTGATCAGCGTCACCGGCGTGCGCCAGTGGATCCTGGATAACCTCCCCTCCGGCATCGCTCACGGCACCGGCATCGGTATCGGTCTGTTCCTGCTGCTGATCGCCACCAACGGCGTCGGCATGGTGATTAAGAACGAAGGGGCCGGTCTGCCGGTGCAACTGGGTGAAGTAACCTCCTTCCCGGTCATCATGACGGTGTTGGGTCTGGCTGCCATCTTCGGTCTGGAGCGCCGCAAGGTGCCGGGCGGCATCCTGATGGTGATCATCGCCATCTCCATCCTCGGCCTTATCTTCGACCCCAAAGTGACCTGGCAGGGCTTCTTCGCCATGCCGAGCCTGACTGGCGAGAAGGGCTCGCTGGTAGGCAGCATGGATCTGCTGGGCGCCCTCAATCCGGTGGTCATTCCGACCGTACTGGCACTGGTGATGACAGCCGTGTTTGACGCCACCGGCACCATCCGTGCCGTGGCCGGTCAGGCGGGCCTCATCAACGAGCGTGGCCATATCATCAGCGGCGGCAAGGCCCTGACTGCCGACTCCGTCAGCAGCATGGTGGCAGGCGCCGTCGGTGGCGCTCCGGCTGCCGTCTACATCGAGTCTGCCGCAGGCACCGCAGCTGGCGGCAAGACCGGTCTGACCGCCGCGCTGGTCGGCGTGCTGTTCCTGCTGATGATCTTCCTCTCCCCGCTGAGCTATCTGGTACCGGCTTACGCCACCGCACCGGCCCTGATGTACGTCGGTCTGCTGATGCTGGGCAACGTCACCAAGCTGGACTTCAGCGACTCGGTCGATGCGCTCTCCGGCATGCTGTGCGCCGTCTTTATCGTGCTCACCTGCAACATCGTGACCGGCATCATGCTGGGCTTCGTAGCGCTGGTCATCGGTCGTCTGTTCGCTGCCGAGTGGAAGAAGCTGAACGTCGGCACCGTCATCATCGCCGTGGCGCTGGTGGTCTTCTACGCCGGTGGCTGGGCCATCTAACCCGTCTACATATTCCGGTTATAGCGAAGGGCCCTGCGGGGCCCTTTTTCATGGCTGTGAGTCAGCTAACAGTTTCCCGCTCGCTTGCCCTGCGCCGTTTCAGATTGAAACATCCATCACCCTCCTGCTGTTTCAAATCCGAACCAAACCGACCGTCATTTTTATCCCTTTTTCTGTCGTTAGACTGGCTCCATCAACCATTTGCCCACCCGAGCGGTGGCAAGCCAAGGAGTGAGCCATGAAGAAACTGATCAATGCCGTCGATGCCGTGGTCCGTGAACAACTGATGGGGATGGCAGCCGCCCACCCCGAGCTCAAGGTACGTATCGAACCCCACTACATCACCCGCGCCGACTCCCCCGTGATGGGCAAGGTGGCGCTGGTCTCCGGCGGTGGCAGCGGCCACGAGCCGATGCACGGCGGTCTGGTGGGCAAAGGGATGCTGGATGGCGCCTGCCCCGGCGAGATTTTTACTTCCCCGACCCCGGATCAGATGTACGAGTGCGGTCAGGCCGTTGATGGCGGCGCAGGCGTGCTGTTTCTGGTGAAGAACTACACCGGCGACGTACTCAACTTCGAGACCGCGGTCGAGCTGCTGCATGGCGATGGTGTAAAAGTGGGCTTCGCCCTGATCGATGACGACGTGGCAGTCAAAGACAGCCTCTACACCGCCGGTCGCCGTGGCGTTGCCACGACCGTGCTGTGCGAGAAGCTGGTCGGTGCCGCCGCCGAGGCGGGCTACGATCTGGCGCGCTGCGAGGCGTTGGCCCGTCGCATCAACAACCAGAGCCGCACCATAGGCGTGGCCATGCATGCCTGCACCGTGCCTGCCGCTGGCAAGCCCTCCTTCACTCTGGCGGACAACGAGCTGGAGTTCGGCGTCGGTATCCACGGCGAACCGGGCATCGAGCGCCGCCCCTTCACCGACCTCAATACCCTGGTGGACGACATGTTCAGCGAGCTTGCTGACAATACCCCCTATGGCCGCACCCTGCGTCACTGGGATCGCACCAGCGGCAGCTGGCAGGAAGAGCACACCTTTATCGAACCGCTGAATGCGGGCGATCGGGTTATCGCGCTGGTCAACAGCCTGGGTGGTACCCCCATCTCCGAGCTCTATGGCGTCTATGGTCGCCTTGCCACCCTTTGCGAAGAGGCGGGCATCCATCTGGTGCGCAACCTGATCGGCCCCTACTGCACCTCCCTCGACATGACCGGCATCTCCATCACATTGCTCAAGGTGGATGACGAGCTGATGACCCTGTGGGATGCCCCCGTTCACACCCCCGCCCTACGTCGCGGCTGCTAAGGAGTGCCGATAGCCATGCTAAGCAAACACCAAATCGTCAACTGGCTGCTCGACTGCGAACACATCTTTACCGAGCAGCGTGACTACCTCACCGCGCTGGATACCGACATCGGCGACGGCGACCACGGCCTCAATATGCAGCGCGGCTTTACCAAGGTGGCCGAGAAGCTGCCGGCAGTGGCGGACAAGGACATCGGGCAGGTGCTGAAAACCACCGGCATGACCCTGCTCTCCTCGGTCGGCGGCGCCAGCGGCCCGCTCTACGGCACCTTCTTTATCCGGGCCGCGGCCAGCAGCGATGCCTGCCAGAGCCTGAGCCTCAGCCAGCTGTGCAAAATGCTGAGTGACGGGGTGGAGGGGATCGTCTCCCGCGGCCGTGCCGAGCCGAGCGACAAGACAATGTGCGACGCCTGGTGGCCGGCACTGGCCGCCCTGCAACAGGCGCAGCAGCAAGAGCTGCCCCTCAACGAAGCGCTGGACAAGGCGGTGGCAGCCGCTGCGGCCGGTACCGAGGCGACCATCCAGATGCAGGCCCGCAAGGGGCGCGCCAGCTATCTTGGCGAGCGCAGCATCGGCCATCAGGATGCAGGGGCCACCTCGACCCTGCTGCTGCTGACCGCCCTGCGTGACAGAGCGAGGTTGTGACATGATCGGAATCGTAGTTGTCTCTCACAGCGCCATGCTGGCCGCAGGCTTGAAAGCGCTGGCCGACCAGCTCGGCAGCCCGGCCCGCCTGCTGCTGGCGGCTGGGGTCGATGACCCCGACCACCCCATCGGCACCGATGCCATCGCCGTGATGAGTGCGATTGAAGAGGCGGATGACGGCAGCGGCGTGCTGGTGCTGATGGACTTGGGCAGCGCCCTGCTGAGCGCCGAAACCGCCCTCGAACTGCTGCCCCCGGAGCTGAGCGCCCGGGTGCGGCTCTGCCCGGCCCCGCTGGTCGAAGGCACTCTGGCCGCCGTGGTGGCGGCCGGTTCCGGCCTGACGCTGGATGAGGTAGCCGCCGAGGCGCTCGGCGCGCTGGGCCCGAAACAGGCGATGCTGCCAGCCAGCGCAGCGCAGGCCGCCACCGAGACGGCCCCCGTTGCCGACGACGGCTGGCTGCGCTGCGAGGTGGTGGTGGATAACCCCCACGGCCTGCATGTGCGCCCCGCCGCCCGGCTGGTGGCCGCCCTCAAGCCCTTTGCCGCCGAACTCAAGCTGCAAAAGGGGGATAAAGAGGCCAATCCCCGCAGCCTGACCCGGCTCGCCATGCTCAACGTGCGTCAGGGCGACCAACTCACCCTGCTGGCACGCGGGGAGGATGCCAGC
Source organism: Aeromonas sp. 61P (assembly GCF_051919545.1). Lineage (NCBI taxonomy): Bacteria > Pseudomonadati > Pseudomonadota > Gammaproteobacteria > Aeromonadales > Aeromonadaceae > Aeromonas > Aeromonas sp. 61P. The sequence continues at coordinate 304,624 of NZ_JBQBEL010000001.1, forward strand.
GCCGCACTGACCTGCTTCCAGCAGCTGGCCGACGAGCGCTTCGGCGACTGACGCCGCACACCACTGTTTCAAGGGCTGCACTCGCTCGCTGAGCCTGTGCAGCTTCATTCAAGACGAAGGAGTCCCCGGCACTGCCGCCCCTTCGCCCCTGTTAGTTTCAAAAGACGTCTTATGAACTAGAGAGAGGGATAGAATATGGACCGCATCATCATCAGCCCCAGCAAATACGTGCAAGGCAACGGGGCCCTCGCCAATATCGGCAACTACGTTAAAGCACTCGGTAGCAAGCCGCTTATTCTGGCCGACGCCTTCGTCACCAAGCTGGTAGGCGATACCGTGGCCACCAGCTTCCACGGCGCCGGTATCAAGCCGGAGTTCGACTGCTTCAACGGCGAGTGCTCCCGCCCCGAGATCGACCGTCTGCTGGCCCGCTGCAAGCTGACCCCGTTTGACGTCATCATCGGCATCGGCGGCGGCAAGACGCTGGATACCGCCAAGTCGGTCGCCTTCTACCAGAAGGTGCCGGTGGTCATAGTGCCGACCATCGCCTCCACCGATGCCCCCACCAGTGCGCTGGCGGTCATCTACACCCCGGAAGGGCAGTTCAGCGAATACCTGATGATCCCGACCAACCCCAACATGGTCATCATGGATACCGGCGTGGTCTCCCGCGCTCCGGTACGGCTGTTGGTCTCCGGCATGGGGGATGCGCTCTCCACCTACTTCGAGGCGCGCGCCAACAAGGTCTCCGGTTGCCAGACCATGGCCGGTGGTGCCTCGACGCTGGCGGCGCAGGCCATCGCCGAGCTCTGCTACAAGACCCTGCTGGCCGACGGTTACAAGGCCAAGCTGGCGGTGGAACAGGGGCTCTGCACCAAGGCGGTGGAGAACATCATCGAGGCCAACACCTACCTGAGCGGTATCGGCTTCGAGAGCAGCGGACTGGCCGCCGCCCACGCCATCCACAACGGCCTGACCCAGCTCGCCGAGTGTCACCACCTCTATCACGGTGAGAAAGTGGCGTTCGGTACCCTGGTGCAGCTGGTGCTGGAGAATGCGCCGATGGCGGAGATCGAGACGGTGCTGGCGTTCTGCCGCTCGATCGGCCTGCCGACCAACCTGCATATGATGGGGGTCAAGGAGCTGGATATGGCGCGCCTGATGGAGGTGGCCAAAGCCTCCACAGCCGAGGGCGAGACCATCCACAACATGCCGTTCAAGGTCACCGCCGAGGATGTGCTGGCGGCTATCGTCACCGCCCACCAGCTTGGGCTGTAACTGCACCACAGCTGACCCTTCCATATAAAAACGGCCCCGCAACTGCGGGGCCTTTTCATTTTCTACGGGCCGGTTCGCAACAGCCTGAATAACTATCAGCCGTGATAGTCGGCGGGATCGATCTCGAGCAGCTTGAGTCGCCGCCACAGAGTAGTGCGACTGATGCCAAGATGTTGGGCCATCTGGCTCACCTGCCCCTTGCTGGCATGGGCGCAGCGCAAGATGGCTTGTCGCTCCAGCTCCGCCAGGGTGAGCAGCGGTTGCCCCACCACCTCGTCCGCCACCTGCTGATAGCCGTGCCGAATGGCTGCGGGCAGCGCCTCGGGCGGGATCGGCCCCTGACCGGCGTGAAGCAGCGCATGCTCGACCGCGCTGCGCAGCTCCCCCAGATTACCGGGCCAGGGATAGGCGAGCAGACAGTCCAGAGCCGCCGGACTGAACTGGCGCACCGGCTCGCGCCCCTGCGCCGTCAGCTGCTGGCTGATCAGGCCCGGCAGATCGGCCGCGCGCTCCCGCAATCCCGGCAGCCACAGCTCGCACGCCTGCAAGGCATAGAGCAGCTGGCGGCCAAACAATCCCTCCTGCACCAGCTGCTCCAACGGGGCGCTGCTGGTGGCGATAATCCGCACCTTGAGCGGCAGGATGCGGGCCGAATCAAAGCGCTGGATGCGACCGGTCTTGAGCAGTTGCAGCAGCGCCGCCTGCATAGGAGCAGAGAGGCACTCCACCTGCTCCAGTACCAAGGTGCCGCCGTGGGCCAGCTCGAACTTGCCCGCCCGCTCCTGCCCCGCCTCGTCGGAGCCCATCAGCTCCAGCGCCATTCGCTCGCTCGGCAGCGCCTTGCAGTTGAGGGTAATAAGGGGCCCGGCGGCCCGTTCGCTGCCAAAGTGGATCGCCTCCGCCAGCTGGGCCTTGCCCACCTCCTCCTCGCCGCGCAGCAGGATCGGCCCCTGACTCTGGGCCGCCTGCCGGGCATAGCGCAGCAGCTTGCGCATGGCGCTCGACTCCCCCACCAGCGCCGACAGCTCGGGCACCGTCTGGCGCAGCTGATGAATGGCCCGCAGCCGATCGACCGGGTGCAGCAAGGCGATAAAGCTGACCCCCTCCGGCCCCGGCAACGGCTTGAGGCTCACCAGCGCATTGATAAACTCCCCCTCCTGCGCACCAAGCCGCTCCAGCGTCACCTCCACATGGCTGAGCGGCGTCTGCCCCCTGATGGCCAGCTGCAACCGCTGGGGTAGCAGCAGGTGCTGCTCCAGCGGCTGACCAAGACAGAGCGCGGGATCGAGCCACAGCCGGTGGGCCGCCAGCGCGTTGAGGTAGCGCAAGCGGCCCTGCGGATCCCAGGCCAGCACGCCGTCATCCATACCGTCGAGCAGGGCATAAAGTTCGCTCAGGTGATGCTGGGACTCCTGCATCAGGGTCTCCATCTGCAGCAGATGGGCCAGCTCGCGCCCGGCGCTGACGGTGAGCGCCAGATCGCCGGCGCTCGCCTCCTCCACCTTGCAGATCAAGGCGATGATGGCGACCTGACGGCCATTGCTGTTGTAGACCGGACTGGCGCAGCTGTGCCAAGGATGGAGGGTCTGGTTGAAGTGCTGGGCACCGCTGACGCAGAGCGGCACGCCCTCCAGCGCCGCCAGATTGATGGCATTGGTGCCGATGCGCCCCTCGCTGAAAAAGGCGCCGGGGCCAAACCCCAGCACCGCCAGCTCGCGCAGGGTGTCGGGGTGGCCGGTCTGGGCCAGCAGGCAGCCGCTCTCGTCGGTGAGCAGCAGAGCGCAGGGGCGCCCCTCCATAAATTCGTAGAGATCTTCGAGGGCCATCTCGCCGGTGGTGAGCAGGTCGCGCTTGCGCTGGCGCAGGCTCTGCAAGGTCTGCCCCTTGGCGCTGTGGGGCGGATGCCAGAGGGTGGCACTGGTCTGGTGGGCGCAGCGCAGCCAGGATGCCTGCAGATAGTCAGGCCTGGGCTGCAATGGCTGAAGGTCAGATGGCATGGTCACAGCAATATCCGGCAAGATGTGAGCCGACCATTTAACCACGCCAGCGCCCCCGATTCAGTGACCTACCTCAGAGGGTGGCAAGCCCGCTCTGCTCTTGGTCGGGTTCGCCTCCGAATCTGACGATAAGGTCGTCGCCAGTGGTGGAATTCGCTGCATCACCCTGCACCAGCCAGCCTGACCCTCATCTACCCACTGATAACCCGGGGTGTTGCCACGCCCCGGGTTATTTATTCATGCCATTTCTGTTAACCACGGGCCCCTGATCCGCCACCGTTCCGCATATTGGCCAGCAATACCATATGGGGTATCACCGCGATCACACTCCCTAGTTATTCAAAAAGTTGAAACTGGGTGGCGCTTTCCATGGGCGCTCCTTAAGTGTATTTTTGCTCGGCAGTAAAAAGCAGGGCCAAAAGACAACGCAAAGCGAATGCGCTTAGCACCAAAGAATGGTTGGTGATATCTTGATTTAAAGTAAATTTTTCTGGGTATGTCAGCGTTATATAGAGCAATCTCTTAACGGATTCGTATCGCCTTTTATCTCAACAGTGCTAGGTGGCAAGGAAATCATGAACATCGAACTTATCGCTGCACCGCTAAAGAAGATCCTCGAGGCGGAACTGGCATTGGGAAACTCCATTCAAGAAGTTTCAGATTGGCAGCCTAAATGTCAGTTACTTATTGTTCTCAAACGGTCTTTCAATCGGCGATATGAACTGGAAAAGTATGTGGAATTTGCCGAACTCGATATTAGCCATTACTGGAAGGCTGAATACCGCTACCGAGACGGCTTACAATGCTTGGCTTGTTTGGGCAATGGCTAGTATGCCGTGACGGACAATACGGATGTCTTTTTTGCAGCAGGGCTAACTTTCTGCTGTGTTCTAAATTGCCGCAGAGCGCGGCATTAGATGGTACTTGAATGATCAACCGCAACGAAATGATGGGACCTTTGCTGACTGTTTGCCCTAGGGTAAAGCCGCTGTGGTCCGCTTTTCTCGAAGATTGGCGGGATGATGGTGTAGCTCTTCCTCTTTATTTATTTTTTGGCGACATCGCACGGCTGGTCTCCTCGCTCTATCAGGAGGGTTGTGAAAATGAGCTTCGTGATATCTTTTCTGTTATCGAACGTTGGTGTACAGAGGGCGACGACTATGTTAGAGAAGCGACACGCGTCGGAATACTCGAGGACCTGCAAAATACGAATCTAATGGGGCCCGCCCCCCCTAATGCGTTAATTCGATTTCTGGGCCCCCAATCCTCTATGTAATGGCACGCACTAGAGCAATTTTGGGGTAATGTGAGTGAAATCAGCCCGTAGACTCGATTAGCTATCAGGCGTAATCGGACGTTCGCGTAAATCTATTTCCCCGCAATAACGGCCATCCATATTTCCCCTCTGCCAGATGCCGCTGATTCACGGATAAAACCAGAACAGCGGCATCTCGATCGTCCGATTACGCTTCGCTAATCGAACCTACATGAGACGGTCATATGTGGGATATGGAGGCTGGCGCGGATCAGCCAATCTGACACGATCGCCATAATCATAATCACCACAAATAAAAGAGCCGCCCTTATGGGCGGCTCCTGGCATCAGCGATGGATGGCTGAATCGTCTTGTTACCAAATCGTCTTTTTACTGAATCGTTATTGGGCTTTGGGCGCTTCAACCGCAGCGGTCGCCGGTTGGTCATCTTCCTTGATCCAGGCATCCAGCAGGGTGTAGCCCACCGCCAGCACCACGGGGCCGATAAACAGACCGATGATCCCCATGGTCAGCAAGCCACCGATTACCCCCACCAGAATGAGGATGAGCGGCAAGTCGGCGCCCCGCTTGATCAGGAAGGGGCGCAGGAAGTTGTCCATGGTGCCCGCAATCAGTGACCACACCAGCAGGAAGGTGCCCCAGGTGGTGTCACCGCTCCAGTAGAGGTAGCCGATACAGGCCAGCAGCACCGGGAAGGGGCCGATCTGGGCGACGATCAGCAGGAACATCACCACCACCAGCACCATGGCGTAAGGGATACCGGCAATCAGCAGGCCGACACCGGCCACCGAGGATTGCACCAGCGCAGTCACCACCACCCCCATGGCCACGGCGCGGATCGCCTGTGAAGCGAGCACAGTAGCATTGTCGCCACGCTGACCCGCCAGCCGGTGGGCAAAGCGGCGAATGCCGGTCGCCACCACTTCACCGGAGTGATAGAGCACACCACAGATACCGACGGTCAGCAGGAAGTGAACGAACAGCAAGCCAAGATTACCGGCCTGAGAGGCCAGCCAGCGGGCGGTCTGACCGAAATAGGGGGCCAGCTTGGCAAACAGCACCTGACCACCGCTCGCCAGAATTTGCTGCCAGAAGTCATAGAGCTTGTCGCCCACCAGCGGGATCTGTTGCAGCCAGAGCAGCTCCGGCGGCGGTGACTGGCTGATATGGGTACCCAGCTCGATCAGCATGGGCGCCTTCTCCGCCACATTGGCCAGCGTCATAAAGAGCGGGATGACAAACATCAGCAGCAGCACCAGCGTCATAAACAGTGCCGCCAGGGTGCGCTTGCCCCACAACAGGCGCTGCACCATCAGCATCAACGGCCAGGTGGCGATGGTGATCATGGTGGCCCACACCAGCGCAGGCAGGAAGGGCTGCAACACCAAGAAACAGGAGATAATAAGGATGCTGAGAAACAGCACCCCCAGGGTTATCTTGGCCAAATCCACTTTTTTCACATTCATAGAGTTCCCTTGTCAGAGCCGTTGCCCTTGGGTCGTGTGTCGCATTTCAAGAAAGAGAGTATCCACCAGAGGCCAGCGCTCAACCAGAGCCCCAGCCCGAAAAAGAGCACAAACTGACCAAGCAGGATAGCCAGCGAACTGCTGGTCAGCAGCGGTAGCGCCCAGAGCCCCGCCCCGATCAGAGCGCCCCCCGCCAGGGTGACCGCGCCGGTCACAATGGGGGGATAACCGCCGCGGGTCAGGGTAAGCAAACCGCCAACCCAGAGCCCGAAGGCCGCCATGCCTATCCCGGCCAGATGGGCCGACTGGGTCAGCCCCCCGAGCGCCAGCGCAGATGTAATCAGCAGCAGCCAAGCCGCCGACTGCCTGTCGGCACGCCAATAGGGGCGAACCGCCAGCAGCAAGGCGCCGATCAGCAGCCCCGCCGCCACATGGGAAATAAAGTGCACCCCGAGCCAGACGCGCGCCAGACCTGTGGTCAGCGCCAGCAGCAGCGCCAGCGAATAGGCCAGCCCCCGCCGGGCAGGCCAGAGCCAGCCAAGCAGCGCGCCCCAGAACAGCAAGGCCGAAGCGGTATGGCCGCTCGGCATGCCAAAGCCTTGCGCGCTCTGGGTTGCCAGTTCAGGTTGCAGATGGAAGGGGCGCGGCCAGCCAATCCCCTCCTTGCTCGCCTGCACCAGCAAGCCAAGCCAGAGCATGGCGAACAGCAGCTGGCGCAGCCGCGGCCACCCCAGCAGCGGGAGCAGCAAAGGTATCAGGGCAAGCTGAAAGCCGCCTGAACCAAACAGATTGCTGACCGACAGCCACCAGACATCGGGCCCCAGCCACTGCTGCAGGCGCAGCATCAGCGGGATCTCGACCTGATGCAGCGCATTGCCCTGCGCCACGAAATCGGCCTGCCAGTGCACCTCGCTCTCGGGCACCTTATCCAGTCGGGATCGCAGCCAGTCGAGCTGATCCGGGAAGCGGCGCTGCTCGCGGGGCAGCTGGTCGATGGCGATCAGCCGGGCGTTAAGGATCTCTCCCCCCAGATTGGGAGCTTTCAGCAGCGAGACAAAATCGGAATCTTGTTGGGCGACGATAGGCTCCAGAGTGCGACAAGCGAAGATAAGCGCCCGCTGCCAGCGGCCCAACTCCTGCACCACCTCCCCCCGCAAGCCGGTCTCCTCATGGAGCTCACGCAGCGCCGCCTGCTGCGGGATCTCGTCGCCATCTATATAGCCACCGCTCAGGCTGTAGCGGGAGGAGATGCGATCCTGCACCAGCAGCAGTTGATCCTGATGGCGGATGGCACAGGCCGCCGCCGAGGGAGCCGCCGGTTCGGCACTCAGGGCTGGCAGAGCGGCAAACAGCGCCAGCAAGAGTAAAAAGAGGGTTCTCGACATCAATTTGCTTTCCCTATGCACAATGGCGACAAGCCTCCCAGAAATCAGATAGTTGGGCAACGGTAGCGGCCAGATCGCCGCCGTTCCCGCCGCGCAGGCGGTGCACGGAAGATTGCGATGAAGCAGGGCACTCCCTACTATTGGCGGCTATCTTCAATTTCATGCAGCAAACGCTGGAGCCCTCCATGAGACAGTTCGGCTTTTTCCTCGGCATCGCCATCGGTGTCATTTTGATCCTGTTCGGCAGCATCGTCATCTTCCAGGCGCTCCCTGCCGCACTGGATGTACTGGAGATGCCAAGCCGCATCCCGTTCGTGCGCGAGGTCTACACCTGGCTGATGACCAGCGCCAACGGCCTGACCGCCCAGCTGGAGCAGAATTTCCTGGAAGCCTTCCAGACCGTGCTCAAGCTGATCCTGCTCATCACCTTCATGTGGGTCTGCGTCAAGCTGGTCAACATGGGGGTGCTGATTATCCGTGCCGGGGTTGATCTCATCCGCACCGCCATCACCCACAGCGAAGGCCCCCACGACCAGAAGAAGCCGGATCAGCACGATCACTTCTGACTCTGACATGGTCAACGGATGTGAACGCTGCCGCCCCCAACCGGGGCGGCAGCTTTATATGCGCGGTATGAAGGCCCTTCCCAGCCCCCATGGATACCCGATAAAGCAGCGGCTTTCCCTTGTGAATCAGCAAACTGCCCATATGTTGCATCACCTTGACATGGTTTGCGCCCCGCGCGGCGGCTGCCCGGTTTCTATCCCGACCCCGTGCTCTGGTATAATCGACCACCTCTTTTCCCCGTTATGGAGCCTGTTCATGCCCAATCATGCAGAAAGTGCCCTCGAGGTTCGTCTCGACAAGTGGTTGTGGGCGGCCCGTTTCTACAAGACCCGCTCCATTGCGCGGGATCAGATAGACGGGGGCAAGGTGCACTACAATGGTCAGCGCAGCAAACCGGGCAAACAGGTGGAAGTGGGTGCACTGATCCGCTTCTGGCAGGGGCAGGACGAACGCGAAGTGCGGGTGCTGGCCTTGAGCGAGCAGCGCAAATCGGCACCGCTGGCCCAGCAACTCTATGAAGAGACCGCCGAGAGCCTGAAAAAACGGGCCGCGAACAGCGAGGCGCGCCGCTTCAACAGCCAGTTTGCCCCCAGCCCCGAGCGCCGCCCCGACAAGCAGGAGCGACGCCAGTTGCTCAAGGTCAAACAGTACTGACCGACCCCGATTTGATACCGGGCTGGCCTCAACCCCAGCCCGCCCGATTTACCTCACCGAAGAACCCAGGAACATATGATGAGCAACCAAGATCTGCTGTATCGCTATCTGTTTGAAGAGTACGAAGTGCGTGGCGAGCTGGTCCAGCTGGATCACACCTACCGCCACGTAGTGGAAGCCCAGAACTACCCGGTGCAGGTGCAAAAACTGCTGGGCGAGCTGCTGGTCGCCACCAGCCTGCTGACCGCCACCCTCAAGTTTGAAGGCTCTATCACGGTGCAACTGCAGGGCGATGGCCCGGTGCGTCTGGCCGTGATCAACGGTGACAACAACCAGCAGCTGCGCGGCGTGGCCCGCTATGAAGGCGAGCTGCCGAGCGATGGCAAGCTGCAGAGCCTGATTGGCAACGGCCAGCTGATCATCACCATCACCCCGGAGCAGGGCGAGCGCTATCAGGGCATCATCGCGCTGGATGCCGACACCCTGGCGGGCTGCCTGGAGCACTACTTTGCCCGCTCCGAACAGCTGGCCACCAAGCTGTGGATCCGCACTGGTTACCACGAGGGCGAACCGCGCGCCGCCGGCATCATGCTGCAGGAGCTGCCCGCCCAGAGCGAGGATCACAGCAACGATTTCGATCACCTGACCCAGCTCACCAGCACCATCAAGGATGAAGAGCTGTTCGGCCTGCAGGCAGAAGAGATCCTCTACCGTCTCTACCATCAGGACAAGGTAAGGGTATTCGATCCGCAGGCGGTCGAGTTCCGCTGCACCTGCTCCCGCGAGCGCTGCGAAGGGGCCCTGTTGCAGATAGAAAAGGAAGAGGTCATGGAGATGGTGCAGGAGCTCGGCAAGATCGACATGCACTGTGATTATTGCGGCGCCCAGTACCAATTTAATGGGATCGATGTCGAAACCCTGTTCAGCAGGGCTCCCGGCAATGATGCAAACCAGTTACACTAATTAAAGGCGGGCAAAACCCGCCTTTAACTTTAATAACAAAAAAATACCCTATTTTATAAAGTTTGATGGCGATCGCTAAACTCTACCACCTAAGTGATAGGATGACCGTCAGATAGAACCCTACCAACCTCTGAACCCAGGAGAATACAATGACAATCGTGGCAGAACCCACCCTGGCCCAACAATTAGGACTGGACCAGTACGGCATCAAAAACAGCCAAGAAATCGTTCGCAACCCCTCTTACGAGCAACTTTTCGCGGAAGAGACACGCCCTGACCTGGAAGGGTTCGAGCGCGGTGTGGTGACCGAGCTGGGCGCCGTCAACGTAAACACCGGTATCTTCACCGGTCGCTCCCCGAAAGATAAATATATCGTCAAAGATGCCACTACCCAGGATACTGTGTGGTGGTCTGACCAGGGTAAAAACGATAACAAAGCCATTACCCCGGAAGTGTGGTCACATCTGAAAGGGCTGGTCACCAAACAGCTCTCCGGCAAGCGCCTGTTTGTGGTCGACGGTTTCTGCGGTGCCAACCCGGATACCCGCCTGGCCGTGCGCATCATCACCGAGGTGGCCTGGCAGGCACACTTCGTGAAAAACATGTTCATCCGCCCGAGCGATGAAGAGCTGAAAACCTTCAAGCCTGACTTCGTGGTGATGAACGGTGCCAAGTGCACCAACCCGAACTGGAAGGAGCAGGGCCTCAACTCCGAGAACTTTGTTGCCTTCAACATGACCGAGAAGATGCAGCTCATCGGTGGCACCTGGTACGGTGGCGAGATGAAGAAGGGCATGTTCTCCATGATGAACTACTTCCTGCCCCTGCGCGGCATTGCCTCCATGCACTGCTCCGCCAACGTGGGTCAGGACGGCGATGTCGCCATCTTCTTCGGCCTCTCCGGCACCGGCAAGACCACCCTCTCCACCGATCCGAAGCGTCAGCTGATCGGCGATGACGAGCACGGCTGGGATGACCACGGCGTGTTCAACTTCGAAGGGGGCTGCTACGCCAAGACCATCAAGCTTTCCGAAGAGGCCGAGCCGGACATCTACCACGCCATCCGTCGCGATGCGCTGCTGGAGAACGTGACTGTTGCCGCAGATGGCACCATCGACTTCGATGATGGCTCCAAGACCGAGAACACCCGCGTCTCCTACCCCATCTATCACATCGACAACATCGTCAAGCCGGTCTCCAAGGCAGGTCACGCCACCAAGGTGATCTTCCTGACTGCCGACGCCTTCGGCGTGCTGCCCCCGGTCTCCAAACTGACCAAGGAGCAGACCAAATACCACTTCCTGTCTGGCTTCACCGCCAAACTGGCCGGTACCGAGCGCGGCATCACAGAGCCGACTCCGACCTTCTCCTCCTGCTTCGGCGCAGCCTTCCTCTCCCTGCACCCGACCAAGTACGGTCAGGAGCTGGTGAAACGGATGGAAGCGGCAGGTGCAGAGGCCTATCTGGTCAACACCGGCTGGAACGGCACCGGCAAGCGCATCTCCATCAAGGATACCCGCGCCATCATCGACGCCATCCTGGATGGCTCCATCGAGAAGGCCGAGACCAAGGTGCTGCCGATCTTCAATCTGGAGATCCCGACCGCGCTGCACGATGTGAACCCGGCGATCCTCGACCCGCGCGACACTTACGCCAACAAGGCCGAGTGGGATGCCAAGGCCGTCGATCTGGCAGGGCGTTTCATCAAGAACTTCGAGCGCTTCACCGATAACGACGAAGGCAAACGTCTGGTTGCGGCAGGCCCGCAGCTGTAACAGGCTCGCTTCGTATCAGTGACATCATGCCGGTCAGCCACGCTGACCGGCGTTTTTGTTTTTGTGGAGCCCCGAACGCCGCCATCGGCCCCGTTAAAGGGGCCAAAACCTTGCCTTTGCCCATTGTGACAGGTTAGATTCAGCCAAACTTTATACAATATACAATTCTGTAACGCCCAATCGTGACCCGACCATGACCCCACCCTACAAGACCCGAACCCAGATGGTGATGGAAAACCTCCGTGGCCGGATCCTCCGTGGGGAGTTCCCCGCTGGCGCCCCCTTGCGTCAGGATGCCATAGCCAAAGAGCTGGCCGTGAGCCGCATTCCGGTGCGCGAAGCCCTGATGCAGCTGGAAGCGCAGGGGCTGGTGAAGTTCGAAGCCCATCGCGGCGCCGTGGTCACCATGCTGGACGCCTCGGCCATTGAAGAGCTCTTTTATTTGCGAGCGCTGCTGGAAGCCGATACCCTGTTTCACGCCGTCGACAAGATGACGGAAGCCACCTTCGCGCAAGCGGAGGCGATCCTCGCCCAGTTTGATCACGCCCTGGAGTCAGGCACCCAGATCGAACATTGGGCCGAGTTGAACCACAGCTTTCACGCCACCCTCTATCAGGCAGCCGGTCGCCCCCAGGCACTTGAACTGATCGCCCAGATCAATCTGAGCTGTGACCGCTATGTCCGCTTCGAGCTGCTCTTTGCCAGCGACGGGGTGGACAAGGCGGAGCGTGAACACGCCCAATTGCTGGAACTGTGCCGCGCCCGGCGCAAGCACGAGGCGGTGGTACTGCTCAGGCAGCATATCGAAGCGGCAGGTCAGTCGATCAAGCGGATCCTGGCCAGCGGCCATAAAAACTGAACACTCATATAGCAACCATCTGGCACTAACGACATGAATAATTTCGAGATAATTGAAACCCGCGTCGCCCAAGTCAGGGCCGAGCTGGCCATGCAGGAGTTGGACGCATTTATCGTCCCCCACGATGATGAGCACCTCGGCGAGTACATCCCCGCCTATGCCGAGCGGCTTGACTGGATCACCGGTTTCAACGGCTCTGCCGGCGTTGCCATCATCATGGCCCAGCGGGCAGCCCTCTTTGTCGATGGTCGCTATACGGTGCAGGCGCGGATGCAAACTCCCGCCGAACTGTTCGAATTCCTCCACCTCATTGAAAATCCCCATGTGCAGTGGCTGGCTGAGCAGCTGCCGTCAGGCTCCCGAGTTGGCTTCGATGCCCGCCTGCACAGCCTGACCTGGTACAAGAATGCCAAGGCCGTGCTGGCCGACCGCGGTATCGAGCTGATCCGCGTCGAGCAGAACCCCATCGACCTGAACTGGAGCGATCGCCCGGAGCCGACCAAGAGCCCGGTCATCCTCTACAGCGAGGAGTTGGCAGGCCAGTCCAGCCAGTCCAAACGTGAACAGCTGGCGGCCGACCTGCGCAAGCGCGGGCTGGATGCCGTGCTGCTGACCCAGGCCGAGCCCATCAACTGGCTGCTCAACCTGCGCGGCCGCGACATCGACCGGCTGCCGGTGGTGCTGGGCTTTGCGGTGCTCTACGCCAACACCAGCATGGATTTCTTCGTCGATACCGACAAAATTGACTGCTTCGCTTTCACCCAGCACGTGGGACAGGATGTCTCCGTCTACCCCATCGACAAGCTGGGCGACGTGCTGCAGCGCATCGGTGAAGATCAGCAGAAAGTGCTGGCCGATCCAGACAGCGCCAACGCCTGGACCCAGCTCGTCATGGAAGAGGCGGGCGCCATTCTGGTGGCAGGGCAAGACCCCACCATGTTGCCGAAAGCGTGCAAGAACGAGATCGAGCTGACCGGTATGCGTGCCGCTCACCTGCGTGATGGCGTGGCCATGACCCGCTTCCTTGCCTGGCTGGATCGGCTGGTCGCCTCCGGCGAGTTCGAGGGGGTGGATGAAGGCACCCTGGCCGATCAGGTGGAAGCGTTCCGCCGCGAGCAGGAGCACTACGTCGAGCCGAGCTTCGATACCATCTCCGCGCTCGGCCCCAACGCCGCCATGTGCCACTACCACCACACCAACGGCACCCCGCGTGCGTTTGGTCAGGACAGCCTTTATCTGCTGGACTCCGGCGCCCAGTATATGGATGGCACCACCGACATCACCCGCACCATCAAGGTGGGTGAGGTGAGCGACGAGCAGAAAGCGATGTTTACCCGGGTGCTGCAGGGCCATATCGCGCTGGATCAAGCCCGCTTTCCCCGTGGCACCGCCGGTATTCAGCTCGACGTGCTGGCCCGCATGCCGCTGTGGCAAGCCGGTTACAACTATGACCACGGCACCGGCCACGGCGTCGGCCACTTCCTGAGTGTCCACGAAGGGCCCCAGCGCATCGCGCCGAAAGGGAGCATGGTCGCCCTGCAACCGGGCATGGTGCTCTCCAACGAGCCGGGTTACTACCGCGAAGATGGCTTCGGCATCCGCTGCGAAAACCTGGTGGTGGTGACCGAGCTGGAACAGGTTGGCGAGCTACCGATGCTGGGCTTCGAGCGCCTGACCTACGTGCCGTTCGATACCCGCCTGATCGATCGCAGCCTGCTGAGCCCGGCCGAATTCCGCTGGATCAACGAATACCATGTCGAGGTGTTCCGCCGCCTGAGCCCGCTGCTCGAGGGCGAGGATCTCGCCTGGCTGGAGCAGGCAACCAGCCTCATCTGATGACACAGGGCCTGCGGGCCCTGTTTTTTATCCCCCCTTTTGACCTGTATCAACACCCCAAGCGAGCAGGTCAGGAGAATGGCGGCCATGAAAAGTCATCATGCCAGCCCAGCCCGGGGCTCACACGCCGCAGCCAGCAAAAAGGCGAGTGACCATCCCAGACTCATGCGCGAGCAGCAGACGGTCAGCGCCATGATCCGCCTCTACTGCCAGCACCATCATCAGGATCCCCATTGCCGCCACTGTCGCCAGTTGCGGGATTTCGCCCATCAGCGCCTGCGTCGCTGCCGTTATGGCCACGGCCACAAACCCACCTGCGCCAACTGCAATATCCACTGCTACGCACCGGCGATGCGCAAACAGATCCAGCAGGTGATGAAGTGGAGCGGCCCGCGCATGTTGCTGCGCCACCCCTGGCTCACCCTCCGCCACCTGCTCGACGGCTTGCGCAAAGCGCCCAAACTGCCCCAGAGCCGCCCCCTGCCGCCATAACCGCCAATCCCTTGCATCCGGCAGGGGATGACCACTACCCTATGGCTCCTTTTCTGCCGTTGACCCCAAGGTCAGCGGCGTTGCCGATCCGTTTGCTGCCGATGGAGTCCTGATGCACCACAACCCGCCCCTGCTACGCACCGCCACCCACAATGACATGCACGCCATCTGGCAGATCGATGCCAAGGTGTTTGGTGAAGATGTCTATCCCGCCTTCTTCTTCCGTCAGGCGATGGATTTGTGGCCCGAGTTGTTGCTGGTGGCCGAATACGAGGGGCAGCTGGTGGGGTATGTGCTGGGGGGATTTGGTCAGGAGCGGTCGCAAGGCTGGGTGCTCTCGCTGGCGGTACTGCCCGAGGCACGCGGTTTTGGTCTGGCCGAGCGAATGATGCGCCAGATGGAGGCCAACCAGCAGGCGCTGCAGATCAGCGAACTGCGGCTCACGGTCGATCCGGCCAATCCGGCCCAGCGCCTCTACTACCGGCTCGGTTACACATTGCAGGCGGAAGTAGCCGACTATTTCGGCCCCGGAGAAGACCGTCTGCTGCTGGTTAAAACCCTCTCCGGTACAGCTGCGATTCAAGGACAAAACCGGTTACAGAACGCATAATTGGTTACATTTTGCCGATTTCATGTGTGACGGGGTTGGAGTAAAGTTCACTCATCAACCGGATTGTTCAAATTACGTGCAGCCCAGGAGGCCCACCATGTTGAAGCGTATGACCCTTATTGCCCTGCTGGCAGCGACCACCATCACCGGATGCGCCAACAGTGACGTTTACTCTGGCGATGTTTACACCAAAGACCGCGCCAAACAGGTGCAGACCGTCAGCTACGGCACCATCATCTCCACCCGCCCGGTGAAAATCCAGGCCGATGAGAACTCCCTGATTGGCACCATTGGCGGCGCCGTAGTCGGTGGCCTGCTGGGCAGCACAGTCGGTGGCGGCACCGGACGTGACATCGCAGCCGCAGGCGGCGCCATCGCCGGTGCAGCGGCAGGTAACGCCATCGGCAACAAGATGAATCAGGTCGACGGCGTCGAGCTGGAGATCAAGAAAGAGAACGGCGAAGCCATCGTGGTCGTGCAGAAAGCCAGCCCCACCTTCACCCCGGGTGCTCGCATGCGCATGACCCAGGGCAATGGCAGCATCAACGTGGCCGTCGTGAACTAAGAGTGTGAACTCAGGCTTTGCGGCTTTAGAGTCATAAAAAAACCGCCGATCCCGGCGGTTTTTTGTTGTCTGGCATTCGGGATTACATGCTGTAAGCCTTCTCGCCGTGGGAGGTGACATCCAGCCCTTCCCGCTCGGCATCGCCATTCACCCGCAGACCCACCAGCATGTCGACCGCCTTGAAGGCAATCGCCGCCACGGCACCGGACCAGAGCAGAGTAACACCGACCCCGATAGCCTGGATCTTCACCTGAGTCAGGATGGAGTAACCCTCGGCAACCTGATTGGTGACATAGTCCCACACCCCGGTACCGCCCAGGTCCGGGCTGGCAAAAACGCCGGTCAGCAGGGCGCCGAGAATACCGCACACCCCGTGTACGCCAAACACGTCCAGACTGTCATCGGCCCCCAACATGCGCTTGAGACCGTGGACACCCCACAGACCCGCCACACCACTGATAAGGCCCATCACCAGACCACCACCCACACCGACGAAACCGGCTGCCGGGGTGATCACCACCAGACCGGACACCGCACCGGATGCCGCACCCAGCAGGGAGGGACGTCCCTTCATCACCCACTCGGCCAGGGTCCATGAGAGAGCTGCCGCAGCCGGCGCCACCCAGGTGTTGATAAAGGCGAGTGCGGCGATACCGTTGGCTTCCAGCGCGGAGCCCGCGTTGAAACCGAACCAGCCGAACCAGAGCAGGGAGGCACCGATCATGGTCATGGTCAGGCTGTGGGGGGTCATGGGATCACGACCGTAGCCCAGACGCTTGCCCACCAGATAGGCACCCACCAGACCCGCCACGGCGGCATTGATGTGCACCACTGTGCCGCCTGCAAAGTCCAGCGCACCATGCTGGAACAGATAACCGGCAGTGGCGGTCGCTGTGGCCGCAGCCTCGGCGCTGGTATAGGCATCCGGACCCGCCCAGTACCACACCATATGAGCCAGCGGGATATAGGCGAAGGTGAACCAGATCACCGAGAAGAGCAGCACGGCGGCAAACTTGATGCGCTCGGCAAACGCCCCCACGATAAGGCCGCAGGTGATGGCGGCAAAGGCCCCCTGGAACACCACATAGATCAGCTCGCTGATCCCGACACCCTTGCTGAAGGTGGCGGCGATGGAGTCAGGGGTCACCCCCTTGAGCAGCACCTTGCTGAAGGAGCCGTAGAAATTGCCCCCTTCGGTAAAGGCCAGCGAATAGCCGTAGATCACCCAGAGCACGCAGATGAGGCAGAACAGGGTAAAGACTTGCATCAGCACGCTCAGCATGTTTTTGGCCCGCACCAGACCACCGTAGAAGAGGGCCAGACCGGGGATCGACATCAGGATCACCAGCGCCGCCGAGAGCAGCATCCAGGTGTTGTCACCCTTGTTGATTGTCATGGCGGCAACCGGTGCCACCGCCGCCTGTACCTGAGCGACCTCTTCGGCCCAACTTGGGGTAACCAGCAAGGCAGGCAACATCGTCAGACCCGCCATCATCCATTTTTTGACCATAGAGCACTCTCCTTCCCTGTCGTACCGGTACAAGACCGGCTCCGTTTCCCTGATTGAATCTGTGGCGAACCGCAAGGTGTTGCTGCAACCCGCCAGAATCACACCCGCGCCCTGCACGGGGATGCCTCTTGCCACTTCCTCATCACTGCATCTGCCGCCGATGACCGCAAGAGACCGTCTGACATGTAAAAAGCATAAAGCGGGCCATAAATTTAAATCCTTTTAAATCATGGTATTAATAAGATCGCGCATCATCAACGCACCAATTTGGCGCATGAGCTGCGCTAACCTGCCCAGGGTCGCCCTGTCACAGGGCAGGCGATACTTCACGCACCAGAAGTGCGCAAACCCTGAGCCAGCCCACAAGCTGACGTCATCGATATCGCGCGCTGCGGGTCCGCTCGTTTACACTGACAGACCAGCCGTTTCCTGTTATCCGACCACGGCATGCCATTACGCAGCCTCTTGTTTGCAACCTGATGGCAGTCCCAATCCGAGGAACACCATGCAGTTCGATCGTCTCGACATCAGCCTCTCCCACTACCGTCATCTCGACCGGGAGCATCGCGCCCACATCGCGCTGCTGGGGATAGTGATGCTGGCCATCATGGCCCTGCATCTGTTGCTGCTGCCCCACTTCCCTTACGAGCGCTTTTACGCCGTCAGCTTTGGCTTCGAGGTGATCAACTGGCTCACCATGCTGTTCCTGTTCTGGGTGGTGCAGTGCGCCCACCTGCCCACCCATACCTACCGCATGCTCTCCTGCGGTCTGATGTTGTGGATCATGGGGGCCACCGCCGACATCATGGATGAGCTGGTGGCGCAGCCACTCTGGCTCGCCATCTATGCCGAGGATCTGCTGCGCTCCAGCGGCATCCTGCTCAGCAGCATCGGCATCCTGAGCACCATGCACCATCTCTTTCACATCAATACCCAGCTCAGACAACAGGCACTGTTCGATGATCTGACCCGGCTGCCAAACCGGCGCTACTTTCATCAGCAGCTGTTTCTGGAACAAGGGATTTGCCACGCCCTCATCCTGCTGGATCTGGATCACTTCAAGGTGATCAATGACAACTACGGCCACGATATCGGGGATCGGGTGTTGCAGCAGTTTGGCGAGCTGTTGCAACAGCACTGCCCGCCCGGTGCGCTGGCGGCCCGTGTCGGGGGTGAAGAGTTTGCCCTGCTGCTGCCCATCGCCCACGAAGCCGAGCTGCAGCAACTGGCCAACACCCTGCTCACTGCGACCCGCACCATAGCCCCCGACCCGACCCATACCATGACAGTCAGTCTGGGAGTGGGGATCCGCGAGCCCAAGGAACCAGCAGTCTCGCTGTTCAAACGGGTGGATCAGGCGCTTTATGGCGCCAAGGAGGCGGGCAGAAACTGCGCGGTATGGGCGATGCCGACTAACAAGGAGGTATGAAGATCTGCAGGTTGATTGCCGATAACGGCGAAACATTGCTGCTGAAACAGGGGCCCAAGGGCCCCTGTTTCATAGGGAAAATCCCCTCGCCTAAAAGCGGAAGGTAAGACCGATATTGGCCTGCCACTGGGTTACCAGCTCCCCGCGCACCTTGAACACGCACTGCTCTGGGTTGCAGAGAAACTGGTTGTTGTCGTTGACCAGCGAGCCATAACCGCGCACCTCGGCCCGCAGGGCCAGATGCTCGGCGAGGCGCGGTTGCACCCCGAGCGCCAGCGACATGGAAGGAGTCACCTCGCTGTCGTAGGCGGCAAAGCGGGTCACCCCGATCCCGGCGCCGATGTAGGGCGCCATCAGGTTGTCAGAGAGGGTCAAAGCACCGGAAAAGTGCAGGGTATCGACCGTCAGGCGATCCGGCTGGTCGGGAGAGAGGGTGGTGGACTGGTGGCTGTAGAGCAGCTCGATCATGCCGGGGTCATCCACCTCCTTGCTGATAAAGAAGCCCCAGCTGCCGGAGCCCTGCCCCTGGAGTGAATCGAGCGAGGCCGAGACCGGCACCGGCTGCACCACCTCGTCACTCTTCTCGAAGTCGATGGACGAGCTGTAACCGAAAAATGGCGTCACCTGCCAACCGGATGTGGTCGCGCCCTCGGCACTCCAGACCGGCCCCAGTGGCAGCAACAACCCCATCATCGCTATCCCGGCTCTCTTCATCATCATCCCCTGCTCCCTGTGTGATTGTGCAGAAAGCATACCAGAGGCGTCCTAGGCCCATCCTAAACGGCGGCTGTACCGGATCACTTTCATCGCGGGATTTCCCTCTCGCCGGAACCTCCGCCGAGCCGCACCACTGGCGCAGCTACGCGCCCCAGCCACCATTCATCGACGGTTAACCTCTGCCACGTATGCTGGCGCCAAATCGGGTCATCGGGGCCCGTTATCACCACTCAGAAGGACATCAGGGAATGGTTTCCGCGCAACTCAACGACCCCAAAACTACCCTCGCGGATACCCTGCGGGCCACCGCGCATGCCATCGACGAGAGCCACATCAGCCTGCGCCAGATGCTCGCACTGGTGGGCGAGCAGGGGATGCTGCTGTTTTGCGTGCTGCTCACCGTCCCCTTCCTGCTGCCGGTCTCCATTCCCGGGGTCAGCACCCCGTTTGGCCTGCTGATCCTCTTTATCGGCATCGGCATCACCCTCAATCGGGTGCCCTGGCTGCCCGCCATGCTGATGGAGCGCCGCTTCGCTGCCGACCAGCTCAAGCCGACCCTGCACAAGGGGGCGGATCTGCTGGCCCGGGTCGATCGCGTTATCCGCCCGCGCCTGCTGGTGCTGACCGGCAGCAACACAGTCAACCGCTGCAACGGCCTGCTGATCATGCTGGCCGCCCTGCTGCTGATGCTGCCCCTGGGCGCCATCCCGTTCACCAACGCCATGCCTGCCTGGGCCATCCTGCTGCTGGCCACCGGCATGTTGCAGCGGGACGGTCTGTTCGTCGCCAGCGGCTATCTGCTGGTAAGCGCAACCCTGGTCTGGTTCAGCGTGCTGGCCATCGGCTTGCTGATGGCGGGCCAAAGCGCCAGCGGCCTGCTCGGCTAACCCCGATGCACAGAAAAAGGGCGACCAGATGGTCGCCCTTTTTGATTTGTGCGGGATACCGCCCGGTCAAAGCAGATCGTAGATAAGGGCCGAGATGGCAAGCAGCCCCATCACCAACACAAAAAGGGTACTCGGCCCGCGATAACGCTTGAGTGCGGGCAAGCGATAGATGGAGCAGGCCGGCAGCAGAAACAGGATCACCGCGATCAGCGGGCCACTGACGCGCTCGATGATGTCGAGCACGTTGGGGTTCAGATAGGTGATGACGGCGGTCACCATAAACAGGATCACCGACGACACCCGGGCGATGGTCGACTCCCTGAGAGAGAGCCCCAGCCCCTGACAGGCACCACTCACCATGCTCACCGTCCCCTCGCTCACCCCCATGGAGGTGCCGAGGAAGGATTTGGACATGGCCAGAATGGCGATGAGTGGCCCCACATAGGCGATCAGCGGATTGGAGAACTTGTTCGCCAGCGCCGACAGCACCGAGATATTGTCGGTGCGGGCCAGCGCCATCTCCGCCTGACTCAGGCTCATCACGCAGCTCACCACGAAAAAGAGCACACTGCCGCAAATCAGCATGCTGCTGCACTTGATGATCCGCTTGGCGCGCAGGTCGGCACTCTCCTGACAACGCTTTTTCTGCGCCGCGCTGAAGGAAGAAATAATGGGCGCATGGCTGAAGGAGAAGACCATCACCGGCACGATCAGCCAGAGGGATTTCCAGAACGCCGGATCACGCCAGTCCACCGCCTGACTCTCGCTGAAATAGGAGAGGCTCCACTGGGGCAGCAGATAGATGGAGAGGCCAATCAGAAAGGCGACCATCGGTAGCGCCAGCACGCTGATGGCCGATACCACGATCTGTTTGCCAGCCAGCAGCACCAGACGCAGACCCAGCATCACCCCCAGCACCAGCAAGCCGCGCGGCAGCTCGGCATCCCCCAGCTGGTGGACTACAAAGCTCTGGATCGCATTGGTGATGGAGATGCTGTAGACCAGAATGATGGGGTAGAAGGCCATCAGATAGACCAGCATCAACAGCTTGCCCGCCTTGGCACCGAAGTGCTCCTCCACCACATGGGTGATATCCCCCTCCTTGTGGGAGCTGGAGAGCACAAAGCGGCTCAATGCCCGGTGGGAATAATAAGAGAGCGGAAAAGCCAGCAATAAAATGAATAGCAAAATAACCGGAGAATTACTGCCAACAGTAATAGGGAGAAATAACGTACCGGCACCGACAGCTGTAGCATATAGGCCCATGGTCCATACCGAATCGCTTTTCTCCCATTTCAATTTTGAAACAGGGTTACTCTTTTCAGCAATAGAAACACTCATTGCAATATATACCTTATTAGTCTGTCATCATTATTTTTATTGGCCCGAATAACAGGCTGGAGATATGTCGTTGCATATCGCCATGCACATGAAAAAACAACGCCGCCAGCGGCCAACAGGGCCACCGGAGAGAAACGGAGCTGCCACGCTACCATCGTTGAAATCGCCATCCGGGTCAAGGTTAATAATTCATGACTGTTTGAATCGGAATGTTTCAAAAGACAACAGGATGTATCACATTCGTCACCCAAAACCAGATTCACGCCTGTTTGATAACATACCGATAAAACCTCATGCTGTTGCCCAACAACACAAATAAGACCAGCGATCAGGCCAATAATATTAACACCTTAAGCTGTGGAATATGAGTTAAATAATACGGCCAACTTTTCTACTAATTGACAGTGATGTCAGCCAATTTATTCAGGGTAAAAGAGCAGGCTATTTCCCACTGCGACCGAGGCGGCACTTTCAACCTGCCGGGCAGTGCGCCACCCGGTTGCGGCCTGCCCGCTTGGCCCGATAGAGCCACTCGTCGGCCCGAGCCAGCGCCTGATTGATCTCCTCCTCCGGCTGCACCAGAGTTGTGCCCAGACTGACCGTGATGGCGACCGGATCGGCAGGCAGCGCCTCGACCGCAGCGCGGATCCCCTCGGCCATCTCCAGCAACCCGGCCTCATCAAGCCGTGGCAGCAGGATCACGAACTCCTCGCCGCCGCTGCGCACAAAGAGATCGTCCGCCCGCAACCGGCCATCGACGCAGGTGGCAAAACGCTGCAGTGCCAGATCCCCCTGCCGATGGCCGAAGCGATCGTTGATCTGCTTGAAGTGATCGATGTCGAGCATAAGCAGGCCGCAGGGGGCCTCGTTGCCCCTCACCTGCTGGCAATGTTCGAAGAAGTAGCGGCGGTTATGGAGGCCGGTCAGCTGGTCGGTCTCGCTCTGATGCTGCAGGCGCTGCTGCAACTCGAACTGGCGGGTGATATTGCGGGTCACCCAGGCGACCGCCCGCTTGCCGTCGTAAAGAGATGGCAGGGGGGCAATCTTGCCCTCAAAGCGCTGCATCCCTTGCGGCCCGACACCGGCATCAATACCGCCCACCTCGCTGGCAGCCAGATCGTACTTGACCACCTGCACCTGGCCGCTATCCAGCGCCAGCGCGACCTGCGCCATTACCCAGAGCGCCATCGTCTCCGGCAGCACATCCCGCAGCTGCTTGCCTGCCAGCGGATTGCCGTCCTGATAGGATTGCTGCTCCACGCCCCCTATGTATTCCACGTAATAGCCATCTTCACTCAGGATAAAAACGGGATCGGGCAACTGGGCCATCACCTCGTAAAGCTGCGATACCGAAAGAGTCATGGATGCTCCTGTACTTCTTGTGTGTGGCTTGTGTGTGGCCAGCAGGGGCCGCCTATTGTGCCCCAAGCCGGTGCCCCACCAGCAATCAGCATAAGAGATAGATTTGCAGCGGTAGCCAACAATCCTTTACAGCAAGTGTACCCCGCACGGTGAAACAGCCCGCTGTGACCGGCAAACCACCGGGATCCACCCATATCCCATTGTTTCAAAAAGAGGCTTCGTTTAGGCTCCTGTAGCTCGCCCCCATTTTTGTCCCTCCATGGAGACGCAGCCCGATGCAGCAGGAGGGGAATCGCACAAGGAGTTGCAGGATGAAGAATGCCATCGTCAAAGCCCGTTTCGAGGCGGTCAGTCTCGAAGGGGAACAGCTCACCCTCAAGATCGCCATCAAGGCCCCCGAGCCGGATCCCAAGTCCGCCAGCGGTGACTGGCGCTGCAAGGTGAAGCTGGCGGGGCTGAGCGACAAGACCTTTATCTACAGCATCGACAGCCTGCAGGCCCTGAGCCTCGCCATCAAGTTTGTCGAGACCGAACTGCGCGCTTTCTCCGATGCGGGCTGGCAATTCTATCTGCCCAATTGCCCAGATCACCCCATCGACATGAGCGCCTGCTACTTCCCGGCGCTCTAGCCCGGCCACCCCAAGGAGACCAGATGCACGGACCCGACCCCGCCAATCCCCACCCCATGAACGGCTTCCCCCAGGTGTGCTTTATCAAGAACACCATCAAGGGGCCCAATATCGAGGTGGGTGACTACACCTATTACGACGACCCGGAGGATTCGGCGGGCTTCGAGCGCAACGTCCTCTACCACTTCCCCTTCATCGGCGACAAGCTGATCATCGGCAAGTTCTGCGCCATCGCCCGCGGGGTGAAGTTCATCATGAACGGCGCCAACCACCAGACCTCCGGCTTCTCCACCTACCCCTTCTTTATCTTCAGCAACGGCTGGGAGCATGCCGCACCCGCCCCGGGCAGCCTCCCCTACAAGGGCGATACCGTGATCGGCAACGATGTCTGGACTGGCTATGACGCCCTGATCATGCCGGGAGTAAAAGTCGGCAACGGCGCCATTATCGCCGCCCGCTCCGTGGTCACCGGCGACGTGCCCGCCTACGCCGTGGTCGGCGGCAATCCCGCCAAGGTGATCCGCTACCGCTTCGACGACGACACCATCGCCCGTCTCAACGCCATCGCCTGGTGGGACTGGCCGGTAGAGCAGATCAGCCGCAACCTGCCGCTTATTAGCGGCGGCGAGATAGCCGCGCTGGAAGCGGCAACCCGTTAGAGACAACCACTATCAAGCAGGAAGTACTATGCAACTCACCCCACCCCAACCGCCTCAGGACGATGAGATCGAAGCGCTGCGCATTGGCCTCTCGGGCTTCAACAAGGATCACGCCGGCACCCATCTGCGCGAACGGATCGCCAGCTTTATCAAGGATGAAGAGGGCAAGGTACACGGCGGCATCATCGCCGACATCAAGTGGGGCTGGCTGCACGTCGACTGGCTCTGGATCGACGAAAGCATCCGCCGCGACGGCTGGGGCGGCCGCCTGCTCGGCGCCATGGAGCAGTACGCCCAAAGCAAGGGCATCAGCAACTACCATCTGGAAACCACCAGTTTTCAGGCCCTCCCCTTCTACCAGAAGCAGGGTTACGAAGTCTTTGGCCAGCTGCCCGATATGCCGCCGGGGCATGTGAGTTATTTTTTGAAGAAGCAAGGCATTTGTAATGAATAAAATTTACAAATACATGAAATTTAGACCTGATTTTTTTAAAAAACCTAGTCTTAGGTTAAGTCAGCGCTGTGCACTGAATGACCCTTTTGAGCTCAGCCCAGACCAAGATACGCTAGATAAAATATTAGAAGATGCTCATCGAGAGGATTTCTTCCAACAAATTGCAGAATATGCAAGTGATGAAGGGTTTGATGATACAGGAATCATCTCTTTCACGGAAAGTTACAATAACTTATTGATGTGGTCTCACTACGCTGACGAGCATAAGGGTATTGTTATTGAGTTTGACTACAATGCTTTGAAGACTCACTTCAATAAAATACTATCTGTGAGTAACTCTATTGAACGTGTATTATATAATAGAGAAAGACATGAGGTACTACCATATACCACCTCACCCAAAAGAAATTTATTAACTAAGAGTGATGACTGGATTTATGAAAAAGAACATCGAGTAATAACTAAAGTATCGAATGCTGATTACTTTATCATAAATAAAGACACCTATGAATACATCCTAGACTTCTATGATGAGAACTACCTTGCACTTCTTAATTTTCAAGAATGTAAAGGGGTGATTAAAATATCCATAAACCATCAATTATGCGACTTAATGGATAAACAAGAAAAAGATGGCAGTGCTACAGATGATATGGAGGAGATGAGATTTTCTCCAAGCGGGACAATATTAAACGAGCTACTTTCTTTTATTGCTGCTGTTCCGACATCCATTTTCCTTTTTGATATCCCTGTAGAATGTATTACTGGGATATTTTTAGGTTGTAGGCTAACCGAATCAGACAAAATATCACTAGGAAAATTAGCATTCGAGGAAAATTCATTTAAGAAAATACCTTGCTATCAAGCTAGCTTAAGCAAGTATCAATTCGCCTTGAATTTTAGAGAAATCGAATTGCCATATACATAACCATCGGTTGGACAAACTCCATGAGTTACCCCTCCATTTTTCAAACTTGTCAAAAAACCACTACCAAGCTAAATAATGACATTTAACAAAAATTGAGAAAAAATGGAGAGCAACAACCCTAAAAACCCAGCTATATATACAACTTCTTTTTTAAATGGGATAAATGATGAACCAAACAATATCAAGCCATATGAAAAAACAGGGAGATATTGGGTCAAGCGGCCAATATAAATTGAAGTGCCGAAAGTAGTAACTGGGAAAGTGTAATAGAGGATAAGGTAGAATATCATCAAGAGCGAACCAAATAAAAAACTCTTATCCTCAAGCCGCCCAAAACCAGCAAAAATGTAGATTGCCGCAATAAGAAAAACGCCCAGTAGCATCATGATAAATATCCATCTCTCACTGTTCTGCTTACCTCATAACAGTACGATATACCTTCCATTTTCAAGCCCTTCAATTTGACGATTGGCTGGATAAATGATATCCATTTGGCCTCATTCATGTCTGGTAGCTACAGGAGAGTATCATGGGGATAGCCACTTGTCCGATCAAAGAGTTGACTCTGAGCTCCCGCTCAATAGATGCTCTTGAGCAAATTGATCAACTGGTGGATAGCGCAAATCAACTTGCATTCGCTGTTTCTGCCACACCGCTATATACGATTTTCAGCGATCCAAGAAGTGCCAAAGACGTGGTTTACAATATCAACGATTACGATTGGGAGTTGTATGGTCAAGCAATGGAAGGGATCCCCAATATGCTTCGCCATAAATTGAATCAGGTTGTTGAACCCATGGCATGGTCTTCAACAGGTAAAGAATCCCAATTCTGGAAATGCGTCCATGCCTCATATAACAAGTAAACTTGCCTTCCTGCTGCTCTTTATATGTCAGGCCTCTATGGCCCTCTCACTCCACGATCTGGATCCTGCGTTTGAGCGATGTGAAGCGATCAAGTCACAACACAGCGCCACACTGCCCGCGAAAAGCGACCTCTTCTGGTCACTGGAGAGGGAACAGCAGGCGACCTTGCTGATCTATCTGCATGAGAAAAGCATGGAGCGCTGCACCGCAGCAGAGGTCGATGCGCTGGCACTCAAGGCGTTCCATCAAGCCGTAGAGGGAGACCGCAGTTTTCTCGACACCTTGATCAAAGCGAGGACCACCACGCTAACTCCCGCCCAGAAAACCCAGCTACAGAAGATTGGCCAGGCAGAACTGGACAGATTCGCAGGGATGAAGGAATTTGCTCAGCCCTTCGCTAACCGAATACCTCAAGCAGCTCTGAACAAAGGGGCGCCATATAATTGGTGCCTTGAAGAATTGGGGGTGTAATTCAACTTTCATCCCCCTAATCGGCTGTTGCTTATGGGCGCAATGACCCATTCGATCAGCTGACCAGCAGCCACGGTTTTTGCACTGGCGAAACGATATCAAGAGACATCGTCGCACCAACGAAACAATCTTGTTGGAGCAAACAAAGCAAAGCGACAAGCAGTGGCGGGGTCTGCCCCTCCGATCTGCTTGCCGCTGTCTGTTACCACAGGTGTAAACGTCGTTAACGACCCAAAAACGGCTCCCAATCTTTAAACACCGGCTGTAATCCTGCCTGCCGTACGGCGGCGGCCACTTCCCCCACCGGGCGGTCGTCGTGGATGGCGAACTGCTCCAGCTCCTCTTTATCCCCCTCGGCATAGCCACCCGGCTGAGTGCGTGATTCGGCCGACATCTGGGTGATGCCAAGGCGCACCGCGCCGTTGCGAAAC
Source organism: Aeromonas sp. 61P (assembly GCF_051919545.1). Classification (NCBI taxonomy): domain Bacteria; kingdom Pseudomonadati; phylum Pseudomonadota; class Gammaproteobacteria; order Aeromonadales; family Aeromonadaceae; genus Aeromonas; species Aeromonas sp. 61P. The sequence continues at coordinate 332,031 of NZ_JBQBEL010000001.1, forward strand.
GTAGCCGACTCTCGGGTGGAGAGGGACAAGTCCAGCGTGGGCGAGAAGAGGCGCCAGGCACAGATAAGCTGGGCCAGCTGGCGATCCGACATGACCACGGCAGGCTCCAGCCCGCCGGTGCAGGGGCGCAGGCGCGGGAAGGAGAGCGAATAGCGACTCTGCCAGTGGTGACGCTCAAGCCAGCTCAGGTGCTCGGCGACAAAGTAGCTGTCGGCGCGCCAGTCCGAGGAGAGACCGATCAGCGCCCCCAAGCCGATTTTGTCGATACCGGCGCGGCCCAGCCGATCCGGCGTGGCGAGGCGCCATGCGATATCCCGCTTGTTGCCGCGCAGGTGGTGGCGGGCGTAGGTGGGGGCGTGGTAGGTCTCCTGATAGACCATGACGGCGTCGAGGCCGAGGCTTTTCAGCTCGGCATAGTCAGCCTGCGAAAGGGGCTGCACCTCCATCCCCACCGTGCTGAAGTGGCGGCGGATGATGGGCATCACCTCGCGAAAATAGGCGAGCCCCACCTTGTGTTCATGCTCGCCGGTCACCAGCAGCACGCTGTCAAAACCGCGCGCCTTGATGGCCAGACACTCGCGCTCAATCTCCTCTGCATTCAAGGTCTTGCGCTTGAGGCGGTTGCTCATGGAGAAGCCGCAGTAGGTGCAGTCGTTGGCGCAGAGGTTCGACAGATAGAGCGGCACATAGAAGCCGATGGTGTTGCCAAAGCGCTGGCGGGTCAGGCGCTCGGCCTCGGCTGCCATCTGCGGCAGATAGGCTTCGGCAGCTGGCGAGATCAGCGCCATAAAATCGGCCAAGGTACGGCGGGGTGAACCCAGCGCCCGCTCTACATCGGCGGCGGTCTTGGCGCGGATCTGCATGCCGATATCGTCCCACTCCAGCTCCTGCCAACGATTGGCAAAATCCAACCCCCTCCCGGCGAGAGGAGCGCAGGGTTCGCCCCCTTCAAGCACCGAATCTGCCTCTGCCCTCACCCCCAGCCCCTCTCCCAAGGGGAGAGGGGAGGAAGAATCTCCCCCAGTGATAGCAATTCCCTGACTCATAACGCCCCCAGAAAATCGGTGAGCGGGCTGGAGGCTTGCGCCTGCAGGGCGCGAGCGCCAAGGCCAGCTTCATAGGCGCTGCGACCGGCGGTGCAGGCCAGCGCAAAGGCGCGGCCCATGGCGACCGGGTCGCCGCTCACCGCGATGGCAGTGTTGACCAGCACGGCATCGGCACCCAGTTCAAAGGCGGCGGCGGCGTGGCTCGGCGCACCTATGCCCGCATCCACCACCACAGGCACATTGGCCTGCTCGACGATGATGGCGAGAAACTCCCGGGTCACCAGTCCCTGATTGGAACCGATGGGCGCACCGAGCGGCATCACGGCGGCGCAGCCCACCTCTTCGAGCCGTTTGCAGAGCACGGGGTCGGCGCCGCAGTAGGGCAGCACCACAAAGCCCTCTTTCACCAGCTGCTCGGCGGCTTTCAGCGTCTCGATGGGATCGGGCAGCAGATAGCGCGGATCGGGGTGGATCTCCAGCTTCAGCCAGTTCGTCCCCAGCGCCTCGCGGGCGAGATGGGCAGCAAATACCGCCTCAGCGGCGGTCTTGGCGCCGGAGGTGTTGGGCAGCAGCTTGACCCCGAGTTGCAGCAAGGGGCTCAGGATATCGTCGTGGGCCTTGCCCGGTTCGAGCCGCTTGATGGCCATGGTGACGAGCTGGGAGCCGCTCGCCTCAATGGCGGCGGCCATCAGTTCCGGGCGGGCAAACTTGCCGGTGCCGGTAAAGAGGCGCGAAGAGAAGGTGTGATCGGCAATGGTCAGCATGTCAGCCTCCCGCTATGGCGGTGAAGAGGTGAAGTTCATCCCCGTCATTGAGACGGGTCTCGGCCCAGCGGCCACGGGGCAGCACGGCGCCGTTAAGGGCCACCGCTACGCCCTGTGGATTAACGTCTTGCGCCGCCAGCAGGTCGGCCACGCTCTGCCCTGCCGCCAGCGACTGGGCTTTATCGTTGAGTCGAATGGTGAGGGTCATGGGGTGATCTCCTTATCGTGTGTCGGGCATCGGCGCAGCCCGCAAACCGGGCAATCGGGGTCAGGGGCCAGAGTGAGGGTCTGCCACTGATGGGTAAGGGCATCGAAGCGGCGCAATGTGCCGGCGACCGGGCTTGGCAGGCCGAGCAGCAGTTTCAATGCCTCCAGTGCCTGCAAGGAGCCCATCACCCCGACCAGCGGGCCGGTGACGCCGCTGGTCTCGCAGCTCTGGGCGAGCTTGGTATCAAGCGGATAGAGGCAGGCGTAACAGGCGTGCTCACTGCTGGTGCGCGCCATCAGCTGCCCCTGCCAGCCCACCGCGGCGGCGGAGATCCAGGGCTTGCCCTGAGCCACGCAGGCGGCGTTGATGGCCTGGCGGGTGGCGAGGTTGTCGCAGCAGTCGATCACCAGATCCACCTCGGCCACAAACTCCGGCAGGCTGGCGGCATCGAGTCGCTGGTTGATGGCAATCAGCTCCACCAGCGGGTTGTGGGCCGCCAAGCGCTCGCGGGCCAGCTCCGCCTTGGAGTGGTTGACCGCCTCGCTATCGAACAGGATCTGGCGCGGCAGGTTGCTGGAGTCCACCGTATCGCCATCGGCCAGCCACAAGGTGCCCACACCGGCGCCAACCAGATAGAGGGCGAGCGGCGAGCCAAGCCCGCCCAAGCCCACGATCAGCACGGACTTATCTTTCAGCCGAGCCTGCCCCGCCTCCCCCACTTCCGCCAGCATCAGCTGGCGGCCGTATCGCAAATACTCAGCATCAGAGAGCATGTTCCACCTCACTTATGGCAGAAGCCGAGCGCGGTTCATCCCCCGCCCCCACGGCCGCGAGCAGCCGCTCGGTCGCCCCCTGCCAGTCGTCGCTGGCGGTGATGGCCGAGACCAGCGCGATACTGCCGACCCCGCTTGCCTTGACCGCCGCCACCCGCTCCTCGCTGATGCCGCCGATGGCGACCGTGGGCCACTCCGCCATCAGGGCGCGGTAGCGATGCAGCCGCACCAGCCCCTGCGGGCGAGACGGCATTGCCTTGGTGTTGGTCGGGAAGATATGACCCAGCGCGATATAGGAGGGGGCCAGCTCGCGGGCCCGCATCAGCTCGAAGTAGCCGTGGGTGGAGATGCCAAGACGCAGCCCCGCCGCCTGAATGGCGGCGAGATCGGCGGTCTCCATGTCCTCCTGCCCCAGATGCACGCCCCAGGCGCCCGCCTCGATGGCCTGCTGCCAGTAGTCGTTGATAAAGAGCCGCGCCCCATGGCGGCGACCGAGCGCTACCGCATCGCGAATGGCCGGTGCCACCTCTGCGGCGGGCAGATTCTTGATCCGCAGCTGGATGGTCTTGACCCCCTGCCCCAGCAGGCGGCGCAGCCACTTGACCGAATCGACCACCGGATAGAGGCCGAGGTTGTGTTCGGTCGGCGCGAAGGGACCATCCGGCAGGCGGGCACCGCTCGCCTCATAAAGTCCGAAGCGGCGATCGAGGGTTGACCCCGCCAATACGGCGCGGGGGAAGTGGGCAAGATCGGCGGGCCAGCCGAGATGGGCGATGGGCCCCGGGCCTGCGCCCACTCCCTGCGCCGCCGCCAGCCCCTGTTGCAGGTAGGCGCGAGCGAGGGTGATGGCGTCCTCTACCGGATAATCCTGCGCCACCACGGCGGCGATGGCGCTGGCGTAGCAGCAGCCGGTGCCGTGGCCGTGGCGGGTATCGAGGCGCGGTGCCGCCAGCCAGAATTCACGCTGCTCATCCTGGTAGTAATCGAGGCAGAGATCGCCACTCCACTCCAGATGGCCCCCCTTGACCAGCACGGCGCGGGCGCCGAGTTCGCGCAGGCGGCGGGCGGCAAGGCGCACCAGTTCGGGGCTGCTGATCGGCAGTCCGGTCAGGGCTTCCAGCTCGGGGCCGTTGGGGGTAATAAGCGACAGACGTGGCAGCAGCTGTTCGCGCACCGCCTCCAGCATATTGGGCTCCGCCATCGGGGTGCCGGTGCTGGCGATGGCCACCGGGTCGTAGACCACGAAGGGAGCCTCTATAGTTGCCAGTCGGCGGGCCAGCACCTCCACATGGAGCCGGGTCGGCAGCAGGCCAATCTTGATGGCGGCGGGCGGCAGATCGACGCCGAGGGCGTCGATCTGGGCGGTGAAGGTCTGCATCAGCACGGGGTCGACCATCTTCACCGCCACCGAGTTCTGGGCGGTAATGGCGGAGATAACCGAACAACCGTGCACGCCGAGGTCGTGCAAGGTATGCAAGTCGGCCTGAATGCCGGCACCGCCGCCGGAGTCTGAACCGGCGATGGTCCAGACAACTGGGCGGGAGTCCGTCACAGGCAGCAGATCGGCGGGGCTGACAGCCCCGCTTGCGCTGCTCACGCCTCCTCCCCTGCGGCCTGTTTCAGCGCCGCCGCCTGATGGTAGATCTCGCCGCCGGTCTCCTTGAAGGTTTCAGCCATGCGGGCCATGCCGCTCTCCACCTGAGCCACTACCTGCTCCTGCTGGCCATCCATGCCGACCAGCTTGATCTCAACGGCCTCCAGCTTTGCTGCGTAGTCACGCACGTCCTGAGTGATCTTCATGGAGCAGAACTTGGGCCCGCACATGGAGCAGAAGTGAGCCACCTTGCCGGACTCCTGCGGCAGGGTCTCGTCGTGGTAGGCACGGGCGGTGTCGGGGTCGAGGGCCAGATTGAACTGATCCTCCCAGCGGAATTCGAAGCGCGCCTTGGACATGGCGTTGTCGCGGATCTGGGCGCCCGGGTGCCCCTTGGCCAGATCGGCGGCGTGGGCGGCGATCTTGTAGGTAATCAGCCCCTGCTTCACATCCTCCTTGTTGGGCAGCCCCAGATGCTCCTTGGGGGTCACATAGCAAAGCATGGCGCAGCCGTACCAGCCGATGAGCGCGGCGCCGATGCCGGAGGTGAAGTGATCGTAACCCGGCGCGATATCGGTGGTGAGCGGGCCCAGCGTGTAGAACGGTGCCTCGTGGCAGTGCTCCAGCTGCTCGGTCATGTTGCGCTCGATCATGTGCATCGGCACATGACCCGGCCCCTCGATCATCACCTGCACGTCGTACTCCCACGCGATTTTGGTCAGCTCACCAAGGGTGCGCAGCTCGGCGAACTGGGCCTCGTCGTTGGCGTCATAGACGGATCCCGGGCGCAGACCGTCACCGAGGGACAGGGCCACGTCATAAGCGGCGCAGATCTCGCAGATCTCGCGAAAGTGCTGGTAGAGGAAGTTCTCCTTGTGGTGCGACAGGCACCACTTGGCCATGATGCTGCCACCACGGGAGACGATGCCGGTGAGGCGCTTGGCGGTCATTGGCACAAAGCGCAGCAAGACGCCGGCGTGGATGGTGAAGTAGTCCACCCCCTGCTCGGCCTGCTCCAGCAGGGTGTCGCGGAACAGCTCCCAGGTGAGGTCTTCGGCGATGCCGTTGGTCTTCTCCAACGCCTGATAGATGGGCACGGTACCGATGGGCACCGGGCTGTTGCGCAGGATCCACTCGCGGGTCTCGTGGATGTAGCGGCCGGTGGAGAGATCCATCACGGTGTCGGCGCCCCAGCGGGTGGACCAGACCAGCTTCTCTACCTCCTCTTCGATGCTGGAGGTGACCGCCGAGTTGCCGATGTTGGCGTTGATCTTCACCAGAAAATTGCGGCCGATGATCATCGGCTCCGCTTCCGGGTGGTTGATGTTGCTGGGGATGATGGCGCGGCCGGCGGCCACCTCATCGCGCACAAATTCGGGAGTGATATTTTCCGGCAAACGGGCACCGAAATCGCGGCCCGGATGCTGGGTGCGCAGGAGCTCGGAGCGCACCCGCTCGCGCCCCATGTTCTCGCGAATGGCGATAAATTCCATCTCGGGAGTGATGATACCAGCGCGGGCGTAGTGCAACTGGGTGACCCGGCGACCCGGCTTGGCACGGCGCGGCTTGGGCAGATGTTCGAAGCGCAGGTGATCCAGCCCCTCATCGGCCAGCCTCTCCTGAGTGAAGGTGGAGCTGAGCCCCGGCAGTTCGTCGGTATCATCGCGATCCAGCACCCAGTTCTCCCGCAGGCGCGGCAGGCCACGGCGCACGTCGATGGCAACCCCCTCCTCCCCGTAACGGCCCGAGGTGTCATAGACCGGCACCGGCTCGTTGGGCTCGAACCGGGGATCTTCTTTGGTGCCGCCGACGAAGGTGTCGGCCAGCTGGATCTCCCGCAGAGGAACACGAATATCGGGGCGGGAGCCTTCGATAAAGATGCGACGGGAGTTGGGATGAGCCATCCCCTTGAGGTTGTCGATAAAAGTCTGGGCGCTGGATCGCTGCTCGCGGCGGCTGGATTTGGCGGTATCAGATACAGAAGTAGACATAGCAAAACTCACATTAACTGGTTGAAGTTATGGGTGTTTGCTTGTCTGGAGTTCGAGGAGAAGATGAACTTGCGGCGGAGTGTTTATCTCGGGAGGGAGTGCGCGCGGGATGGATCTCCGCGCTGCTGTTCTGCCGCTTCCCGCTCTCTGCATGCTGTGGGCAAGGCGCCCCACGTGCTGGACAACCGGACGGGACAGACTCCCTCCTGTGCGCCCTGACCCATCAAGGGTGATCCCTTCGATGAGCGGAAGAGGCTTGTTCCTCCCCCGGCGCGGTAACCCGCAAGTTACCCTTGTTCCCTTCGCAGGTTTTAACCTGATCAGGTTCCACGGATCCCGAATTAACGGTCTCAGCTTCGCGTCGTTCGACGGTCAGCACTCCGACAAGATGGCGCCAGTATAAGGGGGAAAATTTAAAGCACAAGCCGTTAACAATCTGGCCAACACACCTCTTTCAACAAATGAGTGAACGATGCCTCGCTCACGGGGCCACCCCAAGTACAGGTCAAACCTGCGTTGGCATCCCCTTGGCACGCCACAAGTTCCCGTTGTGATCATTCAGAGACAAGAGGAGAAAAAGAGGGAAAGTCGAGGGGGGCGGGGCAAGAACACCGTCTTGCGCAGAACAGAAACAGGCCCCTATGAAAGGGGCCTGTGAGGGAGGTTATTGAACCGGAACTATGGTCAGGGATACGTTGCCAAAGCCTTCGTTGGCAAGAGCCTCGCTGTCCAGATCCACACCGGTAAGCGCCACCTCATCGGCAGAGGCAGTGCGCAGCTGGGCAGCCTTTGCGGAACGGGTCTGGGGCTGACCGATTTCGATATCGCCGGCAAACTGGCTCTCGGCGTAGAAGTCACCGGTCACTGCCGAACGGATCGGGCGCAGCACACGACCCAGGTTATTCTGCATGGTCGACAAACCATACTCGCTGATGGTCCAGTTCCAGTCCCACCACTTCACTTCACCCGGGATATAACGCTTGTCCCACTGGTAGCGGATGCTGCTCGCCTTGTCGCGGAACGGGCCGACGGCAAAGGTGTGCTCCCAGGTGGGGCGATTCTCCGGATGGGTATACCAGGCATTGCCGCCCCAACGCAGGAAGCCCTTCATGGTCAGGTCATAATTGACCTCGGCCTTGAACTCGTAGGGGTAGGAGATGTTGGACTTGTAGAGGGCAACCCGCACCGGCAGGCTGGAGTGAGGCGGCACCGTGGGGCGCGCTTCAACCGAGACGGTCTCGGTCGTCGAGCCCCCTTTCTGGGAGGCCCAACTCTGGCTCGCAGCGATCTCGATGGCCAATTCGGTTTCACCTACCAACGGCCATTGAAACTTGTTCTTGGTGGTCACCTTCTCGCTCAGGCTGTAGGTATCGGTCTTCGACCAGTTGGTGGCCTTGTCATACTTCAGGGTCACCACCACCTGCTGGGGCAGGTCGGTGTAGTTGGTCGCATTGGCCGTGATGGTCTTGACCAGCTGCTTGCCGCTCTCGGTGACCTGACCATGGCTGAAGGAGTCGGGTTCCAGGGTATATGAGAAGTTGCTTACCTTGATGGAGCTCTTCTCCCCGCAACGATATCCGGAGCAGCCGCCGTCATTATTTCCCTTTATCAGCCAGCCATCGCCAACCCGGGTAACATCCATATCTTCCCCGACATAGGGGCTATGATTTCCACCCACCCAGGCGTATCCCAAATAATGGGCGAGATAACTGACTGGCTTGATAAAATAATCATTGTCGTGGACAAGACGCCATTGCACATCGACCTCATCACCCGCCGGAATATTCCAGTCAGAGAGTATTGGTATTTCTCCGGAAACCGGTGAGTTGGGATAACACCAGGTTTCTCCGGCAGTGCCCTGTTTGATTTCGCCATTATATCCAGGCCCCATAATCACCCAGCGATCCGCCAGCCCGGTGATCTGCCACTGCCCCATGCGGCTGACCAGATTACCCTTGATACTCATGGCTTCATCGCGGGTCAGAGGACGGTAACCACTGGCACAGACGCCCGTGCCAAGCCCCGCCCACTTGACCTGATCAGGGTAGACAGGTTCAGCCGCCTGCACCTGAGCGAGCATCAATGAAGACGCCAAAAACGCCAGATTGGCGGTAATTATTCTATTCATCATTTATCCCTCTTTCAGACATACGATAATTGTTATTGTGTAGAAATATCCTTTTTCATTTGACAGGTATGGACTCCGACAAAACCTGACACAAATAAAATAAACCACCAAAAAACATCCATGACAAACAAAATAATGGTGGTATAAGAAAATAATTAGAGCGATGACTTTATTGAGGAATAAATCATAAATATTGTGGCAGCCATTATTTAATGGCTGCCACAATATGGTGAAGCTATATTAAATAAGAAGATGCTGAATTACTCTTCCGGATTGATCACTTCAATTCCCTGCAATATTCCATCCGCCGAACGGATCAATACCAGCTCGCTCCCGGCATGCAGATCGGCGGCCGAACCGTTGACCCAGCGCACCTGTGGATTGAGTCGCACAGTACCCAGGGTGGCCAGCGTGAGCTGCCGGTCATCGAAGGATTGCAGGCGATCTTGCGCCCGCTGCCAGGGCAGATTGGCCAGCGGGGCTCTGGCGGCCAGCAGCTCAATGCGGGTGGCAACGCCATCGGCCACCAGCAGGGCGAGCTGGTCGCCGGGTTTGAGTGGCTGCGGCCAAATCTCCCCCTGCCGCCAGACGGCGGCACTGCCCTGCTCCACTTCGGCCCCCTGAAATTGCAGGCGGATGCCGTCGCTGTGCTCCAGCTCCACCAGCCACAATTCGTCGGCTCCCGCCTGCGCCGCCCAGAGCGGCACACCCAGCATCCATGCACACCATGTTCTCGATTGTTCCATCTTCGTTCGTCCCTGAACAAAAAGCCCATGCTGGACAAGCATGGGCTTCATTCGGGAGCATTTCTAATCGGAACGCAGAGATCGGATCAGTCATCCTCGCGACAGCGGCTCAGGCGCATGCCGTCAAACTTGCACTCCAGCTCAAGCCAGCGCCCTTCAAACGGCGCCAGACTGTTATCCGAAGTGGTGTAGCCCCAGATCCGCCCCCCTTCGACTGGCCCCTCCAGATCCATCTCGTCCTTGTCATCTTCGTCGAGGGCTTCGACCTTGCGCACATAGCGCACGCCGTTCTCCACCACCCCCTTCATCTCGACCCAGGTACCGCCGAGATCATCCTCGTTGAGCCAATCCTTGAAGCGGGTCTGGTCGTCGATCACGAACGGCATGCCGTTGACCATCAACTGGCCAAGCTGCCAGGTGGTGCGGCCGGTCAGTTTGAATTCGGTCGCCTGTGCGGTGCCAAGTGGCAACAAGATCAGCAACAGGAGGGCGCAGAGAGACTTCTTCATCAGGGATCCTCGGGGTTACACTGGCAAACAGGATGCCGAATCCGGTGTGAAAAGAGCGTGAAACGCTCACCAACCAGGAGAGCAAAGCATGAAGATTTTGGTAGTGGAAGACAATCCTCAGGTGGCGGAAACCATCATGGATTATCTGGAGCTGGCCGGTCACCGCCTCGATTGTGCCTATCACGGTCAGGCGGCGCTGCAACTGCTGGAGGATCAGCGTTTCGACGTCATCATCATGGATGTGATGATGCCGCGCCTCGATGGCCTCAGCACAGTGGCGCGCCTGCGCGAGCAGGGGATTGCCACTCCCGTGCTGTTTCTCACCGCCCGCGACAGCCTGGAGGACAAGCTGGCGGGCTTCAAGGCGGGAGGGGATGACTATCTGGTCAAGCCGTTCGCCATGGAGGAGCTGGAGGTGCGACTGCAAGCCCTCAGCCTGCGTGGCCCGCGCGGCGATGTGGGGGCCATCAGCTTTGGCGATCTGACGGTCGATGTCGCCAGCGGCCGCGCCACCCGTGCCGGTGAGCCCCTCAAGCTCGGCAAGATCCCGTTCCGGATCCTCGCCCTGCTGGCCCGCCGCGCCCCCGCCATCGTCAGCCGTCAGGAGGTGCTCGACACCGTCTGGGGGGATGAGGAGCCCGACTCCGATGCCCTGCGCAGCCATATCTACGCCCTGCGCAACGCGCTCGACAAACCCTTCCCCACTCCCATGCTGGAGACCCTGCACGGCCAGGGCTACCGACTGGTGAGCGCATGAGTCTGCCGAGCCTGCGCCGCCGCCTGATCATGGCGCTCGGCGGCGCCGGGGTGGTGCTGCTGATCCTGCTCTCCGGCCTGATGCTGGTGGCCGAGGACAAGATGGAGGAGTTGAGCCTGCGCCACTGGCTGGAAGCCGAAGTGACCCGCTACAGCGATGACTGGCTGCGACTCGGCCCGGCCGCCGCTGCCCCGAGCCCCAGACAGTTCTCCAGCTACTGGACCGAGGCGGGCCGCCTGCCGAAATGGCTGAAGCCCTACCAGACCCCCGGCTTTTTCGAGCACCAACTGGGCAAGGAGGACAAACACTTTCTGGTGGCCCGTCACCCCTCCGGCGAGGGACTGCTCTATCTGGTGTTCAATGACGACGCCGACGACTACCTCGACCCCTACGAAGACAAGCTGCATCTGGCGACCCGGCTGATCGGGGTGACCCTGCTGCTCGCCTGCCTCGGCTTCGGCATCTGGCTGGTGCGCCATATCACGGGGCCGCTGCAACGGCTGCAACAGAGGGTTGCCCACCTCACCCCGGATCAGGCGGATTTCGAACCCGACGCCCCCTGGCAGGAGCTGCGGGATATCGAGCTGGCGCTGCTGGCCGGCAAGCAGGAGGTGAGCGCAGTGTTCGCTCGCGAGCAGGAGTTCAGTCGCTTCGCCAGCCACGAGCTGCGCACCCCCAACATGGTGATCCAGGGCTCGGCCGCGCTGCTTGGCAAGGTGACAGATCTGCCAGCACCGGCCGCCCGCGCCACCACCCGCATCCGCGCCGCCGCCGACGAGATGGCGCTGCTCACCGAGACCTTCCTGCTGCTGGGCCGCAAGGATGCAGTGGAGCGACCGCTGCAGCAGGTGACCCCGCTGATCCGTCAGGAGCTGGCCCGCCTCGCTCCGCTGTTGCAGCGGGAGGCCCTCGATATCCGGCTTAACCTGGACGAGAGCAGCGAAGTAAACGCCCCCCTCTCCCTGCTCGCCATCGCCCTCGGCAACCTGCTGAAAAATGCCCTGAGCTATGCCGAGGGACATATCGACATCGAGCTGTGTGGCCCGGTGCTCACCATCAGCAACCCGACGGCGGCGGCGCCGGATCAGATCCTCGGCTACGGCTGTGGCCTCACCATCATTCAGCGCATCTGCGAGAAGCTGGGCTGGCAGATCGACACCCGGCTCGAGGATGGCGTATTTAGCGCCCGGCTGGCGATGATCACTGCCGAACAGTTCCCTCTCCCTTTGGGAGAGGGTTAGGGTGAGGACGCAGTGGCACCGCTAACCCACCAGCCAGATAGCAACAAGGCGCCCGAGAGCGCCCTGTTTTTATCTGACGGATGCAAGCCTGAGGCTCACTCCGCCGGTTTGTTCTTGCGGCTCGCCTTGAGTTCGAGGAACTCGATGATCTTGCCAGCCACATCCTTGCCGGAGGCGGCTTCCACCCCTTGCAATCCGGGGGAGGAGTTGACCTCCAGCACCAGCGGGCCACGGGGCTGCGCAGGATATCCACCCCCGCTACATCCAGCCCCATGATCTTGGCGGCCTGCACGGCGGTGGCGCGCTCTTCCGGGGTGATCTTGATCGCCTCGGCGGTGCCGCCACGGTGCAGGTTGGAGCGAAACTCCCCCGGCTGGGCCTGACGGCGCATGGCGGCAACCACCTTGCCGTTGACCACCAGACAGCGGATATCGGCGCCATTGGCCTCGCGGATATACTCCTGCACCAGAATGTTGTTGTTGGTCTGGATAAAGGCCTCGATCACGCTCTCGGCGGCTTTCTGGGTCTCGCAGAGCACCACGCCAATCCCCTGGGTTCCCTCCAGCAGTTTCACCACCAGCGGCGCCCCGCCCACCATGGTGATGAGGTCGGGCACGTCGTGGGTGCTGTGGGCATAGCCGGTGATGGGCAGGCCGATGCCGTGGCGGGAGAGCAACTGCATCGCCCGCAGCTTGTCGCGGGAACGGCTGATGGCCACCGAGCTGTTGAGGGCCATGGTGTTCATCATCTCGAACTGGCGCAGCACGGCGGTGCCGTAGGCGGTAATGCTGGCACCGATCCGCGGGATCACGGCGTCATAACTTCCCAACTCCCCACCCTCGTAGTGAATGGAGGGGTTGTGGGAAGCGATATTCATATAGCAGCGCAGGGTGTCGAGCACCTCTACCTGATGACCGCGCGCCTGCGCCACCTCGACCAGACGGCGGGTGGAGTAGTTTTTCGGCTCACGGGATAAAATGGCGATCTTCATGACAATTCCGCTAGAAGGCTGTGCCTGGGCAGGATGGGGCGGGAGAGTATAAGGTGCCACAGCGCCAAGACAACGCCAATTGTTTATCCTGACAACAAGACAAACCACACCAAACCGCACGCTACCACATCACTGTGACCAACAGGTTAAACGGCGGCTCTGCGCAGGTTGTTCAACCCGTGCAAGGATGCCGCCGTTTCTCGTTAAAGATCAACCGATGTCACACGGGAGTCAGTTCAGGTTCGGCCCCAGCCAGCGCTCGGCCTCGGCCAGCGTCATCCCCTTGCGAACAGCGTAATCCTCCACCTGATCTTGCTGGATCTGCGCCACCGCGAAGTATTTGCTCTCGGGATGGGAGAAGTACCAGCCCGACACCGCCGCCCCCGGCCACATGGCGTAGGATTCGGTGAGCTGCATGCCGATAGCCTGCTCCACCTCCAGCAGCTCCCAGATGCTCCCCTTCTCGGTGTGCTCCGGACAGGCCGGATAACCGGGCGCCGGACGGATGCCCTGATAGTTTTCGCGGATCAGCTCCTCGTTGCTGAGGGCCTCGTCGGGAGCATAACCCCAGTGCACCTTGCGCACCTGCTCGTGCAGGTACTCGGCAAAGGCTTCGGCCAGACGGTCGCACACCGCCTGAATGAGGATGGCGTTGTAGTCATCGTGCTGCGCCTTGTAGGCCTTGGCGATGGCCTCCTCACCGATACCGCCGGTCACCGCGAAGGCGCCGATCCAGTCCGGTTTGCCGCTCTCTTTCGGCGCCACATAGTCCGCCAGACAGTAGTTGGGGAAGCCCTGCTTCTCGCTCTGCTGGCGCAGGTGATGCAGCACCTTGATGACCTCGGTGCGGGACTCGTCGCTGTAGACCTCGATGCTGTCCCCTACCGCGTTGGCCGGGAACAGGCCGACCACCCCGGCGCAGCGCACGCTCTGATCCTTTTCCAGCTGATCCAGCATGGCGTTGGCGTCGGCAAACAGCCTGGTCGCTTCCTCGCCGATGATCTCGTCCTCGAGGATGCGCGGATACTTGCCCGCCAGCTCCCAGCTGAGGAAGAACGGCGTCCAGTCGATGTAGGGGCGCAACACCGAAATGGGCACATCTTCGAACTTCTGCACCCCGAGCTCGCGGGGCTTGGGTGGCTGGTAGCCAACCCAATCCAGCTGATGCCGGTTGGCGCGGGCGTGGGCCAGACTGACCGGGCGGGAGCGCGGCTGCTTGCGGGCATGCTGATCCCGGGCGATCTCGTACTCCTTGTCGATGCGGGCGACAAACGCCTCCTTGAGATCCGGGCTGAGCAGGCTCTGGGCCACCCCTACCGCGCGGGAGGCATTGGAGACATAGACCACAGGCTCCGAGTAGTTCTGCTCGATCTTCACCGCGGTGTGGGCCTTGGAGGTGGTGGCACCACCGATCAGCAGCGGCAGCTTGAAGCCCTGACGCTCCATCTCTTTGGCCACGTGCACCATCTCGTCCAGCGACGGGGTGATGAGACCCGACAACCCGATGATATCGGCGCCGACCTCACGCGCCGTCTTGAGAATGGTCTCGCAGGAGACCATAACCCCGAGGTCGACAATCTCGAAGTTGTTGCACTGCAGCACCACCCCGACGATGTTCTTGCCGATGTCGTGCACGTCCCCTTTCACGGTCGCCAGCACGATTTTGCCATTGCTGGAGCCGCCCGATTTTTCCGCCTCGATATAGGGCTGCAGATAGGCCACCGCCCGCTTCATCACCCGCGCCGATTTCACCACCTGCGGCAGGAACATCTTGCCCGCGCCGAACAGGTCGCCGACCACGTTCATGCCATCCATCAACGGCCCTTCGATGACGTGCAGCGGCTTCTCGGCGCCAGCGCGTGCCTCTTCGGTATCCTCTTCGATAAAGTCGGTGATCCCCTTGACCAGCGCGTGCTCCAGCCGCTTACCCACCGGCCAGCTGCGCCACTCCTGATCCCGCGGATCCTCTGCCTGGGCACCGGCACCGCGATACTTCTCGGCGATGGCCAGCAGCTCCTCGGTGGCGTTGTCATTGAGGTTGAGTACCACCGCCTCGACCTTCTCTTTCAGCTCGGCCTGAATGTCTTCATAGATGGCGAGCTGACCCGCATTGACGATCCCCATGTCCATGCCGTTCTTGATGGCGTGGTAGAGGAAGACGGCGTGAATGGCTTCGCGCACCGGCTCGTTACCGCGAAACGAAAACGAGACGTTGGAGACGCCGCCGGAGATCATGGCGTGAGGCAGGTGCGTTTTGATGTCCTTCACCGCCTCGATAAAGTCCACCGCGTAGTTGTTGTGCTCATCGATGCCGGTCGCCACCGCGAAGATGTTGGGATCGAAGATGATGTCTTCCGGCGGGAAACCGACCTGATCCACCAGGATCCGGTAGGCACGCTGGCAGATCTCGAACTTGCGGGCGCGGGTGTCGGCCTGACCCATCTCATCGAACGCCATCACGATGACGGCGGCGCCGTAGCGACGCAGCAATCTGGCCTGCTGGATGAACTTCTCCTCCCCCTCTTTCATGGAGATGGAGTTGACCACCGGCTTGCCCTGCACGCACTTGAGGCCCGCTTCCAGCACCTCCCACTTGGAGGAGTCGATCATCACAGGCACCCGGGCGATATCCGGCTCACCGGCGATGAGGTTGAGGAAGCGCACCATGGCCGCTTCGGCGTCCAGCATCCCCTCGTCCATGTTGATGTCGATGATCTGGGCGCCGTTCTCTACCTGCTGCTTGGCAACATCGAGCGCCTCGTCGTAGAGCCCCTCCTTGATCAGCCGCTTGAACTTGGCCGAACCGGTGACGTTGGTGCGCTCCCCCACGTTCACGAACATGGACTCGGGGGTGATGATCAGGGGCTCGAGGCCCGACAGGCGGCAGGCCACCGGCAGCTCGGGCAGCACACGCGGCTTGATGCCCGCCACAGCGTCCGCCATGGCGCGGATATGGGTCGGGGTGGTACCGCAACAGCCACCGACCAGGTTGAGAAAGCCGCTTTGGGCCCACTCGCGGATATGCTCCGCCATCTCACCCGCATCGAGGTCGTACTCGCCGAACGCATTGGGCAAACCGGCGTTGGGGTGGGCGCTGACGCAGGATTCGCTGATGCGAGACAGCTCCTCCACATATTGGCGCAGCTCATCGGGCCCCAACGCACAGTTGAGGCCGAACGATACCGGTTTGACGTGGCGCAGCGAGTGATAGAAAGCTTCGGTGGTCTGGCCGGAGAGGGTACGACCGGAGGCATCAGTAATGGTACCGGAGATCATCACCGGCAGGCTGTAACCCAGCTCCTCGAACACCCCTTCCACCGCGAAGGCGGCGGCCTTGGCGTTGAGGGTATCGAAGATGGTCTCGATCAGAATGATGTCGGCGCCGCCCTCGATCAGGGCGTGGGTCGATTCGGTGTAGGCGGCCACCAGCTGGTCATAGGTGACGTTGCGCTTGCCGGGATCGTTCACATCCGGCGAGATGGAGGCGGTGCGGTTGGTGGGGCCCAACACCCCTGCGACGAAACGCGGCTTGGCGGGATCTTTTGCCGTCCACTCGTCGGCCACGGCGCGGGCCAGACGGGCGGCTTCCCGGTTGATCTCGGCAGAAAACTCTTCCATCTCGTAATCGGCCATGGCGATGCGAGTGGCGTTGAAGGTGTTGGTCTCGAGAATGTCGGCCCCGGCAGCGCAATACTGCTCGTGGATCTCGCGGATCACCGCCGGACGGGTCAGCACCAGCAGATCGTTGTTGCCCTTGATGTCGGTATGCCAGTCGGCAAACCGCTCACCCCGATAATCCGCCTCCCCCAGCTTGTAGCCCTGGATCATGGTGCCCATGGCCCCGTCGATGATCAGGATCCGCTCCCTGAGGCAGGCTTCCAGCTTCTTTGTTACGTCCGACTGCTTGCTCGGCTCTCTGCTCGACATTACGTTCGACACCGCGTGTTCCTCTTACATCCATGCAACTGCGTAAACAGCATCCTAACAGCAAACAAATAAAATGGAAATCTAGCCGTCTATCAGTCCAAATGCGCCACCATATACTCATTTATGGGTAATGAGTAACATAGGGCCCGAGAGTAACCTATGCCCGTCCTGCATAGGGATACGTGCTTGCTGTCTACCAACGAGAAAAAAATAACTATGAGCGTCTACTACACACTCTGTTTTCTGGCAGCGTTGGCGATCTTTATCGCCTTTGCCAACCAGTATGTTGTGAAGATCCAGACCACCATCGCCATCACTGCGGGCTCCATGCTGATCTCCGCACTGCTGGTGCTGTTTGGCAAACTGGGCTGGTTCAACCTGGAACCTCTTGCCGTCAAGACCATGGAGAGCATCGACTTCCAGAACTTCCTGCTGAAGGGGATTCTGGGCTTCCTGCTGTTCGCCGGTGGCCTTGGCATCAACCTCAAGGCGCTGCGTAGCCAGAAGTGGGAGATCACCATTCTGGCCATCATTGCCACCCTGCTCTCCACCTTCCTCATCGGCTACGGCTTCTGGTTTATCGCCAAGCTGCTGGGCTGGGAGTTGCCGCTGGTCTACTGCATGCTGTTCGGCGCGCTGATCTCCCCCACTGACCCGATTGCCGTACTGGCCATCGTCAAGAAGATGAAAGCGCCACCCCAGATCGCCATCCAGATCGAAGGGGAATCCCTGTTCAACGACGGTGTTGGCCTCGTCATCTTCGCCACCGTGTTTGCCGTCGCCTTTGGCGGTGTCGAGCCCACCTTCGGCAGCGTGGCCGGTCTGTTCCTGCACGAAGCCCTCGGCGGCATCCTGTTCGGTGCCGTGCTGGGCCTCATCGCCCACGTGATGATCAGCGCCACCGATGACGGTTCATTGGAGCTGCTGCTGACCCTCTGCATCCCGACCGCCGGTTTCGCTTTTGCCAACATGATCGGCGTCTCCGGCGCACTGGCCATGGTGGTCACCGGCATCATGATCGGCAACTGGACCCGTCACTCCGGCTTCTCCGAGCAGAGCAGCCATCACCTGGATCACTTCTGGGAGTTGATGGACCAGTTCCTCAACGCTCTGCTGTTCCTGCTGATCGGTCTGGCGCTGGTACTGCTGGATCTCGCCTGGCGTGACTGGATCCTGCTGGTCATTGCGGTGCCGCTCTGCCTGGGCGCCCGCTTTATCAGCGTGTCGCTACCCTATGTGGCTTTCCGCCGATTCCGCAATTACAACACCTTCTCGGTGCGGATCCTCACCTGGGGTGGCCTGCGCGGTGGTCTGGCGATGGCGATGGCACTGGCACTCCCCTCCGGCGTCATGATGATCCCGGAACATGGCGTCGACCTGCGTCAGGTCATCCTGGTGATGACCTACTCGGTGGTGATGTTCTCCATCGTGGTGCAAGGCATGACCATCACCCCGATGATCACGGCTGCCAAAAAGGCCTGTGGCGACTACTGAGTCGGTCCACAGTGCTGATTGCAGCATGAGAGAGGGCTCCCGTCGGGAGCCCTCTTTTTATGACTGATAGCTGCGGATATTTGCTGCTGATAGCACCTTGATTACACAGAGGAAAAGCGTATTGACTTCAACATAGGCAAATTATTGTTTGCTTTTTATTCATTTCGAGGAGAGAATGCGCGTCGGCTAGTTAATCAGCCCTGTTTATGTTTACCCTGCAATGCTTCACCTCACGATGAATCCTGCCAGTACCCGCATAACCTTCTTCTGATTTACTCGCCTTGAGAACCGTCAGGCTGTCTGCCTGCGTTGCCCGGCTCTCACGGTGCAGACCCGATCTGCCCACCCAATTTGATTTATGCATCAGCATATTCCTTGAAAGTGCAGACGCCCCTTAACCGGGCTGGGTATTCCTGCGCGCTTGTCGTTCACCCAATCGACCGCGCCCATTGACCTGACATTTGCCAATACAAGGAGCAAACACCTAATTTATATAGAGAAATACCATGATGAAAGCAGTACAAACACACAAGCCCCTGCGTCGCAGCAAGCCCATCAACCTGCCTGTGCAAGAGCACGACAATGATGCGTTCCTGATCCAGTTCAGCACCCGCTTCAGCGGCGGTTTCGCCATCTCCTGTGATGGTATCGCTGGCGAGTTCTCCATCGAAGACCTCAACTGATCCTGCCTGCCCTCCGGCAGCGCCCGATGCAGACAGGCCGCAACTCACGGCGGCCTCTTTGCTTCTCTCACGCCTTTCGCCAGACCCGGGCTCTTGCTTGTCACTCAGCCTGACAGCCACCTCGCCATTCGCTTCCCCACTCTCTGACCTTGATCACTGCTCCAGCAGCAGGCACTCATCAGCATCTTCGCTCAACTTGACCAGTCGACTGCGCACCAGCCCCAGCTTGGCCAACAGGCCGATGGATCGCTCGTTACCCGGGGTGACGATGGCGACCACCTGCCCGATCCCCAACCGGCTTTTGCCATCGGCAAGGGCGGCCTGCGCCGCTTCAATGGCGTAGCCCTGACCGCGATATTGCGGCAGGAAGGCGTAACCGATATCGACCTGCTCCAGGGTATCGCGCTTGATCAAACCGCAGATACCGAGGCTGGCACCGTCCTCCTTGCGCTCCACCAGATAGAGTCCGTGACCATAGCGGGCATAGCTGACCGCCGGTCCCTGCTGGATATACTCCTGCGCCTGCTCCAGGGTGCGAATGCCCCGATCACCGATGTAACGATAAAAGTCGCCGTCATTGAGCAGCTCAAGGATGAAGGGGGCATCGGTGGCGATCATTTCGCGCAGGATCAGGCGGGAGGAGGCAATCATGGCAAGGGCTCTCAAACGAAAAGTGAAGGGCAAAGAGTGCCCCGTCACTCCAAGACTGGCAAGCCTGTGGCACCATCGGCCATGAAAAAGGGGCCATATTGGCCCCTGATGAGATGGGATAAACGGGCTCAGGCAGCCAGTAACCCGGCGTAGCCATTACCCTGCTCGCGCAGTGCAGTGAACTGGGCGGCGCAATCGGCCCAGCTCAGCCCCAGCGCGTCTGCCACCTTGTGGGGCCACTCGGGCGGCGCCTCTTCCCCCACATCGGATTGCGCTGCCAGCACGATCGCCAGATGGATCAACCCGGCCTCGGGAGAGAACTCCTTGGCCAGCATGGGGTTGTAGTGATACTCCACCGCATTGCTGATGGTCTCGGGGAACTTCCAGTAACGTGCCATGGCCGCCCCGACCTGGGCATAGTTGAAGCCGACCACCAGCTCTTCCGCCTTGGCCCGCCCCTTGTGCAACTCCAGGTCGTGAATGTGATGGACGGTGTTTTCCGGCAGGCCCACATGCATCACCAGTCGGCCAAGGTCATAGAGCAGGGCGCAGGTAAAGACCTCATCTCCCTTCATCCCCTTCTTCACAGCCAGACGACGCGCCAGCTCCGCCACATTGAAGACGCAGCCCCAGAAATGTTTGAGGTCAATGCCGGGCACCGCAGTGACCGATTCGGTGAGCCCGCAGGCCAGCACCATGTTGCGCACCATCGCCAGTCCAAGCCGCACCGCGGCTTCATTGACGGTGCCGATCTGACGACTGCTGCCGAATTTGGCCGAGTTGGCCAGCCGCAGCAACTTGGCGGAGATGACAGGGTCCTTGTTGATCAACTTGCTGATCTTGAGCAGATCCGGATCCTTTTCATTGAAGGTCTGGATCAAATCGCGCATCACTTCCGGGATCTGGGGCAGTAGCTTGGGCTCGGCCAGCAGGGAATCTATCGTGGGCATAGGCGTGTCCATCCATGTTATCTGTGTTCCAACCTGTTTGCCTTGGCAAACTCCTCCTAATTATGGGTAACAAATGGCCTCCCCATCGGATTGTTTATTCGCTGGCCATTCAAGGTGTTAGTCACATTCAGGCTATACTGGCCGCCACATTCACTGCTGCGGATATCCCATGAACGACACTCAGGAATTTTTTGACGAAGAGACGCTGCTGGAGATGGTGGAGAACCAGCTCAACGATGGTCACCCGCCCCATGTGAAGGCGACTCTGATGCGGCTGGTGATGAAGGGCACCCCACGGGAAGAGGCGCTGCAATATATC
The DNA here is from genome assembly GCF_051919545.1 of Aeromonas sp. 61P. NCBI lineage: Bacteria > Pseudomonadati > Pseudomonadota > Gammaproteobacteria > Aeromonadales > Aeromonadaceae > Aeromonas > Aeromonas sp. 61P. Next base: position 352,803 of record NZ_JBQBEL010000001.1, read on the forward strand.
GCCTGCGCCCTCGGGGCCGAGCTGATGGCAATGGAGGCCGATCAGGGCCCCTTCAATCTGACCCGCTATGGCGAGTTCCTCGACAGCCTGCCCGAGATGCCGTGGGCAGACGACTGACCCGAGCTTGATGACGGATGCAAAAAGGGCGGGTGCCAATGGCCCCGCCCTTTTGTATGGATCCACTCCGGATCAGAACTGGGAGTTGATGATCACCTCTTCCCCCAGCGCCCCTGCCAACGGCAGTGGCCGATAGCTGGAGTTGGCGGCCCGCAGCAGACGAATGCCGCGAATGCCGACCTCCTGCGCCGCCTTGATATCCCCATCGGCGTCGCCGTAGAAGAGCTTCATCTGCTTATCCTTGAGCCACTGCACCTTGGTGTTCTGGCCCGGCTGATCACCCGCGAAGATCACCGGATTGAGCTGGTCGGCTGGAATATTCATGGTCTGCTGCAGAGTCTGGCTCACGGTTTCGGTCTTGGTGGCCGAGCGACCGGTGACGAAATAGATGTGGTCACCGCGCTTGAGATGCATGGCGATGAGCGCCTTGCCCACCTCTTTCGGCATGCTGAACGCATCCCAGCCGTTATTCATCTTCTCCCAGAAGGCGGGGTTCTTCAGATAGCTCTCGTCGTTGGGCGAGAACTCCTGTTTGCCGCGATAGAAGCCCGGGCTGGAGAAGAGCAGGGTATCGTCGATATCAAACCCGACTGCCATTGGCGGCAGGCCATCCAGACTCTTGGCAATCTGCTCCACCGATACCCAGTGGATTGGCGCCTGCTGGGCCAGAGTGACGGTGGTGACACCGGCAGGGATAGGCTGAACGGTAGCGACTTGACCCGCCACGGCAGGCAGAGAGAGGGCGGCAGCCAGCAAGGAGGCAAGCAGCGCCGGACGATAGATGTGTTTCATAAGGCAGGTTGTCATCTCCAATCAAAAGAGGGGGCCAATAGTGCCCCCATCCCGCCTCTCAAATCTGTGAATACTCCAGCAAAAGGGAGCATTTGACGCCCGATAATTAATCTTCGATTGGCAGCAGATCGGTAAAGACAAAGCCGTCGCGCAGCACTGTCTCACCGACCCGAATGCCGAGCGGGCGGGAGAACATGGGGCCATCATAGGCCAGGGTGTGAAACTCGCCGTTCTCGCCGCACGGATCGACCCCCTCCGGCAGCGCCGCCAGCAGTGCCTCGTCAAAATCGTGGCCACCCAGGCTGGCATCCAGCTTGTTCGGGTCGAGAGCACTGATCCGCGCCTTCAACCCAGCGGCCACCATCTGCGGCGCCAGTTCACGGGTATTGCTGCCCCACAGCGGGAACAGTGGTTCGATGCCGGTACCTGCCAGCTGCTTTTCACGGTAGGCGCGCACATCCTCGAGGAACAAGTCGCCAAAGGCCATATGGCGGATCCCCTGTGCCACCACATCGGCGATAAAGCCGGTCATGATGCGGGCGTAATCCTCGTTGCTGCAGGGCCAGGGCAGATCGATGGTGATGAGGGGCAGCCCGACGCAGGCGGCCTGCTCGGTCAACAGTTGCTTGCGCACCCCGTGCATCGCCACCCGCTCGAATGCCTGATTGAGGGTGGTAAACAGCCCCACCACCTCGATGGCGGGATCTTGCCGCAACTGATGCAGTGCCCATGCGCAATCCTTGCCGCTGCTCCAGGAGAGCAGTACCCGTTTCTTTTCCATCATTCCTCCGCCAGCGGGGCATTCGGATTGCCCCAAAAAGATGCAAGACAGTGTTGCGAATTGCGCGATTTACACACAAGAGGCAGGCAGCATACTCTCGATCACCTGTATATGCCCCTTGTACGGGGTGACAATAACTAAAAAAACCGATGGGAAACATACGGATATGACCACGACCACACAACAGCACGATCACGCCCGCCCCCTCAATCGACAGGATTACAAAACCCTGAGTCTGGCTGCCCTCGGCGGCGCGCTGGAGTTTTACGACTTCATCATCTTCGTCTTCTTCGCCGTGGTCATCGGCGAGCTGTTCTTCCCAGCCGATATTCCCGAGTGGCTGCGCCAGTTCCAGACCTTCGGCATCTTCGCCGCCGGTTATCTGGCCCGCCCGCTCGGCGGCATCATCATGGCCCACTTTGGCGATCTCATCGGTCGCAAGCGGATGTTCACCCTCAGCATCATCATGATGGCGCTGCCGACCCTGTTGATCGGTCTGCTGCCCACCTATGCAGTGCTCGGCATCGGCGCCCCCATCGCCCTGCTGGGACTGCGGATCCTGCAAGGCGCCGCCATCGGCGGTGAAGTGCCGGGCGCCTGGGTGTTTGTCGCCGAGCACGTTCCTGCCCGTCGGGTAGGGGTCGCCTGCGGCACGCTCACGGCGGGATTGACGGCAGGCATCCTGCTTGGTTCCCTCATCGCCACTGCGGTCAACAAGAGCCTGACCCCGGCCGAAGTGAGTGACTGGGGCTGGCGAGTACCCTTCCTGCTGGGCGGTATCTTCGGCATCGTCGCCATGTACCTGCGTCGCTGGTTGCACGAGACCCCGGTCTTCGCCGAGATGAAAGCCAACAAGACCCTGGCCGATGAGCTCCCCCTCAAGTCGGTGCTGCGCAACCACAAGAGCAGCGTGGTGGTCTCCATGCTGCTCACCTGGCTGCTCTCCGCAGGGATCGTGGTGGTGATCCTGATGACCCCGACCTATCTGCAGAAGGTCTATGGCATCAGCCCGGCCGACGCCCTGACCGCCAACTCGCTGGCGATCGTGGCCCTGACCCTCGGCTGCATCGTTTATGGTCGACTGATCGACCTGCTGGACAGCGGTCTCACCTTCATGTTCGGCTCCCTGCTGCTGGCGGGCTCCAGCTACGCCTTCTATCACGGTCTGGCGGCAGGCACGAGCCAGCTGGTGCCGCTCTACATGCTGGCGGGCTTTGCGGTCGGGATTGTCGGTGCCGTGCCTTATGTGATGGTCAACGCATTCCCGCCGGTGGTGCGCTTCTCCGGTCTGTCGTTCTCCTATAACGTGGCCTACGCCATCTTCGGCGGCCTCACCCCGATGGCGGTGACCCTCTGGATGAAGAGCGACATGCTGGCCCCCTCCCACTATGTGGTGAGCCTGTCGGTGCTGGGTTTCGCCATCGGTCTCTGGCTCTGGTTCCAGCAACGGGCCATCCGGCAGCAGCAAGCGCCGCAAGCGGCCTGACCCGAACAACAAGCCCCGGTATCTGCCGGGGCTTTTTTGTACTGCTTATGTTCAGTTTCGCCAGCATAAGATATGCCTCCCTCTGGGGCCTGCCACCCGCATCGCCCCATGGCTTCCCACTCTTTATCCGAGGCTCAAGATGTTCTTTCAGGTCGTATTACTCACCTTGCTGGCGCTGCTGCCCATGGTCAACCCGCCTACCACGGCCACCCTGCTGCTGGGACTGAGCAAGGGGATGTCGCGCGAACACGTGCGCCGTCAGGTCAATCTGGCCGCCATCTATCTGTTCTGCACCCTCTGCACCACCTTCTTTATCGGATCCTCGATCCTGGATCTGTTCGGGATCTCCATTCCGGGCTTGCGCCTGGCCGGTGGCCTCATCATCGGCTTTATCGGCTTTCGCATGCTGTTCCCCGCCCCCAGCCAGCAGAGCGGGGTCGATATCAACCAGAGCATTGCCTTCGTACCGCTCACCATGCCCAGCATGTGCGGGCCAGGTACCATGGCGCTGGTAATAAGCGGGGCAGCCCAGATTGCCGAGCTGCCTGACGAGTACAACCGCCTCACCATCAACGCCGGTGTGGTAACGGCGTTTGCCCTGATGAGCCTGATCAGCTGGGGAGTATTGAAGCTGGCGGATCCGGTCTGCAAGATCCTGGGCGCCACCGGCATCGACGCCATAACCCGCATCATGGGCTTCCTGCTGGTCTGCATGGGTATGCAGTTTTGCATCAACGGCATCAAGGAAGTGGCACAGGATCCAGTCTTCCACGGCGGCCAGGCTGTGCAAACCGCGCCGGCGCTCCCAAAGGCTTCCGGCACGTTTGATCAGTTGCCGCAAAAGCCCACCGGCTCTGATTGAAAACGGTATCAAAAAGTCCCTGACGATCTGCACTGATCTTGTTCCTGATCATGTTATTGACACACAAATGAGTTAGTTTGTTTTTCATACAGACTGTATTCAGATGGACGCTGATAGGTTTGTTGATGAATACCCACTCAACTTCAGGAGAGTATGCAGATGGACAAGATGCTGACCGAAATGGGAGCCATAGCCTGTTTCACGAGTACCTGAACGTGGTTGGGATTGCGAGCCCATCCCTCGCCAAGATCGAGCAACGCTGGGAATATAAAGATCAAGAGCAGCTGGTTGCCAAAATCCAGATCGACAAACAGGGTAACGCTCGCTATTTCATCGACGCCCGCGCCATATCCGTCAACTGATACCGAATCACCCGCCAGCCCCGGTCCAACGACCGGGGCTTTTTGTTGTCTGCGATCCCCTGAATAGCAAAACCCCGGCAAGAGCCGGGGGTTTGAATGCGTCGGGTTACGCCGCTGCGCGGCTAACCAAAACCTACGAAGTACCACCCACGGTGAGCTGGTCCAGTTTGAGGGTGGGCTGGCCGACACCGACCGGCACGCTCTGCCCCTCCTTGCCGCAGATGCCAACCCCACGATCCAGCGCAAGATCGCTGCCCACCATGGAGACCTGGCTCATGCCCCTCCTTGCCGCTTCTGGGCCGTTGCCGATCAGGGTCGCGCCCTTGATGGGGGCAGTGATCTTGCCATCCTCGATGAGGTAGGCCTCGGAGGCGGAGAAGACAAACTTGCCGGAGGTGATGTCCACCTGACCGCCACCGAAGTTGGGGGCATAAATGCCCTTCTTCACCGAGGCGATGATCTCGGCCGGATCGTACTGGCCCGCCAGCATGTAGGTGTTGGTCATGCGCGGCATCGGCATGGCGGCGTAGGATTCGCGGCGCCCGTTGCCGGTGAGCGGTACCCCCATCAGGCGAGCGTTCTGCTTGTCTTGCAGATAACCCTTGAGGATACCGTTCTCGATCAACACGTTGTAGCCACCCGGTGTCCCCTCGTCATCAATGGAGACGGAGCCGCGCCGACCCAGCAGGGTGCCATCATCGACGATGGTACAGTGCTTGGAGGCCACCTGCTCGCCGATGCGGCCAGCAAATGCGGAAGATCCCTTGCGGTTGAAATCCCCCTCCAGACCATGACCTACCGCCTCGTGCAGCAGCACGCCGGGCCAGCCGGAGCCCAACACCACCGGCATGGTGCCGGCTGGCGCATCGATGGCTTCCAGATTGACCAGCGCCTGACGCACCGCTTCACGCACATAGCCAAAGGCGCGGCTCTCCAGCCCGTCCAGTTCGAGGAACCAGTCGTAACCAAAGCGCCCGCCGCCACCAGCACTGCCACGTTCGCGGCGATCGCCCTTCTCGGCGATCACGGTCACCGACAGACGCACCAGCGGACGCACATCGGCAGCCAGGGTGCCGTCGGTGGCGGCCACCAGCACCTCTTCGTAGACGCCGCTGATGGAGGCCATCACCTGATTGATGGCGGGATCCAGACTTCTGGCGAACTTGTCCATCTGCTCCAGCAGGGCGATCTTCTGATGCTTGTCGAGGGTCTGCAGCGGATCCATGGCCGGATAGAGCAGGTTCGCTTCGGTGCGCGCCCATGCCTTCACCTTGCCGTGAGCACCGGCAGCGGCGATGCCGCGGGCGGCAGTCACCGACTGTTGCAGCGCCAGCAGGCTCAGCTCGTCCGAGTAGGCGAAGCCAGTCTTCTCGCCGCTGACGGCGCGCACCCCCACACCCTGATCGATGTTGTAGCTGCCATCCTTGACGATGCCATCTTCCAGCATCCAGGACTCGTGCCAGCTGCGCTGGAAATAGAGATCGCCGAACTCGACCTGATGGCTCATCAGGCTGCCGAGCAGTTGCTGCAGGCGCCCTTCGTCGAGATCGTTCGGGGCCAACAGGGAGGCACTAACCTGGCTCAATAGACTCAATCTTCTTCTCCACTCTCGTAACGAGCTGTTTTAAATCGTCTTGCCGACGGGTTGGCGACAAGCCACACCATCAGAGCAAACGGGCGTGTTGCAGCACTGGCATGGTGCGTTTCAATTCATCGATAAGCCCGGGCTCCATCTTCGCCAGCACTGTGCCGCGCCCGGACTCTTTGCTCGCCAGCACCCGACCCCAAGGGTCGACCACCATGCTGTGGCCCCAGGTCTGGCGCCCCGTCTCGTGAGTGCCGCCCTGATTGGCAGCGACTACGTAGCACTGGTTTTCGATGGCGCGGGCCCGCAGCAGCGGCTCCCAGTGCGCCTCGCCGGTCACGGCGGTAAAGGCGGCAGGCACCAGCAGCACGCGGGCACCAGCACGGGCCAACTGGCGGTAGAGCTCGGGAAAGCGCAGATCATAACAGATCGAGAGGCCGAGGGGACCAAAGGGGGAGTCCACCAGCACAGGCTCCTTGCCGGGGCTGAAGGTCTCCGACTCCCGATAGCGGCCGTGATTATCCGCCACATCCACGTCGAACAGGTGGATCTTGTGGTAGTGGCCCCTGAGCTCACCGCTTGGGTCAAACACCAGCGAGCTGGTGTGGATATGGTCGGAACCTGAGATGGTGGTCGGCATAGCCCCGGCCACCAGCCAGATGTCGTAATCACTGGCCCATTCCGCCAGTTGCTGCTGGATCGGCGCGACTCCGCTCAGGTCGGAGCCAATCGCCTCGGCACCATCCAGATAACCCTGCCGTTCGCCAAACAGGGCAAAGTTCTCCGGCAGCAGCACCAGCAGCGGCCGCTCTTTGGGCAAGGCCGCCAGTTCAGCGGCGATCTGCTCCCGGTTATCCTGCCAGTGACGGCCAGATACCAGCTGTATTGCGGCTAACCACATGACGTTCTCCTTGTCCGTATTAATCGCGATCCACAATATTCGGGTCTTTATCCATCTCGGCCAGCAGCTTGCGAAGATGATGCCGGACCAATCCCCGCTGCCCCCGCTCCGCCCATTTGAGGCAATCGAACAACTCCCAAACCAGACCATCTCCTTCGGCCATATAGGCAGGAAAGTCCCAATGGCTTGGGGCAGGGCCAGATACCTCAAGCGCACCAAGGGAGGAAGTTTTATCGAACAGTGGCAAATAAGGTTTGGCAAGGGGGAACTCAGCCCCCCGATCAAGGATATGGATCTCGATGCTGGACATATCGAGGAAGATGAAGCGCCAGTATGAACAGACCTCTTCATGTCTTCCTTGCCAGCAATGAAAGATGGGCCGCTCCCCCACAATGGTGCGCACCAGTTCGTCTCCCTGCTTATGGAAGCCCGGCTCGGCCAGCAACAAGAGATCGACATCGGATACCCGGTCTGCCTTGCCCTTGGCGAGCGACCCAACCACTACCCCGGCATCAATCGCAGGATGAGCTGCGCCATGTTTCATAACCGATTCCAGCAGTGCGCGCTGCAGTGGAGGGATGGCAGCCCAGTGCTCATCCACCATCATAACGGCCCCTCTGACACAACCCGATCCCCCGCCTGCAGGGTGTAATCCAGCACTATGATGCGCGCCAGCACAGGGCGGAAGATGGCCTTGAGGGCATCGTGATCCGGGTGGGGCAGATAGCGCTGGCGGGCCGCTTCGTCGGCGAAGGTCATCAGCACGCTGTGGGTAAACCCCTCGGCCCGCCCCTCCGGGCTGTCATCCCGACCCCACTCGACAGCGGTCACGCCGCTGACCTGATGGGGAATGGCGAGAAAGGCGGTACGCACCGCATCTATCTGGGCAGGCTGGGTGCCCGGCTTGAAGGCGATCAGCAGGATATGTCGGATCATGGCTCACTCCTTGTGATGGTGCCGGGCCGCTCGTTCAGCGCTGAGCGGGCCCTGCGTGTTTGGGGCTCAGCAGGAAAGGGGTCACTTCTTGGGTCGGCAGGCCGGGGGCAACGGCGTCAACCGCCTCTTTCTGCTGCTGGTTGAGCTTGATGCGCGCGCGATCTCGCCCCGCCTCGATCAGCTTGGGTGCGTCGAGCGGGCCCGAGATGCGAAAATCGATGCGGGTCACCACATCCACCACCGGCTCCAGCAGTTTGGAGAGGGCCAGCACATAGAGACCCGTGACCGGCGTGATGGAGAAGGCCGCCACCACCGGCAGGGTGCCCCCCAGATTGGGAGAGAAGCTCAGCTCGTAGTCGAGCCGCCAGCGCACCAGATCGGCGATCCCCTCGCCGCGAAGGTTGCCTGCCGCCCCCTTCATATAGAAATCATCGTTGCTGACCTGCCCCTGCTTGATGGTGGCAGAGGCAGACATGGATTCGAAGTAGAAGCCCTTGTCGAACACATCGCGAAAATCGAGTCGCAGTTTGCGCAGCAGGGAGTCGAGACTGAGCAGGGAGAGCAGCCGTGCCCCCTTGTCGTTGACCTCTCGCAGGGTGCCGCCCTCCAGCTGATAGTTGGCACTTCCCCCCAGAGTCGGCAGGCTCGGGCGATAGGGCACATCCTGCCAGTTCAGATCAAAAGCGAGGGAGCCGGGGGCATCGCCGATGGGCGAGGTGTAGCCGAGCCGCTTGAGCAGCAGTTCGCTGTTGTTGCTGGTCAGCTTGCCACGAGCGCGGGTCTCCATCCGGTTGCCATCGGCCAGCCAGTCGACGCTGCCGGTGAGCTGACTCCCCGCCAGCCGCACATCCAGCCCCTTGAGGGTCACCTTGTTGGCACCGGGCACCAGCTCCCCTTTCACTTCGCCGAGCGGCAATGCGCCAAAGCGGCAATCGACACAGCTGAATGTCAGCCAGGGGATGGAGGCCATGATGGCATTATCCTGCTTCGTATCGGGATCCGGGCTGAGATCCGAACTCTTGCCGGACCAGTAGATGCGGGCAAACTTGGCATCCACCGGACGATTGGCTACTGCAGGCAGGCGGATCACCCCCATCACATCGGGGCTGTCGATCATCACTTCGGTAGCCTGATTGGTCGGCCCCACGGTGAAACGCGCCGCCTTGAGGGTGGCACTGCCGATATAGGCGCGAGCCAGCTGTCCATCCACCCACCACTCCTGCGGCAGGAAGGCCGGGCCGACCACCGCATTGCCGGTCTGGTTCTGCGCTGGCAGCCACTGCTTGAGTCTGGCCAGCCAGCCGCCCACATCGGCCTCCTGCTGGTTGATGGCGAGCAGCATGGGGGCATCGCGCATTACCCGGGCGCCCGGCTGACCCACATCGACCCGCACCCGGCTGAGATAAGGTACCCCTTCGCCGTAGACCAGTCGGGTCTGCATATCCACATCAGCCCCCAGTACGGCACGAATGTCGGCGCTGCCATCCCGGCCACGGGCGATCACCTTGAGCGGCAGCCGGCTGGCGCTGCTCTTGGCCAGCGGCAGCGGCAGATCCAGCGCCATCCCCTGCAGGTTGGAGTCAAGCGCCAGCTGGAAGCTGAACGGCTTGCTGTCGGGCAGGATCAACCCAAGCTTGCCGCCCCAGTTGCTGCGGCCGTTGAGGATACCGTATGAGGAGATGGCGGTGGGCTGGCGGCGGCTATCCCACTGCCCCTTGAAATCGAGGTCGACCTGATAGTGATCCGGATGCTGGCGCCCCTGATAATCGAGGGTCAGCGGCTGGTTCCACAGGCTCGCCTTGAGGTTGCTGAAACGGGTCTGTTCGTTGTCATATTCGAGCCGCCCCTGCACCTTCTCCAGCGGCAGATCCAGACTGGCGACCGCACCTTGTTGTTGCTGAAGGTGGCATCGCCGCTCGCCTTGACCTCGCTCTCGCCATCGAGAGGAATATCGAGCTTGACCGAACCGGCCATCGGGCCGCGGATCTCGATCTCTCGCAGCGCCTGACCTACCGAACTGCCCAGCGGGGAGTCCTGCAGGTAGTCGCTGATGGCCTTGCCCTCCCCCTGCACCTTGGCATCCACATAGAGATGGGCGCCGGGGGAGAGATCCGGGATCCAGGCATGCACCGAGTCGGAGCTCGCCTTGCCGAGTTTGGTGGAGTGGCTGCGCATATCGAGACCGGCATTCTGGAACAACAGGTCGATCTGCAGGTCGGTGAGCGGTTGCCAACCGGGGAAGAACTCGTAGGTGGCCTGCTCCAGCGGCACCGCCACCTGGAAGATGCCCTTGCCGTTGTCGTAGGGAAAGTCCCTGAACTCGCCATACCAGAGCAGGTCGGCCCCCTTGGCCTTGCCCCCCTTGATGGCGCCGCTCAGGTAATCCACCAGCCCCTTGTCCATCGCCTGCAGCGGGAAGTAGCGATCCGCATGGCCCGCATTCTTCACATCGATGCGGCCGGTCAGGGCCAGGAAAGGGTGCTCGAACAGATCAAGGCGGAAACGGCTGGCCAGGGTCAGATCCGGGTTATCCAGCGCGATATCCTGCCCGTAGAGCACCCAGCCCTGTTCCTCGCGCCACCAGTCGAGGCGGGCCGAGAAGTTGTCGACCGGGATCGGCATCTTGAAGTGACGGGCGGGATCCACCTTGTCGTTCGCCAGCGCCAATCTGGCGCTACCGCCGGTCGGGGTAAGCCAGAACTCGCCGTTGAGATCCTGCATCCCGGGTATATCCTGCCACGCCTTGAGGCGCACCTTGCTGAAGCGGCCGCTGAGGGAGAGATCCTGCCAGTCGGCGTTGGCCAGCAGCGTCAGATCCTGCACCGAACCCTGCGGATTGGTCTGGCGCAGGGTCTCGCAGAGTGTGGGGTAGAGCGCCGAGACCAGCTGACTGATCTGGGTGATCTTGTCGAACTCTATGCTGGGCAGATAGCCCTGCACCCGATCCCCGATCCGCTCCAGCTGCAAGCGGCTCTGCAACCAGGGTTTGCCATCCAGCTTGAAGGTGACGTTATGGCTCGCCAGTTGCCAGTCGGTGCCCTCACGGCGCAGCTGGATCTTGCCGCCATCGAGACCGAAACGGTGCATCTCCCCTTTCTTGGGATCCTTCCAGATCAGGTAGTTGTTGCCAAACGCCAGCAGGGTATTGCCCAGCTTGCCGCTGTCAAACTCGCTCCAGAGCTGGAAGTCGAGCTGACCGGCAACCTTGGGTTCGCCCGCATGGATCTTGGCCAGGGTCGGGGTGATATCGAGCTGGCGGGCCCCCAGATAGAGTTGCCCCTTGAGGCGATCGAGCCGGGCAGTCGGGGCGTCCACATCCAGAATCAGATCGATGGTGCTCTCGCCCACCCCGTTGATGAGGTAAGCCTTGCCGACCCCCTGATGGCGCTTGCCACGGTTCTGCCAGCGCAGTTGGGCGATGTCGAGGGCGCGCAGATCACCGAGGGAGGTGGTGACGCTGAGGCGGGTGTTGTGCACATCGAAGGTGGAGAGCTGGGTCAGCAGAAAGCGCAGCAGGGCGCCCTGCTGGGGATCGCCGGAGGGGCTCTCGTCAGCCGGTTGGCGCAAGTCGATGGTGATATCGCCATCGCTCAGGATCAGCTCGCCAAACACCGGCTTGAGCTCGTTAATGGTGCGCCAGAAGTCGAGGTGCACCCAGGCTTTGCCGAGCTGTACGGTAAAACGCCCCGAATCCGGGGCGATGGCGAGTTGCTGCAGTTCGAGCGCGGGCCCGGACTGTGTCCAGTCCAGCCCCACTTGCTCCACGCTGACCTTGAGTTGTGAATCCCCCAGCAGAGTGTGGATCAGACTCTCCCGGTATTGATTCAGCAAAGGGCCCCCGACCCGTACCAGGGTGACCAGCATGGCCATCAGTACGAACAGGACCCCCAGGGCCAACCAGCCCCGACTCAGCCAGCGATAGACCAATTACATCATCACCACGTCGAACTGCTCCTGACCGCAGAGGGGTTCGCTCACTACCCGCACCTGCTTGCCGATGAACACTTCCAGCTCAGCCAGACTGTGGGACTCCTCGCCATGGAGGTAGTCGGCCACGGCCGGGGCCGCGTAGACGGTGAACTGATCCGCATCGTAGGCGCGATTGACCCGGATGATCTCCCGCAGGATCTCGAAGCAGACCGACTCCACCGTCTTGACCCGGCCGCGCCCCTTGCACTCGGGGCACTCGGAGCAGAGCACATGCTCCAGACTCTCACGGGTGCGTTTGCGGGTCATCTCCACCAGACCGAGCTGGGAGAAGCCGTTGACGTTGGTCTTGGCACGATCCTTTGACAGCGCCTGCTCCAGACTGTGCAGCACCCGGCGGCGGTGATCCTCCGACTGCATGTCGATGAAGTCGATGATGATGATGCCGCCGAGATTGCGCAGGCGCAGATGACGGGCAATGGCCGCCGTCGCCTCGACGTTGGTGTTGAAGATGGTCTCTTCCAGATTGCGATGGCCGACAAAGGCGCCGGTGTTGATATCCACCGTGGTCATGGCTTCAGTCTGGTCGATGATGAGGTAGCCGCCGGATTTCAGCTCCACCTTGCGCTCCAGCGCCCGCTGGATCTCGTTCTCCACGTCGTAAAGATCGAAGATGGGCGACTCGCCGGGGTAGTACTCCAGCTTGCTGGCCAGCTCCGGCACGTACTCCTCGGTGAAGCGCTTGAGCTGATCGAAGCTCTGGCGCGAGTCAACGCGGATCTTGTCGAGCTCGGCACCGACAAAGTCACGCACTACCCGAAATGCCAGGCTGGGATCCTCGTAGAGGATCTTGCAGGGTGGATACTTCTGCTTGCGCTCGAGGATCTTGCGCCACAGGCGTTTCAGGAAGGCGGCATCCTGCTCCAGCTCCTGCTCCCCCACCCCTTCGGCGGCGGTGCGGATGATGTAGCCACCCAGCTCGTCCACATAGCCAGCTACGGTACGCTTGAGGCGCTCCCGCTCTGCTTCGGACTCGATACGTTGGGAGACACCGACGTGGGCGCTGCCCGGCATAAAGACCAGATAGCGGGATGGCAGGGTGATATCGGTTGTGAGACGGGCACCCTTGGTACCCAGTGGATCTTTCACCACCTGCACCATGATGTCCTGCCCCTGCCGCACCAGCTCGGCGATGTTACCGACCTGGAACTGCTCCTTCTCCTTCACCGCCACACACTCGGTGTGAGGGACGATATCAGAGGCGTGCAAAAAAGCTGCCTTGTCCATGCCGATATCGACGAAGGCCGCCTGCATACCGGGCAGCACCCGACTGATCTTGCCTTTGTAGATATTGCCGACAATGCCGCGCTTGGCCTGACGTTCTACATGCACTTCCTGCAGCAGACCGTTTTCGACCAGAGCGACCCGGGTTTCGGAGGGGGTAACGTTAACCAGCAGTTCTACCGACATAAGTAACCTTGCCTGTTCCAGTTTTGAATTCTATAGAGCCAATCCGGTACAACGCGCGCAAGGGAGAAACGCAGCAGAGCACAGCTGACGGGAAATTATTTGAGCTGTTCCAGATGATGCTTGATCAGCAGGTCTGTCTCCAGCAGGGGCAGGCCGACCACGGCGCTATAGCTCCCTTCGATACGGCTGACAAACTTGCCCGCAATACCCTGAATGCCATAAGCCCCGGCCTTGTCACAGGGCTCACCGGTCTGCCAGTAGGCCTCGATCTCGGCCTCGTCCAGCTTGCGAAACGCCACGTTGGTGGTGACCAGACGCACGTCACAACGATCCTTGCTGGCCAGCGCCACCGCCGTCATCACCTGATGCACCTTGCCGGAGAGGGACTCCAGCATATCTTTGGCATCAAGCAGATCGGACGGTTTCTCCAGTACCCGGTCGCCCAGCACCACTATGGTGTCGGCACCCAGCACCGGCAACGCCGTCGGCGCACACGCCACGCCCGCCATCGCCTTGTCACGGGCGAGACGGCAGACGTAATCCTGCGCCTTTTCACCCTCTTCCCGCTGCTCGGGCACATCCAGTTTCAGCACCTCGAAGCGGTAGCCAATCTGGGTCAGCAGTTCACGGCGACGGGGAGAAGCCGAGGCGAGATAGAGTTGTGGTTCGTTGTTTTTGTTCATATTTACCTGATATTGAAGCGGCGCCGCACCTTGCGCAGCACCAGAAACACCCAGGGCCATATTAGCATCGTCGTCAACGTCGACCAAAAGTAGGAGAAGTTGAGACTGGCCTGGCTGAACAGATGCTCGGCCCAGAATACCGTCATTTTACCCACCAGCGAGAGGCCACCGATGATCAGTGCCTGCTGCCAGAGGGAGAAGTTGCGGATCTTCTGGAACTGGAAGGCCGCCAGATAGGTAGTGATGGCCATCGCCATCGCCCGCACGCCGAGGGTGCTGCCAAGCAGCACATCCAGCAGCAGGCCCGCCACCCAGGCGGTGCCGACGTTGGTCCGATGCGGCAAAGCCAGTGCCCAGTAGATGAGCACCATGGCCAGCCAGTCCGGACGGAAGGGGTCAAATTCGAAAGGAAGCGGCAGGATCGACAGGCTCAAGGCCAGCAGGATCGAGATCCAGATCCAGATCCTGCCGCTGGCGGGTTCTAGCATCAGCGGGTGGCTCCTGCGGCGGACGCAGCGGGAGCCGCCCGTTCGCCATCCTCATCATGTACTTCAGGCTTCTTGTCGGTCCACAGCAGCAGCAGATAGCGCAGCCTGTCCAGCTCCACCAGCGGCTTGGCCTCGACCTGGGCGAAGGGCTTGCCCTCCACATACTCGGAGCGGGTCACGGTCGCCACCGGATAGCCTTCCGGGAAACGGCCACCCAGACCCGAGGTGACCAGCAGGTCACCCACCTGAATATCGGTGTTGCGCGGCAGGTTGCGCAGCTCAAGCTTGTCGAGCTCGCCACTGCCGGAGGCAATGGCGCGCAAGTCGTTGCGCAGCACCCGCACCGGAATACCGTGGCTGGAGTCGGTGATCAGCAGCACGCGACTGGTGGTGGAACCCACGTGAAGCACCTGACCAATCACACCCTGATCGTTGATCACCGCCTGACCGTTGTAGACGCCATCCAGGGCCCCCTTGTTGATCAGCACCTGATGGCTGAAGGGGTCGGAATCCACCGACAGCAGCTCGGCCACCATCTTGCGGGACTCCTTGTGCACCGGCGAACCGAGCAGCTCACGCAGCCGCTGGTTCTCGTGCTCCAGCTGATCCATTTTGAGCAGACGGGCACGCAGGGTGAACAGCTGTTGCTCCTGCTGCTTGGTCTGCTCGATGAGATCGGCGCGGGTCTGCACCTGGGTCGACATGGTGTCGAGCAGGGTACCGGGCGCATTGGCCATGTACTGCAGGGGACTGACTAACGAACTGAGGTAGACGCGGACATGGGTAAAAACACCGAAGCGGGAATCCGCGACGATGGCAGCGATGGAGATGATGACGGCGAGAAACAACCGTAACTGAAGCGAAGGGCCTCTACCAAAAATGGGTTTCATGGGTCGTCAAAAAAGAGCCGGCACGCTGGCCGGCTTTGGGTCTTATTCGTAGTGGAACAGATCGCCACCGTGCATATCGATCAGCTCCAGCGCCTTGCCGCCGCCACGGGCCACACAGGTGAGGGGATCTTCAGCCACGACGACAGGAATGCCGGTCTCTTCCATCAGCAGACGGTCGATATCTTTCAGCAGTGCGCCACCACCGGTCAGCACCATGCCGCGCTCGGAGATGTCGGAAGCCAGTTCCGGCGGAGACTGCTCCAGCGCCACCATGACGGCAGCCACGATACCGGACAGCGGCTCTTGCAGCGCTTCCAGGATTTCGTTGGAGTTGAGAGTGAAGCTGCGCGGTACACCTTCAGCTAGGTTGCGACCACGAACTTCAATCTCGCGCACCTCTTCGCCCGGATAGGCGGAGCCGATCTCGTGCTTGATGCGCTCGGCAGTCGCTTCACCGATCAGGCTGCCGTAGTTGCGACGGACGTAGCTGATGATCGCTTCGTCAAACTTGTCGCCACCGATACGGACGGACTGGGAGTAGACCACACCGTTCAGAGAGATGATGGCCACTTCAGTGGTACCACCACCGATATCAACAACCATAGAACCGGTCGCTTCGGATACCGGCAGGCCGGCACCGATGGCAGCAGCCATAGGCTCGTCGATCAGGTAGACCTCGCGGGCACCGGCGCCCAGTGCGGACTCCTTGATGGCGCGACGCTCAACCTGGGTGGAGCCGCACGGTACACACACCAGCACGCGCGGGCTGGGGCGGAAATAGTTGTTGTCGTGAACCTGCTTGATGAAGTGCTGCAGCATCTTCTCGGTCACGTAGAAATCGGCGATCACGCCGTCTTTCATCGGGCGGATTGCGGAGATGTTGCCCGGGGTACGGCCCAGCATCTGCTTGGCGGCATGACCGACAGCAGCGACCGATTTGGCGTTCCCGCGCTCTTGGCGAATGGCGACAACTGAGGGTTCGTTAAGGACGATCCCTTGATCTTTTACATAGATCAGGGTGTTGGCAGTTCCCAAATCGATCGACAGATCGTTGGAAAAGACGCCTCTGAGCTTTTTGAACATGGCTACGGGAAATCCTAAGAATTTGGAGGTGCAGAAAACCGGCTAACTTTACCAATGCCCACCCCAATGGGCAAGCGCTCAAACTGTCGCCAATCAATCAGGCGCGACAAAAATGCGAGTCATCACTCACTCGCACACGCTTGCAAACACTAATAAACAAGGATTTAGGGGGATGCTGTTGAGCCAACCCCCCTTACACATCAATTACTGCAATACTTCGCGCCGATAAATAATTCTGTCATTACCCCGGCTGGAGCCGAAAATGGCCTCACCTTGCAGGTTGCCGTCATTGGCACTCGTTGGGTCAGACAACCAGAGTGGCGATGATGGCTGTTTTGCCAAATCGACCTTGTAGGGAATGCGCACCGAGATGTCCGGCTTGGCAAAGTGGAACAAGATCTCCCCGTCTTTCGCCAGTGCAGCATCCCCACCCGGTGCAGAACTACCCAACCCCAACTTTATCTTGCGACCCGCCCCCAGATTCAGCTCGCGAGTCGCCGCATCAAAGGTGTGACTCGGATTGAGGAAAATGAACCCCTGATTGGCCAAAGAGAGCTGGGTACATTTATCTTCCTTGTTATCTTCCTTGTTTTGCAGCCAGTTGCCCGCTTCGTAATATTGCATCTGCAGTGGAATGGCCAGCGGCGCCGAGGCCAGGCCCGCCGCCGTACCAACCTGCAGGCGGCCGTACAACAGCTTTTGAGTACCCAGCAGCACCGCATTACACCCCGATCCGGAACATGTCCCAGCGACAGCAGTATTCATATTTGGATTA
The DNA here is from genome assembly GCF_051919545.1 of Aeromonas sp. 61P. NCBI lineage: Bacteria > Pseudomonadati > Pseudomonadota > Gammaproteobacteria > Aeromonadales > Aeromonadaceae > Aeromonas > Aeromonas sp. 61P. Next base: position 369,941 of record NZ_JBQBEL010000001.1, read on the forward strand.
GCCAACAGTGTATTGCCGCCATCCTGATCATCGACTTTGAGACCAAAGCTCAACGTGGCGAAAGGTGCTTCTGGACTCGCTGCACGATCAAAGCGGGTATTCAGCCCCAAAGGTGACTGCTGATTAACGCTCGCAATACCACTTGCCCAGCTGAGCGAGGGAGATAGTGTAATACGCTTGTCTCGCGCAACCCCATCCAGAGCATTGGCAGCCACCATCTCAGCAACCCCTTTAGCGAACGCCCCCTGATAGTTCTCTGTCGTCCCTTTCTGCAGATTGCGTGCAGTGAGGACAAAACCGCTGGCAAAGGGCTGGCTCATATATGTAAAGGCATTGCAGGCAGGCGTGATAAAACCATTACTCAAACTGTAATCCCAGGGTACGAAGCGGCCCACCGGCATGCTGCTGGCGGGAGGGATGGTATAGCCGAAATAGCCCGTAGATATAGTGCTTCCTTCTGGCGACTTTGCCGCCGGTGGCGTCGCCGTCATCCGGAACACTCCCACCTCGCTCACGGTCTGGCTAACGTTATTGGCACTGTTGGCCGCAGCCACATGGCTATAGGCGGTAGTACCCAGCGTTGCATTGGTGCCCGGATTGGGTGCCACCAGCGTACTGCCCAGAGCAATATTGGGCAGGGAAAAGTTGGGCGTAGTCTGATTCCCGACGCAGATATCCCCATCATTGGCGGATTCCCAGGCCATCGCCTTGATATCTACCTGGAACGCCTCCCCCGCTTTTTTGAAGACCGGACAACTGCTGTCACCAGCCGCGCAGCCCCCTTGCGGGGGCGTAATGCACAGGCCGACCGGACGTGCCACAAACGTGTCGGCCCCCTTCATCACCAGACCCGCCGTCTCACCACTGCCATTATGACTGGCTGAAAGCTGCATCTGACCCGCATCCGGGTAGGTCACTTTTTTCAAGGTCGCTTTACCCTGATTATCAAAAGCCAGGTTAAGGGTGGTTGGCGTTGGTGAAGGAACACTGGCGGCATAGGTAGCGATGGCATTGCCATCTATCGAGATCTTGCTACCAAAGTTATTGGTATTTGGATTGTTGTACGTTCCCCAAAAGCCGACAGACCTCACGCCGGTAAATCCGGGCACACATTGCTTGGTAATGTCGTCTTTTTTGACCGCACTGATAGTCACATCCTGAGGCTGGTTGGAATAAGTATCAGGCACATCAAAGAAGAAACCGCTATCGGCAAAGTTCAGGGTACAGGCTGCCGCACTGGGCGTACCGGCCCCGGCCTTGCACAAGGTGGTACTGAATGGCTTGGTCGTCGGAGTCGAGCCGGAAACGCCTATGGTCACCGCGGTCGGCGTATTGTTGCGCAACTGCACCGTGGTCGAACCGCTGCTAAAGGTCACCGTATTGCCGCCAATCCAACCATTGCTGGCAGAAGTTGGGGTAAGACTCAGGGTTGCAGTAACCGGGTCTGTGATAAGCGTGGAACATGCTGCATCGGCGCACGCCTTGACCGTCACCGTCTCGGGATTGCAGGTCAGTGGCTGACCGGAGTGATCAAGTTGGAAATGATCAATCTGCACCCCGATCGGGTTGGAGCGCAGGGCGCAGATCTGGATATCATCCAGCTCATGGTTATTGTTGGCGCCTCCAGTTGACCCTGTAAGCGACAGCAAAAAATCTGCAGGAACCTGCTCCTGCCCAGCGGTCGCCATCGCATCGAATGGCGCAACCAGGGTACTAAATCCGGAGCCAGTGTTTCTATCCAGCGAGACCATGGAGCGGCCAGCCACACGTGAATCAATCCTTAACCGATAGAGATGGCCGGGCTGGGCGGAACTGGTGCCACTCACATCAATCTTGGGATTAAGATTGGCCGCCGTGCCTGCCAAATAGCGATAACTTGAACCGACGCCCCCCCGAATCGCAATTGCTTGAGCACGGAATCCCGGGCCACCAACTTTTCCTTCATTACCGTTGGAAAAGTTTCCATATTCGTCAAGACCGACGCCAAGCCAACCACCGGCAAAACCGGGCGTTCCATTATCACGTTGAGCATAACCGAGCGCGCCACCAAAACTACCAGGCTGCGGGGTTACTGTCGCATCAGAAAGAATCACCGCTAATCCATCCCCCCCGGTATTAAACCAAGTGGGTGACCATGCATAATAACGAAAGGTTACTTCAACCAAGTTGTTTGCAGCCGGGAATAAACGCTGATAGGTAGCAGAGGTGGCCTGATTGCCAATATTTCGGGTCATCCGCAAGCGACCGCTCTGAATAGATGGCAACTCACTATTATTTCTCTGAGATACAACCCAGTTATCGCCCAGACTTGGTCTCGAAAAATCGTCACTGAAACATTGTGACAATGGGGTATCAGCACTTATATTTATCACTGCATTGTTATACATCAATAAATTGCGAGCACTGACTCGACCATTGATAACAGAACTACCTTCCATTGTTAGCGTTTGATTGCTGTAAACATAGCCATCAACACGACTGCTGCTATTCATAGTTATACTGTTATAGCCAAATAATAGAATAGAACCACCGTTTGCACGTAACAAGCTGGCATTTTCTAGTGATGTAGAGTTATTGACAAATATTCTTACCTGTCCAAGAGCCTCAATGAGGCTACCACTAAATAGATTCAACGAATTTATATAATAATCACCAGCCGGAAGAATGGCCTTGCCACCATTATTGATTGTTAATGTCCGTAGTCGGTATTCACTCTGGCTATCTGAAAAAGTGAGCCTGCAGCCATTATTAAGTGTGAGGTCTCGAAACTGACTTTGCACATTTGAACCAATGAGCAGTGAAGAGTTACAGGTTACGTTACCGCCTGCGTTAGAACTGGTTAAAAATACGTTTTCACCGGTGATGGGTAATGCAAGCTCCCGGGAGCCCGCGATGGTACAACGCCGATCTCCACTATCAACTGTATCGCAACCTCTTTCTGGTAATGGGGAGTTTGAAGAACAAAAATTTAAATCAGCCCCTTGTGTACCATTGATACGAGCAGTGCCATATTGTTCCAGACGCCCCCCACTACCGGTTGAGCAGGTACCTCCACCATCACCTCGATGCCCTTGCGCCACCGCGGGAAAAAAGGTTTCACTATCAATCTGCTGAAACGCCCCTGCTGCGCCACTAAATAGCCACACGGCTGCGACGATCCATAAATTGCGCATCAGGGAGTTCCTCCATCATAAGCTTCGACCATCAGGGTTCGGCTCACGGCAAAATCAGGGTTGGCACTGTTAAGGTCGGAACTGCCACAGGTTCCGACACTCTCGAGACGATAGCCATTGGTCACAGATCCGTTGTAGGTCACCGGCACCGTGGCGCAACGAACCACAGCCTGACAGTTGGTCAGCCCTGGATTGCTGGCAAAGCTGAATGGGCTGCTTGCCAGGCAGACTGCAGGTGGGTTCGGTTGGGCAAGCGTGCGCTTGGGGAACAACCGATAGAGCGCCACTTCCAACCCGCTCTGGGCGACCAGCAGAGCCCGCACGCTGCGCACCTCCACGGTATTTTTCTCACCGCTATCGACCAGAAAACGGCCCATTGCAGCCGCCAGCAGCGCCATCACCACAATCACAAACAGGGCGATCATCAAGGCACTGCCTCGCATCCGTCCGAAAGCCTGTGGATCAGGGCACATTGAACACCTCTATCTTGTGGTTGAAGGTGACCGACTCCCCCTTGCGTTCGAACACAAAGCGCATACCAAACTCCCCTTCGGCGTTAAACGCCGAGGTTTCCCGATAGAAGGTGCCAATACGAAGGGAATCCGCCATCAACACGCCCTGTGCAGGTAAGGATGCTCCAATGGAGGCAGTGGCACGGGTCAGCGTGTTTCCTTCCACACAGTAGCGAACCTGCTGGTTGGCAAAGTAGACCCGGCTGCCTGGAGAGAGGCCAGTCAGACTCTCGGTGCTGGTATAGCGGATGGTTTGCGCTCCGGATACGGGCGTCAGCACATCGGTAACCCTGGCTACGCAGCGGCCATAATCGCAGCCTGCCGTGAGCGAACCGACTTTTTTGTCCGGCACGGGGAAGACGATCAGCTGATCATCTTTTTTGACGGCAGTGGCATCCACATCCAGCGGATTGGCAGCAGAAGCCGGGGTCGCCATCACCAGCTCAAGGGTGGCCGTGCTCCCCGACATGGCGCGGTTAAGTGCCAGATAGCGGCTCGAGGTGCTGATGGGCCAGAACCGCAAACAGGCGCCGGTGTCGACCCATGTCCCGCCAGTCGTCTCGATCCGCTCCGATCCCGGCACCGCATCGCGCAGTTCGCGGTTAAGCCGCTCCATGGCGAAGCGGGCATCGCTCATCAGCTGCTCGCGGCTGCTGGCATCGCCATAAATCTGGGTACCGATACCGATAAACTGGCTGGTAAACGTCGCCATTATCCCGAGCAGCAGGATAACCATCACCAGCTCGACCAGGGTAAAGCCACGATTACCCTGAGGTTTACGGTCGGTTCGATTGGCCGCCAGGCGTAATCGAACGCCGGAAGTGGTTACAGGCGCGGACATTCGGACAGGCAAGCAACACCCGACAGCGGAGCGATCCATCAGTAATTACCCCGATAAAAAGAGAAGTCGAGCACGCTCTGATCCGGTAGCTTGATCTGCAGATCAATGCGCTTGCCCACCGAGCAGGGCGCGGCACAACTCTTGAAGGTGCCGTCGCTGAAATCGGCTCCACTCACCGCAATTTTCACCTGATAGTTGCGATACTCCTCGCTGCTGACTCCCACCTCAGGTTGGGTCAGCGTGTTGGCATCCACCCAATTACCTGCGGTATCGAAATCATCCACATCGTTATAGGCATAGGATGCGGGCTCGCCATCCGGGCCATAACTGGTGGAGCAGGAAGAGATGGTCACCCCTGCCACCTGCTCGCCACAACGATAACGACCACCGTTATGATCCGAATGTTCATCAAACGACTTTTGCAGGATCTCGCCGGAGAGGCGCTGGGCCAACTGGGCGGCACGCACCTGCTGCACCGGATCCACCGCCTGCGGCGCCTGATTGATGAGTAACCCCAATATGCCGGTCAAGGCCACCGCCAGCAGCACTATGCCGACGATCAGCTCAATCAGGGTGAAACCACGCTTAAGGGATCTCATGAATAAACCCCTCGGATTCAATCTTGATACGGCTGGTTTCACGACCATCGGTGACTTGCAGCTCGCAGCCACCGGCGCAGCTACCAAGCGGGCGGCCCATCTGATCGAAGCGGAGTACGAAACTTTTGTTGCTGTTCAGGGAAAGAGTGATTCCGTCAGAGGCGGTCACCAACCGACCACGGGTGTGCTGATTAGCATTCCAGCTCGATATGGCCGCAGGATTATCACATGGGGATTCTGTGCTGTGGCCAAATTGGCCAGATTCAACAAGTAGTGAGGTACAACGATTGGCCGGTTCGTGCATATTGACGGTCTGTACCAGCCGCAGCCGGGTCAGCAGTTCGTCACGTACGGTTTGAGTTTCAAAGCCGCCTTTGCCCAGCCATTTGGGCACGGCAAAGGCGGCTAGAATCCCGAGTAACAGGATCACCATTACGAGCTCGATAAGGGTAAAGCCTCGTATTTTGGACACTGATACTCCGACTAAAAATGGGAGGGTTTCCCCTCCCCAAAATGTTTTATTTACCGCAATCAGTGGCTACAGCAATGCTTGGTGCACTTCCAGCAGCACCAGGTTGAGTGTAAGTGACCGAGCACTTGCCATTGGCTTGATCATTAGGCTTGAAAGTACCAGGAGTACCTGACACAACAGCCCAACCGTCCAGAGTAACAGTCTTGTCAACATCAGTAGTGGTTGGATAACCATAAATAGTGTTAACAGTGGTACCTGCAATTGAGACAGCCCCTGAAGTTGACTCAATTCCTTGAATAGCGGCTTTGCTATAAACCATTTGTGAAGCACTCTGCAGCGATGCTTTAACTCCATCAGCAGCTGCTTTACGAGCATCATCCTGCAGATTCAGGAACTTGGGTGCAGCGGTGACCGCCAGAATACCCAGAATGATGATCACGATAACCAGTTCGATCAGGGTAAAACCCGACTGTTTTTTCATTTCACTTTCCTCTGTTAATTAATATTTGTGGTCACCTGACCGGACGCCGGACGGTAACTGAAACTCATAAATGCATCAGTCTTGCCTTGCGGATCCTGATACTTGCCATCACTGCCCTTACTCAAACTATTGACCAAATAGTAACGGCAGACCGAATCCAGTCCATTACTGCTCACTGTGGCATAGTATTTCAGGTCATTGCCGCTACCGCGCACTTCATTGAAGCTGGCCGTAGCCTTGGGCGGGTTTTGCAGTAACCCTTCCCAAATATTGAGACAACGTTCGGCGGTCAGATTAGCGGGATCCACATCGGGATTACTGCTTGCAACGGTATCCATGGGATAGCCGGGCGACAGCTCGCCATTGCTGATCTGGGTATCGGTCGGAGTGGTCAGATAGAAGCGGCTGCCGTCATAGAGCACGGTATTGAGGCTGTCCTGTTTGGCGCGACCTTCCGCCTCCCATTGAGCACGCACCAGCGAAACGCCGGTAGCAAAACCGCCGGAGACTCCCTCGACGCTGGCCTTTTTCGCTTCATCTGTCACATCGAGAAAGCGCGGCAGTGCAGTCACCGCCAGGATCCCCAGGATCACGATAACGATCACCAGCTCAATGAGGGAGAAGCCGGCAGACCGTCTCCTCATCCCGTTTTCCGGCATTGTTGGTGCCATTGGTTTCATTGTCATGCTCCCTCCGTAATGCCCTACATTATTTCATGCAGACCCAAAAAAATCATGTAGTTGGGTCATATGATTAGTTTCATTCAAGGCTTTTTCATCACCCGCCCGTCAGAAAACTGATAAACCAGCCAATAACCATCCCACCCCATCTCGCAACCACTGCCATCGGGGCGGGCCAGAACCTGCAGGGGAGGCATGCCCCCCTTCGTCTCACCCATCAGTGCCAACCACAACTGGCGGCAATTTTCCGAAGGTGATTGCAGCGGCACCAGCCCCAGGGGCCACCCTCGGGCATCAAACTGCCACCCCTTGCCAGCGACATGCAGTGTCTGCGGGCGCCGCTCATCGAGCCAAATGCCGTGCAAACGCTGTGCCCGCTCGGCAAATTGCTCCCCCAGCAAGGTGAGAGTGAGCTGCTGCGCCTCTTCCCGGTGGCCCTGATAGCTCCGCACCAGGGTCGCCACGATCACCATCAGCAGGATGATCACGGCGATCCGCCGATATCCGGTCAGCCAGCGATCATCCTGCTGCGTCTGTCTGCTCATCCAGCCCTCGACTCCACCGATCACTTGCCTCATACGGCTCGCATCATGTCCCACCACTCAGGTGTGAAGATATCCAGTTCCAGCAAGATTACTTGCCGCGAACTGCGCGCATCATGTCCCACATGGGGGTGAAGATACCCAGAGCCAGGATCAGTACCATCACCGCCACGATCCCGATCAGGATCGGCTCGATCCGAGCGGTGAGACTCTTGAGGTCATAATCCACCTCCCGCTCGTAATACTCGGCCGCTTCGTGTAGCAGGTCATCGACCTGACCGGTCTCCTCCCCCACGGCGATCATCTGCATCACCAGCGGGGTGAACAGGCCGCTGCTGCTGGCGGTGCGCAGCAGGCTCTCGCCCCGCTCGATACCGGCGCGCATATCCCGCACCCGCCCCGCCATATAGGCGTTATCCACCGCATCGGCCACCAGGGTCAGCGCCGTGTTTAGCGGCACCCCTGCCTTGAGCATCATGGAAAAACTGCGGGCAAAACGGGCCAGCAGGGAGCGCTCTATGATGGTGCCGACGATCGGCAACTTGAGCTGCCAGCGGTGCCAGGTCAGCTTGCCCTTGGTGGTGGCGACCCAGCGGCGCCAGCCGAACACCATCCCCGCCAGAATGGCGAGCAGCAGCCACCAGTAGTGGACGAAAAAGTGGGAAGTCGCGAGCAGAATGCGGGTCGCCAGCGGCAACTCCACCCCGAATTTGGCGAACATGCCGGCAAACACCGGGATCACCATGATATTGAGGATCACCATGGCGATACCGATGGCGATCATCACGAAGCTGGGGTAGCGCATGGCGGTCTTGATCCGCTTGCGAGTCTCCAGCTCCAGCTCGAAATAGTTGGCGAGCTGCAAAAAGGCCTCTTCCAGCTGACCTGTGTTCTCACCCACATGGATGATGGCAACAAACAGGCTGCTGAATACCTTGGGGTGCGCCTGCATCGAGCTCGAAAGCGGGCGACCGTTGCCGAGATCTTCCCCAAGCGAATGAAGCGCCCGCTTGAGCGGCTTGCTGTGAGTGCTCTCCTCCAGCCCGGCGATGGCGCGCAGGATCGGGATCCCGGCCCGGGTCAGGGCATACATCTGGCGGCTGAAGATCACCAGCTCATCCAGCTTGACGCCCCCTTCCAGCAACAGTGACCAGTCGATGGCAGCGGATTTGGCCTTGCCCGGTTTGAGCTCGGTGGGCATCACGCCACGGCGCATCAGCTGTTCGGCGGCCGCCATCTCGTTGGCCGCTTCGACCACGCCACTGGTGGCGTTGCCCTGGCTGTCACGCCCCTTGTAGGCAAAGTTAGCCATCGCTTACCCCAAATCCTCGGCCAGTCGCAGCACCTCATCCACCGAGGTGATCCCCTGACGGGCATAATCGAGGGCCGTCAGGGCCAGCGGCCGATAGTGTTCATGTTGACGGGCCGCCTTGGCGAACCCTTCCGCATCATTGCGGCGCAGGGCATCCATCATCGGCTGATCCAGCTCCAGTAGCTCGTAGACCCCGATCCGGCCGGAATAACCGGTAAAGTTGCAGCTCTGGCAACCCCGGCCCTTGTGATAGGTATGCTGGCCAGGCGCCTCGCCGGAGAGCACGGTGAGCCAGGTGGCCTGCCCTTCGTCGGGCGCCTTCTCCTCGACGCAGTGCTCACATACCCGCCGCACCAGCCGCTGGGCGACCACCGCCCGCAGGGCACTCGCCACCAGATAGCCGGGCGCCCCCATGTCGATAAGGCGCAAAGCACTGGTCACCGCATCGTTGGTGTGCAGTGTGGTCAGCACCAGGTGACCTGTGATGGCGCCACGCAGACCGATCTCTACCGTCTCGTTGTCCCGCATCTCGCCCACCAGCAGGATGTCCGGATCCTGACGCAAGGTGGAGCGCAGCACATTGGAGAAGGTGAGGCCGATCTTGGGGTTGACCTGCACCTGATTGACGCGGGAGAGACGATACTCCACCGGGTCTTCTACCGTGATGATCTTGTTGCTGGACTGGTTGAGCTCGGAGAGAGCGCCATAGAGGGTGGTGGTCTTGCCGCTACCGGTCGGGCCGGTCACCAGAATCATCCCGTGCGGGCGTTTGAGCTGGCGACGGAAACGGGTCAGGATCTCAGGCGGCATGCCGGTCTCGGTCAGCGACAAGATGCCAGAGGATTGATCCAGCAGACGCATCACCACCGACTCGCCATATTGCACCGGCATGGTGGACATCCGCACATCCACATCGCGGCCGCGCACCTTCATGTTGAAGCGACCATCCTGCGGCAAGCGCTTCTCGGAAATATCGAGCCCCGCCACCAGCTTGAGACGCAGCACCAACGCCTGGGCGATGCGCACCTCGTTGAGGATGTTCTCGTGGAGGATGCCGTCGATCCGCTGGCGAATGCGCAGCACCTTCTCGTCCGGTTCGATGTGGATATCCGACGCACCTACCTGCACCGCATCCTCGAACAGGGAGCGCAGCAGCTTGGCCACCGTCGCCTCTCCCTCGTCGTTGGCCCCCAGATTGCTGGAGCCCAGCTCGAAGCCGGAGTCCTGATATTCCTCCTGCAGCTGTTCGGCGAAACTCTCAATCTCGCGGGTACGGCGATAGAGGCGGTCGAAATACTCCAGCAACTGCCCTTCCCGCGCCACTGCCAGCACCATGATGCGCGGGCTGAGCAGGGCGGCGATGGCATCCAGCGCGCTCAGATCCGCCGGATCCGACATGGCCACCGTCACCTTGTCGTCGGTGAGGTTGACCGCCAGTGCCCGATAACGGCGCGCCTGCACTTCGGGCAGCAGCGGCACCGCGGCGGCGTCGATGGTGAGGTTGTTGAGATCGAAGAAGGGCACATCCAGCTGGCGGGCGAGGAACTGCAACAGCTGCACCTCGCTGATAAAGCCGAGGTCGATGAGAGTGGTGCCCAGCTTGCGGCCGGTCTGACGCTGCTGCTGCAGGGCAAGCTGCAGCTGATCATCAGAGATGATCTGCTCTTGTACCAGCAGGTCGCCGAGGCGCATTTTCAGTCTGGGTTGTACCATGTTTGCTCCGATCTCTGTTACTTCACACCCGTTGCCGCATCCGATTAGGCTTAGCTAATCGAACATGCTGTTTATCAAGGGGTTAGTTGACCAATTCGTTGTTCCAGCCAGTTGGTCGACGCCTCGCCGAGGTTGCCGTGCAGCAAGGCGTTGCGATAGGCATCGAGCGCCCGCTGGCTGTGGCCCTGACCATCCTCGGCCACGCCGAGGCCAAGCCACCAGCGGCCCTGATCCGGCTGCTGACGCAGCAGCTTCACATAGAGCGCCGCCGCATCGGCATTCTGGCCCAGCTCCTGAGTCAGTCCTGCCCAGGTGGCGTAGTAGTCCATGTTGCTGGCGAGATCCGGCTGATAGCCGGACAGCCAGCCAAGCGCTTGCTGCTGCTGCCCCTCGCTGATGGCAAGGCGGGCCAGTAGCAGACGAAAATCGGCCTGTTGGGGATCGAGCCGGATCCCCTCTTCCAGCAGCTGACGCGCCTCGGTCAGGCGGCCCTCGCCGTAGAGCAGCCCCGCCAGCTGCTCGCGCGCCCCCTGGTTGTAGGGGTCGTGGGCCAGCACCTGATAGTAGTTGTCCTGCGCATCCCGCAGGCTTCCCTTGGCCATGGCGGTGGTCGCCTTGCGCTCCGCCAGTGCCGCCAGCTCCTTGGCCGACAGCTCGACCGTCTCGATCTTCAATATGCCCGGTTTGCGCGGTGCGCTGGCGACTGCCTGCTGCTCTGCCGCCAGTTCGGCGTAAAGCTCGGGCTGCAGCTCTTCATCGGTCGGCTCCGTCTCGTCAACATCGCTGGAGGCATCAAAGGACGCACCGTCGGCCATGCCATCCGAGTCACTCTCGCCTGCCTCATCATTCACCTCATCCTGGCTTGGCAACGGCAGCGCGGCCGCCACCTCGACCGGCTCGGGCGGGCTGACTGGCGCGGCGACCCTTGTCACCACATCGGGAGTCACCGCATCAGAGGCGACCACTTCACTGGCAGCCGTCACGGAATGGGTCTGCTGCCAGTAGATCCAGGTTCGCCAACCAAGGATCCCCAGTGCCAGACCGCAGATCAGGGTCAGCAGCAACATCCACCATCCCTGCTGGCGCGCAGGGGCAATATAGACGGCGGCACCTTCGGATCCTTGCTGGCGCCGGTCCAGATCTTTCAGCATCTGGTTGATGACACTCATGGCCAGACTCCATAAGCCAGGGCGCACCCCAGCAACAGTAACAGGGGCCACCAGCGCCGTGGCGCAAAGCGGTGGGCGTCGTCGGTATCGCGAATGGCGAGCCGTACCAGACGGCTATCGATCTGGCGCACACCCTGACCATAGGCCAGCATCAGGCACTTCTGCGCCAGGATATTGATAAGTCTCGGGATCCCTCGCGATGCGCGCCACAACAGGCGCATGGCTCGACCTGCAAACAGCGGAGCCCCGCGATACCCGGAGACCTGCAATCTGTGCTCCAGATAGGCGCGAGTCTCGTCAAAACGCAGCGGCCGCAGGCAGTAGGAGAAGCCAATCCGCTGGCGCAGTTGGCGCAGATGCGGCTTGGCCAGTCTGGCATCCAGCTCCGGCTGGCCGAACAGCACGATCTGCAGCAGCTTGCTCGATTCGGTCTCGAGATTGCCGAACAGGCGGATCGCCTCCAGCGTCTCGTCCGGCAGCGCTTGCGCCTCGTCGATCAGCACAACCACCCGACTGCCCTGCTGGTGCAGGCTGATCAGGTGACGATGGATACGATCGGTCAGATCCAGCTCGCTCTGATCCCGTACCGCCAACCCCAGCTCCAGCGCCAGCGCGATGCGCAGCTCGGCCGGAGTGAGGTGGGGATTGGGCAACCAAGCAAGCCGCACCGGACGCGCTTCCGAGCCCAGCTCGCTGAGCAGCTTGCGGCAGAGCAGGGTCTTGCCGGTACCCACCTCGCCGGTCACCTTGATAAAGCCCTCCCCCTGCGCCAGCGCCCAGTTAAGCACCTGCAGCGCCTCTTCGTGAGGCGGCAGGCCGTAGTAGAAGCCGGTATTGGGAGTGAGGCTGAACGGTGCCTCCTGCAGGCCGAAGTGGGTCAGGTACATGAGACCTCACCTGCCACGACAAGCAAGCAGCCTGTGCTGGCAAGGCAGCACAGGCCGTTCGGGATAAGGGTGACCGCATCTGGTGTCATGGGTCAGCCCTTGGCCGGATACCACTTGTCGAGCAGCTCGGAGGAGCGTTGCAGCTCGTTTTGCCAGGTATCTTTCTCCACCACGGTCGGTTTGAGCATGATCACCAGCTCCACCTTCTTGGTGCTCTCGCGGCGGTTGGTAAAGGCTTCACCCACCCAGGGAATATCCCCCAGCAGCGGCACCTTGCTGACGATCTCCTGCTTGTCGGTCTTCATCAGGCCGCCGATAACGATGATGTCACCGTTATTGGCCTGCACCACGGTATCGGATTCGCGGATCGAGCTCTTGGCGAGCGGCAGTTGCAACTTGCCACCCGAGGTACCCATGTCGATCACCTTGTTTTGCTCTTCGGTATCGATAACCGAGGGATGGATATGCAGCAGCACCTTGCCCTCTTCATCGATCTGCGGCGTTACGTCCAGCGCAATTCCGGAGAAGAAGGGGGTCAGCTCCACGTTAGGCGTCTTGTCTGTGCCCGTCGAGGTAGTGGTAATGGTGGTGGACGCATTGGTGACGTAATACTCATCCGTCCCCACCTTGATCACCGCCTTCTGGTTGTTGGTCGCGGTGACACGGGGACTGGAGAGGGTATTCACATCGCCCTGGGTCTTGAGCAGGTTGACCGCCACATTGAAGTTGCCATCAGAGATCTTGAAACCGGCGCCGCCGCCCAGCGCACTGAAGATCTGGTTGGGGGTGCTGGGCAGCTGAGTATTGGCAAGCGACTGGCCACCGGTAATCCCCTTGTTGCCATCCCAACTGGCGGAGAGACCGCTCCAGTCGACCCCCTGTTCATACCCTTCGTTGAGGGCAACTTCGATGATCCGCGCCTCCAGCACCACCTGCCGCTTGAGGTGACTCTCGGACTGGGTCAGGAATTCACGCACCGCCTTGAGCTCTTTCGGGTAGGCGCGAATGGTGACCAGACCTGCCTGCGGGCTGGTGATCACGGCGCGACCGTCACCCGTGCCAATCAGGGTCTGCAGGGAGTCGCGCAGATCGGTCCAGTAGTCGCTGTTGGTGTCGGTTTCGATACGGGTGCCGTTGTTGTTGTCACCGCTCGAGTTGTTGCTGGTTGAGCTGTTGCTGCCGCTGTTGTTGTTCGATGCATTGTCAAAACTGCTGTCGCTGCTGTTATTGCTGTCATTGGCCGTCACCCCGCCGGTGCTGACCGAGGTGCGGGAGAGGCCACGACGGGACATCATCAGGTAGTTGACCGGGATGGTTTCGGTGCGCAGACCCGCCGGATAGATATGGAAGACATTGCCCTTGCGCTGCACGTCGAAGCCGTACATGTCGCCCACCACCGCCAGCACTTCCGGCAGAGTCACATCCTTGAGCTCGACGGAGACCAGCCCGGCCACCCCGGGGTGCACCGCCACGCTGTAGCGGGAGCCCTTGAACAGGGAACCGAAAAACTCCACCGCCTCCACGTCGTGAGCCGCGATACGCAGCCGCTTCTCCGGCATGCCGACCGGTATCTGCGGCCGGTTCAACTGCAGCAATTCACTTTGCACCGATTTGGGCAAGGCGGTCAGAGGGGCAGCCTGTTTCTGCTGTTCGTTCATGGCCTGTTTGAGAGCATCCTTGGCCTGGGTCGGTTCGGGGTGCTGATACGTGGTACAGCCTGCAGCCATCATGGCCACGGTGATCAGACAGAGACGGTGTTTTTTCATGTAATTAGGGCACCCTGACTTGCAATTAAACTCGATAAAGCCGATTCACCTCTCGAGAGGCAAGCACGACTCAAACCCGGATCTTGCTGGCAAACAGTGTTACCGCATGGCGTTTCCCCGCCTTTTCCAGCACCACGGCATCGGCATTGATGGCCACCAGCGTATAGCCGTCCACCTGTTGTCCGACCCGATAACTCTTGCCATTGAGTACCGCCAGTGCCGGGCCATTGCCCAGCACCACACTCTGCAGCTTCGGCAAACCGGCGCTGCTCTCGCTGGTCGCACGGGCGCCAACCGCCACATCAGCCAGCGGCGCGGTGGGATCCTGCAATACCTCGACCTGCTCCGCCTGTGCCAGCAAGCTGAACAGGCAACAGCACAACGCAAATACTCTAGCCACGGATAAACTCCTTGCTGGTACTCAGGGTGTAGATCTCCATCTCCACCACCGCGCCGGGATAGGCTTTGACCTGATAGTCGAACTGCTTCCAGTAAAAGTGACGCGGCAAGGCTTCCAGCGCTTTAAGATATTGATACACATCGAAATAGCCGCCTTCAAGCTGAAGCCGGATACCATGCTTGTAGAGATTGACCTTCTGCTCCCCCGCCATCAGCGGGGTCGGCTCCAGCGAACTGAGGGCCAGCATGTGAAGGTTGGCGGAGCGGGAGAGCAGCGCCTCCAGCACCAGCGGCATCTCGTGCGCCGGGATCAGATCGACGGTCTGGGCCTTCAGCTCATCGTCGATCCGGGCCAGATCCGCTTCGACCTGCGCCAGCTGCTCGCGAACTCCCTGATTGGGATCCCGCTTGAGCCGGGCCTGTTTGCCGAGGTTTTCCAGCTCCATGATCTCGAGGTCGCGCTCGGCGGCGCTCAGGGCCATACGATCCTGCTGCAGGCGGGTATCGGCGCCATCGAGCCAGCCGTAGAGTCCGGCCGCGCCCAGCAGCACCAGACCGGTCAGCAGGATCAACACCCGCTCCCGCTGGCTCAACACGGCGATACGCTGGCCCCATGCCTGCCATTGTGTTTTCAGGTTCATCAGGGTTTCTCCCGCGCAATGCCGCTCAACTGGAAGGTCAGGCGACCCTCCTTGTCACGGCCGAGGGTCAGTTCACCAAACTCCTTGCCTACCAGACTCGGGGTCTGCTTGAAGCGGTTGACCCAGGCCGGCACATCCTGACTGCGTCCGGCAAAGCCGGAGAGGTTGATCCGCCCTTCGTTGATCTCGATGCGCTGCAACGAGAGGTTGCTGTTGCGAATGCGGGAAAGATCCGCCATCACGCTGGCGTAGCCCTGGGATTTTTGCAGGGTCAGGCTGCCCAATTGGCGCATCAGCCCCTGCTTGGCCGTCAGCTCATCCTGCTTGTTGACCAGTTGCTGTTGCAGCCTGGGATCTGCCTGATGGCGCGCCAGCTCGGCATCGAGCCGCTGCGCCTCGCTGCGCTTGAGTTCCAGCTCGGCAGAGCGCTGCGCCAGCGCCCGACTGACCTGCTGCTGCTGCCAGCTGTAACCGACGCCCATCAACAGGATCAGCAACAGCGCAAAGCCCCATACCAGCGCCATCTGATTGAGGCTGGCCCACTGTCGCTTGGGGCGAAACTCGGCGCCATAGAGGTTTATCTGACGTCTCATCACGCATCCTCCCCGATGGCGGCGGCGTAGGCCGAGAGGTATTCGACGCCGGCCAGGACTGCCTTGTTGGCCATGGCGGAGACGGCAAAGCCGAAGGTCTGCTCCATGTGGCGCACCAGGGTACCGATAAAGGGCGAGGCGACGGCAAACTGCATCTGCCCCAGCTCGGGCAATTTCAGCTGGCCCGCCAGATAGTCGAGGGAGCGCTGGATCTCCAGCGCCAGCGAATCGAGCAACATACTGTCCGGTTCATGTTCGCCAGTCAGGCTGGTGAAACCGCGCAGCTGGCGGGAGAAGCAGAGCCCGCCTTGATGGAAGACCAGCAGTTGCAGATCCTGCCCCTTGGGCTGCCACAGCAGCATGCGCACCGTGTCATCCGCGTCATAGAGAGAGGTGAGCGCCAATTCGTCGCTGATGATGGATTGCAGGGTGGCTATGCCATTGATGGCATCGGCCAGCTGTTGCACCCGGCTCTTGGGCAGGCAGATCACATTGATGCGCGGACGACCGGCAGGCGGGGTGGGCAAGTCCACATAATCCATCGCCAGTTGCAGCACGGGTTCGCTGACATAGTCCTTGATGGCCCAGGGAAGCGCCCCCGCCATCTCGGCGTCAGGCACGGCAGGCTTGTCGATCTGGATCTGTTGATAAAGGCTGGCGGCGAGGGCCACCCGCACCGTAGACTTGGCCAGCCCATGACGGCTGAACAGCTCGTTCATGGCCACTGCCCACTCCTGTGGGCCGTTGATGGTGCGCGTCGCGAAGACGGGGGGATTGCCCACCGCAGCCAGCATGATCCTGTCATTGGCCAGCAAGAGCCCGACCTGGCGGCTTGGCGTCGACCGTCTGAACAGTTGTTTCATGTAAGCCCGCCCATCAATAGTGATTAAATGTATGAAATATTAACATAAACAGCAGATTAGCCTCCAGATTAAAAGACGGACTCACCATTGCAAGCCAACCTTTCCGCCGAGTCAGAGGGTCAAGCCATCCTCCCTTCCCCCCTGCAACGCCTCCACCATCCGTTGCTGACCCGCTATGGTGTCGAGCTGTGGTGCAAGCGTGATGATCTGATCCATCCGGCCATCTCCGGCAACAAGTGGCGCAAGCTCAAGTACCACCTGCTGCATGCCAAAGAGCACGGCAAACGGCATCTGCTCTCGTTTGGCGGCGCCTATTCCAATCATATCCACGCGCTGGCGGCAGCGGGGTGCCAATCTGGTCTTCGTACTACCGGTATCATACGGGGCGAATATGACGCCGTCAGTAACTCTACTCTGCGGGATGCCCAGCGCTGGGGCATGGATCTCGTTTTCGTCGACCGCCAGAGTTACCGGCGACGGCAGGATCCCGACTGGCTGGCCCAATTTGACGCGCCGGATACCCTGATCGTGCCGGAAGGGGGTAGCAGCCCGCTGGCCATCCCCGGTGTGGCGGAACTGGTCGGCGAAGTGCCCTTCTCGCCGGATCTCTGGGTACTGCCCTGCGCCAGCGGCGGCACTCTGGCGGGCCTGATCGCCGGCAAACGGGATCGGGAGCAGATCCTCGCCATTGCGGTACTGAAAGGAGGTGGCTTTATCGCTGACGAGGTGTGTCGCCTCCATCCCGCGGCTGCCAGCATCCCCGGTTGGCGCATCGCGCTCGATCACCACGATGGTGGCTACGCCAAATTCAGCCCGACCCTCTGGCAGTGGGTGCAGGATTTCAGCGCCACGACCGATCTGCCCCTTGAACCCATCTATAGCGGCAAGGCGATGTGGGGTCTGTTTCGCGAACTGGCGGCGGGCCGTATCGCCCTCGGCAGCAAAATCGTCTTTATCCACACTGGCGGCATGCAAGGGCTCGCCGGGCTGCGGGAGCAGGGGCGACTGTGATCCCTGCCTGACGGCAACCGCAAACAGCATCGCAAACAACAGAGGGTCGCCCCAAGGCGACCCTCTGTTGTTTATCTCAATCACCAGCCGGTTCCAGCACCAGACGCTGGGGCTCGGCAAACCAGGGCCCCTGCCCGGCATGCACCCCGAGGTGGCGCAGCATCTTCCACTCATCGCCACTCTCCACCCCCACTGCCAGCACCCGGGTGCGGGTATTGGCGCAGCCGCCTACCAGACTGCGCACCGCCATCTGGTTGACCTGACGGGCATGGATCTCCCGTACCAGGCTGGGGTGCAGCTTGAGGAAGTTGATCTCGAACTCCTTGATGTACTGGGTGCTCACCACATCCTGACCGGCATGATCGATGGCCAGCTGGCAACCCAGCATCCGCAAGGAGCGCAGTGGCCGCTTGAGCGCCTCGAAGTGACGGGTCACCTGGGATTCGGAGAGTTGCAGGATCAGCCGCTCGTTGGTGCTGCGTGGCAGCTGGAACAGGGCGAAGAAGAGCCAGCGCTGGAACTCGCGGTTGAGCAGGCTCTGGGCACTGAGGGTCAGGCTGATGGGGCAGCTCTGCTCGGATCGTTGGCGCAGCAGGGCGAGAGTGCGCTCCGCCACCAGCCGATCCAGTTGCAGCAACAAGCCCACCTTCTCCGCCATCGGCATGAAGATCCCCGCCTGCAGGGCACGCCCCTGCTCATCGTGCAGATAGGTGAGCAGCTCCTGCTGCAACACCACCTGCCCCCGATCCTGCTGGATCGGCTGGGTATAAAATTCGATACCGTGCTCTTCGAGACGGCGGCTGATCAGGGTGCGCCAGCGTACCGTGCCCTTGCTGCTCTGCTCCTCATCCAACTGCTTCTCGTAGAGGAACCAGCCGTTGTGGCCCTGTAGCCGGGCGCTCTTGAGGGCCAGCTCCGCCTCCTCCTGCACCTTGAGCAGGCTGTCTTCTGCCTGATAACAGACGGCGCCGAGATAGACCGCAGTCTCCGGATTGACCTCCTGCGGCCAATGCAGCCGTTGCAGGCTCTTGAGCAGTTGGCTGGCGCTATCCACCATCTCGCTCTCGGACATATTGGGCAGCAGCACCGCAAAGACCTGACCGGCATAGCGAGCCTGCAGGGCACCGTTGTGTTTGCGCACGAAGGCACCGATGGTGGCGCTCGCCTCCATCATCAAATCGTGCCCCAGCAACTCGAACTGATCGGCCTCCAGCTCCTCCAGACAGGCGAGATCGATCAGCAGCACGCCGCCGCTCATCACGCTCGCCTCCATGATGGCGCTCTCCAGCCGGTTGTCGAAAAACAGCCGGTTGCCGATGCCGGTCATCTTGTCGACGAAGGCGTTGCTGCGAATGAAGTTGTCGAAGCGGCTGCGCTCCTTGCGGGCATCCGCCAGCTCGGCGAGCAGATGATCGAGGGCCTGACTGGCGGCCACCGGCCACTCTTCGGCGGGGTCATGACTCAGTTTGGAGAGTTTGTCATCGAGGATTAGCTGGGCACGAATGCCCAGCAGCTCGGCCCCGCGCAACTGCTGGCGCAGCCAGCGGATGGAGTACCAGAGACCGAACACCACGATAAAGATGCCCAGCGAGATGCCGGACATCGCCTTGATGGAGTATTCCGCCTCCTTGAAGGGGCGCTCCAGTTTGAAGTTAGCCTGCATGCCGGCCTGATGGGGAAGCGGGTGGCTGTATGGCACCAGCAGCTGTTCGTCGACCGGATTGCGCACATCGCGGAACCAGTAGACCCGCTGGTTATTCTGGCGCACCTCCAGCTCGACCACATGGGCGGCCCGCAGCAGAGTGGGCAACCAGTGGCTCATATCCTCCATGTCGTGAGCAACATCGAGCTGCTTGTCGATCACTTCGACCAGCGCATCGACCTTCTTTTGCTGCAACTCCATGCCCAGCTCGCGAAAGCTGAACACCCCGCCAATCAGCACGGTCGCCATGGCTGCGATCACGCAAAGGGTGATAAATGAGACAAGCTGTGTAGTGAGTTTCATGCGCCTTTCCGTATGCCCAGCATCATCCATGTCGCCTCATGGTAGCAGCGGCGATCGGGCCACAGCTATGGATGAAGATCCCGCTTCTGCAATTTAAGCGGGCAAGCATAACCCAAAGCAGAGGGAGAATACCAAGGATGACGGGCTACAAATGCGGGAAAGGGCGGGATGACAGACAGAAAAATGGTCCCTCAAAGGGGACCAAAAGGAACACTCATATCAAAACTAACACTCTGTGCTACTGACAAAAAACAGATACAGGAGTATTGAACACACGGTGAGTCAAACCGCAGGGCTACTCTAATGCAGTTCGGATAAGCTGAGCAATTGTCATTTATGACAGGTCAGCGATTGAATCTAGCCAAAGTTAATAATAAACACATTTAAAATCATGCAGTTAAAAAATCAATCAACAAGTGTGACAACTCGGACTCAAATTGATTGCACTAATGCTCTATGATGGCAAAGTCCATTTGTGTCTCATGAAACTGGCAGGTACTTCCTTTGCGTAAATCACCCGTCTGGATCGCTCTGTTGCTGTTCGTCCTGCCTGTCGTGGGCAGCCAGTTTCTCGGCCTGTGGTTTGCCAAGCCGATGGCCTTTCATATGCTGGAAGAGAAGGTTGCCGAGCTCAAGGGAGCCATGGCAGTACGCCACCGGGAGCTGGATGCCGCCATCAACAAACAACTGGCACAATTTGAGTTCAACTGCGGCGCCAAAGACATGGAGCTGCTGCGCGATCCGCGCTTCTACAGCGCTCATATCCGCCTGCAAGGGCTGGAGCTCGCCTCCGGCAACAGCTGTTCCAGCCTGGGGGTGGAGATCCCGCTGATCAAAGAGCTCCAGAACAGCGGGCAGAAGTTTGGCAAGCTGGGGATCACCGCCACAGTGGCCAAATACAATACCGAGCAGGAGCTGGTGGCCTTTTACCGATCCGGCGGCAACCTCGCCTACTGGGTGCTGGATAACAGCTGGAGCCACGACCTGCTGCAACACCCCTGCAGCCACTGCTTCTATCTGGAGTTCAGCCGACAGGATACCGATGCAAGCACAGTCCACTTTCCCCGTGGCGACAAAGAGATCAAACAGGAAGAGAGCAATATCAGCCTCAGTTTCTTCGATCCCAATGAACTCACCAAACAGACGGTCTGGGCGGGAAAAGCGCTGGAGCAATATGCCCATGACCAACTCAATCACTACGGTCTCTGGTTCGGTATCGCGCTCGGCGCCCTGTTAAGCGTCACATACTGGCTGCTGCGCAGCTATCGGCGCTCCCTCAAGGGACTGCTGCAAACAGGATTGATACGCAAGGAATTTATTCCCCTCTACCAACCGATAGTGGATGCCCGTACCCACCAAGTGGTGGGATTCGAGGCGCTGCTGCGCTGGCAGCGGGGAAACGAGCTGATCCCTCCGGGCACCTTTATCGAATATGCAGAGGAGCAGGGGCTGATCCTGCCGATGACCGAACAGTTGCTGGAGCAGGTGATCACTGACCTGCCGCAGCTGGCACCGGAGCAGTGGGTCAGCGTCAATCTGGTGGCGGCCCATATCGAGCAGCCCCTGCTGCGCACCTTGCTCGCTCACAGCCAAAACCCCTCACCCACCCGGCTCACCTTCGAGCTGACGGAGCGCAAGCCGATCCTCGACATCAAGGCGGCCACCGAGGAGATCACCCTGCTGCAACAGATGGGGTATCACTTCAAGCTGGATGATTTTGGTACCGGCTACGGCGGCTTTGCCTACCTGCAGAGCTTGGGGATCCGCCAGATCAAGATCGACAAGATGTTCGTCGATACCATAGGCACCAACGACCTCAAGCGCAGCGTGCTGGACGCCATCATCGTCTTCGGTCGGGAATCGGGCATGGAGATGATCGCCGAAGGGGTCGAGAGCCAGTTGCAGGTCGACTATCTGAGCCAGCACGGCGTCTATCTGATCCAGGGCTACTTCTTCGGCAAACCCATGCCGCTGAAGATACTGACCCATTGGCAACGGGAGTGGCAGTCGCAACACCAGAAGGCCAGCTAACGCAGAGATGGCAGGATCTGGCCGTGAAACGGTTTGGCCAGCGGCTCGACATCATCAGGTTGATGCTGGCGGTAGCTCCGTAACCCAGCCCGGCTATCAGGCGGATAAAGCCTCCTGCAGGCCCTGACCCGGCTCCATGGTGAAATCAAACCGTCTCCTGCCACCCCTTATTTACATTCAGCAACAAAATGATCTGCCCTGACGGGGATAACAACCTTTATCATAAGGAGCCGGTTATTGCGCAACCGATAACCGTGCAGCCTGTTTATGTCATCCGGTCGTCAAGACCCCCAATAGAGAACCATTGCCTATGAAGACAGTTATCCGGCAAGAGATTGCCCTGCCCGTTGGCCTACTGACCCTGCTCTTTTTCAAGACCCTGGGCAGTGACCTGCTGACAGAGACAACTCCGCTCGGGATCTATCTTCCGGTTTCGGCGGCACTACTGGCCATCGTCACCTGGGCCATCTTCTCGGTGGTGCGCCACTCCGATGCCCTCGCCATCAAGCTGGGCGAGCCCTTCGGCACCCTGATCCTCACCCTCTCGGTCATCTCGCTGGAGGTGGTGATGATCTCCTCGGTGATGCTGACCGGCGAGCCCAACCCCACCATGGCCCGCGATACCATGTTTGCGGTAGTGATGCTGGTGAGTACCGGTCTGGTGGGCTTCACCCTGCTGTTTGGCGGCTGGCGCTACCACACCCAGAGCTTCAATCTGGACGGGGTCAAATCCTATCTGGTGGCCATCATCCCGCTGGCCCTGCTCTGTCTGGTGCTGCCCAACTTCACCGAGGGTGGTGCAATCGGCAGTATGTCGCGCGCCATGTCGTGGATGCTGATCATCATCTCGATCCTGCTCTACGGGGTCTTTCTGCTGATCCAGACCCGCAGCCACAGCCACTTCTTCGTCGACAGCGATCACGAGGATTACGAGGAGCACCACGGCCCGCTGCAGAGCAACGTCTATCACACCATCCTGCTGCTCGCCTACCTGCTGGTGGTAATCCTGCTGGCCAAGACCCTGGCCATCCCCATCAACTACGGGGTGCATGTGATGGAAGCACCCGCCGCACTGGGCGGCTTTATCGTGGCCTGCATAGTGCTGGCCCCCGAAGCAGTCGGTGCCATCAAGGCCGCCTTCAACAACCAGCTGCAGCGAGCAATGAACCTCTACTTCGGCTCTGTGCTGGCCACCATCGCTCTCACCGTGCCTGCCGTGCTCTTTATCGGCTCCATGCTGGATCAGGAGGTACGCCTCGGCCTCTCCCCCGCCGATATGGTGCTGCTGGTCACGACCCTGATGGTCTGTAAAGTGACCTTCAGCAGCGGCCGCACCAATGTGCTCCATGGAGCGACCCATCTGGTGTTGTTCGTGGTCTATCTGTTCCTGATGTTCGAACACGAATAACCGCGTTCAACCAACGTCAGAAACGCAAAGACCGCCCGATTGGGCGGTCTTTTGTTATCTGCTCTCGGCTGTCACCGGCGCCTGTGAAGCTGCTTCCCCCTCATCCCCAACCCTTCTCCCGCCAGGAGAGAAGGGGGATCAAGGCTTACAGGCTGGGCAGCACCCCGGCCGGGATCAGGTCGTTGTAGCTGGCACGGCCCAGCAGGGCGGCGGCCGCTTCGATGTCCGGCGCGAAGTACCTGTCCTTGTCGTAGAAGCTCACCTCTGCCCGCAGTCGTCCCTTGGCCAGCTCGATCAGCTCGGTACTGCGCAGCGGCGCGCGAAAATCCAGCCCCTGTGCCGCAGCCAGCAGTTCGACCGCCAGAATGCCACGGGTGTTCTCGGCCATATCGGCAAGCCGGCGGCCAGCGAAGGTCGCCATGGAGACGTGATCCTCCTGATTGGCGGAAGTGGGCAAACTATCCACCGAGGCGGGATGGGCCAGGGTCTTGTTCTCGGAGGCAAGCGCCGCCGAGGTGACCTGAGCGATCATAAAGCCGGAGTTGACCCCGCCATTATTGACCAGAAACGCCGGCAGACCGGACATCCGAGAGTCGATCAGCAGTGCCATCCGCCGCTCGGAGAGCGAGCCGATTTCGGCGATGGCCAGCGCCAGATTGTCGGCAGCGAAGGCCACCGGCTCGGCGTGGAAGTTGCCGCCGGAGAGGATCTCCTCGTCATCGGCAAACACCAGCGGGTTGTCGGAGACCGCGTTGGCCTCGCACACCAGCACCTCGGCGGCGTGGCGGATCTGGGTCAGGCAGGCACCCATCACCTGCGGCTGGCAGCGCAATGAGTAGGGATCCTGCACCTTCTCGCAGTTGTGGTGGGACATGCCGATCTCGCTGCCATCAACCAGCATGTGACGGTAGCAGGCAGCTGCATCGATCTGGCCACGCTGACCGCGCACCTCGTGGATGCGGGCATCGAACGGCCGGCGACTGCCGAGCGCAGCCTCCACGCTCATGGCACCGATGGTGATGGCACCGGCGTAGAGATCCTCGGCGTGGAACAGCCCTTCCAGCGCGAAGGCGGTGCTCGCCTGGGTGCCGTTGAGCAGCGCCAATCCTTCTTTGGGTGCCAGCGCGATAGGCTCGAGCCCGGCAATTTTCAGCGCCGTGGCGGCGTTGATCAGCTCGCCCTTGTGGCGAGCCTTGCCCTCCCCGATCAGCAGGCAGCTCATATGGGCCAGCGGCGCCAGATCGCCGGAGGCACCGACGGACCCCTTCTTCGGCACCACCGGATAGACTTCGGCGTTGATGAGGGTCATCAGGGCCTCAAGCACCGTCAGCCGGATGCCGGAGAAGCCCCGCGCCAACGAGTTGAGCTTGAGCACCATCATCAGCCGCACGGTGGCGTCATCCATGTACTCGCCAATCCCTGCCGCGTGGGAAAGCACGATGGAGCGCTGCAGCTCGTCCAGCTGCTCCACCGGAATGCGGGTGTTGGCCAACAGGCCAAAACCGGTGTTGATGCCATACACCACCCGGTTCTGCTCGATCACCTTGGTAACCACCGCAGCTGAGGCGTGGATCCCCGGCAGCGCGGCCGAATCCAGTGAAACATGTACCGGCTCGCGGCTGACACGGCGCAGGGTGGCAAGATCCAGCTCGCCCGGAGTAATAGTCAATTCAAACATGGTGTTACACCTTTCCTTTGACACCGTTGGCGCCGTCAATCATCGGCAGATCCAGTTTCGCATCAACGGCACAGTTGATGGCAATCTCGTAACCCGCATCCGCGTGGCGCATCACCCCGGTGGCCGGATCGTTACGCAGCACCCGACCCACGCGGCGAGCCGCATCATCGGAGCCGTCACAGACGATCACCACGCCGGAGTGCTGGGAGAAGCCCATGCCGACCCCGCCGCCGTGGTGCAGGGAGACCCAGGTCGCACCACCAGCGGTGTTGAGCAGGGCGTTGAGCAGCGGCCAGTCGGAGACGGCATCGGAGCCATCCATCATCGACTCGGTCTCGCGGTTCGGGCTCGCCACCGAGCCGGAATCCAGATGGTCGCGGCCGATGACGATGGGGGCTTTCAGCTCGCCGTTTTTCACCATCTCGTTGAAGGCCAGACCGAGCCGCACCCGATCCTTGACCCCGACCCAGCAGATCCGCGCTGGCAGCCCCTGAAACGCGATGCGCTCGCGGGCCATGTCGAGCCAGTTGTGCAGGTGAGGATCGTCGGGGATCAGCTCTTTCACCTTCTGATCTGTCTTGTAGATATCTTCCGGATCGCCGGAGAGGGCCACCCAGCGGAACGGGCCTATCCCCTCGCAAAACAGCGGGCGAATGTAGGCGGGGACGAAGCCGGGGAAGTCGAAGGCGTTCGCCACCCCCTCCTCCAGCGCCATCTGGCGAATGTTGTTGCCGTAATCCAGAGTCGCCGCTCCGCGCTCTTGCAGGGTCAGCATCGCCTCCACCTGACGCGCCATGGAGCGACGGGCGGCCAGATTCACCTCCTGCGGGGCACTCTGCTGCAGCTCGCGCCACTTGGCCACGCTCCAGCCCTGCGGCAGGTAGCCGTGCACCGGGTCGTGGGCGGAGGTCTGGTCGGTCACCACATCCGGTGTGATGCCCCGGACCACCAGCTCGGCGAACACGTCGGCGGCGTTGCCGACCAGGCCGATGGAGATGGCGGTGCCGCTCTGTTTGGCCTCTTCGACCATGGCCAGCGCCTCATCCAGACTGTGAGCCTTCTTGTCCACATAGCGGGTGCGCAGACGAAAATCGATGCGGGTCTCGTCGCACTCCACCGCGATCATCGAGAAACCGGCCATGGTGGCAGCCAGCGGCTGGGCACCGCCCATACCGCCGAGACCACCGGTCAGGATCCAGCGTCCCTTGGGCTCGCCGTTGAAGTGCTGGTTGGCCACCGCGAAGAAGGTTTCGTAGGTGCCCTGCACGATCCCCTGAGTGCCTATGTAGATCCAGGAGCCGGCGGTCATTTGGCCGTACATCATCAGGCCCTTCTTATCGAGCTCGTTGAAGTGCTCCCAGTTGGCCCAATGCGGCACCAGATTGGAGTTGGCAATCAGCACCCGCGGCGCATCCTTGTGGGTCTGGAACACCCCGACCGGCTTACCGGATTGCACCAGCAGGGTCTGATCCTCCTCGAGCCGGGTCAGCACCTCGACGATCTTGTCAAAGCAGGCCCAGTTGCGGGCGGCGCGACCGATGCCGCCATAGACCACCAGCGACTGGGGATGCTCGGCCACCTCGGGGTCCAGGTTGTTCATCAGCATCCGCAGCGGCGCTTCGGTGAGCCAGCTCTTGGCGGTCAGTTCGGTGCCGCGCGGGGCACGGATCACGCGGTTAGGATCATGACGGGGATCCTGCTGTTGCACAGACATACACACTCCTTGTTGTATCAATAGGGTGCCTTCGGCGACGGGCGGCCAAAAGGGTTAACGGGTCAACAGATGAACCAGTCGCGCGGCCACGCGGGCACTGCGGTTGTCCTGATCCAGCGTCGGGTTGTACTCGGCCAGATCGGCAAGCCTGAGCTTGCCGCTGGCCCGGATATGGGCGATCAGCGGTTCGATCACCGCCAGCTCCACGCCGCGAGCGGCGGGGGCACTCACTCCCGGCATCAGGTTGCCGGGCAGCACATCAAGGTCGATGGTCAGATAGAGGTGACCGAAATCGGCGATAAAGGCGTCCAGCCCGCTTAGCAAGGTGGGCAGAGCACGCTCGCTCATGGCTTCATCTTTCACATACCAGACCCCCAACTCGTCGGCCCGTGCAAACAGCGCCTGGGTATTGGCGGTCTCGGCCACCCCGAGGCAGGCGTAGCGAAACGGTGTGCCCTGAGCGGCACACTGCTCGGCAATCTGGAAGAAGGGGGTGCCGGAGCTGGCCAGATCCTGTTTCATCCGCAGGTCGAAATGGGCGTCGAAATTGATGATGCCAACCTTGCCACTACCACCCAGATAACGGTTAAGGCCGCTCCAGCTGCCGAACGCCACCTCGTGGCCGCCCCCCAGCACCAGCGGGAAGTGGCCCAGATCAAGCGCAGCGGCGACCCGCTCGGCCAGACGGCCGTGGGCAGCATCGAGATCCCCATCGGAACAGCTCACATCCCCGCCATCGTAGACGGGTCGATTCAGGTGCCAAGCGGTATTTGCCAGCAGCTTGCGCACCGCCAGCGGCGCCCCGGCGGCGCCGACACGCCCCTTGTTGCGGCGCACTCCTTCATCGCAGGCAAAACCGAGCAGCACTACACCAGCTGCCTCTTGTGCCTCGGCAGCCCAGGGCTGCACCTTGTCATGCCAGCGCAGGGCCTGTTCACCATCTTCCGGATCCTGTCGTCCCTGCCAGAGCGACATGTCGACCGGGTTGAATTTATCCATGGAGGGTCTCCTCGCCGTTGAAGATGCGGCCAGCCAGCTGATCGACGCCGACCATGTAGCTCAGCTCGGCCGGATGGGCGCAGTGCCAGATCAGGAAATCGGCCGCCATCCCCACCCTGAGCTGGCCAAGGCGCTCCTGCTCGCCAAGCGCTTTGGCGGCGTGGCGGGTCACCCCGACCATGGCCTCCAGCGGGGTCAGGCCAAACAGGGTACAGGCCATGTTCATCGCCATCCGCAGCGAGACGATGGGGGCCGTGCCCGGGTTGATGTCGGAGGAGACCGCCATCGCCACCCCCGCCTTGCGCAGGGCGGCAACCGGCGGCAGCTTGGTCTCTTTGAGAAAATAGAAGGCGGTGGGCAGCAGGGTAGCGACTACGCCGCGCTGGGCCAGCGCCAGGATCCCCTGCGGATCCAGATACTCCAGATGATCCACCGAAAGGGCGCCGAAGTTGGCGGCGAGGGTGCTGCCACCGAGGTTGGAGAGCTGATCCATATGCCCCTTCACCGGTAGGCCGTATTGATCCGCCGCCAGATAGACCTGCTCGGTCTGGGCCAGCGAGAAACCGATATGCTCGCAGAAAACATCCACCGCATCGGCCAGGCTCGCCTCGGCGGCGGCCGGGATGATCTCCTGACAGATGGTCTCGACCCAGCTGTCAGGATCGTCGCGATATTCCGGCGGCACCGCATGGGCCGCCAGCAGAGTGGTCTTGACCCGGATCGGCAACGCCTCTCCCAGTCGGCGGGCCACCCGCAGCATCTTGAGTTCGTCATCCAGCGTCAGGCCATAGCCGGACTTGATCTCCACCGTGGTGACCCCTTCGCGGATCAGGGATTTCACCCTCGGCAACGCCAGCTTAAAGAGCTGCTCTTCGCTGGCGGCACGGGTGGCACGCACCGTGCTGATGATGCCACCGCCCCGACGGGCGATCTCGGCATAGGGCACTCCCTGTTGGCGCAGCTCGAACTCCTCGGCACGGCTGCCGGCGAAGACCAGATGGGTGTGACAATCGATAAGGCCGGGGGTGACCAGCTTGCCCCACATATCCTGCCAGTGAGCAGGATACGGCCCCTTCAGTTCGGCCATCGGCACCAGCGCGTGGATCTTGCCATCCTGCACGCCGATGGCATGGAGCGGCAGCAGGCCGTAGTCGGCCAGCTCATCATTCAGGGTAGCGGGCGTCACGTTGAGCCAGACCCGCTCGCAGTTCAACAGTTCCTTGTTCATAGCGACCTCAAATGTATATACATATTCTTATAGTCGATCTCTATGACGAAAGGAAGAGCGAAATTCACATCCTGATAACAGCATCAAACTTAGAGTTTAAGCACAAAAAAGCCCACCAGGAGGTGGGCTTTGCAAAATCGAGTTGTATAGACATTTACTCCAGCTGAGTCTTGGAGCTGAGCTTGTAGCGGGAACCGGGGGAGAGCAAACGGGCGTAGGAGACGAGATGCCCCTCCGACCAGGTACGCCGGTGCAACAACAGGCAGGGAGAATCTACGCGGATTTGCAACAATCCCGCCTCACCGGCGCTGGGCAACACGGCTTCCACCACGTGCTCCATCTCGGAGAGGGGGCAGACATCCATCAGATAGCGGTTGGGGGTCTGTTGGGTAAAATCCTGCTCGCCATAGCCAGGCAAGCGCCCGGCATCGACGAAGCGCTCCTCCAATTGCAACGGCTCCCCATCGGCCTGATGGACGATCAGGCTGTGAAAGATGGGGGCGCCAACCCGCAGCCCCAGTTGTACCGCCACCTTCTCGTCGGCGGCCAGTCGCTGTAGCCGGATCACCCGGGCGCTGTACTCGCTGCCACGCTCGGCGATCTCGTCGGCAATGTTGCGAATAGCCAGCAACGGCGACTCGGTACGCCGGTCCGCCACGAAGCTGCCGGAACCGGCGGTACGCACCAGCCACCCTTCCGCCACCAGCTCCCGCAGCGCCCGGTTGACCGTCATCCGGCTCACGGTGAACTGCTCGCACAGGGCCGCCTCGGTCGGGATCCTGTCCCCCGCCTGATAGTGGCGTTCGCGGATCCCGTCCAGAATATGCTGTTTGATCTGCAGATAGAGGCTGGCGCCACCATGAAGCTCCCTAGCGCCGACGGTGGGGCGGACGCATGTCCGGCCAGGCACGGTAGACATCGGGGATCTGATCCGGGCCGCTGATGCAGAGATCGAGATCATGCAGCAAGCCATCCTTGATCCCGTAGATCCAGCCGTGGACGGCCAGCTCCTGCCCCTTGCGCCAGGCGTTCTGGATGATGGTGGTGTGGCAGACGTTGGCAACCTGCTCGGCCACATTCAGCTCGCACAGATAGTCGAAGCGCTCGTGCTCATCCTCGATGGCCTCGAGCTCTTCACCATATTTGAAGTAGACATCCTTGATGTTGCGCAGCCAGTTGTCGATGAGACCCAGCTCCTGGTTCTGCATCGCGGCTTTGACGCCGCCGCAACCGTAGTGACCGCAGACAATGATGTGCTTCACCTTGAGTACTTCCACCGCGTATTGCAGCACGGAGAGGCAGTTGAAATCGGTATGTACCACCAGATTGGCGACGTTGCGGTGGACAGACATCCCCCGGCAGCAAGCCCATCAGCTGGTTGGCGGGGACCCGGCTGTCGGAACAACCGATCCAGAGGTATTCGGGGGCCTGCTGGGCAGAAAGAGTGGCAAAGAAAGCGGGATCTTCGGCTTTGATCCGTTCGGCCCACTCACGGTTGTTGGTAAACAGGTCGTTCAACAGTTTCACTTCTGCTCTCCCTAATGTGGCAGTGGCGGCAACATAACACACTCAAGGGTAACCAAAGCAAGGCCGACCAGATCCCTGCGAAACAAAAACAGGGCCATCAGGCCCTGTTTTTATGAGAGGAAGCATCAGGCTTCCATGGCATCTTTCAGCTTCTTGAGTGCGTTTTTCTCAAGCTGACGCACACGCTCGGCAGAGACGCCGTAGGTATCGGCCAGCTCCTGCAGAGTGGTCTTGCTGTCATCATCGAGCCAGCGGGCGCGGATGATGTGCTGACTGCGCTCATCCAGAGTGGCGAGGGCCGAGCTCAGACGACGGGTCGCATGATCGTCCCAGTTGTCGTTCTCGATGGTCGCGGCCAGATCGGAGGATTTGTCCTCCAGATAGTGAACCGGAGCGAAACCGCCCTCTTCCTCATCGTCACCCACCAGATCGAACGCCTGATCGTAGTTGGCCATCCGCGCTTCCATTTCGGTCACGTCAGCGGCAGAAACGCCGAGATCGGCCGCCACGGCCTGAACCTCTTCGTGGTTCAGCCAGCCCAGACGCTTTTTGGATTTGCGCAGGTTGAAGAAGAGCTTGCGCTGGGCCTTGGTGGTCGCCACCTTGACCATGCGCCAGTTGCGCAGGACATATTCGTGGATTTCGGCCTTGATCCAGTGCACGGCAAAGGAGACCAGACGCACGCCGACCGTCGGGTCGAAGCGCTTGACCGCCTTCATCAGGCCGATATTGCCTTCCTGAACCAGATCAGCCTGGGGCAAGCCGTAACCGGCATAACTCTTGGCGACATGAACGACAAAGCGCAGATGCGACATAACCAGCTGACGGGCAGCCTCGAGATCGCCATCCTGCTGCAAACGCTCAGCCAGTTCACGCTCTTCCTCTGCGCTCAGCACAGGAATAGAGTTTACTGCCTGGATATAGCCTTCCAGACTACCTTGCGGAATCAGAGCCATAGTGCGCTGCAATGAAGTTCCCATCTGTTACCTCTTACTTTTCAATCGAATCAGTCTAACACCCTGAGAGGGTCTGTCTACTGACCGGATGCCATTCTGCGGCGTGTATCAAAGAACATGCCCAGTTTTAGACCGGCTTATCTTAAGCCTGCAGGATGAATCATGAATGAACAGTCAAAAAAAGGGGGTCACAATGAAGGACCCCCGAAAAGTAGCATGCTAAGTCCATTGTTGCGGAGCTCGCAACCTTCACATGCTTGCCAAGTCTGACGAGCAAGGCAGAGGGGCCACACCCGTATAAATGCTTCAGCTTTAATAGACTGCTTATAAATCAGAAGGTTCACTGGATCTAGCGAAGATCCGGAAGATCATTGTTATTCAGAATACTCTGACTATGGGTGCCAAGCCAGAAACGGCCCCTCTTTTACTTGATCCGCCTCTCAAAATCCAGCGATTTACTTTGATGACAAAATAATCAGGATGGTTCGATGTCGCGAATGTGGCGATGGACCGAGAACCAGGAGGCAATCAGCCCCAGCAGGGCGCCCAGCAAGATCAGATTGATCCCGTCTACCGCCCCCATGCCAACCAACCGGAAGTTACTGTTATACAAGCCCGCCAGCTCCTTCACCACCCCTTCGCTCCAGATCACCATCACTTCGGTCAGCCACCAGGCCAGCATGCCGCCGATGACCCCGAACCAGATGCCGGTATAGAGGAAAGGGCGATGAATGAAGGAGTCGGTCGCCCCCACCAGCTTGAGCACTTCAATCTCGGAACGCTGGTTGAGGATGTTGAGACGCAGGGTATTGCCGACAATCAGCAACACGGCGGAGAGCAGCAGCACCGCGATACCGGTAATGGTGTGGCGCAGCAGGTTCATGATCCCCTGCAGCCGGGTCAGCCACTGCAGATCCAGCTTGCCCTGCTCGACCCCCACCTCGTTGTTGAGCTTGCTGAGCAGCTCGGCGGCCCCTTCCGGGTTCTGCCAGCGCGGATCCGGGATCACGCTCAGCACCGGCGGTAGCGGGTTGCTGTCCAGATAATCGAGGGCATCGCCGAAGCCGGAGATCTCGCGAAACTCCCGCAACGCGTCGTCACGGCTCAGGTAGGTGACCGAATCTACCTCGGGATAGAGCAGGATCCGGTGCTGCAGATCGAGAATGCTCTGCTCCGGCAGATCCTTGCGCAGGTAAAGGGAGATCTGGGAACTGGTCTGCCAGCTCCTTTCCACCACCTCGGCGTTTTTCAGCAGCACGTGGAAGCAGGAGGGCAACGCCAGACTGACGCCGAGCACCGCCAGCGTCATCAGAGAGGCGAGCGGATTGCGCCACAACTCCCCGAGACTGGCAAACGCCTGCCGCACATGATCAACCCCGTACATCATCAGACGGCGCAGCGGCGGTTGTTTATGACGAACGATAGCCATCAGAGCTCCTCCCCGGCCGAGTACATGCGACCCGCCTTGAGGGTCAGAGTGCGATAGCGCATGCGGGCGATCAGCCCCAGATCGTGGGTGGCAATCAGTACCGAGACCCCAAAATTATTGAACTCCTGAAATAGCCGCATGATATCCATGGAGAGCTGGGGATCCAGGTTGCCGGTCGGTTCATCCGCCAGCAGCAGCGGCGGCTTGTTGACGATGGCACGGGCGATGCCGACCCGCTGCTGTTCACCACCGGAGAGCATACGCGGCTGGTAACGCTCCTTGCCGAGCAGCCCCACCTTGTCCAGCGCCGCCGCCACGCGCTTGTTGATATCGGCGTGGCTGTAGCCATCGATCACCAGCGGCAGCGCCACGTTGTCAAACACGGTTCTGTCCATCAACAGCCGGTGATCCTGAAAGATCATCCCGATCTGGCGGCGAACATAGGGGATCTGGCTGCGCTGGATATGGCTGACATCATCGCCATGAAAGAAGACGCGACCATCGGTCGGACGCTCCATCACGCTGATCAGTTTGAGGAGGGTACTCTTGCCCGCCCCCGAGTGCCCGGTCAGAAAAGCCATCTCCCCCTTGCGCAGGTGAAAGCTGACCTTCTGCAACGCCTGATGGCCACCGCTGTATACCTTGCTGACCTTGTCAAAACGAATCATAACGGTTCCCTGAAATTGACAAACCCCGACCGGAGTCGGGGTATGGAACACTTACTCATCACGGCTGAGCTGACTCATCGCGGCCGGACTTATTCATCGCGGCTGAAGAGCGCCTCGATGAAGTCGTTGGCAACGAAGGGACGCAGATCGTCGATCCCCTCGCCCACCCCGATATAGCGGATCGGGATCTGGAACTTGTCGGCCACCGCAAAGATGACGCCGCCCTTGGCAGTGCCATCCAGCTTGGTGAGGGTGATACCGGTCAGGCCCACTGCCTCGCTGAACAGCTTGGCCTGGCTCAGGGCGTTCTGGCCGGTGCCGGCATCCAGCGTCAGCATGATCTCGTGGGGCGCCTCTTCATCCAGCTTCTTCATCACCCGCACCACCTTCTTGAGCTCCTCCATCAGGTTGCTCTTGTTCTGCAGGCGACCGGCGGTGTCGGCGATCAGCACGTCAGCCCCGCGGGAGCGGGCGGCCTCGATAGCGTCATAAATGACGGAAGCGGAGTCGGCGCCGGTGTGCTGGGCAATCACCGGAATGTTGTTGCGCTGACCCCAAACCTGCAGCTGTTCGACCGCTGCGGCACGGAAGGTGTCACCCGCCGCCAGCATCACGCTCTTGCCCTCGGCTTGGAACTGCTTGGCCAGCTTGCCGATGGTGGTGGTCTTGCCGACGCCGTTTACACCGACCATCAGGATCACATAAGGCTTCTTGCTGGTGTCGATCACCAGCGGCTGCTCCACCTTGGCCAGCATCTCGCCCATGTCCTGCTTGAGCAGACCGTAGAGCGCTTCGGCATCCTTGAGCTGCTTGCGATCCGCGTGCTGTACCAGCCCTTCGATGATGCGAGTGGT
Source organism: Aeromonas sp. 61P (assembly GCF_051919545.1). Lineage (NCBI taxonomy): Bacteria > Pseudomonadati > Pseudomonadota > Gammaproteobacteria > Aeromonadales > Aeromonadaceae > Aeromonas > Aeromonas sp. 61P. The sequence continues at coordinate 404,092 of NZ_JBQBEL010000001.1, forward strand.
GGTATCCACACCGAGATCGGCGGTCAGCAGCTGGGTTTCCAGCTCTTCAAACAGCTCATCGTCGATCTTCTTGCCACGAAACAGGCCGAAGAAACCGGAACCGATATTCTCCTTGGTGCGCACCAGACTGCGCTTGAGGCGAGCAAAGAAGCCCTCCCGCTGCGGTTTGTCCTGGGTGTCGTCGTCCACCTTGGCGGCCAGCGGCAGGGCAGCCAGTGCGGCGGCCTCAGCCTCCATCGCGGCGACCAGGCGCATATCTTCCGCTCGCTGGGCCTCTTTGGCGATACGGGCTTCTTCCGCAGCCTGAGCTTCAGCGGCAATACGAGCTTCTTCCGCAGCGCGAGCCTCGGCAGCAATACGGGCCTCTTCCGCGGCGCGGACTTCGGCAGCGATACGAGCCTCTTCCGCAGCGCGGGCTTCGGCGGCAATGCGAGCCTCTTCCGCAGCACGGGCTTCGGCTGCAATACGAGCCTCTTCCGCGGCGCGGGCTTCGGCAGCGATACGTGCCTCTTCCGCAGCGCGAGCTTCGGCGGCAATGCGAGCCTCTTCCGCGGCGCGAGCCTCGGCAGCAATACGAGCCTCCTCTGCAGCGCGAGCCTCGGCGGCGATACGAGCATCTTCCGCAGCGCGGGCTTCGGCAGCAATGCGAGCCTCTTCCGCAGCGCGGGCTTCGGCAGCAATACGAGCCTCTTCGGCTGCCTTGACCTCAGCGGCTTGCGCCTCTGCGGCAGTGCGAGCGGCGTCAGCGGCACGCTCCTCTTCGGCGATCAGCGTTTCGTTGACGATCACCGGCTCCAGATCGGAGGCGCACTCCTCCACCACTAGCGGACCGTGATCGTCCAGCTCGGTCGGCAGGCAGCAATCATCTTGCAAAACGGAATTCTGTGCGCTGGCAGGCACTTCGGGGGCAACAGCCGGCGTACTATCGGAAACAGTGGTATCGGAAACGGGAGCGGGGGTAGCAGTGACCTCGGGCTCAACGGTAACGGGGGTGGCTTGGGGTGTCTGTGGTTGGACAGCCTCAGCCTCTTCTTTCTTGCGGCCGAAACCCAGCCAGGAAAACAAACCTTTTGCCATCTAAAAATACTCACATCAAAGGCTGACTGCTAAGATAGCCGTCCCTTGGCGGGTCGGCATAAAAATGAACCGCCTTATACTACCACTTTATTTTCTGACGATGAAACGCGATGCCCAGAGTGAAATCCAGCCGTAGCAACCCGAGCAAGAGTCCCGCCCCGCAAGGAAAATCGGGCTTTGTAAGAATCATCAGCGGCCAGTGGCGAGGCCGCAAATTGCCGGTCAAGGATGTGGAGGGGCTCAGACCCACCACGGATCGCGTCAAGGAGACCATCTTCAACTGGCTGGCCCCCCACATTCGTGGCACCCGCTGCTTGGATCTGTTTGCCGGTAGCGGCGGACTCGGACTGGAGGCGCTATCGCGCTATGCCGAGCAGGTGACCCTGATCGAGATGGACAAAGGGGCCGCTGACCAGATCAAGAAGAACCTGACCGCCCTCGGCAGCAGCCAGGGTCAGGTGATCCAGTCAGATGCAGTGAGCTGGCTGCAAGGCCCGGCCACGCCGTTTGATCTGGTGTTCCTCGATCCGCCGTTTCGCCGCGAGCTGCTGCCGCAAGTGTGCGAACTGCTGGAGCAGCGCGGCTGGCTGGCGCCGGACGCCCTCATCTATCTGGAGCGGGAAAAGGAAATGGCCGATCTGGCGCTACCCGCCAGCTGGCAACTACTCAAGGACAAACAAGCCGGTCAGGTCTGCTATCAACTCTATCTAAGGGAGGTAAACAATGAAGCGAGTCTTTAATCTGTTGGCGATGGGGCTGATATTGTTCTTCTGGTTTGGCGTGCTGATAAGCCTGATCGCCCCGCTGCCCGGCAAACTCAACGGCTTTCTGCCGGTCTGCGGCGTGATCGTCGCCCTGCTACATTGGCTGCAGGCCAGCATGATCAAGGCAGCTTGCAAACGCTACTTCGCGGTCACCAAGGCCGAATTTGTCACTGTGCTGATCTTTGGTGTGTTTGGCATGGTCGACATTCGTCAGCGCCTGCAAGAGATCGTCAACGCCGCCCAGCGCGGCAATCTCTCGGGCAAACCATAAAAGAAAAGGGGACGGCGGTAGCCGTCCCCTAGAGTCGTGTCGTCCTGTCCGTAGAACTGCAATGCTCCCTGCAATCCCTGACGTTATCCTAATCCTTTGGAATATCCCCTTTCCAATCCGTTGGCGTGTCCTGCGGCGTTCCTGGCCTGGCAATTCATCCTGAACTGCTTCACTGTCTCCATCCTGGAGGTGTCCATTACCACGTCCTGTGGGGTTCCTTGCGTCTTCCTGACAGATAACCATCCGGGTTATCTCACTTCATCCTGAAGTATTCCTCTCGCATCCGGCGAGGTCCTGTTCATCCTGAAGAACGAGGTTCCGTTCGTTCTGCTCCCATCCCGAGAGTGTCCTGCCGCATCCCGCGGTGTTCCTTTATTCATCCGTGACGATAATCATCCTGATTATCGAGCTCATCCTGAGGAGTCCCTTGTCCACATCCTGCGGACTATTCCATCTTTATGCGCTGTCCTGCATCCTGCCGGACCAGCTCCGTCCTTGTGAGACCCATACTAAGGAAATGCGCACCCCGAACAAGGGCCATCCGATGATAAAGATCCGATGCGGCTCCCATCTCAAAAAACGAACTTAAAAACTAACCCTTTAATATCAGTTAGTTATTTAGTTTCACGGGAAAGCTCGATCATTCTGGCATGGCTTCGCGTACGGCTCAAAGCGCCAGCCTCTTACAGTCGCTATGGCAGATCTCTTACACGGATTTCGCCCCCAAAAACGGGGCAGGAAAACGGTTCAATCCTGACGTTAAGACTTAAAAATTAGTTGAATAAATATGCTTAAAAAAACCGCAAAAAAAAGAGCCGAGGCCAGGCTCGACTCTTCAACATTCCAATTTTTTAATCAGCTCAAGCGGTTGGCCGGATTGAGATAGGCCTTGCGCAGCGATTCCGGTGCCAGCACCTCCAGTTCACCGCCGATGTTGTTCAACCAGCTGCGAAACTCCGGGGTGTCCTGCACCTCTGTCTCCACCACCACGCTACGCTTGTCATAGCGGGTCATGCGCGGATTGTTGCCGGGGATCTGGTTATCCACCAGCGACTGGCTGTTAGCATCGATCCGGCCGACGAAGCGGATCGGGCCGCTCACATCCTGATAGCCCTGATCGCGGATCAGCTTCTGGATGTTGAAATCCTTCGGCTGGGTGGCGCTGAAGTTGGTCAGCTCCACGTTCTTGATATGGTCAAACGGGATGCCGTAGACCTTGGGATCCAGCTCGGACAGAGTGCAGAGCAGGATCGGACCGTCCGGCTGATTGAGAATGCCGAGCGGGTTGATACGGTCGTAGCAGAGCCATACGGTGCGCTCTTTGATCACGCGCTGGATCTCGGCACTGAACTTGCGACCACGCCAGAGCGCATCGCGGATCAGGGTGCTGCGGCGGATCTCCGGGTTGCCGGCAAACGGACGCGGTGACTGGTGGACACTCTCCAGCCAGCGTTCGGCCAGTTCACTCTGGCTGTCGCGGATCACCTGGCTCGCCTTGTCGACCAGCGGGTTCAATTCAGTCAGTACACTCGCCGGCAACAGTTGGCTCGCCTGATCACTCCAGGTTTTCAGGGCCACCGCCAGCGAGAGCGGCATGATATTGGCAAAGTCGTTGAGGCCGTGGCGCTCGAAGCACCAGCCATGGGGTTTGCTGCGCTCGTCCGAGGTGAGGTCGAACAGTCCCATGCCGGACATCTCCTCCAGGTCCCGTTGCACGGTACGCAGACTGACGTGGATACCTTCCTCTTCCAGTTTTACCTGGAGTTGGCTGGCGGTCAGCTTGTAAGGGCGGTGCGGGATGCAACGCGCCAAGGTCAGTTGTCGTAACAGCTTCTTGCTCATGGTGCTTGCCTTCACTGGTTTAGCGTTGACTGTATGCTAGTCGTGACTTGCGACAGTCTATGTCGCAAGTTTTGCTGCGACAACTGTCGCCATTTTCATACAAAACACACTAAACAATTGATTTATAAAGACAATGCACTCAAAAAAGGAGCCGCTAGAGGCTAAAATTAGCCAAAAATCCCTCAAATGAAAGTTCTATCTTGCGATTTATTGTTAGCATAAAACTCCGATTAATTAATTCATCACAGAATATGATTTCAGGGGAGAGCATGACTCTCCCCTTTTGCTCACATCAGCCACGACCAGGCTGACTTGGTGATGGCCGCACCGACCATGTAGCCAAATACCGCCAGCGCTGCCACACCGGCCACCAGCTTCTGACCGCGGGCCGGGCGCTTGAGCGCCATGACACCCAGACCGATATAGAGTACCAGTGCCATCAGCTTGGCCATCAGCCAGGGTTGTTGACCCGGGCTCAACTGCAAGGCCACCGCCAGCAACACACCAAACAGCAGCAGGAAGGTATCGTTGATATGCGGCAGGATCTTCAGCCACTTCTGCTGCAACCGATCGCTGCCGACCAGCGCCAGACTCCAGCGATAGATAAAGAGCAGCAGACTGACCAGCGCCAGCGTCATATGCAGGTGTTTGAACATGGGGTAATAGGCAATCATTTTGCTTCCTTGTCGTCGTCGGGTAGCCCGCTGTTCCAGTTGTGGGCATGGATACGCTCCTGCCCCTCCTCGTCGTCTTGCAACAGATCGGAGAGTATCTCCCGGTATTGCAGGCTCTTGTTGATATAAGTGTGTTCGTCATCCAGATAGTTGACCTGCTCGCGCAACAGCCAGTTATCGTGCTGCTTGAAGGTCTGCCCCGCCCGCCAGGCCTGGTTGGCCCTAAACCCAAGCTGGGTCAGGGCTTCCACCCCCAGATCGACCGCAGAGCCCAGGGTTTCCCGGTGTACGCTCTCGACCCCGTGGCGCAGGATCTCGTGGGCATGGGGTCGATCCAGCGCTCGCGCCAGGATCTTCAGGTGCGGGAAGTGCTTCTGCACCATCTCGATCACCGCCAGCGAGGTAGCCGGATCGTTGATGGAGAGCACCAGCAGCTTCGCCTTGTGCGCCCCTGCGGCATGGAGCAGGTCGATCCGGCTGGCATCGCCATAGAAGACCTGATAGCCGTACTTGCGCAGGGTCTCTATCTGGCTGGCATCCTGCTCGAGGATGGTGGTACCGATGCCGTGACCATGCAGCAGACGCCCCACGATCTGACCGAAGCGGCCGAAGCCCGCGATGATCACCGGATGCTCCACCAGCTCCGGCTGCTCATGCTGCGGCGCGTCGCTCTGGTTACGGTAATCGAACCAGGGCTGGATCACCCGATCATTGAGGATCAGCAGCAGCGGGGTGAGCGCCATGGAGAGCGCCACCACCAGCGTCAGCAGCGAGATGGTCTCACCGGGCAGCACCCGGTTCTGGGCGGCAAACGAAAAGAGCACGAAGGCAAACTCGCCCCCCTGCGCCAACGCCAGCGCGAAGGTCCAGCGCTGGCTCGGCGAAATGCGGATGATGAAGCCGAGCGCCATCAGTACCAGCCATTTAAGCACCATCAGGCCAACCACCAGCGTCGGGATGAGGAAAGGGTGTTCGGCAAACAGCCCGAAGTCGATCCCCGCCCCCACCGACATAAAGAACAGGCCGAGCAGCAAGCCCTTGAACGGCTCTATGTCGGCCTCCAGCTCATGGCGATATTCGCTGTCGGCCAGCACCACACCGGCGAGGAAAGAGCCGAGAGCGGGCGAAAGCCCCACCGACTCCATCAACACGGCGATAGCGATCACCAGCAGCAGGGCGGCGGCGACGAAGATCTCCCGCATGTGGGACTGGGCGATGGCACGAAACACCGGCCGCATCAGGTAGTGGCCACCCAGCACGATGCCTGAGATGGCCGCGACTACCAGCAGGCCGTGCTGCCACCCCGCCAGCTCGGAGCCACCATTGCTGGCGACCGGCGCCATGGCCAGCAGTGGCAACAGCGCCAGGATCGGAATGACCGCAATATCCTGAAACAGCAGCACCGCAAAGGCGGAGCGACCGCTCTCGCTCTGCATCAGCTTGCGCTCCTGCAGGCTCTGCAACACGATGGCGGTCGAGGAGAGCGCCAGAATCAGGCCGATGGCCAGCCCCTGTTGCAGCGGCAGACCGATCAGGTGCGCCACGCCGGTCAGTGCCGCCGTGGTGAGCAGCACCTGCAGGCCGCCGGTGCCGAGGATCGGCCCCTTCAGCTGCCACAAGAGGGCCGGACGCAATTCAAGACCGACCAGAAACAGCATCAGCACCACGCCAAACTCGGCGAAGTGCATCACATCCTTCTGCTCCCCCACCAGCCCCAGCAGAAAGGGGCCTATGATGATCCCCGCCAGCAGATAGCCGAGCACCGAACCGAGCCCCCAGCGCTTGGCCAGCGGCACCGCGATGACGGCGGCGGAGAGGTAGATAAAGGCATCAAACAGGATCCCGTGGCCCATCAGTCAGCCCTCCGTGTGAACATCAGGTCCGGCTCATGAGCTCGGCCAACAAACTGCCCATGTGTCATCAGAGCACCTCCAGCAAGTCGCGCAGATAAGGACGCCCGGCCAGCTGCTCCGGGGTCAGCTGATCGTCACGCAAGGCGCAAAGCAGCTGACGGTAGTCCTGCCCACAGCGGCGCAGGGCGGCGGGATCCTTGATCTTGTGAAAGGAGTGCAGCACAAAAGGCGGCAGCCAGTTCATGCCGCACAAGGTGGCAGCCTGCTGAAATGGCAGCAGAAAATCGAGCAGCGGTCGGCTGTTGTAACCCTCGCTGCAGTAGGACTCCGGCGCCCCGCCGGTGGTGATGGCGCTCAGCCACTGCTTGCCCTTGAGGGCGTGGGCTTCGGGGCCGTAGGCGTAGCCATACTCCAGCACCAGATCCATCCACTCCTTCATGATGGCCGGGCAGGAGTACCAGTAAAACGGGTGCTGAAAGACAATGATGTCATGCTCACAGAGCAGCGCCTGCTCCCGCTTCACATCGATAAACATGTCGGGATAGTGCTGATAGAGGTCGTGAACCGTGACCCCCTCTAGCCCCTCAATCGCCTGCAACAGCTGCTTGTTGGCCCGCGAGCTCTGCAGCGCGGGATGGGAAAAAATAACCAGAATGCGTTTCATGACCACATCACCCGAACAAAGCCTTGCGGAGCAAGGCGAGGTAAACAGAAAAGGGGAGTCTGGGGAGCTGCATCGTAAAGGTGCACAGGAGAGCGACCTTATCAGGAAGCGCCATAGCCTGCCAACTCGGGGATCAGCTCCCGCAGCGCCGGATTGAGGGTCTGGTGGGCGGGATAGCAGAGCCCAATCCGGCGAAACATCCGCGGCCCGCTCACGGGAAGGGTACAGAGCCCCGCCTCATCCTCCACCAGCCCGTCCGGCAGAAAACTGATGCCAACCCCCGCCAGCACCAGCGCCATCACCAACCCCTTGCTCTCGGCCTTGGCCACCAGATTGAGGGTAAGCCGGTCACAGGCCAGCAGGCCGATAGTCTGCTGATGGGCTTCGCAGGGCGGGCACTCAATAAAATCATAATGTTGCAGCTCGGCCAGCTCGATCCTTTCGCGACTGGCCAGGGGGTGATCGACCGGCACGCAGAGCACGTAATCCTCCTCCCACAGCGGCAGGAAGATCTCGTCCTCCCGACGCAAGGCATCCAGCGTCAAGCGGCAGTCGGCGGGCGTAGTGTAGTCGGAGAGGGTGAGATCCAGCTGCGGCAACACGCGCTGTACTTGCTGCAACAGCCCGGCCACCCGACGGCGACTCAAGTCCGGCATGATGGCGATATTGAGCCTCGCACGCGTCGCTTTCTGGCGAAACAGCTCCGGCAGACGGCGCGCCCCCTCCACCAGCTTGACCGCGTGAGGATAGAGATAGTGGGCCGGATCTTTCGCCACCACCCCCTTCTTGCCCCGGACAAACAGGCTGTCACCGAGCGCCTCTTCCAGCTGGCGCAGTCCCGCCGAGAGGGAGGGCTGGCTGACGTGGCAGCGCTCGGCCGCCGCCGTGATGTTCTTCTCTTCATAGATGGCGATGAAGAAACGCAGCAATCTCAAGTCCAGCATAAACCAACCATAGTTTTTTCAGATGATAACCAGCGGAAAACAATATTTATCACTTATAGATGCAGTGACTATAGTGATTGGGTTCCGTGCTGGCCAGCCACCTGTTTGCTCAAACCGACTCTTGAATCAGAAGGAAAGACCCATGTCCAAATCTCTCGTCGTGATCACCGGTGCCTCCGCCGGGATCGGTGCCGCCATCGCCCGTGCCTTCTCTGCCGCCGGTCATCCGCTGCTACTGCTGGCCCGCCGGGTCGAGCCGATGCAGGCGCTGAACCTGCCCGATACCCTCTGCATCGGGGTCGATGTGACCGACACCGCCGCCATGAAAGCCGCCGTCCAGCAGGCAGAAGCCCAATTCGGCCCGGTCGGCTGCATGGTCAACAACGCCGGTGTCATGCTGCTGGGTCAGGCCGATGTGCAGGATCCCGCCGAGTGGCAGCAGATGCTCAACATCAACGTGATGGGGGTGCTGAACGGCGTCCACGCAGTGCTGGCAGGCATGAAGGAGCGCCGCAGCGGTACCATCATCAACATCAGCTCCATCGCCGGTCGCAAGACCTTCCCGAACCATGCTGCCTACTGCGCCACCAAGTTCGCCGTGCACGCCCTGACCGAGAACATCCGGGAAGAGATGGCCGATGTGGGCGTGCGGATGGTGACCATTGCCCCGGGTGCGGTCGAGACCGAGCTGCTCAGCCACACCACTGACGAGAGCATCAAGGCCGGTTACCACGACTGGAAAGATCAGATGGGTGGCGTCATTGCGCCGGAAGTGATCGCCGATGCCGTGCTCTACGCCTGGAACCAGCCTGCCAACGTTTGCGTGCGCGAGATCGTGCTGGCGGCGACCCGTCAGCAACCTTAATCCGGGCGGACTGACACCATGGGGAGGGCTTGACCCTCCCCCGGGGCACAGGGTTACCATGTGCCCCTTGTTATTTTCGAGTCATTCCATGGTTCTCACCCGTCGCCAACTCGCTCACGCCCGTCGCTGGCTCCCCTTGTGGAGTCTGGTGCTGGTGTTGATGTCGTTTGGCAGCCGGGCCGCAACCGACCTCTGTACCCTGACCACCCACTGCAGCCAGAGCGAGCGCACCCTGGAAAAAGCGATGCCCTGCGGCAGCTTTACCACCGCCCTCTCGATGACGCTGGTAGGCAGCGACTGCCTGACGGTCGCCGTGCTGGAACCGGATACCCCCGACTTCGCCTCCCCCTCTCTCTTTATGCCGGACGCTCCGCGCGAGCGGCTCGAACGTCCCCCACGCACCCAGACCTGAAACGCATCCCGTATCGGGCATCTTTTCTTTCAATCTGAGGTGAGTGATGTACAAACCCCTGTTACTGGCCATGCTGGCCGGTACCGTCAGCTTTTCGGCCCTCGCGGCCGAGAAGATGACCGTCTACAAATCCAAATATTGTGGCTGCTGCCAAAGCTGGAACGAGCATATGGAGCAGAATGGCTTCGAACTGGAAGTTATCGAAACCGAGCAGCTCGGCGCAGTGAAGCAGCAATACGGTATCGCGCCGGAACTGGCTTCTTGCCATACCGGTATCGTAAATGGCTATGTGATCGAGGGGCATATACCGGCCGCCGATGTACAAAAGCTGCTCAGGGAAAAACCGGCGATCCGTGGCCTGACTATTCCGGGCATGCCCCAGAGTGCGCCGGGCATGGATATTCCGGGCCATCCCTATGAGGTACTGAGTATCAGCAACGAGGGCGCGACCAACCGCTGGTCGAGCTACCCAGGCTGACGAAAACTGGCCATGAGAGGGCACTCCCATATCATGTGAGGCACACCTGAGCGGACTCTTGCCGCTCATGGCCAGAAAGAGGGCCGCTATCGCGAGATAGCGGCTTTTTTTGATTACATTTCCTGCAATAACAAGGGATTGCTTGCAACCACCGGCAACAAGGGGCAGATTTAACGCCAATTCATGGAGCCGATGCTCAGGTCTACCAACCCTTTCCAGCGCCAAGGATGCGACATGTTTACCTTTTCCCGAGGAGTTCTGCTGCTAGCCTTTCTGACAGTTCTCCCCCCCACTTATGCCAATGAAGAGCCCGCCATGCTGACAAGCGAACATCCAATCCAGCCGCCCGTGGCCGCCAAACATCCCCGCACCCTGAAAAAACACGGGGATACCCGCATCGACAACTACTACTGGCTGCGTGACGACGAGCGGCAGAAGCCCGAGGTGTTGGACTATCTCAAGGCCGAGAATGCCTATACCGAGGCCATGCTCAAGCCGACCCAACCCCTGCGCGAACAGCTTTACAAAGAGATGGTCGCCCGCATCCCCCAGCAGGATGAATCGGTGCCCTATGTGAAGAATGGCTACCGCTACCAGACCCGCTATGAGCCGGGCAAGGAGTACGGGATCTATTCGCGCACCAAGCTCGGTGAAGAGCAGGCGAGTCTGCTGCTCGACAGCAACCTGCGGGCTGAAGGGCACGAGTTCTATGCCCTCGGCGCCCTTGAAGTGAGCCGCAACAACCGCTGGCTGGCGGTGGCGGAAGATTTCCTCTCTCGTCGTCAGTACCAGATCCAGTTCCTCGACCTGGAGAGCGGCCAGTGGGCCATCGACAAACTGGAAAATACCTCCGGCAATCTGGTGTGGGCCAACGACAACAAGACCGTCTTCTATGTGCGCAAGCACCCGCAGACCCTACTGCCCTATCAGGTCTATCGCCACACGCTCGGGACGGATCCGGCCACGGACAAGCTGGTCTATGAAGAGAAGGATGACTCCTTCTACATCAGCCTCTACGCCACCACCTCGGAAGATTTCATCGTCATCGCCCTCTCCAGCACCACCACCGGCGAAGCGCGGCTGATCGATGCCAACCAGCCGGAGCACGCCCCCCGCCTGTTCCTGCCCCGTCAGGTGGATCACGAATACAGCCTGGATCACTACCGCGGCCGCTTCTATGTGCGATCCAACAAGGATGGCAAGAACTTCGGCCTCTACGAGACCAAGGAGAGCCCGGTCGATCGCTGGAAGGCGGTGATCGCCCCCAATCCGGACGTGCTGCTGGAGAGCTACGCCCTGTTCAAGGATTGGCTGGTACTGGAGGAGCGCAACAAGGGGCTGACCCGACTGCGCCAGATCAACTGGCAGAGCGGTGACGAGAAGGAGATCGCCTTCGACGATCCCGCCTATGTCACTTGGCTCGCCTACAACCCGGAGCCGGATACCAGCGCCCTGCGCTATGGCTACTCCTCCATGACTACCCCCGCCTCCACCTATGAGCTGGATATGGCGAGCGGCAAGCGCACCCTGCTCAAGCAGCAGCCGGTGGCAGGCTTCAAGGCCGACCAGTACGCCAGCGAGCGGCTCTGGGTGACCGCCCGCGACGGCGTATCGGTGCCGGTGTCGCTGGTCTATCGCAAGGACAAGTTCAAGAAAGAGCAGGCCGATGCGCCCAAGAATCCGTTGCTGGTCTATGGCTACGGCTCCTACGGCGCCAGCATGGATCCCGACTTCAGCAGCTCGCGCCTGAGCCTGCTCGATCGCGGCTTCGTCTACGCCATCGCCCATATCCGGGGTGGTGAAGAGCTGGGCCGTCACTGGTACGAAGATGGCAAACTGCTGAAAAAGCAGAACACCTTCAATGACTTCATCGATGTCACCAAGGCGTTGGTGGAGCAAGGCTACGGTGCCAGGGATCAGGTCTACGCCATGGGCGGCAGCGCCGGCGGCCTGCTGATGGGGGCAGTCATCAATCAGGCGCCCGAACTCTATCGCGGCGTGGTGGCGCAGGTGCCGTTCGTCGATGTGGTCACCACCATGCTGGACGAGTCGATCCCCCTCACCACCGGGGAGTATGACGAGTGGGGCAACCCGAACCAGAAGCGCTACTACGACTACATGAAGAGCTACAGCCCCTACGATCAGGTGAAGGCGCAAGCCTACCCCAACCTGCTGGTCACCACCGGGCTGCACGACTCGCAAGTGCAGTATTGGGAGCCCGCCAAGTGGGTCGCCAAGCTGCGCGATCTGAAAACGGATGATAACAAGTTGTTACTGAACACCGACATGGACGCCGGCCACGGCGGCAAGTCGGGCCGCTTCAAAGCCTACGAGGATATCGCGCTGGAATACGCCTTTCTCCTGGATCTGGCCACCCCGGCCAACTGATCTCTCATGACTCCGGCCCTTGTCATTCAAGGGCCGCATAAGAATCCTCTCGTAGTTTTTCCCTCTTCCATTTCCCTCCATATCAAATTAATCTTCGGCAAGAAAATGAATGATCGAGGTCATGTTTCTCAAGATTTAACTCCGCTATTTTGCCATTTCGTTTGATTTATGTTGGGTGATGTGCTTAATCGGAGTGCTTGCAACTTTTTATTTGGCCCCTCAGGGGCCAATTTATCTTCGACCGACAGGAGGTCGGTAGCCTCACCACAGGATGAGGGTGACTGCCGGAAAGGGGGATGATCAACTCCCCTGCTTTCGCGCAACGAGAAGAGCGGGCAAGCCCGGCGCAGAACGGGATTGCCATCAATTTATCCGGGGATCGGATAAACAAAATCAAAGAAAAGGGAGAAAAAATGAAAGGATTAACTTTGGCATGCGCCCTGTCGGCGGCTCTGGTCGGGGTCTCATTCGGTGGTCCGGTACAAGCGCAGGAGCGCTTCGTGACCATAGGCACCGGCGGTCAGACCGGCGTCTACTATGTCGCTGGCCAGTCCATCTGCCGCTTCCTCAATCGCGGCGCCGCCGATCACCAGATCAAGTGCAACGCCCCGGCCAGTGGCGGTGGTGTTGCCAACGTCAACGGCATCCGCAGCGGTGAATTCAACTTCGGCATCATGCAATCCGACCACCAGTTCAAGGCGATGAAGGGGCTGCCGCCGTTCCAGGCCGAAGGGGCTATGGACGACATGCGCGCCGTCTTCTCCCTGCAAAGCGAGGTGTTCACCATCCTGGCTCGCCGCGATGCCAAGATCGCCAGCTTCGACGACCTGAAAGGCAAGCGCGTCAACATCGGCAACCCGGGCTCCGGCCAGCGTGACACCATGGAAGAGATCATGGCGGTCAAAGGCTGGAAGAAAGGTGACTTCGGTCTGGTCTCCGAGCTGAAACCGGCCGAACAGGCCTCCGCCCTCGGTGACAACAACATCGATGCCATGAGCTACTTCGTCGGTCACCCGAACGGCGCCATTCAGGAAGCCTCCACCACCACAGATGCAGTACTGGTACCTGTGACCGGCGCCGACATCGACAAACTGCTGGCCGAGAAGAGCTACTACAGCAAGGCCGAGATCCCGGGCGGCATCTACAAGGGCAGCGACGAGCCGACCCCCTCCATCGGTGGCAAAGCGGTGCTCTCCACCAGCGCCAAAACCGATCCGGAAGTGGTCTATCAGCTGGTCAAGTCGGTGTTCGACAACCTGGATCGCTTCAAGCGCCTGCACCCTGCCTTTGCCGACCTGAAAGAGGCCGACATGATCAAGGTGGGTCTCTCTGCACCGCTGCATGAAGGGGCTGCCCGCTACTACAAAGAGCGCGGCTGGCTCTGATTGAAGGCCCCGGGGCCTTTGTCACTCTCTTCGACACCCGTCTGCCGCCTGATTGCGGGGGCGGGTGTCGCTCTTGTTGTACTCGTTGGCACAAGTTAACCCTATGCAAGATAAACAACTCTCTACCGAGGAACTGATCGCCCAGGATGTGGGCGCTCGCCTGCCGCTGGGCATCATGGGCTGGCTCATCACAGCACTGGCGCTGGCCTGGTCCCTGTTCCAGCTCTGGATCGCCTCGCCACTCCCCTTCATGGTGGGGTTTGGCGTACTCAATGACACCGAAACCCGCTCCATTCACCTCACCTTTGCCCTGTTGCTCGCTTTTCTGGTGTTCCCGGCATTTCGCTCCTCGCCGCGGGATCGGGTTCCCCTCGGCGATATCGCCCTCGGTCTGATCGCTGCTGGCGCCGCCTCTTACCTGTTTGTGATGTATGAAGCACTCGCGCTGCGTCCCGGCACCCTCACCACCGCCGATCTGGTGACCGCCTGCATCGGCATTCCGCTGCTGCTGGAAGCGGCGCGCCGCGCCCTGGGGCCGGCACTGGCGGTCATCGCCATCGTCTTTCTGATCTACAGCCTGGCGGGCCCCTGGATGCCGGGACTGCTGGCACATCGCGGGGTAGGCTTTACCGCGCTGGCCAACCACCAGTGGATCACCACCGAAGGGGTGTTCGGCATCGCCCTTGGCGTCTCCACCAGCTTCGTGTTTCTGTTCGTGCTGTTCGGTGCCCTGCTGGAGCGGGCCGGTGCCGGTCACTACTTTATCCAGCTCGCCTTCAGCCTGCTCGGTCACCTGCGCGGCGGCCCGGCCAAGGCAGCAGTGGTCGCCTCCGGCCTGACCGGTCTGATTTCCGGCTCGTCGATTGCCAACGTGGTGACCACCGGCACCTTCACCATCCCGATGATGAAGAAGGTGGGCTTCAGTTCAGAGAAAGCGGGGGCGGTGGAAGTAGCCTCCTCGGTCAACGGCCAGATCATGCCGCCGGTGATGGGGGCTGCGGCTTTCCTGATGGTCGAATACGTGGGCATCCCCTATGTGGAGATCATCAAGCACGCCTTCCTGCCTGCCGCCATCTCCTACATAGCGCTGCTCTACATCGTCCATCTGGAGGCGCTGAAACTGGGCATGCAGCCCATCGGCAACCATCAGCCCAAACCCTGGCTGCGCCGCCTGACCGGCTTTGCCTTTGGCGCGGCCCTCATCAGCGGCCTGTCACTGGCGGTCTACTATGGCCTCGGCTGGCTCAAACCTGCGCTGGGTGACTACGCACTGCCGGGGATCTCGGTACTGCTGGCTGCCACCTATGTGGCTCTGTTGAAGATCGCCGCCAGCAATGAACCGCTGCCTGCCGAAGATCCCGACAAGCCGCTCACCGAGTTGCCCAACACCCGCACCGTGCTGCTCTCCGGCCTGCACTTCCTGCTGCCGGTAGTAGTACTGGTATGGTGCCTGATGGTGGAACGCCTCTCGCCGGGGCTGTCGGCCTTCTGGGGTACCGTGATGCTGGTGATCATCCTGCTAACCCAGCGCCCGCTGCTCAACTGGCTGCGCAAGGACGGCAAGCACGACTACGGCACCGTCGCTGACGGCGTGGTGGATCTGCGGGAAGGGCTGGTCGCAGGTGCCCGCAACATGATCGGTATCGGCATTGCCACCGCCACCGCGGGGATTATCGTGGGTGCGGTCTCCCAGACCGGGGTCGGTCTGGTGCTGGCGGATCTGGTGGAGTTCCTCTCCATGGGTAACCTGCTGCTGATGCTGCTGCTGACCGCCCTGCTGAGCCTGATCCTCGGCATGGGGCTGCCGACCACAGCCAACTACATCGTCGTCTCCAGCCTGCTGGCACCAGTGGTAGTGACGCTGGGGCAGCAAAACGGGCTGATCGTGCCGCTGATCGCAGTGCACCTGTTCGTCTTCTACTTCGGCATCATGGCGGATGTGACGCCGCCGGTGGGACTGGCTTCCTTCGCGGCAGCCGCCGTCTCCAAGGGCGATCCCATCAAGACCGGGATCACGGCGTTTTACTACAGCCTGCGTACCGCAGCGCTGCCGTTCCTGTTTATCTTCAACACCGATCTGCTGCTGATCGACGTGGACTTCGCCCACGGTGTGCTGATCTTCATCGTGGCGACCATCGCCATGCTGATCTTCGCCGCCGCCACTCAGGGCTGGTTCCTGGTGAAGAGCCGCTGGTACGAGAGCGTGCTGCTGTTGCTGGTCGCCTTTACCCTGTTCCGCCCGGGTTTCTGGATGGACATGGTGCACGACCCCTATCGCGAGACCCCGCCTGCCCAGCTGGCCCAAACCATGGGTGAAGTGGAGGCGGAGAGCACCCTGCGGCTGCGGATCCTCGGTGAAGATGCCGTAGGCAAGCCACGCAAGTTTACCCTGCTGGTCGCCGTACCGGATGGGGCAAATGGCGAAGAGCGGCTGGCCAATCTGGGGCTGAGCCTCTATGAGCAGGATGGCAAGACGCTGATCGACAACGTCGCCTTTGGCAGCCCGGCCGCCACCATGGGGCTGGAGTTCGATCAGGAGATCCTCACCGTCAAGGCGCCGACCGAGCGCTGGACCAAGGAGTGGATGTGGATCCCGGGCTTCCTGCTGTTCGGGGCGATCGTCTGGCTGCAGCGTCGCCGCAGCGTCAAGGCTGGTTAATCCGCCAGGCAGATGAGACCGAGGGCCGCTATTGCGGCCCTCTCTTTATTGCCTTGCCCTCTGCGGCTCTTGCGATGAGCAACAGTCATGGAAAAGGTAAACGGTGGCGAGCGGCCAAAAAAGTGGGGTGACATGTCCATGTCACCCCCTCGCAAATAGCATGTTCCATATTGGAGTCCGGCCACGCCAGGTCTCTGTTTCACTTTCCGATAGTTCGCGACCCATCTGAAGTGCGCGCCAATTGCAGCGATGCAACTGGCCAGCTACCCGTTACAACCTTCGTCCACACGGCAGACAAGCCGCCGTGTTTGTCCTTGCAACTGAAATATTACGCATAAAAACAAAATAAAAAACGTTTTTATGCTAATTCCATTCACATCAGAGTACAAAAAACAGCCTTATCATCACCGCTAAATTGTTATAAAACAGCAAGATAGATTCATGCATGGTTATTCACCCGCAAAGGACATCAGCAATGGCTTACAAGGCTTTGCGAGATCTCGCACAAAAAATGGCCGCCTCACAGCCAACGGCGCAGGGGCAACCAGTCACTCAGGCGGGCTATCAGTCGCCTTGACCACCCTTCGGGTTTGCGCGGCAATCCACCCGCCTGCTCCTGCCAGCGAGCCAGCCACATTCGCAGCGCCTCGCAGATCGGCGGGCAGTGCAGATGCAGCATCAGCTCGGTATTGAGAAACAGCGAGCGGGGATCGAGGTTGAGGCTGCCAAACAGCGCTCGCTCCTCCCCCAGCAGGATCAGCTTGGCGTGCAGGCTGCCGTGGCCATGGTCAAACTCGGCGACCCGGATGCCGCGCCGCAGCAACCAGCCGAGATAACGCTGATAGGCGCCATAGACCAGTGGCACATCGGTGCTGGCTAGCGAGTTGGTGAGAATGTCGATGGCGACCCCCTGCTGGCGCAGCCGCGCCAGACGGTGCCGAAACCCGCGAGTAAGGATGAGGTAAGGGGTCACCAACCCCAGCGAGCCAGGATTGTCAGCCAGCTGGCGCCAGAGCTGACGGGCAGTGGTGGGACGGGAGATAAGCCCCTTGCCGGGATGGTCGAACCACACCTCGGCTCGCCCTTCATGCCACTGCAGCGGCAAATCGCGCTCGTCAAACAGCGCTGCGGGTAGATCGTAGACCGTCGCTACCGCCGGATCCGTCATGGTGAACAGGAAGTCGTTGACCACAGCTATTTCAGCGGGCAGCAGCTCGCGGCGCAGCAGATGGCGGATGGGGTGACTCCAGCGGCTGTGCCAGAACTGCTCGAACCCCTGCGCCATCTGCTGGCACAGCCCCCCCTGACAGGCGAGATCGAGATCCACGAAGGGAGCCTGCGGATCCAGACCGAAGTAGCGATCGCCGATGTTGCGCCCGCCGATCAGCGCCAGCTTGCCATCCACCAGCAGCAGCTTGTTGTGCATCCGGTGGTTGATGCGGCGAAAGCTGAGCAGCCCCTCCAGCAGCAGTGCCAGCGGGCGCCAGCCCCGCAGCCAGAAAGGGTTGAACAGCCGCACCTCGATCCCGGGGTAGTGAGCCACCATCTCCAGAAAGCGGTTGTCACCGGCATAGAGATCATCCACCAGCAGTTGTACCTTGACGCCGCGCCGAGCGGCGTGAAGCAGCTCGCTCAGCAGCAGCTTGCCGCTGCTGTCCTCCTCCCAACTGTAGTACTGCGCCTGGATCCGCTCGCGGGCATAGCGGATCCAGTGGCAGCGCACCTTGAGCGCCAGCAGGGGATCATCGATCAGGGCAAAGGATCCGGGGATCATGGTGTCATCCTGCTGTCATGGCCGGGTGTCATAACGCTGGCGAGCCTCTCACATACTCAAAAGGAGTTGCTGATGGAACTGCATGATACCCCGATGTTGCGCTATCTGGGCCAGCTCAGCCAGCCAGATCTCATCCCGGCCACCGGCCCCGCCCACTGGTTTTTGCAACACAGGGACGGTGGCTGGCAATTGCCGACCGTACAGGCCACCCTGCCGGTCAACCGGCTCAGGGCTGAGCCGCTTCGATAGCGGCAGCCTTGCCCTCGATCTGGGGCAGGCTGAAACGATAGGCCACGTAGTACTTGTAGATGGTGCCGACATAGTTGATCGGCCCCTGTCCGACTTCGTTGGCCACCAGCTGATCCACGTTGCCGAACCAGACGTTGGGATCGAGCCCCAGTTTCTCCGCCTTGCCTCGCAGCGCCTGCACCCGGTTCGGCCCGGCGTTGTAGGCGGCGAGGGCAAACAGGTGGCGGTTGAGCCGATCCAGCTTGGGATCATTGAAGTAGGTATCGAGGATCAACCGCATGTAGCGGCAGGCGGCCTCCACATTTCCCTCCAGCGTGGTGAGTCTGGCGCCGTTGATGCCGACTTCCCGCCCCGTACTGGGCAGCAGCTGCATGAGGCCCACGGCCCCCTTGGGCGAGCGCGCCTTGGGATTGAGGCCGGACTCCTTGTAGCCAAGCGCCGCCAGCATCAGCCAGTCGAGATCGTATTTATTGGCGTACTTCTCCAGCACTTTGCGAATGGTCGCGAGGCGCCCCATGGGATCCGGCGCCAGGATATTGCTCATCTGATCGCTGCGAACCAGCAACCGGCGCAGGGTCATGTCACTGTAAAGGCTGTTGCGGCTGACACTCGCCAGATAGCCATTGACCGCCTTGAGCAGCTCGGGGCTGTTCTTGCGCAGCGCCCAGGCGCTGGTGCCATTGCTGCGCAGGGGGATCAACTTGTGAGCCTTGAGGCCGGAGATCATGCCACCCAGCCAGATCCGCCCCTTGTAGCTGTCGGTCACCGTCAGGGGAATAATGCCAGCGGCCACCATCTCCAGCAGATCGCCATCCTGCAGGTATTCGGGCACCGTCTCGATATAGACGGGGGGCAACCCCAGCTCGCGAAACAGCCAGTTGAGCTGGCGCAAACTCTCGTAGTAGCTGGAGCTGGCGCGCACCCAGACCCGTCTGCCGGAGAGCTGGGTAATGCGGCTGAAGGCAGGCAGGCTCTGCTGGCTCACCACCCACTCCTCGATGGATGAAATGAGCGGCCGGGAGAAGGCCACCTGTTCACGCCGGGTCGGGGTCACCGTCATGGTCGCCGCCACCAGATCGCCACGCCCCTCGGTCAGATAGTCCAGCAGCTTTCCTGCCGCACCGGGATGTAGACCACCTTGAGTTTGACCTTCTCTTTGGCGAGATAGGTCTTGTTCAGCCAGCGTTCGAACCCTTGCAGCTGATTGACCAGAATGCCGTACTGGGCGCCGCGATCGAGAAAGTAGAAGCCGCGCTCATAGACCACCAGTGCCCTGAGTTCGCGCTTTTGCAGAATGCTTTCGAGGTCCCCGGGTTTGGGCAGACGCTGTGGCTTGAGTTCAGCCGCGAGCAGGGGAAAACAGCAGAGGGCCAGCAGAGCCCAGATCCAGCGTCGCATCACGATGGCTGCCCCTGTGCTGACGTCACACCTGCTGCCTGTTGGCAGCACGGATCACGATAGAGGGTGGGATTGGGGGCAGAGATCCATCGCTGCGTCATGATGTTTGCGCCTTCTGTTGGCCGACTCGCGCCGGGCAAAAACGTCTGTGGGATAGAATAACTATAGAACGCCGACCCACAGCAGAAGGGTCAACACGGCAGGCAAACCTGCCGCGTTATCAGACAACTCAGATAGAGCGGGCCCGCATTTCGAAAATCAGTTTTTCGGCGGTGCAGGTGAATTGCAGGCGGGCTTTCAGGATCACGCCGTTGGCGCCCTGGGTCAGTGCGCTGCTCACTTGAGCTTCGGCAGTGACCTGTTTGGCCAGTGCTTCATAGGCAGCCAACTTGGCGCGGGCATCCGCCTCGGCAGCGGCTTCAATCACCAGATCCATCACATCGTCGCCTTCGCCGATGATGGTGCCGATCTCGGCAAAACAGCCACAGCTGTCACAGGTTTCGTTCAGTTCAACTTTCTCGTCTACAGACATTTTCTACTCCTACTGCTTATTTCGGATGATTTGCGTCGTCACGCATCGCCTTGCGAAAATCTTTGATGGCGGTACCCAGATCCTCACCTGCACTGGCAAGACGCTTGCTGCCGAAGACCAGCACAACGACCAGCAAGAGGATCAGCATATGCCAGATATGAATTCCACCGAGTCCCATAGGGATACTCCCTCACAAAGAGATATCTGTTACTTGTATCAAAATAGAGCGCAGGGATTGTTGGGCAAAATCAAGGCAGGTGCAAGTGAGCAAATAAATCATAGCCAAAAAATAGGGCGACCCTGAGGTCGCCATATTGATTGTGCTACATGTCCCCTCAACCGCTACATCCTGTACCAGTGGTTCATGCGAACCTGAGACCATTCGAGGATAAGATCGCCAAGATATGAAAACAAATGGTATAAATTCATCTTAGAATTGAAGAGGATTCATATCATGCTGCTGGAACAACTGGGTCGCATCGACCTCAATTTGCTGATTATCCTGCAGGTACTGCTGGAAGAGCGCAACGGCAGCAAGGCGGCACGCCGCCTTCATCTGAGCCAGTCCGCGGTCAGTAAAGCCCTCGGCCGTCTGCGCGATACCTTCAATGATCCCCTCTTCATCCGCTCTGCCTACGGGCTGGAACCCACCGGCCGCGCCCTTGCGCTGCAACAACAGTGCAACCCATCCTGCTGTCGCTGGACAACCTGATCCAGCCGCCCGAGTTCGACCCCGCCAACTCGGAGCGAGAGTTCGTCATCGCCAGCATGGACAGCGCCTTCACCCTGTTTGCCCCGCTCTACCTGAGCGAGCTGAAGCGGCAGGCACCACGGATCCGCTTGCGCTACGAGGAGTGGACCGAGAACAGCCTGACCGAGATGAGTCAGGGACAGGTGGACATCGCCTTCGCGGTGCGAGAGAACTGCATCAGCTCCGATTATCGGCTCGATACCCTGCCCGACAGCATCTGTCAGCGAGTGCTGGCGGTCGATGATCTCACCTGTCTGGTGCAGCAGCACCACCCCGCGCTGCGGGAGCCCAACTGGAATCTGGAGCACTACCTCAGCTATCCCCATGTGCAGACTTACTGCGAGGGGCGGGACCGCTGGATGCTGGATCACAAGCTGGCAGAGCAGGATCTCTACCGACGTATCGAGGCAACCGTGCCCTCCTTCGAGGCGGCGCTGCGGATGGGGATGCACTCCGACATGATAGTGACGCTATCCCGGCTCTACGCCCGCCACGCCACCCAGGTCTATCCGCTGTTACAGCTGCCGCTGCCCATCGGGTTGGACAGCATCTCCCATCTGCTCATCTGGCATCAGCGTCACAGCGAGGACCCGGGCCACCGCTGGCTGCGGGAATTGCTGCTCTCCCTCATCATGAGCAAACTGGAACCTGCTGCGACCACTCACGGGTGACCGCCCCCCTTCTCGGCGGCACAAAAAACGGGGCTCTGCGTAGCCCCGTTTCATTCACTTCAAGATGTAAACCGCTCAGCCCTGACCGGTCACCGCCAGATAGTGATGAACCCCGTCCAGCAACATCTGGACCGAGATCATCACCAGCAGCATGCCCATCAGCCGCTCCACCGCAGTGAGTCCCCGCTCACCCAGCAGCTTGTTGAATACCTCGTAGAACATCAGAATCACCGCGCTGGCGGCCCAGGCCATAAAGAGCGCCAGCGACCAGTCCACCATCCGGCTGGGCTCCTGATTGGCCAGCAGCATCAAGGAGGCGAGGATCGAGGGACCGGCGATCATCGGGATCGCCATCGGCACCAGGAAGGGCTCCTCGCCCGCCGCCAGCCCGGTCACGCCCCCTTCACTCGGGAAGATCATCTTGATGGCGATCAGGAACAGGATGATACCCCCCGCAATGCTGACCGCCTCCTGCCGCAGGTTGAGGAAGCCGAGGATCTGCTGACCGACGAACAGGAACAGCATCATGATGGCCAGCGAGAAGAGCAGCTCGCGCACCATCACCTTGCGACGTCGCTTGGGATCGATATGACGCAGGATAGAGAGGAAGACCGGCAGGTTGCCCAGCGGGTCCATGATCAAAAACAGCATGACTGCGGCAGAGAAAGTATCCATACAACGCCCGGGCTACGCCCTGAATAGGGAAAAGAGAGGGGGCGAAATATAGCAAAGGGCGAAGAATTGAGCGAGCGCCATGATGCGCTCGCAGCGGGATTAACCGTGGTTGCAGATCTTGTCGGCGCGGGTCTGGAAACCCTCAGCCGAGTCGATGAATTTGCCGCGGGCGGCCAGAAAGTCGATCAGCGCTTCCGCATCCATCTCGCTGGCGCTGCAGGTATGAAAACGTGCCTCGGCACCGAACCGCTCGGCTATCGCCTGTTTCAGGCTGGCACGGGTAAATTGCCCCCCTTGTGCCAGCATCATCTCCATCACTTCGTGACCATGAACCGATTGCGACATCTCTCACCTCAATAATGAACATATTTAATGCCAATTAAATATCTCCACGCCCGGAGGGATCTTGATATAGGCCAATAAATTGCGCATTTCCTGGTCAGGGGAGTGGTCACCGCCACCGCTTTGTCGATAATGTGGCAACCCGCGTCAGGGATCGCTACACTGGCGCCCCTTTTTGGCCATCGCAGACAATGTATAAGGATATTGGCGTCATGCTGTTCCATGGAGAGGCTCTCAAGCCCTGGCAGATCTGGACCCGCCGACCACTCTGGCTCAAGACCCTGATCGGCATGCTGACAGGGGTGGGTCTGGGCGTCGGCTTTGAAGAGCAAGCCCTGCTGCTCAAGCCCCTTGGCGTCCTGTTCGTCAACACCATCCAGATGCTGATGGTGCCCCTCATTTTCTGCTCGGTCATCGCCGGTCTCACCTCGCTGCTCAAGGGCAAGGCCCTCGATCGCATCGGCAGCAAGGCGATTTGTCTCTACTTCTGCTCCACCGCCATCGCCATCTGCATCGGCCTGATGATGGGCTGGCTGCTGGAGCCCGGCATGGGCGCCGACATGGGCCCCTATGAGCGGATCGGCATGTCGGAGCCACCCACCCTGGCCAGCGTGCTGAGCCATCTGGTACCGAGCAATCCGGTACAGGCGATGGTGGATGGCAAGATCCTGCAAGTAATTGTCTTTGCGGTGGCGCTGGCGGTCGCCCTCAATGCCAGCGGTCGCCGTGGCCGCCCCGCCATCCTCTTCTTCACCTCGCTGGCCGAGGGGATGTTCAAGCTGACCCAGATGGTGATGGCGCTCGCCCCCTACGGTGTCTGCGCCCTGATGGCCTGGATGACCGGCAAGTACGGCCTCGACCTGCTGCTACCGCTGCTCAAGGTGATCGGCGCCGTCTACCTCGGCTGCCTGCTGCACGTGCTCGGGGTCTACAGCACCCTGCTGCTTCTGCTGGCACGGCTCAATCCGCTGCACTACTTCAAGAGCATCGTTGATGCACAGGCGGTGGCCTTCACCAGCAGCTCCAGCAACTCCACCCTGCCCATCAGTCTGGCCTGCGCCGAGAAGCGGCTGGGAGTCTCCCCCGCCATCACCGCCAAGGTGCTGCCCATCGGCGCCACCATCAACATGGATGGCACCGCCCTCTATCAGGGAGTGACTGCGCTGTTCGTGGCTCAGGCATTCGGGGTGGATCTGCACATGGTCGATTACCTGACCATCATCAGCATCGCTACCTTGGCCAGTATCGGCACCGCTGGCACCCCAGGCACCGGGTTGATGCTGCTGACCCTGACCCTGACGGCGGTGGGCTTGCCGCTGGAAGGGGTGGCACTGATTGCAGGCATTGACCGGATCCTCGACATGGCGCGCACCACGGTCAACGTATCGGGGGATATTCTGGTGTCGGTGCTGATCGCCCGCAGCGAAAACGAGCTGGATCTGGCGACCTATCACGATGCCAGCGCAGGAGAAGATATCGAGTTCCCGCCGCGCTAGCGGAAGAGAGATCAGCTGTCGTGGGGATCGTGATGACAGCGCCAGCAGACGTCGAAGTTGGCGCCGTTCTCCTCCCCGCACTGGCCGCACAGCCAGCCGTTACCCTGACGCTGCTGGTAACGCTCGATGACCCGTCCCGCCTTGCTGCGATCCTCGGCCCGCACCATCAGGGTCACCTGCAACATGTCGACCGGCAGTTCGCCAAGGGCGCCCGACAGCCCCTCGCCATTGAGGCGCACCAGCACCCCTTCCGCCTCCAGCGCCCCTTTCAACGCGTGCGCCTCCAGGGTGTGTGAGGCGCGATAGAGATTGATCCAGTTATCCATAGCTCCCCCTTACAACAACTTGTCGATGCCAAACTCGGCGCCGTTCTCAATCATGAAATCGATGAATGCCCGCAACTTGCGCGGCATCAGTTGCCGCTCCGGAAACAGCAAATAAATCGGCACCCTGGGTTGCTGCCACTCTGGCAGCAGGATCACCAGCTCGCCGCTGGCCAGCTCATCCTGACAGAGCATAGCGGGTAACGAGGCCAACCCCAGCCCCGCCTTTGCCGCCTCCCGGGCACAGGTAATATTATTGACCCGAAAACGGGATGGGGGGTCAACCAGCACCTCTCTGCCATCCAGCTCGAAGCACCAGTGAGAGGCGAGAAACCCGCTGCTCACCGTCACCCGCTCGTGGTTGGCCAGATCCTCCGGCCGCTCGATGACCGGGCTGCGGGCCAGATAGTCCGGGCTGGCACAGAGCAGCCGCCCGGTGCTCCAGAGTCGGCGTGCAGCCAGATTGGAGTCGCTCATGTCGCCAATCCGCACCACCGCATCCAACCCTTCACTGATGGGATCCACCACCCGGTTGGTCAGTTCCAGCTCCACCTGCAGGGCGGGATAGGCCTGCAAAAACTTGGCGACCAAGCGCCCAACCACCAGTTGCCCTGTCTCGATAGGCACCGCCAGTTTGAGGGTGCCGGTTACCTCCTGCTGGCTGGCGCTCAGCATCAGCTCGGCTTCGGTCAGAGCATCGACCGCCTTGCTGCAGTGCAGGTAGTACTTCTCCCCCTCCTCGGTCAACGTGAGCTGACGGGTGGAGCGATAGAGCAGACGCACTCCGAGCCGCTGTTCCAGTTCGGCGATGCGGCGGCTGACCATCGCCTTGGTCATCCCCAGCTCGCGGGCAGCCCCCGTAAACGAGCCCTTGTCGACGATACGCACCAGAATTAACGCGGCATTGAGATCCATTGTTGCACGTGAAACTGTATATCTCGTGAACCAATACTAATCGAAACAGTTGACCAGTGTTAGCCTGCGCCCCTTAAGTTCAGGAATCACAAAAATGAGTCAACACAAAAAAATTCCCCTGCTGGCAGCCATGATATTGGCGCTGCTCGGTCTGCTGTTCGCCGGTTACTGGTATCTTCACGGCCGCTATTTTGAAAGCACCGACAACGCCTATCTGCAAAGTGAAGTGACCGGGATCAGCTCCAAGCTGCCCGGCTATATCCGCGAAGTGCTGGTCACCGACAACCAGCCGGTCAAAGCGGGCCAACTGATCGCCCGGCTCGATGATCGCGAATACAAAACCAGGGTCGCGGAGGCCGAAGCCGACCTGCGCCTCAATCAGGCGACGGCCGAAAATCTGGCCGCCACCCGCACCCAACAACTGAGCCTGATCCAGCAGGCCGAGGCCAAGGTCGCCTCCGCCAA
This sequence comes from Aeromonas sp. 61P, assembly GCF_051919545.1. Classification (NCBI taxonomy): domain Bacteria; kingdom Pseudomonadati; phylum Pseudomonadota; class Gammaproteobacteria; order Aeromonadales; family Aeromonadaceae; genus Aeromonas; species Aeromonas sp. 61P. Next base: position 429,959 of record NZ_JBQBEL010000001.1, read on the forward strand.
TGCCGAACAGCTGCGTGCCAGCCAGCAGGTCAACCGGATCAGCCAGCTCAACCAGCGCCACTACAGCTCGCAAGACAGTCTGGACGAGGTGCGTGCCGGCCTGCAGGTCAATCAGGCGCAAGCCCGGGAGGCCCAAGCCGCCCTGCAGGCGGCCCGTGAGCGACTGCTGGTACTGGATGCCGAACGTAAACAGAATCTGGCCAAGCTGGCATTGAGCGAAGCGCAACTGGAGCAGGCCAAGCTGGAGCTCGGCTACACCGAACTGCGGGCGCCTGCTGACGGCATCATTGGCAAGCGCAGTCTGCGGGAAGGGCTCTACGTCCAGTCCGGTATGCAGGTCGCCAGCCTGGTGCCGCTACAGCAGGTGTGGGTCGAGGCCAACTTCAAGGAGACCCAGCTCGCCCATATGCAGCCGGGCCAGAAGGTCGAAGTGGTGCTCGATGCCTACCCGGATCAACCGGTCGAGGGGATCATCGACAGCCTGGCCCCGGCCACCGGTGCCAAATTCGCCCTGCTGCCACCGGAGAATGCCACTGGCAACTTCACCAAAATCGTGCAGCGGGTACCGGTGAAGATCCGCATCCCCGAGCCAGGCCCGCTGGCAGGCAAGCTGCTGCCGGGTCTCTCGACCGAAGTGATTGTGGATACCCGCACTCCTGATCCCGTGGTGGCTGCCAACTGATGGAACCCATTCCACGTCGCAACTGGATCGCGGTCATGGGGGGCCTTATCGGCGCCTTTATGGCCATCCTCGATATCCAGATCACCAATGCCTCTCTGAAGGATATTCAGGGGGCCCTGTCGGCCACCCTGAGCGAAAGCTCCTGGATCTCCACCTCCTATCTGGTGGCGGAGATGATCGCCATCCCCCTGAGCGGCTGGCTGAGCCGGGGGCTGAGCGTGCGCCGCTACCTGCTCTGGACCACCGGTGCGTTTATCGCCGCCTCCGTGCTCTGCTCGTTCAGCTGGAACCTCACCAGCATGATCGTCTTCCGGGCGCTGCAAGGCTTCACCGGCGGGGCGCTGATCCCGATGGCCTTCTCCCTCATCGTCACCCTGTTGCCATTACAGAAGCGGGCCACCGGCATGGCGCTGTTTGGCCTCTGCGCCACTTTCGCCCCCGCCATCGGTCCGACCCTCGGCGGCTGGCTCACCGAGCAGATGTCGTGGCACTACATCTTCTATCTCAACGTGCCGCCAGGACTGCTGGTGATGGCCATGCTGGCCCACGGGCTGGATAAAAAACCGGTGGACTGGGCCGTGATCAAGCGGGTAGACCTCATCGGCATCGTCACCATGGCACTTGGCCTCGGCCTGCTGGAGGTGGTTCTGGAGGAGGGCAACCGGGAAGACTGGTTCGGCTCAAGCTTCATCGTGCGACTGGCGGTCATCTCGGCGGTAGCGCTGGTGTTCTTCGTCATCAGCCAGCTGATCCGCCGTCACCCGCTGGTCAATCTGCGGCTGCTGCACAACCCGCGCTTCGCGCTGGCCTGCTTCGCCTATCTGATCCTCGGCATGGCGTTGATGGGCTCCATCTATGTGCTGCCGCTCTACATGACCCAGATCCACAACTACAACGCGCTGGAAATCGGCGAGGTACTGATGTGGATGGGGCTGCCGCAACTGCTGGTGCTACCGCTGGTACCCAGGCTGACCCACAAGATAGACCCGCGCTATCTGGTGAGCTTCGGCTTCCTTATCTTCGCCGTCAGCTGCTTTATGAACGTCAACATGAGTGCAGACTACGCCGGGCCGCAGCTGATCCAGTCGCTTATCGTGCGGGCGCTGGGGCAGCCCTTCATCATGGTGCCGCTCTCCCTGGTCGCCACCGCCAGCCTGAGCCACGACGAGATCCCCTCCTCCTCGACCCTGCTCAACGTGCTGCGCAACCTCGGTGGTGCGTTCGGTATCGCCATCATCGCGACCATGCTCGATAACGATACCCGCACCCATGTGCTGCAAATTGGCAGCACTCTGGCCGCCAGCAGTATCGAGGGGCAAAACTATCTGCTGCAACTGGCCCAGAGCATGATGGCGCAGGGTTCAGGCCCCGAGATTGCCCAGCAGCAAGCACGGGCCATGCTGGCCAATACCATCAACCGGGAGGCGGCCATCATGGCCTACAACCAGGTGTTCTACATCATGGGGATCTTCTTGCTGATCGCCAGCGGCCTGATGCTGTTGCTCAAATCCCCCGCCCCACGGGCAGCGGATGCCGAACCGCTAGAAGCGTGAAAAACGCCGGGCATAAAACGAAAAACGGGCCAATGCCCGTTTTTCGTTATCTGTTACCTGCACTCAACCAGAAGACGTTATCCCGCCAGCGACCCTGCAATCAGGAATTGCGCTGCGAAGTAGCTACTCATCACCCAGGCGCGGGCGTGGGGAAAGGGGCGGCGGAAGCGATCGAGCGCCAGCATGCTGTCGGAGAAGAGGAACATCAGCGCCCCCACCAGAGCGGCGGCAGAACCGGCAGTGAGAGAGGCGTGCCAGGCTCCGGCGGCCACCCAGGCCATGCCGATGATCACCAGCATGTAGCAAAAGACCGGGATCCGCATCTCCCCCAGCTTGCCCCACAGCAGGCCAAATACCATGCCGGCGATCAGCAACAGCAGCAAACCATCCACCAGATTGAGCAACAACGGCCCTTGGGCAAAACCGACGATATAGCAGAGATGCGCGACAAGAAATGCCGCCAACCCCTGAATGAAGCGATCGCTTGGCAACATCAGCAGCACATCGCCCGCCAGCGAGAGACAAAGACCGAGCAGGATCCAGGCGTGTGAGCCATCGTGGTCATAACTCTGGTAGCCGAACGCCAACGCAATGATAAGCAGCATGGTCAGCGGCTTGCTGATATAGAACTGGCGGCTGTCTGAACCGTAGGCCGCACGGATGTGCCACCAACCTGAAGCGATGATCAAGAAACTCAATAACATGCCCTGCTCCTCACCTGTTGCTCGCAGTCATACGGCAACCGTTTTTATCATGGTGCAGGGTAACAAATTCCCTCCCCCAGTGGCAGGGGTGCTTATCAAATGGGCAGGCTAAGCCTAAAGTCTAATTGCCGCACCGAGTGGTTCAGGGCATAAGTGACGGGTCTGGAGGATCACCATGGAAGAAGCTATGAAGAACTATCTGCCCGCCATCGATATCATGATGTGCCATCTGGGGATCAGCTTTGAGCAGGCCTGTGAAGAACTAGGTCTCAGCCAGCAGGAGCAACAGGCATTGGATCAGCTGCAGCAACAGCAGAGCCAAGCCAACTAAGCCCTCCCGTTATTGGATATCATGATGCGTCATCCGGGAATCAGCTTTGAGCAGGCCTGCGAACAGCTGGGTCTTAGCCAGCAGGAGCAACAGGCACTGGATCAATTGCAGCAACAGCAGAGCCAAGCCAACTAGTCCGTTCTAACATGCATACCAAAGAGAAGACCGCCAGCAGGCGGTCTTCTCTTTTAGTCTCTGTGATAACCAGACGGCATCATGCAATGCCTGCCAGCAGGCGACTCCAGTTGCGTTTACCTGCGATAAAGCCATCCCGCAGGGCCCGGTACTCCAGTTGCAGCTTGAGACGGTCATAGCGCGCCAGCGCCTTGCGCTTGCGCAGCTCCAGCAGCCGCTTGCGACTGGCGTAATAGTGTTGTAGCTGCTGACTCAGCTTGTCGTACTCCTCCTGCAGCAGCGCCTGCCACAGCTCGCGATCTTCCTGCTTGCGCAACTTGGCTTGTGCCCGTTTCAGCTGCATCTGCAGCCGGGCCTGCTCGATACGCTCCTCCGGCGAAGATCTGAGATCTCCCGCCAGACCGCACCAGGAGGCGAGCCGGATCAACCACTTGGTCGGATCGAACTGCCACCAGTGAATGCCGTTGCGGTAGTCATTCTCGAACAGGTGGTGAAAGTTGTGGTACCCCTCGCCAAAGGTGAAAAAAGCCAGGATGCCGTTATCGCGAGCGGTATTGCGATCGGTATAGGGCTGACTGCCCCAGATGTGGGCCAGCGAGTTGATGAAGAAGGTGGTGTGGTGAGTCATCACCATCCTCAGCACGCCCGCCAACAGCAACATGCCGAGCAAGTCCCCATGCCACAGGCCGAGCAGCAGCGGCAACCCCAGATTAGCCGCCAGTGCCAGCGTCAGATAGTGACGGTGCTGAAACGCGACCACTCGGTTGTTCTGCAGATCACGCACATTGCTGTAATCACCATAGCGATCTCCCTGATGCTCCCGCAACATCCAGCCGATGTGCGAATACCAGAAACCGCGCCCCGCGCTGTAGGGGTCTTTATCGTTGTCATCCACATGACGATGGTGACGGCGGTGATCGGCCGACCAGTGCAGGGCCGAATTCTGCAGCGCCAACGCACCGCCGATGGCAAACAACCACTGCAAAGCGGGGTGCGCCTTGTAGGCCTTGTGCGACCAGAGCCGGTGATAACCTGCGGTGATGGAGAGACCACTCAGGCAGAACAACAACAGGAAACTGGCCCACTGCCAGAGATCGTAACCGTGACTCATGCCGTACCAGGGTACGACAATCAACGCCACTATCCCGGAGAGGGAGAACAGCAGGGTATTAGTCAAAATAATGGGGGGTCTGGCCATCTCATTGCATCCTTTCAGCGAACAGCTGTTAGCCATTTTCTATGGTGATTTCCTCACGGTCAATGGTAAAAAAGTAGGATACAAACCTGATCCTGAGGCGCCTTCGGGTTATCATTTGGCCTCAATAAGCTGAAGGTGACTGATTTCGTGGGTATTCGCGCTCAACAAAAAGAAAAAACTCGGCGTACATTGATCGATGCTGCATTCAGCCAACTGTGCGCCAATCGGAGTTTCTCCAATCTCAGCCTGCGGGAAGTCGCTCGCGAAGCGGGTATCGCGCCCACCTCTTTCTATCGCCACTTTCGCGATATGGAGGAACTGGGCCTGACCCTGGTTGACGAAGGAGGTCTCACCCTGCGCCAACTGATGCGCCAGGCACGCCAGCGCATTGCCGGTGGTGGCAGTGTCATCAGCACCTCGGTGCAGACCTTTATGGAGTTCGTCGAGAACAACCCCAACATCTTTCGGCTGCTGCTACGGGAACGCTCCGGCACCTCGGCCGCCTTTCGTCAGGCGGTGGCTCGCGAAATCCAGCACTTCATTGCCGAGCTAACCGATTATCTGGAAGCCACCACCGAAGCACCACGGGAAGATGCCTACATCCAGGCAGAAGCCATGGTTACCATCGTCTTCAGTGCCGGTGCCGATGCGCTCGACATGACCAGCGAAGAGTGCCGGGCACTCTCCGACCGAACAATTCGCCAACTGCGGATGATCGCCATGGGCGCCGAGGTACAAAACCAGAAGCGCCGTGAACCTCACCCATGACCACAGGATGGAGAACGACATGCCTGAACAGCTTATGATCCCGAAAAAACCGCTCGCCATGGCCATGCTGATTGGTATCTGTGGCGATGCCTCTCTGGCCGTGCTGACCAACTCGGTCGTGCCTTTCTCCTTCTTTCCGCTGATTGCCCTCTGGCTGGCGGCCTATCAGCTGTTCCAGCACTATCGTCATGAACCCATGGTGGGTAACACCCCCATCTGCACCCTGCTCTGCTTCTTTATCGGTGTCTTCGGCCACTCCGCGCTGCTCAAGGTGCAATACCCGGAGCTTGGCAGCAACTTCTTCTCCCTGATCATGATGCTGCTGTTACTGGCGGCCCTCTCCATCAAGCTCGGCCTGAGCATTGGCAGCAAAGAGAAGCGCTGATAAATCGACCGAGTGATGGTAATCAGTTGATAGATAAAGCAAAGAGGCCTTCCCGTCGGGAAGGCCTCTTTGCTTGAACGGTACCTGATTAATCCGGCAATCTCGGTATTCCCAACCTAGCCAAGCTGCTGGGCTTCAAGATCGATGTGCAAATGGAAGAGAGGGTGGTCAATATGGAACTGCCCTGTAGTCAGCAGGCGGCAGAAGCCTGATTTGGCCGCCTCTAGACTTGTCCAAGTGACTTCAAATGAAGCCAGCAAGGCTCGAATATAGCCAGAAAATGGTGGAAATAACCGGCTATCTGGCCCTCTCTTGGCAGGTAAAAACCAAACGTTGGCTGTTTAACACGCTAAAAATACCAAAGCCCGGTCATTAAGCCGGGCTTTGGTATTTGTGCTGGTATGCAAACCTGTGGGTCACTTGATAAAAACGCCCTGTCTAGTCCTGAAATAGGTTTACACATTTTCGGCTAGCTTTGCTCCACTCAGAACCCCCTATGTACCGCATCGGGGGTTCTGTATTTCAACGCATGATGCGGCCGCTCCGCGTTGTAAATATCCACTGCTTCACGCACCATTTCCCGCGCTTGCGTCAAATCCTGCGGGCTTTGCAACAATAACTCTCCTTTCAAAATCCCGTTCACCCGCTCCGCCAACGCATTCTGGTAGCAGTCATACCCATCCGTCATCGAGCATTTCACCCCGTACCGTTCATGTAATGACTGATACAGCCCAGAGCAATACTGCACGCCGCGGTCAGAGTGATGGATGAGTTCACCGCCGCCACGTCGTTGCTTCAGTGCTTTCTTGAACGCCATCGCCACCGATTCGGCGTGCATCCCTTCGTGCACGTGATGGCCCACTATCTTGCGTGAGTAGGCATCCGTCACCAGGCTCAGGTACAGCGGCCCGCTTCTGGCTGGCAGATAGGTGATATCAGCGACCCAGACCTGCTCCGGGGCCACCGGTGTGACCTGCTCTGGCCCCGCCTTGAGCAAGTTGGGATGACGGTAGAAACGGTGAAAACTGTGGGTGGTCTTGTGATACGCCCGCCTGGGCTGCACCAGCAGGCGGTGCTCGGCCAATATCTGAAACAGCCTGTCCCGCCCGACCTTGAGCCCGCCATCATCCTGACCCTGCAGCAGATAATGCAGCTTGCGAGTGCCCACCCGCGGTTGTCGCAGTCGAACCTGACGCACAAAACGCACCACTTGCAATCCCTGTGCATGGCGCTCGTCGGCGACCCGATTGCGCTTGTAGTAAGCCTGCCGGCTTATCCCCAGAAACAGGCAAGCCCTGACAATGGTCAGCCTCTCGACTTGCCGCTGCGAGAGGACTTGCCGGGTCGCTTTTTTACGATGGAGACGCCGTAGTCATTCTTCAGTACATCGACGACGGCCTCAAAGAACTGGGCCTTCTGACTCATCAACGCCAGCTGTTGCTCAAGTTCCTTGATGCGCTGTTCGGGCGTCTGATTGTCGTGGTCAGGCATGGTGATGCTCCTGCCGGCACGCACAGAAGCCCCCTGGCTCCAATCTTGCCGACCATGTTTACGCAACCATACCAGAACGGTGGAGCGGCCCTGAATGCCATAACGCACCTGAGCCTGTTTGTAGGTGAGCTCGCCTTTTTCAATCTGCTCGACCAGCGCCAGTTTAAAAGTCAGCGAGTAATCGCGCTGTGTCCGTTTCACACCTTGTCCCATCGGGCTCTCCATTTATTGGGGGGAAAGGTGTAAACCATATTCAGGACGGGACAGCCCATAGCAAAAAGGCCTTCCCATCTGGGAAGGCCTTCAAATTAGTGGCGGAGCGGACGGGACTCGAACCCGCGACCCCCGGCGTGACAGGCCGGTATTCTAACCGACTGAACTACCGCTCCGCATTCGGTTAGCTTGCGCTAAATCATTTGCCGCTTCTTATGAGGTGTCATCCTCGCAGCCAGTGACGTGATTCTTCACATCACCGTTTAATTGGGTGCTTGGCAGTGTCCTACTCTCGCATGGCGAATGCCACACTACCATCGGCGCTACCGCGTTTCACTTCTGAGTTCGGCATGGGATCAGGTGGTTCCACGGCGCTATGGCCGCCAGGCAAAAATCTTCAATCTGAGAAAGCTGACGTAAGTAGTTCGCTTGGTATTTGCTACAAGCCTTAGAACACTTCTTGGGTGTTGTATGGTTAAGCCTCACGGGTAATTAGTATGGGTTAGCTCAACACGTCGCCGCGCTTACACACCCCACCTATCAACGTTGTGGTCTCCAACGGCCCTTTAGGACCCTCAAGGGGTCAGGGATGACTCATCTCAGGGCTCGCTTCCCGCTTAGATGCTTTCAGCGGTTATCGATTCCGAACTTAGCTACCGGGCAGTGCCACTGGCGTGACAACCCGAACACCAGAGGTTCGTTCACTCCGGTCCTCTCGTACTAGGAGCAACTCCCTTCAATCATCCAACGCCCACGGCAGATAGGGACCGAACTGTCTCACGACGTTCTGAACCCAGCTCGCGTACCACTTTAAATGGCGAACAGCCATACCCTTGGGACCGACTTCAGCCCCAGGATGTGATGAGCCGACATCGAGGTGCCAAACACCGCCGTCGATATGAACTCTTGGGCGGTATCAGCCTGTTATCCCCGGAGTACCTTTTATCCGTTGAGCGATGGCCCTTCCATTCAGAACCACCGGATCACTATGACCTACTTTCGTACCTGCTCGACCTGTCCGTCTCGCAGTTAAGCTGGCTTATGCCATTGCACTAACCTCCTGATGTCCGACCAGGATTAGCCAACCTTCGTGCTCCTCCGTTACTCTTTGGGAGGAGACCGCCCCAGTCAAACTACCCACCAGGCACTGTCCGCGAGCCCGATTCAGGGCCCTGCGTTAGAACATCAAACATACAAGGGTGGTATTTCAAGGACGGCTCCAGCGCAACTGGCGTCACGCCTTCAAAGCCTCCCACCTATCCTACACATGTAGGTTCAATGTTCAGTGCCAAGCTGTAGTAAAGGTTCACGGGGTCTTTCCGTCTAGCCGCGGGTACACCGCATCTTCACGGCGAATTCGATTTCACTGAGTCTCGGGTGGAGACAGCATGGCCATGGTTACACCATTCGTGCAGGTCGGAACTTACCCGACAAGGAATTTCGCTACCTTAGGACCGTTATAGTTACGGCCGCCGTTTACCGGGGCTTCGATCAAGAGCTTCGCTTGCGCTAACCCCATCAATTAACCTTCCGGCACCGGGCAGGTGTCACACCCTATACGTCCACTTTCGTGTTTGCAGAGTGCTGTGTTTTTGATAAACAGTCCCAGCCATCTGGTCACTGCGACTCCCGACAGCTCCATCCGCAAGGGACTTCACCATCAAGAGCGAACCTTCTCCCGAAGTTACGGTTCTATTTTGCCTAGTTCCTTCACCCGAGTTCTCTCAAGCGCCTTGGTATTCTCTACCCGACCACCTGTGTCGGTTTGGGGTACGATGACTTGTAATCTGAAGCTTAGAGGCTTTTCCTGGAAGCAGGGCATCAATGGCTTCCACACCGTAGTGTGTTCGTCTCGTGTCTCAGTGTTGTGTCTCCGGATTTGCCTGGAAACACCACCTACGCACTTTCACCAGGACAACCGTCGCCTGGCCCACCTAGCCTTCTCCGTCCCCCCATCGCAATTACAAGTCGTGCAGGAATATTAACCTGCTTCCCATCGACTACGCCTTTCGGCCTCGCCTTAGGGGTCGACTCACCCTGCCCCGATTAACGTTGGACAGGAACCCTTGGTCTTCCGGCGAGGAGGCTTTTCACCCCCTTTATCGTTACTTACGTCAGCATTCGCACTTCTGATATCTCCAGCATACCTCTCGATACACCTTTGCAGACTTACAGAACGCTCCCCTACCACTCACACATAAGTGTGAATCCGCGGCTTCGGTGCCTGGTTTGAGCCCCGTTACATCTTCCGCGCAGGCCGACTCGACTAGTGAGCTATTACGCTTTCTTTAAATGATGGCTGCTTCTAAGCCAACATCCTAGCTGTCTGAGCCTTCCCACATCGTTTCCCACTTAACCAGAACTTTGGGACCTTAGCCGGCGGTCTGGGTTGTTTCCCTCTTCACGACGGACGTTAGCACCCGCCGTGTGTCTCCCGGATATTACTTACTGGTATTCGGAGTTTGCATGGGGTTGGTAAGTCGGGATGACCCCCTAGCCCAAACAGTGCTCTACCCCCAGTAGTATTCGTCCGAGGCGCTACCTAAATAGCTTTCGGGGAGAACCAGCTATCTCCGAGTTTG
>NZ_JBQBEL010000001.1:445000-602500 GCF_051919545.1 Aeromonas sp. 61P
TTGCCCAGCGTGTGACCAAAGCCACGCTCGAGTGGCTCAAGAGTCACTTTCGCATGAGTCGGGCTAACTTGCTCGATGTCAACTAGCCGCGGTTTAAGAAAATCTGTTACAGAACCCAGCATTGTGTCCTCTCTTTAGAAGCTAGCTTTACTTGGAGTAAAGCTCGACGATCAGCTGTTCGTTAATGTCGGCAGACAGGTCGGAACGCTCTGGCAGACGCTTGAAAGCACCTTCCATTTTAGCGGCGTCAACCTCTACCCAAGTCGGCTTCTCACGCTGACCAGCAACTTCCAGGGAAGCTTTGATACGCGCTTGCTTCTTAGCCTTCTCACGAACGCAGATCACGTCCTCAGGGGAAACCTGGAAAGAAGGAATGTTCACAACGCGACCGTTAACCATGATGGCCTTGTGGCTCACCAGCTGACGAGATTCAGCACGGGTAGCGCCGAAGCCCATACGGTAAACAACGTTGTCCAAACGACCTTCCAGCAGCTGCAACAGGTTTTCACCGGTGTTACCCTTTTGACGGGCAGCGTCGCGGTAGTAGTTGCGGAACTGTTTTTCCAATACGCCGTAGATACGACGAACTTTTTGTTTCTCGCGCAGCTGAACACCGTAGTCGGACAGACGCGCTTTACGCGCACCGTGCTGACCAGGGGCAGTGTCAATCTTGCACTTAGAATCAATCGCACGAACACCTGACTTCAGGAAGAGGTCGGTGCCCTCACGACGGCTAAGCTTAAGCTTAGGACCGATATATCTTGCCATCTTCTTTCTCCAACAATCCTAGACCAAGTAGCTACAGCGTTATACGCGGCGCTTCTTGGGAGGACGACAACCGTTGTGCGGGATCGGAGTCACATCAGTAATGTTAGTGATGCGGAAACCAGCCGCGTTCAGGGCGCGGATGGAAGACTCACGACCGGGACCCGGACCTTTGACCATGACTTCCAGGTTCTTGACGCCATATTCTTTGGCCATCTCACCAGCGCGCTCGGCAGCTACCTGAGCAGCGAACGGGGTGGACTTACGAGAACCACGGAAACCGGAACCACCAGAAGTAGCCCAAGACAGAGCATTGCCCTGACGGTCAGTAATGGTCACGATTGTGTTGTTGAAAGATGCATGAACGTGCGCAATACCGTCGCTCACTTGCTTTTTAACGCGCTTGCGAGCACGAGTCGGAGTTTTAGCCATTTTCTACCTTCCCGTTACTTCTTGATAGCCTTGCGCGGACCCTTACGGGTACGAGCGTTGGTCTTGGTACGTTGACCACGAACAGGCAGGCTACGACGGTGACGCAAACCACGGTAGCAACCCAGATCCATCAATCGCTTGATGTTCATGGAAATCTGACGACGCAGGTCACCTTCAACGGTGAATTTACCTACTTGTTCACGCAGACTCTCGATCTGAGCTTCGTCCAGGTCTTTAATTTTCACATTCTCAGCGATACCGGCTGCGGCACAGATGGCCTTGGAGCGGGTACGACCGACGCCATAAATCGCAGTCAAAGCGATGACTGCATGCTTATGGTCAGGAATGTTAATGCCAGCGATACGGGCCACTATTCACTCCTACATATAGTAGATTACGACCACCACAAAGCCCGTGAGCGGATACGTGGCGGTCAACCAATACACAACAAAAGTTGGCTGGCTATATTAGCCAGCACAACTATTTGTTGCAAGTACTAACCGTAAAAAATTAGCCTTGGCGCTGTTTATGCTTTGGCTCGCTGCAAATCACACGCACCACACCGTGACGCTTGATGATTTTGCAGTTACGGCAGATTGCCTTAACGGAAGCACGAACTTTCATTGCTTAACTCCGTAACTACGCCGACCTTTAGCGGCCGTAGCCCTTCAGGTTGGCCTTCCTCAGGACGTCGCCATATTGATGAGACATCATATGGGTTTGTACCTGAGCCATGAAGTCCATGATAACTACCACAATAATCAGCAGCGAAGTGCCACCGAAGTAGAACTGTACGTTCCAGGCAGTCATCAAGAACTGGGGTACCAGACAGATAAAGGTTATATAGAGCGCACCTGCCAATGTCAGGCGAGTCATAACCTTATCGATGTAACGTGCTGTCTGCTCGCCCGGGCGAATCCCCGGGATAAAGGCTCCACTCTTCTTCAGATTATCTGCTGTCTCGCGGGGGTTGAACACCAACGCGGTATAGAAGAAGCAGAAGAAGATAATGGCTGCTGCATACAGCATCTCGTAAAGCGGTTGACCCGGCTGCAGGACCATAGAGACCTGTTGCAGGATATCAGCTACTTTACCCTCACCCTGACCAAACCAAGAGGTAATGGTCCCCGGGAAGAGGATGATACTGGACGCGAAAATCGCAGGAATCACACCAGCCATATTCACTTTCAACGGCAGGTGTGTGCTTTGCGCGGCGAATACCTGGCGGCCTTGTTGACGCTTGGCATAGTTAACGACGATACGACGCTGACCACGCTCCACGAACACCACAAAGTAAGTCACTGCGAAAACAATCAAGCCCAGCAACAACAACAGCAGGATGTGCAATTCCCCTTGACGTGCCTGTTCGGCCGTAGCGCCAATGGCATGCGGCAGACCAGCAACGATACCTGTGAAAATAATCAACGAGATACCATTACCAATCCCACGCTCGGTAATCTGCTCACCCAACCACATCAAAAACATGGTACCGGTGACCAGACTCACAACCGCTGTGAAATAGAAGCCCAGACCCGGATTAGTCACGAGTCCATGCATCATATTCGGCAGACCGGTTGCAATACCAATGGCCTGGAAAGTTCCCAAAACCAGCGTGCCCCAACGGGTATATTGGCTAATCTTGCGACGGCCGGATTCACCTTCTTTCTTGAGTTCAGCAAGAGCGGGGTGAACCACTGTCAGCAGCTGGATAATGATCGATGCCGAAATGTACGGCATGATCCCCAACGCAAGAATAGAAGCACGCGAGAGTGCACCACCACTGAACATGTTGAACATCTCAATGATGGTGCCCTTCTGTTGCTGGAACAACTCGGCCAGTACGGCGGCGTCAATACCAGGAATCGGCACATAAGAGCCTGCACGGAAAACGATAATCGCCCCGAGAACGAAGAGCAGACGGCTCTTCAGTTCACTCAGACCACCCTGTGCTTTAACATCCAATCCTGGTTTCTTAGCCATTGTACTGATTATTCCTCGATTTTACCGCCAGCGGCCTCGATGGCTGCGCGTGCACCTTTGGTGACGGACAGACCACGAACGGTCACAGCACGGTCAATGTTGCCTGACAGAACAACTTTAGCGAACACGATGTTCTTAGTAACAACACCGGCTTGCTTCAGAGTGCTCAGGTCGACCACATCACCTTCTACCAGGGCGATTTCGTTCAGACGCACTTCGGCAGAAACCAAAGATTTGCGAGAGAAGAAACCGAACTTCGGCAGACGGATTTTCAAAGGCATCTGGCCGCCTTCGAAACCGTTGCGGACTTTACCGCCACCGGAACGAGAGGTTTGGCCTTTAACACCACGACCACCAGTCTTGCCCAGGCCGGAGCCGATACCACGACCACGACGTTGTTTTTCAGGCTTGGAACCAGCGGCCGGAGACAGAGTGTTCAGACGCATGCTTAGCCCTCCACCTTAACCATGTAATAAACCTGGTTGATCATGCCGCGTACGCAAGGAGTATCTTCCAGCTCAACGGTGTGACCAATGCGACGCAGACCCAGACCACGCAGAGTCGCCTTGTGCTTTGGCAGACGGCCGATAGAGCTGCGAGTTTGAGTTACTTTTACAGTGTTAGCCATGTCGCATTACCCCAGAATTTCTTCAACGCGCAGACCACGCTTGGCAGCGATCTGTTCCGGTGATTGACCGTGAACCAGAGCGTCTACAGTAGCGCGAACAACGTTGATTGGGTTGGTGGAACCGTAGGTCTTGGCCAGCACGTTGTGGATACCGGCAACTTCCAGAACAGCACGCATAGCGCCGCCTGCAATGATACCAGTACCTTGGGAGGCCGGCTTCATGAACACGGTGGAGCCAGAGTGAACACCACGCACCGGGTGGTGCAGAGTGCCGTTGTTCAGCTCAACCTTGTTCAGGTTACGCTTAGCCTGTTCCATTGCTTTTTGAATAGCAGCCGGAACTTCACGGGCTTTACCGTAACCGTAACCTACACGGCCGTTACCATCACCCACCACGGTCAACGCGGTGAAGGACATGATACGACCACCTTTAACAGTTTTCGAAACACGGTTTACTGCAATGAGCTTTTCTTGCAGTTCGCCGGCTTGAGATTCGACTTTAGCCATCTTCGACTCCTAGCTTAGAACTGAAGACCAGCGTCACGTGCGGCAGCTGCCAGGGCAGCGATGCGACCGTGATACTTGAAACCGGAACGATCGAAAGATACGTTCTGAACGCCTTTGGCAATAGCACGCTCAGCGATAGCCTTACCTACAGCGGTAGCAGCATCTGCGTTACCGGTGTATTTCAGAGCTTCACTGATGGCTTTCTCTACTGTGGAAGCAGAGGCCAGAACTTCGGAACCGTTGGCTGCAATAACCTGCGCATAGATATGACGCGGGGTACGGTGAACAACCAGACGGGTAGCTCCCAGTTCCTGCATCTTTTTCCGAGCACGAGTAGCACGACGGAGACGAGCTGCTTTCTTGTCCATAGTGTTACCTTACTTCTTCTTAGCTTCTTTAGTACGCACTTGCTCGTTGGCATAGCGTACACCCTTGCCCTTGTAGGGCTCCGGAGCGCGGTAAGCACGGATATCGGCGGCGACTTGGCCAACCAGCTGCTTGTCGACGCCACGCAGAACGATTTCTGTAGCAGTCGGGCACTCAGCGGTCACACCAGCCGGCAGCGCATGCTCTACCGGGTGAGAGAAGCCCAGAGCCAGCGCAACAGCATTGCCCTTGATGGAGGCTTTATAACCTACACCAACCAGCTGCAGCTTGCGCTCGAAGCCTTGGGTAACACCGATTACCATGTTGTTGACCAATGCACGGGCAGTACCGGCCTGAGCGTCAGCACCAGCGATGCTGCCGCGCGGGGCGAACTTCAGTACATTGTCTTCTTTGGTCACTTCTACACCGGCGTGAATAGAGCGAACCAGAGAACCTTTACCACCTTTGATGGTCAGTTCCTGGCCGTTCAGAGTCACCTCTACGCCAGCAGGAATAGTGACGGGTGCCTTAGCAACACGAGACATTTCCTACCTCCTATTAAGCGACGTAGCAGATGATCTCACCGCCCATGCTTGCTTTGCGAGCAGCACGGTCAGTCATCACACCTTTAGACGTGGACACGATAGCAACACCGAGACCGCCCATAACTTTCGGCAGATCAGTAGTGCGCTTGTAAATACGCAGGCCTGGACGGCTTACGCGTTGGATCAGTTCTACAACTGGCTTGCCCTGGAAATATTTCAGTTCAATTTCCAGTTCCGGCTTCACGTCACCAGCTACGGAGTAGCCAGCGATGTAACCTTCTTCTTTCAGCACTTTGGCGATAGCCACTTTCAGCTTGGAAGAAGGCATGGAAACCGCAACTTTGCTCGCCGCCTGACCGTTACGGATGCGGGTCAGCATATCCGCGATCGGATCTTGCATGCTCATAAGTCTAACTCCCGAGATTCGTTACCAAGAAGCCTTCTTCAGGCCCGGAATTTCGCCCTTCATGGCATGCTCACGCACCTTGATGCGAGACAGGCCAAACTTGCGCAGGAAACCGTGCGGACGACCAGTAATATTGCAACGGTTACGCTGGCGGGACGGACTGGAATCACGGGGCAGCTGTTGCAGTTGCAGAACAGCATCCCAACGCGCTTCTTCAGAAGCGTTCATGTCAACGATGATAGCTTTCAGCTCGGCACGCTTGGTCGCGTACTTGGCTACCAGCTTGGCACGCTTTGCTTCGCGCGCTTTCATGGATGTTTTAGCCATAACCCTAACCTTACTTGCGGAATGGGAAGTTAAAGGCAGCCAGCAGAGCACGGCCTTCTTCATCGGTATTCGCGGAAGTGGTGATGGTGATATCCAGACCACGGACGCGATCGACTTTGTCATAGTCGATTTCCGGGAAGATGATCTGCTCACGCACGCCCATGGAGTAGTTACCACGACCGTCGAACGCTTTAGCGTTCAGGCCACGGAAGTCACGGATACGCGGTACGGAGATGCAGATCAGCCGTTCCAGGAACTCCCACATACGCTCGCCACGCAGGGTTACTTTACAACCTATCGGGTAGCCTTCACGAATCTTGAAGCCCGCAACAGATTTGCGAGCTTTGGTGATCAGCGGCTTCTGACCGGAAATGGCAGCCATATCGGCAGCAGCATTTTCCAGCAATTTCTTGTCAGAGATCGCTTCACCAACACCCATGTTCAGGGTGATTTTCTCGATCCGAGGGACTTGCATGATAGTCTTGTAACCGAACTGCTTGGACAGTTCATTTACTACATCGGATTTGTAGTAATCATGCAGTTTCGCCATCGTTAAACTCCAATTACTTCACAAGTTCGCCGGTGGATTTGAAGAAACGGACTTTTTTGCCGTCTTCAATCCGGAAACCAACGCGGTCAGCTTTGCCAGTGGCAGAGTTGAACAGCGCTACGTTTGATACATCGATGGGGGCTTCTTTGGTGACGATACCGCCAGCCTGACCCAGTGCGGGTACCGGCTTCTGGTGTTTCTTCACCTGGTTGATGCCTTCCACGATTACCTTACCTTTTGCAATCAGGACTTGAGTGACTTTGCCACGCTTGCCCTTGTCTTTGCCGGTAAGAACAATCACTTCGTCTTCGCGACGGATTTTAGCTGCCATCGTTCGACTCCTTACAGTACTTCGGGTGCCAGGGACACAATCTTCATGAACTTCTCATTACGCAGTTCACGGGTCACCGGGCCAAAAATACGAGTACCGATTGGCTGTTGGTTGTTGTTAAGCAACACAGCCGCATTGTTGTCGAAACGGATGACAGAGCCGTCCGGACGACGAACGCCTTTACGGGTGCGTACGACCACCGCGTTATACACATCACCTTTCTTCACTTTACCGCGAGGAATGGCTTCCTTGATGGAAACCTTGATGATGTCGCCGATGCCGGCGTAACGGCGGTGCGAGCCACCCAGAACCTTAATACACATTACACTGCGAGCGCCGGAGTTGTCGGCAACACCCAGCATACTTTGCATCTGGATCATCTTAGTGCTCCGCTTTGTTTACTTCTTATCCCTAATGGGATCTGGCTGCCTTCAAAAGGCGCGAAACTATAACACAGGATTTTCAGAAAAGGTAGCCTAAAAAACAAACGGCCCCTGAAAGGGGCCGCTTGGACTACAAAGTACCGATTAGGCCTTTTCTACAACGGCAACCAGGGTCCAGGACTTGGTCTTGGACAGCGGACGGCATTCGCGGATTTCCACGAGGTCGCCAGCTTTGCACTCGTTGTTTTCGTCATGTACGTGCAGCTTGGTAGTGCGCTTATGATCTTACCGTAGATCGGGTGCTTTACCTTGCGCTCGATAGCAACAGTGATGGACTTGTCCATCTTGTCGCTGATTACACGACCTTGCAGAGTACGGATCTTGTCAGTCATTACGCACCTGCCTTCTCAGTCAGTACAGTCTTGATACGTGCGACGTCACGACGCACTTGTTTCAGAGTGTGAGTCTGAGCCAGCTGGCCGGTGGACGCTTGCATGCGCATGTTGAATTGCTCACGCAGCAGGCCCAGCAGCTCCTGGTTCAGTTCTTCGACGCTCTTTTGACGCAGATCTTGGGCTTTCATCACATCACCGTCTTAATTACGAAAGTGGTCTGAACAGACAGCTTAGCTGCGGCCAGGGCAAACGCTTCACGCGCCAGAGCCTCAGGTACACCGTCCATCTCGTACAGAACCTTGCCAGGCTGGATCGGGCAAACCCAGTATTCCACGTTACCCTTACCTTTACCCATACGAACTTCGAGGGGCTTTTCGGTGATGGGCTTGTCCGGGAACACACGGATCCAGATCTTACCTTGACGCTTAACGTGACGGGTCATGGCACGACGGGCTGCTTCGATTTGACGAGCAGTCAGTTGACCACGGGATGTCGCCTTCAGGCCAAAGGTACCGAAGGATACTTCGTTACCAGAGGTGGCCAGACCGCGGTTACGACCCTTGTGGGTCTTGCGGAATTTAGTACGCTTAGGTTGCAACATTTACCGAATCTCCTTACTTAGCAGCGCGGCGCTTGTTGTCACGCTTGGGCTTTGCAGGAGCTTGCTCTTGAGCAGCGGCAGCGTTAACAGCAGCCAGACCGCCCAGAACTTCGCCCTTGAAGATCCAAACTTTAACGCCGATCACACCGTAAGTGGTGTGGGCTTCAGAAGTTGCGTAGTCGATGTCGGCACGCAGGGTGTGCAACGGCACACGACCTTCACGGTACCATTCGGTACGCGCGATTTCAGCGCCGCCCAGACGACCGGAAACTTCCACTTTGATGCCCTTGGCACCCAGGCGCATTGCGTTCTGTACGGCGCGCTTCATAGCACGACGGAACATTACACGACGCTCCAGCTGGGAAGTGATGCTGTCGGCAACGAGTTTGCCATCCAGCTCCGGCTTGCGGACTTCGGAAATGTTGATCTGAGCAGGCACGCCAGCAATAGTGGCTACAGCTTTGCGCAGCTTCTCAACGTCTTCGCCTTTCTTACCGATGACAACACCCGGACGAGCGGTGTGAATGGTCACACGGATGCTCTTGGCCGGACGCTCAATGGTGATCTTGGACAAGGACGCGTTTTTCAGTTCCTTGGTCAGGAACTGGCGTACTTGAAAATCGCTGTACAGGTTGTCAGCGAAGTCTTTGGTGTTCGCGAACCAGGTAGAATTCCAAGGCTTGGTAATACCCAGGCGAATGCCATTAGGATGTACTTTCTGACCCATTGCTTATCTCCCAGCCTTAGCGTCGGATACCACTACAGTGATGTGAGCGGTACGCTTGAGGATACGATCCGCACGACCTTTGGCACGCGGACGGATGCGCTTCATGGAGGGACCTTCGTCGACCATGATAGTAGCAACACGCAGCGCGTCGATATCGGCGCCTTCGTTGTGCTCAGCGTTTGCAATGGCAGATTCCAGCACTTTCTTAACCAGCACTGCAGCCTTTTTCGGGCTAAAGGTCAGGATATTCAGAGCCTTGTCTACGGACAGACCACGTACTTGATCGGCTACCAGACGAGCTTTCTGGGCAGAAGTACGGGCATAACGGTGTTTAGCGATAGCTTCCATCATTTATCCCTTAGCGCTTCTTAGCCTTCTTATCAGCAGCATGGCCGCGATAAGTACGAGTCGGTGCGAATTCACCCAGTTTGTGACCGATCATTTCTTCGGTAACGAAAACCGGAACGTGCTGACGACCATTATGGACAGCGATGGTCAAACCGATCATGTTCGGGATGATCATTGAACGACGGGACCAGGTTTTAACCGGCTTTTTATCCCCGCTTTCCACCGCTTTCTCTACCTTCTTCAGCAAGTGCAGGTCAATAAATGGACCCTTCTTGAGAGAACGTGGCATGGTGATTCCTCTATGTTAACAATTACTTGTTACGACGACGTACGATGTACTTGTCGGTACGCT
The DNA here is from genome assembly GCF_051919545.1 of Aeromonas sp. 61P. Classification (NCBI taxonomy): domain Bacteria; kingdom Pseudomonadati; phylum Pseudomonadota; class Gammaproteobacteria; order Aeromonadales; family Aeromonadaceae; genus Aeromonas; species Aeromonas sp. 61P. The sequence goes on from NZ_JBQBEL010000001.1 coordinate 454,644, forward strand.
TGTTCTTACGGGTCTTGAAGCCTTTAGCCTTCTGGCCCCATGGGGACACAGGCTGCATGCCCTTGTTACGACCCTCACCACCACCGTGCGGGTGGTCAACCGGGTTCATCGCCATACCGCGAACGGTCGGACGAATACCACGCCAGCGGTTTGCACCGGCTTTACCCAGTTGACGCAACATGTGCTCGGAGTTACCGACTTCACCGATGGTAGCGCGGCACTCGGCCAGAACTTTACGTACTTCGCCGGAACGCAGACGCAGAGTTACATAGTTACCTTCACGAGCCAGGATCTGGATGAAAGTACCAGCGGAACGAGCCAGCTGGGCACCTTTACCAGGCTTCATCTCTACAGCGTGAACGGTAGAACCAACCGGGATGTTGCGCATCGGCAGGGCGTTACCTACCTTGATGGCTGCATCAGCACCAGAAGCGATCGCGTCACCAGCTTTCAGGCCTTTCGGAGCCAGGATGTAACGACGCTCACCGTCTGCATACAACACCAGAGCGATGTTAGCGGTACGGTTCGGATCGTATTCCAGGCGCTCTACTTTAGCCGGGATACCGTCTTTGTCGCGCTTGAAGTCGACGATACGGTAGTGCTGCTTGTGACCACCACCGATATGACGGGTAGTGATACGGCCGTTGTTGTTACGACCACCGGACTTGCTTTTGCTGTCCAGCAGAGCGGCGAAGGGCTTGCCCTTGTACAGCTCTTGATTGACGATCTTGACGACGTGGCGGCGGCCCGGAGAAGTAGGCTTGCACTTAACGATTGCCATTTTTGAGAACTCCTCTTACTCGGCTGCGCCCATGAAGTCGATGTCCTGACCAGCTTTCAGGGTCACATAAGCCTTTTTCCAATCGGAACGACGGCCTACGCGTGCACCTGCGCGCTTGGTCTTACCCTTCATGTTCAGGGTACGGACGGTCTCAACTTCGACCTCGAACAGTTTCGCAACTGCAGCTTTGACTTCCGCCTTGGTAGCATCAACAGCAACTTTGAACACGATAGTGTTCTGCTTTTCTGCAACCATGGTGCTCTTTTCAGAGATGTGCGGAGCCTTCAGAACTTTCAGCAGACGCTCTTCACGGATCATGCCAGCATCTCCTCGATTTGCTTAACTGCATCAGCAGTCATCAGAACCTTGTCGAAAGCGATCAGGCTGACCGGGTCGATACCGGCAACGTCACGCACGTCAACTTTGTACAGGTTGCGAGCAGCCAGGAACAGGTTCTCATCGACTTCAGCAGTCACGATCAGAACGTCAGTCAGTTCCATTTCTTTCAGCTTGGCGATCAGTTCTTTGGTCTTCGGAGCTTCGATGCCGAACTTCTCAACAACGATCAGGCGCTCTTGACGTACCAGCTCGGACAGAATGCTACGGATAGCGCCGCGGTACATCTTCTTGTTTACTTTCTGGCTGTGATCTTGCGGCTTAGCAGCAAAAGTCACACCACCGGAACGCCAGATGGGCGAACGGATGGAGCCAGCACGGGCACGACCAGTACCCTTCTGACGCCACGGCTTTTTGCCGCCACCAGACACTTCAGAGCGAGTCAGCTGCGCACGAGTACCCTGACGGGCACCAGCGGCATATGCAACGACGACCTGGTGAACCAGAGCTTCGTTGAATTCGCGCCCGAAGGTAGTCTCGGAAACTTCAAGAGCGCTCTTGGCGTCTTTCATTACCAATTCCATTACTATCTCCTCAGACGTTACGCTTTGACGGCAGGTTTGACGATCACGTTGCCGTTGGTTGCACCCGGTACTGCACCTTTGATGAGCAGCAGGTTGCGTTCAGCGTCAACACGAACCAGTTCCAGGTTCTGAGTCGTTACACGCTCAGCACCCATGTGACCAGCCATCTTTTTGCCCTTGAATACACGACCCGGAGTCTGGTTCTGACCGATAGAACCCGGAACGCGGTGAGACAAGGAGTTACCGTGGGTCATATCCTGGGTGCGGAAGTTGTGGCGCTTAACAGTACCAGCAAAGCCCTTACCTTTGGATGTGCCGGTAACGTCTACCAGCTTAACGTCAGCGAGAAGATCTACTTTCAGCTCGCTACCAACAGTGAAAGTTTCACCGTTGTTCAGGCGGAATTCCCACAGACCGCGACCGGCTTCTACACCAGCTTTGGCGAAGTGGCCAGCTTCCGGCTTGGTCACACGGCTGGCTTTTTTGGCGCCAGTGGTAACCTGAATAGCGTTGTAGCCGTCGGTTTCTACAGATTTGACCTGAGTTACACGGTTAGCTTCAACTTCGATAACAGTCACCGGGATAGAAACGCCATCTTCAGTGAAGATGCGAGTCATACCCACTTTGCGACCTACAAGACCGATTGTCATTGTTATCAACCTCTTTCCGTAATTAACCCAGGCTGATCTGGACGTCTACACCAGCTGCCAGATCCAGACGCATCAGGGCGTCTACGGTCTTGTCAGTCGGCTCAACGATGTCTACCAGACGCTTGTGAGTGCGGATCTCGTACTGATCACGCGCATCTTTGTTGACGTGCGGGGAGATCAGGACGGTGAAGCGCTCTTTGCGAGTCGGCAGCGGAATAGGACCGCGAACCTGCGCGCCAGTGCGCTTAGCAGTTTCAACGATTTCCGCAGTGGATTGATCAATCAGGCGATGATCAAAAGCCTTCAGGCGGATACGGATTCTTTGGTTCTGCATTGACAGAGCTCCAATAGATAAAAGAACATAAATCAACACCGCCCGACCGAGATTTCTCCCGCCAGAGGTGTGATTTTTCACGTTTCCCCCCATATCGGGAGGACTGTATGGCTGGCTCCTGTAAACAGGAAGCTCAGCAGCAGACATATCGTCTGGCTTACCTCATGGGTAAGCGGAGGGGATTATACGGATTTTTCAAATTTGCGCAAGGGATAGCGAACAGATTATGCGCAGTTTTATGTGACAGATGGATCTCGCTTGCGGCAACGCACTCTGTGCCAACACCCAGGTAACGACAATGTTACAAGCAGACTGGTAGACTGTGCGCTTGCCTCTGTCAGTGGAACGACATCCCATGCTCAAAGATCAAAAGAAAGCCTATCAGTATGGCCTTTGCGCCGTTGCCCTCTGGTCGACGGTCGCCACAGCCTTCAAGATCTCCCTCGCCTATTTCGAACCTGTGCAACTGTTGCTTGTGGCCGCCTTCACCTCGACTCTTACGCTGACAGCCATCGTCGCCAAACAGGGCAAACTGCCGCTGCTGGGAAGCTACATCAAGGCCCGCCCTTTCTACTACCTGGCTCTGGGCGTGCTGAACCCCTTTCTTTATTACCTGTTGCTATTCAAGGCCTATGACCTGCTGCCTGCCCAGCAGGCACAGACCCTCAACTACACCTGGGCTATCACTCTCAGTCTGCTGGCCGTCCCCTTCCTCGGCCAGAAGCTGCGTCGGCGTGATGGCGTCGCCATCGTGTTGGGGTATTTTGGCGCACTGGTGATCGCCACCAGAGGGGATGTATTCGGCCTCCAGTTCGACAGCCCCCTCGGCGTGACGCTGGCGCTGGTCTCGACCCTCATCTGGGCCAGCTACTGGATCCTCAACACCCGCAATCAGGGCGATCCCATCGTCAGCCTGTTGCTCGGCTTTATGATCAGCCTGCCTTTTATCGTCGTGGCGACCTGGTTGCTCTCCGATTTTGCCATGACCGCCTGGCAGGGATGGGCTGGTGCCATCTATGTGGGACTGTTCGAAATGGGCTTCGGTTTTGTGCTCTGGCTGATGGCGCTGCGCCATGCCACCAACACGGCCCCCATCAGCAACCTCATTTTCATCTCGCCGTTTGCCTCGCTGGTGCTGCTCAATCTGCTGATCGGCGAAGCCATCCATCCGGCCACCCCCATCGGGTTGGCGCTCATCGTTGCCGCCCTGCTGATCCAGCAGCTCAAGTACGGCAAACGTTATCGAGCATCAGTCGAAACCAAGAGCTGACCATGCAGAAGGGCGTATCCACGGATACGCCCTTCTCTCAATCCATCCACTCCTGTGGCTGATGTTTCGGCAGCCGCATCTCGACCAGCAAGCCGCCGAGATCCGAGCTTCCCAGCCGGATAGTGCCGTGGTGCTGGGCGACTATCTTGGCCACGATGGCCAACCCCAGGCCACTGCCGCCAACGGTCCGCGCCACATTACCCTGAGTAAACGGCTTTAGTACCCGGGAGTAGTCCTGCTCCGGAATGCCGGGGCCATCATCGGAGAGGCGCAGGCGCACCCAGTGCCCGTCGTCCTTGAGCTCGGCATGCAAGCGGCTCGCCCCATAACGCTGCGAGTTGCTTGAGAGGTTGTTCAACACCCGCCGGATACTGACCGGATTGCAGGCCACCCGCACCGCCTCTTGCGGCAGCGCCAGATCGACCTCCAGCCCCTGCTCCGAGTAGATCAGCAAGGTATCGTGCACCAGCTGGGTCAGGTCGATCGGCTCCAGATCCTGCCCCTCGTCCGGGCGGATGTAGTCGATGAACTGATCGATGATGGCATTGGACTCATCGATGTCGGCGTTGATGCTCTCCTTGAGGTACTCGTCACCGGAGGACATCATCTCGGTGGCCAGCCGGATGCGGGTCAGCGGGGTACGCAGATCGTGGGAGACCCCCGCCATCATCAAATTACGCTCTTCGATCAGGCTCTTGATGGAGTGGGACATATGGTTGAAGGTGCGGGTCAGCCGCCGCACCTCCCTTGAGCCCAGCTCCCCCAGTGCCTCCGGGAAATGCCCTCTGGCCACTGCAACCGCGCCAGCCTCGAGATCCTCGAGCGGGCGCACCAACTGCCGGGCAAAGCGCCAGGCCGCAAACAGGGTGATCACCAGCAGCACGCTCAGATAGATGATGAGGGGTTCGATATCGTCATCTTCAATCTCGGTCAGCGGGATCCGCACCCAGATTTTGCTGGCCTGCGGCGGCTGGATCCAGATGATGTAGTGATCCTGGATCTCGACCCGCACCTTGGCCGGGCCACCCAGTTCGCGACTGATGTTCTCCTCCAGATAGGGGTACGGCTTGGCATCGTTGAAGCCATGCTGCACCGCCTCGCTCTGGGTATAGATATCGGTACCGGTCGTCACATAGACCAGCGCCTCGGCATCTTCACTCAGCGCCAGTTGTTCAGTGTTGACCGGAAAGATCAGCTTGACCTGATTGGCCAGCAAGTGACTGATCTGCTTGACGGTGGGCGCCAGCAGATAGTTGTAGAAGGTGACGTAGGAGACCGCTTGATAGACCACCAAAACGGCGGCCAGAAACCAGAGCATGCGCGAGAACATGCTGCCGACTTTTTTCATGCACCGTCACCATCTGGCACGAACACATACCCCAGACCCCACACGGTCTGCAGGTAGCGGGGCTGGGCCGGATCCTGTTCCAGCAGGCGGCGCAGGCGAGAGACCTGCACATCGATGCTGCGCTCGGTAGCGGTGTATTCGCGGCCACGGGCCAGATTCATCAGCTTGTCGCGGGAGAGCGGTTCACGCGGATGGCTGACCAGCACTTTGAGCACCGCAAATTCACCACTGGTGAGCGCCATAGGCTCGCCATCCCGGCTCAGCTCGCGGGTCGCGAGATTGAGCTGAAAGGCGCCGAAGTTGACCACCTTCTCTGCAGCAGAGGGAGCCCCCGGCAGCTCGACGGTATGGCGGCGCAGCACGGCACGGATCCGCGCCAGCAGTTCGCGGGGATTGAACGGCTTGGGCAGATAGTCATCGGCCCCCATCTCGAGCCCGACGATGCGATCCACTTCATCTCCCTTGGCGGTGAGCATCAGCACCGGGATCTGGTTGCCCGCTTCCCGCAGACGGCGGCAGATGGAGAGCCCATCCTCCCCCGGCAACATCAGGTCGAGCACCATCAGGCTGAAGTTTTCACGAGTCAGCAAGCGATCGGCCTGCTCGCCATTGGCCACGCCGCGCACTACGAATCCCTGCTCGGTGAGATAGCGTTCCAACAGGGAACGTAATTTCAGGTCATCGTCCACGACCAGGACCTTGTATTGCTGCTGACTCATTGCTTTGCCTCTTCATTCTTTAGCTGCCCCCAATACTAGGGGGGGATATAGCGGGAGCAAAGCACAAATATGTTACCGGTTATTACCCGTCCCGAGAGCGTGACGGCCATCAAGTCACTGCGCTGGCCAGCTACTCCCTGAATGGCGCCAGCCGAGCCATCACGATTTCCCTCGACAGCAAGAGGACAAAAGCTAATATTCCCGAGCAGTTAGCGATGAATACCCCTCTTTGACCAGGTCCGCATCACCATGAAGACAAAGCTGATCACCCGCGAAGGCTACAACAAGCTGAAAGAAGAGCTCGATTTCCTCTGGCGCCAGGAGCGCCCCGAGGTCACCAGGAAGGTGGCATGGGCCGCCAGTCTGGGGGATCGCAGCGAAAATGCCGACTACCAGTACAACAAGAAGCGGCTGCGGGAGATCGATCGGCGGGTGCGTTACCTGCGCAAGTGCCTCGAAGATCTGGGGATCGTCGACTATGCCCCCGCGCAGGAGGGCAAGGTCTTCTTCGGCGCCTGGGTCGAGGTGGAAAACGAAGAGGGCGAGACCAAGCGCTTTCGCATCGTCGGCTATGACGAGATCTTCGAGCGCAAGGATTACATCTCCATCGACTCCCCCATGGCCCGCGCCCTGCTCAAGAAAGAGGTCGGTGATGAAGCCATCGTCCGTACGCCAGTTGGTGACGTCTGCTGGTATATCAACGAGATCAGCTACCCCAAATAGCCGGACTGCTGGCGAGCTGCTTGCTACAGCCACATCCTGAGTCACAGGTGCAATGGCAAGATAAATGCCCCCCCCTGCGACTTTATCAGTCTGACTGGTGCAGACCCCGGCGCAGGGTGGCATCCCGCAACACGACCCCATATAGTGCTCACACTTGGCGCCTGATGGCGCGGACTCGACCACAGAGGCCCTCAACAACATCATGATGCAAACCATAGAGAGACAGATTGCCGATGAGCTCAATGCTCGCCCGGAGCAGGTGCAGGCCGCAGTGCGCCTGCTGGATGAAGGCTCGACCGTGCCCTTTATCGCCCGTTACCGTAAAGAGGTGACCGGCGGTCTGGACGACAGCCAACTACGTACTCTGGAGAGCCGCCTCGGCTATCTGCGTGAACTGGAAGATCGCCGTCAGGTGATCATTCGCTCCATCGAAGAGCAGGGCAAGCTGACCCCCGAGCTGATGCGCGAATTGAATGGCGCCGACAGCAAGACCCGACTGGAAGACCTCTACCTCCCCTACAAGCCCAAGCGCCGCACCAAGGGGCAGATGGCCATCGAAGCCGGGTTGGAGCCGCTTGCCAACCTGCTGCTCAGCGACCCGATGCAGGATCCCGAGCAAGCGGCTGCCGCCTTCCTCAATCCCGAACAGGGCATTGCCGACAGCAAGGCGGCCCTCGACGGCGCCCGCTATATCCTGATGGAGCGCTTCGCCGAGCAGGCCGACCTGCTGGAGAAGTTGCGCGACTACCTGTGGCAAAATGCCACCCTGCGCGCCCGCGTGGTGGCAGGCAAGGAGCAGGAAGGGGCCAAGTTCAAGGACTATTTCGAACACGACGAACCCCTGCACAAGGCCCCCTCCCACCGGGTGCTGGCCATGCTGCGCGGCCGCAATGAGGGGATCCTCAATCTGGCGCTGGTCACCGGTGACGATGAGAGTGCCAGCCCCTGCGAAGGGATCATTGCCCACCACCTCAAGCTCAATCTGCAGAACCGCCCGGCCGACAAATGGTTGCAAGGGGTGGTGAGCTGGACCTGGAAGATCAAGTTGTCGCTTCAGATGGAGACCGAGCTGATCGGCCGTATCCGCGAGTCGGCAGAGGAGGAGGCAATCAAGGTGTTCGCCATGAACCTCAAGGATCTGCTGATGGCGGCCCCGGCCGGCATGCGCTGCACCATGGGGCTGGATCCGGGCATCCGTACCGGGGTCAAGGTTGCCGTGGTGGATGCCACCGGCAAACTGGTCGATCACGCCACCATCTATCCGTTCGAACCAAAACGCCAGATTGATCAAAGCCTCAAGACCCTGAGCGAGTTGTGCCAGAAGCACAAGGTCGAGCTCATCAGCATCGGCAACGGCACCGCCTCGCGGGAGACCGACCGGCTGGTCAGCGACCTGTTCGAGCGCTACCCCGCCGCTAAGGCGCAGAAGATAGTCGTGAGCGAAGCGGGGGCCTCGGTCTACTCCGCCTCCGAGCTCGCCTCTCAGGAGTTCCCGGATCTCGACGTCTCGATCCGTGGCGCCGTCTCCATCGCCCGCCGCCTGCAAGACCCGCTGGCCGAGCTGGTCAAAATCGACCCCAAGAGCATCGGGGTGGGCCAGTATCAGCACGACGTCGGCCAGAGCCAGCTGGCCCGCCGGCTGGATGCCGTGGTCGAGGATTGCGTGAACGCGGTCGGGGTCGATGTGAACACCGCCTCGGTCGCCCTGCTCAACCGGGTTTCCGGCCTCTCCCAGACGTTGGCCCAGAACATCGTCGCCTATCGGGATGAGCACGGCGCCTTCAAGAGCCGTCAGCAGTTGCTGAAAGTGAGCCGACTCGGCCCCAAAGCCTTCGAACAGTGCGCCGGCTTCCTGCGCATTCGCGGCGGCAGCAATCCCCTCGACAGCTCAGCGGTACACCCGGAGTCCTATCCGGTCGTGGAGCGGATCCTCGCCAAGCTGGAGCAGACCGTGGAGAGCCTGCTCGGCAACAGCAGCCTGCTGCGCAGCCTGAAACCGGCCGATTACACCGATGAGCAATTCGGCGTACCTACCGTCACCGACATCATCGGCGAGCTTGACAAGCCGGGCCGCGACCCGCGCCCCGAGTTCAAAACCGCGACCTTCAAGGAAGGTGTGGAGCAGATCAGCGACCTGGTGCCAGAGATGGTACTGGAAGGTGTAGTCACCAACGTCACCAACTTCGGCGCCTTCGTCGATATCGGTGTTCATCAGGACGGTCTGGTGCACATCTCCTCCCTGACCGACCGTTTCGTCAAGGATCCCCGTGAGGTGGTCAAGGCGGGCGACATTGTGCGGGTCAAGGTGCTGGAAGTGGACGCCCCGCGCAAGCGGATCAGTCTGACCATGCGCCTCGACGAAAAGGCAGGGCAACCCGCCCGCAAGCCGGCTGAAGCGCGCAACAGCAGTGCTGGCAACACTAAACCAAGAAATGAGCCGCGCCAAAGCCCCCCTATGGGTGGTGCCATGGGCAACGCCTTCGCGGCAGCGCTCTCCAAAGCGAAAAAGTAGCGAAACCTTCCAGAAGTCCTCTGAATGCAAAAAGCCCCGCAAGGGGCTTTTTTACACGCGAAGCTCAGGATCACTGCGTCAGGGCAGCAAGAATACTCTCGGGCTCTCCATGCTGGGCCAGCACCTCCCGCAGTCGATTGAATGCCTTGCAGGCCTCTTGTGGATACTTTCCGTAAGAGACGACGCCGGTGTGACTCCAGCCAGCCGCCAGCATCACTTTCTTCTTAAAACTGGTTCCTTCAGTTCCTCCTCCTCCGAGCTGCATCAGAAATTGCTCCATCTGCAGGTGGGGGGGCGGCACACGGGAGAAGGTGGTGAAATCTTCCGCTTTGACTTCATCGAAATGCATGACAGCTCCTGTGAAATTGGAATGGGCCTGATCTTCAGGTTAGTTGCAAAACAGGCAAAGCAGCTGAAAGTTTGGTGAGGGGGGATTCAGATATGCAGACTGAGGGACTGGGTCGAGGCCGGGCTGACAGCCTGTCGATAGTGGCCAGCGATGACGCTGTTGCGCTTGTCCATATAGGCACTCAGCACGCCGCCCGATTTTGCGCTCTGCTCGGCCATCAGCTCTTTGCGCGCCTTAGCTTCACTCGCGGCAGCGCTGCGTGCAACGGCCAAGTCCTGCGCGGAAGGCTCGGCAGGCGCCAGCGCAGCAGAGCGGATCTGCTGCATCTTGGCGATGGTAGCGGCAGGGTCACCGGGTACGACACTGGTATCGATCTGGACTTCGCCACCCGTTGCATAACGCTTGCCATCCGGCCCTTGCGTAAACTGATAGGTGGGCGAGCTGGCGTACTCTCCACCCGCAGACTGGTGCGCCTGCTCGTGAGTGCGCACCTCCTTGTCACGCTCGACAAGATCCTGAACCTGCTGCTCTTGCCGCTGTTGCTGCTCCTGTTGTTTGGGATCTTGCTGCTTGCGCTGCCCATCCTCACCGGTTGCCTCGACAAAGCGATTGTCTGGCAGTGTCGTCGGCGCCGGTTGCCCAGTTTCACGGCTGTTCTGGGAAGTCTGATTGCTGGAGGCCTGACCGGCTTTGGATTTCTCTTTTTGGGAGCCGACTTCGGATTCGGCAACGGAGGCTTGGCCCGCTCGGGCCTGCGGGATCAGTTCTGCCCGGCGATTATCCGTCCTCGCCGCTTCCACCTGAGGTTGCAGCTGTGTCGGGATAAGGGGAGGCAGACTGACGTTGATGTTCATCTCACACCCGGATGTCGATCAGGGTTCCCATCATATCGCTGGCAGTCTGCACTACCTTGGCGGAAGCGCCAGCCTGCTGCTCGGCCACCTTGAGATTGACAAGCTCATCGGTCACTTGCACCTGATCCCCGCTGGGGGTGTTGAGGCGGGCGATCTGATTGGATGCCTTGTCGGCAATCTGCTCGGCTCGCTGAAATCCCTGTACCCCGCTGTTGAAAGCAGAATCAATACGCATGGTGTTACTCCTCTGGTCACAGCTTAATTATCCGCCAGACCAGAGGATTAATGAAGCTTGCCGGCTGTTTTTTAGCCAACAAAATCTCGAACGATTTCAATGAATTCGTCAGGGTGGGAGATAAAAGGTGCGTGTGAGGCCTTATTGAGGGTCACGCTACGGCTGGCAGGGTAGAGATAATCCAACAGGGGAATAGCCGCCTTGGGTACCAATGAATCCAGTCGCCCATAGATCCGCAACCAGGGCAGATCGAGCACCTGCAGCGGTTCGCGCAGATCAATCTCGGCCAACAGCGTCAGTCCAGCCTCGAGTGCGGCAAACTCGGGCGCCGGCCGCTCGGCCAGCCAGTGGCGCAACTGACGGATATCGTCCCGGGCATGTTCGCTGCCCATGGCCTGGATCGCCAGAAAGCGCTCTATGGTCTGGCGAAAATCCCCCGCCAGCATCTGGTTGAAGCCGGTCAGTACCTTGGGGGCGATCCCCGGCCACTCGTCGCGGGCCATGAAACAGGGGGAGCTGGCCACGGTGATCAGGGAGTGCAGCCGATCGGGATGCGTCAACGCCAACTGGCTTGCCACCAGACCGCCGAGCGACCAGCCAAGCAGATGACACTTCTGCGGCAAGATGGCGGCCACCTGCTCGGCAAGCCAGGGCAGGCTGTAATCCACCTCGTCTGCCAGCGGGCTGTTGCCAAAGCCGGGCAAATCCACCAGATGAACCCTGTAGTGGAGCGCCAATTGCTGGGCAATACCATGCCAGACCGCACCATTCATCCCCCAACCGTGCAACAGCACCAGATCGGGCCCCTGGCCAAACTGCTCTACCGATATGCTCATCTAGACTCAAGATCCCTGTTCATGCTCTTGGGGTCAGCATGTTAAAGCGACTGCTCGCTAAAGCAAGCCTGCTGCTCGGCAGCCACGATGACTGGCAAGGGAGTTGCCTCCTCTGTCATCAGCCTTGTGACAGCGAGCCCATGCTCTGCAGCTGGTGTCGGCAGGCGCTGCACCAGTCACAGCCGAGATGCCGCCTCTGCGCCGCACCGCTGGCTGACTATATAGAAGAGAGCATACCGGTCTGTGGTCGCTGCCAGCGCAGACCTCCCCCCTGGGAGCGGTTGCAGGTGATTGGCGACTACCAAACCCCCTACCCCATGCTGATCCCCCGGCTTAAATATTCCGGCCAGATCCTGCTGGCGCCGCTACTGGCACGCCTCTTGGCCGATCATCTGGATAGCCGCGAGCCGCCGGAGGCGATCATTCCGGTTCCCCTGCACTGGTGGCGGCAGTGGCGGCGCGGGTTCAATCAGGCGGAGGAGATCGCACAAGCCCTTGGCGAGTTCACCGGTATTCCCTGCGACAACACTCTGTTGCAACGCATCAAGGCGACCCCGCAACAAACAACCTTGAGCGCCGGGCAGCGGCGGCGCAATCTGCGCGGGGCATTCCGGATCCGCTCCCACCAATACCGTCATGTCGCCCTGCTCGATGACGTCGTGACCACAGGCGCCACCGCCGGGCAGCTCAGCCGTCTGCTCCATGAGAGCGGCATCACAAAGGTGGAAGTGTGGGCAATCTGTCGAACCCTGCGGCACAGCAAGTAGCCATCGGCATGCTACCCAAGCATTAATAACCGCGTTATCATGAATACCCTAGTCGTACACTCAGGTTTATGAGGATAGTGATGATCAGCATTTCCGACGCCGCCCAGGCCCATTTCCGTAAACTGCTGGAAAAACAGCCTGATGGCACCAATATCCGGGTGTTTGTGGTCAATCCGGGAACCCAGAATGCCGAGTGTGGCGTATCGTATTGCCCGCCCGATGCCGTGGACCCGGAAGATCAACACCTGCCCTTCAGCGGCTTTGACTGCATGGTCGATCCCCTGAGCGCCCCCTTCCTGGTGGATGCCACCATCGACTTCGTGACCGATCAGATGGGCTCCCAGCTCACCCTGAAAGCACCGAACGCCAAGATGCGTAAAGTGGCCGATGACGCGCCGCTAATCGAGCGCATCGAGTACGTGTTGATGTCCGAAGTGAACCCCATGCTGGCTGGTCACGGTGGCAAGGTCACCCTGGTCGAGCTGACCGAAGACAAACTGGCCATCCTGCAGTTTGGCGGCGGTTGCAACGGCTGCTCCATGGTCGATTACACCCTGAAAGAGGGGATCGAGAAGCAACTGCTGGAGAAGTTCCCGGGTGAGCTCAACGGTGTGAAAGATGCCACCGAGCACCAGCGCGGCGACCACTCCTACTATTGATTTGTTGCCATTGCGGCTGTCTAGTCCTGAAATAGGTTTACACATTTTCGGCTAGCTTTGCTCCACTCAGAACCCCCTATGTACCGCATCGGGGGTTCTGTATTTCAACGCATGATGCGGCCGCTCCGCGTTGTAAATATCCACTGCTTCACGCACCATTTCCCGCGCTTGCGTCAAATCCTGCGGGCTTTGCAACAATAACTCTCCTTTCAAAATCCCGTTCACCCGCTCCGCCAACGCATTCTGGTAGCAGTCATACCCATCCGTCATCGAGCATTTCACCCCGTACCGTTCATGTAATGACTGATACAGCCCAGAGCAATACTGCACGCCGCGGTCAGAGTGATGGATGAGTTCACCGCCGCCACGTCGTTGCTTCAGTGCTTTCTTGAACGCCATCGCCACCGATTCGGCGTGCATCCCTTCGTGCACGTGATGGCCCACTATCTTGCGTGAGTAGGCATCCGTCACCAGGCTCAGGTACAGCGGCCCGCTTCTGGCTGGCAGATAGGTGATATCAGCGACCCAGACCTGCTCCGGGGCCACCGGTGTGACCTGCTCTGGCCCCGCCTTGAGCAAGTTGGGATGACGGTAGAAACGGTGAAAACTGTGGGTGGTCTTGTGATACGCCCGCCTGGGCTGCACCAGCAGGCGGTGCTCGGCCAATATCTGAAACAGCCTGTCCCGCCCGACCTTGAGCCCGCCATCATCCTGACCCTGCAGCAGATAATGCAGCTTGCGAGTGCCCACCCGCGGTTGTCGCAGTCGAACCTGACGCACAAAACGCACCACTTGCAATCCCTGTGCATGGCGCTCGTCGGCGACCCGATTGCGCTTGTAGTAAGCCTGCCGGCTTATCCCCAGAAACAGGCAAGCCCTGACAATGGTCAGCCTCTCGACTTGCCGCTGCGAGAGGACTTGCCGGGTCGCTTTTTTACGATGGAGACGCCGTAGTCATTCTTCAGTACATCGACGACGGCCTCAAAGAACTGGGCCTTCTGACTCATCAACGCCAGCTGTTGCTCAAGTTCCTTGATGCGCTGTTCGGGCGTCTGATTGTCGTGGTCAGGCATGGTGATGCTCCTGCCGGCACGCACAGAAGCCCCCTGGCTCCAATCTTGCCGACCATGTTTACGCAACCATACCAGAACGGTGGAGCGGCCCTGAATGCCATAACGCACCTGAGCCTGTTTGTAGGTGAGCTCGCCTTTTTCAATCTGCTCGACCAGCGCCAGTTTAAAAGTCAGCGAGTAATCGCGCTGTGTCCGTTTCACACCTTGTCCCATCGGGCTCTCCATTTATTGGGGGGAAAGGTGTAAACCATATTCAGGACGGGACAGGCGCAAAGAAAAGGCCCCGCCATCCGGCGGGGCCTTTTGCATGGGCAATCGGCCGATTACTCGTCCTTTTTGTCTCGCGACAGCAGGGCGATGGCCGCCTCTTTCGGGTTCTTACCCTCGTAGAGCACCTTGAAGATCTGCTCGCAGATGGGCATCTCGACGCCGCAGCGGGCCGCCAGCAAATGCACCTCTTTGGTGTTGCGATACCCCTCCACCACCTGACCGATCTCGGTCATGGCGGTGTTCACATCCTTGCCAGCCCCGAGGGCCAGCCCGAAGCGACGGTTGCGCGACTGGTTGTCGGTACAGGTGAGCACCAGATCCCCGAGCCCCGCCATCCCCATAAAGGTTTTGGCATCGGCACCCAGCGCCGCACCCAGACGCTGCATCTCTACCAGACCCCGGGTGATGAGCGCGGTTCTGGCATTGGCGCCAAACCCGAGCCCGTCGGAGAGACCGGCACCGATGGCGATGACGTTCTTCACCGCCCCACCCAGCTGCAGACCGACGAAGTCCGGATTGGTATAGACCCGGAACGAGCGGCCACAGTGCAGCAGGTGGGAGAGATCGTCGGCGAACTCGTCGTGAGTCGAGGCGACCGAGATGGCGGTCGGCAGACCGGCAGCCAGCTCCTTGGCGAAGGTGGGACCGGAGATCACCGCCAGCGGCATCTCGTCACCCAGCACTTCACGGGCCACATCCTGCAGCAGACGGCCACTGTCCGGCTCCAGACCCTTGGTGGCCCAGGCGATACGGGTATCGGGGCGCAAGAAGGGCTTGATCCGGGTCAGCACATCGCCAAATACATGGCTCGGCACGACCAGCAGCAGCACGGGGGCAGCCTGTACCGCACGTTGCAGATCCGCAGTTAGCTGCAGATCGGCAGGAAAAGGGACATCAGGCAGAAAAGCCTTGTTGCTGCGGTCTTGTTCCAGCTCGGCGACATGAGCAGGGTCGTGACCCCACAGCAGGGTCGGATGACCGTTGCGCGCCAGAGAAATGGCAAGGGCGGAGCCATAAGACCCCGCCCCCAAGACCGAGATAGCGATCTGGTCAGCCATTATCAGGCTTCCGCAGTCGCCTGCTGGGCCTGTGCTTGCGCCATGTGCTGGGCAAACAGGGCATCGAAGTTGACCGGTGCCAGGTTCAGCTGCGGGAAGGACCCCTTGCTCACCATGTTGGCCACGGCTTCGCGGGCATACGGGAACAGGATGTTCGGGCAGAAGGCAGCCAGGCAGTGAGCCAGTTGCGGCTCCGGCAGGTTACCGATGGTGAAGATACCAGCTTGCTGTACTTCGCACAGGAAGGCGGTTTCGGTTTCCAGTTTGCAAGTCACGGTCAGGGTCAGGACAACCTCGTACACGCTCTCAGCCAGGATGTTGGTCTTGGTATCCATATCCAGCTTGACGTCCGGCTGCCACTCTTTCTGGAAGATGTGCGGGGTGTTCGGCGCTTCGAAAGAGACATCCTTGGTGTAAACACGCTGGATGTGGAATTCCGGTTGTACTTCCTGGTTGTTGATCTCGTCAGCCATTTCGTTTGATTCCTTGTTATATGGATAAGTGGGCTCAGGCCCTGCTTAAATCAGCGTTTCTTGGTTACCGGCAGATTTTCTGCACGCCATTGGGCCATGCCACCGCCGAGCACATAAACCTGCTTGAAGCCAGCTTTGCTCAACTGACGGCCCGCGCCGCCCGCAGTCATTCCCGACTCGCACACCACTATGATGGGGGCATCTTTATGCTTTTCAACCGGGCCCAGATTATTGCTCTGGATCTGGGTCAGCGGCAGGTGCTGGGCACCGGCCAGATGGCCCTTGGCATACTCTTCCTGACTGCGAATATCCACCACGGTGGCATTCTCGCGGTTGATCAGCAGGGTCGCGGTGTGATTGTTGACGGTTTTTACCGGAGACAAACGGGCACGCACAGTGGTGTAAACCAGGGTGCCAGCCAGACCCAACCAGGCTGCGGTCAGCAGCGGGTTACGGGCCGCAAAATCCAAATACTCTTGCATCTTCTACTATCCAGGGACCAAGACAAGGGCCCGAGTATACATGGGGGTATTGATAAGATCAGCCATCTTGGCGGCAAAGCGCGAGCAGGCTCCCATCATCATTGGGCAGCGAGCATGGCAGGAAGGGCGTGGCTTGCGGGGCCGCGGGAGCGCCCCTTGGCTATCAGGTGACTATTTCGGCAGATGTAGTAATATTACGCTAGTTTCATTTCCCGCATTTTTTCCAATCCGAGAGGACATAGTCTTATGTCAACAGCTAAGAAACCTTTGGTTCTGGTCATCATGGACGGTTGGGGCTACAGCACCAAGCAAGAGCACAACGCCGTCGCTGCCGCCAAGACTCCCAACCTCGATCGTCTGGCCCGTGACTACACCAGCACCCTGATCTCCGGCTCCGGTCTGGATGTCGGTCTGCCGGATGGCCAGATGGGCAACTCTGAAGTAGGCCACGTCAACATCGGTGCCGGTCGCATCGTCTATCAGGAGCTGACCCGCATCTCCAAAGACATCCAGGACGGTGAATTCTTCCAGAACGTCGAGCTGGCCAAGGCTGTTGACGCTGCCGTGACCAACGGCAAAGCCGTTCACATCATGGGCCTGATGTCCCCGGGTGGCGTACACAGCCACGAAGAGCACATCATGGGCATGATCGAAATGGCCGCCAAGCGTGGTGCCGAGAAGATCTATCTGCACGCCTTCCTGGATGGCCGCGACGTTCCGCCGCGCTCCGCCCAGTCCTCCATCGAGCTGTTCGACGCCCTGTTCGCCAAGCTGGGCAAGGGTCGTTTCGCCTCCATGATCGGTCGTTACTTCGCCATGGACCGTGACAACCGCTGGGATCGCGTGCAGCAAGCCTATGACCTGATGACCCAGGGCAAGGGCGAGTTCACCGCCGAGAGCGCCACCGAAGCGCTGGCTGCCGCCTATGCCCGCGACGAGAACGACGAGTTCGTCAAAGCGACCCGCATCGGCGAAGCTGCCCCGATGGAAGATGGCGATGCGCTGATTTTCATGAACTTCCGTGCCGACCGTGCCCGTGAAATCACCCGCGCCTTCGTTGACACCGACTTCACCGGCTTCGCCCGTGCAGTCGAGCCGAAGCTGAACTTCGTGATGCTGACCGAATACGCGGCCGACATCAAAACCGCCTGTGCCTACCCGCCGACCGCTCTGGTCAACACCCTGGGTGAGTGGCTGGCCAAGCAGGGCAAGACCCAGCTGCGCATCTCCGAAACCGAGAAGTATGCTCACGTTACCTTCTTCTTCAACGGTGGCGAAGAGTCCTGCTTCACCGGCGAAGATCGCGAGATCGTGGCCAGCCCGAAAGTGGCGACCTATGACCTGCAGCCGGAGATGAGCTCCGAAGAGCTGACCGACAAGCTGGTTGCGGCCATCAAGAGCGGCAAGTACGACGTCATCATCTGTAACTACCCGAATGGCGACATGGTTGGCCACACCGGTGTGTTCGATGCCGCCGTCAAAGCCTGTGAAGCCGTTGACCACTGCATCGGCCGTGTGACCGACGCCCTGGCCGAAGTGGGTGGCGAGTGCCTGATCACTGCCGACCACGGCAACGCCGAGAAGATGCTGGACGAAGAGACTGGTCAGGCCCACACTGCCCACACCAATCTGCCGGTTCCGCTCATCTATTTCGGTCGCAAAGCCGAGGTAGTTGAAGGTGGCAAACTGTCCGATCTGGCCCCCACCATGCTGACCCTGATGGGTCTGCCGGTGCCGCCGGAAATGACTGGCAAGCCCCTGATGATTCTGAAATAATCCTTCCCCATGCGGGGATGCGAAGTTATTTCACAGAAAACCAGTCGCGTCGGCCTGTTGGCCGGCGCGCTGTTTTTTTGCCTGTTGTTTGGCGCCAGCAAATCGGCTTTGGCCGCCAATCAGCAGCTGGGCACCATGCAGTCCCAGATCAAAGAGCAACAGAAGACCATCAAGCTCAGCAAGCAGGAGCTTGCCAAGCTCAATACCCAGCTCAAGGCTGACGAGCAGGCCATCTCGGCCGCCGCCGCCAAACTCAACCAGACCAGACAGCAGTTGAAGCAGAACCAGCAGAAGCTGGCGACCCTGCAAAAAGACAAGCTGGCGCTGGAAGTTCAAGCCAAACATCAAAAGCAGTTGCTGGCCAAACAGGCGGAGAGCGCCTTTCAGGCGGGCAACCACGACTACCTGAAACTGCTGCTCAATCAGCAGGATCCGGCCAAACTGAGCCGCTCCCTCGACTACTACGACTACCTCAACAAGGCCCGCATCGAGGCCATCGACGCCCTGCGCGTCACCCGCGACAAGCTGGCGAAAAACCAGCAGGCAACCAAAGAGACCGAAACCAGACTGCAGACCCTGCTTGCCGAACAGCAGGAGCATCACCAGACCCTGCTGGCCAGCCAGCAGAGCCGGGCCAAGGTGCGCAACCAGTTGCAGCAGTCGGTACAGGATGACGAGCAGAAGCTCACCAAGCTGGTCAAGGCGGAGAAGGCGCTGAAAGCCCGGCTGGAAGAGCTGCGCCGCCAGCGGGAAGAGCAGGAGCGCCGCGAACGGGCCGAACGGGAGCGGCTGGCCAAGCTGAAAGCGGAACAGGAGCGTCAGCGCAAGCTGGCCGAGCAGCGCCGCGCCGAGCAACAACGACTTGCCGCCCAGCAGAACAAAACCGTCAAACCGGCAGAACCGGTCGAAGAGATGTCCAGTACCAAACCGGAGCGAGGCTCGGGGATTGGGACCGCAGGTTACTACAGCGGGCTCAAGACCAATGGCAGCCTGCGCTGGCCGGTACAGGGGCCGATCCTCATCGCCTACGGCTCGCCGCGCACCGCCCAGCTCAAGTGGAAAGGCACCCTGATCGGCGCCAGCGAAGGAACCCAGGTCAAGGCGGTCGCGCCGGGCCAGGTGGTTTACGCCGACTGGCTCGATGGCTTCGGTATGCTGCTGGTAATCGATCACGGTAAGGGCTATATGAGCCTCTACGGTCACAATCAGTCGCTGCTGCGTCAGGTTGGCCAGAATGTGGAACAGGGTGAACCGGTGGCGCTGGTCGGTGACAGTGGCGGTCAGGACAGACCGGGCCTCTACTTCGAAATTCGCTATCAGGGCGAGGCGATCAACCCGACCAAATGGCTGGCCAGGGGTTGAGTCAACCCGGCCGACAAACGCATCACACGCTCACAACAACAGCCTGCCTCACGCAGGCTTTTGTCGTTTCAGGAGTACAGCAACCCGCTGTCACCCCCATTTGATGAAAAATTACCTAATTTTTCGCTCGGCTCAGGGAAAGACAACCATACCGATCTGCTCCAGCAATACCTGCTGCTGATCCTCGTTAATTTGCACCCCTTGCAGATCGACCCGCCGCAGATCCAGCCCCGGCAGATCGCACTGGCGCAGATCGCAGCCCTGCAATTTGAAGCTGGTCCAGTCGATCTGGCCAAACTCGGAGCCGCTGAGATCGGAGCCCGCCAGCGAGGCACCAAACAGGTTGGCCCCCTGCCAACGGTTGCCGGTCAGCTCGCACTTCTCCAGCAGACAACTCTCGAAGCTGGCGTAACTGAAGTTATTGCCGGTCAGATGGGCCTCGCAGAAGTAGCATTTGGCGGTGATCTGGTTGGCGAAGCTGGCGTGGCCGAAGTTGATGCCGACCGCCTGACAGTCGCGCATCTCCAACCCCAGACACTGGCTGCGGCTGCAATCGGCCATGGTGAGATCACAGCGCAGGAAGCTGGCCTCGCGCAGATCGCAACCCTGCAACAGGCAGCCCCGTTCACTCTCCCGATCGTAGAAGCTGCAGTCGATGAAGCGGCTATCGCTCAGATCCAGCCAGGAGAAGTTGCAGCCGATAAAGCGGCACTCCGAGAACTGCTCCCCCTCCACATCCTGTTGCTCGAACCGGACATCCACGAACTGCTTGCCTCTGATCATCGGAAAACTCCTGCAAAAACGGCTTCATATGCTGACTTTATCCGCCAAAAACGGTAATGTTACATGTAACATCCACGCTGGACACCCTTATGAGCCCCACCCGCAAGCGCCGCCCCACCCTGCAAGATATCGCCGACCAGACCGGCGTGACCAAGATGACTGTCAGCCGCTATCTGCGCGACCCGCAGACCGTGGCGGAGGGGACCCGCGAGCGGATCGCGGCCGTGGTGGAAGAGCTGGGTTATATCCCCAATCGGGCGCCGGATATTCTCTCCAACGCGACCAGCAAGGCGATCGGCATCCTGATCCCCTCCCTCTCCAACCAGGTATTCTCTGCGGTGATCCATGGCATCGAGTCGGTGACCCGACCGGCTGGTTACCAGACCCTGCTGGCCCACTACGGCTACAGTCCGGAGCGGGAGGAGGAGCAAGTCGCGTCCCTGCTCTCCTATCACGTGGATGGGCTGATCCTCTCCGACAGCCAGCACACAGAGCGCACCCGCAAGATGATCGCCACCGCCGGCATTCCGGTGGTGGAGACCATGGATCTGCCGCAAACCCCCATCGACATGGTGGTCGGCATGGACCATAGAGCCGCGGCCCGGGCCATGGTAACAGATATGCTGCGCCGGGGCCGACGCAAGGTGGTCTATCTGGGGGCGCGGCTCGACGTGCGCACCCAGCTGCGGATGGAGGGGTACTATCAGGCGATGACCGACTTCGGCCTCACCGGCCAGCATCTGCTGACCGAACAATCCTCCAGCTTCACTCTGGGGGGTGAGCTGCTGGATCAGGCGCTGGTACGCTATCCCGACCTCGACGGCCTGTTCTGCACCAACGATGACCTGGCGGTGGGCGCCCTGCTGCAGTGTCAGGCAAAGTGGATCCCGGTGCCCCAGCAGATCGCCATCGCCGGTTGCAACGCTCTCGACATCGGCCACGCCATGACCCCCAAACTGGCCAGTATCGCCACCCCGCGGGAAGCGATCGGTCGGGAGGCGGCCACCATGCTGCTGGCTCGTCTCAACGGCCAATCCCAACCCGACACCCGCAAGGATATCGGCTTCTCCCTCTATGTCGGGGAGAGTCTTGGGTAATCCCTTCCCTCACCCACTTAAGTCACGCTGATAGCAAACAGGCCACCCGAGGGTGGCCTGTCTGGTTTTTCTGCACAACTGATGCTTAGCGTTTTACCAACTCAACCGCCTCGCGGGAGAGGCGGGTCACCTCTTCCCAGTTGCCGCTCTTGACCGCATCGGCCGGCAGCATCCAGGAGCCGCCGACGGTGGCGACGCACTTGAGCGCCAGATAGTCGGCCACGTTTTTCGGGCCGATACCGCCGGTCGGGCAGAACTTCACCTGGGGCAGCGGCGCGGCAATGGCGGAGAGCGCCTTGGTGCCGCCGTTCGCTTCGGCCGGGAAGAACTTCAGATGGTCATAGCCCGCTTCCAGCGCCTGCATCACTTCAGACGGGGTAGCGACGCCCGGGATCAGCGGTGCAGTGCTCTTGGCCGCGTGGGCCAGCAGGGCCGGGGTCATCCCCGGGGAGATGACGAAGCGGGCACCGGCAGCGACGGCTGCGTCAAACTGCTCGCAGTTGAGCACGGTACCGGCACCGACCATGGCATCCGGCATCGCCTTGGCGATGAGGGCGATGGCATCGAGGGCCACCGGGGTGCGCAGGGTGATTTCGAAGACAGAGATGCCGCCGTCGAGCAGCGCCTTGGCCATCGGCAGGGCCTGATCCAGCTCGTTGATAACCATCACGGGTACCAGCGGGGAGGCGGCAAACACCTCGGCCGGGGTCACTTTCCAGTTCTGCATAGCTCTTCCTTAGTCAAAGATGGTAGCGCCACACTCGGCGCTCGATACCGCGCGACGCATCACGCTGAACAGTTCACGGCCCCACCCCTCTTGTTCCAGAGTGAGGTCAATCTCGGCCTGGGTACGGCCACTCAAATCGGTCAGGCAGTCGAGGCTGCCGTTTACCGCATCAACCCGCAGCAGGTCGCCGTCAGCAAGCAGGCCGATGGCCCCGCCGTGCAGCGCTTCCGGGGTGACGTGGATGGCGGCCGGGATCTTGCCGGAGGCACCGGAGAGGCGGCCATCGGTGACCAGCGCCACCTTGTAACCCGCCTTCTGCAGGTTGCCGAGCACCGGCATCAGCTTGTGCAGCTCCGGCATACCGTTGGCGGCCGGGCCATTGTGGCGCACCACGATCACGGCATCCTGATTGAGATCGCCCGCCTTGTAGGCCGCTTCCACCGCATGCTGGGAGGAGAAGACCCGCGCCGGCGCTTCGATGACCCGATACTCGGGAGCCACGGCGGAGACCTTGACCACGGCGCGGCCCAGATTGCCCGCCAGCAGCTTGGTGCCGCCGGTGGCCTGGAATACGCTGCCGGAAGGCGACAGCACGCTCGCATCGCCGCTCTCGCCCACCGGCTGCCATACCAGCTGGCCATCGACCAATGCCGGACGGCTGAGGTAATCCTGCATCTCGCCAAAGACCGGAGTAGCGTCCATGTGGATCAGCCCCTCTTGCGCCAGACGGCGCATCAGGCCGGGCACGCCGCCCGCCTGTTCGAAGGCGTTGACGTCGGCCGGGCCGTTCGGGTACATGCGAACCAGCAGCGGCACCACGTCGGAGAGATCGCTGATGTCATCCCAGGTCAGTACCAGACCGGCCGCGCGAGCCAGCGCCACCATGTGGATACTGTGGTTGGTGCTGCCGCCGGAGGCGAGCAGGGCCACCAGACCGTTGACCAACGAGCGCTCGTCCAGCACCTCGCTCAGCGGGCGATAGGCCGGGGAACCCGGGATCATGGCGCTGATGCGGCGGGCCGCTTCGGCGGTCAGGGCGCGGCGCAACTCGCTGTGAGGATGGACGAAGGCGGAGCCCGGCAGCATCAGGCCCATGGCCTCGAACACCAGCTGGTTGGTGTTGGCGGTGCCGTAAAAAGTGCAGGTGCCCGCCGCATGGTAGGCGCCGCACTCCATCTCCAGCAGGGCGTCGCGACCCACTTCACCGGCAGCGTACTTCTGACGCACCTTCACCTTCTCGTCATTGCTGATGCCGCTCGCCATGGGGCCCGCCGGTACGAATGCAGTCGGCAGGTGAGCGTGGGAGAGGGCCCCCATGATCTGACCCGGAGCTATCTTGTCGCAGATGCCGAGCAGCAGGGTGGCATCGAAGGTGTTGTGAGAGAGCGACAGCGCGGTCGCCTGGGCGATCAGGTCGCGGGAGAAGAGGGACATGTCCATTCCCGGCTGACCCTGAGTCACACCATCGCACATGGCGGGCACGCCACCGGCAACCTGAGCACTGTGGCCCAGCTCGGCCAGTACCGCCTTGATCTGATCCGGATAGCCCTGATAGGGCTGATGGGCGCTCAACATATCGTTGTAGGCGGTGACGATGCCGACGTTGGCACGGGTCATATCGAGAATGCGACCCTTCTCGTCACTGCTGCAGGCAGCCACGGCGTGAGCCAGGTTGCCACAGGCCAGCGCGGCGCGGGTCTTGCCCTGCTCGGCCTGACGCTGGATGCGGGCCAGAAATGCCTGACGACGGGCGACACTGCGCTCGCGGATGCGGGCGGTGACGTCGGAAATTACCTGATGAATCATTGGGCTTGCTCCAATGCTGTGACGGCGCGGTCAACCACCTGTTCGAAGGTGCCGTCTATATCAATGTGGAATACACCGGCTTCGCCATCCGGGCGCTCCAGGGTATCGAACTGACTTTGTACCATGCTTTCACGCATGAAGTGGCCCTTGCGGGCACGCATCCGCTCGAGGATCAGCGGCTGGCTGCCATCGAGGAAGATGAAGCTGACCGACTCGTTGCCTTCGCGGATCTGGTCGCGGTACTTCTTTTTGAGGGCGGAACAGACAATGATGCCGGTCTCGTTCTTCTGCTCGAGACTGTAGGCGGCGTCGCGGATCCGCTCCAGCCAGGGGGCACGATCCTCATCGTTGAGGGGGTTGCCGCCAGCCATCTTCTGGATGTTGGCCTTGGGGTGCAGGTCATCACCATCGATGAACTTGGCGCCCAGCGCTTCGGCCACTTTCAGACCCACGCTGGATTTGCCGCTACCACACACACCCATCACGATAATGCACTTACCCGCCATAATTTGACCTCTGTCCCACTTTTCAAAAAACCAGCTGTTGATGGGTTCTAATCTAACACGTTACCGGTAACATGTTACCGGTAACGATTGAAAATGTGAAGTCTGCCACAGACTGAGCAAACCCATAGTCACCTGGGCATATGATGTTGAGCCCTTGCCATAAATCTAAATAAATCATAAAGATATGGTTTGCCGACGGATCGGCAAGGTGTCACGACTGAACTTGGAAAAAGGAACGCATAACAATGTCTGACCTCTCCCTGATCATGACAGCCGCCGGCTCGATTGTGCTGCTGCTCTTCCTGGTGATGAAGGCCCGGCTCCACGCCGTGGTAGCCCTGATCCTGGTCTCCATGGTGGCGGGTCTCGCCGCCGGCATGAACCCGGCCGATATCGCCGCCACCATCCAGAAAGGGATGGGTGGCACCCTCGGTTTCGTCGCGGTAGTGGTGGCGCTGGGCGCCATGTTCGGCAAGGTGATGGAAGTGACCGGTGCCCTCGACCGGGTGGCTCACACCCTGCTCGGCAAGTTCGGCGTCAAGCGCGCCAACTGGGCAATGGCCCTGACCGGCTTTGTCTGCGCCCTGCCGCTCTTCTTTGACGTGGCCGTGGTGCTGCTGATCGGCGTCGCCTTCGCCATCGTCCGTCGTGGCGGCGGCAGCGTGGTGAAGATCGGTATCGCCCTGCTGGCCGGTATCGCCACTTGCCAGGCCTTCCTTATTCCGGCGCCGGGCCCGATCCTGGTGGCTTCCCAGCTGGGTGCCGACTTCGGCTATATGATCCTGTTCGGCCTGATCGCCGCCGTGCCGGCGCTGATCCTGGCGGGCCCGCTGTTCGGTGACTTCATCAGCAAGATCGTCGATGTGCCGCTGCCTGCCGATGCCCAGAACAGCGTCCATGATGACAGCAAATCCCTGCCCTCTTTCGGGCTAGCCATGGGCCTCATCGGCCTGCCGCTGCTGCTGATCGGCCTCAAGACCATCGTCGGTCGCTTCGTCGAGGCGGGCTCCACCCTGCACAACTGGCTGGAGTTCATCGGCCACCCCTTCACCGCCATCATGGTCGCCTGTCTGGCCGCCTTCTATCTGCTGGGTATTCGCCGTGGCATGTCCCGTGACGAGGTGATGAGCGTCTGCAACAGCGCCATCCAGCCGGCGGGCGTCATCATTCTGGTGACCGGTGCCGGTGGCGTGTTCAAACAGGTGCTGGTTGATTCCGGCGTGGGTGCCGCGCTTGGCAATATGCTGGCCGACTCCGGTCTGCCCATCGTCGCACTGGCCTTTATCCTGGCGGCCGCAGTGCGCGTCATTCAGGGCTCTGCCACCGTCGCAATGCTGACCGCCTGTGGTCTGGTGCTGCCGATGCTGGAGCCGCTCGGCCTGAACGGTGCCCAGCTGGCTGCCGTCACCATCGCCATCGGTGGCGGTGCCATCGTGCTCTCCCATGTCAACGACTCCGGTTTCTGGCTGGCCAACCGTTACCTCGGCCTCACCGAGAAGCAGACCCTGCAGACCTGGACCGTGATGGAGACCATCATCGGCACCACCGGCGGCGTGATGGCGATGATCATCTACAGCTTCCTCTGACAAGGGCGAAATGCTGACAAAAAGGCCTCACTCGTGAGGCCTTTTTCATCTTTCTGATGATTCTTTCTTTGGCTGAGAGGGCGAGATTGCTAGAATCGCCTATTCATCGCTCCGAGTGGAACGCTTAACCCCGTGATTTCAGGTTTATCTATGCATTCATCGGCCCATTATCGACAACTGCTGGCGCGCCTGCCCCAGATCGCCGTCGCAGCGGATCAGTTTGAAGTGCTCTACAGCGCCCAGGATTTCAAACGCCGCATTCTCGCGCTTATCGCCAGTGCCACCCGGCGCATCTATCTGGTCGCGCTCTATCTGCAGGATGACGAAGCGGGCCGGGAGATCCTCTCCGCCCTCTACGCCGCCAAGCAGCGCAATCCGGCCCTCGACATCAAGCTGTTCGTCGACTTCCACCGTGCCCAGCGCGGCCTGATCGGCAAGGGCAAGCAGGGCGGCAACCACCTGATGTATCAGGCCATGGCTGCCGAACACGAGCACCAGATCGAAATCTACGGCGTGCCGGTCAAGGGGCGCGAGCTGCTCGGCGTGCTCCACCTCAAGGGCTTCATCTTTGATGATGTGGTGCTCTACTCCGGTGCCAGCCTCAACGACATCTACCTGCACCAGCAGGATCGCTACCGCTTCGATCGCTATCACCAGATCACCAGCCCGGAGCTGGCCCGCAGCATGGTCAACTATGTGGATGACCTGTTCGTGAAGAGCGACGCGGTGCAGCGACTGGATCACAGCGACATCCCCAGCGCCAAGCAGCTGAAGGGGCCGATCCGCCGCTTCAAGCAGAACCTGCGCCAGAGCCAGTACCGCTTCAGCACCATGCCGGTCAACACCCAGGAGGTGGCCGTCACCCCCATGGTGGGTCTGGGCAAGCGCAACAATCAGCTCAACCTGATGATCCGCAATCTGGTGCGCGCCACCGAGCGGGAGATCTTCATCTGCACCCCTTACTTCAACCCGCCCAAGGAGTTGAGCAAGGATATCGAGGATCTGCTGCAGCGCGGTTGCAAAGTCACCATCGTAGTGGGCGACAAGACCGCCAACGACTTCTTCATTCCGCCGGAAGAGAAGTTCTCCACTATCGGTGGCCTGCCCTATCTCTACGAGACCAACCTGCGCAAGTTTGCCGAGCGCAACCAGCGTCACATCGACGACGGTCGCCTCAACCTGATGCTCTGGTGTTGCGAGCGCAACTCCTACCATCTCAAGGGGATCTTCGTGGATGACGAGTGGGCCCTGCTCACCGGCAACAACCTCAACCCCCGCGCCTGGGCGCTGGATCTGGAGAACGGCCTGCTGGTACACGATCGTCGCCACCTGCTGCGTCCCCAGTTCAACGCGGAGCGGGAGAACATCCTGACCAACACCAAGCGGATCAGTCATTTCGATCAGGTGGAGCAGATCCAGGACTACCCGGAACAGGTGCGCAAGCTGCTGGGACGGATCCACCGGGTCAAGGCCCATCTGCTGCTCAAACGCATCATCTGACCCTGGGCGCCATGCGCCCGCACCTTGCCTGTTGGCAACCACACAAAGGCCTCCCGTTTTCGGCAGGCCTTTGTTATATCCGCCGTTTCCCCCGCCTTGGCGGCCCTGCCAGCAGCAACTCGGCTTGCATCGGCCCCTCAACAACCCCTATCATCTGGACATATTTACAGTGTTTTCGGGCATCTAATTGATGAAATTGGATAAAATTCCTCTCGATAGCCTCAAGGGTGTCGGCAGCAAGATGCTGGAGAAGCTCGAGCGGCTGGGGCTGGCCACAGTACAGGATCTGCTGTTCCACCTTCCCCTGCGCTACGAGGACCGCACCCAGGTGTGGCCCATCGGCGATCTGCCGCTCGGCCTGCACGGCGCCGTCGAGGGCGAAATCCAGGACACTCAGCTGGTGATGGGGCGCCGCCGCATGATGGTCTGTCGCATCAGCGATGGCACCGGCACCCTCACCTTGCGCTTTTTCAACTTCACCGCTGCCCAGAAAAACAGTCTGGCGGCGGGCCGTCTGATCCGCTGCTTTGGCGAGGTGCGCCTCGGCAAATACGGGCTGGAGATGGCCCACCCCGAGTACAAGCTGCTCGGCGAGGAGCAGGCCGGTCAGACCGAAGAGGCGCTCACCCCCGTCTACCCGACTACCGAAGGGCTGCGCCAGCTCACCCTGCGCAACCTCACCGATCAGGCGCTGGCCCAGCTCGACCTCTATGGCGTGGAGGAGCTGCTGCCCGCTGGCCTCTATCCCCACCAGATTGAGCTGGCCGCCGCCCTGAAATTGCTGCACCGTCCGCCCCCCTCGGTGGCGCTGCCGCTGCTGGAAAGCGGCCAGCACCCGGCCCAACAACGGCTGGTGCTGGAGGAGCTGCTGGCGCACAACCTCTCGGTACTCAAGGTGCGTGCTCAGGCACAAACCCAGCTGGCCCGCGCTCTCAAACCGGCGCCCGAGCTGGTCGAACAGCTGCTCGGCGCCCTGCCGTTCAAGCCCACCGGCGCCCAGAGCCGGGTAGTAGCGGAGATAAGTAAGGATCTGCAACAGAGCCACCCCATGATGCGGCTGGTGCAGGGGGATGTGGGCTCCGGCAAGACCCTGGTCGCGGCGCTGGCCGCCCTGCAGGCTATCGGCAATGGCTGTCAGGTGGGCTTGATGGCGCCGACCGAGCTGCTGGCGGAACAGCACGCCATCAACTTCGCCAAGTGGCTGGAGCCGCTCGGCATCGGAGTCGGCTGGCTGCTGGCAAACAGAAAGGCAAGGCGCGCGAAGAGTCGCTGGCGACCATCGCCGATGGCAGTGTCAAGATGGTGGTGGGCACCCACGCCATCTTTCAGGAGCAGGTGGTGTTCCAGCGCCTCGCCTTGGTCATCATCGATGAACAGCACAGATTCGGGGTGCATCAGCGCCTCGCCCTGCGGGAAAAAGGGGAGCGGGAAGGGGTACATCCCCATCAGCTGATCATGACCGCCACCCCGATCCCCCGCACCCTGGCGATGACCGCCTATGCCGACCTCGACACCTCGGTCATCGACGAACTGCCGCCGGGCCGAACCCCCATCACAACGGTGGCGCTGCCCGACAGCCGTCGCGGCGACGTGATCGAGCGGGTCAAACTCGCCTGCACCGAGGGCAAGCAGGCCTACTGGGTCTGCACCCTGATCGAGGAGTCGGAGGTGCTGGAGTGCCAAGCCGCCGAGGATACCGCCGCCGAACTGCAGACCATGCTGCCCGGCCTGCACATCGGGCTGGTGCACGGCCGGATGCGTCCGGTGGAGAAACAGCGGGTGATGGAGGAGTTCAAGGCGGGCATACTGCAACTGCTGGTCGCCACCACCGTCATCGAGGTGGGGGTGGATGTGCCCAACGCCAGCCTGATGATCATCGAGAACCCGGAGCGACTGGGACTGGCGCAGTTGCACCAGCTGCGCGGTCGGGTTGGCCGTGGTGCGGTAGCCTCTCACTGCGTGCTGCTCTATCATGCCCCCTTGTCCAAGACGGCCCAGAGCCGGCTCGGGGTGCTGCGGGAGACCAACGACGGCTTCCTCATCGCCCAGCGCGATCTGGAACTGCGCGGCCCGGGGGAACTGCTCGGCACCCGCCAGACCGGTCTGGCCGATCTCAAGATCGCCGATCTGGTGCGGGATCAGCCGCTTATTCCGCAGGTGCAAAAAATGGCGCGCTTCCTCATGGATAGGCACCCAAGCCATGTCGAACCCTTGATTCGCCGTTGGCTCGGCTTACGGGATCACTATTCCAATGCCTGATCGAAGTAGATGCAGAAGATGGGCACATGTCCTTATGGATAGGCATCCGAGTCATGTCGAACCCTTGATACGGCGCTGGCTCGGTCTGCGAGGCCACTACTCAAACGCCTGACAACACATCCCAAAACAGGAGGAAAGCAACCATGAATTCCTGGCTACGCGGCCTGCTCTACACCTTCGCCTTCCTGCTGCTGTTTGTCTGGATTGCCCTCGGCCTGTTCGACGCCGAGCGCGCCAAAGGCCCCATCGCCAGCTGGATCAGCCAGCAGACCGGTGTGCCGGTCACCATAGGACGGCTGGTATTCAACCCGCTTCACCCCTACACCCTGCTGGCGGAGCAGGTGCACTACGGCGATGCGGTCTCCCTCGACAAGATCTATCTGGAGATCGAGAGCATCGACTGGCTGAGCCGCGACGTGCGCATCGCCCATCTCGATCTCATTCGTCCCGCCATCAAGCTGCCGCTGCCCAACCAACTGCCGAACCTGCCGGTGCACTCCCTCACCATCAGTGACAGCACCATAGACCGGCTCAGTCTGGAGAGCCCCGAGCTGACCCTGCGCGGCCTCAATGCCACCCTGAGCGACTGGGAGCTGATCGATCCGAAACGGCAACCACAGGCCAACCTGAGCCTCAATATCGGCCAGCTGGAGACTCCGCAGTTCACCTTCGCCCGTCTCAACCTGCAAGGACGGCTGGAAGGAGAAGTGCTGCGCACCGACAAGCTGGTGACCAACCTGTTCGACGGTCTGCTGGAGACCGGCATGGTGCTGGACTGGCCCGCCCGCACCCTGCAACTGCATGACCTCAAGGCGCGCGGCATGCGGGTGGAGCTGGGGGATCTGACACAACAAGGCTTCCCGCAGCGCTTCCCGTTGCAAAGCGTGTCGCTGGATCGCGGTCAGCTGGACGGCGTCAGCCTCAACGACATCAATCAGGAGCTCTCCTTCAACAACTTCAGCGGCCAGCTCACCGCCTTCAACTGGCAGGCGGGCAACCAGCCCACCGGCTATCTGAGCGGCACCCTGGGCGACATGGGCCGTGGCCTGTTCCAGCTGGAGGAGATCAAGGGCAAGCTCGCCTTCTCGCCCCAGCAGATCGATAGCGAACTGCAGGGCAAGGCCTATGAAGGGGAGTTCAATGTCGAGCTCTCCCTCGATACCCAGCAGCAGAAGCTGACCCTGAAAGACGTGGCGCTAAGCGGCATGGATATCAGCCTGCCACAGGGGTGGTGGCAGGATTGGCAGGGCTGGCTCCCGCAGCAGGTCGATATCCGCAAGCTGGCGTTCGACAAGCTTAAGGTGCTCTCCTTCGACGATTCCATCCCTCTGTCGCTGACCGGCTGGCAGCTCTATCTGAGCGATCTCGCCCTGCGCGATAACCAACCCGGCCCGCTGCTCGGCCGTGCCCGTATCGAGAGCAAGTGGTTCGAGCTGGTGTGGGATGGCCTCAGCGCCCGCAACGGCGAGCTGGATGGGGAGCTGACCCCCAGCTCCTGGCAACTGGGCAAGCTCACCAGCTCGCTGCCGGATGAGGGCAGCCTCAGCATGAGCGGCCAGTGGGGCCGCGAACCAGGCCAGAGCAGCCGCCTCCAACTGCAGGCGACCAAGCTGGATCTGCAGCAATGGGGCAAGATACTCCACTCCCCGGTCTCCTTCGCTGGCAAGGCGGACGTGAGCGCCGACCTGCAAGCCGAACACGGCAAGACAGCTGGCGAGTGGCGCCAGACCCTGCAGGGCAGCTTTGCCCTCGATGCCGACGAGCCGTTCTGGGACAAGGTGAAGATCGACCCGCTGCTCGATGAGTGGTTCAAGGGGTCGACCCCGCCCACCCTGACGCCGGATCAGCTGTGGCAGGCGATGCAGGAGGGTGACACCCCCTTCTACCGCATCAAGCTGCAGGGCAAGATCGACAAGGGGCAACTACAAGTCGAGCAGGCTGGCGCCTCCACCATCACCCATCTGCTGGCGCTGCAGGGGGATCGATCTGGTCAACGAGCAGTGGCAGCTGGATCTGGGGATCCTCAACGGCAACCGCTGCGCCGAGCTGCTCGGCCAGTGGCGCGGGCCGCTGACGGAACCCACGCTGGCCTGGAGCTTCCCGCAGAAGCAGGACGCCTGCGGCTGGGAGGTGGGGGTACGCTATCCACCACAAGGCAACAGCGCCCCGCTCTGGCGACCGGCTCCCGCAACGAAAGCCCAAAACCAGGCCCAAGTGCAGACCCAAACCGGGCAGACAAGCGACAGCCAGCAAGGGTAAAAACAGACAAGGCCTCATGATGAGGCCTTGTTGTTTGATGGGGAAATGACGCGGTTACTGGCCCGGGCGGCGGGGCGGCTGCACCACGTAGTGGCCGCAGAACTCCGCCGCCAGCTTGCTGCCGCTGAACAGCTGGATCTTGAGGCTAAAAGTCGCAGGCTCGCCCCGTTTGAGCGGCTGAAGTACGGCGGGCATCCCCTCGCGGGCCACCCGCGCCTCCGGCTCCTCATCGACCGGGCCATGATATTTGATGGTGCTCTCGGCCAGCACCGGCTCGCCCACCAGCCCCTCCTCTTTAAGCTGCAACCAGATCAGCCCCCAGCCCGCCAGCACGCACTGGCTGTAGACACTGCCGGCGAACATGCTGCCATGCACGTTGAAGTTGGCCGCCAGATTGGCCTTGAGGTGGAAAGTCTGGCCATCGTAGTGGCTGATGTGCATCCCCATCTTCTCGCTGATGGGTACCCCGCGCGACCAGCGGGTGGTGAGATCCTGACACCACTCCGGCCGGTACTGGATAGTCTGCAACGGGCTCAGAGATTTGATCATCTGGCGATGGGGAATCCGGCCAAAGGAGACGGGGCCGCCCCCCACTTCGAGAAAGCCGCACTTGCGATAGAACTCCACCGCTTCCTGACGAGCGTTCATCACCAGCCGTTTCACCTTCTCGCTGCGGGCCAGCTCCTCGAGATCCTCCACCATTTTGGCGCCCAGCCCCTGGCCGCGATATTCGGGCCGCAGCGCCATAAAGCGGATCTGCGCCTCGTCGCCGCCGATAAAGAGGCGCCCCACCGCGATGGGGGTACCATCGGGTGCCAGCATCAGCCGGTGAATGGCAACCGTGTCGTATTCGTCCCGCTCGGAACCGACGGGCAGATTGAAGGGCTTACGCAGAAGCTCCCAGCGCAACTGGTAGTAGGCATCTAGCTCGGCTGCCGTTTGAGGGGTGACTACCCGATACATAAAGAGATCCTTGAGTTTGCGCCGACTGGCAGATGGAAGGGCTTACACAGACGTTTCCAGCGCAGCTTGCAGTAAGTACCCGGCTCGGCGACTGTCTGAGGGGTGACTACCCGGTACATAGTTTCATCCTTGAGTTACACTGGTCGGAAACCATCTTGCCGTGCAAATTCATGGACTTCAATCTGCAAGCGTACCAAGCCGATCACTTGTTGCACCTCAGCGTCAAACCCCAGCGCCGCCTCACGGTACAGGAAAATGACCAGCACCGCTGGCTGGAGATAGACGGCGTGGTGCAATCCGCCATGTCGCTCGCCGACCCCGCAGCTCTCTGTCTACCCCATCAGCGAGTCATCGCCTGCCTGCTGCCGGAACAGGCCACACAGATACTCGAGCTGGGTCTGGGTGGCGGCGATCTCACCCGCCATCTCTGCCAACGCTGGCCAGATGCCCGCCACGAGTGCGTTGACCTCGACGAAGAGGTGCTGACCGTTTATCAGCAGTTTTTCCAGCATCAGGAGAGCGATGAACACGCTGCTCCGGCACTCCATCAGGCCGATGCCCTCGCCTTTCTGGAGCAGAGCGAGCAGCAGTACGACCTCATCCTGCTCGATCTCTTCAGTCAGGATGGCAACCCGCTGCTGCTGTTTCAGGAGCGGCTCTACCGGGCGCTGGCCCCCCGGCTGAACGGCACTCTGGTCATCAACCTGCTGCCACGCACCGCGCTTGAGCTAACCCACGCCCTGACACTGATCGAGCAGTGTATTGGCCCGGCTACCCCCTACCCGGTCGCGGGGCTTATCAACGTGATCGTCCACGTCACACCGCGGGACGAAACATCCTCAGACCTGTAGCCAGAAGGTCGTTGGCCCCTCGTTGACCAGCGCCACCTTCATGTCGGCGGCAAAACGGCCGGTTTCGGTCGGGATGCCGCTGGCTGAAGCCTTGGCCACGAAGTAGTCATAGAGCCGCTCGGCCTCGCTCGGGTGAGCACCGCAGGAGAAGCTGGGACGCATCCCTCGCTTGGTATCCGCCGCCAGCGTGAATTGGGAGACAACCAGCAGACTGCCGCCGATCTGGCTGACATTCAGGTTCATCTTGCCCTCCTGATCCGGAAAGATGCGATAACCACTGACCCGATGCAGCAACTTGTCGGCCTTGGCCTCGTCATCCCCCTGCTCTACCCCGAGCAGTACCAGCAATCCCTGACCGATGGCGCCGGTCACCTCCCCCTCGACGGTCACGCTGGCCTCGCTGACCCGCTGAATCAATGCAATCACATCCCTCTCCTTTGAAAACAGAACGACCGCCCCCTCGCAGGGGCGGTCGTCGATGCTACCAATAAACCGATGGCCAAGGCGATGGCTTAGCCAAGCTCCTCACTCGCCGGTTTCTCATATTCACCGAGGCAGGCCGTGGTTTCAGCCCCCAGCAGCACCACCAGCCAGCTGAGATAGACCCAGACAAACAGGATCGGGATGGTGGCCAGCGCACCGTAGATGGCCTGATAGGAGGGGAAGTTGGTGATGTAGATGGCAAAGCCGCGCTTGGCCAGCTCGAACAGGGTCGCCGCTACCAGCGCGCCGATAAAGGCGTGGATCAGCCGCACCTTGCAGTTCGGCACCACGGTATAGACCAGCAGGAAGGTGAGCACCGAGAAGAGGAACGGCAAACCGCGCAACAGCAGATAACCGATACCGAACAGGCTCTCGGCGCCAAACAGCCGCAGCGAGAAGATATAGGAGGAGATGGCGATACTGGCCCCGATAAGCACGGGCCCCAGGGTCAGGATCATCCAGTACATGGCAAAGGCCTGCGCCAGCGGGCGGCCCTGGGTCGAACGCCAGATGTAGTTGAGGTTCTTGTCGATGGCGGAGATCAGCATCAGCGCCACCACCACCAGCGCCCCTATCCCCACGGCCGTGGTGTTGGTTGCATTGGCGACGAAGCCGTCGATGTACTCCTTGAGCATGTCTCCCGCAGTCGGCACAAAGTTGTGGTAGACAAACTGCTCCATCGCCTGCTTGAGGCTCTGGAACACCGGGAAGGCGGACATCATGCCAAAGACCACGGCGATCATCGGCACCAGCGAAAGCAGGGTGACATAGGCCAGATAACCGGCGGTAACCGTCAATCTGTCCTGCTGGAAACGGCCCCAGACAAACTGGGCAAAGTGGCGACCATCATGGCGCAAGAAGGAGAGGGCG
This sequence comes from Aeromonas sp. 61P, assembly GCF_051919545.1. Lineage (NCBI taxonomy): Bacteria > Pseudomonadati > Pseudomonadota > Gammaproteobacteria > Aeromonadales > Aeromonadaceae > Aeromonas > Aeromonas sp. 61P. The sequence goes on from NZ_JBQBEL010000001.1 coordinate 489,785, forward strand.
TGGGCCAAACGGCCGCTGACAGGCTGCTGCATCTTGATTCTCGTTAGCGTCATAGTGGCAATATTGTGTCAGAGGAGAGCGCTGCTTGACCACCTTTGCACCCGATTTGCCTCCATATGCCCCAGCCTGTCACCCGGCTGGCGTCTCTGGCTGTCGCCAGAAGCAGAAATAAAAACGGCCCCGCTATGGGGCCGTTTGCAACGCCGGATTACAGCATGTAGTCCGCGGACAGCTCGATGCGGGCGACGCCGGAGGCCACCGCCGCCAGCGCCACGGCGCGGGCAACCCGCGGCAGCAGACGGGCATCCATCGGCTTGGGAATGACGTAATCCTTGCCGAAGGCCAGCTCGCTCACCCCGGCTGCGATCAGCACCTCGGCCGGCACCGGCTCCTTGGCAAGCGCGCGGATCGCCTCGACCGCAGCAATCTTCATGGCATCGTTGATGCGGCTTGCGCGGGCATCAAGCGCACCGCGGAAGATGAAGGGGAAACAGAGCACGTTGTTGATCTGGTTCGGGTAGTCGGAGCGACCGGTACCCATGATGAGGTCGCTGCGCACCCCGTGGGCCAGCGCAGGCTTGATCTCCGGGTCCGGGTTGGAGCAGGCAAAGATCACCGGGTTGGGCGCCATCAGGGCGACCGCTTCGGCGGGCAACACGTCGGGGCCTGAAACACCGACAAACACATCCGCCCCTTCGATGACATCCATCAGGGTGCGCAGCGGGGTCTCGTTGGCGAAACGCTGCTTGTACTTGTTGAGATCGCTGCGGCCGGTGTGGATAACACCCTGACGATCCAGCATGAAGATGTTGTGTGCTCTGGCGCCACACTTGATCAGCAGATCCATGCAGGCGGTGGCGGCAGCCCCCGCCCCCATGCAGACGATGCGGCTGTCACTGATCTGCTTGCCCTGCACTTCCAGCGCGTTGAGCAGACCGGCTGCGGTGACGATGGCGGTACCGTGCTGGTCATCGTGGAACACTGGAATGTCGCAGCGCGCGATCAGCGCCTCTTCAATCTCGAAACACTCAGGCGCCTTGATATCTTCCAGATTGATGCCACCGAAGGTATCGGCGATGGCCGCCACCGTGTCGATGAACTGCTGGCTGGTCTCGTGCTTCACCTCGATGTCGATGGCGTCGATACCGGCGAAGCGCTTGAACAGCAGGGCCTTGCCCTCCATCACCGGCTTGGAGGCCAGCGGCCCCAGATTACCCAGCCCCAGAATGGCGGTGCCGTTGGAGATGACGGCCACCAGGTTGCCCTTGCCGGTATAGCGATAGGCATCGGCCGGGTTGGCGGCGATCTCGCGCACCGGCTCGGCAACCCCCGGGCTGTAGGCCAGCGCCAGATCACGGGCGGTTTCGGCAGGCTTTGTCAGGGCGATGGCAATTTTGCCCGGTACGGGCTGGGCGTGGTAATCGAGTGCTTCTTGACGCAGATCGGACATGGGGGACCCCGATGTGGTTGGTGCAAATGAGGTGCCGACAGGGGGCACACAGAAGGGCGGGGATCATAAAAGAAAGCGGTGGGCATGCCCAGCAGATCATGCTGCCATCAGCCAGATCAGACCAGTTATTTCAGCACCTTACCCCGCTCGCACATACCACTTTAGTTATAGATTCTGCCGCATGGGATGAAAATAGCGCAAAAAGGGCGGCAAGTTGGCCTTGCCGCCCTTTCTGTCAGTGCTGTAGACCTGACTCAGTTGCCCAGATAGACCGGCAACAGATTTGCCATCGACAGGAAGTGGAACAGCGCGGTCGCCAATCCGAACAGGATCAGTAGCCAGGCCATCAGCTTGCCGCCGGGGGTAACGAAATGGGGAGTCACTTCGCCCCGCTCGGCCCGCGCCCGGGTGCGCAGCACCAGCAGTGCCGGGATGATGCAGGTCCAGATGGTGGCTGCGGCACCGGCATAACCGATGGCCAGCAGGAAGCCAAACGGGAAGAGCAGGGAGAGCACCAGCGGCGGCAGGAAGGTGACCGCCCAGGTCTTGCAGCGACCGGCGCGGCTGCTGTCGAACTTGAACAGATCAGCCAGATAGTCGAACACCCCAAGCCCCACCCCGATAAAGGAGGAGAGGATCGCCGCCATGGAGAAACCGTTGATGGCGCTGGCCACCTTCTCCGATTCAATGACCCCGGAGAGGGCGGAGAGCAGCACGCTCACGTCCCCCCCCTTGGCAATCACGGGGGCAAAATCCTGACGGGGCAGGTTGCCGAAGATCCCCAACAGCCAGAGCACGTAGAGCGCCAGCGCGATCAGGGTTCCCCACAGAATGGCCCATCTGGCCTGCTGCTCGTTCTGGTAGTAGGCACGCAGGGAGGCCACCGAGTGGTGATAGCCGAACGAGGTGAGCGCTACCGGCAGCATCGCCATGGCATAGGGAGCGTAGCGGCTCTCGCTGCCCGCCAGATCAAGCAGGGTCGGCAGCTTGATACTGCCGAGCAGACCGGCCACACCGAGGGCGAAACTGAGGATCATGAAGGCGATCAGTACCACCGAAATACGGTCAACGGCGCGAGTCGAGTGCCACACCACCGCAGAGAAGAGCGCCACGAACAGCACGGATGCAAGCTTGCTGTCGATCCCCAGTATCCCCTGCAGGATGGCACCGGAGGAGGTGATATAGGCGTAGAGCAGAATACCGCCAACAAAGTAGACCGAGAGGTTGTTGAGGAGATTGAGCTTCTCCCCCAGCAGCTCGCGAGTCACGGTATTGAAGGAGACCCGCATATCGTGGTGCTGGAAGGATTCCAGCAACATCCAGCCGGAGAGGGTCATCATCACCATGGTGACGGTCAGCGCCAGCACCGACCAGAGGGTCCAGGCCCCTGCCCCCGAACTCGGCAGACCGAGCATGCCGGCTCCCACGCAGACGCTGGCAATGATGCAGGCGCCCCCCAAAATTGACGGTTTTTTCTTCATAATCCCTTCTTTTTCTGACTGATTATCTATCCGCGGTAAACAAGACCGCGGCATGATGCCAGCCTTTGCCATGAGACGCCTACCACTATCTGCCATAACCGGGCATGGCCGCTGCATAAAAAGTGCCCCGAGCGGGGCACTCTATCAGCGGGAATGATGTGAAGAGGGTTAATCCATCACCGGGATACCTGCCCTCGCTTCGGCCTGACGGGCGATGGCTTCGGTCATCCCCTGAAAGATGAAAAGGTGGAACGGCAGCATGGCGAGCCAGTAGGCCAACCCCCAGGCGCCCTGCGGGTGCCAGTGAGCGGTGACCCGGATGCGGGTCAGACCCGACTCCTCCGGCAGGATGTTGAACTCCAGCCGGCCGACGCCCGGGGCCTTCATGTTGAACAAGAGATCGAGCCTGCGCCCCTCATCGACCCCGAGGATCTGCCAGGAGTCGAGCATGTCACCCTTCACGAAGCGATCCGGATTGGTGCGGCCACGGGTGCGGGCCGGGCCGCCGATCAGGTGATCCATCCATTCGCGCACCACCCACAGCTGGTTCATGTAGAAGTAGCGCTGCTCACCCCCCAGTTGCTGCAACACCTGCCACACCACCTCGGGAGAGGCGAGGCAGATGGCCTCGCCGCTGGCGGTACGGTCATAGAAACCATATTCGGGATGGCGCCAGCGCAGGCCGAGCGGCGTCTCCTGCCCCTGCTGCTCCGCACCCAGCTTCTGCTCCAGCGCCAGACTCTCCGCCAGCGCCTCGTCGAAGCTGAGCAGGGTCTGCGGCAGCAGGGCACGCAGCGGGCCATCGTCGGCCGGAATATCGTGCTTGAGACCGCCCACCAGCGCCTTGGCCACCGGCTGCGGCACAGAGGTGACAAACTGCAGCCACCAGGCGGAGAGGCGCGGACTCAGAAACGGGATGGGAATGATGGGGCAGCGCTTGCCGATATGGGCAGCAAACTTCTGCAACTGCTGCTGATAGCTGAGCAGCTCGGGGCCGACCGCATTGAAGATGCGCCCATCCACCTCGTCGGCTTCCACCAGCCCACCCAGATAGTGAAGCAGGTTGGACAGCGCAATCGGCGGCGTGCGCGAGCGCACCCATTTGGGCGTCACCATCATCGGCAGGTTGAACACCAGATCCCGCATCACCTCGAACGCCGCCGAACCGGGCCCGATGATGATGCCGGCGCGCAGCTCCACCGTCGGCACACCGGAGTCACGAAACAGCTCGCCGCAATGGCGGCGGGAGTTGAGATGGCGACTGTTGCACTGCTCGGGCTGGATTGCCCCGAGATAGATGATACGGCGCACCCCGGCAGCACGGGCGGCGGCAGCGAAGTTCTTTACCCCCTGCTGCTCCAATCGGTGAAAATCTGCCCCCGCCCCCATGGCATGCACCAGATAGAAGACGGTATCTATGCCCGCCAGCGCAGGCAGCAAGGAGATCGGCTTGAGGCTGTCGGCGAGGCGAAACTCGACTCCCTCAGGCAAGCGGCAGGGACGTCGCGCCCCGGCAATCACCCTGTAGCCCAGCGTTTGCAGGTGAGGGACCAGATAGGAACCGATATATCCTGCCGCACCCATCACCAGACAGTTACGCATGCGTGCAGCCCTCAACATCATTGATGCAAGGGGCGCCAGACAGGAATCCACCATAGCCCGCCACGTCCATCACCAGACAATTTCTCATGCAATTCTCCCTATCCTTACCGATGCCGCTTGTCAGCCAGAGTGCGCCGCGTTACCTGAAAATGTTCAACTACAGCGCCACCATCCAGTCTCTTGCCATCCTGCCACGCCACCACCTTGCAACCTAGTACTAACCACCTCTCTGATTAGTCCGATTTGGTGTTAAGCCCTGCTCATTGACTGGTCGATAACTGACCAGATGTATAGCACCGAGGGCGAACGTATGCGCATCGATCACTACGACCTCCGGGGGGAGGTGCAATACCGGCAACAACAGACCCAGAGCCGCAAGGTGCGCAACCTCGGGCCCGTGCCACCCGTCGTTAATCCACCGGAGGGCAACAACACGGCAGTGGCCGGCGAACGCAACAGCACCCTGACCCTCACCAGCGCCCTGACGCTGCAAACCGCAAGGCAATCCGCCGCCAACCAGCAAGCGGCAACACCTCCCGCAGCGGACGTCGGCAAAGAGCAGGATGGTATTCCCGACGATGGGCTGGATAACCGCCAGCGGCTGATCAAGCTGATGATCGAGGCGATGCTGGGCCACGAAATCGAGCTGCCCAAGCCGATCAAGCCCACCGAAGAGGGGGGCGAAGGGGTGACCCAAGGAGACGCCGCGGCTCAAGCCGCCGAGCCGGATCAACTGGTGGAAGTAACCGACAGCCTGCTGCAACAGGAGCAGCTCAACGTGGTGGCATCGGCCAGCGTAGCGACTCGGGATGGTCAGACTATTCAGCTCGATCTCGGCTTTGTGCTCGACTGGCGCCAGCTGGAGGTGAGCCAGCGGCGCACCACCCTCAATGCCCTCAAGGATCCGCTGGTGCTCAGTCTGGATGGCAAGATTGCCGATCTGACCGAGGCTCGGGTCACTTTCGATATAGATCAGGATGGCAAAGAGGATAGCCTGCCGGGCTTGAGTGAAGGGAGCGGCTTTGTGGCGCTGGATCGCAATGGCAACGGCACCATAGACGATGGGGGCGAGCTGTTTGGTGCTCACTCCGGCAATGGCTTCGGCGAGTTGGCCACCCTGGATGAGGATGGCAACGGGGTGCTGGATGAGGGGGATAGCCAGTTCTCGGCGCTGCAGTTCTGGCATCCGGAGCACGCACCTATCGCACTGGTCGAACTGGGGATCGGCGCCATCCTGCTGCGCCCCCTCGACACCCCCTTCAACCATCTGGGGGAGAGCGGCAATCAGGGGGTGCTGCGCCAATCCGGCCTCTATCTCACCGAACAGGGTAAAGGAGGCTGGGTGCAGCAGATCGATCTGCGGGTCTGAGCCTTGAAATGCAATCACCCATCGGTCGCTGACGATAACTGCCAGCGACCGGCTCCGGTGCCACCATCAACTCAGCTCGGTGGGGTCGATATCCAGACTCCAGCGCACCTTTTTGGTTTCCGGCCAGCCTTCCAGCTCCTTCACCGCCCAATCCAGCAGTTGGGCCAGCGGTGCCCGGTTCGGCCCCTGCACCAGCAACTGCATGCGGAACTTGCCCGCCTTGCGCTCCATGAAGCCGCTGATGGGCCCCAGTACCTGAACGTGGGGATAGCGGGCGCTGCGCAGAGTATCGGCGAGGCGAGAGAGGAACAGTTGCACCTCGTCACGGCCGTTGGCCTCGGCCCGAAACAGCCCCTGATAGCTGAACGGCGGCAGCCCCAGCAGGCGGCGCTCTTTCAGCGCCGTATCGGCGAAGTGGCCGTAGCCATTCTGGGTCAGATCCTGCAGCAGGGCGTGCTCCGGATGGTGGCTCTGCAACACCACCAGCCCGAGCTTGCTGGCGCGCCCGGCACGGCCCGCCACCTGGGTGTAGAGCTGGGCCAGCTTCTCGGCGGCGCGAAAATCGGCGCTGAACAGGGCACCATCCACATCCAGCAGACCCACTAGCGTCACGTCCGGAAAGTGGTGGCCCTTGGCCAGCATCTGGGTGCCGATCAGGATCTTGTACTTGCCCGCCTTGATGTCGCCGAGATGGGTCTCCAGCTCCCCCTTGCGGCGGGTGTTGTCCCGATCGATGCGCACTACCGGATATTGCGGGAACACTGTGGTAAGCAGCTGTTCCAGCTGTTCGGTGCCCACTCCCGATCCGATCAGCTCGTTGCTGCCACACTCGGGGCAGTGGTGTGGCAAGGGGCGCACGCTGTCACAGTGGTGACAGTGCAGCCGTCGTCCGGCCTGATGCCAGGTGTACCAGGCGTCACAGCGCTCGCAGGCGGCGCTCCAGCCACATTGGTGACAGATCAGAGCTGGGGCATAGCCACGGCGGTTGAGAAACAGCATCACCTGATTGCCCGCCGCCAGATGCTCTGCCATCAGCTGCTCCAGCTGGGGAGAGAGCCCAGCCTGCAGCCGCACGTTCTTGATATCCAGAATCACCTGCCGGGCGGTCTGGGCATTGCCGGCACGGCGAGTCAGGGCGAGGTGGTGATACTTGCCGGTGCGGGCGTTGTGCAGCGTCTCCAGCGACGGGGTAGCCGAGCCAAGCAGGATCGGAATACCGGCACGATGGGCCCGCATCACCGCCAGATCCCGCGCATGGTAGCGAAAACCGTCCTGCTGCTTGAAGGAGCCGTCGTGCTCTTCGTCGATGATGATAATGCCGAGGTTGTGAAACGGGGTGAACACCGCAGAGCGGGTGCCGATCAGGATGGCGGCGGCGCCGTCGCGGCAGGCGAGCCAGGCGTCGAGCCGCTCCCGATCGTTCATGGCCGAGTTCATCGCCACCACCGGCACGTTGAAGCGGCGCCGGAAGCGGTTGATGGTCTGTGGAGTGAGGCCGATCTCCGGTACCATCACCAGCGCCTGCTTGCCCGCCTTGAGCAACGGCTCGAGGATGCTTAAATACACCTCGGTTTTGCCGGAACCTGTGATGCCATCCAGCAGGAAGGCACCAAACTTGTCGCTCTGGCTGGTGACGGCGGAGACCGCCAGCGCCTGTTCGCCGTTGAGACGCAGCCCCTCCCCCTGCTCGAAACGGGTAGCCCAATCGCCGTCGTGACTCGGCTCCAGCGAGCGCTTCTCCAGTAGCCCCTTCTTCTCCAGCGCGGTGAGAGCGGCGCTCTGGATCTCCTCCTGTTTGAGGGCGGAGGGGGTCTGCGGCCCCTTGCGCAGCAGGGCGAGCGCTTGCTGCTGCTTGGCCGCCCGCTTGAGCTCGTTAAGGTCGATGGCCATCCCTGCCTCGGTGGCAAACCAGAACTCCAGTTCGCGATAAGCGGCAGGCTCCCCCTTGCGCACCAGCACTGGCAGGGCGTGAGGCAACACCTCCCCCAGCGGATGCTGGTAGTAGCTGGCGCTCCAGTTCATCAGCGCCAGAATATCCGGCCCCAGCACCGGCGTCGCATCGAGTACTCGCTTGATGGACTTGAGCTTGTTGCGGGGCACCTGGCTGTCGGCCGGATGATCCACCACCAGCCCGACCAGGGTCTGGGGACCGAAAGGGATCTCGACCCGGCAACCGGGGGCAGGTAACGGCAGGGGAGAGAGATAGTCGAAGTGACGGCGTAACGGTACCGGGACAGCGACACGAACCAGATCCAGCGTTTGGGAAGAATTCACCAGGGGTTGCCTATTTTTTCTGCGAAGCCACTTGCCTGATCTCAGGCATTTCCTATATTATTCGCAGCCTTTGAAACTGTGTTCAACAATCGTGTGGTGTCCGACAAGAGATCGGATGGCGACACGGCCTATTAATTGAGGTTGTCCATGAAAGCTGGTATCCATCCTGACTACGTAGCCATCACCGCCAAGTGCTCTTGCGGTAACGTCATCAACACTTTCTCTACCATCGGTAAAGATCTGAACCTGGACGTGTGCTCCGAGTGCCACCCGTTCTACACCGGCAAGCAGAAAGAAGTTTCTAGCGGCGGCCGCGTAGACAAGTTCAACAAGCGTTTCGGTGCGATGACCACCAAGAAGTAATTTTACTTCTGAAGAATTCTGAAAAAGGCGCCCAATGGGCGCCTTTTTCATTGTCTTTGTCCCGTCCTGAATATGGTTTACCCCTTTCCCGCAGCCAGACGCTCTCTCACCTACTGGCCAAACCCTTTGGAACGACGCAAATAGACATACCCCTCACCCGGGCTACCCCAGCGCGGGCTCCCTGCGTTGTCATAGGCGCGATCCAGCAGTCTGACGCTGTCGGGACCAATCCAGATATGCTGCACCAGCGTCGTGGCACCACCAAAATCGGTGGAGCAGTGGCCCACCCGGGTGTGACCGGCATATTCGCCGGAGGGGGTACGGGTCAGCCAGATCTCGCAACCGTGGCGCAAGGAGAGCTGCTGCGGGGTCAGACTGTCGAGCAGGGCGGGATCATGCCAGGCACCGGCAAAATCGGTGGCACGGGGCATGGTCAGCTCTGCCATCAGGATCCGCCCGTCAGGGGCGGGGGAGAAGCGATAGATGCGCTGGCGGAAAGGACGGACGGAGCGCATGCTCAGATACTGCTCGGCATAGACCCAGCGATAGCCCTGATAGCCGGGCCAAATCTCCATCAGACGCAGCTCGGCACTGGTAAAGCGGCTGTCGTAACTGGCCTGCTCCCGGCTCGTAAAGGCCCCGTTGAACCAGCTGAGTAGCGGCTCCATACCGGGCTTGAGTGGGGTAGCCTGAGGCGCCGATCCTGCCAACACCAGACAGGAACAGAGCAGCCCGAATACGGCCACCAGCAACTTTGCCATCGAATCCTTCCGAATCATCATAGTGGCGGCGATTATATGAGCGAATTTCCCCAATAACAGCCATTACGATCAAATCATTGCCACTCTGGTGCAAAAACCTCACAAGGATGCCAGTCCGCTCACTAAACCCGATATTTTGCCACCGCCTTGTTGAGCAGCTGTGCCTGCTCGTTGAGGCCCTCGCTGGATCTCGCATTTTCCTCTGCCATGATGCTCGACTCCTGGGCGATGTCGCGGATGTTGTTGACGTTGCGGTTCACCTCGTTGGCCACCAGACTCTGCTGTTCGATGGCGGCGGCAATCTGGGTGCTCATGTCCATGATATGGGTAACATCCTGAGTGATCTGCCCCAACAACTCCCCTGCAGTACTGGCCTGATCCGAGCTGCGGTTGCCCTGCTCGCGGCAGGTCGCCATTACCTCTACGATGCTGCCGGTCTGTTTCTGCAGCGAGCTGATGATGCCGGCGATCTCCTGGGTCGATTTTTGGGTACGGATGGCCAGATTGCGCACCTCATCGGCCACTACCGCAAAGCCGCGCCCCTGATCCCCTGCCCTAGCTGCTTCGATGGCTGCGTTGAGGGCCAGCAGGTTGGTCTGCTCGGCAATACCACGGATCACGTCAAGCACGGAGCCGATGGTCTCGCTCTCTTTTTGCAGCTGGCTCACCTCGCGGGATGAGCTCTCCAGATTGTCCGCCAGCGAGCGGATCTGCTCGACAGTGTTCTCGACCGCAGTCCGCCCCTCCATCGCCTTGTTGTTGGTCGCCTGCGCATTGTTGGCCGCCTGCTCGGTGTTGCGGGCGATCTCTTCGATGGTGGAGCCCATCTCGGTGGACGCGGTCGCCACCATGTCGGTCTCCTGCAGCTGGCGCGCCGCCCCTTCACTGGTGCGTTTGACGTTGGCCGAGAGGTGATCCGCCGCTTCAGTCAGGGTGTGCACGCTCTGCTTCACATCGCCGATCAGATCGCGAAACCCGCCCAGCATCACGTCGAGATTGCCTGCCAGCTGGGCCATTTCATCTGCCCCGCGCAGATCTATCTTCAGGCGCAGGTCATTATCCTTACGAATGCGGTTGACGGTATCATTCACCTGAGTAATGGGACGGTCGATGCTGCGCCCCAGCAACACGCTCATGATGCCGATCAGCACCACAATCACCCCGCCACAGACCAGCATCAGGCTGTTGAGGCGAGCGCTCTGCCGCTCCAGTTCAGCGACAATGTGCTGATCTACAGCAGCAAATCCCTGTTCGGTCTGATGCACCAGATCCCGCATCTGGTTGCGCAGCCCCTCATCCTCTTTCAGCCCCAGTACCTGCATCCCCTGCACCAGCGCCACAAAGTCCTGCCGGTACTGCTTGCTGGCCTGCTCCAACTTGCCGCGATCCGCCTCCGGCAAAGTGGCAAGACTATCCTGAAAACTCTTGTGCAAGGTTTCGAAACGCTCCAGATACTGGATATCGGAGCGCAGCATGAAGTCTTTCTCCGCCCGTCTCAGCTGCAACATGGTGATGAGCAGCCCCTGCTGATCCAGCTGCTTGAGCCCATTCTCCACCTCATGCACCGCCGCCCTCAGCTTGCCATAGAGCCCCTCCTCCGGCCCCAGACCAATCTTCTGCTGCTGGGCCACCAGATCGTTGAAGGCTTTGCCATAACCGCTGATCTGCTGATCCAGTCTGGTCAGCTCCCCCTCGACAGCCGCCAGATTGTCATCGTTCACCAGCTCCCGATTGTGCTGGTGAAAATCTGACAGCCCCTGATTGAAGCGCTCGACGAAGGTCATATCCTTACGGATCAGAAAATCCTTCTCGGCCCGCCGCAAGTTGAGCATGGCGATCTCCAGCTGGTCGATATTGCGCTGGGCTTCGGTCAGATGACGGTGCACCTGGCTGGAGTAGATAAACAGGCCGCTCAGTACCAGCATGGCAACGGCAACCAGCACGGTATTCAGGATCAACTTATGACGGATAAGCACGATGGACCTCTCGCAAACTGGCAGTGAACTGCATTGAGCTTATGCAGAAAAGCGGCGACAGGTGATCTGTGCAAGGAATATTCATTGAAATGCCACACCCACTCCTTATACTGGTTGCACCTGTTTCCAGCCGTGGATTTGACACTATGGAATACAATACTTCTGAACTGTGCGACATCTATCAGGACATGGTGGATGTGCTTGAACCCATGCTCTGCTCCTTCGGCGGCCGCGCCTCTTTCGGCGGCGTCATCACCACCGTCAAATGCTTCGAATCGAATGGCCTGATCCGTGAACTCGTCAAAGAGAACGGACTGGGACGCGTCTTGCTGATCGATGGCGGTGGCTCCATGCGCCGCGCTCTGATCGACAGCGACATCGCCACAACAGCAGCAGAGAACGATTGGGAAGGGATTGTCTGCTACGGCTGCGTCCGCGAAGTCGATATTCTGGAAGATCTGGACATCGGCATTCAGGCACTGGCAGCCATTCCGGTCGGTGCCGACAGCAAGGATGTAGGGGAGACCGATCTGCCGGTCAACTTCGGTGGGGTGACCTTCCTGCCTGACGACCACCTCTACGCCGATACCACAGGGGTGATCCTCTCCCCCGAGGCACTCGATATCGAGTAAGCCACAAACAGCGTGACGACGGGAGCCTTGGCTCCCGTTTTTTATGCCTGCAACTTGCTGAAAAATGACAAAAAAAGAGGGCCAGATAAACTGGCCCTTAACTGGAAGCAATGTGAGCAATGTCGTGCCTTCACAAGAAGTCCATCACGTTGGAACGAATGAAGTCTTTCCCGGAAAACAAGTTAACAATAATCATTCTCATTTAACTAGGCAAGCGCTATTTGCAGAAAGTGCAAAAAAATTGACCACCGCAAAGGGTGGTCAATCTCGTCAGGCTTGCCGGGTGGCCGTTTGCAGGCTGGATAATCCGGCCTCGCCCACCAGCTTGCGGCTGAGGTAGCGCAACAAGACACCGTAGAGCGGCACGAATAAACCAAGGCTTATCAGCAACTTGAATACGTAATCGACGGTTGCGATCTCGACCCAGTGTTCTGACATGAAAGGATCTGTGGTGCGCCAGAAGGCTACACTGAAGAAAGCGATGGTATCAACCAGATTACCAAACAGGGTGGAGGCCGCAGGTGCAATCCACCACTGCTTGAGCAGACGCAGGCGGTTGAACACCACCACATCCATGAACTGCCCTACCAGATAGGCCATAAAGCTGGCCAGTGCGATACGCGCCACGAACAGGTTGATTCAGCCAGATGACCAACGCCCTGGAAGCTCCCTTCGAAGAAGAGCACGGAGAGCGCATAGGAGACTGCCAGCGCAGGCAGCATCACGGTCTGGATAATCTTGCGTGCCAGACCGGCACCGAAGATCCGCACCGTCAGGTCGGTCGCCAGGAAGATAAACGGGAAGCTGAACGCACCCCAGGTGGTATGGAAGCCAAACACGGTGATCGGCAGCTGCACCAGATAGTTGCTGCTGGCAATGATCAGAATGTGGAACAACGACAGGCGAACGAGCGCCGTTTGGTACTGCGCAGGGGTCAGATTCATCTTGTGACCTTTTTGGTTAATGGGGTTAGGGAACCCATATCGCCACCATTGGCGATAATCGAGGGGCGAGATTATACGCCCCCAAACCGATAGTTCAATCTTTATGCGATTAGGCTCATCCAAGTTGGCCAGCGGCAGAACAGGCCTTGTGGGCGATAGTCACGCCTTGTGCTGTCTGGCGAGCCAGAGCAGCGCCTCCCGATCCGCCGGGCGCACCGCCTCCAGCCAGCAGCCGCTGTAGTGTTCGTACTCCAGCCGAAACTGGCTACCTTCAAACTCCAGCAACCAGCTATGGCGGTCGGCCCCCACATCCTGCTCGAGCGGCCGTAGCTCCCACTCTCGCAGCAAGGCCTGCGCCAACAGCGGGAACGTGTCCCAGTCGAGTGCCGGACAATCCAGCGTCACCACGCCAGCTTCGCTATCTGCCTGTTTGATTTGCCAACTCATTCCCAATCTCTCAGCTACTGCAGGAGAGCTCACCACCGCAATACCATGCCGGAGTCGGGGTGGCGAGATCCTCATATTCGGTTTGTTCATCATAGGGGTGCTGCAAGGCGGCGAACAGCCGCTCGAACGGCCGCATATTCCCTGCGTCGGCGGCGTCGATCACCTGCTGGGCCAGCGCATTGCGCAGCACATACTTGGGATTGATGGCATCCATCTGCGCTTTGCGCACGGCATCCTCGCTGCCTTCGCGCATTAGCCGCGCCCGATAGTGTTCCAGCCACGCCTGCCAAACACTTGGTTCAGACAACAGGGCCAGCAGAGACGCAGGCCACGCCCCCTCTTGCGTCACCTCGCCGAGACGGCGAAGGAACAGGTGGTAATCCACCTTGTGGGCCGCCAGCAACCGGAACAGCTCGCGGAACAGCGCCGGGTCATCCTCCTCCCACACCGCCAGCCCGAGTTTGGCCCGCATCAACTCGGAGTAGTGCAACATCAGCTGCTGCTCGTACTGGGCCAACGCTGCAGCCAGCGCATCACCGTCTACATGGCCAGCCAGCGCCTGCGCCAGTTTTTGCAGATTCCAGTAACCGACCGCTGGCTGCTGATCCAGCGCGTAGCGGCCCGCAGGGTCCGAGTGGTTGCAGACAAAATCGGGCACATAGGCATCGATAAAGCCGTAGGGGCCATAATCCAGCGTCAGGCCGAGCAGCGACATGTTGTCGGTATTCATTACCCCGTGACAGAACCCCGCGGCCTGCCATTTGGCAATCAGCCGCGCGGTGCGGCGCACTACCTCGGCAAACAGTTCGGCGCCACTCTCCAGCTCGGGGAAGTGGTGGCGCAGCAGATAGTCGATGAGTGGCGGGATCTTCTCCCCCTGCCCGCTCCAGGCGAAATACTCGATATGGCCGAAACGCAGATGGCCGGGGGCGGTGCGCAGCACGGTCGCCCCTGTCTCAACCTGTTCGCGATAAACGGGCTCCTGACTCCCCACCAATACCAGCGCCCGGGTGGTCGGGATGCCTAGAGCATGGAGTGCCTCGGAGGCGAGATACTCGCGAATGCTGGAGCGCAGCACGGCGCGGCCGTCACCAAAACGGGAGAATGGGGTTTTACCCGCCCCCTTCAGGTGCAGATCCCAGCGCTGACCATCCGGCGCCTGCTGCTCACCCAGCAGCAGCGCCCGACCATCCCCGAGCCGGGGGCTGTAACCCCCGAACTGATGGCCCGCATAGACCTGAGCTACCGGCTGCATGCCTGGCAGCACTTTTCCCTCGCCACAACAGGCGATCCAGTCAGCCTCTCTGACGCCTCCCAGCCCCAACTCATCCAGCAAAGCCCGGTTGAGATGAAGCAACCGGGGCTGCTGCAGCGGCTGGGGGGCCACGGGTTCACAGGCCCAGGGCAACTCGGTAGCAAAAGTGTTGATCAACTTCATGGTTGTGCCATTCGTCCCTGCGTATGCTCGTGTCACTCTTTATACTGCCGTCAGCCATGCTTGTGCTCACTGGCAACCATCATTTTTCAATTCAAGGAGAAGAAGATGCAAAAATGGGTATATGCCCTGCCCCTGCTGGCACTGGCGTGGGGTCATCAGGCCAAGGCTGCCGATATCGAAGCCGGCAAAGCCAAGGCCGCGGTCTGTGCCGCCTGTCACGGCGTGGAAGGCAAGGCGATGATCCCCAACTATCCCCATCTGGCGGGTCAGAATGCAGCCTATCTGGTGAAACAGTTGAAAGCGTTCAAGGATGGCACTCGCAAAGAGCCCTTGATGGACCCCTTCATGGCGCCGCTGACCGATGCGGATATCGACAATCTGGCGGCCTTCTACGCCAGCCTGAAATAACCTCGCGTCTAACCCCAGGTTCTTCCGAGCCGCGCTTACCGTGGTCGATTAGGCTGCCTAATCGACCCTAACGACGGCAGTAGTCGATGATCAGGTCCATAAAGGCTTCGCCGAAGCGCTCCAGCTTGCGGTGCCCGACACCGTTGATAGCCAGCATCTCGTCTTCGGTCATCGGCATCAGCTGAGCCATCTCCACCAGGGTCGCATCGTTGAACACCACGTAGGGCGGTACTTCTTCATCCTCAGCAATCTGCTTGCGCAGGCCGCGTAGCTCCTTGAACAACCGCTTGTCATAGTTGGCATTGTCGAGCAGACCGTTGCGCTTCTCCTTGCGGCTGGAGATAGGCTGCAGGCGGGGTACCGCCAACTCCAGCTTCACCTCGCCACGCAGCACGGGGCGGGCCGCTTCGGTCAGCTGCAGCACCAGATTGCGGGTGATGTTCTGGGTCAGCAGTCCCTTGTGGATCAGCTGGCGGATCACGCTCATCCAGTATTCGTGGCTCTGATCCTTGCCGATGCCGTAGGTCGAGAGCTTGTCGTGGCCGTGATCCTTGATGCGCTGGTTCAGCGACCCGCGCAGCACTTCCACTACATAACCCACCCCGAAATTCTGCCCCACCCGCCAGACGCAGGAGAGCGCCTTCTGGGCATCTTCGGTGCCGTCATAACTTTTGGGCGGATCGAGGCAGATATCGCAGTTGCCGCACGGCTTGTCGTTGTACTCGCCGAAGTAGTTGAGCAGCACCTGACGGCGGCAGGTCTGGGCCTCGGCAAACGCCGCCATCACGTTGAGCTTGTACTGCTCCACCTGCAACTGCTGGGGATTCTCGATGTTGTCGAGCAAGCGGCGCACCCGACCGATGTCGGCAGGATCGTAGAGCAGCAGCGCCTCGGCGGGAGTGCCATCGCGCCCGGCACGGCCGGTCTCCTGATAGTAGGATTCGATGTTCTTCGGGATGTCGTAGTGCACCACGAAGCGCACATTGGGCTTGTCGATACCCATCCCGAACGCCACCGTCGCCACCACTATCTCGATGTCATCCTTGAGGAAGGCATCCTGCGTCTGCTGGCGCTGCTCGAGCGGTAGCCCCGCATGATAGGGCGCGGCCTTGCAGCCGTGGCGGGATAACCGCTCGGCCACCTCCTCCACCCGGTTGCGACTGGAGCAGTAGACGATGCCACAGTTGCCCTTCTGGCTCTGCACGTAACGCAGCAGCTGCTCGGCCGCCTTGAACTTCTCCACCAGGCTGTAGCGGATATTGGGGCGATCGAAGCTGGCGGTGTGGATAAAGGGATCGTTCAGCTCGAGGCGGTGCAGCATATCACTACGGGTCGCCTCATCGGCGGTGGCGGTCAGCGCCACCACAGGCACCTGCGGGAACCACTGTTTAAGCCGCCCCAGCGCCGCATACTCAGGCCGGAAATCGTGGCCCCACTGGGAGACGCAGTGCGCCTCGTCGATGGCGAACAGCCCGAGCGGCAGTTCGGCCAGCCGATCCATAAACTCGTGCTGCAGCAAGCGCTCGGGGGAGACATAGACCAGCTTGATCTCGCCGCGACGCATGGCGGCGAAGTTTTGGATCATCTCCTCCCGACTGAGGGCCGAGTTGATGTAGACCGCCGCTACGCCGTTGGCGCGCAGGCTGTCGACTTGATCCTTCATCAGCGAAATAAGGGGAGAGACCACCACCCCGAGCCCTGGCCGCAGCAATGCCGGGATCTGATAGCAGAGCGACTTGCCGCCACCGGTGGGCTTGAGCACCAGCGCATCGCGCCCCGCGACGATCTGCTCGATGATCTCGAGCTGACCCGGCCGAAACTGCTGATAGCCGAAGACCGCCTGCAGCAGGGCAAGCGGACTCTCTGGCTGAGGATCTGGCAGGGTTTCGGCAATCGCGGTCATGGGCTCTCCTTTGGGGTCGCCATTCTAAAGCAGCCGCCGCCCACAATAAACCTGCCATTGCGACTGTTAAGAAACTGTTGCAGACTGGCTGGAGTTTTTACTCGGCTTTGATGACAAGGATTGGGATCAGAGAATGAAACAGATGCTCAAGAAGATGGCGCTCAGTGGCATTGCCAACCTGTTTGCCGAGAAGATGCCGTTCAACAAGCTGATCGGCATGCAGGTGACCCACTACGACTTCGACAAAGTGGAACTGCGCATCAAGATGGACGACAAGCTGATCGGCAACCCCTTCCACAACATCCTGCATGGCGGCGTCACCGCCACGCTGCTGGATGTGGCGGGCGGCATGATCGTCGCAGCCTCCTGCATCGACGAGCTGGAGGAGTTCTCCCCCAGTTATCTCAAGGAGCGCTTCGCCCGCCTCGGCACCATAGATCTGCGGGTGGATTACCTGCGGCCGGGGCGCGGCAACGAGTTTATCGCCACCGCCCACATCATCCGGGCTGGCAGCAAGGTGGCCGTCGCCAGGATGGAGCTGCACAACGAAGAGGGCACCCACATCGCCTTTGGCACCGGCACCTATCTGGTGAGTTGAACCAAGTTAGTGCATAAAAACCACACGGCTAATCCACTTTTAATCATTAGATTCCTTACCCCCTCTGGCCGAACAAGGTCCATACTGATAGTCGGGATTGTGTGCAGAGGGAGGATTGCAGGCGATGAGTGCGAAACCGGCCATCAAACCATCCAGAGCCTTGTTGACACAGCTCGAGTCCATGCTCGACGAGGTGCAGACACCCGAGTGTCGCCACTGGTTGGAACAGGAGCTTGAGGGGTATTCTCTCTCCTCACCCTTGCCTTGGTATCGCATCGTTCCCTGTCGGCAACGCGGTCACTTTCTGGATCTGAAAACGGGAAAATATTTGACCTGTCATATCAACAGTCAAACGCTATGCCAACGCGATCTGGCCCAAATTCAGTTCATTTATGCCCGTGAACCCGCCGCCCACTATTTGCTGCAACGCAATTCCGGTATTGAACCCTGGCCAGAACAGCTGCTGGAAGATTATCAGGAGCAGTTGATCCCCGGCCATCTATGCCTGCAAGCCTGGCATGAGCCCGTGATTTCATTACGTGCACAACTGATGGAGGGAATAGAACATTTCATTAGTGAGTACCCCAAGCACGCGGCCTTGCTGCCTCAACACAGTTTCAAGGCTTTGCGGCATCAGCACTGGCATATCTGAGTAAGCGCCTGGCGCGCAAGGAGGGCACCATAGACAAGACCCATAGCGAGATTGCCACAATCTAGAGTGCCGGAGTCAGGATCAGACTCCACCGATGGGCCACCGAGCGGTGGCCCTTTTAATGTCTGTGGTCTTGCTTCGACCCTGCATACTGCAAGTCAGATCACTTGGCCAGGTAACAGGTCAGCAGCTAAAGAAAATCGGGAAAACAGGAAGGATGAATGCAAAAAGGCCGCTCTATTGAGCGGCCTTTTCAAATTTGGTCGGTGTGAGAGGATTCGAACCTCCGACCCCTTCGTCCCGAACGAAGTGCGCTACCAAGCTGCGCTACACACCGATGTCTGCGGGACGGGAATTTACCGAAAGCCCCGACCCGACACAAGCCTTTTTTGCGTTTGACAGGAAAAAAAGTGCCGTTCGCTCAACTATTCAGCACTCTTTTCACCCATTTACCGGACTGCAGCCAGCTGGTGACATTCCGGCAACCGACCGTCAGGCCAGGCGCAGGGATGCCGGTCCCAACAGACGGCGCTGCCAGTCAGCCACAGTGCCATGCTCCAGCCAGTCGGCTGCATGCTGGCGCCAGTTGGGTGAGAGGGCCGGATTCTCCAGCAACAGCAGTAGATCAGCTTCATTGCGCACCTGATTGAACAGAATGTCCGCCGTGCGCTTCACCGTCAGTTCGGGATAGGGTCTGTCTACCAGCTCCATGGCCGACTCCGGCGACACCATCCCCTCCTCCAGCACCCGCAGCAGCCAGCCACAACGACCATTCAGTTGCATCACCTGGGACATCTGGCCATAGCCAAAGCGCTGGTTGAGCTTGAAACAGGGGGATCTCGGCTGGCTGATCTGGATCAGCGCCTCACCGAGTCGATAGACATCGCCAATGCAGGCTTGCGCCTCGGTCAGCCCGATACCGGAGAGGTTCTCGCCAAAGGCGGCAGGTTGCCAGGGTGTACGTGGCGCAGACAGGCCCAGCGCGGTTTGCCAGGTCTGCCACCAGAGATAGTGATCGGCAGGATAGTAGTGGAGCGCCCGATCCGGGCCACCGTGGTGGCGCAGGTCACACTGCTCATCCCCTTCCAGACCGGCAAAGGTACAGCGAACTGGTGCAGAGATCGGTTGCTTGTGAATGGCGCTGGTGAGGCCGGGCACCAGCTCGGTGCCACGACCGCTAAAAAGGGAGATCCGCATACTCATCCTCCAGGTTGACGAGAGTAGGCGGATCTTATCATGGCGTCAGACGACGGCCTGCATCTGGGTGGTCATGGCGATCTCGGCACGACGGCGCTTCTCCGCCTTGGCCATCAGATACCAGCTGCCGAAGGTAAAGAGCGATACCGACAACAGGATCAGGCTGGCCACCGCGTTGATCTCGGGTTTCACCCCTAGCCGCACCGCCGAGAAGACCTCCATCGGCAAGGTGGTCGAGCCCGGGCCGGAGACGAAACTCGCCAGCACCAGATCATCCAGCGACAGGGCGAACGACATCATGCCGCCTGCCGCCAGCGAGGGGGCGATCATCGGGATAGTGATCAGGAAGAACACCTTCCACGGCTTGGCGCCAAGATCCATCGCCGCCTCCTCAATGGAGAGATCCAGTTCCCGCAAGCGCGCCGACACCACGATCGCCACGTAGGCGGTACAGAAGGTGGTGTGGGCGATCCAGATGGTCAGCATGCCCCGCTCGGCGGGCCAGCCCACCAGCTGGGCCATCGCCACGAACAGCAGCAGCAGCGACAGACCGGTGATCACCTCGGGCATCACCAGCGGCGCCGTCACCATTCCGCCGAACAGGGTGCGACCACGGAAGTGGGGAATTCGGGTCAGCACGAAGGCCGCCACCGTCCCCAGCGCCACTGCAGCGATCGCGGTGTAGAAGGCGATCTCCAGCGAGCGGAACACGGATCCAATCAGCTGCTTGTTGTCGAGCAGGCCGAAGTACCACTTGAGCGACCAGCCACCCCACACCGTCACCAGCTTGGAGGCGTTGAAGGAGTAGATCACCATGATGATCATGGGCAGGTAGATAAACAGCAGCCCCAGCCAGAGCATCAGTTTGGCAAAACCGAAACGTCTCATCATGCCTTGCCCTCCAGCTCTTTGGCCTGGTTACGGTTGAAGAGGATGATCGGAATGATCAGCACCGCCAGCATCACTACCGCCAGCGCAGAGGCGACCGGCCAGTCGCGGTTGTTGAAGAACTCCTGCCACAGCACCTTACCGATCATCAGGGTCTCCGGGCCGCCCAGCATTTCCGGAATAACGAACTCCCCCACCACCGGAATAAACACCAGCATGCAGCCGGCGATAATGCCGTTTTTGGAGAGCGGCACCGTGATCTGCCAGAAGCGGGTCAGGTTGCGGGCCCCCAGGTCAGAAGCAGCCTCCAGCAGGCTCTGGTCATGCTTGACCAGATTGGCGTAGAGCGGCAGCACCATGAAGGGCAGGTAGGAGTAAACGATGCCGATATAGACCGCCAGGTTGGTGTTGAGGATCTGCAGCGGCTCGTCGATCACCCCGATCCCCAGCAAGACGCTATTGAGCAGGCCGTTGTTGCTGAGGATCCCCATCCACGCGTAGACCCGGATCAGAATGGCGGTCCAGGTCGGCATCATGATAAGCAGCAGCAAAACGGTCTGGGTCTCCTTGTTGGCCCGGGCGATGGAGTAGGCCATCGGATAGCCAATCAGCAGGCAGAGCAAAGTGCTGACGAAGGCCATCTTGAGGGAGCCCAGATAGGCCGCGATATAGAGCTCATCCTCCTGCAGCAGCAGGTAGTTGCCCATATTGAGCAGGATGGTGAGCTGATTGTCGGCCCAGCTCACCACGTCGGTGTAGGGCGGGATCGCCACATCCGCTTCCGCAAAACTGATCTTCACCACAATGACGAAGGGCAGCAGGAAGAAGAGGAACAGCCAGAAGAAGGGGATGCCGATCACCAATCGGCGCCCCCCGACCCGCTTCAGTCGTTGCAAGAACTTCATGATTGCAGCACCACGCCGCTGTCATCTTCCCAGTAGAGGAACACCTGGTCATCCCAGGTTGGCCGCTTGCCGTGGCGTTCGGCATTGGCGATGAAAGCCTGAACGATTTTGCCCGAGGGCAGCTGGATGTGATAAACCGAGTGACCGCCCAGATAGGCGATGTCATAGACCTCACCCTTGGTCCAGTTGAAGTCCGGGTGCTCGATCTCCTCCGGTTTTTGCAGACTCATCAGCAGTTTTTCCGGCCGCAGGGCGTAGGTCACCTTCTTGTTTTCGGCGCGGGAGCTGATGCCGTGGCCCACATAGATGGGCTGCTCCAGATCGGCGCAGGCGATGGTGGCGTGATCCTGCTCATCCTCCACCAGCAGGCCGTCGAACAGGTTGACGTTGCCGATAAACTCGCACACCAGCCGACTGGCCGGGGTCTCGTAGATATCCATCGGGCTGCCGATCTGCTCGATGCAGCCGAGGTGCATGATGGCGATCCGCTCCGCCATGGTCATGGCCTCTTCCTGATCGTGGGTCACCATGACGCAGGTAACCCCGACCCGCTCGATGATCTCCACCAGCTCCAGTTGCATCTTGGATCGCAGCTTCTTGTCGAGCGCCCCCATGGGTTCATCCAGCAGCAGCAACTTGGGACGCTTGGCCAGGGAACGGGCCAGCGCCACCCGCTGGCGCTGGCCACCGGAGAGCTGATGCGGTTTGCGGCGGGCATACTGGGTCATCTGCACCAGCTTGAGCATCTCCTCCACGCGGGCATCAATCTCGGCCTTGGGCAGGCCATCCTGCTTGAGGCCAAAGGCGATGTTTTGGGCCACCGTCATATGGGGGAACAGGGCGTAGGACTGGAACATCATGTTGATGGGGCGTTCATAGGGGGGCATGTCGGTGATGTCGACCCCGTCGAGGAACAGCCGCCCCTCGGTCGGGCGCTCGAAACCGGCCAGCATCCGCAGCAGGGTCGATTTGCCGGAACCGGACCCGCCGAGCAGGGCGAAAATCTCCCCCTTGTGAATATTGAGAGATACGTTATCGACCGCCAGCGTTTCGTCGAACTGCTTGCTTACCCGATCAATTTTCACCAGCACTTCTTTGCGCTGCTGACTGCCCTCGAGGGCTTTCTTGTAGGCACTGGAGGCTATCGCCATTACCAAACTCCCCAACGTGATACCAGCCTTGCGGCCGATCCATAAAAGCGATTTGGCGCCCCCGAACGGGCACCAAGGTTAGGTACCGGACTTGATCTTGGTCCAACTCCGGGTGATTAGACGCTGTACCGAGCGGGGATGTGCTTCCTGCACATAGAGTCGCTCCAGCACGGCCTGAGGGGGATAAACCTCCTCATTGTTGCGCACCGCCTCATCCATAAACTCGCCCGCCCTTGAGTTGGGATTCGCATAGCCCACATAGTCGCTGACCTTGGCGATCACTTCGGGCTGCAGGACGTAGTTGATGAGAGCGTGCGCCTCTTTGACATTGGTGGCATCGGACGGGATCGCCATCATGTCGAACCAGAGATTGCCCCCCTCTTTCGGAATGCTGTAGGCAATTTTCACCCCCTTGCCAGCTTCATCGGCGCGGGCAGCGGCTTGCAGGATGTCACCGGAAAAACCGGCCGCCACGCAGATGTCGCCATTGGCGAGATCGCCGATGTATTTGGAGGAGTGGAAGTAGGCCACATAGGGCCGCACCTTGAGCAGCAGCGCCTCGGCCTGCTTGATATCCCCCGTCGCATGACTGTTGGGATCGAGCCCGAGGTAGTTGAGGGCAGCAGGGAGCATCTCGTCGGCAGAGTCGAGGAAGGCGACGCCGCAGCGAGAGAGTTTCGCCATGTTTTCCGGTTCGAAGATGGTGGCCCAGGAGTCAATCTTGTCGACTCCCAGCACCACCTTGATTTTGTCGACGTTGTAGCCGATGCCGTTGGTCCCCCACAGATAGGGCACCGCGTACTGATGACCCGGATCCACCTTGTCGAGCTGCTTGAGCAGCACGGGATCCAGGTTGGCCAGATTGGGCAGCAGGGATTTATCCAGCTTCTGGAAGGCTCCCGCCTTGATCTGCTTGGCCAGGAAATTATTGGAGGGCACCACCAGATCGTAACCGGTCCGCCCCGTCAGCAACTTGCCTTCCAGGGTCTCGTTGGAGTCAAACACGTCATAGACGGTCTTGATCCCGGTCGCCTGCTGGAAATCGCTGAGGGTGGTCTCGCCGATATAGTCAGACCAGTTGTAGAAGTGCAGCACAGGGGCAGCCTGAGCCACATTCGCCAATCCCATGGTCAGCGCTACGGTTAGCAATCTGGTTGTATTCACGGTGTCAGTTCTCCTGTTTCAGTGGTTGACCGTCTGCGCATCCATTCGCGCGGCCCATCCGGATGGATGGCATCACTACCCTCCCGGCCGAACTGCGGACCGGGAGGGGCACTCGTTACTTACTTGCCGGACTTGATCTTGGTCCAGCTGCGGGTCATCAGCCGCTGCACCTTAGCCGGCAGATCCGGGAAGGTGTAGATCTTCTGCAGGGTTGCCGCATCGGGGTAGATACCCGGATCGGTGCGAATCGCCTCATCCACCAGCGGGGTCGCAGCCTTGTTGCCGTTCGGGAACTGCACCACGTTGGTGATATTGGCGATTACCTCGGGCTTCATCAGGTAGTTGATGAAGGTGTGGGCCGCCTCGACGTTCTTGGCATCCGCCGGAATGGCGATCATGTCAAAGAAGCTGCCTGCCCCCTCTTTCGGAATGGTGTAGGTGAGCGCGACGCCATTCTTGGCCTCGGCTGCCCGCGCCTTGGACTGCTGCAAGTCACCGGAGTAACCGACCGCAACGCAAAGGTTGCCGTTGGCCAGATCCGAGATGTACTTGGAGGAGTGGAAATAGGCGGTATAGGGGCGGATGGAGAGGAACAGCTCCTCAGCCTTCTTCAGCTCGGCCGGTTTCTGGCTATCCGGTTTGAAGCCCAGATATTGCAGGGCAGCCGGCAGCATTTCGGTCGGTGAATCGAGGAAGGAGACGCCACACTCTTTCAACTTGGCCATGTTCTCCGGCTTGAACACCAGATCCCAGGAGTTGACCGGGGCATCGGCCCCCAGCACGGCTTTCACCTTCTCGGCGTTGTAGGCATAGCCGATGGTGCCCCACAGATAGGGGATGGAGTACTGGTTGCCCGGATCGCTCGGCTCGAGCGCCTTGAGCAGGTCGACATCCATGTTTTGCCAGTTGGAGAGCTTGGACTTGTCCAGTTTCTGGAACACGCCCGCCTTGATCTGCTTGGCTAGGAAGGGGTTGGATGGCACCACGATGTCGTAGCCAGAACTACCCGCCAGCAACTTGGCTTCCAGTACCTCGTTACTGTCGAACACGTCATAGACCACCTTGATCCCCGTCTCCTTCTGGAAGTTATCCAGGGTATCCGGCGCTATGTAGTCGCTCCAGTTGTAGACGTGCAGCACCTTCTCTTCAGCCATTGCTCCGGCACTTGCCATGACCAGAGCCACGGAGGCAGCGATCACTCCTGTTTTGAAAGACATCATCCTTGTCTCCTAAGCAAATTGTATGCGCATGCCAACCTGCCCGACCTGCCTCAACCCTTCAGCTTTGCGGCTGTCAGATCCAGACTGCGCCTGGCCAGATCGACCAATTCATCAACCTGTTCCTCGGTGATGACCAAGGGGGGCGATATGATCATGGTATCGCCTACCGCCCTCATCACCAAGCCATTGTTAAAGCAGAACTCCCGGCAAGTCATCCCCGCATTTGCCTGAGCCGGGAAACGCCGGTTGGTCTGCTTGTCCTCAACGATTTCCAGCGCGGCGACCAATCCTTTGCCTCGGGTTTCTCCCACCAGAGGATGATCGGCCAGCTCCGCCCAGCGGCGCTGCAAATAGGGGCCGATAGTATCATGCACTCGCTTAACTATGCTCTCTTTCTGCATAAGCTGGATATTGGCCACCGCCACGGCGCAAGAGACCGGATGGCCCGAGTAGGTGAAGCCGTGGTTGAACTCGCCCCCCTCCTCCACCAACCCCTTGGCAACCCGGTCACTCACCATCACTGCGCCGAGCGGCAGATAACCGGAGGTGATCCCCTTGGCCAGACACATCAGGTCCGGCTTGATGCCAAACCCTTCGCTGGCAAACCAGTGACCGGTACGGCCAAAGCCGCAGATCACCTCGTCGGCGATGAGCAGGATGCCGTATTGATCGCAGATACGCTGGATCTCCGGCCAGTAGCTGTCGGGCGGAATGATGACGCCGCCCGCCCCCTGGATCGGCTCGCCGATAAAGGCAGCCACCTTGTCCACCCCCAGCTCCAGAATCTTCTGCTCCAGCTGACGGGCCCGCTCCAGCCCGAAGTCGTGGGCGCTCATCCCCTGCCCCTCACCGAAGTGGTAAGGCTGATCGATGTGCACTATGCCGGGAATGGGCAGACCACCCTGGGCATGCATCCCCTTCATGCCGCCCAGGCTCGCCCCCGCCACGGTAGAACCGTGGTAGGCGTTGTGGCGACTGATGATCACCTGTTTGTCAGGCTGACCCTTGCTGGCCCAGTAGTGGCGCACCATCCGCAGCACGGTGTCGTTGCACTCGGAGCCGGAGCCAGTAAAGAAGACGTGGTTGAGATGGGCTGGCGTCACCTCGGCCAACAGGGTCGCCAGCTCGATCACCGGCGGGTGAGCGGTCTGGAAGAAGAGGTTGTAGTAGGGCAACTGCTGCATCTGGCGGGTAGCGGCATCCACCAGCTCCTGGCGGCCATAGCCCATATTGACGCACCACAGGCCCGCCATGCCGTCGAGAATGCGTTTGCCCTCGGAATCTTCCAGATAGACACCGCTGGCGTTGGTGATGATGCGCGAGCCCTTCTTGTTCAGGGCCTGAAAGTCGGTAAAAGGGTGCAGGTGGTGGCTGGCATCCAGCTGTTGCCACTCACGGGTTGTCTGCTGCATTTGTTGCTCCTCGGTTCCTTCGATTTAGCAAGATTCAGTCGTCAAACAGTCAGGTGCGTTGGCACGTTCGCAGCCACAGTCACTCACGGCGTGTCTGCTGCATTCGTTACTCCCCTGCGCCTTCGATTTGGCAAGATTCAATCGTTAATCAATCTAGGTCGCAGCGCTCTTTCGGCCACAACCACTCACAGGTGGCTACCGCCACCTGACTCGCGTTCCGGTCTCTTCGATACAGGGACCGGGGAGGCCGACTCCGGCCTCCCCGTTACAGGGGGATCAAACGTTCAGCAGCAGGAACTCGCGCTCCCAGCGACTGATCACCCCGAAGTAGGTCTCGTACTCTTTGCGTTTGACCGCGACGAAGGCGCGGGTGAAGCGCTCCCCCAGCATCTCCTTGATGGGCTCGCACTGTTCGAGATGGCTGAGTGCCTCCTCCAGCGAGCGGGGCAGGCTGTAGGGCAGGTCATAGGCGCTCGACTTCATCTCCGGCAGCGGCTCCAGCTTCTCCATCATGCCGAGATAGCCACAGGCAAGAGTGGCGGCCAGCGCCAGATAGGGGTTGGCATCGGCACCGGCGAAACGGTTCTCCACCCGCCGTGCGCTCGGGTCGGAGAAGGGCACCCGCAGACCACAGGTGCGGTTCTCGACACCCCACTGGACGTTGCGCGGCGCGCTCTCGCCAAAGGTGAGGCGGCGGTAGGAGTTGACGTTGGGGGCCAGCAGGGCGGTCACCGCCGGGGTGTATTTCTGCAGACCGGCGATGAAGTGCATGAACTGTTCGCTGTTGCCGCCGTTCGGAGTGCCGAACAGGTTGTGGCCGTTCACATCTTCCAGACTCTGGTGGATGTGCATGGCCGACCCCGGTTCGTCGCTCATCGGCTTGGCCATGAAGGTGGCATAGATGCCGTGGCGGTGAGCGGCTTCACGCATGGTGCGCTTGAACAGGAACACCTGATCCGCCAGATCGATGGCATCCCCGTGCAGGAAGTTGATCTCCATCTGGGCGGCGCCCGACTCGTGGATCAGGGTGTCCACCTCCAGCTCCTGCGCCTCGCAGTAGTCATACATGTCTTCAAAGATGGGGTCGAACTCGTTGACCGCATCGATGCTGAACGACTGGCGGGCGGTCTCCGGGCGGCCGTTGCGACCCACCGGCGGCACCAGCGGATAGTCGGGGTCTTCGTTGCGGGTGACCAGATAGAATTCCAGCTCGGGCGCCACCACCGGCTTCCAGCCCTGCTTCTCGTAAAATGACAGAACCCGACGCAGCACGGAGCGCGGCGCGATGTCGATCAGCTTGCCGTTGACGTCGAAACAGTCGTGGATCACCTGTGCAGTGGGCTCCAGCGCCCAGGGGACAAAACGGATGGTGTTGGGGTCGGGATAGAGCTGCATGTCCCGCTCCAGCGGGTCGATCATGCTGTCGTCATCCGGATATTCGCCGGTCACCGTCTGGGTGAAAATCACCTCGGGCAGACGCATGCCCCCTTCGCGCAAAAACTTGTTGGCTGGGATGATCTTGCCCCGGGCGTTGCCGGTGAAATCCGGGAACAGGCACTCCACTTCCGTGATGCGATTGCTTTCCATCCAGCCTTTGATACTGTCCATGTTAAACCCCGACTTTACGGTTGCCATTGGCAAGGGTGTCTAATATATGGAACACCCTTGTTATAAAATTGTAATCAACATCACCATAAAAGCCCGCCATCAAGGGCAATGTCAAGCGGACGTGTTTAAAAAACTATAAATAACGGCGTATATAATGACCAAGGCGGCACCAAATACTAAACACTCAAATCCGTACGAAGCCTCCCTCTCATCGTTGCAAAGGCGATGCCAACAGAGGGTGAAGCGGACGCCAGATCCCGACCAATCCCCCGCAGGAACGGACCATTTTTTTGCAAGGGCGCACAATCCTTATCCTATTTGCTTTGCTTGGCTGCATTTTTTTGGTACAAGGCCCGCCCTGATTTGCACTCTCTTGCATGAAACAGGTGCAAATCGGGATACAAGGGCTTGGTCTGTAGGCAGACAGCCCCCATAAACAGGGATAATTGGGTTAGTAAACTGACTGGTAGTTAATCGTATGTGTGATTTCATGACTGAAGACCAACTGGCCTTTTACAAGGGGCAGATCGAGCGACAGATCGTCGAGCTCGAAGAGCGCCTGAACTCCCAGGCCAGCCAGGCCATCGCCACCGACACCAACGAGATGGCTGATGAAATTGACCGTGCCAGTATCGAGGAAGCCCGCCGTCTGGAGCTGAACCGCATCGAGCACGACAAGTTGCACCTGCGCAAGCTGCGGGGCGCATTGAAGCGCATCAGCGAAGGGGATTTCGGTTACTGCGAATCTTGCGGTGACGAGATCTCCCTCAAGCGGCTGCATGCCCGTCCGGAATCCCGTTTCTGCGTCGAATGCCAGAGCACCAAGGAATTTAACGATACCCACGTGTTCCGTCGCGTCGCCTGATTCTTCGAAGAACCGTCACCATTCTGGTGCAACAGACGCCAGCAAGGCAGCGCACCGCGCTCAAACCTTGCACAACGCCTCGCAGCAAGATGGTGACAAGTTCTGTTAGACTCCGGACACCTTCCGGAATCTACAGGAGAACAGAGAGTGAAATGGCTCATCAAGCTGTGTTTGTGCCTGCCACTGCTGGCACAAGCACAGGTTCTGACGGTCAAGGTCCCCAGCCGTCCCGTCAACAATCTTGACCAGGAGTACCAGTACAAGCTGCTGGAACTGGCCCTGACCCGCTCCGGGCAACCCTTTCGCATCCAGCCTGTCGAACTCGACCTCAACCAGTTCACCCTCCAGCAGCAGCTGAGCAAGGGCAAGACCATCAACGTCTTCTGGATGGGCACCTCCAGCGCACTCGAATCCTCCCTGATTGCCGTCCCCATTCCGCTGTTTCGCGGGCTGGAAGGATTGCGACTGTCCTTCATCCACGCAGATGCACAAGAGAAGTTCAACCAGATCAATACCCTGGCCGACCTCAAACAGCTGAAGGCGGCGCAAGGGGTCGGTTGGGCCGATAACAAAATTCTGGAAAATGCGGGCATCCCGACCTTCTCCGGCCGATACAGCAGCCTGTTTCGCCTTATCAACGACGGCGACAAGATCGACTTCTTCCCGCGCGCCCTGGTGGAGATCTTCGCCGAGCGCAGCGAGCTGGTGGCGCAGTATCCCAACCTCGCTATCGAGCAGCATCTGCTGATCCGCTACCCCTTCGCCCAGTTCTTCTTCGTCAGCCCCGAATACCCCAAGCTGGCCAAGGCGATTCAGACCGGGCTGGAGCGGGCCTATGCCGATGGCAGCTTTATGAAGTTCTTCAATGACAACCCCAAGATCCGCGAAGCGCTCGCCAGCGCCAACCTCGATCAGCGGGTCACCATCGCCCTGCCCAATCCGGATATGACCCCGTTGCTAAAATCCATTCCGGCCCAATATTGGGAGTATCCACCGCAGGGATAATCATCCCGAGCGCCTGACCACGAAGGTCAGGCAGCGAGAACACAGTGCGCCAGGGAGGTGCCATGAAGGGAATCCAGGAGTGGTTTGCGGAGTATGGCCAGAGCCATCGCCATCCGGTCAACGTCGCCATCCACA
Source organism: Aeromonas sp. 61P (assembly GCF_051919545.1). Classification (NCBI taxonomy): domain Bacteria; kingdom Pseudomonadati; phylum Pseudomonadota; class Gammaproteobacteria; order Aeromonadales; family Aeromonadaceae; genus Aeromonas; species Aeromonas sp. 61P. The sequence continues at coordinate 519,633 of NZ_JBQBEL010000001.1, forward strand.
AGCTGGCAGTGCCGGGCATCTATCTCTGCTCGCTGGCGCTGCTCTGGTGTCTGCCACACGGGCCCTTGCCAGAGCCCCTCAACTGGGCGGCAGTAGCGGTCATTCCGGTGCTGGCATTCTACCTACAGTTGTCATTTTCGCTGTTCGCGGGGATGGCCGGGCTGACCACGCTGGGACTGTGGATCTGCCACCAATGGCAGGGGCCGCTGTTGTGGCCGGCCGTGGCAACGTTCGTGATTCTCTGGATAGCCCAGTTTGTCGGCCACAAGATCGAGGGCAAGCGCCCCTCCTTCCTCGCCGACCTGCAATTTCTGCTGATAGGCCCCGCCTGGGTGCTTGCCAGCCTCTATCGTCGCCTGGGCATTCCCTATTGAAGGGGGGCCAGGCCAACAGGAGAGACCATGACACATAACCACACGCGACATAATGCCCTGCGCCGCGCCCTGCCCCTGCTGCTGCTGCTGGGGGCCCTGTTTGCCGGCCCGGCACTGGCCGACAAGGCCGACCCGGTCGGTGAAGTGAGCACAGCCTTCAAGCTGTTTGGCCCCAACCACAAGATCCTGGTGGAGGCGTTCGACGACCCGCGCATCGACGGCGTCGCCTGCTATCTGGCTCGCCCAAAGACCGGTGGTGTAAAAGGCGGGCTGGGACTGGCGGAAGATCCCTCCCACGCCTCCCTGTCGTGCCACCAGATCGGCCCCATCACCCTGCCCGAAAAGCTGAAGGCGGGAGAAGAGGTGTTCGATGTCAGCACTTCACTGGTGTTCAAGGAGCAGAAAGTGGTGCGTTTTTACGACAAGAAACGCAATGCACTGGTTTACCTGACCTACAGCACCAAACTGGTGGATGGTTCGTACAAGAGTGCAGTCAGCGCCGTTCCCATTATGCCATGGGGACAATAACCAGCCGGTTTGTCCGGTGATAGCTGACCCATTTTGTTGTAATTTGACGACACACACGCTGCGGAGCACATACCATGAAAGTCGCCGTATTCAGTACCAAGAGCTATGACAAAGAGCATTTCAACCAGGCCAACAGCCAGTACGGCTTCGACCTGGAGTTTTTCGATGTGCGGCTGGAGGCCAAAACGGCCCGACTGGCTCACGGCTTCCCGGTGGTGTGTCTGTTCGTCAATGACGATGCCGACCGCGAGGTATTGACCGAACTGGCTGCCAACGGCACCCAGGTGATTGCCCTGCGCTGCGCCGGTTACAACAACGTGGATCTGGCCGCCGCCAAAGAGCTGGGGCTGAAAGTGGTGCGGGTGCCCGCCTACTCCCCCGAGGCGACCGCAGAACACGCCGTCGGCATGATGATGTGCCTCAACCGCCGCATCCATAAGGCTTATCAACGCACCCGCGACGCCAACTTCTCGCTGGAAGGGCTGGTCGGCTTCAACATGCATGGCAAGACCGTTGGCGTCATCGGCACCGGCAAGATCGGTCTGGCCGCCCTACGTATCCTCAAGGGCTTCGGGGTTCGCCTGCTGGTGAACGACCCTTACCAGAATCCGGCAGCCATCGAGCTGGGAGCCGAGTACGTGGATCTCGATACCCTGTTCCGCCAATCCGACATCATCAGCCTGCACTGCCCGCTGTTCAAAGAGAACTACCACCTGTTGAACAAGGAGGCGTTCGCCAAGATGAAGGACGGGGTGATGATCATCAACACCAGCCGTGGCGGCCTGCTCGACTCCAACGCCGCCATCGAAGCGCTCAAGACCTCCCGTATCGGCGCGCTGGGGCTGGACGTCTACGAAGAGGAAGAGGATCTCTTCTTCTCCGACAAGTCCAACGAGGTGATCACCGATGACGTGTTCCGCCGTCTGTCCGCCTGCCACAACGTGCTGTTCACCGGCCATCAGGCGTTCCTGACTCGGGAGGCACTGCACGCCATCGCCGATACCACCCTCGGCAATATCCGCGCCATCGAGAGCCAGGGCCGCTGCGACAACGAAGTGGAATAAGGGCTCGCCCTCTCTTCGTCACGCGCCGGGTTGTGAGACCCGGCGCCTTCGGGTAGGCTAGCCCCCTTTTTTTATTCAGGAGTCTGGCGCCCATGTTTATCGGATTTGATTACGGCACCTCCAACTGTGCCGTGGCCGTGATGGAACAAGGTAGCCCCAGGCTGCTGAATCTTGGCGCATCCCGCTATCTCCCCTCCACCCTGCATGCGCCCCACCGGGATGCCATCGCCGGTCTGTTGGCCGAAGGGCTGGCCCCCGCCCAGCAGGCGGAGTACCTCAAGCTGCGTGGCCCCGTGGTCACCCGCGCCCAGACGGTTCGTCGCCAGATGCGCGAAGAGGGACTGATCGACGAGCTGAGCTTCGGCGGTGCCGCGCTGGAGCGCTATCTGGAAGAGCCAGACGATGGCTACTACATCAAATCGCCGAAATCCTTCCTCGGCGCCTATGGCCTCAAGGCCCCCCAGATCGCCCTGTTTGAAGACATCGTCTGCGCCATGATGCTCCATGTCCGCCAGCAGGCGGAGCAGCAGCTCGGCGCCCCGATCCGTCAGGCGGTGATCGGCCGACCGGTCAACTTCCAGGGCCTGGCGGGGGAAGAGAGCAACCAGCAAGCTATCGCCATCCTGACCGAGGCGGCCCGTCTGGCCGGTTTCGAGCAGGTGGAGTTCCTCTACGAGCCGGTGGCCGCCGGGTTTGAATTCGAGGCGCGCCTCACCGAAGACGCCGTGGTACTGGTGGTGGATATCGGCGGCGGTACCACCGACTGCTCCATGCTGCGGATGGGTCCCAGCTACCGCGATCAGCTGGATCGCAGCGGCGATCTGCTCGGCCACAGCGGCCAGCGGATCGGCGGCAACGACTTCGACATCCGCCTGACGGTGGAGGGGATGATGCCGCTGCTCGGCATGCACGAGACCCTCAAGACCGGCAAGCCGCTGCCCCACCCGCTGTTCTGGGATGCGGCCGCCATCAATGACGTCAGCGCCCAGAGCCGCTTCTACAGCCTCGACACCGCCCGCCAGCTGCAGGATCTGCAGCTCGACAGCCAGCCCGGCAGCAAGCTGGGGCGTCTGGCCAACCTGCGGGCACACAAGCTGAGCCACCAGCTGGTGTGGCGTGCCGAGCAGGGCAAGATCGCCCTCTCGGAGCAGGAACTCAATCGCCAGTCGCTGGCCGAGCTGGAAAAAGGGCTGGAAGCGGAACTGACCCGCGAACAGCTGGCCAACGCCTCCGCCCTGCTGCTGGAGAAGATTGGCGAGCTGATGGACGAAGCGATTGCCGCCGCCGGTGTGCAGCCGGACCGCATCTTCGTCACCGGCGGTAGCGCCCGCTCGCCGCTGATCGCCAGCTTTATCCGCCAGAAGCTCCCGTCCATCCCGCTTGAGGGTGGCGATGACTTTGGCTCGGTGGCCGCGGGTCTCGCCCGTTATGCCGAGCGGCTGTTCGCCAACTGATCCCTGAGATAGCGTAAATCGATGGCAACATCACCAGGGTGTTGCCATTAAGCGACAGTCGTGCGGGACAAGGGGCGACAGAAGCGGTCGGTCGTCCCCTCTCCCGCCCTGCTCCCGACTGCCTAAAAAGGGTATTCTTGACGCTCCCCCAACCGGAGCCCCCTCATGCCCAGATTGCCCTTTTTGTTGCTGATCCCCCTGTTACTGCTCGCTGGCTGCAGCTCGACCGCCTTTGTTCAACAAGATCTGCAACATCACCACTGGGTACTGAGCAAACTGGATGGCGAACCGGTCGCCACCTTGCGCGACAATCCTCCCGATTTCGAGATCGGCGAACACTTCACCGTCAACGGCATCGCCGGTTGCAACCGCTACTTCGGTCAGGGCCATCTGGAAGATGACAAGCTGTGGGTCACCAGTCTGGGCAGCACCGAAATGGCCTGCATGCCACCGCTCGACACAATCGAACAGGCCGTACTGACCACCCTTACCGAGGGTGCGACCCTGAGCGGCACCAGTCAGAACCTGATCCTGCAGGGCAAACAGCACCGTTTGGAATACACCTTGCGCGACTGGGTGTTCTAGCGCTCACAAAGCCGCATCACAAACAGGAACATGTTGTCCGGCTGTGGCACAATATGAGGCAGAGTTCGCAACGGAGGCTGCCTCAGCCATGTCGATGGATCGCCTGTTTGACAAGATCAAACAACTCCCCACTATTCCCAAGCTGCTGCACGAGTTGATGCAGAGCTTCAACGACGAGAATGCCCGCATCGACGAGATTGCGGCCAAGATCGCCATGGATCAGGTGATCAGCGTCAAGGTGCTACGGATGGCCAACTCGGCCGCCCTGCGCCGGGGCAACGAAGTGACCTCCATCGAACAGGCGGTGATCCGGCTTGGCTTCAACCGGCTGCGCTCCGTGGTGGTCGCCTCCGGCATCATCGGCACCTTCAAGGCCCCGCCCAGCTTCGACAAGAACAAGTTCTGGACCGAGACCTTCCAGGTCGCCACCATCGCCAAAACCCTGGCCCAGGAGGCCAAGGTGATGGATCCCGAGACCGCCTTCACCTGCGCCCTGATCCACAACATCGGCGAACTGCTTATCCAGAGCACCTTGCCGGAAGAGGCCGAGCTCATCAACATGGCGATCCAGAACGGCAGCAGCCGGGTCGAGGCCCAGCGGGAGATGCTGGGCTACGACTATGCCCAGCTTGGTGCCGAACTGGCGCGGCGCTGGAACCTCTCCGAGGCCTTCGTCGATGCTATCTCCCAACAGCTTGACCCGCTCTCCCACGATCCGGTCAGCAAGGAGGCGGTGCTAATCCGCCTCGCCGTGTTTATCTCCTTCGCCTGGAACGCGGGCGTGCCTGCCCAGGCCATCATCGCCCGCTTCCCCAAACCGCTCGCCGATCAGCTGGGACTGGATCCCAAGTCGCTGGCAGGCCAGCTCGAAACACTGCATGAACAGGGTAATGCCCTCGCCGATCTTCTGACTCAATAAGCATCATGACCCATCCCTTTCTGTTTCATCCCCAGGTGGCGCCCTGGTTCAAAGAGAGCGCCGACGCACTGCAATTGACCCTCTTTAGCGAGTTGGATGCGCCGATCCGCGAGGTGTGGCTGCGCCACGAGCCGGATAACGAGGAGTACCTGATCCCGATGACGGCAGTCTCCACCCGCGATCGGCTGCAGGTGTGGCAGGCGACACTGCCGCTCATCAAGGGACAGGATATCCACCTCTACAGCTTCAAGTGCCTCACCGACGAGGAGCAGTGGTGGCTGCACGGGGCGGGCGTCAGCGCGTCCATGCCGCCACGGGAGCAACATTTTCGCTTCAACAGCCTGCACCAGCCACCGGCCTGGGTGCAGGATCAGGTGTTCTACCAGATCTTCCCCGACCGCTTCTGCAACGGCGATCCGTCGCTGAGCGTCAAGCATCACGAGTACGAATACCGTGGCAAGGCGGTGATCAGCAAGGCGTGGGGCGAGCCGGTCAGTCGCCACGAAGAGGGCCACGGCGCCTGCGAATTTTACGGCGGCGATCTGGCAGGCATCGATGCCAAGCTCCACTACCTGCAATCTCTCGGGGTGACGGCGCTCTACCTCAACCCCATCTTCGATTCGCCGAGCAACCACAAGTACGACACCCAGGACTACTTCAAGGTGGATGCCCACCTCGGCAGCAACGAGCAGTTCGCCGAGCTGACCCGCAACCTGCACCAGCGCGGCATGAAGATCATCCTCGATGCGGTGGTCAACCACACCTCTACCGAGCATCCCTGGTTCTGCCCGCCACTGGGCGCCCAGAGCAACCCGGACTCCCCGTGGCGCAGCTTCTACACCTTTGATAAAGAAGGGGATTACGTCAGCTGGAAGGGCATTCGCAGCCTGCCCAAGCTGGACTTCTCCTGCGAGAAGGTACAAGACGCCGTCTATCGGGCCGACGACGCCATCCTCCGTTACTGGATGCGCGCCCCCTACCAGATCGATGGCTGGCGCTTTGACGTCATCCACATGCTGGGCGAGCGCGGCACCGCCGAGGGCAATCGCAGTCACGTGCGCGCCATTCGCGGCGCGGTGAAGCAGGAGAACCCGGACGCCTATGTGCTCGGCGAACACTTCTTCGAGGCGAGCCAGTGGCTGCAAGGGGATCAGGAGGATGGCGCCATGAACTACTACGGCTTCGCCCACCCGATCCGCGCCTTCCTGGCTGGCAAGGACATCGCCTACCACCCCATCAAGATCAGCGCCGAAGAGCTGGATCGCTGGCTCAAGCTGGCGCGGGCCCATATCCCGTTCAAGAACCAGCTGGCCCAGTTCAACCTGCTGGACAGCCACGATACCGCCCGCTTCCTCCACCTGCTGGGTGAAGACAAGCAGCGGATGCAGCTGGCCGCCACCCTGCTGCTCACCTATATCGGTGTGCCGTCCATCTACTACGGCGATGAAGTGGGGCTCTCCGGCGGCAACGACCCGGACTGCCGCCGCTGCTTCCCGTGGGATACCACAGACTGGGATCATGTGCTGCACGACCACTATCGTCGGCTGATCCAGATCCGCCGCCAGCGCCCCTCCCTGCGCCGTGGCGATATCCAGACCCTCTACGCCGGGCCCCACAGCTATGTGTTCGCCCGTACCCTGCAAAGCGATCAGGTGGTAGTGGCTTGCAACCGCCACCCGAGCGAGCCACGCACCATCAGCCTGCCCCTGTGGCAGACCGCGAGCCCCGCCAGCCGCTTCACCGACGCCTTCAACGGCGAGAAGTTTGAAGTGGTGCAGGGCGAGGTACAGCTCACCATCCCGGCCAACTCGGCGAGAGTGCTGATCTCCAGCTGAGTGGGCAACTTACGCGCTGAAAAGCAAAACCGGAGCCCAAGGCTCCGGTTTTTTATTCCATTCAATCCACCATGGCGCTTGGCTCTTTGCCTGCCGCCATCAGTAGTTGATGCTGACGTAGGGCACTTCCGGCACCTGCCAGCGCTGCTTGAGGTAGACGGTGAGCACGAAGAAGAAATTGGCCAGCAGGTTGGCGAAGCGATAGAGAATGGGATCGAAGGTCACCCCGCTCTCTTCCAGCCTGACCAGCAGCCGCACCACCTTCTTGCTGCCACAGCGGCACAGATGGAGGGTGGGAATGGGCTGTGGCCCCTGTGGCAGCACGAAACCTGTGACGCTGCCGCGACTCGCCTCGTTGTAGTGGTCGTAACGTGCCTTGAGCCACTCAAGGTCTGCATCGAAGATCCCCAGCTTGCCGCGCACCGAGCCGTTGAGGTTGTAGATAAGTCGCTGCAACGCCGCGAGATCCGCCAGCATGGGCTCGGTATCGGTATCCGCATCCGGCGCAAGGTGTGACAGCACTGCCCCGACCTGACAGCAGAGCTCGTCGGTGGCGATTTCAAAATCACATTTGAGCGAGGTTTCGAAGATAAAGGGGTAGCAGAGCTCGCGCTTGTCTCTTGGCTTCTTGGGGTTCATGGGGCAACCGGATTGGAGAAAAGGCCAGTTTGCCAGCCCCGGGAAGGGCTGGCAAACGGCAGCTCATTACTTGCGTTACGCGCTGTGGCTCAGGCGTTCTTACTGGCGGGCTCGGTGGAGGGCTGGAACTGGTTGATCATCCGCAGCGCCTCCAGCATCCGCTGGTTGAAGCTGGTGAAGCGATCGACCTGTGCAGGTTCCCCTTCCCCTCTCGCGGCCAGCACGGCCGGGGTCAGCGCCTGTTGCTGGGATGCTGGCAGCAGGGTATCAGCCTGTTTCTGCACCTGATCCAGCTTGGGCAGGTAGTCGGCAAACGGCTTGATCAGATCCTGCAGAGAGTGCGCCCCCTGATAGGTCTGGCTCAGCTTGACGCTCTGCTTGAGCTTGAGGGAGTAGGAGGCCAACTGGCTGTCATCCAGTTTCAGCTCGCCCGCCTTGTCCAGCAGATCCTCGAAGTTGCCGGAGAAGAAGTTCCCCGCCAGCTCGTCGATCCCTTTGACCAACTTGCCGATGGACTCCATCTCGTCGCTGCTGAGATCCCCCTCCAGCGAGAAGCTGAAGCTCTGGCTCGACTTGAGGCTGAACTGGCTGCCGCTCTCGCTGCTCTGGGACTTGGTCTGCCAGCTGTCGTTGAAGCGTAGCACCACCTTGTCGCCATCCTTGGTCTGGATCTCCAGATACCCCTGCTGGCGACTGGCCATCTCGGCCTGTCCCATGTCGGTCGGAGAGACCTTGCCGAAGAACTCCTTCTCGAACTCCTCGAGCCCTTTCTGGATCAGCTTGTAGCTCTGATCGATACCGGTTTTGATATCGTCGTTGTCAGTCGCCCACTTGCCGAGCTGCTTCTTCGCCTCGTCAAAGCCCTTGTCGACCCCCTTGCGGGCCTGCTCCATCATCCCGGTCAGGTCGTCGTCGGATTTGCCATCAGCCCGTGCGGCGCCAAGCCGCCCGGTCACAAACTGTAGCACGTTGTCAGCCACCGACTGGAAGTCGAACAGGGTCTCCGGCGTGATCTCCTCGGGCTCTATCACCTTCGGAGCCTGATAGCCCTGGCCGTTGATCTCCAGCGAGAACTGCAATGCCTGCTGGATCAGCACCTGCGCCCACTTGGGCGGCTTGTGCAAGGAGACCTCCTCCTCGCTCTTGACCTGTTTCTGCTCCGCCTGTTGGGGCGATTTGGGAGAAACACCCACTCCCTTGGGTTGGGCTGCGCCCACGCCTTCGATCTGCATAATGTGTCCTCCCACCATGCCTGTAGATCAGCTATCGGCCTGACTGAACACTTCTTGACCACAAAATGCTGGACAATCTGCGGCTGGCTTTTAAAATCGGGCCCCTTTGGGTGGCCTGTTGCCTTCCCCCGATTTCGACCCGGCCCGGCCGGTGTGCATGTGAGGTATTTATGACCCAATCCCAACAGCCTTCCGCGAACGCTCCGGCGCCTAGAACCGCGGCCGACTATCAGGCCCAACTCGACGAAAAGCGCGCTCGCCTCACCGAGCTGTTTGCCGGCTTCACCCTCCCGGCGCTGGAAGTGCACAGCTCACCGGCGGAGTACTACCGGATGCGCGCCGAATTTCGCATCTGGCACGAAGGGGATGACCTCTTCCACTGCATGTATGCCCCGGCGACCAAAGAGATCATCAAGATAGACCACTTCCCTACCGCCAGCCGCCTCATCAACCAGTTGATGCCGCTGCTGCTGGAGGGGCTGCGCCCACACCCGGTGCTGCGCCGCAAGCTGTTCCAGATTGACTACCTCTCCACCCAGTCCGGCCAGATCATTGTCAGCCTGCTCTATCACCGCAAGCTGGAGGCCGAATGGCAACAGGCCGCCGAAGCGCTGCAGGCCGACCTGCGCGCCAAGGGGTTCGAGCTGCAACTGATTGGCCGCGCCCACAAGCAGAAGATCTGTCTGGGGGATGACTTCGTCATCGAACAGCTCAACGTGGCGGGTCGCCAGCTCATCTACAAGCAGGTGGAGAACAGCTTCACCCAGCCCAACGCCGCCATCAACGAGCAGATGCTGGCCTGGGCGCTGGATGTGACCAAGGGGAGCGAAGGGGACCTGCTGGAGCTCTATTGCGGCAACGGCAACTTCTCCATCGCGCTGGCGCAGAACTTCCGCAAGGTGCTGGCCACCGAAATCGCCAAGCCGAGCGTCGACTCCGCCCAGTTCAATATCGCCGCCAACGGCGTCGATAACCTGATCATCCTGCGCATGTCGGCCGAGGAGTTCACCATGGCGATGCGTGGCGAGCGGGAGTTCAACCGCCTCAAGGGGGTCGATCTCAAGAGCTACCAGTGCAACACCATCTTCGTCGACCCGCCCCGCGCCGGTCTGGACGATGCCACCGTCAAGCTGGTGCAGGAGTACGACAACATCCTCTACATCTCCTGCAACCCCGAGACACTGCAGGCCAACATGGCCGTGCTGGGCGAAACCCACGAAATCGCCCGTTTCGCCCTGTTCGACCAGTTTCCCTGGACCCATCACATGGAAGCCGGGGTCTATCTGCGCCGCAAGGCGGGTTGATTCAGGCAGACAGGAAAACAACAACAGGGCCGGATGGCCCTGTTTTGTTATTGACTGAACACCGGCCTCACTCCAGCCGGAAGTGACCCACGATCTCCCGCAGCTGGTCGTAGGTCTGCTGCATCGCCGCAGAGCTCGCGACCGTCGCTTCGCCATTGTGGGTCAGCTGGCGGATCACTTCAGCGATGGCGCTCATGTTGCGATTGATCTCTTCGGCCACCGCGCTCTGCTGTTCCGCCGCCGTGGCGATATGGCTGATGAGATCGTTGATCTCCACCACTTCCCCTGCCATCAGATCCAGCGACTCGTTGACCCTGGTGGTGTTCTCGGCCGCCCCCTGACAGCTCTGCTTGGTGTTGCCCATGGCATCCACCACAGTTCGGGTGCCCCGCTGCAGACTGGCCAGCATGGTCTGGATCTCGGCTGTGCTCTGCTGGGTACGGGCCGCGAGGGAACGCACCTCGTCCGCCACCACCGCAAAACCGCGCCCCTGTTCACCAGCGCGGGCCGCCTCGATGGCGGCGTTGAGGGCCAGCAGGTTGGTCTGTTCGGCAATGCTGCCGATCACCCCCAGCACAGAGCCAATCTGCTGCACATCCTGCTGCATCGCCTCGATGGAGCGGGCAGTGGCTTCCACTTCGTCCACCAACGCCATCACGCTGGCCATCGCCTGATCCACCACCTGACGGGACTGGCTCGCCAGCTGCTGGCTCTGGCCGGTGAGCTGGGCGGTGCTGGCCGCACTCTCGGAGACGGAGACCGCGGTGCGGCTCATCTCGTTGATGGCTGTCACCACCTGCTCGGTCTCGCGTACATGATCCGCCAGCAGGGACTGGGCGGCGCCGGTCTGGCTGGCCAACCCCTCGATGCCGCTGTTGAGCTGGCCGCTCGCCTGCCGCACCTCCCCCATCATCTCCTGCAACCGCTCGATAAAGCGGTTGATGCCGGCCGAGATCTGGCCCAGATCATCCTTGCTGGTTACCGCCAGTCGGCGGGTGAGATCGCCGCTGCCGCGGGAGAGCTCCAGCACCAGATCCCGCAGCGAGAGGATGGGGCGATAGGCCACGTTGAGCGCCAGCATCGCCAGCACCATCACTACGATCGCCACGCCGCACAGTGCCATGATGATCTGGCCGTTGAGGGCCCGGGTCATGGCCCGGATGTAGTCAAGATCGATGTAGCCGGTCAGCGTCCAGCTGCTGCCGCGAATATCCAGCTGGTTGGGGCGCGCTTCGCTCTCCCCTTGCGGCTTGCGGTCATAGAGGCTGTTACCCTGACTGTCGGCCAGCGAGAAGTAGCGGCCATCGCCACTCATCTTCTCCAGCAGGCTTTTGAACTCGCTCATATCGAGGTAGTAGAGATAGGCGGAATCGGCGCCGCGCGGCACCAGAATGGTGATGACCGGCTTGCCATCCACCTGTTGCAGCGGGCTGACGGTGATCTGGTTGTTGGCGGCGGGGATCAACTTGCGCAGGGCATCGACCTTGGCGTTGTCGTTGATGACCCCGCTCACGTCGAATGCCATGTCGCCGATCACCTTGACGATGTTGTGAAAGCCGGTCTCTTGCAGGGTCTTCTTGACGTTGGTCACCCCGAAGTTGAGGTTGGCGGCCAACAGGATTTTCTGATTGATGTCGCTGGCCAGCTTCTCTTTGACCAGAGTGATCTGCTCGTTGATGTTGTGGGTGGCCTGAGTGCGAATGTAGCCACTGATGAAGTGGTTGACACTGAGCCCGGCGGTGCCGATGGTGACCAGAATGGCCAGTAGCAGCAAGAGGTAAATCTTGACCTTGAATGGCATGGGTTCCCTCCAGAAGAGAGGGCTGACAACGCCAACCCTCTCTGCCAATCGTTATTTCTTCTTGGCGTACTTCATGGAGTCCAAGGCCACCGCCAGAATGATGATGCCGCCCTTGATGATGAACTGCCAGTAAGGGCTGACGCCGATATAGGTCAAGCCATAGTTGATCAGGGTGAAGATAAGTACGCCGGTAATCACACCCGCGACCGTTCCCACCCCGCCAGCAAACGACACCCCGCCCACCACGCACGCCGCGATGGCATCCAGCTCGTACATGAAGCCGAGGTTGTTGGTGGCGCTACCGATCCGGCCCGCTTCCAGCATGCCACCGAAGGCGTAGAAGACCCCCGCCAGCGCATAGATCATCACCAGATTGACCGCCACGTTGACGCCGGAGACCTTGGCCGCCTCGGGGTTACCGCCGATGGCGAAGATGTTTTTGCCAAAGCGGGTCTTGTTCCACAGCACCCAGACAAAGACGCTGGCGATGGCCGCGTAGAAGGTGAGATAGGAGAGCTTGAATCCTCCTATCCGGATAAAGCCCTGCGCGAAGCTGGAGAAGCGGGGATCAAACCCGGCCACCGGCGAGGCCCCTACCGAGTCAAAGTAGAGGGAGTTGATACCGTAGACGATGATCATGGTGCCCAAGGTGGTAATGAACGGGGTAACGTTCAGGTAGGCCACAATGAGACCGTTGACCAGACCAATCAGCGCCCCCACCACACACACCAGCAGGATCACCGCAGGAATGGGCACCTCCCCCAACGTCGGGAACACCTTGTTGACGTTGGTCAGCGCCTGCAACATGGTTGCCGCGATGAGTGCCGCCAGACCGACCTGACGACCGGCCGAGAGATCCGTCCCCTGGGTGATGATGATGCCCGCCACCCCCAGCGCGATGATGACCCGCACCGAGGACTGGGTCAGGATGTTGCTGAAGTTGGTGAGGCTCAGGAAAGAGGGCTCCTGGATCACGATGACCATGAGCAGCACCAGCAGCACCAGATAGATGGCGTTTTCCTTGAGCGCCTGCATCAGATTGAAATTTTTAGCCGACTCCATAAATGTCTTCCTGTCTCTAGAGGTACAGAGATGCCAGGCGCAGTATCTCGCTCTGGTCAGTTTCTTTGGTATTGACGATCCCGGCGACCCGGCCATTGCTCATCACCATGATGCGGTCGGTGATCCCCAGCAATTCCGGCATCTCTGACGAGATGATGATGATCCCCTTGTCCTTCTTCGCCAGCTCCAGGATGAGCTGGTAGATCTCGAACTTCGCCCCGACGTCGATGCCGCGGGTGGGCTCGTCGAGCATCAGGATCTCCGGCTGGGTCAGCAGCCAGCGGCCGATGATCACCTTCTGCTGGTTGCCCCCGGAGAGGGAACCGATCTGGGTCTGCTGGGTCGGCGTCTTGACCCGCATGGAGTCGATCACCCACTGGGTATCGCTCTTCATCTTGTTGTCGCTGAGCAGCCCCATGGAGCCCTTGTAGCTGTCCATGTTGGCGATCAGGGAGTTGAAGGCGATATCGAGCCGGGAGTAGATACCGGTGGAGCGGCGCTCTTCCGTCACCAGCGCAAAGCCGTTGCGGATCGCTTCGTGGGCGTTGTGGTTGGCTACCTCTTTGCCGTGCAGCTTGATGCTGCCCTGACTGCGATCACGAATACCGAACAGGGTCTCGACGATGTCGGTGCGCTTGGCCCCCACCAGTCCGGCGATGCCGAGGATCTCCCCCTTGTGCAGGTTGAAAGTCACATCCTGAATGGAGGGCTGGTTCTTCGCCGTCAGGTGTTCGATCTCGAGGATCACCTCTTTCGGCTGGTTGGTCTTTTCCGGGAAGCGCTGGGTCAGTTCACGGCCGACCATCATCCCGATGATCTGATCCATGGTCATGCCCTTGAGCGGCTGGGTTGCCACCCACTGGCCATCCCGCAATATGGTGATCTCGTCACAGAGCTGGAAGATCTCCTCCATCTTGTGAGAGATGTAGACGATGCCGCACCCCTTCTCCTTCAACTTGTTGATGATCTTGAAGAGGTGGTTCACCTCTTTCTCGGTCAGGGAGGAGGTGGGTTCGTCCATGATGACGATCTTGGCATCGTAGGAGAACGCCTTGGCGATCTCGATCATCTGCATCTGGGAGACCGACAGGGTCGCGACCTTCACCTTGGGGTCGATGTCGATATCCAGCTCATCGAAGATGCGCTTGGTGTCGTCATACATCTTGCCGTGGTCGATAAACCACCCCTTGGTGGGGTAGCGGCCGAGCCACATATTGTCCATCACGGTACGCTGCAGCACCAGGTTGAGCTCCTGATGCACCATGGAGACGCCATTTTCCAGCGCCTCTTTGGAGGAGGTGAAGTTGATCTCCTGCCCCTTGAAGAAGATCTTGCCCTGATCCTTCTCGTAAATGCCGAACAGGCACTTGAGCAGTGTGGATTTTCCCGCTCCGTTTTCGCCCATCAACGCATGCACAGAATGAGGACGGACCCGTAAATTGACATTATCGAGTGCCTTGACGCCGGGAAAGCTCTTACTGACGTCAATCATCTCCAACAGCCATTCTGATTGTTGCTGTGTTGTCATATCAGCCATCACATCTGGTTGAAAAAAGGGCAAGGGGATCTCCCTTGCCCTGGAGGAGGGAATTACTCGAATTGGGACAGGTTGTCTTTATCCACACCGACGTAGGCAACACGTACTACCTTGTCGACGATATTCCACTTGGTGCCTTCACCGGCCGGTTTGCCTTCAGCCAGATTCTTGGTCAGCTCGAAGGTGGCTTTGGCCTGGTTGGCCGCATCGTTCAGCACGGTACCCGCCATGGCACCGCTCTTGACCATGGCCAACGCTTCCGGCAGCGCATCGACGCCGAATACCGGAATGGCAGTCTTGCCCTGGGCTTTCAGTGATTCGACCGCGCCCATTGCCATGCCGTCGTTGTTGGCGATGACCACTTCGATCTTGTTGGCGTTGGGGCCGGAGATCCAGGCGTCCATCTTGTCTTTCGCCATGGCGGTATCCCACATACCGGTATCCATGTGCAGTTGCTCGGTCTTGACGCCGCCATCGTTCAGGGTCTTGACCACGTAGGAGGTACGCGCTTCGGCATCCGGGTGGCCCGGCTCCCCTTTCAACAGCACGAACTGGATCACGCCATCCTTGTTCAGATCCCACTCCGGATGGGCTTTCCAGTGTTTGGCAATCAGCTGACCCTGGATGATCCCTGACTCCTTGGAGTCGGTACCCACGTAGTAGGCCTTGTCGTAGCTGGCCAGATCGGTAGCGCTCGGCTCCTTGTTGTAGAAGACCACCGGGATATCTTCGCCACGGGCTTTCTCAATCACCACCGGGGCCGCAGCCGGGTCAACCAGGTTGATGGCCAGCGCCTTCACCCCTTTGGCCAGCAGCACGTCGATCTGGTCGTTCTGCTTGGACTGGTCGTTCTGGGAGTCGTTCATCAGCAGCTCCACCCCCGGAGTGGCTGCCGCCTCCTTCTCGATGGCCTTGCGCACGACCGCCATGAAGTTGTCGTCGTACTTGTAGACGGTTACCCCGATACGAGTGTCAGCCTGGGCATTAGCTCCAGCCATCATGCCCATCAGCAGGGCGGCAACTGTGGTCAGTTTTTTCATTATGTGTGCTCCGATGTGTCTATCTGTGTTGTAGGGTGGCGAGCAATTGAGCAAGCGCCAATCAATGTAATCAGTTTGTTGTCATTTCTTCTGTGATCATGACGACAAAATGAAAACGTTTACACTCTGTTACATTGAAACTTTATATTTATTTTTCAAATACATATAAATAAAAATCAGATTTGAGACTCAATCTTTCCCACAGCATTGAGGCTAGTCGTTACTGGTCTGTTGTCAAAATGGCGCACTGGCTCGACAGTCGTCTCAATAGCTGGCTTAACGGAGAGTGCAGCTCCAACGGTAACGACGCTCGAGCAGTTGATACTCGGGACGCACGCTCTGGCTCCAGGAGTCATCGCCACCCACCCCCATGTGGGCGCCATCGAGGCAGACCCACAGCCCTGCTTCGGCCACCAGATCGCTCTGGTGACGAGCAGCGGCCAGCTGTTGCTGACTGAAGCGGCTGGCACTGAAATGGAAGCTGCCGTTCACCGTTGTGCTGCCCAGCTGCAGCTGACGGGTATCGCAGCGCAAACCGTTGTCACTCGGGAAAATGTAAGGGGTGTGCATGGCCTCCAGCGGCAGGCTCCAGCGACCAAGATCGGCGCCCAGCAGACGATCCGGATAGTTCTCGTGCGGCCCACGCCCAAGCCATTCGACTCGCGCCGGTACCTCGGCCAGATGAAGCAGCAGACCGATCCGCGGCAGCGACGGCAGCACCTGTGCCAGCTCAGTTTCTATCTCCAGGCTCATGGCGCCATCGTCGGTAAAGCGGTGATGCCAGTGACTCACCAGCAGCGGCTCATCGTGGTGGAAGTAACCATGGCTGACCCGGATATCCCCTCCGGCGACCGCAATCCCCAGACAGCGGTGCTGCCACTGGCCGAGACCACACACCTGCCAACGGGCAATCCAGGAGTTGGGGTCGGCGTGATCCGCTTCGCTGGTGCCGATGTCGTTGTCGAGCGGCGCCCGGTAGAAGTGATCCATGATCGGCGCCAGCAGCTGCTCCTGCCCCGATCTTTGCCAACTGGTGATGCGGCCGCTCTGCTTGTCGAGCCGCCACTGACTGTTTGCGGTGGTGACCAACCAGCCATCCGGCTGCTCGCTCAGGGTGGCGGCAGCGACGGGAGCAGGCAGAGCAAGGGGGGTCGGCAGGGTGAACTGCTGACGGGCGACCTTGTGATCCGCCTGCGACCATAGGGTAGCCTGGGGCTGAACGATGGCCAGATCGAGCCAGGCCAGTGAGCCTGCCGCAAAGGGAGGCAGTGTCTCGCTCAGGGTCAACTCGACCACTCCCTGTGGCGCCAGCTCAAGGGAGAACTCCCCCTGCTGCTGCACATGACCGTTCTCGCACAGCTGCCAGCAAAGCCGCTCGTTATCGGTGGAGCGGAACAGGTATTCGCTCTCGAGCCGCACCCGCAGCGGTGTGTGCTCAAGCAGGGTGAAGCGGAACGGCTGCTGGGCACGTTTTGCCTCGAACAGGGTGGGATGGGGGGTGCGATCCGGGAACAGCAGACCGTTGCAGCAGAACTGGCGATCGTTTTGCACATCACCGAAGTCGCCGCCATAGCCCCAGTAGTGGCGGCCATCTGCGGTGTATTTGTCGAGCCCCTGATCGACCCAATCCCAGACAAACCCGCCTTGCAGACGTGGATGATCGCGAAACGCCTGCCAATAGTGGGCGTAGCCCCCCAGACTGTTGCCCATGGCGTGGGCATATTCGCAGAGGATCAGCGGTCGGTGCTCGCCGGGCAGGCCAATCCACTTGGCCAGCGCCCACTTGGGCACCGCCGGGAAGGGTTGATCCTGATGGGTTCTGGCATACATGGGGCAGATGATGTCGGTGGCCGGGGTATCGGCCCCGCCCCCCTCGTACTGCACCGGACGGCTCGGGTCGCTGCGCTTGATCCAGCCATACATGGCATCGTGGGCCGGGCCGTAACCCGACTCGTTGCCGAGCGACCAGATGATGATCGAGGGGTGGTTGAAATCCCGCGCCACCATGCGGGTCGCCCGCTCCAGAAAGGCATTGCTCCAGGCGGGATCCCGCGCCAGCCGCCCCATCGGGGTCATGCCGTGGGTCTCCAGATTCGCCTCGTCCACCACATAGAGACCGAGCCGATCGCAAAGGCGATAGAAGTCGGGGTGGTTGGGATAGTGGGAGCAGCGCACCGCATTGAAGTTGTGGCGCTTTATCAGCAGCAGATCCCGCTCCATGGTGGCACGATCGATGGCATAACCCCTGGCGGGGTGGTGTTCATGGCGGTTGGCACCGCGAACAAGCAGCGGCTGACCATTGACCCGCAGCAGGCCGCCACGGATCTCCACCACCCGAAAGCCCACATCACATGCCTCACTCTCGATAGCCTGGCCCTGCTCGTCCAGCAGGGTCAGGGTCAGACGATAGAGATGGGGCGTCTCGGCGCTCCACTTGCGCGGCGCAGCCACGTCGAGCGAGAACTCTGCGCGATCGTCATACGCCCCTTTTTCATCAATGGCTTGGGTGCCGATCGGCTGGCGCAGGGTCGCGACGCGCTCGCCGCCGTCATAGAGATTGGCCTCTACCGAGAGGCCAGCCCCATTGGCGACCTGCAGGGCAATCTTGAGACGGCCATCCCGATAGCAGGTATCCAGCTCGGGGGTGACCCGGATATCCATCAGATGACGGGACGGTTTGTGCAGCAGGCTGACGGAGCGGAAGATCCCCGCCAGCCACCACATATCCTGATCTTCCAGATAGGAGCCGTCGGACCAGCGCAGCACCAGCACCGCCAGCCGATTGTGACCGGTGTGCAGATAAGGAGTCAGATCGAATTCGGCGGGCAGGCGGCTGTCCTGGGAGTAGCCGACCCAGCGGCCGTTGCAGAAGAGGTAGAAGGCACTGCTCACCCCGTCGAAGATGATCCGGCTCTGGCCGCTTACCAGCCAGTCGGCGGGCAGTTCGAACTCGCGGGAGTAGCAGCCAGTAGGATTGTCTGCCGGCACCCGGGGCGGATCGCAGGGAAAGGGGTATTTGATATTGGTGTAGATGGGGCCATCGGTGAGCGGCCGCGCAGCCGGATAGGCGGCATCCAGCTGCCAGTTACCCGGCACGGTAATGGGGCAAACATCCACCAGATCCTGCGCCAGCCAACTCTCGGGCACCCGCTCGGGAGCGGCAAAGAAGGAGAAACGCCACTCGCCATCGAGCAAGAGACGGGAGGAAGAGGCCAGATCACCCCTGGCATCCGCTTCGCTGCGCCAGCTGAACATGGGGGTATGGGCAGCCAGCCGGTTTACCGACGTAATGGCCTGAGTCTGCCAATCCTGACGCGCCACTATCTCCCTGAGCATTCACTCTCTCCCTGCTGATTGGAAAACCTATTCAGTCTAGAGAAGTATGACGCAGGGAACGGCGATCTCGCTCACACAGATGTAAACGATTACACTGATTTTGTTAAGTAAAGCGGAGTAAAAATGATTAAAAATAGGTAAAACAATAACTGTGCAAGAAACGGCCCCAAACAGGGCCACAAAAGGGGGCTATCCGGCCCGAACCGGTGCCACCGAGTGGCGATTGATCAGGGTGGGGGTATAGATCCGGCTCTGGGTCGCGTCACTCTCCCCCGCCGCCAGCTGAATGGCCAGCTTGGCCGCCTGGGCCGCCATCAGCTCGATGGGATAGCGCATGGTGGAGAGCTTGGGGCGCAAATATCTGGCATAGATGATGTCATCGAAGCCCACCACCGATACCTCCTCCGGCACTCGCAGGCCGTTGTCCGCCAGCACTGAGATGGCGCCAGCCGCCATGGCATCGTTATAAGCCACCACGGCGGTCACCTTGAGCCCCTTGGCCAGCAGGTTGAGCATGGCGCGCTCCCCCCCCTCCTCGTTCGGGGTGCCACTCTCGATAAGCTCGGGATCGGCTGCCAGACCAGCCTCCATCAGCCCATCCTGATACCCCTGCAGACGCAAGGTGGCATCCTCGATGGCGTGATCCGAGCTGATAAAGGCGATATGGCGGTGGCCCAGTTCGATCAGGTGGCGAGTCGCCGTAGCGGCCCCCAGCCGGTTGTTGAGGGCGATGCAGCGCCCCTTGAGGGCCGGAATATCGCGGTTGATCAGCACCATGCCGGGCACCCGCATGGCGTAATCGTAAAGTTCCTCGTCGCTCAGCGCCTTGCTATGCACCACCAGCGCCTCACAGCGCTTGCCGATCAGCAGCTCGATCGCTTCACGCTCCTGACGCGCCTTGTGAAAACCGTTACCCATCAGCAGGTGGAGGTTCTGCTCGACGGCGATGCCGGAGACCCCCTTCACCAGCGCACCGAAGAAGGGATCGGCCACGTCACCGACCACCACCCCCATGGTGTCGCAAGTCTGACTGACCAGTGCCCGCGCGTTGGCGTTGGGGGTGTAGCCCAGTTCAGCCATGGCCTTCTGCACCACTTCGCGAGACGCGGCGCTGGCCTTGGGGGAGTTGTTCATCACCCGTGAAACCGTTGCCACCGACACATTGGCCAAACGGGCGACATCCTTGATGGTGCTCATGCTGTTTTCACTTCTTTCACTGTGCAATAGAGCGCCATTATACCCAGCAAACCCATTGAAAACAGGGGTGAAACGTATATCTGCCGTCAGGATGACCATAAAAACAGTGTAATCGTTTACACTGTTTTGCAAGCAAGCTCACAGTTTGGTCGCCACACCCTCGGCTAGACTCCTTCCAGACACTTTTCAGTGGAGAGCAAGATGAACGTTCTGGTCACCGGCGGTTGCGGATATATCGGCAGCCACACCTGTCTGGCCCTGCAAGCGGCAGGCATGAATCCCGTGGTGGTCGACAACTCGGCAACAGCAAACGCAGCGTGCTGGCCCGAGTCGCTGCCATCAGCGGCCAGCAACCCCTGTTCTATCAAGGGGATATTCGCGATGCGGCCCTGCTGGACCGGATCTTCGCCGAGCAGCATATCGATGCAGTGATCCACTTTGCCGCCCTCAAGGCGGTCGGCGAGTCGACCCGCATTCCACTGGATTACTACGAGAACAACCTCGGCGGCACCCTCACCCTGCTGCAGGCGATGAAGCGGGCCAATGTGCACAATCTGGTGTTCAGCTCCTCGGCCACCGTCTATGGCGATCCCGCCAGCCTGCCGATCCGCGAGGATTTCCCTCGTAGCGCCACCAACCCCTACGGACGATCCAAGCTGATCATCGAGGAGATCCTCGAAGATCTGCAACTGGCCGAGCCCCACTGGAGCATGACCCTGCTGCGCTACTTCAATCCGGTCGGCGCCCACGAATCGGGCACCATGGGGGAAGACCCGCAAGGGATCCCCAACAATCTCATGCCATTTTTAACCCAGGTGGCCATTGGCCGTCGCGACTGCTTGTCTGTCTTTGGAAACGATTACCCCACCCCGGACGGCACCGGCGTGCGCGACTACATCCATGTAATGGATCTCGCCGAAGGGCACGTCAAGGCGCTGCACCACTGCGCCGGCAAGGGTGGCGTGCACACCTACAACCTGGGCACCGGCCAGGGCCAGAGCGTGTTGCAGCTGGTCGCCGCTTTCTCTGCTGCCTGTGGCAAGCCGTTGCCATTTCGCATCGAGCCGCGTCGCCCGGGCGATATCGCCGCCTGCTGGGCCGATCCGGCCAAGGCGCAGCGTGAACTGGGCTGGCAGGCGACCCGCAACATCGACGCCATGTGCGCCGACAGCTGGCGCTGGCAATCCGCCAATCCGAACGGTTACGAGGAGTAGGCCTGCCTGCTCCCTGTTAATAGACGACCCTATTTTTCAATACCTTATTCAGGAGAGATGATGTTCAACCCCATCGATCATCCCCATCGCCGCTTCAACCCGCTGACCGGCCAGTATGTGCTGGTCTCCCCCCATCGGGCCAAACGCCCCTGGCAGGGACAGGTGGAGAAGGTGAGTCAGGCCCCCAAACAGGCACACGATCCCGACTGTTTCCTCTGCGCGGGCAACACCCGGGTCACCGGCGACATCAACCCCGACTATCAGGGCACCTTCGTTTTTACCAACGACTTCGCCGCCCTGATGCAGGATACCCCGGCCGCCGATAGCGCCAGCGATCCCCTGCTGAAACTGGAGGCCGCCCGCGGCACCAGCCGGGTCATCTGCTTCTCGCCGGATCACGGCAAGACCCTGCCCGAGCTGCAGCTACCCGCCATCGAGGGGGTGATCACCACCTGGATGGATCAGGTCGCCGAGTTGTCGGCCCAGTGGGAGTGGGTGCAGGTATTTGAAAACAAAGGGGCCGTCATGGGCTGCTCCAACCCGCACCCCCACGGCCAGATCTGGGGCAGCGACTTCCTGCCCAACGAGATCGCCCGCGAAGAGCAGCACCAGCGTGACTGGCTGGCCGAGCATGGCCGCCCCATGCTGCTGGAGTATGTGGAGCGGGAGCTGGCGGATCGCTCTCGCATCGTGGTAGAGACCGAGCACTGGCTTGCCATCGTCCCCTTCTGGGCCGCCTGGCCGTTCGAAACCCTGCTGCTGCCCAAGGCGCACGTCCCCTCCATGCTCAATCTGACCAAGGCCCAGCAACAGGATCTGGCGGTGGCGCTCAAGGAGCTCACCAGCCGCTACGACAACCTGTTCGAGTGCAGCTTCCCCTACTCCATGGGCTGGCACTTTGCACCGCCCAAATCGGATTGCCCCGAGGCGTGGCAACTGCATGCCCACTTCTATCCGCCGCTGCTGCGCTCCGCCACCGTGCGCAAATTTATGGTCGGCTTCGAGATGCTGGCCGAAACCCAGCGCGACCTTACACCCGAGCAGGCTGCCGAGCGGCTGCGTGCCCTGAGCCCCGTTCACTACACCCAGACCAGCCACACCAATGAGGAGGCCCTATGACCCCCAGCCAACGCGTCAGCACCGTTTTTGCCGAGCAATTTGCCAAAGCGCCCGATCTGCTGGTACGCGCCCCCGGCCGCGTCAACCTCATCGGTGAACATACCGACTACAACGACGGCTTCGTGCTGCCCTGCGCCATCGACTACGAGACCTGCGTTGCCATCGGCCTGCGCGATGACCGACAAGTGCAGGTGATCGCCGCCGACTACGACAACCAGCGCGACCAGTTCGACCTCGACCAGCCCATCGAGCACCACCCCAGCCAACGCTGGAGCGACTACATCCGCGGCGTGGTGAAGTATCTGCAGGAGCGCGGTTATGCCCTGCGCGGCCTCGATCTGGTGGTCTCCGGCAACGTGCCGCAGGGGGCGGGGCTCTCCTCCTCTGCCTCGCTGGAAGTGGCCATCGGTCAGGCCTTCAAGGAGGCGCTGGGGCTCGACATCAGCCAGGCCGAGATCGCCCTCAACGGTCAGCAGGCGGAGAACAAGTTCGTCGGCTGCAACTGCGGCATCATGGATCAGATGATCTCCGCCAGCGGCAAAACCGATCATGCCCTGCTGCTCGACTGCCGCTCGCTGGAGACCCGCCTCATCCCGATGCCCAGCGATCTGGCGGTGCTGATAGTCAACTCCAACGTGCGCCGGGGTCTGGTGGACAGCGAATACAACACCCGCCGTCAGCAGTGCGAGACCGCCGCCCGTCACTACGGGGTCAAGGCGCTGCGCGACCTCGATCTGACCGGACTGGAAGCGGGCAAGGCCGGGCTGGATGATGCTTGCTACCGCCGTGCCCGCCACATCGTCGGTGAAAACGCCCGCACCCTGGCGGCGGCCGATGCACTGGCGAGCCACGATTTGACCCGTCTCGGCGAGCTGATGGCCGAGTCGCACGCCGCCATGCGCGATGACTTCGAGATCACAGTGCCCGCCATCGACGGTCTGGTGGAGATCATCAAGGCCAGGATCGGCACAGATGGCGGCGTGCGGATGACCGGCGGCGGCTTCGGCGGCTGCGTGGTCGCCCTGCTGCGCCCGGAGAAAGTGGCCGAGGTGATCGCCGCGGTTGAAGCCGAGTATCCGACCCGCTTCGGCCTCAAGGCTGACTGCTACGTCTGCTCTGCCAGCGCCGGTGCAGGCAAGCTATGAGCAGCGCCATGACGCCATTCGAGCTGGAAAACGAGGAGGGGCTGCGCCTGCGCGGCCTCGATTTCGGCGCCACCCTCACCTCCCTCACCCTGCCGGTGGCGGGCAAACGGCGTGAAGTGCTGCTGGGCTGTGCCGACGACACCTATCCCACCCAGCAGGTGTGGCTGGGCGCGGTGGCAGGACGCTTTGCCAACCGCATCGGCGGTGCCGAGCTGGTGCGTGATGGACAGCGCTGGCCGCTGAATGCCAATCAGGCACCCAACTGTCTGCACGGCGGGCAGGCTGGCTTTCATCGCCAGCGCTGGCAAATCAGGGAGCTGGAGGCGGATCGGGTCAAGCTGGCGTTGCTCTCCCGGGCGGGGGATCAGGGCTTTCCCGGCAATCTGCGGGTCACCCTGGAGTACCGGCTGGAGCGGAGCGATCTGGTGGTCGATTTTGTGGCCAGCACAGATGCAGCGACCCCGGTCAGCCTTACCAGCCACGCCTACTTCAATCTCGATGGGCAAACCGATGGCGAAGATGTCCGTGACCACCTCATCAGCATCAATGCCGACCACTTCCTGCCGACCGACCCGATCGGTTTGCCGATCGCCATCACTCCGGTGGAGGGGCCATTCGATCTGCGCCGCGAGCGCCTGATTGGCCAGGATTGGCTGAACCATCCCCAGCAGCAACAGGCCAAGGGGTACGATCATGCGTTTCTGCTCAACGGCCCGACATCAGAATGGGCCGCTCGGATAGTCTCTGGCGACAAGCAGCTGGCGATGGAGGTCTATACCAACCAGCCCTCGCTACAGTTCTACACCGGAAACTGGCTGGCCAATACCCCGAACCGCAGCGGCCTGTCGCACCGGGATCACGACGGCTTCTGTCTTGAGGCGCAACAGCTACCGGACAGCCCCAATCGCCCCGAGCTAGGCAACCCCTGGCTGCTGCCTGGCGAGCGTTATCACCACCAGACTCGCTACCGCTTTATCCGCGACTGACTTAAAGGTTTCATGATTTTTACATAGCCTCAGCAGTCACTATCGAGCAAGATAAGCCGCCCCGAGACCCTCCCGGGGCGTTTTACATCAACGAAGTTAAGGATTGTTTGTTCGATGACTGACACTTATAGCCTGCTGGTCGCCTTTATTCTGGGCGTCGTCGAGGGGCTGACCGAGTTCCTCCCCGTCTCCTCCACCGGCCACATGATTATCGTCGGCCATCTGCTGGGCTTTGAAGGGCCCAAGGCTGCCACTTTCGAAGTGGTGATCCAGCTTGGCTCCATCCTCGCCGTGGTCGCCGTCTTCTGGCGTCGCCTGTTTGGCCTGATTGGCATCCACTTTGGCCAGAAGCCGTCCCGGGATCACGCCACCCTGTCGCTGGTACATGTCATCCTCGGCATGATGCCCGCCATCGTGGTCGGTCTGGCCATCCACAGCTGGATCAAGGCCAACCTGTTTGGCCCACAAACCGTAATGTACGCGCTGGTCGCGGGGGGCATCCTGCTGATCATCGCCGAGAAGTTCCGCCCGGCCGTCACAGCAGAAACCCTGGATGACATCAGCTACAAGCAGGCGTTCGGCATCGGTCTGTTCCAGTGTCTGGCCCTGTGGCCCGGCTTCTCCCGCTCCGGCGCCACCATCAGTGGTGGCATGCTGATGGGGATCAGCCGTCACGCCGCCGCCGAGTTCTCCTTCATCATGGCGGTGCCCATGATGGTGGCGGCCAGCGGGCTTGATCTCTACAAGAGCCGCGATTTCCTCTCGATGGCCGACTTCCCGATGTTTGCAGTGGGCTTTATCACCGCCTTCGTGGTAGCGATGTTTGCGATCAAACCTTCCTGACATTGATACGCCGCATCGACTTTATCCCGTTCGCCATCTACCGCTTTATCGTGGCATTCGCCGTCTATCTGGTGTTTGTCGCCTGACCGGCAACCAGCAATCAAATGAAAAAAGGGACCAATCTGGTCCCTTTTTCTATGGCGTCATAGTGCTCAGTAGAGGTGCTGGCTGATGCCATTCAGCAGCCGCGACAGCCCCTTGGTGAACTGCACCGGCGCATCCTGCACCGTGTAGCAAAGGCAGCCATCGGGCGTATGCGGGCTATGGGAGTGGCTGGCATCGCGCCAGATGAAATCTCCCGCCTTGTAAAGGGTATCGCCATCCTGAATATTGCCAGCCAGCAGCAGAGTCAGTTCATAGCCCTGATGGGTGTGCTCGGGGATGCGGCCGCCCGCTTCGATATGGAGCAAGCTGGCGCGCGCCCCCATCTCGTCCAGCGGCAAACTATGCTGACGAATGGCCCCGATATGGCGCCACTTGGGCGAACGATAGCGGGCCAGCACCCGTGGCAAACGGTAGGCGTGACCTGCCACCTCCAGCTCACCGTGCTGCGTTCGGGGCTGGTCATGTGTTGGCTCGGAGAGGGGCTCTGCCAGCGGCTGGGCCAGAATATCCGCCAGCATGGCGTCGAATCCGGCGTCCAGCGCCACGTCATCGCGGGAGTCCAGCTCGGGCTCCGCTGGCGAGGCAAGATATTGTTGCGCCAGCTCCTCTTCGAATGTCTTCAGTCGGGCAGCACAATCGGGGCAGAGTTCGCAGTGGGCGGAGAGTCCTACCGCCAGCGGCAGAGGGAGCTCGTCGGCGGCAAAGGCACGCAGCATAGGGTCGGTCGGATGGGCTTTAATCATGGCCTTGCTCCACTTGCTCTTTCAATTTCTGTAACGCCAGTCTGAGGCGGGACTTGATGGTACCGAGCGGCACGCCAAGGCGCTCCGCCAGCTCCTGCTGGGAGAACTCCTGCAGATAGATGCCGCGCACCACCTGCTGTTGCGGCTCCGGCAGGGTACCCAGATAGTGGGCCATCTGACGAGTCAGCACCGCATCTTCCCCGCCGCTCAGATGCTCCTCTTCGGCCTGAAACTCCAGCACGGGCCACAGCTCCTCGGCACAGAGATCCTCCTTGCTGGCGCGACGACGACGCAGCATGTCGAAGCACTGGTTGCGCATCACGGTGTAGATCCAGGTGGTCGGCGCCCCCTTCTCGGGGTGGTAGAGGCGCGCCTTTTGCCACACCAGCAGCATGGTCTCCTGCACCAGCTCCATGGCGTTGGCTTCGCTGCCGAGGTGGCGCAGGCCGTAGCTGCGAATGCGCGGCGCAAAGTGTTGGAACAGGCGGGCAAAAGCAGCCTTGTCGGCCTGCTCTGCCACCCTGATCAGCAGAGATTTGAGGTCGCCATCCGGGTTATCCATCACGGGCGAGGTCCTGCGTATGGTCGAGTGTGGTTGGCCAGTATATGCCATTGCGCCATCCCTTTGGTGTGCTGTCGAACATGCTGTGGTGATGACTGGTACGGCGCTGCGGCGCTGGCGGATCAGCGGGTCAGAAAAAATCAGTGGCTGGCCACCAGTACCCCCTTGAGCAGGGCGATGGCGGGCTGATTGTCGGCGGCGGCCAGCAGCAGTTGTTTCTGTTCGGGGGGGATCGGCAGCACCTCCAGCCAGCGCTGGGCCACCCAGTTGCCATCGTCCCAGCGAGGGGCGGGATAGAGGGCGGCGTAGTCGGGATAGTCGGCAAACACCTCCCGCAGCGCATCAACCAGTGGTTGCTGATCGGGATGGAGCCGGCGGGGCGGCCAGGCCGTCAGCGGCGTCACCTCGCCGATACGCAGGCCATCCTGCTCCTGCCACAGATCCTCTATCTGCACCCGCTCCACCCCCTGCACCGTGATCCCCAGCATGCCGTCCGGCAGCCGGTCGAAATCGATGATGGTGACCCGGGTGGCGATGGGCAGCATGTTGCGCAGGGCGTCGGGCTGGCGAGGGTCCACCATGCAGAGGGCAAAGCCGGACTCCCCCGCCTCGGCGATCATCCGCTGGTATCTCGGTTCGAAGATCCGCAGCGGCATGACACCGCCTGGCAGCAGGTGGGCAGATAGGGGAAACAGCGCCAGTCGCATCGCAAACTCCTCGGTTGGGAACCTCTGTTGATACGCCGGGCCAGAGGGAGGAGATCATTCCCGTCAGCGGAAAGGAAAAACCCTTAACAATCAGGGGAAAATAGCCTGGACAAGCCGCTTCGATATGCAGTAGAAATGGATAAGCACCGTAATTTCCGCCCAATATTCTGGAATATGGCGCTAAACGCAGTGAAATATCCGCCCGACAGCGAGCGGCGGGTCATCCCTATAGTTTTCTCGGGCCGATGCGGGTAAAATTCACGCCCTTATATATCAGTCATTTTTCGACGCGCAACCTTGGTGGTCAGTTATGAAAGAGCATATTCATCATCTACTTGAACAAACGGTAGCCAATCTCAAGTCAGCAGGCGTCCTGCCGGCGGACCTGGAAGCCCGCGTGCAAGTAGACCGATGCAAGGAAAAAGCTCACGGCGACCTGGCTACCAACCTGGCCATGCTGCTGGCCAAACCGGCCCGCAAGAATCCCCGTGAGCTGGCGGCGGCCATCATCGAGCACCTGCCCGCCTCCGACCTGATCGCCAAGGTCGAGATCGCCGGCCCCGGCTTCATCAACTTCTTCTTCGACCAGCGCTGGCTGGCCGGTCAGGTCGAGGCCATGGTGACCTCTGCCAACGCCAACGTACGGTTGCCCGCGCCACAAACCGTGGTGGTGGACTACTCTGCCCCCAACGTGGCCAAAGAGATGGCGGTGCACCACATCCGCTCCACCGTACTCGGTGACGTGGCCGCGCGCGCGCTGGAATTCCTCGGCCACAAAGTGATCCGTGCCAACCACATCGGTGACTGGGGTACCCAGTTCGGCATGCTGATCGCCTATCTGGAGAAGATGTCCAACGAACACGCCAGTGACATGGCGCTCAAGGATCTGGAAGCCTTCTACACCCAGGCCAAGCGTTGCTACGACGAAGACGAAGCCTTCGCCGAGCGCGCCCGTAACTAC
The DNA here is from genome assembly GCF_051919545.1 of Aeromonas sp. 61P. Lineage (NCBI taxonomy): Bacteria > Pseudomonadati > Pseudomonadota > Gammaproteobacteria > Aeromonadales > Aeromonadaceae > Aeromonas > Aeromonas sp. 61P. Next base: position 547,925 of record NZ_JBQBEL010000001.1, read on the forward strand.
GTGGTCAAGCTGCAGGGCGGCGACGAGTACTGCCGTACCATGTGGAAGAAGCTGGTCGACATGACCATGGAACAGAACCAGATCAACTACGACCGCCTGAATGTCTCCCTGACCAACAAGGACATCATGGGCGAGTCCATGTACAACGACATGCTGCCGGAGATCGTTGCAGACCTGAAAGCCAAGGGGCTGGCGGTCGAGAGCGAAGGCGCCACCGTTGTCTTCCTGGACGAGTTCAAGAACAAGGATGGCGAGGCCATGGGCGTCATCATCCAGAAGAGCGATGGCGGTTTCCTCTACACCACCACCGACATCGCCTGTGCCAAATACCGTTACGAGACGCTGGGCGCCGACCGTGTCATGTACTTCATCGACTCCCGTCAGCACCAGCACCTGATGCAGGCCTGGACCATCACCCGCAAGGCGGGTTATGTGCCGGAATCCGTGCCGCTCGAGCACCACGCCTTCGGCATGATGCTGGGCAAGGATGGCCGTCCCTACAAGACCCGCTCCGGTGGCACCGTCAAGCTGGTTGATCTGCTGAACGAAGCGGAAGAGCGCGCCGCCGCCCTGCTGGAGAGCCGCAACAGCGACCTCTCTGCCGAAGAGAAGGCCAATGTGGTCAATGCCATCGCCATGGGCGCAGTCAAGTATGCGGATCTCTCCAAGAACCGTACTACCGACTACATCTTCGACTGGGATCTGATGCTCTCCTTTGAAGGCAACACTGCCCCTTACCTGCAGTACGCCTACACCCGTATCCAGTCCATCTTCCGCAAGGCCAACATCGATGCCGAGGCGCTGACCGGCAACGTGACTCTGAACGAAGAGGCCGAAGAGGTGCTGGCCCAGAAACTGATCCAGTTCTCCGACGCGGTCAACGGCGTGGCCGACAAAGGGATGCCGCACCTGCTCTGTACCTACCTGTACGAGTTGTCCGGCAACTTCATGACCTTCTATGAAGCCTGCCCGATCAACAAGGATGGCGTGGACGAAGCAACCCGTCAGAGCCGTCTGCTGCTGTGCGCCGCCACCGCCAAGGTGCTGAAACTGGGCCTCGGCGTACTGGGCATCCATACCCTGGAGCGCATGTAATAGATGGCAACCCGGGATTATGTCGGCAGCCGCCCGCGACGTCGGGCGGGTGGCCGCAATACCAAGAAAGCGGCCCCTCGCCGCTTTCCTGTTATTCCAGTGCTGCTGGTCGTGGCACTGCTGGCAGGCTTTGGTGGCTTCCTTTACATGATCAATGGCAAGGGCAACGACGCCCCCACCATTGAGGAGCAGGTAAAGGCCAACAAGCCAAAAGCGCAGAATAACGGGCTGCCTCAGGAGAAGTGGAGCTACATCGAACGGCTTGAGAACAAGCAGGTCGATATCATAGAGCCGCCGACCCAGCCGGGTGTGCTGCCGCCACCACCGGCAGATACCATGACCCTGCAACCGGAAAAACTGCCACAGCCGGTGCCGACCGACATTCCCCAACCGGGAACACCTATCGGCCAGCCCAAGCCCTATCAGCCCAATCCGGCGACCACCCCTTCCACCTCGGGTGCACCGGTTGCCAGCGCGCAAGAGCAGGTGATCGACCGCAAGGCTGAACGGGAACGGATGGAGCGGGAGATCCGTGCTGAGCTGGAACGGGAACGCGCCGAAGCGGCCAAGGCCAAAGCGGCCACTCCGCCAGCCCAGACCGCAGCCGCCGACAGCGGTCGCTACATGATGCAGTGCGCCGCCCTGCGCTCGCAGGATTCCGCAGAGTCGCTCAAGGCGCGTATCGCCTTCACCGCCGGCCTCTCTTCCAGCCTGCAGGTGATCAATGGCGCCAACGGCACCGTCTACAAGGTGATGGTGGGCCCCTTCAACGGCAAGGCGGCCGCCGACGCGGCCAACAGCAAGCTGCAGAGCTCCGGCATCAGCGGCTGCATTCCCAAGAAAGGGTAATCCGCTTACCGATGACGCAGGGCCGAGTGGCAACACCCGGCCCTGTTCTTTTGGTGTCACTCGCACCCACGCTCTTTACTACCCCGTTTATCCCGACCAAAGGCAGGGTTGAAAAGCCCGTTTGCCATCCCCATCTTTCTTGCCATGCACAGTCAGGCCGTCATTCGGCTCAAGCGAGGTAAGTAAAGTGACTACCATAGTTTCAGTTCGCCGCAACGGTCAGGTCGTCATCGGTGGCGATGGCCAGGTCTCTCTTGGCAACACCGTCATGAAGGGCAACGCCCGCAAGGTTCATCGTCTCTATAACGGCAAGGTGCTGGCCGGTTTCGCTGGCGGTACCGCCGACGCCTTCACCCTGCTCGAGCGTTTCGAAGCAAAACTGCAGGCCCATCAGGGTAATCTGGAGCGCGCCGCCGTGGCGCTGGCCAAAGATTGGCGCACCGATCGCGCCCTGCGCCGCCTCGAAGCGCTGCTGGCCGTGGCCGACGAACACAAATCCTTCATCATCACCGGCAACGGTGACGTGGTGCAACCGGAGCACGATCTCATCGCCATCGGCAGCGGCGGCAACTTCGCCCAGTCCGCCGCCATCGCGCTGCTGGAAAACACCGAGCTGGATGCCAGGACCATTGTCGAGAAGTCCCTCAAGATTGCGGGCGACATCTGCGTCTTCACCAACGGCAACCACACCATCGAAGTGCTGGACTACGCTGCCAAGTAAGGCCGCCAGCCAACCCAATTTCCCAAGGGGTGGGCACTGCCCACCCCGGATACAGGAACACCATCATGTCCGAGATGACCCCGAGAGAAATCGTCCACGAGCTGGACAGACACATCATTGGTCAGGCCGATGCCAAGCGCGCCGTTGCCGTTGCCCTGCGCAACCGCTGGCGCCGGATGCAACTCAACGAAGAGATGCGCCATGAAGTAACCCCGAAAAACATCCTGATGATCGGCCCGACCGGTGTAGGCAAGACCGAAATCGCCCGTCGTCTGGCCAAGCTGGCCAACGCCCCCTTCATCAAGGTGGAAGCGACCAAGTTCACCGAAGTGGGCTATGTCGGCAAGGAAGTGGACAGCATCATCCGCGATCTGACCGATGCCGCCATCAAGCTGGTGCGCGAAACCGAGATGGAGAAGATGAAATACCGCGCCGAGGAAGCCGCCGAAGAGCGCATCCTCGACGCTCTGCTGCCCAACCCGCGCAACACCTGGGGTGAGGAAGAGAAAGCCGACAACTCCAACACCCGCCAGATCTTCCGCAAGAAACTGCGGGAAGGTCAGCTGGATGACAAAGAGATCGAGCTGGAGCTCTCCGCCTCCCCGATGGGCGTCGAAATCATGACCCCGCCGGGCATGGAAGAGATGGCCAACCAGCTGCAGGGGCTGTTCCAGAACCTGGGTCAGAACCAGAAGAAGAAGCGCAAGATCAAGGTCAAAGAGGCCATGAAGGCGCTGATCGAAGAGGAAGCGGCCCGTCTGGTCAATCCGGAAGAGCTGAAGCAGAAAGCGATCGCAGCGGTCGAGAACAACGGCATCGTCTTCCTCGACGAGATCGACAAGATCTGTAAGCGCGGCGAGAGCTCGGGCCCCGATGTCTCCCGTGAAGGGGTTCAGCGCGACCTGCTGCCGCTGGTTGAAGGTTGCACCGTCAACACCAAGCACGGCATGGTCAAGACCGACCACATCCTGTTTGTCGCCTCCGGCGCCTTCCAGATCGCCAAGCCGTCCGATCTCATCCCCGAGCTGCAGGGTCGTCTGCCGATCCGGGTCGAGCTGACCGCGCTGACCACCGATGACTTCGAGCGCATCCTGACCGAACCGAACGCCTCCCTGACCGATCAGTACAAGGCGCTGATGGCCACCGAGGGGGTCAATATCGAGTTCACCAAGGATGGCATCCGCCGTCTGGCCGAAGCGGCCTGGCAGGTCAACGAGCGTACCGAGAACATCGGAGCCCGTCGTCTGCACACCGTGATGGAGCGTCTGATGGAAGATATCTCCTACGATGCCTCCGAGAAGTCCGGCGAGACCTTTGTCATCGACACCGACTACGTCAACGCTCATCTCGGTGCGCTTGTCGAGGATGAGGATCTGAGCCGCTTTATTCTGTAAGCGCAGTTCTGTTTGTAAAAAAACGCCTCCAGAAATGGGGGCGTTTTGCATTTTAAGCCCCAGCCCCCTTCTCTCTATGTCCCACTCACACCCAGCACCAAAACTCTCAACTGGTATACCTATTTTTGTATATCTTTGAATTTTATCGAATTACCCCTGACGAGATATATAAATAGACACTTGATTTGCATCAATTGCCCGCCCCGACTGACTGGGTAGCCTAGCCCCAGAATGATGTTTTATTACTCCAAACTAGAGGCAATCATGAGCAAAGTCAGACTGGTCGTTGTGGGCAACGGCATGGTGGGGCACCGCTTCATCGAAGAGTTGATCGAGCGGGCCGAGCCGGCCGCTACGAGATCACCGTCTTCGGTGCAGAACCCCGTCCCGCCTACGATCGCGTCCATCTCTCCTCCTACTTCTCCCATCACACCAGCGAAGATCTCTCCCTCGTCAAACCCGGTTTCTACGACAAGCACGGCATCCGCCTGCTGCTCAGCGAAGCGGTGAAAAAAATCGACAGGGCCAACCGCGAAGTGCACTCCAACAAGGGCACTGTGGTCGGGTACGACAAGCTGGTGCTGGCCACCGGCTCCTACCCCTGGGTGCCGCCCATTGCGGGCAGTCAGCACCACGAGTGCTTCGTCTACCGCACCATCGAGGATCTGAAAGCCATCCGCAGCGCCGCCAGGAGTGGCAAGAGCGGGGTGGTGATCGGGGGCGGCCTGCTTGGCCTCGAAGCGGCCGGTGCCCTCAAGGCGCTGGGTCTCGAGACCCACGTGGTTGAATTTGCCCCTGTGCTGATGGCCGAGCAGCTCGACGGTCAGGGCGGCCAGCTGCTGCGCCGCAAGATCGAATCCATGGGGGTGCAGGTACACACCAGCAAGAGCACCAGCGAGATCCTGATGCACGGCGGCGAACAGGCGAAACACCGCCTCGCCTTCGCCGACGGCAGCCAGCTGGAAGTGGACGTGGTGGTCTTCTCCACCGGCATTCGTCCGCAAGATACGTTGGGCCGTTACGGTGATCTCGCCATCGCCGAGCGCGGCGGCATCGTCATCGACGATCACTGCCTCACCTCCGACCCCGACATCTACGCCATCGGCGAGTGCGCCGCCTGGCAGGGCCGCTTCTTCGGGTTGGTAGCGCCGGGCTACAAGATGGCCCAGATCACCGTCGACCATCTGCTCGGCGGCGACAGCCGCTTCGAAGGGGCGGACATGAGCGCCAAGCTCAAGCTGCTCGGCGTCTCCGTCGGCTCCATCGGTGATGCCCATGGCCGCACCCCGGGCAGCCACAGCTATGTGTTCCAGGACGATCAGGCTGGCGTCTACAAGAAGATCGTGGTGAGCGAAGACAACAGCCGCCTACTCGGCGCCGTGCTGGTGGGCGACGTGGACGATTACGGCAACCTGCTGCAGATGATGCTCAACGCCCTGCCGCTGCCGAGCCACCCGGATACCCTGATCCTGCCCGCCTACGCCGGTGCCAAGCCGACGCTGGGGGTGGATGCCCTGCCGGAGAGCGCCCAGATCTGCTCCTGCTTCGACGTCTCCAAGGGCGACATCGCTCAGGCGGTGGCCGAGGGTCACACCACCCTGGCCGCCATCAAGCAGCACACCAAGGCCGGTACCGGCTGCGGCGGCTGCGTGCCGCTCATCAGTCAGGTGCTCAACGCCGAACTGGTGAAGCAGGGCATCGAGGTCAACAACCACCTCTGCGCCCACTTCCAACACTCCCGTCAGGAGCTGTTCCATCTGGTCAAGGTGGAGGGGATCAAGAGCTTCGACGAACTGCTGGCCAAACATGGCCAAGGCTATGGCTGCGAGGTGTGCAAACCGACCGTAGGTTCCATCCTCGCCTCCTGCTGGAACGAGCATGTGCTGAGCCCGCGCAACATCCCGCTGCAGGACACCAACGACATCTTCCTCGGCAACATGCAGAAGGACGGCAGCTACTCCGTCATCCCGCGCATGGCCGGTGGCGAAGTGACTCCGGAGGGGCTGCTGGCGGTGGCCGAAGTGGCCCGCGACTACAAGCTCTACACCAAGATCACCGGCGCCCAGCGCATCGGCCTGTTCGGGGCCCAGAAGGATGATCTGCCCGCCATCTGGCGCAAGCTGCTGGCGGCCGGTTTCGAGACCGGTCAGGCCTACGCCAAGGCGCTGCGCATGGCCAAGACCTGTGTCGGCAGCACCTGGTGCCGCTTCGGCGTACAGGACAGCGTCGGCCTCGGGGTCTTCCTCGAAAACCGCTACAAGGGCATTCGCACCCCGCACAAGATGAAGTTCGGCGTCTCTGGCTGTACCCGTGAATGTGCGGAAGCGCAGGGCAAGGACGTCGGCATCATCGCCACCGACGCGGGCTGGAACCTCTATGTGGGCGGCAACGGCGGCATGAAGCCGCGCCACGCCGACCTGCTGGCTTCTGACCTTGACCGCGAAACCCTCATCAAGCTGATCGACCGCTTTATGATGTTCTACGTCACCAGCGCCGACAAACTGCAGCGCACATCGGTCTGGCTCGGCAATCTGGAAGGGGGTGTCGACTACCTGCGCGAGGTGATCGTCGACGACAAGCTGGGGCTGGCCGACACGCTGGAGCGCGATATCCAGACCCTGATCGACAGCTACGAGTGCGAATGGTCGCGCACCCTCAATGAAGAGGAGGCGCTCAAGCGCTTCAGCCACTTCATCAACAGCGACAAGCGCGATCCGGACGTTCAGTTCGTCGCCGAGCGCGACCAGCACCGACCGGCGACCCCGGCCGAGCGCATCCCCGTCTACCAGATCGAGGTGGAGACCAAATGATGAAACTTGCCTGCCAACTCAACGATATCCTGCCGGGCTGCATGGACGTTTGCGCACTGCTCGATAGCCAGTTCATCCAACTCGAGGTGGAGATTAAGCGATGAAACTTGCCTGCCAACTCAACGACATCCTGCCGGGCACCGGCGTCTGCGCTCTGATTGAGGGTCGTCAGATCGCCCTGTTCCGCCCGAGCGCGGCGGCCGAGGTGTTCGCCATCGACAACCGGGATCCCTTCTTCGCCGCCAACGTGCTGTCGCGGGGCCTGATCTGCGAACACGACGGTGAACTCTGGGTCGCCAGCCCGCTCAAGAAGCAGCGCTTTCGCCTGAGCGATGGCCACTGTTTCGACAATCCGGCGATGTCGGTTCAAAGCTACACCGTTGACGTGCGCGACCAGCAGGTCTGGGTCGCCGTCTAAAACCAAATTCACTCTCTTTCGGGCTGCCAGAGGGCAGCCCTTTCAAGGACTCACAAGATGTACACGGAAACCATCAACAAGTGCGCCGCCAACGCGGCCCGCATCAACCGCTTCGAGCGCAGCGACAAGCTCGGCTTCTGGCTCAGCTCCGCCATGGCGGGTGCCTATGTGGGCCTCGGCATCATCCTGATCTTCACCCTCGGCAATCTGGTGGATCCGAGCATCCGACCGCTGGTGATGGGGGCCACCTTCGGCATCGCCCTGACGCTGGTGATCATCGCCGGCTCCGAGCTGTTCACCGGCCACACCATGTTCCTCACCTTCGGGGTGAAAACCGGCAAGATCACCATGGCCGACCTGCTGCGCATCCTGCCGCAGACCTGGGCCGGCAACCTGATTGGCTCCATCGTGGTGGCGCTCATCTATTCCTACGGCGGCAGCCTGCTGCCGGATGCGGGCAGTCTGGCCCACAAGGTGGCGCTGGCCAAGACCCAGGCACCGGCGCTGACCCTGTTTATGAAAGGGATCCTCTGCAACTGGCTGGTCTGCCTCGCCATCTGGATGGCGCTGCGCACCGAAGGGGCCGCCCGCTTCATCGCCATCTGGTGGTGCCTGCTGGCCTTTATCGCCTCCGGCTACGAGCACTCCATCGCCAACATGACCCTGTTCGCCCTCTCCTGGTTTGGCGCCCACTCCGAGGCCTACACCCTAGGCGGCATCGGCCACAACCTGCTGTGGGTGACCCTGGGCAACACCGTCTCCGGCGTCCTCTTTATGGGCCTCGGCTACTGGTATGCCACCCCCAAGGCTGAGCGCCCGGTTGCAGTGAGCGAGACCACCAGCACCGCCAACCAGACCCGAACCGCCTGATCCGGAGGCCCCATGGACTACTTGCCCATCTTTTGCCGACTCGACAACAAACCCGTGCTGCTGGTCGGCGGCGGCGAGGTAGCGGAACGCAAGGCGCGCCTGCTGCTGGATGCCGGTGCCCATCTCACAGTAGTCGCGCCCGAGCTCGCCCCCGAGCTGGCGGAACTGGCTGCCAACGGGAGCATCGAGTGGCTGGCCGGTGAATTTGCACCGGCGCAACTGGCGGGCAAGTGGCTGGTGGTGGCCGCCACCGATCGGCGCGAGGTGAATGCACTGGTCTACCAGAGCGCCAATCAGGCGCGGATCTTTGCCAACGTGGTAGATGACCCGAAACGCTCCAGCTTCATCATGCCGTCGATCATCGATCGCTCGCCGCTGATGGTGGCCATCTCCTCCGGCGGCAAGGCGCCGGTGCTGGCCCGGCTGCTGCGGGAAAAACTGGAAGCCATGCTGCCGCAACATCTGGGGGCCGTGGCGGCCTTTGCCGGCAGCCTGCGGGAGCGGGTCAAGGCCCGCTTCGCCAGCATGGGGGAGCGGCGCCGCTTCTGGGAGCGGCTGCTCGGGGCGGATCGGCTCGGTCAGGCGCTGGCGCGAGGCGATAGCGCCTCTGCCCACCAGCTGGCCGACAACCTGTTTGCCGATGAAAGCCAGACCGGAGGCGAAGTGGTGCTGGTGGGGGCTGGCCCCGGCGATCCGGGCCTGCTCACCCTACACGCCCTGCGCCAGATGCAGCAGGCCGACGTGGTGGTCTATGACCGACTGGTCTCCGACGAGGTGATGGCGCTGGTGCGCCGAGATGCCAAGCGCATCTTCGTCGGCAAGCAGGCGGGCAACCACTGCGTGCCGCAGGAGGGGATCAACCAGCTCTTGCTGGAGGAGGCGAAGAAGGGGCAACGGGTGGTGCGGCTGAAGGGGGGCGACCCCTTCATCTTCGGCCGTGGCGGCGAGGAGCTGGAGACGCTGGTCGGCAGCGGCATCGGTTTTCAGGTGGTGCCGGGGATCACCGCGGCCAGCGGCTGCGCCGCCTACGCCGGCATTCCGCTCACTCACCGCGATCACGCCCAGAGCGTGCGTTTCGTCACCGCCCACGGCAAGGGGGGCGCCCGGGATCTCGACTGGCCGCTGCTGGCCAAAGACCGGCAGACGCTGGTCTTCTATATGGGGCTCTCATCCTGCGCCACCATCCGCGAGCAGCTGCTGGCCCACGGCAAGGCGGGCAACACCCCGGTGGCGCTGATCGAGCGCGGCACCCAGCCCTGCCAGCGGGTCATTCGCGGCACTCTCGATGAGCTACCCGCGCTGGCGGTGGGGGTCGAAAGCCCGGCCCTGATCATGGTGGGATCCGTGGTGACCCTTGCCGACCGGCTCGCCTGGTTTGGCGAGGCACCACAGCGCCAGCAAGCCCTCGCCTGAGGGATCCTCGGCAACTCACCATGAGGCCACCAGCAGGTGGCCTCACTTTTACCTCCCTCTTCTCCTATCACGGTCATAACCTGTTGTTTTAAGTCTGGTATCCTATGGGCATTGAGCCCTTGGCTACCATCTCAGGAATTCATCCCATGTCTCTTCCCATCAAGAACAGCGCCCGGCAGCGCGCGGATGACAGATCCCGCATTCTCACCCTGCTGCTGCGCGATGATGCCCTCACCGACAGCCTGCTCGACCCGCAGGTGGTGCAGGATGCCGAGCAGCGCGATCAGACCAGCGAACTCACCACGCTGGTCAACGGGTTGCCCGCCGCCGACGTCGCCGATGCGCTGGAGTCGCTGCCGCCCGATGAGCGTCATGCCCTGTGGGCGCTGGTGGAGGAGGAGAAACGCGGCCAGATCCTGGTCGAAGCGTCGGAGACGGTGTGGGACAGCCTGATCAGCGGGATGAGCGACAAGGAGCTGCTGCACGCCCTGCGCACCCTGGATATCGACGACCAGATCTATCTGGGCCAGTACCTGCCACGCAACCTGATGGGGCGGCTACTCACCTATATGGCCCCTGCCGACCGGGATCGGGTGCGGGAGGTGATCCGCTACGGCAAGCACACCGTCGGCGCCATGATGGACTTCGAGATCATCACCATCCGCCCCGAGGTGAGTCTGGCCGCGGTGCAGCGCTATCTGCGGCTGCGCGGCAAGATCCCCGCCAACACCGACAAGCTGTTCGTCATCGATCGGCGCAACCACCTGCTGGGGGAGCTGGCCCTCACCACTGTACTGCTGCACAAGCCCGCCACCCTGGTGAGCGACGTGATGGAGCGTGATCCGGTCACCTTCGATCCGGAGGATAACGACGAAGCGGCGGCCCGCACCTTCGAGCGGGATGACCTGCTCTCCGCCGCCGTAGTGGATGGCAAGGGCAAGCTGATGGGCCGCCTCACCGTCGAAGAGGTGGTGGATCTGGTCTATGAGGAGAGTGACACCGACCTGCGCCGGATGGGGGGTATCAGCGAGGATGAAGACGTGTTCGCCCCTGTCTCCAAGGCGGTCAAGACCCGCTGGGCCTGGCTTGCCATCAACCTCTGCACCGCCTTTGTCGCCTCGAGGGTGATCGGTCTGTTCGAGCACACCATCTCCCAACTGGTGGCGCTGGCGGCCCTGATGCCCATCGTCGCCGGGATCGGCGGCAACACCGGCAACCAGACCATCACCATGATAGTGCGGGCGCTGGCGCTGCAGCACATTCAGGCAGGCAACCTCTCCTTCCTGCTGCTACGGGAACTTGGCGTCGCCTTTATCAACGGGCTGGTGTGGGGCGGCACCATGGGCATCGCCACCTATCTGCTCTATCAGGATGCGGCGCTCGGCGCCGTGATGACCCTGGCCATGATGCTCAACCTGCTGGTGGCGGCGCTGATGGGGGTCATTATCCCCATGACCATGACCCGCCTCGGCCGCGACCCGGCAGTCGGTGCCAGCGTGATGATCACCGCCATCACCGATACCGGCGGCTTCTTTATCTTCCTCGGGCTGGCGACCCTGTTCCTGCTGTAAACCGTGCGTTGAAAACAACAAGGGAGCCACTGGCTCCCTTGTTGTTTCAGGCGCGTTTGCCCGCCCCTGCCGTTGGGCTGCTTATCGCTTGTCAGCGGTGATCAGCAAGCCATTGGTGTCGGGGAAGCCGATGACCAGCGCCTCTTTTTTGGCATCCGTGGTAAAGGTGGTGACATAGGCGACGCGGTTATCCATCGCCCGGGCCAGAGCGGCATTCCAGAGGTTTTCGATCGGCGTGGCGGCAGCGGATTGCTTGAAGTTGCACTTGCCAAACCCGGTCATGGTCAGCTTGCTCAACCCGGCAGTGGCACTCCCCTCGCCCACCAGCGTACAACCTGCCGCCGGGAACTCGATCGCTACCGTCAACTTGCCGCCGTTGTTGGTGGTATCCACCTTGCCCACCATGTCGCTGCTGAAGCCATCGCTGTCCGTGGCACTCCAGCTGGCCGTGGTCACCGCTTTGGTGGTCAGGGCCGTCACCGCCACATGACCGCTGAAACCGGAATAGATGGGGGAGTTGTCGGAGAACTTGGTGCCGGTCCGGGTGAAATCAAAAACCCAGCGCTTGATCTCCTTGCCCTGCAGATCGATGACCGGCTGATCCTGGAAGGTGATGAGGTTGTGGTCGTTGGTCACCGAGCTGAGCGCCGTGCTGGTGCCGAGTCGCTCGCTGTTGCGGATCAACTGCACCGGGTAGATCCCGTCTTTGTCGGCTTTCTGGTCAGCCTGACCCAACCACTGGCTGTTGGTCTCGACCTTGCCCACCTGATGATCCACCCAGACACCCCAGTGCTGCACGGTTTGACCCTTCGGGTAGACCAGCGCCAGACCATCCAGATCCTTGATCATGCGCGGCGTCGCCTTGTCGCCATCGCGGCTCATCAGATTCGCTTGGTAAAGACCCGCCTCCGGCAGGGCCAGTGGCACCCGCTTGGCGATGCTGTTGGCAGCTTTTTCGCTGTCACAGGCAGACAGGGCCGCAGCGCAGGCGATGGCCAGCAGCGCTTTGTTGTGCATTTTCATGAGTTTTTATTCCTTGCTGTCGCTTTGTAATTTTTAGATGCAATCAATCGCCGCTGAATTTAAGGGAAAGGTCATCTATCAGTCGAATGGAGATCTGTAACCAACCATTACAGCCTCGCAGGAGCGGCAGACCGCGCCGCTTGCCCCGACCGCACGGCGGTGACGACAGGGTGACTCACGGCGGAAAAGCAGCGAAAGTAGCGGCCCTGAATAAAGACAAAAAAACAGATGAAAATCAGAGTCATAACTCTATTAACAGGAGGGTAATTAGCCCGAATTGCCAGCCTGCTCACAATCGGATTCTTTTGCTGTCGATAGAATGCACCACGCTGGCATACCCATAACAAGAGAATCCAACAATGAAAACCACCCTCAAACTGAGCGCGGTGGCAGTTATCTTTTTGCTGTCCGGCTGTGACGACAACAACTCTCAGGCCCCCGGTGATCTCACCCTGCGGCTGATCGAAACCTCTGATATCCACTCCAACCTGCTGAGTTACGACTACTACCAGAACAAGCCGGATGCCTCGCTGGGCTTCGCCCGCACCGCTGTGCTGATCCGCAAGGCCCGCGAAGAGAACGCCAACAACTTGCTGATCGACAACGGCGACCTGATCCAGGGCACCCCGCTGGCCGACTATATCCACGACCAGCAGGTCAAACAGCAGTGGCTGAGCAAGCAGACCCACCCCGCCATCAAGGCGCTCAACACCATGAGCTATGATGTCGGCAACCTGGGCAACCACGAATTCAACTTCGGTCTCGACTTCCTCTCCGAGACCCTGAAAGGGGCCAACTACCCCTACATCAACGCCAACGTCTTCCAGGCCGATGCCTTCAGCCGTGATGGCAAGGGCACCATCGACTGGAGCAAGCAGAAGTTCAAACCCTATGTGGTGCTGGATCGTCAGGTGAAGGATGCCAACGGCAATACCCAGACCATCAAGGTCGGGGTGCTGGGGCTGACCCCGCCCCAGATCACCCAGTGGGACAAGCGCAATCTGGAGGGCAAGGTGGTGGTGGCCGATATGGTCGAGACCGCCGAGCACTATGTGCCCGAAATCCGCGCCAAGGGCGCTGACATCGTCGTGGTCGTGGCCCACACCGGCATCATAGGTGACCCGCGCGAACCCATGATGGAGAACGCCGCTCTGCCGCTGGCCAAGGTGAAAGGGGTCGATGCCCTGCTGCTGGGCCATGCCCATCGCACCTTCCCGGGCGACTACCCCAACATGACCGACGTGGACAACGAGAAAGGCACCCTGGCGGGCGTACCGACCGTGATGCCGGGCGTCTGGGGCAACCACCTCGGCATCATCGACCTGCACATGACCTGGAAAGAGGGTCGCTGGGAAGTGGCCTCCAGCCAGTCCCAGCTGCGCAAGATCGACAGCAGCGCCAGCAGCACCGAAGATCAGGCGGTGGTCGATCAGGTCATTGCCGAGCACGAGCAGGCCAACCAGTGGCTGGACGAGCCCCTCAGCAAGATCACCAAGCCAATCCACAGCTTCTTCGCGCTGGTGCAGGATGACCCCTCCATCCAGATCGTCAGCGACGCCCAGCTGTGGCACGCCAAGAAACTGCAACAGGATGGTCAGCTCAAGGAGAAATGGCCCATCCTCTCCGCCGCCGCGCCATTCCGTGGCGGTCGCAACGGTCCGACCGACTTCACCTATGTACCGGCTGGCGATATCTCCCTGCGCAACGTGGCCGACCTCTATGTCTACCCCAACACCCTGCAGGTGGTCGCCATCAATGGCGCGACCGTACAGGAGTGGCTGGAGAAGAGCGCCGTCCAGTTCAACAAGATCGATGCCGCCAGCACCGCGACCCAGTGGCTGGTGAACGAGAAGTACCGCACCTACAACTTCGACGTGATCGACGGAGTGAACTATCAGGTCGATGTGACCAAACCCGCCCGTTACGATGTGGATGGCAACAAGGTGAGCGACAGCTATCGCATCACCAACCTCACCTATCAGGGCAAGGCAATCGACCCGGCCCAGATGTTCTACGTGGTGACCAACAACTACCGCGCCAGCGGTGGTGGCAACTTCCCGGGCATCAACGCCAAGGTGATCGTCCATGAAGATCAGTTCGAAACCCGCGAAGTGCTCTCCGAATACCTCAAGGATCTGGCAGAGAAGAATCCGGCCGGTTTCGAGCCCCCGGCAGACAACAACTGGCAGCTGGCCCCCCTGCCCGCCAATCTGGATCTGCGCATCTACAGCTCGCCACGCAGCGAAGCGCAAGCCCTGACCGGCGGCAAGCTGAACTATGTGGAGACCCTGCCGCCCACCGATGCCAAACACCCCGGCTTTGGCGTCTACAAGCTGGTGCTGGCCCCCTGATCCTCAGGGTTAATCCGGCAATAACTTCTGCAACCCCCTCCTGATACGAGGGGGTTTTTGATGGTGCTGGCGGAGGGGTCAGCGCCTGTACGCCAGCCGCTCCCCGCAGCAACTCACGCAGCCCCTTTATCCCTTCACGCCATCGCCTCTCTCTATCACACCATCCAGATCCCGGCTGGTCTGCCCCATTCCGCCCATAAAAAAACAGGCCCACCGAAGTGGGCCTGCTGTTATCTGTGTGATCGGGAATATCGCGATAAAAGGCGCTACTCCCGCTCCTTCACATAGGGGGTGCCGAGCGCCTTGGGTGCCACCGCACGGCCGATAAAACCGGCTAGCAGGAACACGGTCAAGATGTAGGGCAGTGCCTCGATGGCCTGCACCGGAATGGCGAAGCCACCGATGCTGACCCCTTGCAGGCGGATGGCGACCGCATCGAGGAAGCCGAACAGCAGACAGGCAGCCATGGCATTCCAGGGGCGCCACTTGCCGAACACCAGCGCCGCTAGCGCCATAAAGCCCTTGCCCGCGCTCATGTTGGGGATGAACTGGGCCGTCTGGGCCACCGCCAGATAGGTGCCACCGATACCGGCCAGCAGGCCGCCGATGAGGAGCGCGGTGTAGCGCATCCGCACCACAGAGATACCGGCGGTATCGACCGCTGCGGGCGCCTCGCCCACCGCCCGCAGACGCAGACCGAAGCGGGTACGGAACATCACCCACCAGGCCAGCGGTACGCAGGCGAACGCCACGTACTCCAGCAGGGAGTGGCCGCTCAGCAGCTCGCTGTAGAGCTGGCCGATCACCGGCACATCCCACAACTCCTTGGCATAGGGCAGATCGATGGGGGCGAAACGGGCATCACCAGAGAGCGCCGGGGTCTGGCCACCCTGATCGAACCAGTAACGGCCCAGGGTTACGGTCAGACCGGCCGCCAGAATGTTGATGGCCATCCCGCTCACCACCTGATCACCGCGATGGGTGATGGTGGCAAAGCCGTGCATCAGGGCAAACAGGATGGAGACACCCACCCCGGCACCCAGACCTATCCAGGCAGAACCGGAGACCGCCGCAGCCGCACCACTGGCGAACGCTGCTGCCAGCAGTTTGCCTTCCAGCGCGATGTTGACCACCCCGGAGCGCTCGCAAAACATGCCCGCCATGGCGGCGAGAATGAGCGGCGGCGCAGTTCGAATGGTCGCATCCAGCATCAGGATCAGAATTTCAAACATGATCAGACTCCTTTAGCTTGTGCGGCTGAGCGGTTGGCAAACGCCAGATAGAGCTGCTCGATGCGCGGACGCATCATGTGCTCAAGGGCGCCACAGAACAGGATCACCAGACCCTGCAACACCACCACGATGTTGCGGTCGACACCGAACTCGAAGCTGAGCTCGGCACCCCCTTGATAGAGGAAACCGAACAGCAGGCTGGCGATGATGACGCCGACCGGATGGTTGCGCCCCATCAGCGCCACCGCGATACCGGTGAAGCCGAACCCTTCCACGAAGTTGAGCTTGATCTGGTGCAGCTCACCCTGCAGCACGTTGAGGGCAAAGAAGCCCGACAGCATGCCGGAGATGACCATCGCCAGGATCACCACCTTGGGATAGGAGATACCGGCGTAGGCGGAGGCGCTTTGGCTGGCCCCGACCGAGCGGATCTCGTAGCCCCAGCGGGTGTGCCAGATAAAGACCCACACCAGCGCCGCACAGATCAGCGCCCAGAAGAAGCTGATGTTAAGGGGGCTGTTGGGGATCTCCATCCCGAACAGGCTCGCCAGCCCGCTCATCTTGGGCAGCCAGCTTGCCTCGGCAAACACCTTGCTCTCGGTCGCCATCGAGCCGGGCGGCTTGAACACCTCCACCAGCAGATAGGCCATCAGCGA
The DNA here is from genome assembly GCF_051919545.1 of Aeromonas sp. 61P. Taxonomy (NCBI): domain Bacteria; kingdom Pseudomonadati; phylum Pseudomonadota; class Gammaproteobacteria; order Aeromonadales; family Aeromonadaceae; genus Aeromonas; species Aeromonas sp. 61P. The sequence continues at coordinate 564,328 of NZ_JBQBEL010000001.1, forward strand.
GGCGGCGATGAAGTTGAACATGATGGTGGTGATGACAATGTGGCTACCGCGCTTGGCTTGCAGCCAGGCCGGAATAAAGGCCCAGGCCGCACCAAACAGACCACCGGCAATGATGGAGAGCGGCAACAGCAGGGCAAACGGCAGCACATCGCCGAGCATCAGACAGACCAGACCGACACCGAGACCGCCGATATAGGCCTGACCTTCGCCACCGATGTTGAACAGACCGGCGTGGAAGGCGACCGCCACCGACAGACCGGTAAAGATAAAGCCGGTTGCGTAGTAGAGGGTGAAGCCGACCCCTTCACCAGAGCCAAACGCGCCGTACCACATGATCTTGGCGGCATCGACCGGGTTGATGTCGAGGTAGTAGAACAGGATGGCCGACACCAGGAAGGCCAGCAGGATATTGACCGCAGACAAGACGCCCACGGAGACCCAGGCAGGAATACGTACTTGGCTCATCAGTGGGCCTCCTTGGCAACGTCATCGGGAACGATATTCGCCATCATCAGACCAATGGTGCGCTCATCCGCCTTGGCACCATCCAGCTCGCCGACGATGCGACCATCGGCAATGACCAGAATCCGGTCAGCGAGGCTCATGATCTCGTCCAGCTCCACCGAGACCAGCAAGACAGCCTTGCCCTTATCGCGCATGGCGATGATCTGCTGGTGGATATACTCGATGGCGCCGATGTCGACCCCGCGGGTCGGCTGGCCGATCAACAGCACATCCGGGTCCTGCTCCACTTCACGGGCGATCACCAGCTTCTGCTGGTTGCCACCGGAGAAGTTGGCGGTCTTGTGATCGGGATGGGGCGGGCGCACGTCCCACTTCTCCATCTTGGCCTGACAATCCTGCTGGATCGCCTCCTTGTTCTGCAGCCACCCCTTGTTGTATTGCGGGCGACGGTGATAACCGAGAATGAAGGCCTCTTTCGCCTCGAAGCGGTTGATCAGCCCCATCTTGTGGCGATCTTCCGGCACATGGCCGAGGCCGTAGTTGCGCACCAGCTCGGGATCGGCCGGATGCTCCGCGCTCACTTTGTGCACGCCGCTGCGGCTGCTGATGGTGAAGCTGCCTTTGCTCGGCTTGAGAATGCCGCCAAGCAGACTGAGCAGTTCGGACTGACCGTTGCCGGAGACCCCGGCGATGCCGACCACTTCACCGGCCCGCACCTCGAAGCTGACCGATTTGACCCGCTCCACCTTGCTGGCATCGAAGTAGCTGAGCCCTTCGATCTTCAGCTTGGCTTCACCGGGCTGGGTTGGCCCCTTGTCGACCTTGAGGCGCACCTTGCGGCCCACCATCAGCTCGGCCAGCTGCTCCTTGTCGGTATCCTTGGTGGCGACGTGCGCCACCATCTCGCCACGGCGCATGATGGAGACCTGATCGGTAATGGCCAGGATCTCCCGCAGCTTGTGGGTGATGAGGATGATGGTTGCCCCCTGATCCCGCAGCTTTTTCAGCACCTCGAACAGGTGATCCGCCTCTTGCGGGGTCAGTACCCCGGTCGGCTCGTCGAGGATCAGGATGCGGGCGCCGCGATAGAGCGCCTTGAGAATTTCGACCCGCTGTTGCAAGCCAACCGGCAGATCTTCGACCTTTTCGTGCAGCGGCACGTCGAGGCCATAATCCCGCGCCAGTTCGCCCAGCAACTTTTCGGCTGACGCCACGCTCTGCTGAAGGTGCCAGCCGTTCTCAGCGCCGAGGATGACGTTTTCCAATACGGTGAAGTTATTGACCAGCATGAAGTGCTGGTGAACCATGCCCACCCCTGCGGCAATCGCATCTTGTGAGCCATGGGGTTTGAAAGGATTCCCGTCGATCAGCATCTCGCCTTTGTCGGCATGGTAGAAACCATAAATGATGCTCATCAGGGTGGACTTACCGGCGCCATTTTCGCCGACAATGCCGTGGATACTGCCTTTGCGAACCTTAAGGTCGATCAGCTTGTTGGCGTACACTTCGCCGAACCGCTTATCGATACCTCTTAATTCGATGGCATAGCGATCTGTCTGGTCCATGATGCAGCCCTGCGTTTCATGAAATAAGACTAAAAACCGGCCCGTGCGGGCCGGTGGTGCGTTGAGAGTCGTAGCAACTATCTAATTAGTATTTGCAGGTGTTATCGCTCATGTAGTCATGAACCTTGACCTTGCCAGCGATGATTTCAGCCTTGATGGCATCTACCTTGGCTTTCATTTCCGGGGTGATCAGCTTCTCGTTGTCCTTGTCGAGCGCCCAATCCACACCGCCTTCGGCCAGACCCAGGTTCTTGATACCCGGCTTCCACTCGCCTTTGGCAGCGTCATCCCAGGTCTGGTAAGCGGCCAGACCCACAGACTTGACCATGGAGGTCAGCATGGTGCCCGGTTGCAGGTGGTTCTGGTTGGAATCCACACCGATGGCGAACTTGCCGCTGTCCTTGGCTGCCTGATAGACACCGATACCGGTACCGCCAGCTGCGGCGTAAACCACGTCAGCACCTTTGGCGAACTGGGACTTGGCCAGCTCGGCACCTTTGGCCGGGTCAGCAAACGCAGCCGGGGTAGAGCCCGCCATGTTCTGGAACACTTCGATCTTCGGATTGACGAACTTGGCACCCTGCTCGTAACCGCACTGGAATTTACGGATCAGCGGGATATCCATGCCGCCCACGAAGCCGACCTTGCCACTCTTGGAAGCGATGGCTGCCAGCGCGCCCACCAGGAAGGAACCTTCATGCTCCTTGAAGATGACGGACTGGACGTTCGGCTTGTCGACCACCATGTCGATGATGGTGAACTGGGTTTTCGGGAATTCGGTCGCAACCTTCTCTACCGCAGAACCCATGTTGAAACCGACAGCCACGATCGGGCCGTTGCCACGGCTGGCCAGACGACGCAGACCCTGCTCGCGCTGGGCTTCGTTCTGGGGTTCAAACTCTTTGACCTTGACGCCCTTGTCCTTGTTGTAGAGCTCGACGCCGTTACGGAACACGGCTTCGTTGAATGATTTGTCATACTTGCCCGCGGTGTCATAAATGACGGCTGGCTCGGAAGCAGCCTGAGCAGAGAGAGCAGCGAGAGTGAGGGAGGCCACAGTGGCCAGCTTGAGCACTTTAGTCACGATCGTATCCTTGATTGTTATTAAGTGAGGGAACTTGCTTGCCTGTCAGAGCAGGCTATCTAGCACGCAGGCTTACTCTAAGTCAGCCCCGATGCGGGTCAAGCAAATGATAAGGGAAAAACGTTTGCGTTAACGGTTTGAATTCTAAGCAAATAACCTTATAAGCAGTTGTTTTTTAGCTACTTTTCAGTTTTTTATGCTAACAACAACAAGACCCAAACGACATTTCTCTTATTGTTCAGCAAGTTACTGTAAACCGTTTTCCCCTCTTATTCATCCAGCCCCCCGGCAAGCCCGTGATCCGGCTCGCAAAATCCCCACAAACCGCGCGAGCAAGGATTGGCTACAGCTGGAGACCTCCCCGCCCTCCTCTCTCTGCGCCAGCCAAAAATGGCCGCACCGACTCCCCTGCAAGCCCCCATCTCGCCCCCTCCCCCGAGTTTGGATTTGGTCTGGCAGGGGGGATGGCCGTATAATCCCCGCCTGTATAAATAAACAGGAGTGGTGATGGACGTTTCAACCCTGCTCGACGGGCTCAATGACAAGCAAAGAGACGCGGTGGCGGCCCCCCGTTGCAACCTGCTGGTGCTGGCCGGTGCCGGTTCGGGCAAGACCCGGGTGCTGGTGCACCGTATCGCCTGGCTGATGCAGGTGGAACGCTGTTCACCCTTCTCCATCATCGCGGTCACCTTTACCAACAAGGCGGCGGCCGAGATGCGCGGTCGGGTCGAGAAGGTGATCGGCGACGGTGTGCGCGGCATGTGGATCGGCACCTTCCACGGCATCGCCCACCGATTGCTGCGGGCCCACCATCTGGATGCGGGCCTGCCGCAAGATTTCCAGATCCTCGACTCCGACGACCAGTACCGTCTCATCCGCCGGGTGCTCAAGGCGCTCAACCTCGACGAGAAGCACTGGGCCCCGCGCGCCGTGATGGGCTACATCAACGGCAAGAAGGACGAGGGGCTGCGCCCCGGCGACATCGACCTCTACGGCGATCCCGTCACCCGCACCTATCAGCAGATCTACAAGACCTATCAGGAGACCTGCGATCGCTCCGGTCTGGTGGATTTTGCCGAACTGCTGCTGCGCGCCCATGAGCTGTGGCTGAACAAGCCGCATATCCTCGAGCACTACCGCGACCGCTTCCAGAACATCCTGGTGGACGAGTTTCAGGATACCAACGGCATCCAGTACGCCTGGCTGCGGATGCTGGCGGGCAACAGCGGCAAGGTGATGATCGTCGGCGACGATGACCAGTCCATCTACGGCTGGCGCGGCGCCAAGATCGAGAACATCCAGCGCTTCCTGACCGACTATCAGGGGGCCGAGACCATCCGCCTCGAGCAGAACTACCGCTCCACCGCCAATATCCTCAAAGCGGCTAACAGCGTCATCGCCAACAACGCCGAGCGCCTTGGCAAGGAGCTGTGGACCGAAGGGGCCGAGGGCGAACCGATTTCCCTTTACGCCGCCTTCAACGAGGTGGACGAGGCCCGCTTCGTGGTCGGCCGCCTCAAGGATTGGAAGGAAAAGGGCGGCCTCCTGGCCGACTGCGCCATCCTCTATCGCTCCAACGCCCAGTCGCGGGTGCTGGAAGAGGCGCTGATGCAGGACGCCATGCCCTATCGCATCTACGGCGGCCTGCGCTTCTTCGAGCGGCAGGAAATTAAAGACGCCATGGCCTACCTGCGGCTTATCAACAACCGTGGCGACGACGCCAGCTTCGAGCGGGTAGTCAACACCCCGACCCGCGGCATCGGCGATCGCACCCTCGAGATCCTGCGCGGCAACGCACGGGATCAGGGGCTCAACCTGTGGCAATCGGCCAAGGCGCTGCTCAACGACAAGGTGCTGACCGGTCGCGCCGGTAACGCGGTGCGCGGCTTTGTCGATCTGATCGACGCGCTGGAGGAGCAGGTCTCCCTGCTGCCGCTGCACCAGCAGGCGGATATCGCCATCCAGAACTCCGGCCTCAAGGCGATGTATCTGGCGGAAAAAGGCGAGAAATCCCAGGCGCGGGTAGAGAACCTGGACGAACTGGTCACCGCCTGCCGCCAATACCAGCGCCCGGACGAGCTGGAAGATATGAGCGATCTCTCCGCCTTCCTCGCCCACGCGGCGCTGGAATCCGGCGAGAATCAGGCGGACGAATATGCCGACGCGGTGCAGCTGATGACATTGCACAGCGCCAAGGGACTGGAGTTCCCGCTGGTGCTGCTGGTCGGCGTCGAAGAAGGGATGTTCCCCAGCCAGCAATCGACCGAGGAGTCGGGCCGGCTGGAGGAGGAACGCCGCCTCTGTTACGTCGGCATGACCCGCGCCATGGAGAAGCTCTACATCTGTTACGCCGAGAGCCGCCGCATCTATGGCCGCGAGATGTTCCACAAACCGAGCCGCTTTATTCGCGAGATGCCCGCCGAGTGTCTGGAAGAGATCCGGCTGCGCACCCAGGTGAGCAGACCCACCCAGTACGGCCGCTTTAGCCAGAACGAGGTGCAGCAGAGCTTTGACGCCAGCGGCATCAAGCTCGGCCAGCGGGTGCTCCATCCGAAATTCGGCGAAGGGGTGGTACTCAACTTCGAAGGGGTCGGCCAGCAGAGCCGGGTGCAGATCCAGTTCGACGACGTCGGCGCCAAGTGGTTGGTGACGGCGTATGCCAGATTGGAAGCACTCTGATTTTTCCCGCCTTTTGATACAACCAACCCGGCTTAGGCCGGGTTGGTTTTTATATTGCCTATCGCGACAACTTTAAATACGCGATCGTCCGAATACGCTGCGCTATTCGAACCTACGGGCTGCCTATAAATAATGGTAGCCCTGACCTTACCAGTTATATCGTGATAAAAAGGATGCACAAATACACAAAAGACGGATGTCCATATTCATCTCGCTGAAAAGTCAATTAAATTAGCCTTTCAGATAACTTTTAGTTAAGGGGCATAGCTAATGCCAATTTCAAAATATCCCTGCTTCAACTTTTTATTATCGGAGTGTATGAAGATAATAAAATTAACCTTGTGATTTAACCTTGATGACCAAATTCATTGTTGCACGTTATGCTGCCGCAGAAACCTTTACTTGATTGTATTAATAAAACATACTGTAGCATTGCACGTGAATACTACAGCATGTAAACTCACACTAGGAGTTGAATCTTACGTATAAATATTATACTGGAATGAAAAATGGACATAATTTACCACTACACCGATTTAAATGCATTCCTTAGCATCATAAAGAATAAAAAATTATGGCTTTCCGCCGCTAATAATCTGAATGATTACTATGAAGTAGACTGGTTTTTAAATAAAATCCATAAAAAATTGTCTAAGGTAGTAAATGATAACAACCATAACTGTCTAGATACCTATTGGCAAATGCTGAGGAAACAGCTAGGGATACCTTATATATGTAGTTTCTCTAAAAATGGTGACCTATTAAGCCAGTGGAGAGCTTATGCTGACAATGGCTATGGAGTTGCCATTGGATTCAATAAGGCTTATTTTGATTTTAAAGTAGAGCTACCCTACCTTTCTCATTGTAAAGATCACACGATAGGCATTACAGATGTGATTTATGATGAATCCATTCAGGATAAAATCATTGAAAGCTATATAAACCAATTAAAAGATTTTAATTCACTTGAAAAGGCAGGTGAAGTTGTTATTAACTCAGTAAGCCATCTCGTAAGATTATCATATGCAAGTAAAAATCCAGCTTTCGCTGAAGAAAATGAAGTAAGGATAATACATACACCTATGGTTATGGGATTTGAAGGTGATAGTAAAATTGGAAAAACCATAGTGCATGGAAATATATCTGAAATGCAACATCGTGTTTCAGGAAAAAGAATAACATCGTTTTTTGAGCTAGATATATCAACTGGAAATAATGACATTCCACCCATAAGTGAAATCATCCTCGGTCCAAAATCGAAACTGTCTAAGTACGACATAGATACATTGTTAAGTTTAAACGGATTTAGCGATGCTGAATATCGTACATCGATAGCTAGTTACAGATGATTTAAATTTAATGAAATTCTGGCACTCTCATACTTTAATAGATGGCGTAGCTTGTGAAGCTACGCCGTGTTCTTGAATTGAAGATATATGGTCACTTAACCAACTTGCTCTCCATCACCCCTTGTTTGCCTTCCTCCTCACTGACCTGGCTCAGCTTGGAGCGGGCCATCAGCAGGCCCATCTTGACCTCTTGCCAGACGTAGTAGTTTTTACCCGCCTCGGTGCTGAGGGTCAGGGTGGCATCGTTCTCCGACTTGGAGGTGATGGTGTGGCTGCCCGGCGTCACCTGCTTGAGGATATAGCTGTGAGCCACGGTGTCGCCGACCGCCATACCATCCACCAGCACCGGCATTTTCACGGCCGTGCCGAAGGTCTCGTTGCGATAGATATAGAGGTTGGCCGCATCCTTGGGCGCCACAAACTGCTTGGCCTGCGCATCTGCGGTGGCATCGGCCATGGGTACGGAAGCACAACCGGAGAGCAGCGCCGCCGACAGCAGGGCGGCACTCATCATTATTTGCCTGAACATAGTCGTTATTTTTTAGTGGGTTAACGGGATTTAAAGGTTCGCATGAGCCTGCACTGGCTGACAATCGCTCAAATCGAGCGGGATGTGACCCGGCTCAATTTTTCAGCATTTGGTGGGATGAAGGAGGAAATCAGAAACCCGGCCGCCAGATGGGGCGCGGCGGTCGGGTGAATTGTAAAGAGTAGGGTGACAGGGAAAGGGATCAGCCTAGTCTAATCAACTCGATGGGGGCGTAGCGCTCACCGGAGTTTGCCAGCAGCACGCACTTCTCATGCTCCGCCTGATAGGGGGTCATATTGTCGGTGTGGGCCTCTTTCAGAAAATCGACTGCGCCAGTGGCGGCAATCATCACGCGCTGACCCAGGTTCAGCACATTGCGGTTACGGTCATAGATCTTCATCTCATTCTCCTTTTCTTGTGTCCTGGCGAATGCGCAGGCGCGTGTCCAGGACAACGGCATTCAGCCTACGCCTCAGAAAAAAGGTGATTTATGTCACAGATCAAAAAAGGGGCGATAAGGGACTCGCAGGCTCAAAAAGCGAGCATGGCCCCTTGGCCAACGGCTGTCGCGCAAAGTAGCGCTACCCTGCCCTTTTCGTCGTGGCGGGCTCGAACCCGGCTGCGGTTGGGGTATATTGGTGGCCGATTAGCCAGTCTCATTCACCGTGGCCGCGCACACGGGCCGCTGTTTCAACAAGATGGAGAGTACTCATGAATCGCGATATCACCGCCCAGTTCATCAAGATGCTGACCAACCTCGACCACTGTCTGGCCAAGGCCGAGGCCCACGCCGCGGCGAAGCAGTTCAACGTGGATAACTTCTTCGGCGAGCGGCTGATCGTCGATATGCTGCCGCTGTCCAAGCAGGTGCTGATCTGCTGCGATTCGGCCCGCGCCGTGGTCGCCACCGCCAGCCACAGCGAACTGCCGGCCATGGGGGATGACCCCAAGACCATCGCGGATCTGCGCGCCCATATCGGCAAGACCATCAGCTATCTGCAAGGCAAGCTGGAGGCGGACTACAGCCAGTATGCCAGCGGTCGCTACGTGCCCCACTGGGCGGGTGGCAAGGGGATGGATGGCCATACCTGCGTCCATGAGTACGGCATTCCCAACTTCTACTTCCACCTCACCATGGCCTACGCCCTGCTGCGCCGCGCCGGGGTCGATCTCGGCAAGCGTGACTATCTGGGCGGGCTCAACCTGCAATAAGCGCTGCACGCCACTGGCGGCAAACAGATAGCAAAAGCCTGCCAAGCGGCAGGCTTTTTTATATCGGGTGGTGCAGATCTGGTGCGCAGAAGGGCTGCGTCCTAGAAGGGGCCATTGCGCTCGCGCAGCTTGTCGGGCAGGCCATCGTGATCCCCCAGCTCGCGCTCGGGCACGTCATCCCAGTGCAGCTTGCCGAGGGTGATATTGCGCTCGGGATGCACGGCGTAGTGGATGCGGTTGTCCTCCCGATCGGTATCGCCAATGCAGAGTAGGCGGACAGTCTCTTCGGTGTTGTTGATAAAGGCGTGGGCCAGTCCGTCACCGGCCTTGAAGCCCACCGAATCCCCCGGTTGCAGCCGATAGAGCACGCCATCGAGCCAGACATCCGGCGTCCCTTCCAGCACGTGGACAAACTCGTCTTCGGTCTTTTCGGCATGGGGCCAACTGGTGCGATGGCCGGGTTCGACAATCTCGTGGTGAATGCCGATGCGGCTAAAGCCGAAGTGTTTGCCGAGGGCGCAGCCGCGAGAAAGGGGCTCCTGACTACCGGAGTAGTAGCGCGGCGTCTGCTCTTGCAGCTCGCGCCAGTGTTTGATGCAGGGGTGGCGATTCATAGCGGTTCCTTTTCCATGAGGATGCAGTCACGGGAAGGGTCATCCTGACTGTCAGAATGCGGGGAGAAAAGCAGAAATTTTCTGGTCAGATGAGCCCCTCTGACGAGGGGCTCAACAAGCAGGAATTACTTGGCCTTGACGCAAGGCAAGGGAGGAAGCTCGCCCTGTGCAGCCGGGCGGGTCATCTGGTAGTTGCCGGCAAGATCCCGATAGACACGGGTGTTCCACACCTCTCCGTTGTCGAGCTGGAACTCGATGTCGTAGTTGACCCCGGAGACCACCTGGCTGCGCACCTCGCGGATGCTCTGCAGTTTGGCGGCCGTGTTCATGCGAGCCAGCACGCTGGCCAGCGCAGCCTCCCCTTCCGCATTGGGCAACGGCTGACTCTGCCAGCCACCCGCCATCGGTGCACACTCCGGCGTGGGTGACGAGGTGCTGCAGGCACTCAACAGGCCAGCAACAAGGATGGGTAACAACACACGTTTCATATCATTTTCTCCTGCCTGCAAAATGACCACCTTATCAACATCTTGCCATTATTGCAGCCCAAAAGGCTCCCGCTGCGCCCCGCTTGGACGCACCAATCGATCAGCGCCCCAGATTGTCCGCCAGCTGTTTGGCGCGGCTGGCCGCCCACTGGTCGATCATCTTCTCCATCTCCTCGGCGGTGATGGGCTCATCCTTGTGGGTGGTATCCGTGCTCTCACGGGCATCCATCACCCGCACCAGCAGCTTGCCACTCCGGGAGTCGAGCAGCTGGGCCATGCTGCCCACCTTGAGCAGGTAGGGCTCCTTGCCGATCACTTCACGGGTGACGTTGATGGCGATCTTGGCCGGCAGCAGGTCACGCAGCTTGGGGTCGGGGCGGGTCAGGTCGAAGTTGGTGACGGCCGCCTGGATCCGCATCACTTTCGGGCCGGGGGCGGTGGCGATCTTGACGCCCTGCTTGATCAGCTCGCTCTGGAACTTGTCGTGGTAGTAGCGGCCAATCTGGTTCTGTTCATTGGCGGTCAGCAGATACCACTGGCCGTTCTCCTGACGAATAAACTGCAGCGGATCGAGCAGCACTTCATTGTATTGGCGCAGGTCAACGCCCGGCTCCTTGTAGACACGCTGATTGGGGTTGCTCTCGCTCTGCTGGAAGGCTGTCAGCGGGATCGCCTGCAAGCTGTGGGATACCTGATTCTTGACGGCGCAGCCACCCAGCAGGGCCGCAGCCACGGCAACCATCACGACCTTTTTCATATTTGCTCCTGCATTTTACTGTTTGTTTTTGCTGTGGATTTCGCACCACATGGCTGGAGAACCCGTGCCGGATGCCGCCAATGTCACAGAGAAATAACCTATTCATCACCTTCCCACAAGGGACAGATCAGGATTGTTCAGCTCACATCCAAGTTGTCACAATTGCGGTGCTTTTATACAGGGTCAGCCAGGGTACGAACGGCAATCTGGCGAGGGTTCGGTTGTTTAATCCGGCTAAATGGGGCGGCGGAAAGCGCTCAGTTTTTTCAAACGATAGAGGCCAGCGAGCGGCGTGAGTTGAACGGGGGAATGCCCTGGAACGCGCGATGACCGATCATCAGCCATCTTCCGCAAACTTGCCTGCCGCCGGAGAAGCGGCAGGCTCATTCATCAGTTATCGAGATCCCAGGGGCACTGCTTGACCATCCCCTCTTTGCCGCTGGCGACGATCGCCTGCTGCACCATCCGTTTGTAGCGATTCTTGATATGGGCGGGCAGCGCAGGCACCAGCAGCCGCTCGTCAAACTCCGGCAGCGGGCGATCCGGCAGCACCGCCTGCTCCTGCGGGCTGAGGGGCGGCCGGGAGGCAATATTGCTGGCCGAGATGGTGGGCGTGCCCACCAGCATCTGGCGTTGCAGCGGCGCGCTCAGCAGAAAATCCACCAGCAGGTAGGCGGCCTTGAGCCGAGCGGGATCATCGCCGACATGACGGGCGATGGAGATCGCATCGAGGGCATAGATGGCCCCCTCCTGCACCATGGCGATCCGCCACTGCTGCTCGTTCTGCTTGTTGCACTCCACCAGCTCCAGCCCCCAGGTGGTGGCAAAGGTCTGCTGGCGCAGATCCTCACAGCGGTTGGCCTGATTGAACCAGAAGCCGCGACTGGCTCGCAGCCGCTGCGAGAGCTGCTGCTCCACCTCTTGCTGCAAGGTCTTGTCGGCCAGCATCTCGCCGCTGGCAAACAGGGCGGGCGACTTGCCCAGCGAGAGCAGCACCGAAAAGAGCAGCGGCTCGAACTGGTCGCAGAACTCGGCAAACTGACCCGGCGGCGAGCTGTTGGCGAGCACCTGCCAACTGGTGGGCGCTTGCGACATCTGCTTGCTGTCGTAGGCGAGGCTGAACATGGCGTAGGAGAAGGGCACCGAGTAGTTGCGCTCCCCCTGCTTGTCATACTCGGTGTTCTTGAGGGCGGGCTTCACCTCGGCGTAGTGCTGCAGGCGACTGAAATCGATGGGGAGCAGCAGCTTGAACAGCGGCTGGTGATGGGCCTTGTAGAAGTAGCTGGTCGGCAGCACCACATCGGCGCTGCGGGTGCGCAGGGCGCGGTAGACACTGTCGAAATCGGTCAGCAGGGGCTCAACCCGGCTGACCGTCGCCTCCACCCCATGGGTTTTGGCGTAGTCGGCAAACTGTTGTTCATAACCCGCTGGCAGATAGCCCCACTCCAGCAATTTGAGCTGAACCGGGGCCGCCAGCGCCGGGGTCATCCCCAACAACCAGCAAAGAGGCAGTAGACGCATGGCCGGGCACTCCTGACAGGTAAACCTTGCTGGAGTATAGGCCCATGCGCCGACTCGTCAGGCCACCAGCTCGGCTCCCATGCTCGCCAGAATGGAGAGGCTGACCACCGCAAACAGCACGCCGGTCACCAGATTGAGTGGCCGCTGCACCCGCAGCAGCAGGCGCTGGGCACGATCGGTGGAGAGGCTCCACGCCAGCAGCCCGAACCAGCAGAGGGAGATGATGAAGAGCTCGCCCACCAGCAGGCTGCGGGTCATTCCATCCACCTCTGGCGTCACCATGGCAGCCAGCAGACCGATAAAGAACACCAGCGCCTTGGGGTTGAGCAGATTGGTGGCAAGGCCAGTGCGCACGCCCCTGCCCCAGCCGCGCAGCTCGTTGGCGGCGCTGGCCATCACGGTACTGCTCTGCTGCCGAGCCGCCATCAAGGCCCCCCACCCCAACCAGCCCAGATAGAGGGCGCCGCAGCACTTGATCACCATAAACAGCAGCGGGTGACTGGCGATCAGCATGCTGATCCCGGTCAGGCTCAGGGTGGCGTGTACCATGATCGCCAGCGAGATGCCCAGCGCCGCGCCAAGAGCGGTCGGCCGGTGCAGGCTGGTGCGCAGGATCAGGGCGAAATCGGGGCCGGGGCTGGCCAGTGCAATCAGGTGCATCAGGCCGAGGGTAACGAACAAACTGGTCAGCATAACAACTCTCGCTTTAACGACGGAGAGCCAGCATGGCGGATCAGCGGGGGGCGCGGCTTGTAAAAGATTGCATCTGGGCACGAAATTCGGCGGGCGTCAGACCGAATGCCTGGCGAAAGCCGTGGTGGAAGTGACTCTGATCGAAGAAACCGACCGCCAGCGCCACCTCGCTCACCGCCATCCCGCTCGCCAGCAGCCGCTTGCCCTGCTCCAGCCGCAGCCGTTTCAGCCAGGCGTAGGGGGTCATGCCGCTGCGCTTCTTGAACTGGCGCAGGAAGGCGAAACGATCGAGCCCGAGCAGCCCCGCCAGTTCTTCCAGCGAGTGGGGCTCGTCGAGGGCCGCCATCAGGTAGTCGCGCAGGAATCGCAGTTGGGGATCGGCCAGCTGGTGTACCTCGGGGGCCAGATGCAGCAGCTCCCCCAGCAGGGCGAGCAGCTGGCTCTCGATGAGCAGGCCATCGGCCTTGGGGTTGTCGAGATCGCCGTGCAGCTGGGCAAAGCCCTGGTAGAGGTCGGGGCGGCTCTGCAATCCCTTGTTGAAGAAGGGCGGCTGCTCCGGCAGCCAGAGCGCCAGCTGCTGCGGATCGATGGCGAAGACCCGCACCTCATACCCTTCCGGCAACAGGCTGAGGCCATCGTGCACCTCATCCGGGTTGACGGTAGAGAGCACCCCGCGCACCAGATGGTGGCTGTTTCCCTTGTGGATAAACTTCTGGCCACCCCGCTGCACCAGCCCGATATGGTAGTCGAGATGGACATGGCGGCCGTAGCTGAACGCCCTGTGGTGGGAGTGTGACAGCTCGACCCCCGGCAGGTGCGGGGATTGCCAGTAGCGGATAAGGGAATCGGTGGTATTCATGGGTTATAGATACACCAGAAACGGGCCTTGGGCTTGTAGATTATTGCACGCAACCCCCTCTCAACGCCCCCACAGCTGCGGGGTTGGCTCCACCAGAGAGGCGAGCGGCACCCGCTCCACCATCTGACGCATACGTTGCACCAGTTCGGGATTGCCTTCCCCCAACGACTTGTTCAGCACGATATGCACCTGCAGCGGGGTGACCGGCAGGTAGATGAGGCGGGTCGCAGCAGGGAGCTTGGCACGAAAATGGTTGGCGGAAATATCGTTGGAGAAGAGCGCCGCATCAATCCGCCCGCGCAGCAACTTCTGCATGTTGCCATGCTCCCAGCTGAGCTGGGAGAGGGTGTCGATATGGATCTGCGGATGCTGCAACAGAGGCGGTACGATCGCCTGACTCGACCAGCCGATGGTGGTGCCGAAGAGATCTTCCTGCCGCTCGACCGAGTGAAGCCGCGATGGCACCAGTACCACCAGCACCGGCCGCAGCAGCAACAAGTGGGGGTCGATATAGCGGAAGTGACGGGCACGCTCGGGACTGTAACTCAGCAGCGGGGTCAGATCGCACTCGCCGCTCTCGAGGTTGCTGAGCAGCCGAGCCACATTGAGCCCCTGCCACTCGATGGTGCGTCCGATTACGGGTTCGATATGACGGCGAAAGTAGTCGATCACCGGCCCGGAGACCTTGCTGCTGATCAATGGTGACCAGCGGCGCCAGCTGGAAGACACATCCCCGCAGTGGCGCGTTGATCGCCACGGCCTGGCTGATGGTCATAAGAGGGAGGAGAAGTGCCGATAGCAGTAATACCAAACGCGTGCCCGAACGAGAGATACCCATAAATGCCGATCCGATGCCCTGATAGCCATCAGCATGGCACAAGGCAAATGAGCGGGCTATCTGCTCCTGCCGCGCTTCGGCCTCTTGCGCCGCCTACTCACATGACCAATGGGCCCCGTTTTATTGCGGTGAAAATCAATAATCCCGCTGCTTTGATGGATTTTGGTCTCTTGAGATATAGTGCGGCCCCATTCATCAAACCGGCGGATGAGCGCCCCGCCGGACAGGTAAATTCATGAGACTGTTTTTGCTGCTGTTGTCGTTGTTTGCCACGACTGTAAATTCTGATGAAAAGCCGCGCCTGCCCTATTACGACTGGGGTCGCTGCCCGTTTGAAGGCTGCACCTATCAGACATGGACCACCAAGCAAGAGGTGATCGTCAGAACCGAGCCATCCCTGACGGCCAAAGCGCTGTTCCGGCTACCCCGCGGCCAGCAGGTGGAAGGGCTGACCGGGGTCGTCATTACCGAACAACCGGGGATCGTCGAGATACTCAGATCGGTCAAGCTGGGCTACAGCAAAGAGGGCAAAGGGCCGCTGTTGAATATGAAGGCAGGGGAAACACTTTATATCCTCGGCGGACTGGGCGAAGGCAATAGCCTGTTCTGGTACAAGGGAAAAACCTACATTCTCGATTATGACTATGCGCGCAAAGAGCTCAGATACGGCCGGTCACCGCAGAACCAGTGGTGGGTAAAAATTCGGGACAAGCAGGGGCGTGAGGGTTGGGTTGCCGAAGCCAAAAACTTCGCCCATATGGACCGTTTCGAATAGTGACAGCCAGCCCACCGAGATCGGGGAGCTGGCCGTAGATGACTCACCGCTTGGGTTGCAGCTTCATCTCTTGCAGATACTCCAGCACCTGGGTTTTGTAGTCCGCCTGATAGGAGAACTTGGTGCTGTCGCACGCCGCGATCAGGTTCACAGCGGTGCAGAACAGGGTGGCTGCCAGCAGCCCCTTGCCAACCCACTGCGGATAACGGCAGCTCCAGCGCACCAGTAACAGCAGGATCGGGAACAGGGCGTAGGGGAAGATCAGCATCAGGTGCCAGTAGTTGAAGATGATGGGCGAGAGCGCCGCACTCACCAGCACCGCCAGCACCGCCGCCAGCGCATAGAGACCGAGCCAGCTCTCGCCATCCACTGGCACGCGATCACTACGCAACAGACGCGGCTTGAGTTCACGCCACAGCTGCCAGTTGGCCTTGGCCGCCAGCAATACGGTCGCCGAGCCCACTCCGTAGATCACCACCCGCCACAGCCAGACTGCCGCCATCTGCAGGTATTCGTGCCCAGCCAGCCAGATGAACTGGGTGTCGTTGACCAGCTTGCTGGCAAACAGCCAGGGCCGTAACGCAGCCAGTAGAGCACTGATTTCAGCACCGGATAGACATGCACCAGCCCCCAGCCGATATAGCGCTGGCGTGCCTCGGGATCGACGTTCTGGGTGATGTGGCTATTGCTCATCACTTCCATGGCGTAAGGGATCAGGGAGGCACCGATCAGCAGGGTAGCCACCACCACCCCGCTCCAGCTCACCTTGAGAATGCGGCGCCAGAAGAGGTAGGTAGACATCACCGCCAGCAGCGGCCAGGAGTAGTGCAGTTGCATCGCCATACCGATGGCCAGCAGGTGAACGATCATGTGCCAGAAGGAGGCCCGCTCGCGCATATGCCAGGCAGACCAGCAGTGCATGGCCGAGAAGAGGAACAGATAGGAGGGGTTGTAGAGCAGACTCTCGTACTGGAACCAGGGGTTGAGCCAGCAGAGCACCAGAAACAGCAGACGCACCCTGTCATCAAACACCTGACGGATCACCGCATCAAACAGCAGGAATCCGACCAACCGCATCGCCAGTAGCAACACCATGGGGGCATAGGGAGAATCCCACAGCAGCAGCGGCCCGCCAATCAGCCAGGCCGACAAGCTCCCCGGCACATTGCCCACCGCACTCGCCGCATTGCCATAGCTGAGCCAGACCCCCTCATAAGCCCCAAGGTAACCCTTGTAGAGCATCTGGGTCTGATCGCCGGTGAGGAGTTGGTGATCGGAAAACAACCAGGAAAGCAGCAGCCCGGCAAATATACAGACCGCGAATAATGCGTTATGGTAGCGCCCACTAAGACCAATCATTGATCCACACCTATTGAAATAAATTGCTAACGACTTTAACAGTTGCCACCTGATTTTGCTCGTTTACGATTCACATTTTTAGTAGATTTACCAGTCAGTTATGAGACCCGCGGAGCAGTTATGACCCCACCAGTTAAAAAGTTTTTATTCATTGTTGAAGACTTGTATGGTGGTGGTGCGGAAAAGGTTTTGCTCAATACCGCATCATTGCTAAAGATGCAGGTGCCGATGTTACCTTGTTTACCTTGCGAGAAAAAATAGACCATACGCTACCTGACAACATTCACCCGATTAATCTTGGCATTGTCACAAAGCTGACTAAAGCCATATCCAATGTTGCGGTTGAAAAAATACAAGCATCTCTGATCTTTAAAAAAGTCAAAGAGATCTCGCCTGACGTAATTATCTCATGCTCATGTGACAAAATTACCAGACACCTGCCTGATACACTGAATATTTATTACTGGATCCACGGAAATGTCACCGGCTTTGCCAAAGACAATGCCAAAGGATATGAAAAATTCAAGCGTTTCTATAATGGCAAAAAACTGATCTGCGTATCTCGTGGCATCGCGGATGACATTTTGCACAATGTAAAAGCCACACCAAAATCGTGTCAGGTTATCTACAATCCGTTTGATATCGAGAAAATTCAGGCGTTGGCTAATGAGCCTTTCAGCAAGCCATTCGACAAGTATTTTATCCATGTCGGCACCTTCGAAGAGCGGAAACGCCATGATCGTCTCTTGCAGGCATATCAGCTAAGCGGCGTTGCTACGCCACTTGTTCTGATGGGCAAAGGGGAGCGACGCCCTCACATTGAAGCCATGATCGAGGAGATGAACCTTGCCAACAAGGTGAAAATCATCGATTTTCAGAAGAATCCCTATCCCTATATCAAAGCGGCCCAAGCACTTATCCTGACATCGGATGCTGAAGGATTGCCAACAGTGCTTATTGAAGCACTTATCTGCCATACCCCGGTGATCAGTGTGGATTGTCCGTCTGGGCCGGCAGAGATATTGACGAAACCACTCGATAAATTTCTAATCCCGATGGAAGATATCAGTGAACTTGCCATGGCAATTACAAGTGTTGATCAAATAAGAATTTCCATTAATTCAAACTGTTATCAACCATTTTCTAGTGAAAGTGTGACCGAACAGTTTATATCTTTATGAGAAAGAGTTGGGGAAAACCCCAACTCTCTATAGATAATCAGCCACCCATTTGTTGAATACTGTTTTAAATTCAGCAACGTTTATAAAATTTACGTCTTGTTGTGCAGACCTAGTTTCTGCGTAGATAACACTTGAGCGAGGATTATTTGGATGCCACTCCACATTTTCTGGCATCCCGAAATTATCATTGTAAATACCAAGAACAGGTTTATTCAAACCTGTTGCAATATGCACTGTTGCAGTATCCACCGATACCATACCGGCACAATGCCTTATCTGTGCAAAGAGCGCAGCCAAAGATGGTTTCTCATGATCACTAACAACCCTGGTTGGGTCACAAACATGAGATAAAATTCGTTCAACGTCCCTCTCACGCCCAGGTGGATACAAGAGACAAATGTTGTAATTTGATGAATCAAGCATCGTGTTAATTAACGCTATGGTTTTCTCAACACTGAAACAACGGGATGTCCCACTGCCATATGGATTGAAGCACAACGTTTTATTACTTGGCCACCAAGAGCCAACCCTATCCTCAACCCCCTGACACGAAGGAACTATATAACTGGTATCAGGGTTAGCAATCCCCATATGCTCCAACAGCACCTTAAATTTCTTAGCGAAGTGCATCCCTGCTGTTTTTTGGCCCAGCTTGATATTAATACAGTCAAGCTCATCATCGACTCCTGCTACATTTTTGCTCCCAACTTTGGAGATGAAATAAAGGTCTTTCATCTTCATCTTTTGGCTAAAATGCACAAGATAATCCACATCCCCAATTTCATTGGCTAATTTTTTGAGCTCCATATAGCCAGCCCTCTTGGGTATTTCAAAGACGTAATCAAAGTTAAAAAAGTCTCTAAACAATGGTGCCATTTCAGAGCTGGTAATGACATAGACTTTCCGCTCCGGAAATTTATTTTTAATCTCCCTTGCTACCCAGGAAGAGACGATTGCATCACCAAGCTTAGCATCCCACCTAACAAAAACAGTGGCACCATGTGATGACGATCTCACTGATAAATGACGATAAAAAATAAAATACCAAGCTTGCGGCGAAGTGCATCTCTCCACAGCTGAAAAGTTCTAATCACAACTATTACCTTAATTACTTTATATGTTGACCATAGTTACGATCATCAATCGTCGTATCAAAATAACCCACATCTAAGCAACATGGTTCAATACCTGACGCATTAAGTGCATTTAATTGAAGCCGCCCCGTCAAGTAATCAGATGGCATTCTTACAGGATAAGCACATTTCAATAACTTTCGCGCACCAGCCAGATTTAATATATATCCAGCTGTCGATATAATTCCTCTGTTTGATTTTTTACTCGGTCGAAGATAACGGGATAAGCGATAACCCTCTGGTAATTTCCTAGCCCAAGGCCACTGCTTTGCTTTTCCATGATGAATAAATATAATTTCTGAAGATGATTTTTTTATCGCCCCCTCCACAACATTCTTGAAATGCATGTGAAGATGGATATCATCCTCTAATATGATAGCCTTATCTATATTGTTTTTTACCATCATTTCATAGAGTCTGATATGACTCAATGCACAACCCACTTCACCCAAGCTTAAGGAATGCCCACAAAAGACCTTAGCCAGCTTCAGATCGACCTTAGAGAGATCGTTATCATTCAGTAACTTTCCATCTACCGCATCAAAAAAAGTAAAAGACAATCCTAAACGAGCCATTTGTTTCTCAATAGCTTCACGCCGCTCATGGCTTCGCAACAAACTGATGACAAAAATTGGAATCATCGAGTACCTCTAATATCATTTAGACCACAAAGCCATATGAACAACAGCCCCAGCGCATATAGTAACAATGTATTTTGATGCTCAAATGGAACATCACTTACACTGCCGATGGCAAAGGAAAGTGGTAACAATACACCAACTGAACTCACACCCCAACATTTTACCGCCCACCACATGGGCCATCCCAAGAATAATAGCAGTGCCACGCCCCCAACCGTCCCACGAATGATCAAGTTTTGCATATATTGATTGTGAGAATGGGCCAACACAGGATTGAGTAATAAAGGAGAGCTAACACCGGATGCAACCAGTGATTTTTTTACGGCATCAAACCCATCAGTTCCCACCCCAAGAATGGGTGAGGTTAGAAAGCCTTGCCATGCTCCCTGCCATGCAACTAGGCGTAGCCCCCAAGAGGTATCATACTGCCCCTTCTCTGCGTTACTGAGATCGGAGATACTAGCCTGAACTCGTTCTTGCAACACAGAACTCTGGTGGTAAAAAGCGGTTCCGCTGCCCAATATCAGAAGCAAAAAAACAATATATTTTAGTGGTTTTTTTATTGCCTTAACAATCACCATCAAGCCAACAATTGTCATAAATGCCAGCCAAACACCACGGCTCTGCGATACATAGAGGCTGTAGAGCGCCATCAAGACAGATAACAAAGCCCCCGCCTTCTCCCATCTGGCAATCGACACCTCTGTGTATAGCCCCCAAGCCAACAAAGCTATCACCAAGCTTGCCTGTGAAAAAAGGATTGCATTAGTAAACCCCTCAACCCTATAGACACCCTGAGACTGTTGCCACAAACTGATACAGCCCATTCCCACTCCACCCAGCATGATGGCGTATCGGCTAACTTTTAGAACGATTTCTTTTCTCGGTACCAAGAGGCCGAATAAGGCAACATAGCCAAGACTACGCATAACTCCATACTGATCACCATGAATAAGACGGTTTATTTGAATAAAAGCAGCATACCCAAGAAAGAGCCATAGAATGCGACGATCATGTAGCCCTACATCCCTGCTCTTACAAATGACCAGATTCACAATGCCAGCCAAAATCGAGATAACCAACATATTGGAAAGGATTGTCTTGCCGTTAGGTAGTAAAAAAAGCCCACAAAATGTAAATGCCAAGGTCAAGGAAAAAAGTGCTGTGGTCAGACGATCAATCCTGACCTGTAAGACTGAAGACATTGATTACTTCCTGAATACATAATTTCCGCGAATTTTGCGCCATAACCCAAACACATCTGTGCGGGGAAAGATGGCGATCCGGCGGATCTGGAAAGGGTCCTGGTGCATTGCTTTGGGGCCGCTATTGGTAGCAACGGCAAAACGATACCCGGCAGCGATAGCCTGCTCCTTGGCACTCTCGTTCATATCTCCGTAAGGATAGGCGAACGAGAGCAGCGGATGGCCAAGCAAGGCCTCCAGTTGGCGTTTATTCTCCTGAATTTCATGGGCTTGTTGTTCGGGTGTGAGCTTGCTCAAGCGGGGGTGAGTCAGGGTATGACCACCAATTTCCACATGACCGCTGGCGGCCAACGCCTTGACCTGCTCACCACTCATCAATGAAACCTTGGTGTCCGGATTGGTCGGATGCTCCACATCCCAACGGTTATAGCCTTCACCGGTGACCACGTACACCACGGCTTTATAACCATATTTTTCCAGCAGCGGCAGCATGCGGGTCAGGTTGTCCTGATAGCCGTCATCGGCGGTGATCATCAGGTACTTCTTGCCGTATTGCAGACGGTGGATAAAGCCTTTGTCCGCCAAATCGCGGAAAGTCAGGGTTTCGTAGCCGAGCCAC
The DNA here is from genome assembly GCF_051919545.1 of Aeromonas sp. 61P. NCBI lineage: Bacteria > Pseudomonadati > Pseudomonadota > Gammaproteobacteria > Aeromonadales > Aeromonadaceae > Aeromonas > Aeromonas sp. 61P. The sequence goes on from NZ_JBQBEL010000001.1 coordinate 585,894, forward strand.
TTCATCAGGCGTAGGTGCTTCTCGAACATGGCGATCGGCATCCAGGTGCCATGCACCCCTTTCTCACTCTCGTGTTCGATAAAGCGGTGATACATGATGATCGGCATCTCGCGGCGCAGGGTCTCGACTACCGCATCCTGATAGATGGACTCCAGCCCGGATACGACCCCCTGCAAGCCATACTCATCCTGAATGCGCTGCCGAATGACTTCCGGCACTGTCTTGCTGGCCAGGGTGGTCTCGATTTCTCCCTTCAGGGCAGCAAAATCGATAGCCAGATCCTTGGGGCCGATATCGCCAAAATTACTCGCCAGAGCATCATCCAGATTCTGTTCGGTCACCAGACCAATGGCCCTGGCTTCACCAATGGCAAAGGCGGGCCGACCACAGAGCAGTGCTTCCATCGCTACCCGACCGGCACCGATCACCAGATCGCAACTCGCCAGCAGAGCGGGGACATCATCGACATAGCCAACAAACTCGGCGCGTCCTTCGAAACGGGCAAAGCGCTCCGGTACCTTGGTACCGCTGACAATCCGCACCCGACAGGCATCCAGATCGAGCACTTCATCGAGCAGACGGTAACAGAGCTCCCCTTTGGGGCCGCTCAAACGGCCAATGATGGCAATCACCGGCTTGGGATTGTCCGGCGCTGGCACAGGCTGGAATTTGTCGGTTTCGATACCGTTGCGCAGCACCTGCACTATCGCGGGATCGACCCCCAGATTGTCGACAATCTGATGGGCAATATCCTCACAAACGGCAACTGCCCGATAGCCGAGAGCATGGAATGCCTTGCGCGAAGCGTGCACCGGCTGGCGACCATGAACCGTGGTGATCATCGGGGTGCCAGTCAGCTTGCAGGCCACATAACTGCTCCAGCCGGAGGCGCGGGAGTGAGCATGCACCAACTGGATATGGTGCTTTTTGATGAGATAGATAAGGTAGAAGACGTGCCAGAAGCGGCGCAGAATGCTGCGCTTGTTGAATCTCAGCTTGAAGACTGGGCCAAGAGTCGGCTTGGTCAGGGTATCTGATACATAAAAGACGTTGTGACCACGCCGGGTCAGTTCGTTACCGACCGTGGTGGCATAGACCTCAGCTCCCGTTACCTCGAGCTGGGAGAGTGCCATCAATATATTCACCCTACACCTCCGTTCGCAAGACTCGAATGAAGAGTGCAACTGGAAGGATGTTTGCTCTCCCCATCTAATAATTGCTCGATCTGCCTCATACTCTCTCGGAGATTGAAAATCTTGGCTCGCTCCTTCGATAAGGAACTATATGTTGATAGCATTTTTTGATTTTCAATCATTTTTCGTATTGCCAATGCAAGCGCATTTGCATCCCCGACAGGAACGAGAACACCATATTTCCCGCCATCGAGAGCTTCATTAGGTCCAGTACAATTTGTCGATACAATGGCCTTCCCCAATGCCATTGCTTCTACGAGTACAACTGGGTAACCCTCATAATGTGAGGACATAACGAATAGATCGCCATCAGCAAGATATGGATATGGATTTTCCTTGAATCCAAGTAATTTCGTACTATCACCAATATTATTAATATTGATAAATGACTCTAACCCAGCTCTATCATCACCTTCTCCCAAAATAGTAAGGTGATATTTAACCCCTGCATCAATATTTATTTTATGAGCAGCCAGCAAGATGTCAAATCCTTTCTGGGCATTGCATAGCCGTCCAATAGCAATAACTTTTATTTGCCCCTCACTCGTAATAGGCTCATGACTTTTCCGCATTATGCCTTCTATATCAACAGGGTTATAAACCACTTGAGTATATGGTTTCACTTCAGGATACAATTTCAATAATGCATTCTGTGCACCTTTAGAGACACAGACAATGTTATCCATTTTTTTATAAACGGTACGCTCAATTTTTCTGGAGAGAATTTGATGGCACAACAAGTCTATATGGACCCATGCTATCTTTCGAACAACAGAATTCAGGTGCGATAACAACAGAGAGCTATTCCCTTCCAAAAATGCGATACCAACATCATATCGTTCATTAAATACGATATTTGCTAACCACTTGCTATTTAGCACGAAATTCCACCAGCGTTTTTTAATAGAGAAAAAAATTCTACGCTGAAACAACCCCGATGGTTCGGTCGGCAACAGAAATTCTACTTTTACATTTTTAGGAACTTGAGATAAATATACACCCTCACGCCTTAATAACAGCAGCGTAATAGCGTATTTACTAAAATCCAAACGCTTAAGCGTTTCAATAAGGACCTTTTCGGCGCCTCCTCCGCCCAATGTTTCCATTATAAATAAAACTTTTTTCTTCATGCTAACCACATAGGAAATAATGAAAAAGCCGCCTCATTGGCGGCCATTCCGCAAAAGCGAATAATCAGGCCCGGTTGAGCCAGGTCATGTAATCCGCTACCCCTTCGGCAACGGTTTTGAACTCGGCGTCATAACCCACGCTGCGCAGCTTGGTCATATCAGCCTGGGTGAAGCTCTGGTAGCGGCCCTTGAGGTGATCTGGGAAGGGAATGTACTCAATGGCTCCCTTCTGATGATGCTTGATCACTGCTTCGGCCACGTTCTGGAACGGCTCGGCACGGCCGGTACCGCAGTTGAAGATGCCGGAGTGTTGCGGGTTCTGCCAGAACCAGAGGTTTACCTTGCAGACGTCATCGATATAGATGAAGTCACGCATCTGGCCACCGTTCGGGAAGCCATCGCAACCTTCGAACAGCTTGGGATTCTCGCCCTTCTTCACCTGGGTATTGAGGTGGAAGGCGACGGAAGCCATGGAGCCTTTGTGCTGCTCGCGCGGGCCGTAGACGTTGAAGTACTTGAGGCCGACGACCTGAGAGTTGATCTCCGGCATCCAGCGGCGCACGTACTGGTCAAACAGCTGCTTGGAGTAGCCGTAGACGTTGAGCGGCTGTTCGAACTTGGGATCTTCGATGAAGTTGTCGTTGCGGCCACCGTAGGTCGCGGCAGAAGAGGCGTAAATGAACGGGATTTCACGCTCGATGCAGTAGTGGAACAGATCCTTGGAGTACTCGTAGTTGACCTCCATGATGAACTTGCCGTTCCACTCGGTGGTAGCAGAGCAGGCGCCTTCGTGGAAGATCACCTCGATGCCGTTGTCCCACTCTTCAAACTCGTCACCGGAGACGATGCGCGCCTGAAACTCGTCTTTGTCCATGTAGTCAGCGATGGTCAGATCGACCAGGTTGACGAACTTGGTGCCGTCGGTCAGGTCATCAATGACCACGATATCGGTCCGTCCTTGAGCGTTCAGCTGCTTGACCAGATTGCTGCCGATAAAGCCAGCACCGCCAGTTACTACGATCATGGAGTTTGCCTCTCGTACGTTGATGGCTACATGTGACTGCTTGTTAAAGCTGTGTATAGTGAGCCAATTTGAAATTGCCGAAAAGTTTATCACGGGCCGTCCGGGGATTCGACCTTGTTCAAAACTGCCCCGAGCGGAACCTGTTGGAGGAATGAGTGATGAAAACCAGAGACAGGATCATTCACAGCGCGACCGAGCTGTTCAACGATCAGGGTGAACGCAACATCACCACCAACCATATTGCGGCGCACATGGGTATCAGCCCGGGCAACCTCTACTACCACTTCCGCAATAAAGAAGACATCATCCACTCCATCTTCGACCAGTATGCCCGTCACCTGAGCGAGAGCTTCGTGCCGACCCGCAACCGTGAAATCACTCTGCAGGATCTGATGGGCTATCTCGATGCCATCTTCTATCTGATGTGGCAGTTCCGCTTCTTCTACGCCAACCTGCCGGACATCCTGAGCCGTGACGAACCGCTGCAACAGAAGTACCTCAAGGCCCAGGAGCAGATGCGCTCCTCCGTGGTCGCCCTGCTCAGGAGTCTGCGCGAAGGGGGCATCATAGATGTCAGCGATGAAGACCTGCCAGATCTGGGCCAGACCATCAAGATGGTGGTGACCTGCTGGATCCCGTTCCAGATTGCCCAGGCCCCCAACACCCGCATCACCAAACCGCTGCTCTATCAGGGCGTGTTGAAGGTGCTGTTCCTGCTGCGCCCCTATGTGCAACCCCAGGTTGCCGGACAGATCCAGCAGCTGGAACAGCACTACCGCCAGCTGGCCCAACCAGCTGGGTGAGATCTGTTTCACATTTGTTGAATATCAGCACAATCATTTGAATTTACCGCAACAGATTGCAGTAAAATGTCGCCCTCTGTTGATACGCAGCTGAAATAGCCACTAAGGATCGAGGATGTCTAACGGATTCTATCGTCACCTGACCGAGCAACTGAACCAGGTGCAAGCTGAAGGGTTGTACAAGCAGGAGCGCATCATCACCTCCGCCCAGCAGGCCAGCATCGCCGTCGGCGGTGAGCAGGTACTGAACTTCTGTGCCAACAACTATCTTGGGCTGGCCAACCACCCGGATCTGATCGCTGCCGCCCATCAGGGACTCGACAGCCACGGCTTCGGCATGGCCTCGGTGCGCTTCATCTGTGGCACCCAGGATCAGCACAAAGCGCTGGAGCAGAAGATGTCTGCCTTCCTCGGCACCGAAGATACCATCCTCTACTCCTCCTGTTTCGATGCCAATGGCGGTCTGTTCGAGACCCTGTTCGGCGCCGAGGATGCCATCATCTCCGATGCCCTCAACCACGCCTCCATCATCGACGGCGTGCGGCTGTGCAAGGCCAAGCGTTATCGCTACGCCAACAACGACATGGCCGAGCTGGAAGCCCAGCTCAAGCAGGCTGACGCCGATGGCGCCCGCTTCAAGCTAATCGCCACCGACGGTGTCTTCTCCATGGATGGCGTCATCGCCGACCTCAAATCCATCTGCGATCTGGCAGACAAATACGATGCGCTGGTGATGGTGGATGACTCCCACGCCGTCGGCTTTATCGGCGAAAACGGTCGTGGCACCCACGAATATTGCGGCGTGATGGATCGGGTCGACATCATCACCGGCACCTTGGGCAAGGCGCTCGGCGGCGCATCCGGCGGCTATACCTCCGGCAAGAAAGAGGTGATCGACTGGCTGCGTCAGCGCTCCCGCCCTTACCTCTTCTCCAACTCGCTGGCCCCCTCCATCGTTGCCGCCACCATCAAGGTGATCGACATGCTGGCCGAGGGTCATGACCTGCGCGCCCGCCTGAAAGAGAACAGCCGTTACTTCCGCGAGCGGATGAGCGCCGCCGGTTTCACCTTGGCAGGCGCCGACCACGCCATCATTCCGGTGATGCTGGGGGATGCCAAACTGGCCTCCGAAATGGCAAGCCGCATGCTGGCAGCTGGCATCTATGTGGTGGGCTTCTCCTTCCCGGTCGTGCCCAAGGGTCAGGCGCGTATTCGCACCCAGATGTCTGCCGCTCACACCCGCGAGCAGTTGGACAAGGCGATCGACGCCTTCATCCGCATCGGCCGTGAACTCGGCGTTATCTGATTTGAATCAAGGGGCTGCAGCCCCTTTTTTCTGCATTCATATTGAAGGAACAGCCATGAAAGCACTCTCCAAACTGCACAAAGAGGTCGGCATCTGGATGACGGACGTACCGGCCCCCGAGCTCGGCCACAACGACCTGCTGATCAAGATCCGCAAAACCGCCATCTGCGGCACCGATATCCACATCTACAACTGGGACGAGTGGTCCCAGAAGACCATTCCGGTACCCATGGTGGTCGGCCACGAATATGTTGGGGAAGTCGTCGCCATCGGTCAGGAGGTGCGGGGCTTCGCCATCGGCGATCGGGTCTCCGGCGAAGGGCACATCACCTGCGGTCACTGCCGCAACTGCCGCGCCGGGCGCACCCATCTCTGCCGCAACACCATTGGCGTTGGCGTCAACCGCCCGGGCGCCTTTGCCGAGTATCTGGTGATCCCCGCCTTCAACGCCTTCAAGCTGCCGGACAACATCCCGGACGAGCTAGCCGCCATCTTCGACCCCTTTGGCAATGCGGTGCACACAGCCCTCTCCTTCGATCTGGTGGGCGAGGATGTGCTCATCACAGGTGCTGGCCCTATCGGCATCATGGCTGCCGCAGTCTGCCGCCATGTGGGTGCGCGCCACGTGGTGATCACCGACGTCAATGAATACCGACTGGAGCTGGCCCGCAAGATGGGCGCCACCCGCGCGGTCAACGTCAGCAAAGAGAAGCTGGCCGACGTGATGAGCGAGCTGGGCATGACCGAAGGGTTCGACGTGGGGCTGGAGATGTCTGGCGTCCCAAGCGCCTTTCAGGAGATGCTCGACAAGATGAACCACGGCGGCAAGATCGCCATGCTCGGCATCCCCCCCTCCACCATGGCCATCGACTGGAACAAGGTGATCTTCAAGGGGCTGTTTATCAAAGGGATCTATGGCCGCGAGATGTTCGAGACCTGGTACAAGATGGCCAGCCTGATCCAGTCCGGGCTGGATCTCTCCCCCATCATCACCCACAGATTCCACATCGACGAGTTCCAGCAGGGATTCGATGCGATGCGCTCCGGCCACTCCGGCAAGGTGATATTGAGCTGGGACAAATAACCCATTTCACCCTTTGGGTACCCGAAACCCGGCAAAGGCCGGGTTTCTTTTTATCTCCACCGCCCGAATTGCCGTGATATCACCCAAAACTTTGTACGCAGAGTGTTTAACACTTCACACACAAGCGTTTAAATGGCTGTAACTATTCGGTTATAATCCCGTCGTTTACATGGATAATAAAAGACTGCTGGGAGTATATGAGCGTGTTGAAAAAACTGAGCTATTTGCTGGCTGTCGGGATGACGGCCGCCAGCTTGTCTGGGGCAGTGCTTGCTGCCGATGAGATGTCACCGGAAGCCATTGCCGAGCGGATCAAACCAATCGGTCAGGTCTATACCGCCAAGGATCTGGAAGGTATTGCCGGCGCGAGTGCTGCTCCGGCGGCGGCCGCCTCTTCCGGTCCCCGCGATGGCGAAACGGTATACAAGGGCGCCTGCTTTGCCTGTCACGACACCGGCGCCGCCGGTGCCCCCAAACGGGGTGACAAGGCAGCCTGGGATCCTCGCATCGCCCAGGGCATTGATACTCTCAAGAAACATGCCATTGAAGGCTTTACCGGCAAGTCCGGCATGATGCCTCCGCGCGGCACCTGTGCGAACTGTAGTGATGAAGAGATTGAAAACGCCATCCACTACATGATCGACAAGCTGTAAGTATTTGAAAGGGCCGCAATTGCGGCCCTTTCAATCTATCGGCTTCCGACTACTCTTGTAAGGTAGACATATCGGGAGTTGCACATGTCGGCCCAATCCATCGAACCCCACTACTCAACTCCTCTGTTGGCGTTGGTCTCTGCCATTATGGACTTCCCGGCTCCACAAACCGCCACGTCTGACGATTACGATTCCCTGATCCAGCAGATTGACCAACTCTGCCCGCTGCAACATTTCGGCATGCTGGGCCTCTCCGATACCGGTCTGAACTGGCTTTACGCCTACAAGGTCAGCGACATCTTCAAGCAACAGATGGGCCGGGAGCAGTCCCGCATCACCGATCAGCTCACCCAGCTGGATGAGGCCGAAGGGTGGTGCGTCTTCCCCATCGAGCATGGCCAGATACAGTGGTTGCTGGCGCGTGGCACACCAGCCGACCTGCCGACCCTGCGTCTGCTGCTGGAGTGTCTGGCCAAACGGCTGACCGAAACCCAGGCGGGATCCCATCTCACCGAGCTCCCTTCACCGCTGATCCGCAAAGACCCGAACTGGAAAAAGAAAATCGAGAGCATCAGCCGCATCATGCGGCTCGCCAATACCCTGCCGGCTCAGGCGCTCTTCTCCCAGCTGGAAGCGGTACTGCGCCAGATGCTCACCATTGAGGACATGCTGCTGGTCAGGTTAACCAGTCAAAAGCTGGAAAAAATCTACCCCGCCCATCCCCATCAGGGAGACGAGTTCATCAGCGGCCTGTGCCACAGCACCAGCAATATCGAGGTGAGCAGGGAGTCTCGCTACTGGCACAGCATGCCGCTGCGGCTGCAACAACAGTACTTCGCCCACTTCATCATCAGCACGGCTCAACCGCTGGAGACCGACGACAAGCTGTTTCTCGACTTCCTGCGTGGCCAGCTCACCCTGCTGCTGGAGCTGAGACGGATCCGCCAGCAGCTCAACGACATCAATACCGAAGACTCCATCAACCAGCGGCTGCAACAGCTGCGTCAGACCAACCTAAGGCTGCAAAAGCAGCTCAAGCAGCATCAGGAGCTGGAACGGCGGCTGCAATTCGATGCGCTTCACGACCCGCTGACCCAGCTGCCCAACCGCGCGCTGTTGATGAACCACCTCAACCATGCCATGACCCACTACAACCGCTACAAGTCGCCGGGATTTGCGGTGATTTTTATCGATGTGGATCACTTCAAGCAGATCAATGACACCCTTGGCCACAGTGCTGGCGATCAGCTGCTCAAGGAGGTGAGCCGCCGCCTGCAAACCTGCATCCGGCAAAACGATCTGGTGGCCAGACTGGGGGGCGATGAGTTCGTCATCTATCTGGACAGCAGCAAGAGCGACGATGACATCAGCCCGGTGCTCAACCGCATTATCAGCCGTCTCTCCTACCCGTTCCGGCTACTCGGCAACGAGCTGAGCATTACCGTCAGCCTTGGGGTATCGAGCGTATCCGAGCAAACCTCAGATATCAGCCAGCTGCTCCATCAGGCCGATCTGGCCATGTATCAGGCCAAACGCAATGGTCGCAGTCGCATCGTCAGCTACTCGGATGATTGCATCAACCAGAACTGGAATTCGCCGGAAGAGATGCTGGCCAGAGCCCTGCGGGAGGGGCGTATCGTCCCCTATTTCCAGCCGGTGATCCGGCTGCAAGATAGCCGCCTGACCGGACTGGAGGTGATGGCGCGCTGGCTGACCGAGGAGGGGATTCTGAAGGATGCGTTCGACTTTATTCCGCTGGCAGAGCAGTGCGGCCTGATTCTGGAGCTGGATTACCAGATCCTGCGCCACACCTGTCAGCAACTGAAGAACTGGCTGCCAATCTCCGGGCAGGGCAAGTTCAAGATCGCCATCAATCTGTCGGGCAAGCATCTGGTCAACCATGACCACATCATGCGACTGATGGGGATCATCGAAGAGGAAGGGGTCGCCCCCGGCTATCTGATTTTTGAATTCAACGAGCGGGAGCTGTCGCGGCAAGATTCCGATGCGCTGGCATCCCTGCACGAGCTGCGCGCCAAGGGTATCCAGATCAGCCTCGATGATTTTGGTACTGGCTTCTCCTCTCTCAACGCCCTGTTCCACTTCCCGGTGGATTACATCAAGGTGGATGACAGCTTTACCCAGCGGATGCTGCAATCACCCAAAGATTTGGCGCTGATCCGCGCCATGCGGGATATCTGTCAGGATCTTGATTACACCCTGGTCGTCGAGGGGATCGAGAACCAGCAGCAGTTACAGAAGCTCATCGATATTGGCTGCCGGATGGGGCAAGGGCGCTATATCTCACCGCCCATGCCGGGAGCAGACATAGTACCGCTACTGACCCCGGCCAATCCTTAGGGTTAATCCTTCTTGAACAACGCCCGCAGGTTGGCAACACCGACCTGCCCCTTCTGCTGGCGCTCCTTGGCGGTCACCTTCTTCTGGTTTTCCCCTTGGGGATAACTCAAGAAGTAGAGAAGAATCGCCCTACCCCTTTTTCAAATTATGTTGTGCTCTTATCTGAGCAAGAGCATCCAAACCTCTTTGCTGACGCTCTTCAGGGCTGACTACTTTTTTATTCTCCCAATCCAGATCATCCTGCGGCAGCTCCAGCAGGAAGCGGCTCGGCTCTGGCCGTACCGACTCGCCAAACTGACGCCGCTCCTTGCAGAGGGTGAAGGTCAGTTCGGTCTGAGCCCGGGTGATCCCCACGTAGGCGAGACGCCGCTCCTCCTCCACGTTGTCCTCGTCTATGCTGGTCTGGTGGGGCAGCAAGCCTTCCTCCATCCCCACCATGTAGACATAGGGGAACTCCAGCCCCTTTGAGGCATGCAGCGTCATCAACTGCACCTGATCCGCATCATCCTCACCTTCGTTGCGCTCCATCATGTCGCGCAGGGTGAGGCGAGTGACCACCTGAGCCAGCGTCATCGACTCCTCCAGCTCATCCCCTTCCAGCATCTCGGTGATCCAGCGATAGAGGGTGGAGACGTTCTGCATCCGCATCTCGGCCGCTTTCGGGCTGGGCGAGGTCTCGTAGAGCCACTCTTCGTAGTGGATCTCCTTGATCATGTCCCGCACCGCTTCTACCGGATTGCCGCGCAACGCCTGATCGCCAAGGCGTACCAACCAGTTGGTGAAGGCCTGTAATGCAGTGAGGCCACGGCCAGAGAGGTGCTGCTCCAGCCCCAGCTCGAAGCTGGCGGCAAACAGGCTCTTGCCGCGTTGATTGGCATACTGACCCAGTTTTTCGAGGGTGGTGGGACCGATCTCGCGACGCGGCAGGTTGACCACCCTCAGGAAGGCAGTGTCCTCATCCGGATTCACCAGCAGCTTGAGGTAGGCCATGATGTCCTTGATCTCGGTACGGGAGAAAAACGAGGTGCCGCCGGAGATACGGTAAGGGATCCGGTTGGTCATCAGCGCCTTTTCGAAGATGCGCGACTGATGGTTGCCCCGATAGAGGATGGCGTAATCCTTGAACCGGGTGCGGTTCATAAACTTGTGGCCCATCATCTCGGCAGCGATCCGCTCCGCTTCGTGCTCCTCGTTCTTGGCGAACAGCACCTTGAGCTTCACCCCCTCATCCAATTCGGAGAAGAGCGCCTTGTCATAGACGTGCGGGTTGTTGGCGATCAGGATGTTGGCGCACTTGAGGATCCGCCGCTTGGAGCGGTAGTTCTGCTCCAGCTTGATCAGCTTGAGGCTGGGGAAATCTTCACTCAGCAGCACCAGATTCTGCGGCTTGGCACCGCGCCAGGAGTAGATGGACTGGTCATCGTCCCCTACCACGGTAAAACGGGCACGCTCGCCGACGATCTGCTTCACCAGCTCGTACTGGCTGGTGTTGGTGTCTTGGTACTCATCGACCAGCAGATAGCGGATCTTGTTCTGCCAGCGCTCGCGCACCTCCTGATTGCTCTTGAGCAGCAGGGTCGGCATCACGATGAGGTCGTCAAAATCCAGCGCGTTATAGGCCACCATCTGGCGGTGATAACGCTCATAGAGCTGGGCCATCAACACCTCGTCCGGCCCGCGAGCAATACGCATGGCGCGGGCGGGCAGGATAAGATCGTTCTTCCAGTTGGAGATTTGGCTGATAAGGGCCGAGAGCTTGTCCTTGTCGTTGTCGAGCTCGTCTTCAGTCAATTCTTTCAACAGCGCCAGCTGGTCGGTGTCATCGAACAGGGAGAAGTTGGCCTTGAGATTCAGGCTCTTGTGCTCACGGCGAATGATATCGAGGCCCAGGGTATGGAAGGTGGAGACCATCAGCCCCCGCGCCTCCTTGCGACCCAAAGTCTGGCCGACCCGCTCCTTCATCTCCCGCGCCGCCTTGTTGGTAAAGGTGACCGCAGCGATATTGCGCGCACTGTAGCCGCACTGCTGCACCAGATAGGCAATCTTGTTGGTGATGACGCGGGTCTTGCCCGATCCGGCACCCGCCAGCACCAGGCAAGGGCCGGAGACATACTTGACCGCTTCGTTCTGATTGGGGTTGAGCTTCATGGGCCGGATCTCTTGGCTTATGATGAGGGGCGGCATTGTACCAGAAATCACCCGACGAGCCGTACCTGCTGCACGGCAGGCAACCGCCATTCCGGCTTATCGCGCCTTGTGTTCGGGCGCTATTTTCAGGATCATGGCCGACCTTTCGAGATGATGACTTTTTCCGGATGATGAGGGGAGCATGAATCAGCAACAGCACACCCAACTGCGCAGCCAGTTTCCGGCCTTGGCGCAGGAGGTAAACGGCCACCCTCTGGTCTATCTGGACAACGCGGCCACCACCCAGAAACCGCAAGCGGTACTGGATGCCATCGCTCACTACTATCGGGCCGACAACGCCAACGTGCACCGCGCCGCCCACGCCCTGAGTGGCCGCGCGACCCGCGCCTTTGAGGCTGCCCGCGAGACTGTCACCCGCTTTATCAATGCGCCCCGCAGCCACGAGGTGATCTGGACTCGCGGCACCACGGAGGCGATCAATCTGGTGGCCCAGAGCTGGGGGATGAGCGAGCTCAAGACAGGGGACGAAATCATCCTCAGCACCCTGGAGCACCACGCCAATATCGTCCCGTGGCAACTGGTCGCCCAGCGCACCGGCGCAGTCATCCGGGTTATTCCCCTTGATGAGCGGGGCGATCTCGATCTGGCCGCCTATCACGCCATGCTGGGGCCACGGACCCGACTGGTGAGCGTAGCCCACGTCTCCAATGCCCTCGGTACCGTCAATCCGGTCAAAGAGATAGTGACGGCCGCCAAAACGGTTGGCGCCGTGACGCTGATCGACGGCGCCCAGGCAGTGGCTCATCTCGAGGTGGATGTGCAAGCCATCGGCTGCGACTTCTACGCCTTCTCCGGCCACAAGCTCTATGGCCCGACCGGCATCGGTGTGTTGTGGGGCTGCACCGAACTACTGGAGCGGATGCCGCCCTGGCAAGCCGGTGGCGAGATGATCGATCGGGTCAGTTTCAGCGGCACCACCTTCAATACCCTGCCCTTCAAGTTCGAGGCGGGTACCCCCCATATCGCTGGTGCTATCGGCCTCGCCGCCGCCATCGACTTTGTGATGGGGCAAGATCGGCAATGGCTTGCCCAACATGAGCAGGCACTGACCGACTATCTGGTAGCTGGCCTGCAACAGGTGCCGGGGCTGCGTCTGGTCGGCGAACCCAGCCAACGCGCCGGTTCGGTCTCTTTCTTGCTAGACGACATCCACCCGCAAGATGCCGCCACCCTGCTCGATATGCAGGGGATCGCCCTGCGAGTCGGCCATCACTGCGCCATGCCATTGATGGAATCGCTCGAGATCGGCGGAACCATGCGCACCTCGCTGGCTTGCTACAACAATCGGGATGATGTCGACGCCCTGCTAGCCGCCCTGCACAAACTCAGTGACTTCTTCTAAGGCAGACAACCGAATGAGTGACCTCGCAAGCTATACCCAGATTGGCCTTGAGCCCAACGCCAACACCATCCGCCAGCAGTTTGCCGCCGCCCACGGCTGGGAGAACCAGTACCGGCTCATCATCCAGCTCGGCAAGCTGTTACCCGTGCTACCCAGCGAATGGCAGCAGGAGGAGTTCCGCCTCAAGGGGTGTGAAAGCCAGGCTTGGCTGAAGGGAGAACAAAGCGAGGATGGCTGCTGGCACTTTGCCTGTGATTCCGATGCCCGCATCGTGCGTGGCCTTATCGTCATCGTGCTGGCGGCACTCAACCACCAATCGTCTACGGCGATCCAGGCTTTTGATATGGAAGGGTATTTCACCGAACTGGGACTTGAGAAACACTTGAGCCCGTCACGAGGTAACGGGCTCAGAGCGATCGCGCTGGCGATCCGGGAGCAAGCGGTCTAACCCGCCTTGTTCAGTGGTCGATTAGGCTTCGCCAATCGAGCCCGCGTTTTCATTCCCTGCCTCTTTCTCGGCTCGGGCGCCCCGTTCGGCAATCTTCTTTAATACCCGGGATGCGGCAACCAGCCCGAAGGTTGCCGTCACCGGCGTCACAGCGCCAAAGCCGGAGGCGCAATCCATCTTCATGGTGCCATCGCTGGCCGCCTTGGCCTGACAGGTACCGCCATTGCCATCCGGATAACTCAACTGCTCGGTTGAGAAGACACACTCCACCCCGAATTTGCGCGCCGGATTCTTGCTGAAGTTGTGCAATCGGCGCAGGTCGGAGCGCACCTTGGCCGCCAACGGGTCTTGAATAGTCTTGGCCAGATCCGCCACAGTGATCTGGGTCGGATCCATCTGCCCGCCGGCACCACCCGCCACAATCACCGGGATTTTGTTGCGCTTGCAGAAGGCAATCAGCGCCACCTTGGCCTTGACCGAGTCGATGGCATCCACCACATAGTCAAACTCCCGCTTGATATGCTCGGCCAGGTTATCGGCGGTGACGAAATCATCCACCTCGATCACTTCGCAATCCGGATTGATGGCGCGAATGCGCTCGGCCATCACCTCGGTCTTGAGGCGACCAACTGTCCCCTTCATGGCGTGGATCTGGCGATTGGTGTTGGTGATGCAGATATCGTCCATGTCGATCAGGGTGATCTGGTTGATACCGGCGCGGGCCAGCGCCTCCGCCGCCCAGGAGCCCACGCCACCGATCCCCACAACACAGACTTTCGCCTGGCTAAAGGAACGCAGGGCGTTCTGACCATAAAGACGGGCAATGCCCCCGAATCGCTGTAGATATTCTGCTTTCATACCACCACCTTGCTTGAGGGTGGCCATTATAACGACAACCAACGCCAGCGGCGATGGCAGAACCGGAGAAAGTCGAGGAGGAAAAATGGAGAAAACGGCAGGGAAGAGGGAATAAAAGGTCAGTTATCAGACGATTTGCTGAATTGCAGGCAATAAAAAACCCCGCTCGATGAGCGGGGTTCTTAAATTGGATGCCTGGCAGTGTCCTACTCTCGCATGGCGAATGCCACACTACCATCGGCGCTACCGCGTTTCACTTCTGAGTTCGGCATGGGATCAGGTGGTTCCACGGCGCTATGGCCGCCAGGCAAATTCTTCAATCCAGAAAGCTGACGTGAATAACGATGTTGCTCGTGGCTTGTCGTTATCACTGAATTAGTAGTTCGCTTGGTATTTGCTACAAGCCTTAGAACACTTCTTGGGTGTTGTATGGTTAAGCCTCACGGGTAATTAGTACGGGTTAGCTCAATGCATCGCTGCACTTACACACCCCGCCTATCAACGTTGTGGTCTCCAACGGCCCTTTAGGACCCTCAAGGGGTCAGGGATGACTCATCTCAGGGCTCGCTTCCCGCTTAGATGCTTTCAGCGGTTATCGATTCCGAACTTAGCTACCGGGCAGTGCCACTGGCGTGAC
Organism: Aeromonas sp. 61P; assembly: GCF_051919545.1. Classification (NCBI taxonomy): domain Bacteria; kingdom Pseudomonadati; phylum Pseudomonadota; class Gammaproteobacteria; order Aeromonadales; family Aeromonadaceae; genus Aeromonas; species Aeromonas sp. 61P. The sequence continues at coordinate 600,941 of NZ_JBQBEL010000001.1, forward strand.
AACCCGAACACCAGAGGTTCGTTCACTCCGGTCCTCTCGTACTAGGAGCAACTCCCTTCAATCATCCAACGCCCACGGCAGATAGGGACCGAACTGTCTCACGACGTTCTGAACCCAGCTCGCGTACCACTTTAAATGGCGAACAGCCATACCCTTGGGACCGACTTCAGCCCCAGGATGTGATGAGCCGACATCGAGGTGCCAAACACCGCCGTCGATATGAACTCTTGGGCGGTATCAGCCTGTTATCCCCGGAGTACCTTTTATCCGTTGAGCGATGGCCCTTCCATTCAGAACCACCGGATCACTATGACCTACTTTCGTACCTGCTCGACCTGTCCGTCTCGCAGTTAAGCTGGCTTATGCCATTGCACTAACCTCCTGATGTCCGACCAGGATTAGCCAACCTTCGTGCTCCTCCGTTACTCTTTGGGAGGAGACCGCCCCAGTCAAACTACCCACCAGGCACTGTCCGCGAGCCCGATTCAGGGCCCTGCGTTAGAACATCAAACATACAAGGGTGGTATTTCAAGGACGGCTCCAGCGCAACTGGCGTCACGCCTTCAAAGCCTCCCACCTATCCTACACATGTAGGTTCAATGTTCAGTGCCAAGCTGTAGTAAAGGTTCACGGGGTCTTTCCGTCTAGCCGCGGGTACACCGCATCTTCACGGCGAATTCGATTTCACTGAGTCTCGGGTGGAGACAGCATGGCCATGGTTACACCATTCGTGCAGGTCGGAACTTACCCGACAAGGAATTTCGCTACCTTAGGACCGTTATAGTTACGGCCGCCGTTTACCGGGGCTTCGATCAAGAGCTTCGCTTGCGCTAACCCCATCAATTAACCTTCCGGCACCGGGCAGGTGTCACACCCTATACGTCCACTTTCGTGTTTGCAGAGTGCTGTGTTTTTGATAAACAGTCCCAGCCATCTGGTCACTGCGACTCCCGACAGCTCCATCCGCAAGGGACTTCACCATCAAGAGCGAACCTTCTCCCGAAGTTACGGTTCTATTTTGCCTAGTTCCTTCACCCGAGTTCTCTCAAGCGCCTTGGTATTCTCTACCCGACCACCTGTGTCGGTTTGGGGTACGATGACTTGTAATCTGAAGCTTAGAGGCTTTTCCTGGAAGCAGGGCATCAATGGCTTCCACACCGTAGTGTGTTCGTCTCGTGTCTCAGTGTTGTGTCTCCGGATTTGCCTGGAAACACCACCTACGCACTTTCACCAGGACAACCGTCGCCTGGCCCACCTAGCCTTCTCCGTCCCCCCATCGCAATTACAAGTCGTGCAGGAATATTAACCTGCTTCCCATCGACTACGCCTTTCGGCCTCGCCTTAGGGGTCGACTCACCCTGCCCCGATTAACGTTGGACAGGAACCCTTGGTCTTCCGGCGAGGAGGCTTTTCACCCCCTTTATCGTTACTTACGTCAGCATTCGCACTTCTGATATCTCCAGCATACCTCTCGATACACCTTCGCAGACTTACAGAACGCTCCCCTACCACTCACACATAAGTGTGAATCCGCGGCTTCGGTGCCTGGTTTGAGCCCCG
>NZ_JBQBEL010000001.1:607500-650000 GCF_051919545.1 Aeromonas sp. 61P
CTGCAGGTTGGGATCAGATGATGACAAACGGCCCGTAGCCGCTACCGCCTGATGATAGGAGGTGTGCACCCGCCCGGTCCGGGGCTTGATCATCAGCGGCAACTTGTCGGTGTAAGTGGACTTGAGCTTGGCCAGCCCACGGTGCTCCATCAGCAGCTGCGGCAGCTCGTAGGTCTCCGCCAGCTCGGCCAGCACCTCTTCTGCGGTGGATGGCGCACCCTTCGGAGTCTTTTTGATGATCGGCAGGCCCAGCTTGGTGAAGAGGATCTCCCCAAGCTGCTTGGGCGAGGAGAGATTGAACTCCTGCCCGGCCAGCTCGTGAGCCTGTTTCTCCAGCTCCGCCAACCGCAGCTCGATCTCCTGACTCTGCTGGTGCAGCAGCTTGGGATCGATGGTGGTGCCGAGCAACTCCATCCGTGCCAATACCGGCAGCAGCGGCAGCTCGATCTCGCTGAATACCTTGGCGAGGCCAGGCACGGCCTCCAGCTGACCCCACAGGGTCTGGTGCAGACGCAGGGTGATATCGGCATCTTCCGCCGCATAGGGAGCGGCCTGCTCCAGCTCGATCTGGTTGAAGGTGAGCTGTTTCACTCCTTTGCCCGCGATATCTTCAAAGGAGGTGGTCTCGACCCCGAGGTAACGCTTGGCCAGCGAATCCATATCGTGACGACTGGCGGTGGAGTTGAGCACGTAGGACTCGAGCATGGTGTCGTAGGCAATGCCCTGCAGGTCGATGTCATGGTTGAGCAGCACGTTGCGGTCGTACTTGAGGTTCTGCCCCACCTTGAGACGGGTCGGATCTTCCAGCAGCGGTTTGAGCTTGCCCAACACCACGGCCTCGCTCAGCTGTAACGGTGCCCCCAGATAGTCGTGACCAAACGGTACATAAGCAGCCTTGCCCGCTTCAACCGCGAAGGAGACGCCGACGATCCGCGCCTCCATATAGTCGAGACTGGTGGTTTCGGTATCGAAGGCAAACAACGGTGCCGCTTTCAGCTGTTCCAGCCAGCCGTCAAACTCGGCTTCGTCCAGAATGCAGCGGTAGTCGGTTTCGATGGCGGCAACCGGAGCGGCGCTCTCATCGCCAGCCTCGTCCTGTCCGGCGCTCTCGCTCCCCTCTTCACCACCGGATTCCAGCTCCTTGATCAGGTTGCGCAGCTCGTATTCGCGATAGACCGCCAGCAGGGACTCCTTGTCGACCGGCTTGAGCAACAGCTCTTCCAGACTCTGTTCCAGTTCGACGTCGGTCTTGATGGTCGCCAGTCGATAGGAGAGACGAACCTGCTCCTCCTGCTCGCGGAACTTGTCGGCAAAGGCCTTGGAGCCACGAAAGCCGAGCGCGGCCACCTTGTCGAGGTTGGCGGCAATCTCGTCGATGCTGCCAATCCCCTGCAGCAGGGCCAGTGCGGTCTTCTCGCCGACACCGGTCATGCCGGGAATGTTGTCGACCTTGTCACCCATCAGGGCCAGATAGTCGATGATGAGCTCGGGCGGTACGCCAAACTTCTCGATCACCCCTTCCCGATCGGTCTTCACATCTTTCATGGTGTCGATCAGGGTGACATGGTCGGAGACCAGCTGTGCCATATCCTTGTCACCGGTGCTGATCAGCACCGGCAGCTGCTTCTCGGTCGCCTGGCGGGCCAGGGTGCCGATCACATCGTCGGCTTCAACCCCCTCCACCATCAGGAAGGGGAAACCCATCGCCTTGATCATCTGGTGGATCGGGGCAACCTGGCTGCGCAGATCGTCCGGCATGCTGGCGCGGGTCGCCTTGTACTCGGGATAGATGTCATCGCGGAAGGTCTTGCCCTTGGCATCAAACACCACAGCCACATGACAGTCAGGATATTGCTTGCGCAGGCTGCGCATCATGTTGGCCATAACACGGACGGCGCCGCTCGGCAAACCGGTCGATGTGCGCAGATCAGCCTGCTGGGAGGCGAAGAAGGCGCGGTAAAGATAAGAGGAGCCGTCGACCAGAATAAGGGGGTTGCTAGGGGCCATGAAATCGTCCTGCCAGAGATAAACAGCCGCTAGGATGCCACAGGGCCCCCCTCACACCAAGGGGCGCAGCAACAGCACACAGCGCCTGATAAAGGGACTCAGCCTGTGGATAACTCTGTGTTCAAAAATGGGGCGCATCAGAGCGCACAGTGATAAAACTGTGCATAAGAATATAAAAAGCCATTAAAAACAATGCATTGAGATCGTAAAAACCGATCGCAAGACAGTTAGAATGATCTCGATCAATGTGGAAAAAGATTTAAGGGAGTAGGTACGGCAGGATCCAAAACGAAACAATCCTAGCACAGCAAGATGACTTGACCAGCGGAGGGCGAGCGATAACCATACAAAAGTACAACAATCCATCCTGGCTCACATTTTCAACAACGAGGAGTTTGCCATGAAAAAAGTGGCCGTGATTTTGAGTGGCTGCGGTGTCTTTGACGGGGCCGAAATCCACGAGGCCGTCATCAGCCTGCTGGCGTTGGCCCGTCAGGGAGCCGCCGTCCAGTGCTTCGCCCCGAACGTGGCGCAGCTCCATGTCATCAACCACCTGACCGGTGAAGTGAGCGAGGGAGAGAGCCGCAATGTGCTGGTCGAAGCGGCCCGCATCTGCCGTGGCCAGATAAAGGATGTGGCCGAGCTGGATGCGGCCGATTACGACGCGCTGCTGGTGCCCGGCGGCTTTGGCGCGGCCAAAAACCTGTGCGACTTCGCTATCAAAGAGGCCGAGTGCCAGATCCAGCCCGATGTGCTGAAAGCGTGCCAGAGCTTTGCCAACGCCAACAAACCGGCCGCCTATATCTGCATCGCCCCCGCCATGATCCCGCTGATCTATGGCGCCGGGACGCTGGCGACCATCGGCCATGACGAAGGCACCGCCAACGCCATCGAGGCGATGGGTGGCAGCCATCTCAACTGCCCGGTCAACGAATTCGTGGTGGATCAGGAGCGCAAGGTGATCTCCACCCCCGCCTACATGCTGGCCAACAACATAGTCGAAGCAGCAGACGGTATCGAGAAGACAGTCAAGCAACTGCTGGCGCTGTAATCCTCACCCTGCCAAAAACAGACGGGCCGCTCATGGAGCGGCCCGTTTTCAATTCTGCCTGAAGGCGATGAATTAGATGGTTTCGCCCATCTGATCCATTTTGCCCAGCAGGGCACGCAGACGCTCCTGCCATGCAGTGTGCTCGTTGCGCAGCTGATGGTTCTCGTCTTGCAGCTTGCTGTTCTGCTCTTTCAGCTCGTCCAGCTCCATCTTCAGCAAGGAGATGTTGTCGACGGCGGATTGTACTTTGGATTCGAGTTGCTCAAGGACTTCAGTGACATATGCATACCTGTTTGTTCAATTGCGATGCCCCACAGAGGGCGATTCAAGCGCGTGAAGCCAGCATACCCCGAGCGCATCGGCACAAACAAGCCAGTGCGCTGTAAAATGCGCCTTCCATAGATGTATTGTCTAAATATGCGTCTATTTTTCTCGCATCCTGCGCCCGAGCCGCGACAACACACTGAACCGTGCGTAAAAGACCCCGCCGCCCGCGCATCATTTGCACCCTCCTGACGGCGCCGCCGTTATCCATGCAAGGCGATATAAGCCCCCAGCAACAGACAGGCGACCACATACATCAGCAGGCCGTAGAGCAGGTTCCAGCGCAGGATCAGCCCAGAACGGAGGTTGTAGCGGGACGCCAGCGCCAGATTGGAGCCGGAGAGCGGACTGGTACCGGTGGCAAGCCCCCACCCCAGCAGGAAACACATGCCGAGCAGGCTGGGATCCGGCGCCAGCGGCCAGAGCAGTGGCGCCAGCCCGGAGATACTGATGAGCGGATGCACCCCGACGATGGCCACCAGCAGGATCAGCAGCAGAGTGAGGGACGCCTCAAGCCAGCCAAAGTGGTTGAACAGTGGCAGGCCGTGGCCAGCGCCGAGATCGATGACCGACAGCGCACTGTTGATGCCTGCCGCCAGCAAACCGGCCCCCAGAAACAGCACCAGCTGACCGCCGATGGCGGGGAAGCGCTCCACTACCTGCCGCTTGAGGGCCGCCTTGCGCCCGGCCCTCGGCATAAAGAGCAGCGCCAGCAGCGGGGCCACCAGCGCGATCACCGCCAGAATGCCGAGCTGGGGCCAGACCTGCTTGATGAGCAGTACCAGCAACGCCAGCGTGACCGGCAGCCCCAGAGTCTGCAACCGCAGCGGATAACCGGCAAAGTCGGCCACCCCGATCCGCTCCACCTGCCAGGCGGTCAGTCCCATCGCCAGCAAGGCGGCGAGGATCCCGAACGGCAGAATATGGGAGAGCTGCAAGCCCGGCGCGTATGTGAGCGCCACCGCCATGGCGACAAAGAAGGGTGACCAGAAGGCGGCGGCACAGAAGATCCGGCTCAGTACCATCACCTGACGCCGCTCCAGGGTGCCATTGCGCTCCAGCCGATCGCCGATGATAAACAGCACCGAGAGATTGATGACCGCCCCAAGCAGATTGAGGCTGGCCATGGTGCTCCACAGCCCCTTTCGCCCGGTCCAGGAGGTGGTGCCGGTCAAGAGACCCGAGGTGGCGAGGTTGAGGGTGCTCACCGCGGCAAACATGGTGAGCATATTGATGTTGGGCAGCAGCCAGTCACCGGCGGTGAGGGTCGCTCCCTGCCACCAGGAGAAGAAGAGCAGCAACAGCGCCGCGCCATACAAGGCCAGCGCCTGCCGCTTGGCGGCCCCCACCAGCCAGGGCCAGGTGAGCAGTGATGCCCCCCAGGCCGCCATGGCCGCAGGCCAGGGGGAGAGCCCCAGATAGAGATGCAGCAGGTTGAGCAGCCACATCCCCAAAATCAGATAACCCGACCAGCGTTTGGCCATCGACTACTCCGGCCGGGAGATCAGAGACACTGATCCATATCCAGTGAAGGCTTGTCGCACTCCGGACGGCCGACGATCTTGGCGGGTACGCCAGCGACCGTGGTATGAGGCGGCACCGGGTTGATCACCACGCTGCCCGCACCAATTTTGGCGCCCACGCCCACTTCGATATTGCCGAGCACCTTGGCGCCCGCCCCTATCATCACCCCTTCGCGGATCTTGGGATGGCGATCGCCGCTCTCCTTGCCGGTACCACCGAGGGTCACGCTTTGCAGGATAGAGACATCATCTTCAATCACCGCCGTCTCGCCGACCACTATGCCGGTGGCATGGTCAAACATGATCCCCTTGCCGATACGGGCGGCCGGGTGCACATCCACCCCGAACACCACCGAGATCTGGTTTTGCAGATAGAGAGCCAGCGAGCGGCGCCCCTGACGCCACAGCCAGTTGGCGACCCGATACCCCTGCAGGGCATGGAACCCCTTGAGATAGAGCAGCGGGGTGGAGAAGAGGTCGACCGCCGGATCGCGCTCCTGCACGGCGCAGATGTCGGCCGCCACTACCGTCAGCAGCTCGGGCTCGCTGCGCAGGGCCAGCTCGATCACCTCGCGCAGGGCGATGGCGGGCATGGTGGCGCTGTCGAGTTTGTTGGCCAGCTGGAAGCTCAGCGCCGAACGCAGATTCTTGTGATTTAGAATGGTGGAGTGGAAGAAGCTGGCCAGCATCGGCTCCTGGGCCGCCATGCACTCCGCTTCTTGCTGAATTTTGTGCCAGGTTTTGGCAACCAGTTCATCCATGTTGCAGCCTACTGTTGTTCTGGGTGAGGGCTCTGTTGTTCTTTTGTCAGCACCGAGATGGGGTCCATGTGGATGATGACATCCATCCGCTCGAATGCCTGGCGTACCGCCAGTTCGGCTTCATCGGCGATCTGATGGGCCTTGACCAGGGGGATCTGATCATCCAGTTCAAGATGCAACTGTACGAATCGGGTCGGCCCGGATTGACGGGTGCGCAGGTCATGTACGCCGTGTACACCTTCTACGGCACAGCAGAGCGCCATTATTCTCGCTTGTTCTTCCGCTGGCAACTGACGATCGAGCAGGGCCTGCACCGACTCGTAGCCGATGTGTCCCGCCCCCCACAACAGGAACAGTCCAATCAGGATGGCAAACAGGCCGTCGGCCCAGTACCACCCCTGCCCCGCCAGCACCAGCGCCAGCAAGACACCGGCATTGAGCAGCAGATCGGAACGGTAGTGCAGCATATCGGCCTTGATGGCCACGCTGTTGGTCTTGCGAATGACAAAGCTCTGGAAGCTGACCAGCAGCAGGGTCAGCACGATGGAGCCGCCACTGACCCAGAGACCCGCCTCCAGCCGCAGAATAGGCGCCTGATTGAGCAGGGATGAAATTCCGTGCATCACCAGCAGCAGAGCAGAGCCGGAGATAAAGGCCGACTGGATGAGGCCCGCCAGCGACTCCGCCTTGCCGTGACCGAAGCGGTGCTCGTCATCGGCAGGGGCCAGCGCATAGCGAATGGCCAGCAGGTTGATGATGGAGGCACTCACATCCATGAAGGAGTCGGTAAGCGACGCCAGCAGGGTCGACGAGTCGGTCATCAGCCAGGCGATCAGTTTGCCGATGATCAGCAAGGTAGCGGTGGTGACCGCCGCTATGCTGGCAAAGGTCACCCAACGGGAATATTGTTGATGGCTCAAAACCGGCTTTCCTCTGGCGATGAAAAACTTATTATACCCTGACCCCGGCGTCAGTTTGGCGCGAAAATCTGCGGAATAACACCAGATGAACAGAATACTCCTGGTCGACGACGATCTTGAATTGACCCAACTGCTCACCGAAATTCTGACCCTGGAGGGATTTCAGGTCACGGTCGCCGAGGATGGTGAAGAGGGGCTGCAACGGCTGGCGGAGCAGAGCTTCGATCTGGTGCTGCTGGACGTGATGATGCCCAAGCTCAACGGCTTTGCCATGCTGACCAAGCTGCGCAAGACCCACGACACCCCGGTGCTGATGCTGACCGCCCGCGGTGACAGCCAGGATCGGGTTAACGGTCTGGAAGCGGGTGCCGACGACTATCTGGCCAAGCCGTTCGATGACAGGGAGCTGCTGGCCCGGGTACGCGCCATCCTGCGCCGTACCCAGAGCGCCCCGCCCCAGCGCGGCAACTCCTCCGACGAAGTTCACTTCATGGATATCGTGCTGCAACCCGGCCTGCAGCAGGCCCGCTGCGGCGAACAACTGCTGGAGCTGACCGCCACCGAATTCGGGCTGCTGGAGTGTCTGCTGCGTAATCCCGGCCAGATCGTCAGCAAGAGCCACCTCTCCGAGCAGGTGCTGGGCAAGAAGCTGGAACCCTTCGATCGGGCCATCGACATGCACCTGAGCAACCTGCGCAAAAAGCTGCCGGACCGCACCGATGGCCAGCCCCGCTTCAAAACCGTACGGGGGCGCGGGTACCTGTGGCTAGAGCAAGAATAGAGCGCATCAACTCCCTCAACGGGATCTCGACCCACATCTTCCTCTGGTTCTGGTTCATGCTGCTGGTAATGCTGGCCGCCGTGATCAGCCTGCCGACCCTGGATCCCCGCAACCAGATCCCGCTGCCGACCCACGAAGTGGCGCGGATGCAGAACAACGTGCAGGCCCTGCTCAACGCCGCCGAGCCGGATCAGGATTTCGATCTGGCCAAGGCGATGGACAAGATCGCCATGCTGCCGGTGGACAACGTCTACCTGCGCGACGAGAAGGGGCAGATCCAGTCCACCACCCATCCGCGCAAGTTCGTGGTGCGCTTTATGGTGGATGCCGATGACCCGGCCAATCCCATGCTGGGCAACGAGGATCGCAAGGCGATCGCCGGCCCCTTCCTGATGGAGCACCACGGCCATCGCTATCACGTTTATTTCGGCCTCAATGCCGAGAATCCCTACCTGTTCCTGTTTATTCAGGTGCTGGATCACCCGATCCGCATTCTGGGCATCTCGATGCTGGTCAGCACCCCGCTCTGCCTGCTGCTCGCCTGGCGGCTGACCCGCCCCATCCTGCAGTTGCAGAAATCGGTCTCCCAACTGGCGGCCGGCAATCTGGAGGTACAGATCCCCAACCTGGGACGGGGCGACGAGATCGGCCAGCTGGCGGATAACGTCAGCCGCATGGTGGAGACACTCAAGAGCATGATCCAGAAGCAGAAACAGCTGCTTTCCGATATCTCCCACGAGCTGCGCAGCCCCCTCACCCGGATGCAACTGGCGCAGGCGCTGATCCGCCGCAAGCAGGGTGACAGCGCCGAGCTGGCGCGGATCGAATCGGAGATCGGGCGGCTGGACAAGCTGATCGGCGATCTGCTGGATCTGTCGCGAGTGCAGCAGCATGTGGAGGCACCGGTGGTGCACCCGCTGGCCGACCTGCTGGAGCCCATCCTCGAAGATGCCATGTTCGAAGCAAACCAGAGCGGCAAACAGCTCAGACTGCCGCCGCTGCCCGCAGAGTCGATCCAGATGTGGCCCGAGCTGCTGGCCCGGGCGGTGGAGAATCCCCTGCGCAACGCCCTCAAGTATGCCCGCGAGTTCATCAAGGTGGACTGGTATCGAGAGGGACTGGAGTGGGTGATGACCATTCGGGATGATGGCCCCGGAGTGCCTGACGAGCAGCAGGCGCTGCTGTTCCAGCCCTTCTTCCGGGTCGATGATGCCCGCAACGCCAAGACTGGCGGCACCGGGCTGGGGCTGGCCATCGCCTCGGAGGCAATACAGCGCCACGGCGGCACCATTGCGGCCAGCAACAATCACCCGACCGGGCTGACCATCACCATCCGCTTGCCCATCGCCTGATCCTTTTCATCCGGACGGGCGCTGGGTATGCTGGCGCCCCTTCTTGGCTTTACATCTCTTTGCAGGAGCTCGTCATGCTCGATATCGTCCTCTACCAGCCGGAAATTCCGCCAACACCGGCAATATCATCCGGCTCTGCGCCAATACCGGTTACCGGCTCCATCTGATCGAGCCGCTGGGATTTGAGTGGGATGACAAGCGGGTAAAGCGGGCGGGACTCGACTATCACGAATTTGCCGAGGTGAAGCGCTGGCCGAGCTATGAGGCTTTTCTGGCTACCGTGGCACCCAAGCGGGTGTTCGCCTGCACCACCAAGGGGCGCACCACGCACTCGGCAGCCCAGTATGCCCTTGGCGACGCCCTGCTGTTTGGCCCGGAGAGTCGCGGCCTGCCCATCGAGATCATCGAGAGCCTGCCGTTCGAGCAGCGGCTGCGCATCCCTATGGTGCCCCAGAGCCGCAGCATGAACCTCTCCAACGCGGTGTCTGTCTTTGTCTACGAGAGCTGGCGCCAGCTCGGCTACGACGGTGCCATGTAAGCGCCACCGATGATCAGTGGCGGGCGTCGAGCAGATGCCCGCTGCGCTCCAGCCGCCAGCAAGTGACCCCCAGCGACAGACCGCGCCCCACCATCAGCGCCGCCATCGCCGCCCATAACGCGGCCACGCCCCACGACTGACAGAGCCACCAGATCGGGAAGAAGCCGCCAAACGCGGCCAACAACATGCTGTTGCGCATCTCCCGCGCCCGGGTCGCCCCGATAAATACGCCATCCAGCAGGAAGCACCAGACCGCCAGCAAGGGCATGGCGATCAGCCAGGGAAGCTGACGATGAGCCTCCGCTACCACGGCCGGAATGTCGGTGATATAGCCGATAAGGTGGGCACCAAAGAGGGCAAACACCAGGGTAAAACCACTGGCAATGAGGGCGGCCCAGCCCAGATTGAGCACGATGGCCTCCCGCAGTTTATGCCGATCCCGCTGACCGATGGCTCGTCCTACCATGGCCTCCACCGCATAGGCAAAACCATCGAGTCCGTAGGAGATAAGCATCAGGAAGTTGAGCAGCACCGCATTGGCGGCCACCGCCACATCCCCCAGCCGCGCCCCTTGCAGAGTCATGAAGGCGAAGCAGAGCTGCAAACAGAGGGAGCGCAGGAAGATATCGCGGTTGAGGCCGAGCAGCCGCACCATGGGCGCGAGCTGTCGCCAGCGCTGCCAGCCATCCTGCCACACCGTCGGTGCCAGTTGCCGCAGTTGACGGCGTACCAGCCAGATCCCGACTGCCAGCGCACAGTAGTCCGCCATGACCGAGGCCGCCGCCACACCCCGCACCTGCCAGCCGAGCCCCAGCACAAACAGGGCATCGAGCGCCATATTGACCAGATTGGTGAGGATCAGCATCACCATGGGGCTGCGGGCATCCTGCATCCCCAACAGCCAGCCCATGACCACCAGATTGCAGAGCGCCGCCGGGGCGCTCCAGATCCGCACCGCCACATATTGGCCCGCATAGAGCTGCACCTCGGGCGAGCCGCCACTCAGAGCGATCAGTCGTGGCAACAGGGGGAAAAGCAACAACAGCAGCGCCAGGCCAAGAGCAATGGCCAGCCCCAGCGCCCGCAGCAGAGTATCTAGCTGAGCACGACCGTCGGCGGCGCCGTGCGCCTGCGCCGTCAGGCCGGTGGTCGACATCCGCAAAAAGCCGAGCAACCAGAAGATGAGGTTGATCAGGGTCGCACCGACCGAAACGCCCCCCAGAAACCAGGCCTGACCGAGATGACCGATCACCCAGGTGTCCACCAGCCCCAGCAAGGGGGTGGTGATATTGGAGAAAACCATGGGCAGGGCGAGCGCAAAGACGGCGCGGTGGCGAGAGGGATCTCGCCACCAGGGGGCAACAGCTGGGGTCACGCTCAGTGGCCTGCCAGCTTCAGAATGCGGGCGAAGTCAGAGAGCATGGTGGCCATCTGCACCCGGGGCACCTGACCCGGCGCCACCTGCGGGCGGAATACCGCCTGCAGCTTGCCCTTGGGATTGATGAGCACGATGGAGGCGGAGTGATCGATCAGGTAATCCTTCTCCCCCTGATTGGCGATGGAGTAGATGAGCCCCAGATTGCGCACGAACGGGAACAGTTTGTCGTGGGGGGCGGTGGCCGCCTTGAACTCGGGATTGAAGAAGGCGGTATAGGTCTTGAGACGTGGAATATCATCACGCTGGGGATCCGCCGAGATAAACACCACCTGACTGTCGGGCGCCATCTTCTTCAGCTGGTCATAGACGGAGCGCATATCTGCCAGCGTGGTGGGGCAGATATCGGGGCAGAAGGTGTAGCCGACGAACAGGAAGGTCCAGTGCCCCTTCAGGTTGGCAGGAGTGAACGGCTGGTTGTCCGCATCGGTAAAGGCAAAATCATTGATGTCCCGCCCCGCCGGATAGTAGTCGGCCTGTTCCGGCTGCTCTGGCTGCGTGGCGTAGAACACCAGGATCAGGCAGGCTGTCAGCAGCAGAAAGAGCAGGGGATAGCGGAGCTTCATCATAACAAGAGACCCTTTCAGTTCAAGGCAGATGGCCAGCAGTGACCGGACAAGAGGGGGGCATTGTACCCCAGCGAGCCGTCAAGGTGGTTCAACCTTGTGCAACGCCCTGTCAGGAGTCGACCATTTGGCATAATTAATCACCAATTTCAGCCATAAAAAAACCGGCCCCCTCGGGTGCCGGTTATGGGTGGATTTGTTTGTCTCTTCTGCTCAGGGGCGAGCGTTACGCCCCTGCTGCAATATCTTGCCGATGGCCCGCACGCCGATGGGAATAACGGGGGCCAGCCAGCCCTCTTCCCCCTGGCGATCACCGTGACCACGCTTGAACAGCAACACCAGACGCACCACCTTCTCTTTCGGACATCCCAGCCAGAGCGTCCAGTGCGAACCACGATGGTGCAGCCAGAGACCGTAAAACCAGGTCATCCGGCTACCTTTGACGAAACGGGTGATTGACGATTCCGCTGGCGCAGCCCCAGCCTCTGAATCCCATGGCGATCTTGATGCCATACCAGTCCTCCTTGACCGACAGGTCATGTTGCTTCGTCGGCCTGAACTGGGAACAGGCCCGTCACGACTATCTGCAACCATTACGAGTGGTCCCCTTTGCCTGACAAGGCTCGGGGTCTCCCCACTCCCCCTTCATATCCCGTGAAGGTGTACTGCCCGATTCTCGTTGTTACCGGCCCTCCCGTCCTGCGCATTGCGATGGTCAGAGGGAGGCGCCAAGCCCGGCCTCGGCGACAGGGCACTGATCTGAGCATATATCTGAAATGGATGATTGGTAGCCGGTCGCGCAGGACAAAAATGCCGCCACCGATGATCTGTTTGATATGACAAGGAAAGTGCGCCAGAAACAGCACGGCCTCCCGAAGGAGGCCGTGTGGCAAACGCAGTTGGCGGGGATGATTACATCCAGTCAGCGTTGCGGATCACCCCGACAGCCAGCCCTTCGATGGTGAGCTGCTGGCAGGAGAGATCCACCTCGATGGGGGAGAGCTCTTCATTCTCCGGCAGCAGCCATACCTGACTGCCCTTGCGCTGGAAGCGCTTGACGGTGACATCCTCATCGAGACGGGCGACCACTACCTGACCGTTGCGCACTTCCTGGGTCTTGTGCACCGCCAGCAGATCGCCATCCAGAATACCGATGTTCTTCATGCTCATCCCCTGTACCCGCAGCAGAAAATCTGCGCGCGGATGGAACAGGGCGGGATCAACTTGATAGTGGCTCTCGATATGCTCCTGCGCCAGGATGGGTTCACCGGCAGCCACCTTGCCGATGAGCGGCAGGCCGATCTCTTCCAGCACCTCTTCCTCTTCGAGCAACAGGCGAATGCCGCGGGACGTGCCCGGCATGATCTCGATGACCCCTTTTTTGGCCAGGGCCTTCAGATGTTCTTCGGCCGCATTGGCCGACTTGAAACCAAGCTTCTGGGCAATCTCGGCACGAGTCGGCGGCATACCGGTCTCGCTCATGTTCACCTTGATCAGCTCCAGCACTTCGGCCTGGCGGGGGGTAAGGGGTTTCATAGAATTGGCACCTGTCTTTTTATACAGCACACTGGCAGTATATACAGTGCAGTGGCCAAGGCAAGGCGCAGCTGACATTTGTCGCAACCAACCCCTCATTTACTGCTGTTTTGATCCTGCGCAGCCGACTCATCGTACCTCTCGGCGACAAGGGGCTGTCGATTTGCTATGCTCACGCCGCATTTTTTTGGAGAGCAGACGCACATGTCCCTAGGACAGAAGATTTCCAGAGCCATCTTGCAATGGCCGGTCAGCGGCTTGGTCAATCACAAGAGCCTGCCGGAAAATCCCATCACAGAACTCAATCTGGATCCGGCCAGACCCATCGTCTATGCCCTGAAAACCAGTTCGATCACCGACCTGATGACCCTGCAGCAGTGCTGCGAGGATCTCGGTCTGCCCGGCCCCTTCACGCCGCTGGAGCTCAACGGCCAGCTGCTGCCGCGCTATGTCTGTCTGGATCGTCCGCCTCCCCTGTTTGGCAAACGCAGCAAACCGCTCCCCTTCCTGCAGGAGTTCCACCAGCTGCTGGATCTGCACAAGCAGGATCCCGCGCTGGATATCCAGGTAGTGCCCGTCACCCTGTTCTGGGGCCGCGCTCCGGGTCGGGAAGGGGAAGAAGCCTCCGGCCTCAACATCATCAGTAGCCTGGCGCCGAACCGGCTGAAGAAGGCACTTATCGTGACCCTCAAGGGTCGCGAAAATCTGGTGCGCTTCTCGCCGCCGCTCTCCCTGCGCTACATGGCCGACAAACACGGCACCGACGAGGCGATCGCCCACAAGCTGGCGCGCGTGGCCCGTACCCACTTCAGCCGCCAGCAGCTGGCCGCTACCGGCCCGAAACTGCCGAACCGCAACCTGCTGTTCAAGCAGTTGCTCGACTCCGCGGTGATCCAGCAGGCGATTGAAGAGGAGGCCCAGCGCGAGGGGATCAGCCTCGAGAAGGCGCAAAAGCGCGCCCATGGCTACATGGACGAGATCGCCTCCAACTTCTCCTACCGGTTGATCCGCCTGGGCGAGAGCTTCCTCGGCTGGCTGTGGAACAAGCTCTACCGCGGTTTGTCGGTCAATGGCGCCGAGAAGGTGCGCCAACTGGCGCAGGAAGGGCACGAGATCGTCTACGTCCCCTGCCACCGCAGCCACATGGACTACCTGCTGCTCTCCTACGTCATCTACCACCAGGGGATGGTGCCGCCCCATATCGCGGCAGGCATCAACCTCAACTTCTGGCCGGCGGGCCCGATTTTCCGCCACGGCGGTGCCTTCTTCATTCGCCGCACCTTCAAGGGCAACCCGCTCTACAGCACGGTATTCCGTGAATACCTCAACCTGCTGTTTGCCAAGGGGTACTCGGTAGAGTTCTTCACCGAAGGCGGTCGCTCCCGTACCGGCCGTCTGCTGCCGCCCAAGACCGGCATGCTGGCGATGACCCTGCAGGCGATGATGCGCGGGCTGGACAGGCCGGTGACTCTGGTGCCGGTCTATCTGGGCTACGAGCACGTGATGGAGGTGAACACCTACCACAACGAGCTCAAAGGGAGCCGCAAGGAGAAAGAGAGCTTCCTGCAGGTGCTCGGCATCCTGCGCAAGCTGCGCAACTATGGCCGTGGCTTCGTCAACTTCGGCGAACCGCTGACCCTCAACAGCTACCTGAGCGAACATATCCCCGACTGGAAAAAGCACATCGGGGAAGAGGAGCGTCCGGAGTGGATGGCGGGCACCGTCAACAATCTGGCCGAACTGCTGATGACCCGCATCAACGGCGCTGCCGCGGTCAACGGCCTGACCCTGAGTGCGCTGGCGCTGCTGGCCGCCGAGCGCCACGCCCTGACCCGCGACGAGTTGCAGGCCCAGCTCAACACCTATCTGGATCTGCTCAAGGCGGTACCCTACAGCCCGCAGAGCACCATTCCGGATGAGGATGCCAAGACCCTGCTGGATCAGGCGATGGAGCTCAACAAGTTCGAGGTGAGCGAGGACAAGCTGGGGCAGATCATCAGTCTGGACCGCTATCAGGCGATCCTGCTGACCTACTACCGCAACAACATCCTCCACCTGTTTGCCATGCCTTCTCTGGTGGCGGCACTAATCGAACGCTGCGAGGGGATCTCCCGCAGCGAGATCATGGCTCGTTGCATCGACATCTATCCGCTGCTCAAGACCGAGCTGTTCCTGCGTTATGAAGAGGAAGAGCTACCGGCGCTGGTTGACAGCCTGCTCGACGCGCTGCAGACCCAGCAACTGATCGAGACCCGCGATGACGGCTACTGGGTCAATCCGGCCAACCAGATGCGCCTGCTGCTGCTGGCGGAGAGTATTCAGGAGACCCTGCAACGCTACGCCATCGTGCTGACCCGGGTGCTGGCCCAGCCTCATATCGAGGCGGAGCAGCTGGAGGCGGACGGCCTGATGATGGCAGAGCGCCTCGGCACCCTGCACGGCATCAACGCCCCCGAGTTCTTCGACCAGAAGCTGTTCAGCACCCTGATCCACACCTTGCGCAAAGAGGGTTACCTCTCCCCAGAGTGCAAGCCGGATCTCGGCCGCTTCCAGGCGCTGGCCGACAACATAGTGCCGCTGCTGAGCAACAAGATCCGCCGCACCATTCAGGCAGGCAATCAGCTCTAATCTGCAACGCAAACAAAGAAGGCCGCATCATGCGGCCTTCTTTTTATCCAGTTTTACTCGGAGCGCAATCACGCCAGCAGGTAGTCAAGCACCAGACCGGCAAACACCAGCGCCCCCACATAGTTGTTGTTGAGAAACGCCTGGAAGCAGGCTTCTCGCTGCCGCTCACGAATAAGCCGCTGCTGATAGACAAACAGCACCGCCGCCCCCAGCAATCCCCAGTAATACCAGCCCCCCAGCGTCATCAGCTGCCCGACCGCCAACAGCAGCAGCAAAGTCGAGAGTTGCAATGCGCCGATGATCCGTTTGTCGTAACGACCAAACAGGATGGCGCTGGATTTGAGGCCGATCTTGAGGTCGTCATCCCGATCCACCATGGCGTACTGGGTGTCGTAAGCCACCGTCCAGAGCAGATTGGCAAAGAAGAGCAACCAGGCCACCAGCGGCAGGGCATCCGCCTGCGCAGCATAGGCCATCGGGATCGACCAGGAGAAGGCCATCCCGAGCACCAGCTGGGGATTCGAGATAAAGCGCTTCATGAAGGGGTAACTCACCGCCAGCAGCAGGGCGACAAACGACAGACCGATGGTGAGCGGATTCATGGTCAGCACCAGACCAAACGAGATAAGCGCCAGCACGAAGAAGAGAGCCAGCACCTCCCACGGTTTGACTCTGCCCGTGGGCAAGGGGCGACCAGCGGTGCGTTTGACATGGCCGTCGAAGTTGCGATCCGCATAGTCGTTGATCACGCACCCTGCCGAGCGCATCAGAAAGACGCCGACCACAAACACGGTCAGCACCCAGAGATTGGGCAGACCACCAGCGGCCAGCCAGAGCGCCCACAGGGTTGGCCACAGCAGCAGCAGAGTGCCTATGGGTTTGTCGACGCGGGCCAACTGCATGTAGGCAAGTCCCCGCTCCTTGGTTAACAGATTCACTCCAGCTCCTTGTCACAGACGAGAGAGGGCAGAAACAGCTCGTGCACCAGCAGTGGCCACTGCCCCAGAAACAGACGGGAACGACGTCCCCAGACGGTGGCGGCCGGGCAACGGGGATTGGCGGCAATATCGAAACGGGCCAGCTGCAGGTGATCGCGGCGGGCAGGCTCATGGCCAAATACCCGCTCACCCAGCGGCTGCTCGCCAAGCTCGGCAATGCCGCTCCCTTGCAGTGCATCATCGGCAAACAGGGTCCAGCCCAGCACGGCGGGCCCACGATCCCCGTGCAGGATCACCTCGCGGCAGGTACCGGCCGGCGAGGCCGAATCCACCAGCCACTGCTCATCGGCAGTAAGGGCGACCGGGTGATTGCCCAGCCACTCCACCGAAAAGTGGCGATTGTGCTGACGCAGCCGCCGGGTCATGGAGCCGGGCTCCAGCAGCCAGGGGCGCAAGCTGGCGGGCAATTCGCAACATTCGGGGGCCAGCCACCCGCTTAACGGCGTGAGGGGAACAGTCAACTCGGACTTCACAGCTTCACCATCCAGAGATTTCCGTGTTCAGGTTAAAATCCGGTTTATTATCCGTAAATCAATAGCGAAATGTAAGAACATCCGTGCTTGACGGCCCCGATGGCAACATCAAAAATGGGTTATCTCTTGCTGATGAGCCATCTATATGAAGATCTTCAAAATTCTGCTGGTGTTGTTACTGAGCTGTGGCGCCCTGCAGCAGCAAGCTCTGGCTGAAGATGAGCCGCCCGCCGAGGGCACAGAGGGGGCTGCCAAGCCCGGTTTCTCCTACCATGCACTCGATCCCGACATCATCACCAACTACCTGAGTGATAGCAAAACCCTCGGTTATATCCGGGTCACGGTGGAGCTGATGGCGGAAAACGAGGCCGATCTCAAGCTGCTGGAGCAGCATGACCCGCTGATCCGCGATGCCATCATCCGCCTGATTGGCAGCAAAAATGCCGATCAAGTGAAGTCCCTGACCAACCGAGAAGAGCTGCGCAAGGAGTGCGAGACAACCGTCAACGAACTGCTGGTGAAAGAGACCGGCAAGAAAGCGGTGCGCGAGCTTATCTTCACCAAGTTCCTCTACCAGTAATCCCTCCCGAAACAATCGCTTATTGGCATATCGGCCAATAAGCGAGCTTTGCCGGTTTATTCGAAATGAAAATCGATTACAATACGGCCGTCAAGTCGTAGAGGTAGTCGTTATGGGCAGCAAAACCCTGTGTGAATGGCGCCGCCACGAGATCCCCACCGATCTCAAGGCGTTGCGCAAGATAGTCCGCAAACCCAAGTTTGTCTGCAGCAAGTGCGCCCGCAGTGCCAATGACAAGGGTTACCTCTGCCAGCCGCTGCGTTTGAAAGAGGAGTAACGCCCCTCCCTGTCAGGGCGTTATTGATCGGTCCACCCCTGACGCCCCTGTTCGAACAATTTGCGTGCCTGGGTATCATTCGGGCAAACGCCGCGATACTCCTCGCCTGAGCGGCCAGCCAGATAGAGATGCTCGGGGCGGCAATACCATGCCAATCCCTTCTGATGTCCCTGCTTCCACAGTTCGGCATCCACCTTCTTGCCACACTGGCCCTGATGGAACTCGATCCGCTCGGTGGTGAAGCCCAGCTTGCCATCCGCCTCCCCCACCTCACTCCATACCTTCTCGCAGGGATCATCGTTGGAGACACAGCCACCCAGCAGGGCAGCCAACAATATGATGGTGAGTCGCATAGTCATCCTTGAGCGTCATTTGGGCAGTTCATTCTACCCAGCGGCCCGCCCCTGACCAAGGACGAACGCTCAGCCATGTGAGCGCGGCAAAAAAATCAGGCGGGCCCAAAGCCCGCCTGTTCGTTCAATGCCGTGGTTCACTGGTCATCGAAAGTGTCATCATCCTGCCAGCTTTCATCTTCCCACTGATCCAGCTCTTCTTCCCAGGAATCCGGCTCCCAGTCATCATCAGAGGAGTCGTAATCCGGCTTGTGTCCACCCATCTTCACTCTCCTTGGATAGTTCACCCGCACTCCAATTTTATCCGGAATTGTCGGGCTCGCCAGTCAGAGGGAGTTCAAAGTTTGACCAGAGTGCGACCGGCGATCTGGCCTTGCGTGATGGCCTCGGCGGCCTCCACTACCTGCTCCAGCCCAATCTCGGTAACCGCCTGTTCAAAGAAGCTGGCGGGCAGATCCCGTGCCAGTCGCTGCCACGCCAGTTGACGACGTTCAAACGGGCACATCACCGAATCGACCCCCTGCAACCGCACATTGCGCAGGATAAAGGGCATCACACTGGTCGGCAGATCGAAACCGCCCGCCAACCCGCAGGCCGCCACAGCGCCGCCATAGTTCATCTGGGCCAGCAGCTTGGCCAGCACCTGACTGCCGACGGTATCGATGGCAGCGGCCCACAGCTGCTTCTCCAGCGGTTTGGCAGGCACCAGCAGCTCGCTGCGCGGCACGATGCGGCTGGCACCCAGCGCAGTGAGCATGGCGCCCTGCTCTTCCAGACGACCGGTCAGCGCCGCCACCTGATAGCCAAGGGCTGCCAGCAGGGCAACCGAGGTGGAGCCCACGCCGCCAGCCGCGCCGGTGACCAGCACCTCGCCGCTTTCGGGAGTAATGCCCGCCTCTTCCAGCGCCAGCACGCAGAGCATGGCGGTGAGACCGGCGGTACCGATGCACATGGCCTGGAGCTCATCCAGCCCAGCGGGCAACGGCACCAGCCAGTCCCCCTTGACCCGCGCCTGTTCGGCCATGCCGCCCCAGTGCCCTTCGCCGACGCCCCAACCGGTCAGCACCACCTTGTCGCCGGTCTGATAGCGGCTGTCGGCAGACTCGAGCACGGTACCGGCAAAGTCGATGCCGGGCACCAGCGGCCACTGGCGCACTATCTTGCCCTTGCCGGTGATGGCCAACCCGTCCTTGTAGTTGATGGAGCTGTAAGCGACCGCTACCCGCACTTCACCTTCCGGCAACTGGCTCTCGGCCAGCCGGGTCAGAGTCGGAACAGTCTTGCCGTCTTGGTTTTCCAGTAACAGAGCCTTGAACATGGTTGCCTCTTTGATGACGTGTGAAACGGGGATCAGCTGCTTTGACGCTTTTGCAGTTGAAAATCGAGAGCCAGTGCGGTGCTCATCATGGGTTCAGTCGTTCTCCAGCGCAGTGAGGCAGTGCGAGAGGGTGCGCGCCAGCGCACCCTGATTGCGCAGCACCACGGCGCGGGCCTGCTCGCCCATCTCGCGGCGGGCGTTACCATCGGCAAACAGCTGGCTCACCCGCTCGCCCAGCTCGGTGGCATCGGCCACGATGGCGGCGCCACCCTGAGCCACCAGCTGGCGGGTGATGTCGCTGAAGTTGAAGTAGGCGGGCCCGGTCAGGCAGGGCTTGCCGAGGGCTGCCGGCTCCAGCAGGTTGTGACCGCCGATCTTCACCAGACTGCCGCCGACGAAGGCCACATCGGCCGCCGCCAGCATCAGCGGCAGCTCGCCCATGGTATCGCCGAGATAGACCTTATCCTCCGCACTCACCGCAGCACCATCAGTGCGCCGCACGCAGCCATGAGAGGCACACAGCTCGGCCACCCGGTCGAACCGCTCGGGGTGACGTGGCACCAGAATGAGCAGCGCATCGGGATGGCGTTTGAGCAGCAGCTCGAAGGCTGCCAGCACCTGCTCGTCCTCACCCTGATGGGTGCTGGCGGCGATCCAGACCGGCCGATCCGCCCCCAACTGCTGGCGCAGGGCGCGCCCTTTGGCCTGCACCTCGTCACCAAACTGGATATCGAACTTGATGGAGCCGGTCACCGCCAGCCGCGAACGATCGATGCCGAGGCGGGCGAAGCGGTCGGCATCATCCTGATGCTGGCAGAGCAGATGGGTCAGTGGCCGGCTCAGGACGTCGAAGGCGCCGTGGAAACGGGCATAACGCTGGCAGGAGCGTTCGGAAAGACGGGCATTGATGATGGTCACCGGCAAATGGCGCGCCTCGCAGGCGGCCAGCCAGTTGGGCCATAACTCGGTCTCCATCACCCAGAGCGCGCGCGGCTTGAAGGTGTCGAGAAAGGCGGCAATGGCCCAGGGGTAGTCGAGCGGTGCATAGCGATGGATCACCAGATCCCCCAGCTTGGCAGCCTGATCGGCGCCGGTGCGGGTGGTGGTGGTGAGCAGGATCGGCAGATCAGGCCGCTCCGCCTTGAGGGCGCGAATGAGCGGCGTGATGGCCAGCGTCTCCCCCACGCTCACCGCATGGATCCAGAGCGGTGCATCCTGTCCGGTGGCAGGCAACCGCCCGAGATGCTCGGCCCAGCGCTTGCCAAAGCCGGGCTTGCCTTTCTTCGGCTTGTAGAGGGCCAGCAGCGCCAGCGGCAATCCCAGATGGATCAGCAGGTTGTAGAGCAGACGGTAGGGCATCTTACTGACTCTGCTCCAGCTTCTTGCAGGCATCGACCACCTGCTCCGGCGCCAGATCGATCAAGCACTTGAGATGGCCGAACTTGCAGGTGCGCTTGAAGCAGGGGCGACACTCGATGTCGGTGTGGACGATCTCGACCCGATCCGCCAGCGGCGGGGTGTAGAGCGGCGAAGTGGAGCCATAGACACCCACCAACGGCCGGTTGAGGGCGGCGGCGATGTGCATCAGGCCGGAGTCGTTGGAGATGACCCGGCTGGCCAGCGCCATCAGATCGATCGCCTCGTGCAGGCTGGTCTTGCCCGCCAGCACGTGGCAGTTGGGGCGAGTCAGCAGATTGACCCGATCCCGGATGGTATTGGCCACCGGCACATCCTTGTTGGAACCGAAGATCCACACCTGCCACCCCTCGTCCAGATGCTGTTGGGCCACCACGGCGTAGTGCCCCTCCGGCCAGCGCTTGGCCGGGCCGAACTCGGCACCGGGGCAGAGCACCAGCACCGGGCGGGCGCGATCCAGCCCCAGTCGCTCCAGCGCCTTGCTCTGGTTGATCAGGTCGACGTGCAGAGAAGGGTGCGGAATGGTCGGAATATCGGCCCGGCTCTTCATCTGCGCCTTGGGATAGGCGAGCGCCAGATAGCCCTCCACCATCAGCGGGAAGGCGGACTTGTTGCTGCGCAGGTCGTTGAGCAGGCCATAGCGGCTCTCACCCTTCCAGCCGGTACGCACCGGAATGCGGGCAAACCAGGGGATCAGCGCCGACTTCATGGAGTTGGGCTGGACGATGGCCTGATCGTACTTCTCGGCGGCCAGCTGCTTGCCGAGGCGGCGGCGCGCCACCAGTTTGAAGTCACCGTGGCCGAGGGGCATGGTGATCGCCTTGTCCACCTCCGGCATCCGCTCCAGCAGGGCGCAGCACCAGGCGGGGGCCATCACGTGCAGCTCGCACTCGGGATGGTTGGCCTTGATCGCCTTGTAGAGACTCTGGGACATCACCATATCGCCGACCCAGGAGGGGCCGATCACCAATATTTTCATCACGCGTCTTCTCTCGGGACTGGCCCGGCTGTTAATCATCACTGGGCGAGATTATGCCCCAAGAATGACTGGATAAATAACAGAAGATCCTTGCCAAACGCTGCTGCCACCCCATTTTTCCAGCAGTGGCCCTCTTCCAACCGGACGAGACGAGACAGGCAGACAGCTGATAGAAACGGGCAATGGCGGCTCTCTCTTTGACCCGTTTTTCCGTTAGAATGGCCCATCAATACGCATTCGACCCGCCAGCCGGGCAATAACCGTGAGCCCCATTTCGTGAAAAAACCGACTCTGGCTGCCGTTCTGATCGTCAAGAATGAAGCCGACAACCTGCGCAAGTGCCTCGCCTCCCTCGACGGACTGGTGGACGAGATCGTCATTCTGGACTCAGGCAGTCAGGACGAGACCCCGGCCATTGCCGCCGAATTTGGCGCCCGCTTCTTCGTCAACGCCAAGTGGCCGGGCTTTGGCAAACAGCGCCGACTGGCCCAGTCCCACGTGCAGTCCGACTGGGTGCTGTGGCTGGATGCCGACGAGCGGCTCACCCCCGAGCTGAAAACCGCCATCGCCGAGGTGATGGCCAATCCGGCCAGCGATACCATCTACTCGATCCCGCGCCTCTCCTGGGTCTTTGGCCGCTTTATCCGCCACAGTGGCTGGTATCCGGATCGGGTGCTGCGCCTCTATCCCAAGGCGCTCACCAGCTACAACGAGGCGCTGGTGCACGAAAAGGTGGAAGTGCGGGCCAACATGAAGATCGTCAATATTCATGGCGACCTGCTCCACTTCACCTATCGGGATCTGGAGCACTATCTGGTGAAATCCGCCGGTTATGCCCGCGCCTGGGCCGATCAGCGCACCGCCCGCGGCAAGAAGGGCTCCCTCAGTCAGGGGCTGATCCACGCGGTCGGCTGCTTCCTCAAGATGTACCTGCTCAAAGCGGGCTTCCTCGATGGCAAGCAGGGGCTGCTGCTGGCGATCCTCTCCGCCCACTCCACCTTCGTCAAATACGCCACCTCTGGGTGCGCCAGCAACCGCAGCAGCCGGAATAACCGTCATACGAAACAGGGCCCCGCGGGGCCCTGTTTGCATTGCTGCATACGTTATTTGCGCCAGAAAGGCGCCGCCCAGCGGGCCATCACCGGCACCATGGTCTTGGGATCGAGCTGGCTCATATCCTCAGGATGGTCGCTATCCTCAGGCGGGCTGAAGGCGAGGTGGCGCCCTTCGCTGTTGAGGGGCTTCCAGCGCAGCGGAGTGGCGGAGCGGCGCATCGGGAAGAAGCCGATGGTCGGCACATCGAGCGCACCGGCGATATGGAGCGGGCCGGTACTGCCAGCGATAAACAGGGCTGCGTTGGCCAGCACCTGACAGAACATCGGCAGACCATCGCTGGAGCGGTAGATCCAGCCGTTGCCGCCGTGGGCCAGCAACTCGGCCGCCAGCTGTTCGGCCATCTTCTCCTCGCCCGGGCCTGCGGTCAGCACGCACTGCAGCTCGGGGCAGGCCTGATTGAGCTTGATGATGATGCGGGCGTACTGCTCGATGGAGAGGTTGTTGGCCGAACCGCCGCTACCGGCATGCACCATCAGCCAGGGGCGGCTGGCATCGAGCTTGAGCTTGAGTGCCAGTTGTTCGCGCACCTGTAGCAGGGTCTCGTCATCGAACCGCAGGAAGGGGGTCTTGGGCTCCACCACGGCCACCTGCTGATCGGCCAGGAAGCGGCGGATCAGCTCCAGGTTGTACTCGGACTCCGGCTTCTGGGAACGGGAGCGACGCTGCACCAGTCGCTGGTTGTAGAGCACCTGCGCCAGCTTGGTCGCCGGGGCCAGCCGGTAAGGGATGTGCGCCTTCCACACCAGCATGGCGTTGCGGGAGTTGGAGAAGAGGCAGATGGACGCGTCGAACGCAGCCGCCTTGATCCGCGCCAGCAGCGCCCGCTGTTGCTCCTTGTCGGCACGCACGCCCGGATCGATGATCACCTCGTCAATCCAGGGGCAGAGCCTGGCCAGCGGCGCCGTGTAGGCCGGAACCAGGGCAGTCACATGACACTCCATGGAGCCTTTGAGCATGGCGAAGCTAGGCCACGCCAGCATGAAGTCACCAATCTTGTCATTGCGAACGACCAGAATACGTTTCATAAAAAATCCCTTTGCTCCCTGTCACCAATGCAAGGAGGCTTGATGCGCGATGGCGTATTCTTGCCTGATGCACTGCTATTCTCAAGCGACGACCTTATAATGCGACCAAATTTCCAGGTTGCAGGACCACAAAGATGACTACCAGGGTGATTTATCCCGGGACATTTGATCCCGTTACCAATGGCCACGCCGATCTCATCGGCCGCGCCGCCAAGCTGTTTGACGAGGTGGTGGTCGGGGTCGCCAACAGCCCGAGCAAGCGCCCGCTGTTCGATCTGGCAGAACGTGTCCAGCTTGTCCAGCAAGTGACCAGCACGCTTCCCAACGTCAAGGTGGTGGGCTTCTCCGGGCTGCTGGTCGATTTCGCCAAAGAGCATCAAGCCAACGTGCTGATCCGCGGCCTGCGCGCCGTCTCCGACTTCGAGTACGAGTTTCAGCTGGCCAATATGAACCGTCGCCTGATGCCCACGCTTGAGAGCGTCTTTCTCACCCCAGCCGAGGAGAACTCCTTTATCTCCTCCACTCTGGTGAAAGAGGTGGCGCTGCACGGTGGCGACATTCGTCAGTTTGTCGATCCCGTGGTGGCCCAGGCCATCGCAGCCAAACAGCAACAGCGCTAATCCCTCCCCTGATTGGCAGAAACGAACAAGGGCTACCCGCGGGTAGCCCTTGTTGTATCTCTCTCGCATGGAGAGGTCAGCCTGCTTGCCGGTTACTGACGGGCAAACCGCTCATTCATCTCCTGCACCAGCTGATCGAGCCACTCGTAGCGGCGCCGATACATGGCCCGCTTCTTGGAGGCGATCTCCTCCAGCGGCTTGCGTGGCTGGGCTTGCAGGGCGACGAAGTTGGCATCCACATCCCGGGCGTCGAACTCCTGCCACAGCTCGTCATAATCGGCCTGCAAATTGGCTTTCTGCTTGCTGCTGTAGCGCTTGGCCTGAAACACGTGGGCCCGCTTGCGCACCGCCAGCACCTCCGCCGCTCCCATGCTCTGCGCCAGTTGCAGCACCAGTTGCACCAGCAGGGATTTGGGCCGCAGGCCATGTCCCTCTTTGGTCAGCTCGCGCACCCGATCCTGAGCATTGTCGACCGCAGGCTCCGGCCCCTGCATGGAGCCGATCATCAGAATCAAACGATCCACGCTACCTGCCAGCGAAAAGGCGCAACTGTAGAGGCGCTGCCCCTCGCCGTTGACGATGGAGAGCGCCAGCTCGGCCTCGCGGCGGAAGGTGCCATCGTGGCGCAACAGAATGCGGCAGCCGCTCTGGGGATAGTGCCCAAGTTCGATCCCCTCGCCCAGATAGAGGGGGTCGATCAGCTGCGGGTAGCACTCCAGCAGCAAACGGTAGTGATTTTCCAGCATCTCGGCCCGCTCACGGGCGCTGGCACAGGCGAAGCGATAGGGGCGCATCGGCTTGTCGAGCAGCTCGGGATAGACCGCCGGCAGCGCCTTGAGCGAGTCGCACTGAAACAGGCTGAAGACCCGGCTCAGCGACTTGCGATAGAGCAGGCTGCGCAGCACGAACTTGCCGCGATTGAAGGTTTTCCGGTCACATCCCTCGGGGTAGAGGAAGCGGGCCATGGATTTTGCGCAATAGCGCTCCTGCCGGGATAAATATTCCCAGTCTATTGATTTAACTGTCATTTTTATATTCTCAAACCGCCTGAACGGTCGGGATACTAGTGACAGCTGTGCAAATCTTCAACAGAGTGGAAATACGCTGTTACAACTTCCCCCGGATCGGGGCAAAAAGTGCGCTCAGCGCTGGCAATGACTGCAAAAAACCGTGGTGCGCTGGCCCATTCTTGTCTCGGTCAGCAGGGTGTGACAGTGGAAACAGGGCTGACCGCCACGGCCGTAGACCTGCAACTGCTGCACGAAATAGCCCGGCTTGCCATCGGCACTGGTGAAATCCTTGAGAGTGGTGCCGCCCTGGCGAATTGCCTCGGCCAACACGCGCTTGATCTCGGCCACCAGGGTTCCCAGCCGCTCGGCACTGATATTGCCCGCCGCCCGTTTGGGGTGAATGCCGGCAGCATAGAGCGCCTCGTTCGCGTAGATGTTGCCCACCCCGACCACCACCTGATTGTCCATCAGGAACTGTTTGATGGCGGTGCTGCGTCCCTTGGCGCGCTCACGCAGGTAATCAGCACTGAAGGCATCGGTGAGCGGCTCTGGCCCCAGCTTGGCGAGCAGCGCGTGGGCTTCGGCCGGTTCGCGGGTCCAGAGCAGGGCGCCGAAACGGCGCGGATCGTTGAGCCGCAGCAGCTTGCCATTCTCCAGCTCGATATCCACGTGGTCATGCTTCTCGGCCGGGGTGCCGATATCCAGTACCCGCAGGCTGCCGGACATCCCCAGATGGAGGATGGCAGTGCCGAAATCGGTCTCCAGCAGCAGGTATTTGGCACGGCGACGCACCCGATGGATGGTGAGGTCCACCAGCTCCTGAATTTCACCGGGGATCGGCCAGCGCAAGCGGCCATCGCGCACCACCACGCGGGTGACCTTGATACCGGTAAGCCAGGGAGAGATCCCCTGCCGGCTGACTTCTACTTCTGGCAATTCAGGCATTGGAACCTCGCAAACAGAGTCGACTGGTGAACAATCAGGGGGCAGGACGCATCAGGTCGCGATACTGCTCGGCAGTGAGGGAGAGCCAGAGGCCGGAGGGGAGCTGAGCACCATACTGGCCGCTGTTCTGATAGAGGCCGATCTCGACCGGATCGTTCTGGCCGGCAATCCACACCTTGATGGCCACCGGGGTGCCGCGCACCACCTCGCCGGGGGGCAGCAACCAGCTCTGCCAGCGCGCCAGACGGGCATCCAGCTGCGCTGTGTCGAGTCCCAGATCCGGCATGCTGCGCCAGCCCTGACCGACCCGCTCAATCTGCCAGCTCGGTCCCTGCCAGGTGAGCACCACAGACGCATCCGGCAGCAAGGGGCGAGCCCGCTTGGCGCTGTTCTCCTGCTGGGCAGTCTCCATACGATGCAACAGGGTGATCACGATCAGCACCACCACAATGATCACGTTATTCCAGCCTTTGCGGCTCAATTTGAACATGGCAAGCCTCCCTTTGAACCGGCAGTGTACTGAATTCGGCGCATAAAAAAACCCGGCACGAAGCCGGGTTTTTGGGAATGCAGCATCAAGTAATTACTTGATTTTGCCTTCCTTGTAGATCACATGCTGACGAACAACGGGATCAAACTTTTTGATCTCCATTTTTTCGGGCATGGTGCGCTTGTTTTTGGTAGTGGTATAGAAGTGACCAGTACCGGCGCTGGAGTTCAGGCGAATTTTCTCGCGAATACCTTTAGCCATGATCTAATTCCTTATACCTTAACACCGCTGGCGCGCAGTTCAGCCAGAACCACTTCAACGCCACGCTTGTCGATGATACGCATGCCTTTTGCGGATACGCGCAGGCTTACGAAGCGTTTTTCACTCTCAACCCAGAAACGGTGAGTGTGCAGGTTCGGCAGGAAACGACGCTTGGTGGCGTTGTTAGCGTGCGAACGGTTGTTACCAACTGCCGGGCGCTTGCCGGTTACTTGGCATACTCTAGACATGTCAGTCTCTCCAAATCTTACTTCATTGCTCGAGCAAATATCTGCCCCGCTGGCCTTCGATTGCGGGGCAAACAGAAGGCGGCATTTTATACAGCATCCGTGATCAAAGATCAACTAATACGGTGCCAGAGCACAGTTATAGCCAACCGCGCTCGGCAAAAGAAACCGTGATGCCATCACCGATCACCAAGTGATCCAGCACTCTGATATCGATCAGGGCCAAAGCGGCCGTGATCCGATCCGTGATCTGGCGGTCGGCCCTGCTGGGCTCGGCGACGCCGGACGGGTGATTATGCGCCAGAATCACCGCGGCTGCATTATGTTTGAGCGCGATCTGCACGATTTCTCTTGGCCAGACGCTCGCCGAATCGATTGTGCCGAAAAAAAGCTCAACAAATTGAATGACTCTGTGCTGATTGTCGAGCAGCAGCAGGGCAAACACCTCGCGCTGCCGATCCCGCAGCTGGGCCTGCAGATAGTCGCGGGTCAGCTGGGGCGAGGTGAGCGCATCGCCCCGTTGCAACTGCTCGGCCAGATGGCGTCTGGCCATCTCCAGCACCGCCTGCAACTGGGCATATTTGGCCGGGCCAAGACCGTGCGCCTCGCAGAATGCCCGTTGATCCGCGCCCAGCAAGCTGCGCAAAGAGCCGAATTGATTCAATAGGTTGCGTGAAAGATCCACTGCACTCAGGCCATTGACGCCGGTGCGTAGAAAGATGGCGAGCAGTTCGGCATCGGAGAGCGCCATGGGCCCCTGACGCAGCAGCTTCTCTCTGGGGCGTTCATCTTCCGGCCACTCTTTGATGCTCATTTGTCTCTCCCTCATCCCTGTTGAGAAAAAACATAGCAAAAAATTGCGCGCGCCCGACCACACCCCTTGATGCCAACCCCTGTCGTCATCCATTGCGTGTGGTATCTTAGCCGACCAGTCAGAATGAGCCGGATAGAGAAACAGCAGATGAGATTGGCCGATAAACGCATCCTGTTGGGTGTCAGTGGCGGGATCGCCGCCTACAAGAGTGCCGAGCTGGTACGCCGCCTGAAAGATCAGGGCGCCGAAGTGCGGGTGGTGATGACCCGCTCCGCCAAGGAGTTCATCACCCCGCTGACCCTGCAGGCGGTCTCCGGTCATCCGGTAGCCTACAGCCTGCTGGATCCCTCTGCCGAAGCGGGCATGGGCCATATCGAGCTGGCCAAGTGGGCCGATCTGGTACTGATCGCCCCCGCCAGCGCCAACCTGATGGCACGGATGGCCGCCGGCATGGCCGACGAACTGCTGACCACCCTCTGTCTGGCCACTCCGGCGCCCATCGCGCTGGCTCCTGCCATGAACCAGCAGATGTATCTCAACGCCGCGACCCAGGCCAACCTCAAGACCCTGGCCAGCCGCGGCATTCTGCTGTGGGGGCCGGATGCTGGCAGCCAGGCCTGTGGCGATGTGGGCCCGGGGCGGATGCTGGACCCCCTCGAACTGGTGGAGCGCTGCTGCCAGCAGCTGGCCGCCGAACCCTTGCTGGCAGGCGTCAAACTGCTGCTCACCGCAGGGCCAACCCGCGAGGCGCTCGATCCGGTGCGCTACATCAGCAACCACAGCTCCGGCAAGATGGGCTACGCCATCGCCCGAGCTGCCCGTGAAGCGGGCGCCGAAGTGACGCTGGTGAGCGGTCCGGTGACGCTAGCTACGCCTGCTGGCGTCACCCGCATCGATGTCGAGAGCGCCGAGCAGATGCATCAGGCGGTGATGAGCCGGGTCGGCGAGTGCGACCTCTTCATCGGCTGCGCGGCGGTGGCCGACTATGCCCCGAGCAGGTCGCCAGCCAGAAGATCAAGAAAACCGGCGACAACGACCAGATGGTGGTGAAGCTGGTGAAAAACCCCGACATCATCGCGGCCGTTGGTGCCCTTTCAGACAAACCCTTCACCGTCGGATTTGCCGCCGAAACCGTGGATGTGGAACAATACGCCCTCGACAAGTTGCAGCGTAAGCGGCTGGACATGATCGCCGCCAACGATGTGTCCCGCGAGGGGCAAGGCTTCAACGCAGATGACAACGCCCTGACCGTGTTCTGGCAAGGGGGCAAGGCCCCGCTGCCGCTGGCCGACAAGCTGACGCTGGCCCGTCACCTGATCGCCCTGATTGCGCGCCACTACCGGCACTGAGCGTCCCGAAAAAACAAGACTCACGGCGCCCCGCCTGCCAAGAGGGGCGCCAATACAAGATCCAACTGAAAAAGCGATTCATGACTACACAAATTGAACTGAAGATTCTGGATGCCCGTATCGGTACCGAGTTCCCGCTGCCCGCCTACGCAACACCGGGCTCTGCCGGCATGGATCTGCGCGCACTGCTGGATGCGCCGCTGACTCTGGCTCCGGGAGATACCACCCTGGTGCCGACCGGTCTGGCCATTCACATCCAGGATCCGGGTCTGTGTGCCACCATCCTGCCCCGCTCCGGCCTCGGCCATAAGCACGGCATCGTGCTGGGCAACCTGGTCGGCCTCATCGACTCCGATTACCAGGGTCAGCTGATGGTTTCGGTCTGGAACCGCGGCAAGGATGAGTTCACCATGCAACCCGGCGAGCGCATCGCCCAGCTGGTGATCATGCCGGTAGTTCAGGCCAGCTTCCAACTGGTCGATGAGTTCAATCAGAGCGAACGGGGTGAAGGCGGTTTTGGTTCTTCTGGTCGCCAATAACAGGCCACACCAGCCCGATGGGCGGTGCCTAATAATAGAATCAAGCCATTGTTTTTTTTAGGGGAATCCATGGCAAGCAGTAATCAGAAACAGAGTCGGCGCGATCAGATCCTGCAAGCGCTCGCCCATATGCTGGAAACCAGTCCGGGTCAGCGCATCACCACGGCCCGTCTGGCGGCCGAGGTCGGCGTCTCTGAAGCAGCCCTCTATCGACATTTTCCCAGCAAGGCGCGGATGTTCGAGGGGCTGATCGACTTTATCGAGGATTCCCTGCTGTCACGGGTCAATCTGATCATGGCGGAAGAGAAAGACACCATGGCGCGCTGCCACCACATCCTGCAGCTGCTGCTGGTGTTCGCCGAGCGCAATCCCGGCATCACCCGCATCCTCAATGGCGACGCCCTGCTGGGTGAGCACGATCGGCTGCGGGATCGCATCAGCATCCTGTTCGACAAGCTGGAGACCCAGATCAAGCAGGTGCTGCGTGAGAAGCGGCTGCGCGAGGGTCAAGGCTTCCAGCTCGACGAGACCATGCTGGCCAATCTGCTGCTGGCCTACACCGAAGGCCGCATCAGCCAGTTCGTGCGCTCCGAGTTCAAGCTCAAGCCGACCGCCGGTTTCGAAGATCAGTGGCAATTTATCCGCAGCCAGCTGCTGCAGAGCTGATGGTTTTTTCGCATCATTCAGCAAAAAGAAGGGAGGCTTTGGCCTCCCTTCTTTTTTGTGTCAGGTTTTTATGGCAGAAAAGAAGTACCAGATGCGACCCGTACTGTCGCGCTGCGGTGTTAGATTTATCCACCATAAACCTTTTAGAACCTGACAGGACATCCTATGGAACCCGAAATCATTACCGAAGCGCAGACCTGGCTGGTCAATAATCAGGGACTGCTGATCGAATACGGCGTCAATATCGCCGCCGCCCTGCTGACCCTGCTGGTCGGCTATATCGCCGCCAACCTCATCAGCGGTGGCGTGGTCAAGGTGATGCAGGCCCGCAAGCTGGACACCACAGTCACCCACTTCGTCGGCAGCATCCTCAAATACGCTATTCTGGTGTTCGTGGTGATAGCCGCGCTGGGCCGTGTCGGCGTGCAGACAGCCTCCTTCGTCGCCATTATCGGTGCCGCCGGTCTGGCCATCGGTCTGGCGCTGCAAGGCTCGCTCTCCAACTTCGCTGCCGGCTTCCTGCTGATCATCTTCCGCCCCATCAAGGCGGGCGAGTTCATCGAAGTGGCGGGCACCGCGGGTGTGGTGCAGTCCGTTCAGCTCTTTACCACCACCCTCACCTCCGGTGACAACAAGATGGTGGTAGTCCCGAACTCCGCCATCCTCAACGGCACCATCGTCAACTACTCGCGCATGGATACCCGCCGCGTCGATATGACCTTTGGCATCGGCTACGGCTCTGACCTGCGCAAGGCCAAACAGATCCTCGAGCGTCTGGTAAGCGAAGAGCCGCGCATCCTGAAAGATCCGGCAGCCACCATCGCCGTTGCCGCGCTGGCCGACTCCTCGGTCAATATCGTAGTGCGCCCGTGGGTGAAAACCGCTGATTACTGGGGTGTCTGGTTCGACTTCCACGAGAAGGTGAAACTGACCTTTGATGCCGAAGGCATCGAGATCCCCTTCCCGCAGATGGTGATGCACATGCAAAAACCGCAGGCGTGATCGCGGTTCTGCTGCAACAGACAATGCCAGCCTTCGGGCTGGCATTGTCGTTTCTGGCCCCAGCCCATGGCCATGTCGGTGCATAACCACGCCAACCGGATGAAAACAATTTCAGGCTATCGGGGTGGCCCCAATCATGAGCAAGCGCAAGATCCGCCTTGCTTTCGTGACACATAATCCCAATGTTCTGGTTGTATGCTCCCGACAGTGACCCATTGCGGTAAAAGACAATCGGTAAAAATCTGTTACACGGGCCGCCCGTTCGGCTCGCTATAATGCTCGGATAATAAGGTTTGGCGGGACCTTGCCTGCAAGGTTCAAACACAACTTGGCATTTCAGGAATCCTATGAAAAATATCAATCCAACCCAAACCCAGGCCTGGCAGGCACTGGAAGCCCACTTTGCAGCAAACAAAGAGACCCGACTCAAGGATCTGTTCGCGCAGGACCCGAAGCGCTTTGACAAGTTTTCCCTTACCTTCGGCGGCGACATCCTGGTTGATTACTCGAAGAACCTGATCACCGAAGAAACCCTCAAGTTGCTGGTTGATCTGGCCAAAGAGACCGATCTTCGCAGCGCGATCGATGCCATGTTCAATGGCGACAAGATCAACATGACCGAAGGGCGCTCCGTACTGCACGTGGCCCTGCGCAACCGCTCCGACCGCCCCATCGAGTGCGACGGCAAGGATGTGATGCCGGAAGTGAATGCCGTACTGGCCAAGATGAAGGGCTTCTGCGAGAAGATCATCTCCGGCGAGTGGAAAGGCTACACCGGCAAGGCGATCCAGCACGTGGTCAACATCGGTATCGGTGGCTCTGATCTGGGCCCGGTAATGATCACCGAGGCACTGCGTCCCTACAAAAACCACCTGCAGATGCACTTCGTCTCCAACGTCGATGGCACCCATATCGCCGAGACCCTGAAGAAGATCGATCCGGAAACCACCCTGTTCCTGGTGGCCTCCAAGACCTTCACCACCCAGGAGACCATGACCAACGCCCTGACCGCCCGCGACTGGTTCATCAAGATCGCCGGTGACAAGGCCCACGTTGCCAAGCACTTCGCGGCCCTCTCCACCAACGGCAAGGCCGTGGCCGAGTTCGGCATCGACACCAACAACATGTTCGAGTTCTGGGACTGGGTTGGCGGCCGCTACTCCTCCTGGTCTGCCATCGGCATGCCCATCGCCCTGTCTGTCGGTTTCGAAAACTTCGAAGCCCTGCTGCAAGGCGCTTTCGAGATGGACATGCACTTCGCCACTGCCTCCTATGAGCAGAACGTGCCGGTGCTGCTGGCGCTGATCGGCCTGTGGTACAACAACTTCTACGGTGCCGAGTCCGAAGCCATCCTGCCGTACGATCAGTACATGCACCGCTTCCCTGCCTACTTCCAGCAGGGCAACATGGAATCCAACGGCAAGTACGTGGATCGCAACGGCAAGCCGGTTGACTACCAGACCGGCCCCATCATCTGGGGTGAGCCGGGCACCAACGGCCAGCACGCCTTCTACCAGCTGATCCACCAAGGCACCAAGCTGATCCCCTGTGATTTCCTGGCACCGGCCATCAGCCACAACCCGATCGGTGACCACCACCCGAAACTGCTGGCCAACTTCTTCGCCCAGACCGAGGCACTGGCCTTCGGCAAGAGCAAGGAAGAGGTCGAAGCCGAGTTCCTGGCTGCTGGCAAAACCCTGGAGCAGGTCAAGGATCTGGTGCCGTTCAAGGTGTTCGAAGGCAACCGCCCGACCAACTCCATCCTGTTCAAGAGCCTGACCCCGAAAACCCTGGGTGCCCTGATCGCCATGTACGAGCACAAGATCTTCGTACAGGGCGCAATCTGGAACATCTTCAGCTTCGACCAGTGGGGCGTGGAGCTGGGCAAACAGCTGGCCAACAAGATCCTGCCGGAGCTGGGCAACAACGAGGCTGTCACCAGCCACGACTGCTCCACCAACGGTCTGATCAACACCTGGAAAGCGTGGAAAGCCTGATTTATCCAGCCTTTCTGAATGCAAAAGCCCCGCTCGATGAGCGGGGCTTTTTTATGACTGTCAGGCTGATTTTTCTGGCTGGCCGGTCGGGTGTCCAGTCCGACCGGCGACGGGGATCGTCATCCCCGCCCCTTCATCATCCTGCCCGATGCAGACTTAACCGCCAACGGCGATGCGTTTCATGTCCTTCATGTAACCGCGCAGTACCTGGCCGATTTTCTCGATCGGGTGGTTACGGGTCGCTTCGTTGGCCGCCAGCAGCGCCAGGTTGTCGACGCTCTGCCCTTCCGCCTTGCTGGCACCCAGATCGCCCGCTTTCAGGGTCGGCATGAAGTGCTCGCGCAGCAACGGCACTGCAGCGTTGGCAAACAGGTAGTTGCCGTACTCGGCGGTATCGGAGATGACCACGTTCATCTCGTACAGACGCTTGCGGGCAACGGTGTTGGCGATCAGCGGCAACTCGTGCAGGGATTCGTAGTAGGCAGACTCCTCGTAGATACCGGAAGCCACCATGGTCTCGAACGCCAGCTCGACACCCGCCTTGACCATGGCCACCATCACCACGCCATTGTCGAAGTACTCCTGCTCGGCAATCTTGCCTGCAAACGCCGGGGCGTTTTCGAAGGCCGATTTGCCGGTCTCTTCGCGCCAGCCGAACAGCTTGGCATCGTCTTCGGCCCAGTCGGCCATCATACCGCGGGAGAACTCACCGGCGATGATGTCGTCCATGTGCTTCTCGAACAGCGGGCGCATCAGGGTCTTGAGCTGCTCGGAGAGCTCGAAGGCGCGCAGCTTGGCCGGGTTGGAGAGGCGGTCCATCATCAGGCTGATGCCACCTTGCTTCAGGGCTTCGGTGATGGTCTCCCAGCCGAACTGGATCAGCTTGCCGGCGTAGGCCGGGTCTGTGCCTTCGGCAACCAGTTTGTCGTAGCAGAGCAGAGAACCGGCCTGCAGCATGCCGCAGAGGATGGTCTGCTCGCCCATCAGGTCGGATTTCACCTCCGCCACGAAGGAGGACTCCAGCACCCCGGCACGGTCGCCGCCGGTAGCAGAGGCCCACGCCTTGGCGATGGCCATGCCTTCGCCTTTCGGGTCATTTTCAGGGTGAACGGCGATCAGGGTCGGCACACCAAAGCCACGCTTGTACTCTTCACGCACCTCGGTGCCCGGGCACTTGGGCGCCACCATCACAACTGTGATGTCGGAGCGGATCTGCTGACCCTCTTCCACCACGTTGAAGCCATGGGAGTAGCCAAGCGCGGTACCCTGCTTCATCAGCGGCATCACGGTCTTCACCACGTCAGAGTGCTGTTTGTCCGGAGTCAGGTTCAGCACCAGATCGGCGGTCGGGATCAGCTCTTCATAGGTACCGACCGCAAAGCCGTTGTCGGTAGCTTTCTGCCAGGAGGCACGCTTCTCGGTGATGGCGGCCTTGCGCAGGGCGTAGGAGATATCCAGCCCGGAGTCGCGCATGTTCAGACCCTGGTTCAGACCCTGGGCACCACAGCCCACAATCACCACCTTCTTGCCCTTCAGCACGTTGCAGCCGTCCGCGAACTCTTCGCGCTGCATGAAACGACACTTGCCCAGCTGGGCCAACTGCTGACGCAGGTTCAAGGTGTTGAAATAGTTAGCCATGGTGATTGCTCCGTTCGATTGATTCCATGCCGGATAGCGGCGTTGTCTGAACCACTATAGCGCGGGACACTTATTGCCTGAACTGATATATTCGAAACAGTACATTGCAATAACTGAAACGTTAGCCCTTCATAATCGCCTGCTGAATGTACCGCGGGATGGCAGAAACAAGCCGCCAACCGCTGGATATCGGGCACACATGCCGCGCCAGGAGCTGAAAGATGGACCTTCGCAATCTCGAGCTGTTTCTCCACCTCGCCGACTCCCTCCACTTCGGCAAGAGCGCCGATGCCATGGCGGTCAGCCCCTCCACCCTGAGTCGCGCGATCCAGCGGCTGGAGCAGGAGACCGGCTGCATCCTGTTCGAGCGGGACAACCGCTCGGTGCGGCTTACCCCCGCCGGCGAGAAGCTGCGGGAATTTGGCGGCGGCCTGTTGCAGGAGTGGCGCCAGCTCAAACAGGAGCTCAAACGCAGCGACGAGCCACTGCAAGGTCGTCTGCGGGTCTTCTGCTCGGTCACTGCCAGCTACTTTCTGCTGCCCGAGGTACTGGAGCGCTTTCGCCGCCGCTACCCCCAGCTGGAGATCAAGCTGGAGACTGGCGACCCGGCGCTGGCGGTGGACAAGATCCTGGCCGATGAGGCCGATCTCGCCATCGCCGCCCGTCCCGATGCCCTGCCCGCCAAGCTGGAGTTCGCCAGCCTTCAGCTGGTGCCGCTGGTCTTTATCGCGCCGCGCAACGCACCGCAACTGAACCAGTGGTTCCGCCAGGGCGAGCCAGATTGGGAGCAGCTGCCGGTCATCCTCTCCGAACAGGGGCTGGCCCGAAAACGCAGCGATCAGTGGTTTCGCAACAAAGGGATCGCCCCCAACATCTATGCCGAAGTGGCGGGTAACGAGGGAATCGTCGCCATGGTGGCGCTCGGCTGTGGCGTAGGATTGGTGCCCGCGGCGGTGATCGACCACAGCCCGCTCGGCGACAAGGTGCGGATCATCGACCTCAAACCCGCCTTCAAGCCATTTGATGTGGGGATCGGGGTGCTCAAGAAGCGGCTGGAGGAGCCGCTGATCCGCGCCTTCTGGGATACCGCGCAGAATCAGGGCTCACTGCGCTGACACCGGATTATAGATAAGGGCCGGATCGACCATCATGACGCGACTGGGCTGCGGCAAGTCGGGGTTGTGCAACTCGAGGCGCACCCGCTCATCCAGTTTCAACCGCCGAATGGTGCTGCCAAATCCCTCTTCAAAGACCCGGTCAAAAGCACCAGACTGCCGCGCTCGCAGCAGGCCAAGCTCGATGCGCTGGGCCAGCTCCGGATATTTTGGCGAGACAAAGAAGAGCAGCGCCAGCGGATAGCGAAACACCAGACGGGGCTCGATGGCGAGATCCGGATGCTGCCTTAGCTCATCCTCGACCTCGATGACCGAGCGCAGGAAGCAGTCAAAGCGCTTCTTGCGCAGCATGTTGAAGAGCGCCTCATAAAGATTGCCCACCGTCACCTTGAGGCCGTTAGCCCGCAGCAACTGGGTGTCTGGCCAGGATCTGTGCTGGCCGATGGAGAGCCCGGCGCGATGCCAGTCCGCCAACGATCCGATCGCGGCAAAACGCCCCTCATCCCCCTGCCGAACCAGACACACCCGCCATCCCAGCAACCCCTTGGCCAGCGGAATGTGGATTGCCAGCAACTCCCGTTCTCGCTCACCATCGGGGGCAAAAACACCGACCTGAACCAGCTCGCCGCTGCGCAGCTCCTTCACCGCCCGCCCCTGCTCCATCTGCGGGCTGGAGACCAGCTGGTAAGGGCCATAATCGGGCACGGTGAGATCGAGGGAGAGCCGCAGCAACTGGACGACGGCGGGGTTGGGGTGATCCAGCAGCAGATTCCAGGCGCGGATAGGCTGCTCGGTTGCCGATACGCCAACCGTCCACAGTGCCATGCACCACCACCAGACTCTGATCATCCTGTGCACCAACTATGCCTCGTGCTCCTCGCCATACTATAACGCCAGCCAGCGCCTCAACGGCGCCCTCTCTGAAAGATGTGTGAGCGCTCTCGTGTCAAATCTCGTGTCAAAAGTGACAATAGGCAAACCCGGCAGGTCATCGCAGACTGGACGTTCATCAACAAACGCCAAGGCGCAGGGAGGAGAGCCATGAAACAGCATCTGGTAGAGATCAAGGGTTCAACCCTGTTTGACGAGTATCTGCAAAGCATGGGCGTGCCCAGCACGGCGCTCGACCGGGAGCAGGATATCTATCTGCAGGAACGCCACCTGGGAGCCATTCGCCGGGTACAAGGCGAACTGCGCTTTTATTTGCGTGCCAATGCCCTGAACAAACGGTGATCAGGATCCGGTCACAGAACCCGCAGCAAAGGCGTATTAGACTGGTATCTTCCCCCTTTTGTCGGGAGTGCCCATGAAAGCAAGCGGTCTGGATCGGCTGTTCAAACCCCACTCAATCGCCGTGATCGGCGCCTCGACCGACCCGCTCAAGGCGGGTCATGTGATCGTGCGCCACCTGCTGGCGGGCCAGTTCAAAGGGCCCATCCTCCCTGTCACCCCGCGCAACAAGTCCATCGCCGGCGTGCTGGCCTATCCCGATATTGCCAGCCTGCCGCTGACCCCGGATCTCGCCATCATCTGCACCAGACGGGAGCGGGTCTTGCCGCTGCTGGAAGCGCTCGGCCAAAAGGGCGCGGGAGCTGCCATCATACTGGCCGCCGACTTTTCCCCCGAGGAGCGGCTGGAGCTGAAACGGGTCTGCCAGCAATATGGCATTCGCCTGCTCGGCCCCAACAGCATGGGGATGCTGCTGCCCGGCCAGGGGATCAACGCCAGCTTTTCCCCCACTGCCGCCAAGCCGGGGCAGGTCGCCTTTCTGTCGCAATCCGCCGCCGTCAGCACCACCATTCTGGATTGGGCCAAGCAGCATGAACTGGGCTTTTCCGCCTTCATCTCCCTTGGCGATCACTGTGATATCGACTTCGGCCAGCTGCTGGATCAGCTCTCCCGCGACAGCGTCACCCGCGCCATCTTGATCTACATGGACAAGTTGCACGACGCCCGCCACTTTCTCTCGGCGGCGCGGGCAGCCTCACGCAACAAGCCGATCCTGGTGCTGAAAAGCGGGCGCCACGAACCGGCCCATGGTCTCGACAATGTCTACGATGCGGCCATCCGCCGTGCCGGCATGCTGCGGGTACGGGATACCCACGAACTGTTTGCCGCGGTGGAAACACTCAGCCACTCCATGACCCTCAAGGGGGAGCGGCTCGCCATAATCTCCAACGGCCGAGGGCTGGCCAATATGGCGGTGGATGTGCTGCTGGAGCGGGGCGGCAAGCTGGCTCGCCCGCCACTCGATATCGGTAGCGATGCCACCATCACCACCTATCAGGAGGCGCTGGACAACCTGCTCGGGGAAGAGGGGATCGATGCCATCCTGATCATTCATGCCCCCTCGCTCACGGCCCCCAGTGCACCACTGGCCAGCCATCTTATCGCCCACCTGAAACAGCACCCAAGAGCACGCCGTTTCAATATTCTTACCAACTGGGCGGGAGAGTACTCGGCGCAGGAGGGGCGCAAACTCTTTACCGAAGCGGGCTTCCCGACCTACCGCACACCGGAAAGCGCCATGGCCGCCTTCATGCACATGGTGGAATACCGCCGCAACCAGAAGCAGTTGATGGAGACACCGGCGTCACTGCACGGCAACCAACTCAATGGCGAGCTCTGCCAGCAGTTGATCCGTCAGGCGCAGGAGCGCAAGCAACTGAGGCTGGATACCCATCTGGTACACCCGATTTTGCAAGCCGCCGGTCTCTCGACCCTGCCAACCTGGATCGTTACCGACGCCATTGAGGCGACCCTGACCGCAGAGCAGATCGGCTATCCGGTGGCGGTGAAGCTGCGCTCGCCCGACATCCTGCACAAGTCTGCCGTGCACGGCGTGGTGCTCAATCTGCGCACCTCGGCCGAAGTGGCGCAAGCTGCAGATGCCATTCTGGACAGGGTCAAACAGCATGATCCGGGCGCCCGCATCGAAGGCTTGCTGGTGCAACGCATGGCTCGCCGCAGCGGTGGCCTGGAGCTGCGGGTGCGGATCCAGCAAGACGCCATCTTTGGCCCCGTCATTCTGCTGGGTGAGTCGGGTGCGGAACCGCAGGAGATGGTGGCTGCCTTGCCACCGCTCAATCAGGCACTGGCTCGTTACCAGATCATCGGAGCCCTCAAGAGCCGCAAGATCCGTGAACAGGCCACGCCGGAGCGACTGGATATTGATGCTCTCGGTCAGGTGCTCTGCCAACTCTCCGAGCTGCTGCTCGCCTTTCCGGAGATTCAGGAGCTGGATCTGCACCCGCTACAAGCGTGCGGTGCCGAGATGGTGGTACTGGATGCCAGCCTCACGCTGGCTGACCCCGCCATCCCGACCAGCAACCGACTGGCGATCCGCCCCTATCCTACCGAGCTGGAAGAGGGTGCCTGGCTTAAAGATCAGCGCCATATCCTGCTGCGCCCGATCCG
This sequence comes from Aeromonas sp. 61P, assembly GCF_051919545.1. Taxonomy (NCBI): domain Bacteria; kingdom Pseudomonadati; phylum Pseudomonadota; class Gammaproteobacteria; order Aeromonadales; family Aeromonadaceae; genus Aeromonas; species Aeromonas sp. 61P. The sequence goes on from NZ_JBQBEL010000001.1 coordinate 647,566, forward strand.
GCCGGAAGATGAACCGGCTCACAAGCAGTTCGTGCTGCAGGTCTCCGATGAAGACAGGTACAAACGCTTCTTCGCCGATGTGGGCGAGCTGGGTCATGAAGAGCTGGCTCGCATGACCCAGATCGATTACGACCGGGAGATGGCCTTTGTGGCGGTGGGGCAAGATGGCGAGCTGCAGGATCAGATCCTCGGCGTGGTACGCGCCATCTCGACGCCGGATCTCAGCGATGCCGAGTTTGCCATTCTGGTGCGATCGGACTTGAAAGGGGTGGGGCTCGGCAAATTGATGATGGAGAAAATCATCCGTTACGCCAAAGAGCAGGGAATTGGCCAGTTATCTGGCATGACCATGCCCAGCAATCGCGGCATGGTCAACCTTGCCAAACGGCTTGGCTTCAAGATCGATGTCCAGATGGAAGAGGGGGTGGTCAATATGGAACTTCCCTGCAACCAGCAGGCGGCAGAAGGCTGATTTAGCCGCCTGTAAACTCGCTCAAATGGCTGATAAGGCTCGGATATAGCCAGAAAATGGTGGAAATAACCGGCTATCTGGCACTCTCTTCGCAGCTAAAAAACCAAACGTTGACGGTTTAACATGCTAAAAACACCAAAGCCCTGTCGAGAGACTGGGCTTTGTGTTGGTTCCTGTGTGCAAATCTGGAGGTCACTGGACAAAATCGCCCATAGCAAAAAGGCCTTCCCAATCGGGAAGGCCTTCAAATTAGTGGCGGAGCGGACGGGACTCGAACCCGCGACCCCCGGCGTGACAGGCCGGTATTCTAACCGACTGAACTACCGCTCCGCATTCGGTTAGCTTGCGCTAAATCTTCTGCTGCTTCTTATGAGGTGTCATCCTCGCAGCCAGTGACGTGATTCTTCACATCACCGTTTAATTGGGTGCCTGGCAGTGTCCTACTCTCGCATGGCGAATGCCACACTACCATCGGCGCTACCGCGTTTCACTTCTGAGTTCGGCATGGGATCAGGTGGTTCCACGGCGCTATGGCCGCCAGGCAAATTCTTAATCTAGAAAGCTGACGTGAGTAGTGATGTTGCGCTTGGCTTGTCACTATCACTGAATTTGAGTAGTTCGTTCTATTTGCTACAAGCCTTAGAACACTTCTTGGGTGTTGTATGGTTAAGCCTCACGGGTAATTAGTATGGGTTAGCTCAACACGTCGCCGCGCTTACACACCCCACCTATCAACGTTGTGGTCTCCAACGGCCCTTTAGGACCCTCAAGGGGTCAGGGATGACTCATCTCAGGGCTCGCTTCCCGCTTAGATGCTTTCAGCGGTTATCGATTCCGAACTTAGCTACCGGGCAGTGCCACTGGCGTGACAACCCGAACACCAGAGGTTCGTTCACTCCGGTCCTCTCGTACTAGGAGCAACTCCCTTCAATCATCCAACGCCCACGGCAGATAGGGACCGAACTGTCTCACGACGTTCTGAACCCAGCTCGCGTACCACTTTAAATGGCGAACAGCCATACCCTTGGGACCGACTTCAGCCCCAGGATGTGATGAGCCGACATCGAGGTGCCAAACACCGCCGTCGATATGAACTCTTGGGCGGTATCAGCCTGTTATCCCCGGAGTACCTTTTATCCGTTGAGCGATGGCCCTTCCATTCAGAACCACCGGATCACTATGACCTACTTTCGTACCTGCTCGACCTGTCCGTCTCGCAGTTAAGCTGGCTTATGCCATTGCACTAACCTCCTGATGTCCGACCAGGATTAGCCAACCTTCGTGCTCCTCCGTTACTCTTTGGGAGGAGACCGCCCCAGTCAAACTACCCACCAGGCACTGTCCGCGAGCCCGATTCAGGGCCCTGCGTTAGAACATCAAACATACAAGGGTGGTATTTCAAGGACGGCTCCAGCGCAACTGGCGTCACGCCTTCAAAGCCTCCCACCTATCCTACACATGTAGGTTCAATGTTCAGTGCCAAGCTGTAGTAAAGGTTCACGGGGTCTTTCCGTCTAGCCGCGGGTACACCGCATCTTCACGGCGAATTCGATTTCACTGAGTCTCGGGTGGAGACAGCATGGCCATGGTTACACCATTCGTGCAGGTCGGAACTTACCCGACAAGGAATTTCGCTACCTTAGGACCGTTATAGTTACGGCCGCCGTTTACCGGGGCTTCGATCAAGAGCTTCGCTTGCGCTAACCCCATCAATTAACCTTCCGGCACCGGGCAGGTGTCACACCCTATACGTCCACTTTCGTGTTTGCAGAGTGCTGTGTTTTTGATAAACAGTCCCAGCCATCTGGTCACTGCGACTCCCAACTGCTCCATCCGCAAGGGACTTCACTGTCAAGAGCGAACCTTCTCCCGAAGTTACGGTTCTATTTTGCCTAGTTCCTTCACCCGAGTTCTCTCAAGCGCCTTGGTATTCTCTACCCGACCACCTGTGTCGGTTTGGGGT
>NZ_JBQBEL010000001.1:655000-725000 GCF_051919545.1 Aeromonas sp. 61P
TTGATGCCGCCGCCAGTACTGCCCGCGCAACAGCCAATAAAGGCGGAGAACATCAGCAGCATGGGCAGGAACGAGGGCCAATCTGCATAGGTCGTGGTGCTATAGCCGGTGGTGGTACCCAGAGAGACCGCCTGGAAAAGACCGTGGTTGAACGCCTCTTGCCAGGTGGCGTAGTGTCCGTGGGTCAGCAAGGCGACAAAGCAGATCATCACCAGGGTCGCCTGAATGGCCAGGAACACCTTGAGTTCAGAATCGTAAAGGTAGCGCCCGAGCCGCACCGGGCGGTGAGAGAAAACGGTAAAGTGGAGCGCAAAGTTCACGCTGGCCAGCAGCAGGAACACCACGGTAATCAGGTTGATGACCGGACTGTTGAAGAATCCGATGCTGGCATCGTGAGTGGAGAAGCCACCGACCGACAGAGTCGAGAACGAATGGCACACCGCATCGAACAGCGTCATTCCGGCGAGCCAGTAGGCCAGCGCACAGAGTGCGGTGAGCAGCAGATAGATGAACCAGAGCGCCTTGGCCGTTTCGGCGATGCGCGGCGTCACCTTGGTATCCTTCACCGGCCCCGGGATCTCGGCGCGATAGAGCTGCATGCCCCCGATACCCAGCAGTGGCAGAATGGCCACCGCCAGTACGATGATCCCCATCCCCCCCAGCCACTGCAGCAACTGGCGATAGAACAGAAACGCCTTGGGCAGATTATCGAGCCCGGTCAGTACCGTTGCGCCTGTGGTGGTCAGGCCGGAAAAAGATTCGAAGAAGGCCTCCGAGACCGACATATCCGGCACGTCGCTCATGATGAAGGGCACAGCCCCCACACTGCCCAGCACGGTCCAGAACAGCACCACAATCAGAAAGCCCTCTTTCGAGCGCATCTCCTTCTTGTGGTAGCGATTGGGAAACCAGAGCACCACGCCGAGCAGCAGGGCGATCAGAAAAGAGCTGACGAACTCGGCACCACCACCATCCCGATAGCCAAAGGCCACCAGTGCAGGCAACAGCATGGTCGAGCTGAACAGCGCAACCAGCAGGCCAACAATGCGAATAATGCTCAGAATGTGCATTACAGCTCCCTTTCCCCAATTAAAGAGCGATGGATTCTAGCCATCTAAGGGACTGAGGGATACCCGCCCATGAGTCCGGTCGGTCAATTCACGGTCCACCTGAGCCCAAACCGAGGACTCCCACGCCACCTGCAAGGTGACCTGCTGACCGTAATCCGCCGCCAGCAATTCGCCATTATGGATACTGATCAGCGACTCGACCGTCCCCATGTCACCGTAATCGCAGTGAATGAGAGAGGGAGTGCGCGGCACCTTGAGCAGGGTGGGCAATTGCTTGAGAGCGGCACCAACACCGCCCCCATAGGCTTTGACCAGTCCACCGGTGCCAAGCTGGATGCCGCCGTAGTAACGCACTACCACGGCGCAGATTTCACCAAGCCCCGAGCCCATCAACTGGGCCAGGATCGGCTTGCCCGCAGTACCGGAAGGTTCGCCGTCATCGCTGAAGCCATAAACCTGGCTATCTTGCGGCGCGCCCGCCACAAAGGCCCAGCAGTGGTGGCGAGCGGCCGGATGTTGGCGCTTGATCTCGTTGACCCACCCCTTGGCCGCCTCGACGGTCGGGGTGTGGGCGATCAGGGTAATGAAGCGGCTCTTCTTTATCTCTTCGGTCAACTCCAGCGGGGCAGCCGGAATGGAGTACGCTGCCGCCATCAGAGCCCTGCTTGCCTGGTCATGTTCTCCACCCCGTTGGCGTGCAGCACCACGTTGTCTTCGATGCGGATGCCACCAAACGGCCGCAGTGCCTCCACCTTGTTCCAGTTGACCCGTTTGCCCTGTTCGCCCTGACGCAGCGGCTCCAGCAGGCTGTCGATGAAGTAGAGCCCCGGCTCGATGGTGAACACCTGACCCACTTCCATCACCCGGGTGCAGCGCAGATAGGGAAACAGCTCGGGCGCCGCCAAATGGGTGCCGCGCTCATCCTGCATGAAACCACCCGCATCGTGCACCTGCAAACCGAGGAAGTGGCCAAGGCCGTGGGGGAAGAAGACATTGGTCACCCCGGTGTTGATCATCTCGTCAACCGACATGTCCACCAGCTCGGTCGCTTGCAGCAGGCGCGCCAGCTTGTGATGCATCAGCAGGTGCAGCTCGCTGTAACGGCGACCCGGTTTGATCTCCTTGATGATCTCCTGCTGCTGCTCGTCGAGGGCAGCAATCAGATCGGCAAACTCGCCACGCCGCCACGCCCAGGTGCGGGTGATGTCGGAGGCATAACCGTGAAAATCGACACCGGCATCGATCAGGAAGGAGTGACGCTCCGCATCGGGCACCCGCAAGGCAGACAAGTGGGTGTAGTGCAGGATGGCCGCATTGCGGTTGATGGCGACGATATTGCCGTAGGGTGCCTCATTGGCCCCCTGCCCGACCGCCTTCATGTAGGCCAGATTGATCTCGAACTCGCTCGCCCCCGCCATAAAAGAGTCCTTGGCCGCGATATGGCCGCGCACCCCGATCCGGTTCGCCTCGCGCAGACACTCCAGCTCGTAGGGTGTCTTGTAGGCGCGGTGATAGTGCAGGTAGTTGAGCACCGCCTCTGGATTGGGCTGGGTCAGCCCCAGCAGCTCGGCCACTTCCAGATGACCGCCCAGATAGGCCCACTCCTGCTTGTTGGCTGGTAGATGGTCGGCCACCTGTTCCGGCCGGGTCAGGAAACGGATATCGAAGAACTCGACCCAGAAGGCATTGGGCAGATCCGCTACCTTGTGCCAGAAATCCACCGGGCGGTAGAACAGCAGGATTGGTTTGTTCACCCCGTCCACCAGCAGCCAGCAGTGGGGATTGTCCAGCACCGGCAACCAGGCCTTGAAGTGGGGGTTTACCTTGAACGGGTAATCCTGATCATCGAGGAAGATGCGGTGAGTCTGGCCGGAGTGGATGGCCAGTCCGCTGAGCCCCTGTTGTTGCAGAATATCGCGGGTGCGCTGCTGCAAGGTATCGAGGTGCTGGGCAAAAAGTTGGCTGTAGCTGCTCATGGCGTCCTGCTCCGAGGTGAATGTGATTGCAGCATAACATCAAGCGCTTGGCGGCTCGACCCGTCAAGCTGCCGCTTCGTGAGGTAACGCATACGTTACAAACGTGTTTGTTATCAACAGAAAACCAATCATTAACAAATCAAAAACAATTCAATACACTGCCGGTAGATACATGAAGTCAGGGATTACTCATGGACAACCTCTGCCTGTGGCAACCGGATCCGCTCGGGATGCAGCAATCCAACCTCTACCGTTTTATGGCGGAGGTGAACCGTTTCCACGGCTTGCAGTTGCAGAACTACCCGCAGCTTTATCAATGGTCGGTGGAGAAGACCACCCGTTTCTGGCCGCTGGTATGGCAGCACTGCGGCGTCAAGGGCGAGCTCGGCAACATAGTGGCGGAGAACCGTCAGGATATGCAGCGCACCCGCTGGTTCCCCGACAGCAGCCTCAACTTCGCCGAAAACCTGCTGCGCCGTCAGGACGAGAGCCCGGCCATCATCTCCCGTATCGAAGGAAGTCCAAGCCGTACTCTTAGCTGGGGTGAACTGAGTGATCAGGTTGCCCGGCTGGCGCAGTGGCTGCGTCATCAGGGGATTGGTCGCGGCGATGTGGTCGCCGCCTATCTGCCCAATATTCCGGAAACCGTGGTTGCCATGCTGGCAACCACCAGTCTGGGGGCAATCTGGACCTCCACCAGCCCCGACTTTGGCGAAGCCAGCGTGGTAGAGCGCTTCGGCCAGACCCGACCACGAGTGCTGTTTGCGGTGGATGGCTATCGCTACAACGGCAAGGCTATCGACATTCAACAGAAGGTCGCCAGCGTGGTGAGCCAGATCGGCAGCATAGAGCAGACGGTGATGATCCCCCTGCTCGGCAACCCGCTGCAGCTTGGTCACGACTGGCAGCAAGTGCTGGCGAGCCAGCCGGACGCCAGCCTCCAGTTCGAACCCATGGCTTTCAACGATCCGCTCTATATCCTCTACTCCTCCGGCACCACCGGCAAACCCAAGTGCATCGTGCACGGCATCGGCGGTACCCTGCTGCAACACCTGAAAGAACACCAGCTGCACTGCGACATCAAACCGGGGGAGCGAATTTTCTACTTCACCACCTGTGGCTGGATGATGTGGAACTGGCTGGTGAGCGCCCTCGCCTCCGGCGCCACCCTGGTGCTCTATGACGGCTCGCCATTTTATCCGGACGGCAACGTGCTGTGGGATCTGGCCCGCGACGAGCAGGTCAGCTTGTTCGGCACTTCGGCCAAGTATCTCGATGCGTTGCATAAACAAGGCTATGCCCCTATCAAGACACACGACTTGCCGCACTTGCGGCTGATCTGCAGCACCGGCTCCGTGCTGTCGCCGGAGGGGTTCGACTACGTCTACCAGCAGATAAAGCAGGATGTGCAGCTCAGCTCCATTTCCGGTGGCACCGACATCTGCTCCTGCTTCGTCATCGGCAATCCCCTTAGCCCCGTCTATCGCGGCGAGAGTCAGGGGCGTGGCCTCGGTCTCGCGGTGCAGGTATTCAACGAAGCGGGCCAGCCGGTGCAGGGGGAGAAGGGCGAGCTGGTCTGCACCAAGCCGTTCCCGGCCCAGCCCATCTACTTCTGGGGCGACGAGCATGGCGACAAGTACCATGCCGCCTACTTCGAACGGTTCGACAACATCTGGTGCCACGGCGACTGGATCGAGCTGACCCCGACCGGTGGCATTCTGTTCTACGGCCGCTCCGACGCCACCCTCAACCCGGGCGGCGTGCGCATCGGCACCAGCGAGATCTATCGCTATGTTGAACAACTCGACGAGGTGGAGGAGAGCATCGTCATCGGCCAGCAGTGGCAGCAGGACGAACGGGTGGTGCTGTTCGTCAAGCTCAAGGCGGGCTGCAAGCTGGACGAGCCGCTGCGCGAGCGGATCCGCCAGCAGATAAAACAGCACTGCACCGCCCGCCACGTGCCCGCCCGCATCCTGCAGGTGGATGCCATCCCCCGCACCAAGTCCGGCAAGATCGTCGAACTGGCGGTGCGCGAAGTGGTACACAACAGACCCGTCAACAACACCCATGCCCTCGCCGATCCCGAGGTGCTTAACCAGTATCGCAACCGGCCTGAACTGGCCAGTTGATAACAAACTCACATCTATCCGAGGCGCCGCAAGGCGCCTCTCTTTTGCCTGTTTTGTGATGAGGAGCTTTTACTCGAGTTCTGTTAAACAAATGTTTTAAATAGGTGTTGAAAATGTCTCCTTTTGGATCAATAGTGAGCCTCGCCCCCTGCTGGGGATTAAGGAGCACCACTCCCCACTGAGTGGGAACAAGGAGACACTCTCATGATCTACCAAGGCGAAACCCTGTCGGTCAGCTACCTCGAAAACGGCATTGCCGAGCTGAGGTTTGATGCCCCGGGTTCAGTCAACAAGCTGGATCGCGCTACCCTGCTCTCCCTGAGCGAAGCGATCGCCGCATTACAACAAGAACGTGAACTAAAAGGTCTGATCCTCACCTCCGGCAAAGACGCCTTTATCGTCGGTGCCGACATTACCGAATTCCTGGAACTGTTCGATCTGCCGCAAGAAGATCTGCTCGGCTGGCTGAAAAAGGCCAACGACATCTTCAATGCCATCGAAGATCTGCCGGTGCCCACCCTCTCAGCTATCAAGGGCCACGCCCTCGGCGGCGGCTGCGAGACCATTCTCTCCACCGACTTCCGTCTGGCCGACACCAGCGCCAAAATCGGCCTGCCCGAGACCAAACTCGGCATCATGCCGGGCTTTGGCGGCACAGTCCGTCTGCCGCGAGTGATCGGCGCCGACAACGCGCTCGAGTGGATCACCACCGGCAAGGATTACCGTGCCGATGACGCCCTCAAGGTGGGCGCCATCGACGCCGTGGTCGCCCCGGACGCACTGCAGAGCGCTGCGCTGCAGATGATCAAAGACGCCATCGCGGGCAAGCTGGACTGGCAGAGCCGTCGCGCCGCCAAGAAAGCCCCGCTGCGTCTCTCCAAACTGGAAGCCATGATGAGCTTCACCACCGCCGCCGGCATGGTTGCCGCCGTGGCGGGCAAACACTATCCGGCGCCGATGACTGCGGTGAAAACCGTCGAGGCCGCCGCCGGCATGGGCCGTGACGAGGCGCTGGCCGTTGAGGCACAGGGCTTTATCAAGCTGGCCAAAACCGACGTGGCCAAGGCACTGGTCGGTATCTTCCTCAACGATCAGCACATCAAGGCACTGGCCAAGAAGGCTGCCAAGCAGGCGAGCAAGGCCACTGGCCACGCCGCCGTACTGGGTGCCGGCATCATGGGTGGCGGCATCGCCTACCAGTCTGCCAGCAAGGGCATTCCGGCGGTGATGAAGGACATCAACGAGAAGGCGCTGGCACTTGGCATGGGCGAAGCCACCAAGCTGCTCAACGGCCAGCTCGAAAAGGGCCGCATCGATGGCATCAAGATGGGCCAGGTGCTCTCTGCCATCACTCCGACCCTCAGCTATGACAACGTCAAGCATGTGGACGTGGTGGTCGAAGCCGTGGTCGAGAATCCCAAGGTGAAAGCCGCCGTACTGGGCGAAGTAGAAGGGATCATTGGCGAAGACGCCGTGCTCGCCAGCAACACCTCCACCATCCCCATCTCCCTGCTGGCCAAGGGGCTGAAGCGCCCGCAGAACTTCTGCGGCATGCACTTCTTCAACCCGGTGCACCGCATGCCACTGGTGGAGATCATCCGCGGCGAGCAAACCTCCGATGAAACCATCAACCGCGTGGTGGCCTATGCCGCCGCCATGGGCAAGTCCCCGGTGGTGGTCAACGACTGCCCTGGCTTCTTCGTCAACCGCGTGCTGTTCCCCTACTTCTTCGGCTTCAACAAGCTGGTCGCCGATGGCGCCGACTTCGCCGCCGTCGACAAGGTGATGGAGAAAGAGTTCGGCTGGCCCATGGGCCCCGCCTACCTGCTGGACGTGGTCGGCATCGACACCGGTCACCATGCCGGTGACGTGATGGCGCAGGGCTTCCCGGCACGCATGAGCAAGGAAGGTCGCACCGCCATCGACGTGATGTACGAAGTGAACCGCTTCGGTCAGAAAAATGGCAAGGGCTTCTACGCCTACGAGCAGGACAAGAAGGGCAAGCCGAAGAAGGTGGCCGACGCCACTGCTTACGAGCTGCTGGCCCCCATCGCCAAGCCGAAACAGGATTTCGACAAGGAAGCCATCATCGCTCGCATGATGATCCCGATGATCAACGAGGTGGTGCTCTGTCTGGAAGAGGGCATTGTCGCCACGCCAGCCGAAGCCGACATCGCACTGGTCTACGGTCTGGGCTTCCCTCCCTTCCGCGGCGGCGTGTTCCGCTATCTGGACACTATCGGTCTGGATCGCTACGTGGCCATGGCCGACCAGTATGCCGACTTGGGCCCGCTCTACCGCGTCAGCGACCGCTTACGCGAGATGGCCGCCCAGGGCAAAACCTTCTACTGATTGCGGAAAGGAGATCCATTCATGAAAGACGTAGTCATTGTCGACTGTATCCGGACCCCGATGGGCCGGTCCAAGGGCGGCGCCTTCCGCAACGTGCGTGCAGAAGATCTGTCCGCGCACCTGATGAAGTCCATCCTGCTGCGCAACCCCAACCTCGACCCGAACGAGATCGAGGATATCTACTGGGGCTGCGTACAGCAGACCCTGGAGCAGGGCTTCAACATCGCCCGCAACGCCGCGCTGCTGGCCGGTATTCCCAAGCAAGTGGGGGCGGTTACCGTCAACCGCCTGTGTGGCTCCTCCATGCAGGCGCTGCATGACGCCTCTCGCGCCATTCAGGTAGGTGATGGGGATATCTTCATCATCGGCGGCGTAGAGCATATGGGTCACGTGCCGATGAGCCACGGCGTCGACTTCCACCCCGGCATGGCCAAGTCGGTGGCGAAAGCCTCCGGCATGATGGGGTTGACCGCCGAGATGCTCGGCAAGCTGCACGGCATCAGCCGCCAGCAGCAGGACGAGTTTGCCGCCCGCTCCCACCGCCGTGCTCACGCGGCCACCGTGGAAGGGCGTTTTGCCAAGGAGATCGTCGGGCTGGAAGGCCATGACGCCAGCGGCGCCCGCTTCTTCTACGACTACGACGAGGTGATCCGCCCGGAGACCACGGTCGAAACCCTGAGCCAACTGCGCCCGGTGTTTGATCCGGTCAACGGCACCGTCACCGCCGGCAGCTCCTCGGCCCTGTCCGATGGCGCCTCCGCCATGCTGGTGATGAGCGCGGATCGCGCCAAGGCCCTCGGCCTCACGCCGCGCGCCAAGGTACGTGCCATGGCCATCGCCGGCTGTGACGCCGCCATCATGGGTTACGGCCCGGTGCCGGCGACCCAGAAGGCGCTCAAGCGTGCCGGTCTGACCATAGGTGACATCGACCTGTTCGAACTGAACGAGGCCTTCGCCGCCCAGTCACTGCCCTGCGTGAAGGATTTGGGTCTGCAGGATCAGGTGGACGAGAAGGTGAACCTGAACGGCGGCGCCATTGCGCTGGGCCACCCGCTCGGCTGCTCCGGTGCGCGCATCTCCACCACCCTAATCAATCTGATGGAGGAGAAGGATGCCACTCTGGGGGTTGCCACCATGTGTATCGGTCTGGGCCAGGGCATCGCCACCGTGTTTGAACGGGTGTGATAACCAGCCGGATCGACGGGATGCACTACTGAGAGTTGTCCCTTTTCGGGGCCAGTCTGACTGGCCCCTTTTCAAGTCTGTGACGATCGCCACACGGGGTGCTCGTCAGTGGTCAGAAGCTGTCTGTTGGCCGTCCCGTTTGGGTCGGCCTTTTTTCGTTTTAATCTTATCAATAGGCTGTTATTGCCTTAAACCTCACATTAGATAGGGGGCTTGCTTGCTTTTTACTCCCCCGACAGGTTCAATCTGCACAAAAAAATGGGTGGATGCACATACATATGTCAATGAGCAAACAACTGCTGATCGTCGATGACGACCAAGAGATCCGCGAGCTGCTCAATGAGTACCTGACCCGGGCGGGCTTTCAGGTATTGACGGCGGCGGAGGGCAACGAGATGCGTCAGCAACTCGCCCAGCACAGCCCGGACCTGATTATTCTGGACATCATGATGCCCGGCGAGGACGGTTTTACCCTCTGCCAGCAGATCCGTCGTGACTCCCAGGTGCCCATCATCATGCTGACCGCCGCCTCCGACGAAGCGGATCGGGTGATCGGCCTCGAACTCGGTGCCGACGACTATATCGCCAAGCCGTTCAGCCCCCGTGAACTGCAGGCCCCATCAAGGCGCTGCTGCGCCGCGCCGAATTCCGCCAGCCGGAAAAAGAGAAAGAGCCGAGCCGCCGCCTGCGTTTTGCCGAGTGGACCCTCGACACCCTGAGCCACCAGCTGACCCATGATGATGGCAGCCTGCTGGATCTCTCCGGCAGCGACGCCATGCTGCTCGGCATGTTCCTGCAACAGCCCGGCGTGGTGCTGGATCGGGACACCATCTCGGATGCCACCCGCGGCCGCGAAAGCCTGCCGATGGAGCGCGGCATCGACGTACAGATCAGCCGTCTGCGCCAGAAGCTGGGCGACAACGGCAAGAGCCCGCGCATCATCAAGACCATTCGCGGCAGTGGCTACATGCTGATTGCCGAGGTGCACGAGCTGCCATGAGCAACAAGTGGTCCTGGGGGGCGCTGGTGCCCCGCTCCCTGTTGTCACGGATGATCCTGCTGCTGTTGCTGGCCATCCTGCTCTCCCAGACCATTTTGACCGGCATCTGGATGCAGCAGATCCAGAAGCGGGAGCTGGAGGGGATGGTCAGCACCACCCGCAACCTCGCCATGTCTGCCGCCTCCACCGTCAACTTCTTCAAATCCCTGCCGCTGCAATATCGCCATATCGCGCTGGACCAGCTGCGCAACATGGGGGGCAGCCGCTTCTTCGTCTCGCTCAACGAGGAAGAGATCCACATCAACGCCATCCCCGACAGCGAACGCAAGACGCAGGTGCTGGAGGAGGTACAGGGCGTGCTGACCCGCAAGCTCTCCGATGCCATGGCGATCAAGGTGGACTTCTCCCGACCCGATGACCTCCACGTCTTCAACAACGACACCTTGCTGGCGGATCTCCCCTCCTCCTGGGCCCGCTACACCCTGTCGCTGGAGCCGCTCAATCCACCGGTACTGGTGACCCAGATCGAGATCGAAAAGGGGGAGTGGCTCTATCTGGCGGCCCTGCTGCCCGCCCCCTACATGACCCTCGACGATACCGTGATGCCGAGCAATCAGGTGCGCTTCATCGCCCTGATGACAGTGTTCCTCTGCTTCTTCACCTTTATGCTGGTGCGCTGGCAGACCCGTCCGCTGCGCCGTCTCGCCAAGGCGGCGGTGAATCTCGGCAAGGATATCGATCAGCCTTCGCTCAAAGAGGAAGGAGCATCGGAAATCGTGGCGGCGACCCGCGCCTTCAACATCATGCAGCACCGCATCCGCCGTTATATCGACGATAGAGAGCGGCTGTTCAGCTCAATTTCCCACGACCTCAAGACCCCCATCACCCGGCTGCGGCTGCGGGTCGAACTGCTCGATGACGAGGTACAGATCGCCAAGTTCAACAAGGATCTCGACGAGCTGGAGCTGATGGTGAAAGGGGCGTTGCAGACGGTCAAAGAGACCGACATTCACGAGAATATCGAGGAGATCGACATCAACGCCCTGCTTGAGCAGATGGCGGAGTCGATGAACCTGCACGACGAGCGGCTGACCATCGAAGGGCACTGCAAGTGGCCCTATCGCGGCAAGCTGCTGGCGCTCAAACGCTGTATCGGCAATCTGGTGGACAACGGCATCAAGTACGGCCAGAAGGTGCGCATCATCATCATGGATGACGAGGAGATGCTGATCCTCTTCATTATGGATGAGGGCCCCGGCCTGCCGGACGATCAGTTCGAGCGCATTTTCGAACCCTATTACCGGCTCAGCACGGATCAGGCTGGCACCGGCCTCGGCCTTGGCATCGCCCGCAACATTGCCCACGCCCACGGTGGCGATCTGGTGCTGGAAAATCGTCCGCAAGGTGGCCTGCAGGCCACGCTCTCCCTACCAAGGCAGTAACCTTATGAAGTGGTTGTCTTTTTCTGTCATCGCCCTGCTCTCTACTCCCGTTGCCGCCTCCCAGGTGGAGGTACTGCACTGGTGGACGTCAGGCGGCGAAGCGAAAGCGGTCGAAGTGCTCAAATCCGAGTGGACCAGACAGGGCAACCAGTGGAACGACTTTGCAGTGCAGGGCGGCGGCGGCAAGAGTGCCATGACGGTATTGAAGAGTCGGGCACTGGCCGCCAACCCGCCAGAAGCGGCCCACCTCAAGGGCTACGAGCTCAAGGAGTGGGCCGGGCTCGGCTTCCTGCGCGACCTCACCCCCATGGCCGAACACCTCGGCTGGTACGGTCAGATGCCGCCCATGGTACGTGCCACCCTCAGCCAGAATGGCGCCCTGATGGCGGTGCCCACCGGCATCCACCGGGTCAACTGGCTGTGGCTCAACCGCAAGATCTTCGAGCGCAACAAGCTGACTCAGCCCACCAGCTGGGCCCAGTTTGTCACCGTCGCCGACCAGCTTAAAACACGGGGCATAACCCCGCTCGCCATTGGCAACGAGCCCTGGCAGCTGGCGGTACTGTTTGAAACGGTGGCACTCGGTGAGGGCGGAAAAGAATTCTATCGCAAGGCGTTCCTCGAGCAGGACAGCGCCACCCTGACCGGCCCCGATATGGTGCGAGTGTTGACCCGTTTCCAACAGCTGCGTGCCTACGTCCCGCAAAAATACGCCGGTCTGAAGTGGCATCAGGCCACCAACCTGCTGGAGAGCGGTGGCGCCGCCATGCAGGTGATGGGGGACTGGGTTAAAGGGGAGCTGAGCGCGGGCAACTACCGGCCGGGTGAGGATATCGCCTGTCTGCCGAGCCCGGGCAGCGCCGGACTGTTCAGCTACAACCTCGACTCCATCGCCATGTTCAAACAGCGGGATCCGGCCCAGTTGCAGGCGCAGGGGGATCTGGCCCAACTGCTGATGACGCCGAAATTCCAGGAAGAGTTCAATCGGGTGAAGGGGTCGATCCCGGCTCTGACCAATCCCGACATGAGCAAGTTCGACCGCTGCGCCGTCCGCTCCTATCAGGATTTCCTGCTGGCGGAAAAGCAGGACAACCTGCTGCCCAGCATGGCGGAAGGGATGGCGACACCGACCAATATGCGGCAGGCGATCCTCGATGTGCTGAGCAACTTCTTCAACGATCCCAAGGCCAACCCGGAGCAGACGGCGCTGCATCTGGAGCGGGCGATGCGCTCGACCCGCTGATCCGGGCACATTGCCAAACGGCAGAAATGACAAAGGCGGAATTGCTCCGCCTTTGTTGCTGAATCTTCATCCGATTCAGGATTGATCGTTCTCGTCCTCATCCTCGTCATAGTAATCGCTGAGCTCGATCCAGAGCCCCAACCCGACCATCACCATGGAGCCGAACCAGGTACCGGTATTCCCGATCGGGCTGCCCATCACTATCATGGCGAAGGACAAGAACCCCATGCCTGCATAGGCTTGTAATCTGCCGTAGGAGACCTGCATATTCACCTCCTTGTTGAATATGGTTCAATTTTTATATTACTCGTCCGGCGCAAGCTGGATAGGGCTGAATAACATTTCGGTTACATATGCTGGTTAATGGGTCGTTTGTTTGATTATTTTTTAGCCCTGAGTATCATTGGCAGCCGAATAGGTTGAAGGTTGATAATAGATGAGTGATTTATTCTGCGATGCGACCCACGAGTTGGACGCAATCGGGCTTCGTTGCCCGGAACCCGTTATGATGGTTCGCAAGAAAGTGCGACTGATGGCGGATGGCGAGACCCTGCTGGTCAGCGCCGACGATCCTTCAACCACCCGCGACATCCCCAGTTTCTGCCGCTTTATGGATCACACCCTGGTCGCCAGCGATACAGAGCAGGCCCCCTACCGCTATCTGATCCGCAAGGGTCAATAAGCCCCCGTACCGGAGCACTCCATGACAACCATTACCCGAATCGGCACCACCCAGCGTTGGTCTGACGTCGTCATCCACAATGGCACCCTCTACGTGGTGGAAGTGCCCGTCAGCGAAGAGGCCGACATCCACCAGCAGACCCGCGAAGTGCTTGAGAGCCTGCAACGCCTGCTGGAAGCCAACGGCTCCGGCGTCGACAAGATCCTGATGGCCAATATCTATCTGAAAGACATTCAGGACATCGCTGCCTTCAACGAGCAGTGGGATGCCTGGATCCCGGCTGGCACCGCGCCGGTTCGCGCCTGCGTACAAGCCCGCTTAGCCCATGAAGGCTACAAGGTGGAAGTGCAGCTGACTGCCGCTGTCTAAGAGGCGCTTATCCCCCTCATCCCCGCCCCTTCTCCCACGAGGGGAGAAGGGAGCAAACAACAAGGCGTCATTGCTCGCCACGGCGCCAATAGAAAGGCCCCGCCATCACTGGCGGGGCCTTTTCGTTACCGAAACCTGAGCGACTTAGGCGGTCGGGGTCAGGGTAATGGTCACGCGGCGGTTCTGGGCTTTGCCTGCGGCGGTGCTGTTGGTAGCAACCGGCTGATCCGGGCCCACGCCGGTGGTGGAGATGCGGCTGCCTGCTACGCCCTGACCAATCAGCTGGGCGGCAACGGCATCGGCACGATCGCGGGAGAGCTTCATGTTCAGGTCGCGGGAACCGGTACTGTCGGTGTGACCGACCACGTTCAGGCGGGTCTTGTCGAACTCGGCAACCACCATGGCCACGCCGGAGAGGGTGTTGGCTCCGGCCGCTTTCAGCTGGGAGCTGGAGCTGTCGAAGGTGACGTTGTTCGGCATGTTGAGGATCAGCTCATTGCCATTGCGGGTCACGCTGACGCCGGTGCCCTGCAGCTTCTCGCGCAGCTTGGCTTCCTGCACGTCCATGTAGTAGCCGATACCGCCACCCAGGGCCGCGCCAGCAGCAACGCCGGTCAGGATGCCCTTCTTGCGGTCACCCTTGCTGGAAGAGAGCGCACCTACGGCCGCACCGGCAGCGGCGCCAGCCAGCGCGCCCCAGGCACCTTTGGAGGTCTGGGATTCACCTGTGTAGGGGTTGGTGGTACAGCCGCTCAGGGCAACGGTCAGTGCCAGAGCAGGCACCAGGATCTTGGCTCGCATGAAAAAACCTCTGTGAAAACAATCCGGCACCATGCCGGGGGCCGGATTGTAACGCGCTGGCACGCCATTGTCTGACGCAAGCCTGAACAGATGGCGAGAGTGGTGTTTTTTTGGGCAATTGGCGGGCTGTCAGCGCGGTAACTGACACTCGGCGTGGCAAGGACAGCTGACCAGATGATCGTTCACCATCCCCACCGCCTGCATAAAGGCGTAACAGATGGTGCTGCCGACGAAGTTGAAGCCGAGCTTCTTGAGCGCTTTCGACATAGCATCCGACTCCGGCGAGGTTGCCGGAATATCGCCGTTGCCCTGCCGCTGGTTAACGATGGGGGCGCCGCCAACAAAGCCCCACAGGTAGTCGGCGAAGTCGAGCCCCTGCTCCTGCAACGCCAGATAAGCGCGGGCATTTCTGATGATCGACTGAACCTTGAGCCGGTTGCGGATGATGCCGCTGTCCTGCATCAACCGCTCCACATCCTGCTCGTCGAAGCGGGCAATCTGCACCGGATCAAAGTCGGCATAGGCGCGGTAATAGCTCTCGGTGCGCTTGAGGATGGTGATCCACGACAGTCCCGCCTGCTGGCCGTCGAGGCAGAGCTTGGCAAACAGCTCGCGGGCGTCATAGACCGGCCTGCCCCACTGTTTGTCATGGTATTCAATGTATTCCGGGTCTTTGGTCACCCAGGCGCAGCGCTGTTCCATTTCCTCTCCCTCGTTATTTCAGCGGTTTGCCCAACCCTGCCCACTCTGCAGGCGGCACTGCTCACATCATATACCGGACATCCCGCCCGACCAGCCAGGGCGCAGCACCATCCCGCGAATCCGCTGCAATTTCGCCTATTATCCGACCATGCCAGACGGTATACTCCCTCGGTTCACATTCAGCAAATCTTGCTCTGATTTTCACTTCGCGCGAAAAAAATTATGCAAAAATTCGATGTCAAAACCTTTCAGGGCCTGATCCTGCAGCTGCAGGACTATTGGTCCCGCCAGGGCTGTACCATCATTCAGCCGCTGGATATGGAAGTGGGTGCCGGTACTTCCCACCCCATGACCTGTCTGCGTGCCCTGGGCCCGGAGCCCATCGCCTGCGCTTACGTGCAACCGTCCCGCCGTCCGACCGACGGCCGCTACGGTGAAAACCCGAACCGCCTGCAGCACTACTACCAGTTCCAGGTGATCATCAAGCCTTCCCCCGACAACATTCAGGAACTCTATCTGGGCTCCCTGAAAGAGCTGGGCATGGATCCTGAAATCCACGACATCCGCTTCGTGGAAGACAACTGGGAAAACCCGACTCTGGGTGCCTGGGGTCTGGGTTGGGAAGTGTGGCTGAACGGCATGGAAGTGACCCAGTTCACCTACTTCCAGCAAGTTGGCGGCCTCGAGTGCAAGCCGGTTACCGGCGAGATCACCTACGGTCTCGAGCGTCTGGCCATGTACATTCAGGGCGTGGACAGCGTCTACGATCTGGTCTGGTCTGACGGCCCGCTGGGCAAGACCACCTACGGCGACGTGTTCCACCAGAACGAAGTGGAGCAATCCACCTACAACTTCGAACACGCCGATGTGGAGTTCCTGTTCCACTGCTTCGAGCAGTACGAGAAGGAAGCCCAGAATCTGCTGGCACTGGAAAAACCGCTGCCGCTGCCTGCCTACGAGCGCATCCTCAAAGCCGCTCACTCCTTCAACCTGCTGGATGCCCGCAAGGCCATCTCGGTCACCGAGCGTCAGCGCTACATCCTGCGCATTCGCACCCTGACCAAGGCCGTAGCAGAGGCATACTACGCCTCCCGCGAAGCGCTGGGCTTCCCGATGTGTCAGCGCAGTGAGAACAAGCAAGGTTAAGGAACGGACATGGCACAACATACATTTCTGGTAGAGATCGGTACTGCTGAGCTGCCGCCCAAAGCCCTGCGCTCCCTGGCCGAAGCCTTTGCCGACAACTTCAAAGCCGAACTGACCAAGGCCGATCTGGCCTTTGGCGACGTCGAGTGGTTTGCCTCACCGCGCCGTCTGGCGCTGAAAGTGAGCGAGCTGGCTGGCGAACAGCCGAGCAAGAGCGTCGAGAAGCGCGGCCCGGCCGTGTCTCAAGCGTTCGATGCCGAAGGCAAGCCGACCAAGGCAGCCGAAGGCTGGGCCCGTGGCAACGGCATCACCGTTGAGCAGGCCGAGCGTCTGGTCACCGACAAGGGTGAGTGGCTGGTTCACACAGCCAAGGTCGAAGGCCGTCCGGCCAAAGATCTGCTGGGCGAGCTGGTAGCCTCCGCACTGGCCAAGCTGCCGATCCCGAAAATGATGCGCTGGGGCGACAAGACCATCCAGTTCGTGCGTCCGGTGTTCACCGTGACCCTCCTGCTGGATGGGGATCTGGTTCCCGCCACCATTCTGGGTATCGACTCTGCCCGCACCCTTCGCGGTCACCGCTTTATGGGCGAGAGTGAATTCACCATCGACAACGCCAGCCAGTACCCGCAGATCCTGCAGGAGCGCGGCATGGTGATTGCCGACTTCATGGCACGCAAGGCCAAGATCAAGGCTGACGCCGAAGCGGCCGCTGCCGCCTTCGGTGGCGTGGCCGATCTGGACGACGCCCTGCTGGAAGAGGTCACTGCACTGGTCGAGTGGCCGGTGGTGCTGACCGCCAACTTCGAAGAGAAGTTCCTGGCCGTTCCCGCTGAAGCGCTGGTTCATACCATGAAGGGTGACCAGAAGTACTTCCCGGTCTACGACAAGAACGGCAAGCTGCTGCCGAAGTTCATCTTCGTCACCAACATCGAGTCCAAAGACCCGAGCCAGATCATCAGCGGCAACGAGAAGGTGGTTCGCCCCCGTCTCTCTGACGCCGAGTTCTTCTTCAAGACTGACCTCAAGCAGACCCTGGCTTCCCGCCTGCCGCGCCTTGAAACCGTGCTGTTCCAGCAACAGCTGGGCACCGTCAAGGCCAAGGTCGAGCGCATCGAGACCGTCGCCGGCTTTATCGCCGAGCGTATCGATGCCGACGTGGCTCAGGCCAAGCGTGCCGGTCTGCTCTCCAAGTGTGACCTGATGACCAACATGGTCGGCGAGTTCACCGACACCCAGGGTGTCATGGGGATGCACTACGCCCGTCACGATGGCGAAGACGAAGCAGTGGCCGTGGCCCTCAACGAGCAGTACATGCCGCGCTTTGCCGGTGATGCCCTGCCGTCCGGTCTGGTTGCCTGCGCCGTCGCGCTGGCCGACAAGTTCGACACTCTGGCCGGTATCTTCGGCATCGGCATGCTGCCGAAGGGTGACAAGGACCCGTTCGCCCTGCGTCGCGCCGCCATCGGTGCCCTGCGCATCATGACCGAGAAGCAGCTGGATCTGGATCTGGTTGAACTGGTGGAAGAAGCGGTACGCGTCTACGGCGACAAGCTAACCAACAAAACCGTCGTTACCGACGTGGTCGACTTTATGCTGGGCCGCTTCCGCGCCGCCTATCAGGACGAAGGCATCGGTGCCGACGTGGTGCTGGCCGTACTGGCACGCCGCCCGACCCGTCCGCTCGACTTCGATCGTCGCGTCAAGGCCGTCAGCCACTTCCGCACGCTGGATGCCGCACTGGCTCTGGCTGCCGCCAACAAGCGCGTGAGCAACATTCTGGCCAAGGTCGAAGGCGAACTGCCGACTGCCGTCAAACCGGAACTGCTGGTCGATGCCGCCGAGAAGGCGCTGGCCACCCAGGTTGCCGAACTGCAAGCCGAACTGGCCCCGCTGTTCGCTGCCGGTGACTATCAGGCCGCCCTCACCCGTCTGGCCGCCCTGCGCGAGCCGGTCGACACCTTCTTCAACGAGGTGATGGTGATGGCCGACGACGAAGCCCTCAAGGCCAACCGTCTGGCACTGCTGAACAACCTGCGCAACCTGTTCCTGCAAGTCGCGGATATCTCCCTGCTGCAGTGATTTTAAAAGGCGGTGTGAACTACACCGCCTTCACTTTACCAATTTAATCCAGATTAATTAGGGAAATTAATATGGCGGTTATTGTAAGTTTCGTGAGTGAGAAGGGTGGTGTAGGAAAAACCACAGCATGCTTTCATATTGCGGTAGCTCTACAGCGTTTCCATAACAAACGAGTATTAGTCATTGACGCCGACTACCAACGTGGTGGCATAACAGGGCGTTTCTTCCCTCAGATGATTGAAACTTTCCATACTCAACCACCTTCTGGCGAAACACTATTTAATAAATTCCAACAATTATATAGTGCAACACAACAAACTCCGAATATTTCTATTTTCCAACATCCCTCTGGAATACATGTCATTCCGTCTGACCATCGCCTTTCTACCGTAAATACCAACAAATTACCTAGCACCAATAACATCAGAGAAAACAACATGTTATTGTTGTCTCACCTACAAACTGTCAGTTTGATATTAGAGCCTCTTCGCCATAACTATGATTATATCCTGATTGACTCACACCCTGAAATATCTGATGTTTTACGTTCAATTATCTACGCATCAGACTACTGTGTATCTCCAGTAAAACTGGATAGGCAGTCATCAATCGGGGTTGTGAGTGTTGTTGGCGAAATAAGAAACGTTAACAGTGATGTTAACATGATAAGAATGGCCATTGGTGTTCCTCAAAACTATAGAGAGACATGCTTTTCTGGCGCTATAGGCATGATGGCTAGAGAATATGATGAAGCACTAAAACGGTCAGAACAAACTGAATATACTAGGCTATCTCAAACGGTCCCTATGTTCGCTAACTACATCACCGAAGGAGATGGTTTAAGAATAGCAGCATCTTCCCGTTTATCCGTGTATGATGTGACTATGGAAAATGCTTACAAACAAGCAAACCAGTTTAGAGCGTTAACCGTTGAATTTATTCAGAGGGTACCATAATGTTACAGCTTGAACAGTTAATAAAATGTCTCGGTGTAAAAGGGGCTATTGCTGGCCTAACCGAAAGCGATTATACAAATAAAGAACTGTTGGAGCTGTTAACAGAGTATCTTGACAAATCAGCCTTTAAAGCAAAACGCACTGATCTTATTGCAACAGCTGTTTATAACGCAAGAAAGAAGTCTTTTAAAAGTAATGATGAACTCATTAGCATGAGTACTGATGAACTTGAAAGTTATTTCAAAAGCATTCGAATCACTAAGGATGAGTTACAGAAAATATTATCAGAGCTTGACGTTAGACCTATTAATCAGTCATTAGAAGGCATGATGAAGTACGTCATTAGCGAAATAAACGAAATTGGTATGTACAAGCGAGTTGCACAAGGCGATCGTAATAATTAAAAATATAATTTTTGCACAAGTCAATTTACTTTCTGACATCGGCCAAAAACCGGTGTCTTTTTATAAGATAAATAATAGCCCCCCCCCTTTACGATGGAAACTAATATTAATTCCATATTTTAAAACAGTAGCTCGTAGGTTCGATTAGCCGTCAGGCGTAATCGGACGTTCGCGTAAATGGATTCGCCCGCTATCACGGCCAGCCACACTTCCCCCTCCGGCTGGCCGCCCCTGTTTCACGGCAACAACCGCAATCAAAGCCTCTCGATCGTCTGATTACGCTTTGCTAATCGAACCTACAGGGGGGTAATGAGCTGTTATCATTTGAGACAGTGCCCAGCGCCGCCACGCCCAAGAGGAAAGTCATGGATATACCTGCCGCCCCGTCCCCCGCCATCTGCCAGCTGTGTCAGGAGAAAGCAGAACTCGACTTCGACTTCACCATGGCCTTTCAGCCCATCGTCGATTGCAGCCAGCGTACCGTCTTCGGCTACGAGGCGCTGGTGCGGGGGATCCACAACGAACCGGCGCAGAGCGTGATTGCCCGGGTCAACGACGACAACCGCTACCGCTTCGATCAGCTGTGCCGCATCAAGGCCATCGCACTGGCGGCCCGACTCGGGATGAAGGGGATGCTGAGCATCAACTTTCTGCCCAATGCGGTCTACCGCCCGGAGCGCTGCATCCGCACCACCCTGCAGGCGGCCCGCGAGCACCACTTCCCCATCGCGCAGATCATGTTCGAGCTGACCGAGGTGGAGCAGGTGCAGGATAGCCAGCATCTTCGCGGCATCGTCGATCACTATCAGGCCCTCGGCTTCAAAACGGCGATCGATGACTTTGGCGCCGGTTACTCGGGTCTCAACCTGCTGGCCGATTTTCACCCCAACATCGTCAAGCTCGATATGCACCTGCTGCGCGGCATCGACCAGGACCCGACCCGACAAGCCATAGTGCGCCACTGTCTGGCGCTGTTTGCCGAGTTGCAGATCATCCCGCTGGCGGAGGGGATCGAGACCCGCGAAGAGATGGCCTGCCTGCGGGAGATGGGCGTCAGCCTGATGCAGGGCTATCTGTTTGCCCGCCCCGGCTTCGAAACCCTGCCCGAAGTGGATTTCGCCAGCCTCTAAGCCATATCGGCCTGCCCTGCTCCCCTCAGCCCACTCCCGCCCGAATAAGAAAACGGACACCCGAGGGTGTCCGTTTTTATGTCATATCACCTTGCCCGCAGGGGCTGTGTGCTGACGGTTTACAGATAGCTCTCATCGACGCCGATATGAGCCAGCGCAGCCAGTTCGAGCGGTGTCAGCTGGCTAGCGGAGTCGATCATGGTCGGCTCGCCACGGGCGGACCCGGGCAGTTGCAGCCGCTCCTTGAGCGCATCGGTCAGGCTGCCCACCAGATTGCCCATGCGGGTCAGGCGGGAGACCAGCACAGCCTCAGGGCTGCTTTCGCTATCGGCAAAGCCTGAGACCTGAGCCACCGCGAAGTCGCAGATAGCCCTGGCCCGATCACCAAAAGCCCCTTCCAGCTGTTGCAGCACCTGCCGTGCCTCGCTGTCGCCGAGACGCCCCAGCTCCGCCTGCATATGGCCGGTGTCAAAACGCAGTCGCGCCCCGGCATCGAGCCGATCCTCCGGCTTGCCAGCTGTATGGTTCACCCACGCCTGATCGGTCTGACCGGCAAACTGCATCAGTCCGCCCAGCACCAGCCGCTGGTTGGGACGCGCCGAGGCGAGACTGTCGAGGGCATGACCAAGGGAAGATCCCTTGGCGTCGCTGCCGCTGGCCAGAGAGAGCGCCAGTGTACGCAGGGTTTGCAGATCGCCGCGGGTCTGCAACTTGGCCATGTGGGAACTGTTGATGGAGCCATCGGCAATGTGTTGATGCAGGGCATTGAGATCGCTGCTGCTCAGGGTCACCTCGGTCGAGGTTTGATCCCGCAGCAGGTAGCTGGCCTGATAGCTGATAAGATCCAGCGCCAGCTTGTAGCCGGTGGCCGGAGTCTGCCGCGCCATGGCGACCTGTTCGCGAGCAGCCCCTTTGCTCTCACCGCTTTGGGCGGACGTCGCATCCGCAGTGGTGGTCGCGCTTTGCGCCGGTTCGCCAGCGATTTCAGCCTTGACGGCCCGCTGCAGGTCGGCCACTTCACCCATCGCGGTGTGCAGCTGGCTCATCGCCTCCTGCAGCAGTTCGGGTGTGGCGCTGGCGAGCAGCTCGGTCACCTTGCCCCCCACAGTGCCCCACTGCTGGAGCGGGATACCGGCGATGGGGCGAGCCAGCAGCCCGGCAGCCAACTCACGAAGTTGCGGCTGCTCGGAGCCGATGACAACGGCCTGCAACGCGGTGCAGAGAGAGCGCAGTGGGCCGTTGCCGGTCGCCAGAGTGGCGTGCTCCTTGCCCAGTTGTTCGGCGGCGATGTTGTTCAATACGTCCGCCTTGGCAAAGCCACCCAGCGAGCTGCCAAATGCAGCCTGCTTCATCAGACGCTGAAGATCCTCGGGGGAAGTGGCGGTTTGCGTCTTCGGCGCTGCGGCACTCTTGCCGCTCCCCAGCAGGTTGCCAATCCACTCTTTGATGGCCACGAACGGACGGGCCAGTTGGGCCCCCAATCGCGAGAGCAGCCCCTGCCCTTTCTGCGGTTCGCTGCGGTTGCCCAGCAAGATCGCATCTTGTCCGGTGGCAACCTGACGTGCCTCCAGCTGGCCCATCCGGCCAACCCCTGTGGTTGCATCACTGTGGTGAGCGACGACCTGTGTGCCGCCGGTGTTTGCTTGAATCTGCATGATGATTGTCTTCTTGTGATGTTTCGCCGCCAGTCTAGGAGAGGCCATCAACAGGGACTATCGGGATTGGTCGCGATTTTTGTACTGAGCGCGGCGTGCTATCTCGCTGACCGAAAAGCTAAAAAAAGAGAGCCACCATTAACAGTGCCGCTGGCAGTGACCTGCTCTAATGGCGCCATCATCAATCTGGAGCCATCAATGAACTCTCTTTATCACGCCGCCATCCACCAGCTGTTTCTCTCCCTCTCCCTGCCTGCGCCGCAACAGGAGGAGAGCGTCACCAGCCTGCAGATCGGCGAACTGACCTGTCACTTGACCGAACACCCGGCCGACTATCTGCTGATGTTTACCCGCCTCGACGCG
The DNA here is from genome assembly GCF_051919545.1 of Aeromonas sp. 61P. NCBI lineage: Bacteria > Pseudomonadati > Pseudomonadota > Gammaproteobacteria > Aeromonadales > Aeromonadaceae > Aeromonas > Aeromonas sp. 61P. The sequence continues at coordinate 677,685 of NZ_JBQBEL010000001.1, forward strand.
GCCACCAGCGCTCAGGCGGCCGCCCAGAACCTCTTCAGTCAGGACCCGTGCAAACCGGTACTGGGTTTCGATACCGAGAGCCTGACACCGGTACTGTGGAGTCGCCAGCCCTTGCAGCAACTGGATCGCACCCAGATCCACCACCAGCTGGAACAGCTGGTGCACGCCGCCAGCGAGATCAACAAAGGCCAGGACGGCACTATCCGGCCTTGAGCCATTGGCGTGACCACACCCCACGTCACCATAGATGGATAACTACACCTCTGGCCTGAGCAAACTGGGCAGCGGGCCCCCGGATTGGTATGGTTTTGCCATCAATTCATAAACGACCGAGATATCATGAAACGCAAAACCATGGCCCTGCTGCTGGGCACCCATCTGCTGGTCGCGGCGGCAGGGTTTGCCGCCGGTGTCTACACCCTACCAATCCTGATCGCGCCACCCGCCCCTGATACCGAGCAGGTCGCGGCCAGCCAGCAACAGGCGAGATTCCACGGCACTTTTCGCCGGGATCTGAAAGACAGCGATCGGCTGCACTGGGGGGAAGGCAAGGTGAGCATAGGGCCGGATGCCGTCAGCCTGATGGGCAAGCTGGCCCCCGGGCCGGACTACCAGCTCTACCTCTCCCCCGAGTTTGTCGAGACCGAAGCCGATTTTGCCCGCCTCAAGGATCAGATGGTGCGAGTCGGGCCGGTGAAGACCTTCGACAACTTTATCGTGCCGCTGCCCGCCACGATCGATCCGGCCCGCTACAGCAGCGTGATCGTCTGGTGTGAAACCTTCGGCCAGTTCATCACCGCCGCCCGTTATCAGGATCTGCGTCCGGAGCAGTAACCTCACCCCAGACCCGCACCATGCAAAAGGGCTGACATCGCTGTCAGCCCTTGGGCTATCCGCCCCTTCGTCATTAACGCTCCGGCTTGGTCATCTCCCGCAGCAGCTGATCGATGCAGCCCACTACCTGCTCTGAGTTCTGCTCGATCTCGCGGTAGAGCGCCTCCGCCTCTTCATGCTTGTGCTGATTTTTCAGCTCGATAATCTGCTGGATCACCTGATGCAGTCTGGCGTGCGGGGCGGCCATCGCCCTGAAGGCGGGTTGATCGCCGCAGCATGCCTGCCCTTCGCTGAAGTACCAGTGGCCAAGGCGGCACTCCTTGTCACTGACCGCCTCGCTGCGCGACAACCCCTCCTGCCCATCCAGATAGGCTCGGACACGGGTCTTCCAGCCCATATGAGCGGCGCGGGCGCGACTCAGCACCATCCGCACGTTGGAACCATCCTGGAACTGTCCGGCCAGATCCCCCAGCTTGTCCACCAGGGTCGCCACATGACTGGCGATATGGGCGGTATCCCGCGCCACCAGCGTGGTGGCCTGGGAGATCTCGTGGACGCTGACGATATTGCGGGTGATCTCGTCGCTCACCGAGGATTGCTCTTCCGAAGCGGCGGCGATCTGGGTGTTCATGTCGCGAATGCTGTTGACCGCCCCCTTGATCCGGCCGAGGGCTTCCCCCGCCTGATTGGCCCGCTCCACCGACTCCCCCGCCCGCGAGACGCTGTGTTCGATCATGGTCACCGTGGTGCCCACCGCCCGTTGCAACTGCTCGATGGTACCGCGGATCTCGGCGGTGGAGTGCTGGGTGCGCCCAGCCAGCGAGCGCACCTCGTCGGCCACCACCGCAAAACCGCGCCCTTGTTCACCGGCCCGGGCCGCCTCGATGGCGGCGTTGAGGGCCAGCAGGTTGGTCTGCTCGGCGATGGACTGGATCACCGCCAGCACAGAGCCAATCTGCTCGCTGGCCTTGGCGACCTCTCTCACCGTGTTGCCCGCGCTGGCGATCTCCTCGGCCAGCTGTTCGATCATGCTGACACTCTGCTGCACCACCTCATCGCCGGTGACCGCCTGATTGTCCGCCTCGCTGGCCGCCTCGGCCGCCTGCACCGTGTTGTGAGCCACTTCGTGCACCGTACTGGTCATCTCGGTCATGGCAGTGGCGAGCTGGGTGGTCTGCTCCTGCTGGCGCGTCATGCTGCTGAGGTTACCCGCCGCACTGCGCGACAGCCGCTCGCTCTCGCCAGCCAGTTCGCCCAAGGTGGTGGTGAGCTGGCTGATGGTGTCGCGGATCTTGGCAACAAAGGCATTGAACGCCGACCCGAGCCGACGGATCTCCTCCGGCCCCGCCACCGGCAGCTTGCTGCCGAGATCGCCGGAGCCATTGGCCAGCGCCTCCAGCGCCTTGACGCTATCAAGCAGCGGACGACTAAGACGCGCCAGCAGCAGCACCAGCGCCACCGCAATCAGAGCGGTGCCAAGTAGCGCGATCATTACCATCTGCCAGCTCTGGCGTACCAGCGCGGCTGCAACCTCACTGTGATCACGCGCCAACTCGATCACCCCGACCGCCTTGCCGGAGAAGTCGCGCAACGGTGCCGCCATCACCAGAAAATCGCTCCCCTGCTGCTTGATGGTGGTGAAGCGGCTCTCTCCCGCCAATACCTCCTGATACCAGTCCACCGACTCACCAAGCATGGAGGTACCAGTCAGCATAACGGGTTTACCCTGTTCAAACAGATAGATGGCAAGGCGACTGTCCTTGCCCAGCAGATCGGCAAACAGCGAGGTGTCGAGGGCGCGGCCAAACTCCACCGAGCCGACCGACTGACCATTGAAAGTGACCGGCACTACGCCGCGGATCCCGGTGCCGCCCTGACCGGTCTCCAACCCGCCGACCGGTTGATGATTGCGGTTCACCTCGACCACTGCCAACCGTGTAGTAGAGAGGTCGTCGCCATGATTTGCGGGCTTGTGTACCCGATAAAGGGAAGTAGCCGGGGGAATGTGAAAGTGAAACTGCTGGATCCCCTGCGCCTTGAGGGCGGGCCAGAGCGGATCAAACAGATTGGCGAGGGTCTGCCAATCCTTGTCGGCCACCGCCTTTGCTGCATCCGGCCGCTGGGCGATCAGAGTCGCCGCCAGCACGGTTTCATGGCTGGTGTTTTTGATCACCGCTTCCACGTTCTGGAGCTGGCTCCGCAGTGCAGCCTGCTCGGCCGCGAGCGCCCGCTGGCGATTTTCAAACAGATTAAAGGTAAGCAGCACCACGGCGAGCAATACGATGCCGCCGATTGCCAGCAGCGTGATCTGGTGACCCAACTTGCGAGGGGGGAACATAAGACACCATCCTTGACAGTCATACCGAACCTACAGGATGGAACGGTTAAGTCGGGAGTCCATCAGAACTTAACCCTTTGTTGATATTGATCAAACGATTAACAGGCAAAATGCGAGGTGGGTCAAATAGGGGGAATGTTTATCATATGGGCTGGAATTGGGTCTTGGTGGATAAAACTGACAGTTTTCAGTCCAACACAACGATCACACTGCATAATTTGGAGATCCCCCTTCAATCCCCCACCTTGGTTAGCAAGCACAACAAGGAGTTTTATTAAGGCTTCCAGCTGAAACGGTTCCGTTGGGAGCTTCGTTGGTATACGATACAGGCCCCACAAAAAACATTAATAATCATAAACTTAATAAGGCTGTCATGACAAAGTATCACATTGTTGCTGTGACTATCGCAGCAAGCTTGACACTTGCGGGTTGTGCAAGCGAATCCTCCCGAACACTTGAAGTTGCCAAAGTGACCTCTTACCAAACCCAATACCAAGGCACTCGCAGCCCCATTTCTGTGGGCAAGTTTGATAATCGCTCAAGCTACATGCGCGGTATATTCTCCGATGGTAACGACCGCCTGGGTAGCCAGGCCAAGACAATCCTGATCACCCACCTGCAACAAACTGGCCGTTTCAGTGTTCTGGACAGAGCCAACATGGAAGAGTTGCAAGCGGAAGCAGGGCTCAAGAAAGAGACTCAGACGCTGAAAGGCGCCGATTACGTCATCACAGGCGATGTCACTGAATTTGGTCGAAAAGCGGTGGGAGATCATCAGCTGTTTGGCATTCTCGGCAGGGGCAAATCACAGATCGCCTATGCCAAAGTCAACCTCAACATCGTCGATGTCAAAACGTCAGAAGTTGTTTTCTCGTCACAAGGGGCAGGCGAATTCGAGCTCTCCAACCGCGAAGTCATCGGTTTTGGTGGCACGGCCGATTATGACTCCACACTCAATGGCAAGGTGCTCGACCTGGCGATTCGTGAAGCCGTAAACAATCTGGTCTCTGGCATCCAGAACGGTGCCTGGCAACCGGCTCGCTAAGGGGAAATCAATGAACAAAATGCATCAAGGACTTTGTCTGGCTTTTGCCCTCTTCAGCTACGGTTGTGCGACCCCACCCAAGCCCCTGTACAACTGGGGTGAATATCAGGATTCGGTCTACCAGAACCTTGAAGAAAAAGATAACGGTGAACAGATCGATCGGCTTGAGAAAAACCTGCAAGAAGCCAATGGCAAAGGGGAAAAGGTGCCGCCCGGTTTCCATGCTCATCTGGCCATGCTTTATGCCCAGCATGGGCGTGACAACCTCGCACTGGAACACTTCGAGAAAGAGAAGCAACTCTTCCCAGAATCAACCACTTTCATTAATTTTCTGCTCACCCAGAAGCAAGGAGCAGCCAAATGAAAAAGTTACTGATTTCCATCATGGGCTCACTGCTACTGGCTGGTTGCGCATCCCAACAAGCTGCGTATGACTACACAGCATTTCGGGAAAGTCACCCTACATCTATTCTGGTTTTGCCTCCCGTAAACCACAGTCCAGATGTTAAAGCCGGCAATAGCCTGCTCTCCCAGAGCACCATGCCACTGGCCGAGTCTGGCTATTATGTTTTCCCGGTCTCACTGACCAACGAAACCTTCCGTCAGAACGGCATGACTGTTGCGGAAGATATCCACTCTTTGCCCATCAGCAAACTGCATCAGATTTTTGGTGCTGATACCGCGCTCTATCTGGACATCACCGAATATGGCACCAGCTATATGGTGGTCTCGAGTGAAACAGCCGTGACAGCGAAAGCAAAATTGGTGGACCTGCGTAACGGCAAAACCATATGGGAAGGTACAGCCCGCGCTTCCAGCGCAGAGCAAAAGTCCAATGGTGGTGGTAGCCTGGTTGGCATGCTGGTCGTCGCCGTCGTTGACCAGATCACCAACACTGTGATGGACAAGGGCCATGATATCGCAGGGATAACCAGTTTCAGACTGCTAAGCGCAGGTATGCCTAATGGCATCCTGTATGGCCCCTACTCACCGAAATACAACACACAAAAATAACCATTCCTGCTTCTGACAGAAGTGAGGATAAGCAGAGTTGCTTAGGGAAAATCCTCTTGTACTCCAGCCTGCGAAAACAAAAACCCCCTCGTGACAGAGGGGGTTTTTCGTGTTGGCAACGGGTGCGGATTAACGCAGCGGTTTGACCGAGCGACGGACGATCAGCTCGGGCTGTACCGTCATCGATTCCACTTCCAGCTCCTTGTTGCGGATCCGACTGACCAGATGCTTCACCGCCAGCTGGCCCAGTTCGGCCTTCGGGTGGCGGATGGTGGTCAGCGGCGGGCTGGAGAAGCGCGCCATCTCCACATCGTCGTAGCCGATGATGGAGATATCGTCCGGCACCTTGACTCCCGCTTCCCAAGCAGCGCAAATCGCGCCGATCGCCATGGGATCGTCAAAGGCAAAGACCGCGGTCGGACGAGGCTGCAGGGCCAGGATGCGCAGCATGGCATCGAAGCCGCTCTGGCTCTCGTAATCCCCTTCGAAGACCTGTTCATCTTTGAGGGTCAGACCATGCTCGCCCAGCGCATCACGTACCCCGTCCAGTCGCTGCTGGGTGGTCGGCTTGGAGAGCTGGCCAGTGATGCAGACGATGTCGCGGTGCCCCAGCTCCAGCAGATGGCGTACGGCCATGCGGGCGCCGATGCGGGCGTTGTCGTTGATGACGTTGGCGAAATCGCACTCCGTTCCCCAATCCAGTACCACCTGCGGCACGTTCTTGTGGATGCGCAGCATGTCACGCAACGGGGTGTCGATATCGGTACCCAATACCAGCAGGCCATCCACCCGTTTTTCCATCAGCATTCTCAGGTAATGCTGTTGGCGAGGCGGCTGGTTTTCGGTGTTGCAGAGGATCAGGCTGTAGCCCTGTTCGAAGCAGTACGCTTCAACCCCTTGCACCACTTCTGCGAAGAAGGGGTTTACGCTGGTGGTCACCAGCATGCCAATGGTCTTGGTCGAATTTATTTTAAGACTGCGCGCTACCGAGTTGGGCGCGTAGTTGAGTTCTGCCACCGCCTCAATCACTTTCTGGGTCGCGTCTTCGCTGACCCGCCGAGTGTGGTTGAGCACATGTGAGACGGTGGAGATGGATACGCCTGCGCGCGAGGCGACATCCTTGATAGTGGCCATCTCTGTCTCCTGACTGTCAAAGGCGGAACATTAGCAGATTTCCCGAATAAAGGCTTGGTTTTAACGAGCTCTGCCACGGAATTGTCAATGCCGGCTAATTTAGGCGCTCATTTCTGTTTGCGCAAATGGATTCTGGTCAAAATGGGAGCGCTGTCAGAGTAAAATATCGCCAGATTAATCCTCTGGCGTTTGTCAGAATCGCCTCTCGTTACCAAGATGTTAAGTCAACAAATCAAAATTAAGCTCTGATTAGCCGAAAATAACAGGTCATTTATTTCAAAATCCACCCATCCAACCCCCTCTGGTTAGTATCTTTAACAGCTTGTTATTGCCCCGTGAGGAATGATAGAACCATACCTATAGCCGGATGCACGGGATGTAGATCCGGAATGGCACACGGAAATGAAACAATCCACTGATTAAGGGACGAATCAATGCATAAGTTGAGCAAAATCACAGTTGGCGCAGCGGTTTCTTTGGCTCTGTTTGGATCGATCTCCATCGCTCACGCGGCAGACACCATCAAGATCGGTATCGCAGGCCCGGTCACAGGTCCGGTAGCCCAGTACGGGGACATGCAGTTCACCGGCGGCAAGATGGCGGTCGAGCAGATCAACAAGGCTGGCGGCATCAATGGCAAGCAGATCGAAGCGGTCGTCTATGACGATGCCTGCGATCCCAAACAGGCGGTGGCCGTTGCCAACAAGGTGGTGAACGACGGCGTCAAGTTCGTGGTCGGTCACCTCTGCTCCGACAACACCCTGCCCGCCTCCGACATCTATGAAGACGAGGGGATCCTGATGGTCACCCCTGCCTCCACCAACCCCAAGATCACCGAGCGCGGTTACCAGCTGACCCTGCGCACCATCGGCCTGGATAGCGATCAGGGCCCGACGGCGGCCAAATACATCATCGAGCAGGTCAAACCCCAGCGCGTGGCCGTTATCCACGACAAGAAGCAGTATGGCGAAGGGATCGCTTCCAGCGTGAAAGCGGCGCTCGACAAGGCTGGCGTGAAAGTGGTGGCCTTTGAAGGGATCACCGCCGGTGACAAGGACTTCTCCGCCCTGATCGCCAAGCTGCAGAAAGAGAACGTCGATTTCGTCTACTACGGCGGCTATCACCCTGAGCTGGGCCTGATCCTGCGTCAGGCTGGCGAGAAGGGGCTGAAAGCCAAGTTCATGGGCCCGGAAGGGGTGGGTAACAAGGATATCTCCGCCATCGGCGGCCCGGCTTCCGAAGGCCTGCTGGTGACCCTGCCGAACAAATACGATCTGGTTCCTGCCAACGCCCCGCTGGTGGCGGCGTTCAAGGCCAAGGGTCAGGACTCCTCCGGCCCGTTCGTCTGGACTACCTATGCCGCGGTGCAAACCCTGGCAGCCGGTATCGCCAAGGCGGGTGAAGATGACCCGGCTGCCGTTGCCGCCGCCATCAAGGCTGCGCCGATCGATACCGTGATGGGCCCCCTGACCTGGGCACCGAACGGTGACCTGAAAGGCTTCGAATTCGGTGTGTTCCAGTGGCACGCTGACGGTACTTCCAGCCAAGTCAAATAATCTGCCGATCGGGGGTGAGTACGCTCACCCCCTCCTCTCTTTGCGGGCAAGTACAGGGAACGCAGTATGTCCGAACACCTCCTCTATCTGGTTCAGCAACTGCTGAACGGATTAACCATAGGCAGCACCTATGCGTTGATCGCCATTGGCTACACCATGGTCTATGGCATCATCGGCATGATCAACTTCGCCCACGGCGAGGTTTACATGATCGGTTCCTATGTCGCTTTTATGGTGATGGCGGGGCTCATGATGATGGGCATCGACAGCACCTTTCTACTGCTGGGGGGCGCCTTCCTGGTCAGTATTATCATCACCGGCACCTATGGCTGGAGCATCGAGCGGGTCGCCTACCGGCCACTGCGCGGTGGCAACCGGCTGATCCCCCTCATCTCCGCCATCGGCATGTCGATCTTCCTGCAGAACATGATGCGGATGGCTCAGGGCTCGCGGGATATCGCCATGCCCAGCCTGATCTCCGGTGGCTGGACCTTGGGGGGTGAGGATGGTTTTCAGGCCAGCCTCTCCTATATGCAGCTGATCATCTTCGTGGTGACTTTCATCACCATGCTGGCGCTGACCCAGTTCATCGGCCGCTCCCGCATGGGCCGTGCCTGCCGTGCCTGTTCGGAAGATATCAAGATGGCCAACCTGTTAGGGATAGACACCCACGTGGTCATCTCCATCACCTTCGTACTGGGGGCTGCGCTGGCCGCCGTCGCCGGGGTGCTACTCGGTATGTATTACGGCGTCATCAACCCCTACCTCGGCTTTATGGCCGGTCTGAAAGCCTTCACTGCCGCTGTATTGGGCGGTATCGGCAGCATTCCGGGCGCCGTACTGGGCGGCCTGCTGCTCGGCGTGGTTGAAGCCCTCACCGCCGGTTATCTCAGCACCGAGTACAAGGATGTGATGGCGTTTGCCCTGCTCATTTTTGTGCTGCTCTTTATGCCGACCGGCATTCTGGGTCGTCCGGAAGTGGAGAAAGTGTGATGAAACATCAATTTATCCACGCCTGTATCGCCAGCCTGGTGCTGCTGGTGCTCTCCTTCTGGCTGCTCGGCTTCAAGCTGGAGACCGACGGCTCCAGCCTGCAGGTAGTGAGCCGCCTCGATGTGTCGCTGGCCTGGCTACTGGGGGGCGCCACCCTCGTTTTCTGGTTCCAGATGCTGCGCGGCCAGATCGCCAAGCTGTTTCAGGCCTCCATCAGCGGCTTCTCGGTCGGCTTCACCAAGCTGGTGCTGCCGAGCCCGGAAGAGGCGCCCAAGCTCTATAACCTCACCGCCGTGCTGGTGCTGCTGTTCGCAGTGAGCTGGCCCTTTATGGCTTCTCGCGGCGCCATCGATCTCGCCACCCTCACCCTGATTTACATCATGCTGGGGCTGGGGCTGAACGTGGTGGTCGGCCTCGCCGGTCTACTCGATCTCGGCTATGTCGGCTTCTACGCGGTCGGAGCCTACAGCTATGCCCTGCTCAACACCTACTTCGGACTGAGCTTCTGGGAGTGCCTGCCCATCGCCGGGCTGATGGCCGCTACCTTCGGCTTCCTGCTCGGTTTCCCGGTGCTACGGCTGCGGGGGGACTATCTGGCCATCGTCACCCTGGGTTTTGGCGAGATCATCCGCATCCTGCTCAACAATATGACCACCCTGACCGGCGGCCCGAACGGGATCTCCGGCATTCCCAAGCCGACGCTGGGGGGGCTGGAGTTCAACCGCACCGTCAAGGATGGGGGCTTTGATACCTTCCACAACTTCTTCGGCATTACCTACAACGCCAACCACAAGGTGATCTTCCTCTACCTGATGGCGCTGATGCTGGTGGTGGTGACCCTGTTCGTCATCAACCGCCTGCTGCGCATGCCCCTTGGCCGCGCCTGGGAAGCGCTGCGGGAAGACGAAATCGCCTGCAAATCGCTGGGGCTCAACCCCACCATCATCAAGCTAACCGCCTTCACCATAGGCGCTACCTTCGCCGGCTTTGCGGGTAGTTTCTTTGCCTCGCGGCAGGGCTTTATCAGCCCGGAATCCTTCGTCTTTATCGAATCGGCCATTGTGCTGGCGATTGTGGTGCTGGGTGGCATGGGCTCCCAGATCGGGGTGGTGCTGGCAGCCATCGTGATGACGGTGCTGCCGGAGCTGGCCCGCGAATTCAACGAGTACCGCATGCTGATGTTCGGCCTCTTGATGGTGTTCATGATGATCTGGCGGCCACAGGGATTGCTGCCGATGACCCGTCCGCATCTGGAGTTGAAGAAATGAGTACTCATCAGAAGTTAATGGAAGTCTCTGATCTGTCGATGCGCTTCGGGGGCCTGCTGGCCGTCAACGGGGTCAAGCTGGATATCGACAAGGGCGAGGTGATCTCCATCATCGGCCCCAACGGCGCGGGCAAGACCACCATCTTCAACTGCCTGACCGGTTTCTACTGTCCGAGCGGCGGCACCATCCGCTACAAGGGTGAGGAGATCCAGGGGCTGCCCGGCCACCTCATCGCCCGCAAGGGGATTGTGCGTACCTTCCAGCACGTGCGGCTGTTCAAGGAGATGACGGCGGTGGAGAACCTGCTGGTTGCCCAGCACCAGCACCTCAACACCAGTTTTATCGCCGGTCTGTTCAAGACCCCGGCCTTCCGCCGGGCGGAGCAGGAAGGGCTGGAGCGGGCCGCCTTCTGGCTGGATAAAGTGGGGCTCAAGGATCTCGCCAACCGCGCCGCCGGTAATCTGGCCTACGGTCAGCAGCGCCGCCTCGAGATCGCCCGCTGCATGGCGACCCGTCCCGAGCTGCTGATGCTGGATGAACCGGCCGCCGGCCTCAACCCGAAGGAGACCGACGAGCTGGATGAGCTGATCATGAGCCTGCGGGACGAATTCGGGGTCTCGGTGCTGCTGATCGAACACGATATGAAGCTGGTGATGGGCATCTCCAACCGCATCTTCGTGGTCAGCCAGGGCACCTCACTGGCCCACGGCAAGCCGGATGAAATCCGCAACAATCCGGCAGTGATCAAGGCCTATCTGGGCGAGTCGTAAGGAAAACAAGATGTTAGAACTTCGCAACGTATCGACCCACTACGGCAAAATTCAGGCACTGCACGATGTCAGCGTCGAGGTGAAAGAGGGGGAAATCGTCACCCTGATCGGCGCCAACGGCGCAGGCAAGACCACCCTGCTGATGACCCTCTGCGGCGAACCCAAGCCCAGCAGCGGCTCCATCTGGTTTGAGGGGGAACAGATCAGCTCCCTCACCACAGCCCGCATCATGCGCAAGGATATCGCCGTGGTGCCGGAGGGGCGTCGCATCTTCGCCCGCCTGACGGTGGAGGAGAACCTGCTGATGGGCGCCTTCTTCGTCGACAAGGCCGAGCAGCATGGCCTGCTGGATCAGGTGTTTACCCTGTTCCCGCGCCTGCACGAGCGCCTGCAACAACGGGCGGGCACCATGTCCGGCGGCGAGCAGCAGATGCTGGCCATCGGCCGTGCCCTGATGAGCAAACCGCGCCTGCTGCTGCTGGATGAACCCTCGCTGGGGCTGGCCCCCATCGTCATCCAGCAGATCTTCGACACCATAGAACAGTTGCGCCAGAAGGGGATGACCATCTTTCTGGTGGAGCAGAACGCCAACCAGGCGCTCAAGCTGGCCGACCGCGGTTATGTGCTGGAGAACGGCCACGTGGTGCTGCAAGACACGGGCGCCGCCCTGCTGGCCAACCCGGCGGTGCGGCAGGCCTATCTGGGCGGTTAACCCACTGAGCCGCATGCCATATCAACAAGGGAGCCGCTGGCTCCCTTATCTTTTGTGGGGTTAGTTTGCGCCCAAGCTTGCGGTACACTGGCCCGTAATCAACCTATTCGCAGGACATCCCGATGGACCAGTTTGCCCATATCAATGCCCATGATGCCCACCAGAAACTGAGCGCGGGTGAAGCCCGTCTGGTGGATATTCGCGACCCGCAATCCTTTGAAGCGGCCCACGCGGTCGGCGCCTTCCACCTCACCAACGGCACGCTGGTGCGCTTTATGAATGAAGTGGATTTCGATACCCCGGTCATCGTGATGTGCTACCACGGCAACAGCAGTCAAGGAGCGGCCCAATACCTGCTGCAACAGGGTTATGACGAGGTCTACAGTCTGGATGGCGGTTTCGAGGCGTGGCGCCGGGAGTTTCCCATCGAGGCAGGCGAGGCATGATCCAGCTGCTGGTGCTCGACAACGCCCGCATGGCACAGGCGCTGGTGGACTATCTGGCTACCCTGGGCATCTCCTGCGAGCTGACCCAGTCCGAGCTGGGGGTCACCATCTGGCTGGCGGACGAGCTACGCCTTGCCCAGGCCCAGCTGGAGGTGAAGCGCTTTCTGGCCGAGCCGGGCCACCCGCGCTATATGGAAGCCTCCTGGCAATCCGGCCGCGCCGATGCCCGCATCGACTACAGCAAGGGGATGACGGACCCCATCACCGACTTCCTCCATCAAGCGGGGCCACTGACGCTGGTGGTCATCATCGCCTGTCTCGCCATCTACGGGATCGAGGCCATCGGCCTGCCCATCTACGATGAACTGGCATTCCACCCGACGCTGGCCCAGTTCACCGACTGGCAGGCGTGGCGTTATTTCACCCCCGCCCTGATCCACTTCTCGGTGCTCCATCTGGTATTCAACTTGCTCTGGTGGTGGTATCTCGGCGGCCAGATCGAACAGCGCCTCGGCAGCGGCAAGTTGCTGATCCTGCTGCTGGTGGGCGCCGCCCTGCCCAATATCGCCGAGTTCTTCGCCAGCGGCCCGCTGTTTGGCGGCCTCTCTGGCGTGGTCTATGCCCTGCTCGGCTACTGCTGGCTGCGCAGCAAGCTGCAACCGGCCTGCGGCCTGACTCTGCCACCGGCACTGATGGGCTTTATGCTGTTCTGGATGGCGCTCGGCTTCTTCGACATGCTCGGCACCAGCACGGCCAATATCGCCCACCTGACCGGCCTGCTGGTCGGCCTGCTGCAAGGCTGGCTGGATCGCAACCACCAGCCGACCTGATTTTTCAGCAGCCGCAGAAACAACAACGCCGCCCCGAGGGGCGGCGTTTTATTACGCGATAGGCAGTTACTGCTTGATCAGGGTGTCGTCAGTTACCTTGACCGCCGCACCGCCACTCATAAAGAAGCTGGCGAACTGGGTCTGGATCTCGGTGGTGACCGCACCAGCCTGATCGAAGTTCTCGTCAGGGGCCAGCAGCGAGCTATGACCCCCTTTCAGGAAGCGCGCAGCATGGTGACCCGCCGGGAGCACGCCGGACCCTTTCAGCTCTTGCAAACCCAGCACCCGGAACAGCGGCTCGGTGCCACCCAGCGGCGCAGAGGCGATGCTGTTGGGGATCACTTGATCCGGCAGATTGAGGGCGCCATCACCCACGATCTCGGTGGCGAACAGCGGGAAGCTCTTGGCGACGCCACTGCCCAGATTGATCGGGTCCGCAGAGTCCAGCACTGACTGGGCGGCAAAGGTATAGCTCTGCAAGGTGCTCGCCGCACCCGCCTGCGTGGCCGCATCCAGACTGGGCAGGAACTCGTTGACGAAGCAAGTGGCGGCAGCCGTTTTGCAATTCGGTGCATAGGCGGTAAAGCCCGCTTTCAGCGCCGGACTGCCCGAGGTAAGCACGCTCATCTTGATGGTCGGCCCGAAGCTAGGCGAGTTGAGCAACAACGGCGCGATGCCGCCACCCGGCATCGCCAGACCACCGGTATCGAACTTGAACAGGGCATCTGCCTGAGCACTGCCGGTGGTCTGGTTGGCGACAGCCAACAGATTGGCCCCGGTAATGGCACCGAGTGAGTGACCGAGGAAGTGAACTTTCAGACCGGCACCACCCAATTGGCCACCCAATCCCTGGGTGTTGGCCAGACCGACAGCCAGTCGCAGTCCCAGCAGATCGGCCACGCTCTGTTTCAGATTGTCCCGCGCCACCGTCAGATAGTTGAGGTTCAGATAGGGGAGCGGGTTCTCCGATGTGGTCACCGTCGCCATGCTGTTGCTCAGGGCATAACCACGCTCGCCGTGCAGCGGATGATCGATCACTACCACAGCGACATTTTTGGCTGTTGGTGTGACTTGCAGACCAGCACCGATCTGGCCCAGCGCCAGCGCATAGGCGTTCTCCTTGATGGAGGTAACCCCGTGCTGATAGATGATCACATCGGTAATTGTATTGAGCGGTGCGGCGGCGAAGATCCGCAGCGGTACCGATTGTACTTCGGTCAGGGTCGGCAACGGGTTGAAACGGCCGATATTGCGCTCGGCATCCAGCGGCTTGCCACCGGAGGTGAGGGTCACCCCGATCAGCTTGCTTGCCTCGGTCAGCAGTTCACTCTGACGGCTCGGGTCGGCGATCAGCTCACCCAGTAGCTCCGGATTCACTCCGGCGCCTACCAGCCCACCGATTACCTCGCTATCACCCGCTTTCAGCGCGTTGGCGATGGCATAGAGGCTGGGAATGGCGCCGTGCCAGGATTGGGTCTTGGCCTTGTCCCAGGAGCCGGCTATCGCTGGAGTAGAGAGGAAGTAAGGGAGCTTGACGGTGCCGGTATACACCTTGGTCACCGCTGCGACCCCGTTTAGGATGCCATTAGCCGCCACAGCGGCAGCAATTGCATCACGATCTTTCTGAGGCAAAAATGGCTCGTTCGCCAACTGGGTCAGGAAGGGTACACCGTTGTTGAGGCCATTAATCGTATAGGTCCCCGGCAAGCTGGTATTGCCCCTGGCATCCTGTTTCCACAGCGCCGCGGCGTCCAGGCTCGGGCTCTTCAGCACCGAAGCAGCGGCACTCTTCACTGCCAGCAGCACATCGGCACCAGATTGGGTGGCAAACCAGTCGGAGAAGATCACCCGATCGCTGGTGATCCCGGTGGCCGCTTTGAACAGACCTTCCTGCAGCGAGATCAGGCTGTTGATGGTCTGCTCCTGAGTAGTTGCGCCAGCTGTCGATTTGAAGCTGCTGTAATCGCCTCCCGCCTTGAGCGGTGTGCCGCGACTGTCCTTGAGGGCATCGGTCGCCACGATCATGTAGTAAGAAGAGGGATTGAGCGGCTTGAGTGGAACCAGATTGAGCTTGCCGTCCCCGCCAGTGACCACAAAGTCGGTCCCATAAACCAGTGGCTTGCCGCCCTTGACTCCGTTGGGTTGCAGAGTGACCGGATCCAGCGTGAGCTCGAGCAGGTAGAGGGGCGCAACGGCAGAGGCATACTCGCTGGCCGCCGGTGCCGGCACAGAGACACCGGTCACGGTCGCCGGTACCAGCTGGACGGGTTGGGTGGTTGACCAGCCATCCAGGGTGGAGAGGGCAGATACCGGGTTCGACAGATCAGCAGTTTCTGTCGAAAACTTCAGGGTACCGTCGCTGGCACGGGGGGCCAGCACGCTCGGGCGCACCCCGTTGGCACCACTCAGGACGTAGTCGAGAGAGCTGGTGGTGTCTCCCTTGTTGTCATCTCCACCACATCCGGCCAGCAGGGCGCTGACAACAGCTGCATAAATTAGCTTCTTCTTCATTTTTTATTCTCTTTTTATAGGGTTGTTATCCATCACAAGCCAACGGGGTCATCACGACCTCGACTGCAAAACGTTAACATAAAACCAACACCAAATAAGACTCATACCGGGCAGTTCTGGCTCAGCTTTGTGGTGCATGTCATGGTTTCAGGTTAACAAAGGGGCGCAAGGGTAGCAGTTGTGGCCCCATCACCAGACCCGACCAGCCAGCGGGCACCATCACGACTAAAAAGCCGCCGTGATCTCGGCAAAGTGAGGGAATTGTCGGTAGAATGTCCGCCAACGCTTAAGGAGGACATCATGATCGACCCGAAGAAACTGGAAGAGATCGCCAAGCAGGTGCACAACTCCCTGCCGCCCGGCATTCGCAGCATGGGTGAAGAGGCCGAGAAGAAGATGCGTCAGGTACTGCAAGCCCAGCTGGGCAAGCTGGATCTGGTCAGCCGCGAAGAGTTCGACGTGCAGACCAAGGTGCTGCTGCGTACCCGTGAAAAACTGGCCGCCCTCGAAAGCAAGCTGGCTCAGCTCGAGCAGCAGCTCGGCGCCAAAGGCGAATAACGAAAACCCCAGCTCGGCTGGGGTTTTTGCTTTGAATTGAACCTGTAAAAAACATCACACCTGAAGCAGATACCAGGCCCGCTTGCCGCGCGCCTTGGCCTCATACATGGCACGGTCGGCCACCTCCAATGCCTGTCGGAAGCTCAATGGCTCCTCCTCCCACAGGGCGATGCCGATACTCAGCCCCACCCGTTGCGGGCAACCGGGTTTGGGCACATAGCCATGCATCCGGCTGATCAGGGCGTCAGCCAGTTGCGCCAGGCCATGGCTCGACACATCCCGGTGCAGATGCACCACAAACTCGTCGCCGCCGTAACGGCCGCATAGCGCCGAGCCAGGCATAATAAGGCGCAGCCAGTCCGCCATCTGCTGCAACACCAGATCGCCGCAGGCATGGCCCAGCTGGTCATTGATCCCCTTGAAATCATCCAGATCGATAAAGAGCAGCGCCCCCGCCCCTTGCGGCTGCAGTTGGGCAAACGCCTTGCCAAACCCCTGCCGGTTGAGCAAGCCGGTCAGCGCGTCGCTGTTGGCGCGCTCCGCCAGTCGCTGCTCATAAGCCTTGCGCTGGGTGATATCGATATGGGAGCCCATGATCCGCAGCGGCTTGCCATCGCCACCCCGATCGACGACCCGACCCCTATCCCACAGCCAGGTGACCTCGCCTTGCGGATTGATGGTGCGGTATTCGGCTTCATAGAAGGGGGTTTTGCCCTCAAGGTGGGCAAAGTAGCTGCCCATGGCATGGGCGCGATCGTCGGGATGGAGCTTGGCGCTCCACTGATCGAAATGAGGGGCCATGTCACCGGCCTGAAAGTTCTGCAGATTGAAGACCCGCAGCTCGCCGGTGGGAATGGTGCCCTGCCAGAGACAGATGCCGGTGCCATCGAGGGCGGCATTGAGCTTCTCCTGCAACAGGCCGTTTTCATGCTGCAAAGCGGCGATCTCTGCCTGCAAACGGGCCATTTCACCGCCATGAGGGGACGGGATCAGCGTTGCGACCCGCTCGACAGAGCCGGTCTCTCCCCTGTCATCCTCCGCAGATGCCCTGCCCTCTTCACTCAACACTGCGCCTCCCTGTGCTCGCTCTATGGATGCTCTTGTCAATCCCCCACAAAGATGCCATCAGCTAGGCTCGATTAGTAGCCATTCATAGCCAAAATATTGAAAAATAATGGGATAACGCCGCGATAATCCAACCATTCGGTACGATCAGGTACTGCTGCAGCCACAAAAATAAAAGCCCCCGGCAAAACCGGGGGCTGCATCATCCAGACGGGAATCCCGTCAGATAAATTCGTAGGCATCACCAAAGATGCGCTCCGGCTCGGCGCCAAGGATCTTGAACTCCTCACGCGCGGCACCCGCCATCTCGAAACGGCCGGCGACATAGATGTCGTAGTCGTGGAGGCTGACGAAGTCATCCATGATCGCCTTGTGTACCAGCCCGCTCTTGCCGGTCCAGTCAGCCTCAGGCTCCTGCACCACCGGGATAAAGGTGAGCGGCGCATAGTCACGCTCCCACTGCTGCATCTGCTCCAGCTCATAGAGCCAGTGAGCCTGACGCACACCCCAGTAGAAGAACACTGGACGCTTGCTGCCCGTGTCGATCAGGTACTCCAGAATGGAGCGGGCGTAAGAGAAACCGGTGCCGCCCGCCATCAGGATCAGCGGACGGGGGGATTCATCGCGCAGGAACGCCTTGCCAGCCGGCAATTCAACCTCGATCTCCCCCTGCTCGCGCATGCGGGCCAGCACCTGACCGGCGTAGGCGTTTTCGGGAGTGGCACCAATTTGCAGCTCCAGCACGCCCGGGCGGGTCGGCGAGTTGGCGATGGAGAAGGGGCGCTTGTCCGAATCGCTCATCACCACCAGCAGATACTGGCCCGGCTTGAAGCTGATCGCTTGCTGCGGCGTCAGGGCCACATGCCAGATGGTGTCGACATATTCGCGCAGTTCCTCTACGCGGCATTTGATACGTTGCATTCTTGTCCTTGTGGCGGGCTCGCTCGGCCCGCTTCGCTCATTGTTTCACTATGGAGTGACGACCAGCAGCCCTGGCCCCGTCAGTCGAGAATACTCAAATCAGTGCGGATCGCATCACTTTTTGCAGCAAAGCTGTCATGTTTGCCTCATACGAGGATATTGAGCTCATCCCAGATGGCATCAACCTTCTGCTTCACCGCCTCATCCTGAACTATGGGCTGACCCCACTCCCGATTGGTCTCGCCCGGCCACTTGTTGGTGGCATCCAGCCCCATCTTGGAGCCGAGGCCGGAGACCGGCGAGGCGAAGTCCAGATAGTCGATCGGGGTGTGCTCGATCAAGGTAGTGTCCCGTGCCGGGTCCATCCGGGTGGTGATGGCCCAGATCACATCCTTCCAGTCGCGAGCGTTGACGTCATCGTCACACACCACCACGAACTTGGTGTACATGAACTGGCGCAGGAAGGACCAGACCCCCAGCATCACCCTCTTGGCGTGGCCCGGGTAGCGTTTCTTGATGGTCACCACCGCCATCCGGTAGGAGCACCCCTCCGGCGGCAGATAGAAGTCCACAATCTCGGGGAACTGCTTCTGCAGCAGCGGCACGAACACCTCGTTCAGCGCCAGACCCAGTACCGCCGGTTCATCGGGCGGACGGCCAGTGTAGGTGCTGTGATAGATGGCATCGCGCCGCTTGGTAATGTGGGTGATGGTGAAGACCGGGAACTCGTCCACCTCGTTGTAGTAGCCGGTGTGGTCGCCATAAGGGCCTTCCGGCGCCATCTCACCCGGCTCAAGATAGCCTTCCAGCACGATCTCGGCGCTGGCGGGCACCTCCAGATCGCAGCTGATGGCCTTGATCACCTCGGTACGGCTGCCGCGCAGCAGACCGGCAAAGGCATATTCGGAGAGAGTATCCGGCACCGGCGTCACCGCGCCGAGAATGGTCGCGGGATCGGCACCGAGCGCCACCACCACCGGGAAGCGCTCGCCCGGATGGGCCTCCTGCCACTCACGAAAATCGATGGCACCGCCACGATGATCGAGCCAGCGCATGATCAGCTTGTTTTTGGCGATCTTCTGCTGGCGATAGATACCGAGGTTCTGGCGTTTCTTGTAGGGGCCACGGGTGATGGTGAGGCCCCAGGTGACCAGCGGCGCCACATCGCCGGGCCAGCAGTGCTGGATCGGGATCTGGTCGAGATCGACCGCATCGCCCTCCTGCACCACCTGCTGGCAGGGGGCGGAAGAGAGGCGCTTGGTCGGCATGTTGAGCACCTGCTTGAAGATCGGCAGCTTCTCCATCAGCTCCTTGAATCCCTTGGGCGGCTCGGGCTCCTTGAGATAGGAGAGCCAGACCCCGACCTGACGCAGGGCACCCACATCGGGCTGCCCCATGCCCATGGCAACCCGATCAGGTGTACCGAACAGGTTGGTCAGCACCGGCATGGTGTAGCCTTTGGGATTTTCGAACAGCAGAGCCGGGCCACCCGCACGCAGGGTACGGTCGCTGATCTCGGTCATCTCCAGATAGGGATCTATCTCGCGGGTGATGCGCTTGAGTTGTCCGTTTTGTTCCAGCTGCGCGATGAAATCACGCAAATCCTTGTATTTCATGCAAGTTCCCAACCGGGTTCAGGAGGTCACGCATTATAACCCTGGCTGCCCATCGGGTGTACCCGAATCGGGCAGCAGACTCGGTGCAATGGGTGGCATGTCACGCTGGCCGAGGCGTCTGGCCAGTGCAGAGAGCAGTTGGGGCTCGTCCACCTCCATCAACAGACCGGCCACCAGCGCCCCGTATTGACGGTTGGAGAGTTCCGCCAGCAGGTATTTCTGGGCTTGCGGCGGCAAGGGGGAGAGTGCGCTCAGTTGGCGCAGGGCGGCTCCCTTCAATCCCTCATTGCCACTGGCGGCAATCAGCAGATCGCTGGCAGCACTGCCGTGATGAAAGCGGTTAATGGTAGAGAGTGCACGCAGCGCATCCTGATCTGCCGGCCGCCGCCACAGCATGCCATAGAGCGCCGGTTCCCCGGTGCGCTGCAACAGATGGAACAACAGGTGATTGTCGGGCAGATAGATATTCTGGCTGGCCAGCGCTTGCGCCTCCCGCATCCAGATCGGTTGCGGCAAGGTGTCGAGGGCCAGCAACAGGGCTTGCTGCTGCATGGCGAGATCGGGGTTACTGCTGTAGTAGATGGACTTTAGCTGGAAGCTGCCCTGAGCAAGCTGCTGTCGATAGCGCTGCATCAGTGATTGCAGCTGCCACGCCCCCAGCAACTGACGGGCCTGCGCGGCAAAATCATAGACAGGTTGCAGCACCAGAAAACCGTCGACCTGCTGCTCCATGAGCCACTCGGGGGCCTTGTCGGCCTGAGCCTCGACCCACTGTTGCAACGCAGGGGATGCAGGGGGGGTCGCGGGAATATCCCGCAGCAGCTGCAACAGCAGGAACTCCCGCCGCTCGCGACTCAGGGTCGCCAGCAGAGAGTCGATGGCTGCAAATTGCCCCTCCTGCAGACGGCCCGCCAGATAGCGCTGGTGCGTCTGCAACGTCTCGGCGGTCACCGCGACCGGAGCACTCTGCGCGCAGGCGGGCATTGCACTCAGCAACCCCAGCAATAACCAGAAAACAGGCTTCATGACGTCTCCATCCATGTGACATCGGGATCTCATACTACTAGGGCGACCGGAAAACAGATAAACAAAAACCGCGACCAGGGCCGCGGTTTCGTCATTTTCTGACCGGACTTACTTCTGCTGGCGCCGCATGGCGTCGAAGAACTCGTCGTTGGTCTTGGTCATCGCCAGCTTGTCGATGAGGAACTCGATACCGTCGATCTCGCCCATCGGGTGGACAATCTTGCGCAGGATCCACATCTTCTGCAGCTCGTCACCTGAGGTGAGCAGCTCTTCTTTACGGGTGCCTGAGCGGGTGATGTCGATGGCCGGGTAGACACGCTTCTCGGCAATCTTGCGCGAGAGGTGCAGTTCCATGTTGCCGGTACCCTTGAACTCTTCGTAGATAACCTCGTCCATTTTGGAACCGGTATCGATCAGCGCGGTGGCGATGATGGTCAGGCTGCCGCCCTCCTCAACATTACGCGCGGCGCCGAAGAAGCGCTTAGGACGGTGCAGGGCGTTGGCGTCCACACCACCGGTCAGTACCTTGCCGGATGACGGGATAACGGTGTTGTAGGCACGGGCCAGACGGGTGATGGAGTCCAGCAGGATCACCACATCTTTCTTGTGCTCGACCAGACGCTTGGCCTTCTCGATCACCATTTCGGCAACCTGAACGTGACGGGAAGCAGGTTCGTCAAAGGTGGAAGCGATCACTTCACCTTTCACCATCCGCTGCATCTCGGTCACTTCTTCCGGACGCTCGTCGATCAGCAGAACGATCAGTTCACAGTCCGGGTGGTTGTAGGCGATGCTCTGGGCGATGTTCTGCAGCAGCATGGTCTTACCGGCCTTGGGCGGCGCTACGATCAGGCCACGCTGGCCTTTACCGATGGGGGAAGCCAGATCCAGTACACGGGCGGTGATATCTTCAGTTGAGCCATTACCCCGTTCCATACGCAGACGCTCGTTGGCGTGCAGCGGAGTGAGGTTTTCAAACAGGATCTTGTTGCGGGAGTTTTCCGGACGGTCGTAGTATGACCTCGTTGACCTTGAGCAGCGCGAAGTAGCGTTCGCCCTCTTTCGGTGGCCGGATCTTGCCGGAGATGGTATCGCCGGTACGCAGGTTGAAGCGGCGGATCTGGCTCGGGGAGACGTAGATATCGTCAGGGCCCGCCAGATAGGAGCCGTCTGCACTGCGCAGGAAGCCGAAACCATCGGTCAGGATTTCCAGCACACCGTCGCCAAAGATATCTTCACCACCCTTGGCGTGCGCCTTGAGGATTGCAAAAATAATATCTTTCTTGTGCGCCCGAGCCAGATTTTCCAACCCCATGGATTCGCCAAGCTTGACCAGCTCGGACACAGGAGTGTTCTTTAATTCAGTCAGATTCATAGTGGTGAAAGTCTGTAAGCAAGGATTGAAATGAGGAGACAGTCTGCTGGATTGATGCTGATCGGATTTGATTGCCAGGCTGTGGTTAGCAAAGAGTCAGGCAAAAAGGTTAGCAAACGAGCGATAAACTAGCACCAATCGGGATGAGCGTCTAGGTGATAAAACACAAGGAGCGCATTATTGCAATGCGCTCCTCTTTAATTATTACAGGTTGCCGTCCAGGAACTCTTTCAGCTGAGTCTTGGACAGTGCACCGACCTTGGTCGCTGCCACTTCGCCATTCTTGAACAGCAAGAGGGTCGGGATACCACGAATGCCGTACTTGGGCGGAGTATCAGAGTTATGGTCGATGTTCAGTTTGGCTACGGTCACGCGACCTTCGTACTCTTGGGCAACTTCTTCCAGGATCGGGGCAATCATCTTGCACGGACCACACCACTCGGCCCAGAAGTCGACCAGAACGGCGCCATCGGCTTTGATTACATCTGCCTCGAAGCTGGCATCGCTCAGCTGAACAATCTTGTCACTCATCTCCAACTCCAGTCAGTAATTAAGGCTTTATTGACATATCAACAAAGGCAATAGTTGCCCTATTTGAAATGATCCTGTTTATTATTGCAAGCCTAACCTGATAACCTACCGCCATGAGCAAAACACACTTAACGACCGACAAATTCGCCCAAATGGGCCTCGAACCCGAAGTTCTGGCTGGTCTGGAATCAAAGGGATTTCACTATTGCACGCCCATCCAGGCACTGTCTCTGCCACTACTGGTAGAAGGTCATGACCTCGCCGGTCAGGCCCAGACAGGAACCGGCAAGACCATTGCCTTCCTGGCCGCGACATTCAACTATTTGCTGACTCACCCGCTGACCAAGCCCCGTCTGGTTAATCAACCCAGAGCCATCATCATGGCACCCACCCGGGAACTGGCAGTACAGATCTATAACGATGCCGACAGCATCGCCGCTTCTACCGGCCTGAAACTCGGCCTCGCCTACGGTGGCGAAGGTTACGACAAGCAGCTGGCCGTGCTGGAGCAGGGCGTCGACATCCTGATCGGCACCACTGGCCGCATCATCGACTACTTCAAGTCCAAGGTGATCGATCTGAGCAACATTCAGGTCGTGGTACTGGACGAAGCGGATCGCATGTTCGATCTGGGCTTCATCAAGGACATCCGCTTCCTGTTCCGCCGCATGCCGCCCGCGACCGAGCGTCTGAGCATGCTGTTCTCCGCAACCCTCTCCCTGCGTGTGCAGGAGCTGGCCTACGAACACATGAACCATCCGGAACATGTGCAGGTAGAGCCGGAGCAGATGACCGGCGTACGGATCAAGGAGGAGCTGTTCTACCCCTCCAATGAAGACAAGATGTTGCTGCTGCTCTCCCTGATGGAAGAGGAGTGGCCGGAAAAAGCGATCGTCTTCGCCAACACCAAGCATGTCTGTGAAGACGTCCATGCCTGGCTGGAAAACGACGGCCACCGCGTCGGTCTGCTGACCGGTGACGTGCCGCAGAAAAAGCGGATGAAGATCCTCGAGGATTTCACCAAGGGTGCGCTCGATATTCTGGTCGCCACCGACGTGGCCGCCCGTGGTCTGCACATCCCTGACGTGACCCACGTCTTCAACTATGACCTGCCCGACGACGCCGAAGACTATGTACACCGTATCGGTCGTACCGGTCGTGCCGGCAAGAGCGGTCACTCCATCAGCCTGGCCTGTGAAGACTATGCCTTCAACCTGCCGGCCATCGAGGAGTACATCCACCACGCCATTCCGGTCAGCAAGTACGACCGTGAAGCGCTGCTGGATGACGTGACCCCGCCGAAACGGGTGTTCCGCAACCGTCAGCCGGTGAACCGCAACATGCGGGATCGTCAGGGCGGTGGCAACAGCAACAACCGTCGTCGTCCGCCGCGCAAGAGCTAAGGACAGGCCCGTTGCACAACTCGCCTCTCTATGCCGCTATCGACCTCGGCTCCAACAGCTTTCATATGCTGGTGGTGCGCGAGGTCGCCGGTGCCCTGCGCACCGTCGCCAAGGTCAAGCGCAAGGTTCGCCTCGCAGCCGGGCTCGATCCGGAATTTCGTCTCAGCCGTGCCGCCATGGAGCGAGGCTGGGACTGTTTGCGTCTCTTCTCCGAACAGTTGCAGGACATTCCGGCCGACAACATCCGGGTGGTGGGCACCGCGACCTTGCGGCTTGCCACCAACGTCGATGAGTTCCTCAGCGAAGCGGAACGGGTTCTCAACCACAGCATCGAGATCATCTCGGGCGAGGAAGAGGCCAAGACCATCTATGAGGGGGTCTCCTGGACCTCTGCCGGGGAAGGCAACCGGCTGGTGATCGACATCGGCGGCGCCAGTACCGAACTGGTGATTGGCGAGCACAGCGAAGCAAAACTGCTCAACAGCCTGCACATGGGCTGCGTCACCTGGCTCAACAATCACTTCGGTGATGGCGAGCTCTCTGAAGCCCGTTTCGAGCAGGCGATTGCTGCCGCCAAGGCGGTGCTGGAGAAGGTGGCGGAAGATTACCGGGCCCTCGGCTGGCGCACCTGCGTCGGCGCCTCTGGCACGGTGCAGGCGCTACAAGAGATCATGCTGGCGCAAGGGAAGAGCGAACGGGTCACCCTGCCGAAACTGCAGGAGCTGATGGGTCAGGCCATCGCCTGCGGCAAGCTCGACCGGCTGCAACTGGAAGGGCTGGCGGCCGAGCGGCTGACCGTGTTCCCCTCCGGCCTCGCCATCCTGATCGCCATCTTCGAAACCCTCGATATCGAGAGCATGACCCTCGCGGGTGGCGCCCTGCGTGAAGGACTGATCTACGGTCTGCTGGGCAACAATCACGACTGTGATGCCCGGGATCGTACCGCCGACAGCCTGATCAGCCGCTATCAGCTGGATAAAGAGCACGCCGAACGGGTGCGTGATACCGCTGTCGAGGCATTCAACCAGCTGCAACCGGCCTGGCGACTCTCCAAACGCTACGGTCGCCCGATCTTGCGTTATGCCGCCCTGCTGCACGAGATCGGCCTCTGTATCGAGTACAAGAAGGCGCCGCAACACGCCGCCTACATCATCGACAACATCGATATGCCGGGCTTTACCCCTGCGCAAAAGAAGCTGTTGTCGGCCCTGCTGTTCAACCAGCGGGACGAATTCAAGCTGGAACCACTGGAGAAACAGGGTGCCGTCACCGGTCGTCAGGCGATCCGGCTGGCCCGTATCCTGCGCATCGCGCTGATCCTCTGCATGCGCCGTACCCAGGGCACAGTGCCCAGCTTCACCCTGCAGGCAGAAGAGGAGTCACTGACACTGACCCTGCCCAAGGGCTGGATGGATGAACACTACCTGCGCGCCAGCGAGCTGCGCTTTGAAGTGGAACGCCAGCAGAAGATGGGCTGGCCGACCCGCGTACAGGAAGCCTGACTCAGCAACCTGCCTGTTTTGGAGCCGATCATGCCGGATTATCAACCCATCAGCTGCGATCTCTACGACTGGCTCGAAATTGCTGCCAGCTGGCAACTGCCGGTGACCCTCACCAGCCGCGATGATCGCCAATGGGATGACAAGATCCGCACTATCGAAGCCAGCGAAGGGGTCGAGTATCTGTTGCTGCACAGTGGCGAGCGGCTCAGCCTCGCGGATCTGGCGACCCTGCGCCTGAACTGGCAAGGGGAAGAGAAGCTGATCCGCTTCGCGCCAACCAACTGAATCCATTAAGAAAAAGGAGGGCCAACATGATGTTGGCCCTCCTTTTTGCATCTGCGGCTCACACCGGCCGTTAACCCGCCGCCAGTGCCGCCATCACATAGACATCGAAGCGGTTGCTCTTGGTCTCGATGGCCATGCTGGGCTTCTGTTCGTTGAGCCAGCCGGCGTAGTCCGGCCGCTTCACCACCACCCGCCTCTCTGCCATTTGAAGCGCAGCTGGCAGCAGAGCATCAGCATCAAGATCCGGCCCCACCAGCGACTGGAACACCCGCATCTCTTTTTTCACCAGCGCCGACTTCTGCTTGTGCGGGAACATGGGATCGAGGTAGATCACCTCGGGCCGCTCCGGCAGCGCCAGCAGATTGTCCACCGCCGGGCCTTTCAGCAGGTGCATCCGCTCGCTGACCCAGGGGCCAATCTCGGGATCCTGTGCCGCCCGCGCCAGCCCGTCCTGCAACAGGGCAGCCACCACAGGGCAGCGTTCGATCAGGGTCACCTTGCAACCGAGGGAGGCGAGCACGAAGGCATCGCGCCCCAGCCCGGCGGTGGCATCCACCACGGTCGGTGTGGCACCGGCCTTGAGCCCCACCGCCTTGGCGATGGATTGACCGCGACCGCCGCCAAACTTGCGGCGATGCGCCACCGCCCCTTCCACGAAGTCCACATAGACAGCACCCAGCTTGGGCTCATCCAGCTTGCGCAGCTCCAGTCTCTCTTCAGTCAGTACCAGCGCAAACGGAGCCGGAAACTCCACGTCGGCAAGGCGTAAACGCAAGGCGTCGAGCTCGCCATCACGGGCGGGGACTTCACTGAAAACCTGAATATGGGGCATAGGAGACAGACTCATGGCACGTACAGAAGCGGCCATGATAACAGAAGCGGTGGATCAGCTCACGACAGTGAGGTTCATCCCCTGACGGTTGAGAGCGAGGTAATCAATGAGATCGTCATAGGCCAGCGGGCGGCTGAGCAGATAACCCTGGGTGAAGGCACACCCCTTCTGGCAGAGGAAGTTGAGCTGCTCGCGGGTCTCTACCCCCTCGATCACCACCTGCATGCCGAGGTTGTGCACTATGTTGATGATGCCGTCGAGCAGCATCCTATCCTGCTCGTTGAAGGGGATATGGCGCACGAAGGAGCGGTCGATCTTGACCAGATCTACCGGGAAGGTGCGCAGATAGTTGAGGGCCGAGTAGCCGGTACCGAAATCGTCGATGGCCAGCTTGCAGCCCGCCTCGCGCAGGGCATCGATCCGCACCCTGTGCTGATCGCTGCTCTCCATCAGCAGAGATTCGGTGATTTCGATGACGATGTCGGCAGGATCGAGCCCGAAATGCTGGATCACCTTGAGCCACTCGCTCGCCTCGGGGTCGATGGTCTGGAACTCCATGGTGGAACGGTTGATCGACATCTGCAGATCAGGGAAGCCGGATTGCTGCAACCGCGCCAGATCCCGGCACGATTGCCACAATACCAGCGCACCCAGCCCCTGAATCAATCCCGCCTCTTCCGCCAGCGGAATAAACTCGGCAGGGGATACCTGCCCCCAGTGGGGGTGATACCAGCGCACCAGCGCCTCCAGCTTGGCGACCCGTCCGCTGCGATTGTCCCAGATGGGCTGGTAGGCCATGGTCAGCTGCTCCAGCTTGATCGCTTCGGCCAGATCCTGCTGCATCTGGTGGCGCTGGCGCACCTCTTCTCGCATGGATGAGCAGTAGGCACCGAGCAACCGTCCCTGTCGCTTGGCCGCAAACAGCGCCTGTTCGGCGTTGCGCAGCAGCTCGTCGCTCTCGCTGCCATCAACCGGGCAGAGGGTCATGCCGATGGTCGCGGTCACATAGAGATGCTGGTTGGCCAGCATAAAGGGACGGGCAAAGCTGCCGAT
Source organism: Aeromonas sp. 61P (assembly GCF_051919545.1). Taxonomy (NCBI): domain Bacteria; kingdom Pseudomonadati; phylum Pseudomonadota; class Gammaproteobacteria; order Aeromonadales; family Aeromonadaceae; genus Aeromonas; species Aeromonas sp. 61P. The sequence continues at coordinate 705,303 of NZ_JBQBEL010000001.1, forward strand.
CACCTGCTTGGCAAACACCTCGGCCTGACGGCGGGTGACGATGCCGGGCACCAGAAACGCGAACTCGTCGCCACCGATACGGGCCACCAAATCTTCGGTGCGCACCCGGCTCACCAGTCGATCCGACACCTCCCGCAACAGGGCATCGCCAGCATGGTGATCCATGCTGTTATTGACCGCCTTGAAGTTGTTGAGGTCGAGCACCATAAGCGCGAAGCGCTCGCCCCGCTCGCAGAAACGGGTGAGGCAGCGGCCAAACAGCCAGCGGTTGGGCAAGCTGGTGAGGTTGTCGTAGTTGGCCTGGGTCGCGATCTTCTGCTCGGCCACCTTGGTCTGGGAAAGATCGCTGAAAATGGCGATATATTGCTGGATTTTGCCCGCTTCGCGCAGGGTGCTGATCATCAGCTGCTGCGGATAGAGCTTGCCGTTCTTGCGCTTGTTCCACACTTCGCCACGCCACACCCCCACCCGCTCCAGCGCATGGTACATGTCGGCATAAAAGGTCTGATCGTGCAGCCCGGACTTGAGCATGCTGGGCGCTGGCCCCGCACCTCATCGCTGCTGTAGCCGGTGATCTGCTCGAAGGCCGGGTTGACCGAGATGATGCGGCTGTCGGCATCGCACACCAGAATCGCTTCGGAGAGGTTGTCGTAGACCCGGTGAGAGAGCTTGAGCTGCTCCGCATGGCGCTTGAGGGGATCGATATTCTCCAGCAGCACCATCAGGTAGTCCGGCTGCTGCTGCTCGTCGCGGATCAGGGTGACAGTTACCCGCCCCCACAGGATCTCGCCCCCCTTGCAGAAGTAGCGCTTCTCCTGGGTGAAACTGCTGCGCTCGCCACGCCGGATCTCTTCGTAGCACTCAAGGCTGCGCTGCCAATCCTCCGGGTGATTGATGTCGGAGATGGAGCGATGAAGCAGCTCGTCGAGGGGATAGCCCAGCATCTTCTCGATAGCCGGATTGGCCCAGAGAATGCGGCCGGTGAGATCGAGCTTGCCGATCCCCACCGGGGCCTGAAACAGCATGCTCTGCAGCATGGGGGGTATCAGGCAAGAGTTGCGGCAGCTGGCGTTGCAGCATCAGCGCCAGTTCACGACCGGCCAGCGGCCCCAGCAACCGGAGCAGCCCCATCACCTTGGTCATATTGGCCTGCGGCTGACGATAGAGCAGGCAGCAGATACCTATGGTCTCGCCATCCGCATCCTTGAGGGCGATCCCGGCGTAGGCCTGGGCTTGCCACGCATCGGCAAGCGGCATCGCGGGGAACAGCTGCAACAGACGATCGCTGAACCAGGCTTCCCCCTCCTGCCAGGTAATGGCATCGGGAGAGTCAGTGATTGGCAGCGTCAGGGTATCGGGGTCAAGAGAGGAGGGATGTGCAGCCTGAACCGTCAGGTGGGTAGCATTTGATTCCCTGCTGGCGATCAGGACGACATCAGCCATCACAGCAGCGGCGATTTCACTCACAAAGGTATCGAAATATCCCTGGCCGCTCGAATGAGCCAGACTGGAGATGATTTGATAGACGGAATCGAGTGCTCGCCTCATGGCAAGTGGCTTTCTCTCCTTGAAGGTTAGAACACGACTCTACTGAAGAGCCGTGAGCAGTGCAAATATGCAATCAGCAAGATATTAAAAAGCCTTGAAAAAAGGGACCAAAAGGTCCCTTTTTGTCGCAGAAATCACGACTCGATCCCACTATGCCGCAAAACAGTGTACCTGCTTGAAGCTCACACAGGCGGCGGTTCAGGAATCTCAGGCGGCGATCCCGCTATGTCGCAGCAGTGCATCCACCTTGGGCTCACGACCACGGAAGGCTCGGAACAGCTCCATCGGCTCCTTCGAGCCCCCCTTCTCCAGAATATTCTTCAGGAAGGATTGGCCGGTCGCCGGGTTGAAGATCCCCTCCTCCTCGAAGCGGGAGAAGGCATCGGCAGAGAGCACTTCGGCCCACTTGTAGCTGTAGTAGCCCGCCGCATAGCCGCCCGCGAAGATGTGGGAGAAGCTGTGCTGGAAGCGGTTGAACGCCGGTGGCGTCATCACTGCTACCTGACTGCGCACCTCATCCAGCAGCGCCGGGAGCTGTGCCGGATTGGCCGGATCAAACTCCTGATGGAGACGGAAGTCGAACAGGGCGAACTCCAGCTGGCGCAGCATCTGCATGGCCGCCTGGAAGTTGCGGGCGGTCAGCATCTTCTCCAGCAGATCGGCAGGCAGCGGCTCGCCGGTCTCGTAGTGGCCGGAGATAAAGGCCAGCGCCTCGGACTCCCAGCACCAGTTCTCGAGGAACTGGCTCGGCAGCTCCACCGCATCCCAGGCCACGCCGTTGATACCGGCGACACCGGCCACGTCGATACGGGTCAGCATGTGGTGGATACCGTGGCCAAACTCGTGGAACAGGGTGACCACTTCGTTGTGGGTGAACAGCGCCGGTTTGCCATCCACCGGGCCGTTGAAGTTGCAGGTCAGGTAGGCCACCGGCTTTTGCAGCGAGCCATCCTGACGGTAGCGACGGCCCAGACAGACATCCATCCAGGCCCCGCCCTGCTTGTGCTCGCGGGCGTAGAGGTCGAGATAGAAGCTGCCGCGCAGCTCGTCGTCGGCATCGAAGATGTCGTAGAAGCGCACGTCCGGATGCCAGGTGTCGATGCCGAGGCGCTCGCGCACCTTCATGCCGAACACCCGCTTCACCACTTCGAACAACCCCTTCACCACCTTGCTGGCGGGGAAGTAGGGGCGCAGCTGCTCATCGGAGATGGAGAACTTGTGCTGTTTGAGCTTCTCGGCGTAGTAGGCGAGATCCCAGGCTGCCAGCTCACTCTGACCATGCTGTTCGGCGGCGAAGGCGCGGATCTCCTCCAGCTCGGCCTTGCCTTGCGGCAGGGATTTAGCCGCCAGATCGGTGAGGAAGCTCACCACCTGTTCGGTCTTGTCCGCCATCTTGGTGGCCAGGGAGAGCTCGGCATAGTTGGCAAAGCCCAGCAGCTGGGCCAGTTCGCGACGCAGGGTGAGCAGCTCGCTCATGATGGCGGAGTTGTCCCACTTGCCCGCATTGGGGCCCTGATCGGAGGCGCGGGTGGTGAAGGCTTCGTACATCTCGGCGCGCAGCTCGCGGTTGTCGGCATACATCATCACCGGCAGATAAGAGGGGATATCCAACGTGAACAGCCACCCCTCTTTGCCTTTAAGTTCAGCCATCTGACGGGCAGCGGCACGCACGCTCTCGGGCAGACCGGCCAATTCGGCTTCATCGGCCACCAGCTTGTGCCAGCCCTGGGTTGCGTCCAGCACGTTGTTGCTGAAACGGGAGGCCAGCTCGGAGAGGCGGGCCTGAATTTCGCCGTAACGCTGCTGCGCCTCGGCAGGCAGACCGATGCCGGAGAGGCGGAAGTCACGCAGGGTATTCTGGATCTCCTTGCGCTGGGCACCGCTCAGCAGCGGGAAATCATCGCTCTGGGAGAGGGCCAGATAGGCCTGATAGAGCCCTTCATGCTGACCAACATAGGTCTGGAATTCGGAGAGCAGCGGCAGGCAGGCGTCATGGGCCTCGCGCAGCGCTTCGCTGTTGAGTACGGAGTTGAGGTGGCTGACCGGTGACCAGATCCGTGACAGGCGGTCATTTACCTCTTCCAGCGGGGCAATCAGGCTATCCCAGGTATGGGGATCACGCTGGGCCAGCACATCGCTGATCTTCTGCTTGCAGTCAGCAATCGCCTGAATCACGGCAGGCTGAACCTGCTCCGGCTTGATCTGGCTGAAAGGGGGCAGCGAATCCATTGTCAGCAAAGGGTTATTCATCCCGGTTACCTCTTGTTTGGTCTTGAACAGACCGCTTTAGCAGCTCTGTATGGCTTTCTAACATGTGGCCAAGCCACGCAATAATCAAGCGGGAATCCGCCGCAACCCTGTACTTTTCCAGCCATTGCGACCCGGATCTCTGCCGTTGCTGCAGTTTTGCCATCAACAGCCAGTAACAGAATGAATCTGTGGGCCTTTTTTGGCTCTTACCGCTACTTTCAAGGGGCAAAAGTCGCATTTACCGGCGCCACAGCTGCCAGCCAAGTACCGTCATGCTCAATCATGGAAACGGACAAAATGTGGTAGCTGTAACAAATTATCAATATTTTTCAGTTAATTAGAATCAAAACCAACTATTGATTAATTTATTTTCAAGCATCTATCATAGGCAACCTGCCATGCAGGTCACTTGATTCTCTGTGCTGCACAGAAATCGGGTGAAAAAGGCAAAGTGACCCGAAAGGGCGCGACGCAAAGCCACCGGTCTAAGGGAAAACACCTATGACAGCGGGGCTGCCCCCGGGGACGTCCGGTCACAACCGACGCCCCATTTGCACCGTACGGAGAGACGATGAACAAACTCAAATTATCCCTGCTTGGCTGCCTGCTCGGCATGGGCGCCCCCATGGCATATGCCACCAGTGCCGGTCAGGCGATGGTCAACCCCCAGTCCGGCGTAGTGGTCGGCTATTGGCACAACTGGTGTGACGGCTCGGGCTACAAGGGCGGTATCGCCCCTGCGTCAAGCTCGATCAGGTCAACCCGCAATACAACGTGGTCGATGTCTCCTTCATGAAGGTCTATGGCAGCGATCCCATCCCCACCTTCAAACTCGACCCGGCCATCGGCATGAGCGAAAGCCAGTTTATCGAGCAGATTGCCGAACTGAACCGTCAGGGCCGTGCCGTGCTGCTGGCGCTGGGCGGTGCCGATGCGCACATCGAGCTGCGCAAGGGTCAGGAGCAGGCCTTTGCCGACGAGATCATCCGTCTGGTGGAGACCTATGGCTTCGACGGGCTGGATATCGATCTGGAACAGGCCGCCATCACTGCCGCCGACAACCAGACCGTGATCCCGGCGGCCCTGCGTCTGGTCAAGGATCACTATCGCGCCCAGGGGAAAAACTTCCTCATCACCATGGCGCCGGAGTTCCCCTATCTGACCCAGACTGGCGCCTACATCCCCTATATCCGCAATCTGGAAGGCTACTACGACTGGATCAACCCTCAGTTCTACAACCAGGGTGGCGATGGTATCTACATCGATGGCATCGGCTGGATTGCCCAGAACAACGATGCCCTGAAAGAAGAGTTCATCTACTACATGGCGGATTCGCTGAGCAACGGTACCCGCGGCTTCTACAAGATCCCCCATGACAAGCTGGTATTCGGCATTCCGACCAACATTGACGCCGCCGCCACCGGCTATGTGCAGGATCCGCAGAAACTCTACAACGCCTTCAACCGCCTGAAGAGCGAGGGACAACCGCTGCGTGGCGTGATGACCTGGTCCATCAACTGGGACATGGGCCGCAACGCCGCCGGTCAGTCCTACAACGAATCCTTCATCAAGAGCTACGGCCCCTTCATCCACGATCAGGAGATCACGCCCCCGGTCGACAACGGCAAGCCGGTGTTCAGTGGCCTGAGCGATACCCGTATCAAGCAGGGCACCGCCTTTGATCCGCTGGCCGGTGTCAGCGCCAACGACAAGGAAGATGGTGACCTGACTGGCCAGATCCAGGTGGAAGGCTCGGTAGACAGCCAGCGCATCGGCCTCTACCCCCTCACCTACAAGGTGAGCGATCGCGACAACAACGTCACCGAGCAGGTACGTACCATCGAGGTCTACAGCATGAAGCCGGTATTCAGCGGCGTCACCGACACCACGCTGGAACTGGGTACCCCCTTCGATCCGATGACAGGCGTCAGCGCCCATGATGAAGAAGATGGCGACCTGACCGCCCAAATCAAGGTCAGCGGCAGCGTCGACAGCAGCAAGGTCGGCCGCTACACCCTCACCTATCAGGTAAGCGACAGCGCCGGTCAGCAGGTAACCCAACAGCGCAACGTAACCGTCAGGGAGCAGGGCGCCGTCTGTGAAAACAGCTGGGATGCCAAGAAGGTCTACGTGGGCGGCGACATCGTCAGCCACAACGGCAAGAACTGGCTGGCTGGCTGGTGGACCCAGAACGAAGAGCCGGGTACCACAGGTGACTGGGGCGTCTGGCGCGTACAGGGCGACTGCGGCGGCACAACGCCACCCGTCGAAGGCAGCAGCGACTTCACCGTCAGCGCCATGGCGAGCGAGTACACCATAGTCAACGGTCAGGTCAGCATCCGCTTCAACCTGACCACCGCCAACCCGGTACAGATCACCGCGACTCTGGAGCAGAGCGGCCACAGCCACGGCACCACCAGCAGCCAGGTGAACGGCACCAGCACCCTGGTACTGCAGGGCAGCAATGTCACCGATGGCAGCTACGACGTGGTCATCACCGGTCTGGCTGTCGGCCAGCAGCCGGTGGTGCAGCGCTTCCCGGTTGCGCTGACCGAAGAGAGCAGCGGGGGTGGCGAAGGTGACTACCCGGCCTACGCCCCCAACACCGGCTATCAGGCCGGTGATCGGGTCAGCAATGCCGGCGGCAACTACGAGTGCAAACCCTGGCCCTACAGCGGCTGGTGTGGCGGCTCGATCAGCCACTATGCACCGGGTACCGGCTCTGCCTGGAGCGATGCCTGGATCAAGCTGTAATCAGCCGCTCGTTACCAAAAGAGAGCCATAACGATAGAGGGGGAGCCATCGGCTCCCCCTCTCGTTTATCTCTTCAACCCGGCTTAACGGGCATCTTCCTTCAGCCACTGCGCTACGCGCTTGGCGAAGTAGGTGAGGATGCCATCGGCCCCGGCCCGCTTGAAGCAAAGCAGGGACTCCATGATGGTCTCCTTCTCTTTCAGCCAGCCGTTCTGGATCGCCGCCATGTGCATGGCGTACTCGCCGCTCACCTGATAGGCAAAGGTCGGCACGCCGAACTGATCCTTCACCTGACGAACCACGTCCAGATAGGGCATGCCCGGCTTGACCATCACGCTGTCGGCCCCTTCCTGAATATCCAGCGCCACTTCGTGCAGGGCTTCGTTGCTGTTGGCCGGGTCCATCTGATAGGTAGCCTTGTTGCTCTTGCCAAGGTTGCCGGCAGAGCCGACCGCATCGCGGAACGGGCCGTAGTAGCAGGAGGCGTACTTGGCGGAGTAGGCCATGATCTGGGTGTTGATGAAGCCGTTCTCTTCCAGCGCGGCGCGGATGGCACCGATGCGGCCATCCATCATGTCGGACGGCGCCACGATATCGACCCCGGCCTCGGCATGGGAGAGCGCCTGCTTGATCAGGATCTCGGTGGTGATGTCGTTCAGCACATAGCCTTCGTCATCGATGATGCCGTCCTGCCCGTGGGTGGTGAACGGATCGAGCGCCACATCGGTGATGACCCCCAGCTCCGGGAAGCGGGCCTTGAGGGCACGCACGGTGCGCTGGGCCAGTCCGTTCGGGTTGTAGGCCTCTTCCGCCATCAGGCTCTTGCTCTCCAGCGGGGTGACCGGGAACAGGGCGATAGCGGGCACGCCCAGCTCCACCAGCTCGGCAGCCTCTTCCAGCAGCAGATCGATGGAGAGACGCTCCACCCCCGGCATGGAGGGAACGGCTTCACGGCGGCTCTCCCCCTCCAGCACAAACACCGGATAGATGAGATCGTTGACGGTCAGTACGTTCTCGCGCACCAGACGACGGCTGAAATCATGTTTGCGCAGACGGCGCAGGCGGCGGCCCGGAAAGGCGCCCGGAAGAGTTGTAGCCATGAATCACTCCTGGAGAGGAAGTTGGAAGAACGCGGCGGAGGTGGCCCGGGTATGGGCCAGCAAGGCCTCGGGCGCTTCACCACGACAGGCCGCCACCACCTGGGCGATGTGCGGCAAAAAAGCAGGTTCGTTGCGTTTCGGGCGCGGTTTCAGATCCCGCGGCACCAGATAGGGGGCATCGGTCTCGATCATCAGCCGACCGGCCGGAATGCGGGCCACCTGCTCGCGCAGCAGCTGGCCGCGGCGCTCGTCGCAGAGCCAGCCGGTCACCCCGATATGCAGCCCCAGCGCCAGACACTCGTCCAGCTCCTCATCAGAACCGGTGAAGCAGTGCAGCACGGCTCCCGGTAGTTTCGGCAACCAGGGACGGAGGATCTCGATAAAACGGGCGTGGGCATCGCGGCAGTGAAGAAACACCGGCATCCGGAGCTCGGCAGCCAGTGCCAGCTGGGCGTCGAATACCGCATCCTGTACCGGACGGGGGGAGAAGTCGCGGTTGTAGTCGAGGCCGCACTCGCCAATAGCCACCACCTGCGGCAGCGCCGCCAGCTCGCGCAAGGCGGGCAGGGTCGCCGCATCGACACTCTTGGCATCGTGAGGGTGTACCCCGGCGGTGGAGAAGCAGTAGCCCGGCCAACGGGCGGCCAACCCAGCGCTCTCGCGGCTGCCAGCCAGATCGGTACCGGTGAGGATCAGCGCTTCCACTCCGGCGGCGCGGGCACGGGCCACCAGCTCAGGCTGTTCGCCGGCGAACTGGCTGCTGGTCAGGTTTAAACCGATATCGATCATGGAATGAGACGTTCCGAACAAAAGGAATACATATCAGGTATTTGAAAACCATCTACCGAATGGGGTCTTACCATACGCCTCGAACGGGAGCATGAAAAGAGGAAGGGAGCCTAAGCTCCCCTCGTTCTGCTATTCCTGCGGACTTAGTCATCCTCTCGCCGTCCGGCAAACAGGTGACGAACAGAGCCTCAGCTCTCCACATCCGGTTGTTCCTGTTGCTCTTCATCCTCTTTCTTCACGTAGAAGCGGGCGAAGAACAGACCAATCTCCCACAGCGCCCACATCGGAATGGCGAGCAGGGTCTGGGAGAAGACATCAGGCGGCGTCAGCAGCATGCCGACCACAAACACCCCGACGACAACGTAAGGACGTTTCTCCTTCAGGTTTTGCGGTGTGGTCACGCCAGTCCAGCAGAGCAGTATGGTCGCCACCGGAATTTCGAACGCCACCCCGAACGCGAAGAACAGGGTCAGTACGAAGTCCAGATAGCTGGCGATGTCGGTCGCCACCGTCACCCCGGCAGGGGCGGTACTGGTGAAGAAACCGAACACCAGCGGGAACACCACATAGTAGGCGAACGCCATCCCCGCATAGAACAACAGGGCACTGGAGACCACCAACGGCATGATCAGGCGCCGCTCATGCTGGTACAGACCGGGGGCGATAAAGGCCCAGGCCTGATAGAGCAGATAAGGGATCGCCACGAAGAAGGAGACCACCAGGGTCAGCTTGATCGGCGTCAGGAAGGGGGTCGCCACATCCGTCGCGATCATGCTGGTCCCTTCCGGCAGCTGGCTGAGCAGCGGCTGGGCCACGAAGTCGTAGATGTTGTTGGAGAAGTAGATCAGCGCCAGAAACACCACCAGAATGGCGGTAATGGAGCGCAGCAAACGGGTTCTCAGCTCAACCAGATGGCTGATCAGGGGTTGTTCGGCCTGACTCATGGCTTCACCTCCCCTTTTACTGCAGAGTCGCTGACCGGCACCGGCTCGCTCTCCCGCTGGCTGTTGACCGGCGGCACGTCGTGGCTCAGCTGCACTGCAGGCTCCACCGGCGTGACAGGCTCAGCCTGGGCGACCGGCTCAGGGCGCGGCGGACGGATCTCGTTCTCCACCTGATAGGGGCGATTGACCGACTGGGCCGCCGCTTTGAGCTGTTCGATGGACTCCTGCAGCTCGGGGCTCAGGTTGCTCATCTGCAACTGTTCGGCCTTCTTGAGGTCGTTATGCAGCTCTTGCAACTTGAGCTCCTGCTCCAGCTCTGACTTGACCGAGTTCGCGGTCGAACGAATGAGGCGGATCCAGTGGGTAGCCGTGCGGATGGCAACCGGCAGCCGCTCGGGCCCCAGTACCACCAGTGCTACCACACCGATAACGACCAGCTCCCAAAAACCGATATCGAACATGGCTTAGGCCTGGTCTTTGTCTTTCTGCTTGGCGGTCTCACTGCTCTGAGTGGCCGCTTCGTTTAGCTGTTTCGGGGGAAACTCGGCATCTTTCTGCTCGGCCTTGGCATCAGCCGGCTCGTCGGAGAGGGCTTTCTTGAACCCTTTGACCGCCGCACCCAGATCACCGCCAATGCCGCGCAGTTTCTTGGTACCGAACAGCAGCACGACGATGACTGCAATGATCAACAATTGCCAAATACTGATACCACCCATGATTTTCTCTCCAGAACAGGCGCCTGACGGCGCGGTTGTTGATTAATGGGAACGGGTTCGCAACCAGCCGACCAGCCAGCAGAGGGCTGCACCGGCGAGACTGGCTTGTCCCCACTCAATGTGTTGTTTTTGGGTCAGCAAGAATACACCCGCCAATAGCAGGCTGGCTCCAACCCCTAAGAGGTAGCGGGCCTGCCCCTGCCGACGGCTGTGACGGCGGAACTCGGCAAACATCTGGTCGAAATGACGCTGCTGATGACGGGTCTGGCGCAGGGTCTCGTAAACCAGCTCGGGCAGTTCCGGCAGCTTCTCCGCCCAGAATGGCGCCTTCTCCTTGATGGCGTTCAATACCGACTTGGGCCCCACCTGTTCGTGCATCCAGTTTTCGAGGAACGGCTTGGCGGTCTGCCACAAATCGAGCTGCGGGTAGAGCTGACGCCCCAACCCTTCCACATAGAGCAGGGTCTTTTGCAGCAGCACCAGCTGCGGCTGCACCGTCATATGGAAGCGACGCGCGGTGTTGAACAGGTTGAGCAGCACGTGACCGAACGAGATCTCGGAGAGCGGCTTCTCGAAGATAGGCTCCAGCACGGTGCGGATGGCAAACTCGAACTCGTCCACCTTGGTGTCTGCCGGTACCCAGCCCGACTCCACGTGCAGCTCCGCCACCCGACGATAGTCTCGGTTGAAGAAGGCGAGGAAGTTCTCCGCCAGATAGCGTTTGTCTTCCCGATTGAGGGTACCGACGATGCCGCAGTCGATGCCGATCCAGAGCGGGTTTTCCGGATGTTCGTAAGAGACGAAGATGTTGCCCGGGTGCATATCGGCGTGGAAGAAGCTGTCGCGGAACACCTGGGTGAAGAAGACCTCCACCCCGCGCTCGGCCAGCAGCTTCATATTGGTGCCGTTGGCTTCCAGCGCTGGAATGTCGGAGACCGGAATACCGTAGATGCGCTCCATCACCAGCACCTGCTCGCGGCAGAGATCAGTGATGATTTCAGGCACATAGAGCGCTTCGGAGCCGGTGAAGTTGCGCCGTAGCTGGATGGCGTTGGCCGCTTCGCGCATCAAATTCAGCTCGTCGAGGATGGTCTTGCGATACTCCTCCACCACCTCGATGGGGCGCAGTCGCGCGCTCTGGGGCACAAAACGGGCAACCAGACGGGCCAGCGCCTGCATCAGTCGCAGGTCGGCCTCGATGACAGGCTCGATGTCGGGACGGATCACCTTGATGACGATCTCGCGGCCACTCTCCTTCAGGCGGGCAGTATGCACCTGCGCGATGGAGGCCGACGCCAGCGGCGTCTCGTCGAAGTCGTCAAACAGGGTTTCGATGGGACAACCCAGGCTCAGCTCGATCTGCTGGCGCGCCGCCTGACCACAGAAGGGGGGCACCCTGTCTTGCAGCAGAGCCAGCTCTTCGGCGATATCCGGCGGCAACAGGTCGCGGCGGGTCGAGAGCATCTGGCCAAACTTGATGAAGATGGGGCCGAGGGCCTCGAAGGCGAGGCGGATGCGGGCACCGCGGCTGAGATCCGGTTGTTTGTTCTTGAGCCAGAACAGGGAGCGACGGGCCAGACGACCCGGCCAAGGTTGATAGCGGGCGGGCACCAGTTCGTCGATGCCCTGCTCCAGCAGGATGGTGATGATGCGATAGAGGCGTTTGAACTCCTTCGGGGTCATCAGGTCACCTGCTGTTCGAAGCGGGCCAGCCGCAGTTCGACGGCCTTGAGCTGCTGGGCCAGCACCTCGACGTCATCGTTGAAACTCGCCACTTCCAGCGGGCCGGGGGCGAGGCGGGCCTCTTCGGTCAGATATTCCGCCAGCTGGCTGCGGGTGCGGCACAGCTCGCGACCGACCAGACGACGCGCCTGACGGGCACCACTGAACAGGGTGTGGGCCAGCACGTCGCCGGTATAGCGCGACAGCTCCTCCTCCCAGTCGATATCCAGCTCACCCAGCAGCACGCTGAATGCCTGCACCAGCTGGGGATCACCGCTCAGATCCAGCTTCTCCTCGCGGATATAGCGGGTCAGGGCGGAAGGGTCTTTCAGCAGACCGAGGGCTGTCAGCGACAGGCTGAGCACCGCATCGGCCTCCCCTTCATGCTGGGCCAGCACATCGAGCCGACGCTCGGAGAAGACAAACCAGAGCGGCTTGAGTTCACGCAGCTCCAGCTTGAGCACCTTGCCCACCAGTTTGCGCAGCCGCTCCGGGCTCTGTTTGTCCAGCGCCAGCAACTGGTTGAGGCTGGTTTCGATCACCGCGGTGACCATGGCATCCATCGGCATAGGCAACCTTAAAACTTGTAACCGCGGTGCAGGGCGACCACACCCTGAGTCAGATTGAAGTACTCCACCTGCTCGAAACCGACATTTTCCATCATGCCAGCCAGGGTTTGCTGATCCGGGTGCATGCGGATGGACTCTGCCAGATATTTGTAGCTTTCACTGTCGTTCGCGACGATTTCGCCCATTTTCGGCAGCAGTTTGAAGGAGTAGAGGTCATAGAGCTTGGCGATCACTTCACTGACCGGCTTGGAGAACTCCAGCACCAGCAGACGGCCACCCGGCTTGAGCACCCGGAACATGGAGGCGAGCGCCTTGTCCTTGTCGGTGACGTTGCGCAGACCGAAGCCGATGGTGATGACGTCGAAGTGGTTATCCGGGAAGGGGAGCGCCTCGGCATTGGCCTGCACGTAGGAGACGTTGTTGGCGACCCCCAGATTGCGCAGCTTGTCGCGGCCCACTTTCAGCATGGAGTCGTTGATATCCGCCAGCACCACCTGACCGGTCTCGCCGACGATACGGGAGAACTTGGCGGTCAAGTCACCGGTACCACCGGCCAGATCCAGCACCTTCTGGCCCTTGCGCACACCGGAACAGTCGATGGTGAAGCGCTTCCACAGGCGGTGGATGCCGAACGACATCAGATCGTTCATCAGATCATACTTGGCTGCCACCGAATGGAAGACACCTGCTACCAGAGTTTCCTTCTCGGTCGCGGCCACGGTTTTAAAGCCAAAATGCGTTGTCGTTGCTTGTTCTGACATCCCTTAAACACCCATAGAGCAAAGAATGGCCGCCAGTTTACCAGAGCCACTGGCGTCCGGACACCTTAAACCCGGCTCGCAACCAACTGCATGCCCAGCACCACCATGGCCAGACAGAGGAAGAGATTGAGACCGATATTGAGCAGCGCTTTCAGATAGGCCCCATGTTGAGCCAGCACTACCGTATCGAGGGCAAAGGAAGAAAATGTGGTCAGGGCACCGAGGATCCCCACCATCAGCAGCGGCTTCATCGGGTGTTCCACCACGTGACCGTGGCTGATGAGGGCGAATGCCACCCCCATTATGAAAGAGCCCACCACGTTGACCACCAGAGTCCCGTAAGGAAAGTGGCGCCCCAGCAGCAAGGCCATCAGTTCGGCAATCCCAAAACGAAGGCAGGCGCCGATGGCGCCCCCTGCAGCAACATAGAACCAGGTTTGCATGGTGTCACTCCCTCAGGGTCAGGCCGCCATTATGTCGCAATGGCGGCCCTTGTGCCCAGAGGCGGAACTAATCGACATCCAGCCTGATTGAAATCTCAGCGGCGAAAATCGATGGGCTCTGGCTGACCCAGCACGATTTCGGTCTGGGCCGGACGGGTCTGGGCAATCACCTTGCCGTGGCGGATCGAGTAACGCACCGGCACCTGACGGCGCACCGCATCGAAGCCGTTCTCGGCAGGCAGGATCAACAGGTTGGCCGGTTTGCCCACCTCGATGCCATAGCGATCCTGCACGTTCAGGGTGCGGGCGCTGTGGCTGCTGATCAGCTTCAAGCCGTCGTTGATCTGCTCGTAGCCCATGATCTGGCAGACATGGAGCCCCATGTGCAGCACCTGCAACATGTTGGCGGTGCCCATGGGATACCAGGGATCGAACACGTCGTCGTGACCGAAGCAGACGTTGATGTTCGCCTCCAGCATCTCCTTCACCCGGGTAATACCGCGACGTTTGGGATAGGTATCGAACCGTCCCTGCAGGTGAATGTTCACCAGCGGATTGGCCACGAAGTTGATGCCTGCCATCTTGAGCAGCCGGAACAGGCGGGAAGCATAAGCGCCATTGTAGGAGTGCATGGCAGTGGTGTGACTGGCGGTGACTCTATGACCGATACCCCGCTCGTAGGCGAGAGTCGCCAGCGTCTCGATAAAACGGGACTGCTCGTCATCGATCTCGTCGCAGTGCACATCGACCAGAACCTGATACTTCTCGGCAAGATCGAAGATGTAGTGCAGACTTTCGACCCCATATTCCCGGGTAAACTCGAAGTGGGGGATCGCGCCAATCACGTCGGCACCCAGCTTGAGTGCCTCCTCCAGCAGTGCCTTGCCATTGGGGTAGGAGAGGATCCCCTCCTGCGGGAAGGCGACGATCTGCAGCTCCACCCACTCCTTCATCTCCTCCCGCACCTCCAGCATCGCCTTGAGCGCCACCAGATTGGGGTCGGAGACATCGACATGAGTACGCACAAACTGGATGCCGTTGGCGATCTGCCACTTCAGCGTCTGGATGGCACGCTGTTTCACATCCTCATGGGTCAGCAGCGCCTTGCGCTCGGCCCAGCGCTCGATCCCCTCGAACAGAGTGCCGGAGAGATTCCAGCTCGGCTCACCGGCCGTCTGGGTGGTATCGAGGTGAATGTGGGGTTCGATAAAGGGGGCGATCGCCAGACCGCCCTCCCCGTCCAGCACCCGACCGGCGACGGCATGTTCGTCATGGGGTTCGATGGCGGTGATGACCCCATCCTGACAGCGGATCTGCCACAACCCTTCCCGACCGGCCAAACGAATATGTTGAATCAGCATTTATTAGCTTCCTGTACCAGAACCGGCCGCGGGGTGAGGCGAACCAGAATGAAATAGGTGAAGGCGGCGCCCAATACCGCGTTGAGTGGCACTATGCCCGGCAGCCACTTGCCGACAGCCACCCCGACTGCCGTGGCGACCAGCGCCTGCCAGCGCACCGTCTCGAACTGCTGATCGGCAAATTGACGGTAATGCTCACGATTGAGCAGGAAATCCATGATGATAATGCCACCGATCGGCGGAATTGCCGTACTCAAAAAGGCCAGCCAGCCGACAAAGTTGTTGTAGAGCCAGAGGGCGCAAGCGGTACCGACTAGGCCGTTGATCACGCTGAGTGGCTTACTCTTGAGACCGGTAATATTGGCAAAACCGAGGCCGGAGGCGTAGAGAGCGTTGTCGTTGGTGGTCCAAATATTGAGGCCCAGCACCAGAATGGCGGGGATCAGCAGCCCCTGCATCAGCATCACTTCCGAGATATCGGCCTGTCCGGTCACGGCCGCGCCGGCTGCACCAAAGACGAACATTAGCGTGTTGCCCAAAAAAAACGCCACCATGGTAATCATGACGGCGCCCCAGGGTTTGCGACCAAATCGAATAAAATCGGCGGTCAGGGTTCCTGCGCTAATAAAGGAACCGACCACCATGGTCAATGCCGTGGTGAACTCGATGGGATTGCTTGGTTGTACCTGCTGCAGCGCAGCCATGCCTCCGGTCGAGGTCACTGCCAGCCAGACCGAGTAACCACCGAGCAGCGCAATGGCCGGTACCGCCACAAAGCTCAACACCATCAGGGCGGAGATTCCGAAGTAGACGGTTATCGTCATCAGAATACCCGAAATGGCGATGAGCCAGTTCACATCAATGCCGGTCGCCTTCTGCACCGGCAGCGCAAACATGGCGACACCGACGCCAAACCAGCCGACCTGAGTACCGCCCAGCAGCAGGGATGGCAACCAGGAACCTTTCACCCCAAACGAGTAACGAGCAAGCAGATGGGTAGAGAGACCGGTTGAAGCACCGATATAGCCGAGACAGGCGGTGTAGATACCCAGCAGCAAGTTGCCAA
The DNA here is from genome assembly GCF_051919545.1 of Aeromonas sp. 61P. Classification (NCBI taxonomy): domain Bacteria; kingdom Pseudomonadati; phylum Pseudomonadota; class Gammaproteobacteria; order Aeromonadales; family Aeromonadaceae; genus Aeromonas; species Aeromonas sp. 61P. Next base: position 721,326 of record NZ_JBQBEL010000001.1, read on the forward strand.
GCAGTACCGCCTTGATGAAATCATCAAACACCAAGCCGGTGCCCAGCGCACCACCGGTCCACATGCTGGCAGAGAAGAAGGTCAGGCCGAGCATCACCAGCATCAACGACAGCACACCTTTGCGCCCTTTGGCGGGTACCGCCCCCAAACAGTATTCGTTATCCTGCGCCATGCTCTCTCTCCACGTAATAGGCAAAACGCGCCGGATTTTACATGGAAAACGTTTTACGTCAATCAATCATGGTTAAATCTCTGGATAAAACCATCAATAGCAGTCAAATGAGTAACACACCGGGACTCAAATCAGCAGATAAACTGTGTCGACTGCAAGCAGAGGGGGTTACGGGAATAGGGAATGTAAGGGGATATCACAAAAATGACAGATGCAAAAAAGCCTCCCTTTTCAGGGAGGCTTTCTATTTAATGGTGCTGATACCCAGAATCGAACTGGGGACCTCATCCTTACCAAGGATGCGCTCTACCGACTGAGCCATATCAGCACACTAACCGGTAAAGACCACGCTGGGCGTAATCTTGAAATTGGGTGCCTGGCAGTGTCCTACTCTCGCATGGCGAATGCCACACTACCATCGGCGCTACCGCGTTTCACTTCTGAGTTCGGCATGGGATCAGGTGGTTCCACGGCGCTATGGCCGCCAGGCAAATTCTTCAATCCAGAAAGCTGACGTGAATAACGATGTTGCTCGTGGCTTGTCGTTATCACTGAATTAGTAGTTCGCTTGGTATCTGTTACAAGCCTTAGAACACTTCTTGGGTGTTGTATGGTTAAGCCTCACGGGTAATTAGTACGGGTTAGCTCAATGCATCGCTGCACTTACACACCCCGCCTATCAACGTTGTGGTCTCCAACGGCCCTTTAGGACCCTCAAGGGGTCAGGGATGACTCATCTCAGGGCTCGCTTCCCGCTTAGATGCTTTCAGCGGTTATCGATTCCGAACTTAGCTACCGGGCAGTGCCACTGGCGTGACAACCCGAACACCAGAGGTTCGTTCACTCCGGTCCTCTCGTACTAGGAGCAACTCCCTTCAATCATCCAACGCCCACGGCAGATAGGGACCGAACTGTCTCACGACGTTCTGAACCCAGCTCGCGTACCACTTTAAATGGCGAACAGCCATACCCTTGGGACCGACTTCAGCCCCAGGATGTGATGAGCCGACATCGAGGTGCCAAACACCGCCGTCGATATGAACTCTTGGGCGGTATCAGCCTGTTATCCCCGGAGTACCTTTTATCCGTTGAGCGATGGCCCTTCCATTCAGAACCACCGGATCACTATGACCTACTTTCGTACCTGCTCGACCTGTCCGTCTCGCAGTTAAGCTGGCTTATGCCATTGCACTAACCTCCTGATGTCCGACCAGGATTAGCCAACCTTCGTGCTCCTCCGTTACTCTTTGGGAGGAGACCGCCCCAGTCAAACTACCCACCAGGCACTGTCCGCGAGCCCGATTCAGGGCCCTGCGTTAGAACATCAAACATACAAGGGTGGTATTTCAAGGACGGCTCCAGCGCAACTGGCGTCACGCCTTCAAAGCCTCCCACCTATCCTACACATGTAGGTTCAATGTTCAGTGCCAAGCTGTAGTAAAGGTTCACGGGGTCTTTCCGTCTAGCCGCGGGTACACCGCATCTTCACGGCGAATTCGATTTCACTGAGTCTCGGGTGGAGACAGCATGGCCATGGTTACACCATTCGTGCAGGTCGGAACTTACCCGACAAGGAATTTCGCTACCTTAGGACCGTTATAGTTACGGCCGCCGTTTACCGGGGCTTCGATCAAGAGCTTCGCTTGCGCTAACCCCATCAATTAACCTTCCGGCACCGGGCAGGTGTCACACCCTATACGTCCACTTTCGTGTTTGCAGAGTGCTGTGTTTTTGATAAACAGTCCCAGCCATCTGGTCACTGCGACTCCCGACAGCTCCATCCGCAAGGGACTTCACCATCAAGAGCGAACCTTCTCCCGAAGTTACGGTTCTATTTTGCCTAGTTCCTTCACCCGAGTTCTCTCAAGCGCCTTGGTATTCTCTACCCGACCACCTGTGTCGGTTTGGGGTACGATGACTTGTAATCTGAAGCTTAGAGGCTTTTCCTGGAAGCAGGGCATCAATGGCTTCCACACCGTAGTGTGTTCGTCTCGTGTCTCAGTGTTGTGTCTCCGGATTTGCCTGGAAACACCACCTACGCACTTTCACCAGGACAACCGTCGCCTGGCCCACCTAGCCTTCTCCGTCCCCCCATCGCAATTACAAGTCGTGCAGGAATATTAACCTGCTTCCCATCGACTACGCCTTTCGGCCTCGCCTTAGGGGTCGACTCACCCTGCCCCGATTAACGTTGGACAGGAACCCTTGGTCTTCCGGCGAGGAGGCTTTTCACCCCCTTTATCGTTACTTACGTCAGCATTCGCACTTCTGATATCTCCAGCATACCTCTCGATACACCTTCGCAGACTTACAGAACGCTCCCCTACCACTCACACATAAGTGTGAATCCGCGGCTTCGGTGCCTGGTTTGAGCCCCGTTACATCTTCCGCGCAGGCCGACTCGACTAGTGAGCTATTACGCTTTCTTTAAATGATGGCTGCTTCTAAGCCAACATCCTAGCTGTCTGAGCCTTCCCACATCGTTTCCCACTTAACCAGAACTTTGGGACCTTAGCCGGCGGTCTGGGTTGTTTCCCTCTTCACGACGGACGTTAGCACCCGCCGTGTGTCTCCCGGATATTACTTACTGGTATTCGGAGTTTGCATGGGGTTGGTAAGTCGGGATGACCCCCTAGCCCAAACAGTGCTCTACCCCCAGTAGTATTCGTCCGAGGCGCTACCTAAATAGCTTTCGGGGAGAACCAGCTATCTCCGAGTTTGATTGGCCTTTCACCCCCAGCCACAGGTCATCCCCTAACTTTGCAACGTTAGTGGGTTCGGTCCTCCAGTTGATGTTACTCAACCTTCAACCTGCCCATGGCTAGATCACCCGGTTTCGGGTCTACACCTTGCAACTAGACGCCCAGTTAAGACTCGGTTTCCCTACGGCTCCCCTATACGGTTAACCTCGCTACAAAATGTAAGTCGCTGACCCATTATACAAAAGGTACGCAGTCACCCCGAAGGGCTCCCACTGCTTGTACGTACACGGTTTCAGGTTCTATTTCACTCCCCTCACAGGGGTTCTTTTCGCCTTTCCCTCACGGTACTGGTTCACTATCGGTCAGTCAGGAGTATTTAGCCTTGGAGGATGGTCCCCCCATATTCAGACAGGATGTCACGTGTCCCGCCCTACTCGATTTCACATCAAGGTTGTTTTCGTGTACGGGGCTATCACCCTGTATCGCCGGCCTTTCCAGGACCGTTCCACTAACTTCCAAGATGCTTAAGGGCTAATCCCCGTTCGCTCGCCGCTACTGAGGGAATCTCGGTTGATTTCTTTTCCTCGGGGTACTTAGATGTTTCAGTTCTCCCGGTTCGCCTCTGTTACCTATGTATTCAGTAACAGATACCCGAGTTATCTCGGGTGGGTTTCCCCATTCGGAAATCTGTGAGTAATAGCGTCTCTTACCGACTTCTCACAGCTTATCGCAGGTTAGTACGTCCTTCATCGCCTCTGACTGCCAAGGCATCCACCATGTACGCTTAGTCACTTAACCATA
>NZ_JBQBEL010000001.1:727500-852500 GCF_051919545.1 Aeromonas sp. 61P
CTTTGTGCCCGGATATAGTTGACCCAGCTGGTTGCCTTCTGTTGCCAGTTATCCTGCTGCTGCAGCTCACGGGCCAGTTCCAGCGCCTGGGCATACTGCTCCTTATTAAGGTGTGCCTGCACCAACAACGCTTTGGCACGATTGCCTTGCTCGCCTTTTACCGACTTGATGGCGGCGAGCTGGGTCATGGCAGCATCTGTCTTGCCCTGTTGCAGCAGCAGTTCGGCGGCGCGCATGGCCGCTTTGGGCTGACCATGCTGGTTGGCCAGCTGTTGCCAGCTATCGACCGCTTGTGACCACTCCCGGGCACCTTCCCACAATTGGGCCAGCAGTTGGCGATTTTCAGCACTTTGCTTCATCTGTCCCTTGGCCATGGCCGCTTCCAGCAGACGGGCACCACGATAAGGCAGCCCTTGCCAGGCATAGAGGCGGATCAGCTGATTGCGGGCAGACGCGTCATCCATCAGTTTTTTGTCGATGGCGGTCTGCAGCAATGCCAACGCCTGATCGCCCCGTTTGGCAGAGAGGTTGAGCGACACCGCCTGCTGCCACCATTTGCTCTCTTTGGGTTCGTGGCTGATCAACTCGACCGCCTGATCGGCCGCCACGCCATAACGTTGCTGAGCGGTGAGGGCGGAGAGACGAATAATGGCGGCCTGCTTCTGCCAACCCTTCTTCAACAACTGTTCGCTCTGGCTGGCGGCGTCACCGTACTGCTTGTTGTGGTAATAGAGGCCAGCCAGACGCAGGTGCAGCCCATCGTCTTGCTTGAGTGCCAGTGCCGCCTTGTAGCTGGCGATGGCACCAGACCAGTTGGATTGCTGGGCCTGAATATCGCCGCGCAGTCGCAGCAGCTGGAGCTGTTGTTGCTCGGGCCACTCTTTATAGGCAAGGGCCTGTTCGACATAACGGCTCGCCTGGGCGGTCTGTTGCAGATTGGCCGCCAGCGAGGCTTGCAGCTGCGCCAGCCAGGCACGCTCGGCATCGCTATTTGGCTTGAGGCCGGATGCCTTGCTCTGGGCTTGTTGCCAATGACCGGACTGATAGAGCTTCATCACGGGTTCAAGCTGACGGGAGAAGTGGGGGCTGACCTCCATCGCCAGACAGGCTTGGCCGACCAGGGCCAGCAGACAGATCCAGATCCGCAACATAGTTATGACTCCAGTTTGAATTTGAGAGTGATGACTTGCACCAGCTTGTCGGTGGCGCCCGGTCTCGGCTGATAGCGCCACTTGTTGATCGCCTGAATGGCCGCCCGCTCGAACTGACGCTTGGGCTTAGCCTCAATCACCTCAACATCCTGCACACCACCTTCGGCATTCACGCTAAAACGCAGGGTGACGAATCCTTCGATCCCTGACTGCTGGGCACGATAGGGGTAAACCGGCTCGATCCGTTGCAGCGGCATCAGCATGTCACCGGCGCCGATCCCTGCCCCTTGCTGCTGGCCGTGGTAGTTGCTACTCAAGACCGGCGCGGTACTGGTCGCCACACCGGGGGCATAAACCTGCACAGCGCTGAGGCTGGATACCAGATCCAGACTCGGCTCAACGGCCGCCAAGGGGGCCGCAGCGGGCATCGGCAGCGGTGTGGAGGCCAATGCGGCAGGAGGCTCTGGCAGAGGTTCGGGCTCCTGCGGCACCGGACGCTCGCGTACCTGCACCTCGGTCACCTCGTTCTGCATATTGATGACGATGGGCTTCTGTTCGCTCGCCACCTTCTCGCCCCGGGGCGGTTCAACCAGGGTGGCCATAAACAGCAGGATGCCCAGACTGAGGGCAATCCCCAGCCCCAGGCTCATCAGCTTGTATTTCATTTCGGTGCCACCGCCACGGCGATATTGGCGATACCCGCCGCCTTGGCCTCATCCATCACCCGCACCACCTTGCCGTGGGGCACCCGCTCGTCGGCCTGGATCACCAGGCTGGCATCGGGTTGCTCCGCCAGCAGACGGGCAATGGTGGCCTGTACCCGCTCCACATCGATCTGCTTGCGGTCGAGGAAGATCTGACCCTGAGCCCCGATCGCCAGCATGATGCTGGAGGATTTCTGCGCCTTGGCTTGACTGGCCTGGGGCCTGTGCACCTCGAGCCCGGCTTCACGCACGAAGGAGGTGGTGACAATAAAGAAGATCAGCATGATGAACACGATATCCAGCATGGGGGTCATGTCGATCTGCACTTCGTCACGCTGGCGTTTGGATTGCCGTCTCATTGCATTACCTTCTCTTCTCGCAGGCCGTCCCGGGTCTTGGCCAGCGCACGCTTGGCCTGACTCTCGAGCCGACTGAGTAACAACACGCCGGAGAGCGCCACCACCATGCCTGCCATGGTGGAATAGTGGCGCGGGAGATCCCGCCCGCCATGCTCTCCGGGTTAAAGCGGTTGGCCGCAGCCAACGCATCAAATACGCCGATCATGCCGGTCACTGTGCCCAGCAACCCCAGCATGGGACAGAGCACCACCAGGGTGCGGATGAAGATCAGATGACGGTTCAGTTCCAGCTCTGCCTGCGCCAGCCAGCGGCTGCGGATTGCCCGGGCGTGCCAACTGTGGCGCTCGCTGCGGGCCTGCCAGCGGCCGAGCAGCTGTTGCTGCAAGGGGCCAAAACCCAGATTGAGGTAGAGCAGCCGCTCGATCATCAAAATCCACATCAGCACCAGCAGGGCCAAAATGACCCAGAGCACAGGGCCGCCACGGCCCATGAAACTCTGCAGCTGTTGCCAGATGTCGAGCATCATGCTGCTCGCTCCATCCCGCCGTTATTGCTCTCGGCGCGCTCAGCCAGAATGCCGGCTACTTGCTGCTCCAGCACATTGGAGAGCTCGGTGAAGCGTGATTGCAGCAGGCTGTGGGCCAGGATCAGCGGAATGGCCGCAACCAGACCCTGTACCGTGGTGACCAGCGCCATGGAGATGCCGCCCGCCATGATCTTGGGATCGCCGGTGCCAAACTGGGTGATGGCCTGGAAGGTGCCGATCATCCCGGTTACTGTACCGAGCAGACCCAGCATGGGGGCGATGGCCGCGATTACCTTGACCATGCCGATGCCGCGCTCCATGCGAGGAGTCTCCTGCAGGATCGCCTCATCAAGACGCAGCTCGAGGGTCTCCATGCTCAGCTCGGGGTGTTTGTCTGCCACCGTCAGCACCCGGCCGAGGGCGTTGTCGGCGTGATACTCGCCGCTCTTGAGCTGGCGACGCACCAGCGTGAGTTCGCGGGAGAGGCTCCACAACCGTACAGCCGCAATTCCCAGACCAATAGCAGCCAGCAGCACGATAATGGCGCCAACCTGACCACCTTGTTGTACCTGCTGCCAGAAGGTGGGTGCCTGTGCCAACATCGCCAGCAGAGTGCCATGAGAAGGATCCAGCGGCAGCGCTTCCCCTTCCTGACCCTGATAAGCCGCAACGGCAGAGAGCACGCTACCGGGCAGACCCAGTACCGGGCTCAAGCCTTCGGCGGTCGGTTGCAGGAAGCCCTCGCTCCCCAGCAGGGCAAAGCTGCCTGCCCGGGTCAGCGACTGCTCGCTGGCAGCCCCCTGGGCATCGAGCACCTTGCCGTTGAACTGGGCAATCCGGCCAGATTCACGGATCTCCTGCAGCAGCGTGGTGGGTAGAAGGGCGAGGGCGGCGCGATCCGGCACCTGTTTATCCTGTGCCATGGCTTTCAGCGGGGCGAGACGCTCCGGGTACTGGCCCTCGACGGCGGATTCGCTCAGCAGCTTGACCGCATCGCTGGCGCCCTGACGGGTGACCGCGAAGATCTCGTTCATGTCGCCGGAGGCTTGCTCCCACTGGGCGTTGAGCTCGACCAGCTGCTTCTCGTTGCTGGCGAACTTGCCGGCCAGCTCCTTGCTCAAGCGCTGAGCCTCGGCCAGTCTGGCGCGGGCAGTGCCGAGCTCCCTGGCAACGGTCGCCAGATCTTGCTGAGCCTGCTGTTCACGAGCCTGTTCCTGCTGCTGCCACTCATCGGCGACAGCGGCGTTGGTACCGCAGGAGAGAGCAATAAGGAGGGGGAACCACTTCATGGTGACTCTCATGATTGGGCCTCCTGACTACGGCTGACAGAGAGGGGGACATTGAGCAACTGGGGAACTTTCTTGTCGGCGGCCACATCCATCGCCTCGGCGATAGGGGAGAGCCACTGGCTGTCGAGGGCTTGCCACTGCTTAGCCTCGGCAGACCAGCGCCATGCCTGACTGCGATCGGCCGTCATTGCCAGCAGGGAGACCCGCCCCAGCGCCAGCACATCAACCCGACGCGGAGCACCATCCAGCTCCAGCTCGGCGGAATAGCTGTCCATCCGGCTGCCGTATTCGGCTTCGATCTGATAGGCCTGCAGCAACTGACGGAATTTCTCTGCCTCGCTAACGTCTGCGCGAGCCAGGGTCGCTTTCAACTGTTCAACCCGCGCCAAACGATCTTCCTTGCGCAGCGGAATGTCATTTTGCACCAGCTGTTCCAGATCTGCCTGCATCTGCAACATCAGCGGGATCAAGCCCTGACGGGTCTCTTGCACCGCTTCCAGCTGCTGGCTCAATTTACCCAGCTCATTTTGCTGATCGGCCACCAGAGATTGCATGTAGCGGTTGTAGGCTTCGAGGTCACGCAGTTGCAGCTGGGCATTTTGCAGCTCCAGTCGTGCGGCAACGGCGGCATCGGCGGCTTTTTCCACCCGCTGCTGGGAGGCTTTCCCGGCAGCTATGCTGTTCTTGAGGGCGGGAGCAACCAGCTCATCCCCGATGGCAGCAAAGTGGACTGACAGTGGCAGCAGGGCCACACCCCATAATTTGTTCATTGAAATACATCTTACTAATGATAACTATTATCATTATCTCAAATGCAGGGCGGACTGGCAACGAGAGGATTTTCTTGGCCTTTATGCACAAAAAAAGGATAATTTTTAAGCACGCACGGAATAAGTGGCGCCAATAGCCACCGCACAAATATAAATAACGATAAAAAATCTTTTCGATCAGTGTGATAGAGATCGAAAAAGGAGAAAGTAATGCTCAACGATGCGATCTGGGAACATATCGACAAGTTCACCAAGGCAACAAAAACCAGCGATATCCAGCAACTGCTGGAGCGCTTCAGTCATCAAATGGGCTTCGATTACTTTCGGCTGCTGATTATTTTCCCCATCAGCATGCAAAAATCCCACGTGGCACTGTTCAACAACTGTCCGACCACCTGGTTTGACGCCTACAGCGAAAACCAGTATCTGACCCAGGATCCGGTGGTCTATCTGGGGCTGAAACAGACCCAGCCGATCTTCTGGAACAAGCTCGACTGCGACTCGCCCTGGCTGCCCAGTGCCAGCCGCGACGTGATGAACCTGGCCGCCGATTTCGGGGTACGCAATGGCGTCTCCTTTCCGCTGCACACCCCGCAGGGGGAGCACGGCATTCTCTCATTCATCACCAAGGATAAATCCAACTCCGACCTGATGTTTGAAAATGTCCCGCTGCTGTCTTTCTGCGCCAGCTATATCTTCAACTCCGCGCTGCAACTGATCAAAAGCAGACCGGATATGATGAAGTACCTGACCGAACTGTCGGATCGGGAGAAGGAGTGCCTGTTCTGGGCCAGCGAGGGCAAGACCTCCTGGGAGATCGCCACCATCCTCGGCATCAGTGAGCGGACGGTCAACTTCCACCTGACCCAGGTGACCAACAAGACCGACTCAAAGAACCGCAGTCAGGCCATCGCCAAAGGGATCACCAGCGGCATCATAGTGCCCTCCCTCGACGAGGTCACCATCACCAACCTGCGGCTGTCGTAACCCTCAGCCGAAACAAAAAGAGCCGCAATTGCGGCTCTTTGTCATTTCAGAAAGTGACTTATCAAAAGTGACTTACTCAACGGTCACTGATTTTGCCAGGTTGCGCGGCTGGTCCACGTCGGTGCCCTTGATCAGGGCAACGTGGTAGGAGAGCAGCTGCAGCGGCACGGTATAGACGATGGGGGCGATCACCTCTTCCACATGGTTGAGGTTCATGACCCGCATGGTCTCGTCGCTCTTGAAGCCGGTGTCGGCATCGGCGAACACGTAGAGGATACCGCCACGGGCGCGCACCTCTTCCACGTTGGACTTGAGCTTCTCCAGCAGATCGTTGTTCGGCGCCACCACAATGATGGGCATCTCGGCATCGATCAGCGCCAGCGGGCCGTGCTTCAGCTCGCCAGCGGCGTAGGCTTCGGCGTGGATGTAGGAGATCTCTTTGAGCTTGAGCGCCCCCTCCATGGCGATGGGGTACTGGCTGCCGCGGCCGAGGAACAGGCTGTGCTGCTTGTCGGCAAACTCTTCGGCCAGGGTTTCGATATCCTTGGCCAGCGCCAGACTCTCTTTAATACGCAGCGGCAGGGCTTGCAGCGCCTTGACCAGTTCAGCCTCGGCGGCGGCGCTCAGGTGGCCACGGCAGTGACCGACGGAGGCCACCAGCATCAGCAGGCCAGCCAGCTGGGTGGTGAACGCCTTGGTGGAGGCCACACCAATTTCTGCCCCCGCGCGGGTCATAAAGGCCAGATCCGATTCACGCACCAGCGAGGAGCCCGGCACGTTGCAGATAGCCAGCGAGCTCATGTAGCCGGATTCCTTGGCCAGACGCAGGGCGGCCAGGGTATCGGCGGTCTCGCCACTCTGGGAGAGGGTCACCAGCAGGCTGTTGGGGCGCACTACCGACTTGCGATAGCGGAACTCGGAGGCGATCTCTACATCGCAGGAGACGCCAGCAATCTCTTCGAACCAGTAGCGGGCCACCATGCCGGAGTGATAGGAGGTACCGCAGGCAACGATCTGCACGTGCTCGACCTTGCCAAAGATGGCGCGCGCGCCGTTGCCGAACGATTCGACCACCACGTGATCGCAGCCCAGACGCCCTTCCAGAGTGTTGGTGATCGCTTTGGGTTGCTCGTGGATCTCCTTGAGCATGTAGTGACGGTATTCACCCTTGTCACCGGCATCGTGGGAGAGCTCGGACTCCTGCTCTTCGCGCACCACAGCGTTGCCGTTGGTATCGAAGATCTGCACATCGCGACGGGTCACTTCGGCCACATCACCCTCTTCCAGGAAGATGAAACGGCGGGTCACCGGCAGCAGCGCCATCTGGTCGGAGGCGATAAAGTTCTCGCCGATACCGCGGCCGATCACCAGCGGTGAACCGGAGCGGGCCACCACCACGCGGCTGTCGTCGCGGCTGTCCATCACCACGGTACCGTAGGCACCGCGCAGCTGCTTCACCGCAGTCTGCATGGCGGCCAGCAGGCTACCGGCGCTCTTCAGCTCGTGATGGACCAGATGGGCAATCACCTCGGTATCGGTGTCGGAGCTGAACACATAACCCAGCGCCTTCAACTCTTCCCGCAGCTCTTCGTGGTTCTCGATGATGCCGTTGTGTACCACCACGATATGCTCGGAGACGTGGGGGTGGGCATTGCGCTCGGAAGGCTCGCCGTGAGTGGCCCAGCGGGTATGGGCGATGCCGGTACCACCATGGACGGACTGCTCGTCGAGCGCCTTGGCCAGCTCGGCCACCTTGCCCAGACGGCGAACCCGCTGCAACGGCTGGTTGGCGCTGAACACGGCCACACCGGCTGAGTCATAACCGCGGTACTCCAGACGGCGCAGGCCCTCTACCAGAATTTCAGCCACATCACGTTGGGCAACAGCCCCGACGATGCCACACATACACTTCTCCTTGAGATGCAAATCGTAAAGTCAGTTGGATGGTTCAGAGCTCGATGTCAGCAAGTGACCGGGGCGCAGATAAGCGTCACCCCCTGGGCTTGAATCTGTTCTCTGGCCTCGCTGGCCAGCCCCTCGTCGGTCACCAGGGTATGGATGCTCGACCAGGGAAGTTCGAGATTGGGGATCTTGCGGCCGATCTTTTCCGATTCGACCATCACAATAACCTCCCGCGATACCTCGGCCATGACCCGCGACAGACCGACCAGCTCGTTGAAGGTGGTGGTGCCACGCTCCGGGTCGATGCCGTCGGCACCGATAAATAGCTGGTCGAAGTCGTAGGATCGCAACACCTGTTCTGCCACCTGCCCCTGGAAGGATTCGGAGTGAGGGTCCCAAGTGCCACCGGTCATTAACAGGGTAGGCTCATTTTCCAGCTCGCGCAGGGCACCGGCCACATTGAGGGAGTTGGTCATCACGATAAGGCCGCGCTTGTTGCCCAGCATGGGGATCATGGCGCTGGTGGTGCTGCCACTGTCGATGATGACGCGGTTGTGATCACGCAGCCGCTCGGCCGCCGCACGGGCAATGGCTAACTTTCGGTTCGAAACTTGTTCAGGGTTGGCCTCGACCACCATCTCGCTCGGCAAGGGGACTGCACCACCGTAACGGCGCAGCAGCAGACCACCGGTCTCCAGTACGGCCAGATCTTTACGGATAGTCACTTCGGAGGTAGAAAAGTGTTTGGCGAGGGCGTCGACGCTCACTTCACCCTGCTCTTGTACCAGGGTCACTATGGTGTGTCGGCGTTGTTGAGTATTACGTTTGGTCATTTTTAAGTTTCGATTCGAAAGAACATCGAAATATTAGCCCCTTTTTCGGAAAAATAAAACAGCAAATAGGATCCGATTTGGTTCGATGCCAGAATGGGGTGCCAATTTGCGACGAGGATGCCATGCAAAAGAGAGTCATCTGGCTGGTGGAGGATGAGGCCAGCATCGCCGACACCCTGATTTACGCCCTGCAGACCGACGGGTTCGAGGTGGAGTGGTTCATGCTGGGCCAACAGTTGCTGACACGACTGGAACAGACGCGACCCGACTTCCTGATCCTCGATGTGGGGCTGCCCGACATCAGCGGCTTCGAACTCTGCAAGCAGGTGAGGGCGCTGACCGATATCCCCCTGATGTTCCTCACCGCCCGCAGCGAGGAGATAGACCGGCTGATCGGACTGGAGATCGGTGCCGACGACTATGTGGCCAAACCCTTCTCGCCACGGGAAGTGTGTGCCCGGGTGCGGGTCATCCTGCGCCGCAGCCAGCCCGTCGCCCCCCAGCCCAGCGCCCTGCTGGTACTGGATGAGGAGCGGGCCCGCATTCACTTTCGCGGCCAGCCGCTGGCCCTCACCCGCTACGAATATCTGCTGCTCAAGACCCTGATGCTGGCGCCGGGGCGGGTCTACTCCCGCCAGCAGCTGATGGATCTGGTGTGGCAGGATGCGGAGGAGAGTCTGGATCGCACCGTCGATACCCACATCAAGACCATCCGCGCCAAGCTGCGCGAACATGATCCAGAAGCCAACCTGATCCTCACCCATCGCGGGCTGGGCTACAGCCTGGAGCTGGCATGAGACTCGGACTGCAACTGCTGTGCGGCCTGCTGCTGATCTTCGCGCTGGCCGCCTGGTTCGTGCTGGAGATCTTCGTCGAGGAGATCAAACCCGGGGTGCGCAGCGCCACCGAGGATACTCTGGTAGACATGACCCAGCTGCTGGCACCGCTGGCGCTCGATGATCTGAAAGAGGGCAATATGATGAACGGGCGGTTGGCCAGCGCCTTCGCCCGCCTCAACCAGAATCCCATCAATGCGATGATCGACGGCCACCTCAAGCAGCAGGCGGAGTACCGCATCTATGTCACTGACCAGAAGGGTATGGTGATTTACGACTCCGACGGCACGGATCTGGGCAAGGATTATTCCCGATGGAACGATGTCTACCGCACCCTGCGCGGCCAATATGGCGCCCGCAGCACCCGCACCGATCCCGACGATGCCGCCAGCTCGACCATGTATGTGGCAGCGCCGCTGCGGGAGGGGGCCGAGATCATCGGCTCCCTCACCGTCGCCAAACCCAATCGCACCCTGATGCCCGCCATTGAGCGGGGGGAACAGGAGCTGCTGCGGGCAGGCGGCCAGATGCTGCTCATCTCGCTGCTGATCGGCAGCCTGCTGGTGTGGTGGCTCAACCGCGCCATCGGCAAGCTGGTGCACTACGCCGACTCGGTCAGCAAGGGGGAGGCGGCACCGCTGCCACGGCTGCACACCGTCGAACTGGATCGGCTCGGCCGCTCGCTGGAGACCATGCGCCACCAGCTCGATGGCAAAAGCTACATCGAAGCCTATGTGCACAGCCTGACCCACGAGCTGAAGAGCCCGCTGGCCGCCATTCGCGGGGCAGGGGAAATTTTGGCCGAAACGCCGCCCCCCGAAGTTGCCAAACGCTTTATCGGCAACATCAATCTGGAAACCGCCCGCATGCAGCAGCTGATCGAGCGAATGCTGCAACTGGCGCGGCTGGAGTCGGGGCAGGGGCTGGATCGCCAGTCGGTGGAACCGGCAAAACTGGGCAAGCGCACCCTCGACGCCCGCCAGATCATCGCCCAGCGCCGTCAGGTCGAGTTGGTGGCCGAGCTGGCCAGCGCGCCGAAACAGAAGTGGGATCCGCTGCTGGTGGAGCAGGCCATCGGCAACCTGCTGGATAACGCCATCGACTTCTCTCCCGCCTACGGGCAGGTCACCTTGAGCGGCAGCCAGCAGGAGGAGGGCTACTGTTTTCGGGTCACCGACAGCGGCCCCGGCATTCCCGACTACGCCCTGCCGCGCATCTTCGAGCGCTTCTACTCCCTGCCACGACCGGACAAGGGCAAGAGCAGTGGTCTGGGGCTCAGCTTCGCCCATGAGGTGGCCCACCAGCATGGCGGCCGTCTGACCCTGAGCAACCGGCCAGAGGGAGGCGCGCTGGCGGAACTCTGGCTGCCATTCACTTAGTCCCCCCGCAACTTCACATTCCCCACACAAAGCGGCATTAGACTGCCGCTTTCTCTCATCCATTTGCTCAAGGAAATGCTATGTCCCGCCTGCTTCTCTCCAGCCTGCTGGCTGCCGGTCTGCTCGCAGCCCTGCCTGCCTCCGCCGCCAGCGGCTGCTTTCTCTATGCTGACGGCAACGGCCAGACCCTCTCCAGCGAAGGGGACTGCTCCAGCCAGCTACCGCCCGCGTCCACCTTCAAGATCCCGCTGGCGCTGATGGGTTACGACAGCGGCTATCTGGTGGATGAAGAGCATCCGGCACTGCCTTACAAACCGAGCTATGATGGCTGGCTGCCCGCCTGGCGCGAAACCACTACCCCGCGCCGCTGGGAAACCTACTCGGTGGTCTGGTTTTCCCAGCAGCTCACCGAATGGCTGGGGATGGAGCGCTTCCAGCAATATGTCGACCGCTTCGACTACGGCAATCGGGATCTCTCCGGTAATCCGGGCAAACATGACGGCCTGACCCAGGCTTGGCTCAGCTCCAGCCTCGCCATCAGTCCGGAGGAGCAGGCCCGCTTCCTCGGCAAGATGCTGAGCGGCAAGCTTCCTGTCTCGGCGCAGACCCTGCAGTACACCGCCAATATCCTCAAGGTGAGCGAGATCGACGGCTGGCAGATCCACGGCAAAACCGGCATGGGCTACCCGAAGAAGCTGGATGGCAGCCTCAACCGCGATCAGCAGATCGGCTGGTTCGTCGGATGGGCCAGCAAACCGGGCAAGCAACTGATCTTCGTCCATACCGTGATGCAAAAGCCCGGCAAGCAGTTCGCCTCCCTCAAGGCGAAAGAAGAGGTGCTGGCCGCCCTGCCTGCACAACTTAAAAAGCAGTGATCTCGCTTCCCGCCAGATAAACCCCGATAACCACGGTCAGCCCACCAGCGACGGGCTGACCGCCATTCGTAAACGAGACAAAAATGAAATTATTTCTATTGCTGCTCTGGCTTCCGGCCAGCATGGCGCTGGCTGCCTGTGATCTCTCCGACCGCCTGACACGGCAGGGAGAAGTCATCCATGATCGGCTAAACCACCTCGAATGGCAGGCGTGCAGCCTGGGCAGCGAGTGGCAGAAAGGGAAAGGCTGCGTGGGCACACCGGCCCTGCTGACGCTGCTTGAAGCCAAAGATGAAGCGGCCCGCCTGGGCGAGGGGTGGCGACTCCCCACCATCGAGGAGCTCTTCACCCTGCTCGACGAAAATTGCCGGACGCCGATGACAGACCCGCGCTTCTTCTCCGATATCCATGACAACGGGGAAAATTCAGCCCCCTACTGGACCTCCAGCTCCATCGAGGAGATGCCGGAACTGATCTATTACATCGATTTTATGCACGGGCTCATCGACGGCCACACCGATCGTTTCGCGCAAGCCGCCCGGTTGGTGCGCTCCCGCCCCTGAAGAATCCCACGGCGCCTGATGGCGCCGTTTTTCAACAGTTCACCGCCACTTCACACAGACCCATCACCACTTCACACCGGACTGACAGACTCACTCCATCAAACAAGGAGACGTGTCATGGTCAAACAGATATTCACCCACAAGATCTTTCTGCTGCTGTTGCTCAGCCTGCTGTTGATGGTGCCGGTGCAATCCATCATGGAGCTGAACCGGGAGCGTCAGGCTTACCGCAGTCAGGCCATTCACAGCATCATGGCCAGCAGCAGCGGCCCGCAACGACTGATGGGGCCCATTATCGTGCAGCCCTATACCCGTTCGGTGACGGTCGAGCAGGAGGGCAAGCGCTTCGTCCGTCAGGAGCAGATCTACCGCTACCTGCTGCCGGAGCAGTTGGATATCAAGGCCAACATGGAGGTCACCCCGCGCAAGCTGGGCATCTATCAGGCGCAGGTCTACCAGACCCGGCTCTCCCTCTCCGGCCGTTTGCCGACAGCCGCTCAACTACAAGAGAGCGCGCCGCTCGCCGGGGATGACGAGCTGGTGGCAGGTAAACCCTACCTGAGTCTGGTGCTCTCCGATGCCCGCGGCATCAACAGCGTGCCCGAGTTGCAGCTAGGCAAGCAGCGCACCCCCTTTGCTCCGGGTGCTCGCCTCGGCAGCACCCAGGCCGGGATCCATGCTCCTCTCGACAGCCTGCCGCAACAGGATGGCACCTTCCATCTGGAGCTCAATCTGCAGGGGATGAACGAGCTGGAAGTGGTGCCGCTCGGCCGGGAAAGCAAGCTGCAGCTGGCCGGCAACTGGCCCCACCCCAACTTTATCGGTGACTTCCTGCCGGCCAGTCGCAGCCTCAATCAGGAGGGGTTCAGCGCCAGCTGGCAGACCAGCTGGTTCGCCACCGATATGGAGAGCCGCTTCAATCGGGCGATGAACGGCGGGGAGGGTGTGTTGCCTACCTTCAGCGTCAGTCTGGTGCAACCGGTGGATCACTATCAGCTCAACGAGCGGGCGGCCAAGTATGCCCTGCTCTTCATCGGCCTTACCTTTATCAGCTTCTTCATGTTCGAGCTGCTCAAGGGGCTGCGGGTTCACCCGATCCAGTACGCGCTGGTGGGCATGGGGCTGGCCATCTTCTATCTGGTGCTACTGGCCCTGACTGAACACCTCGGCTTTGGCTGGGCCTATCTGGTGGCCTCGCTAGCCAGCGTGCTGCTCAACGGCTTCTACCTCAGTCATGTGCTGGGTGGCCCGAAGCAGGGGATCGGCTTTGCTGCGCTGCTCGGGCTGGTCTATGCCATTCTCTACAGCCTGCTGCAGGCCGAAGAGATAGCTCTGCTGCTCGGCGCCCTGCTGCTGTTCGCCACCCTGGCGCTGATCATGCTGCTGACCCGCAAGCTCGACTGGTATCAGGTGATGGACTACAGCGCACCCGCGACCACATGGGCGGCCCCCCAGTCATCGACCAGTGACACCAACCATCAGTCATAAGCCAAAAAAAACCGGCGCCATCAGGCGCCGGTTCTATTTTATTGATCGGGCATCACTTCTTCTTGACCGGACGAGCCCAGTTTTTGATGTGACGCTGGGGCACCCGGGTGATCACCAACTCGTTCTCGGCCACATCCTTGGTGATGGTAGAACCCGCCCCCAGAGTCGCCCCCTTGCCGATGCGCACTGGCGCCACCAGCTGGGTATCGGAACCGACAAACACATCATCCTCGATGATGGTCTGGAATTTGTTCACCCCGTCGTAGTTGCAGGTGATGGTACCGGCACCAATATTCACCTTTGCGCCCACCTCGGCATCCCCCAGATAGGTCAGATGACCACACTTGGAGCCAACCCCCAGACGGGCCTTCTTCATCTCGACGAAGTTGCCAACATGCGCATCCTGCTCGAGCACAGCCCCCGGGCGTAGACGGGCAAACGGGCCGACCGAACACTGATCTGCCACCTGAGCCCCTTCAACGATGGAGTAGGGCTTCACTTCAGTGTGATCGCCGATCACGCAATCCTTCAGCACGGCACCGGCACCGATACGAACATGGTTGCCGAGGGTTACCTTGCCTTCGATGATGACGTTGACATCGATCACCACCTCTTCACCGATCTCGAGGGTTCCGCGCAGATCGAAGCGGGCCGGGTCGATCAGGGTAGCACCGGCGATCATCAGCTTCTCGGCCTGCATCTGCTGGTAGCTGCGCTCAAGGGCAGCCAGCTGCACCCGGTTGTTGGCCCCTTCCACCTCGGCGGCACGCTCCGGATGGACCGCTGCGATCGGGCAGCCATCGCCGTGCGCCATGGCGATCACGTCGGTCAGGTAGAACTCACCCTGGGCATTCTTGTTGTCCAAGCGGGAGAGCCAGCTGCGCAACTGACCGCCGTTGGCCACCAGCACGCCGGTGTTCACTTCGCGGATGGTCAGTTGCTCGGCGTTGGCATCTTTCTGTTCGACGATGCCGACCACCTGACCGTTTTCACGGACGATGCGGCCATAGCCGGTGGGGTTGTCCAGCACCACAGTCAGCAGCGCCATGCCATCGCTTGCCTTGGCAGCCAGCAGTCGTTGCAGGGTCTCTGGCTGGATCAGCGGGGTATCGCCGTAGAGCACCAGCACATCGTCTTCATCCTTCCAAAACGGGATGGCCTGGGCGACGGCGTGACCGGTCCCCAGCTGTTGCGCCTGCAGCACCCAGTTGACATCGGCCGCCACGATCCGCTCTTTCAGCAGTTCGGCACCGTGCCCATAGACCAGATGCAGCTGCTCGGCACCGACCTGACGTGCAGTATCGATCACATGGGAAACCATGGGTTTGTTGGCTACCGGGTGGAGTACCTTGGGCAGGGAAGAGCGCATGCGGGTACCTTTACCCGCCGCCAAGATCACGACGTTGAGGGACATAAATTGGCCTTTGGAACATGAGAAATACTCGGCGGAGTCTATCCAACGGGTAAAAAAAAAGCGACCCGAAGGTCGCTTTTTACATCACCGTTATTAGCGGTAATTCTTTTTGACGATATCGATGACTCGCAGTTGAGCCATCGCCTTGGCCAGCTCGGTGGCGGCCTGGGCGTAGTCGATATCACCATGGGAGCTGTGGATCCGCTCTTCGGCTGCGCGCTTGGCTTCCTGGGCTTTCGCCTCATCCAAGTCGTCAGCACGAATCGCAGTGTCCGCCAGCACGGTCACGGATTCAGGTTGTACTTCCAGCATACCGCCGGAGATGTACAGCACCTCTTCAGTTCCGTTCTGCTTCACCAAGCGGACCAGGCCCGGCTTGATGGCAGTCAGCAACGGAGCATGACCGTGGCGGAGACCCAACTCACCTTCGGAGCCTGATACCTGAGCGGATTGCACGCGACCGGAAAACAGTTTTCCTTCGGCGCTCACCACGTCCAGGTGAAAGGAGATCATCTCTGCCATGGGCCCTCCTGTCGAGGCTTACAGTTTCTTGGATTTCTCGACGACTTCGTCGATACCGCCAACCATGTAGAACGCCTGCTCGGGCAGATCGTCATACTCGCCTTTCAGGATGCCCTGGAAACCACGGATGGTCTCTTTCAGCGGCACGTATTTACCCGGAGAACCGGTAAACACTTCTGCTACGAAGAACGGCTGGGACAGGAAACGCTCGATCTTACGGGCACGGGCTACGGTCAGTTTGTCTTCTTCTGACAGTTCATCCATACCCAGGATGGCGATGATGTCCTTCAGCTCTTTGTAGCGCTGCAGTACGGTTTGAACGCCACGAGCGGTCTCGTAGTGCTCTTTGCCAACCACCAGCGGATCCAGCTGACGAGAGGTAGAGTCCAGCGGGTCAACGGCCGGGTAGATACCCAGTGCCGCGATTTGACGGGACAGTACGACGGTCGCATCCAGGTGGGCGAAGGTGGTCGCCGGAGACGGGTCAGTCAAGTCATCCGCAGGCACGTAAACGGCCTGTACGGAGGTGATGGAACCGGTCTTGGTGGAGGTGATACGTTCTTGCAGAACACCCATCTCCTCGGCCAGGGTCGGCTGGTAACCTACTGCGGAAGGCATACGGCCCAGCAGTGCGGATACTTCGGTACCGGCCAGGGTGTAACGGTAGATGTTGTCCACGAAGAACAGCACGTCACGACCTTCGTCACGGAACTTCTCGGCCATGGTCAGGCCGGTCAGCGCAACGCGCAGACGGTTTCCGGGCGGCTCGTTCATCTGACCGTAAACCAGAGATACTTTGTCCAGTACGTTGGACTCCATCATCTCGTGGTAAAAGTCGTTACCCTCACGGGTACGCTCACCAACACCGGCGAACACAGAGTAACCACTGTGCTCGATCGCGATGTTACGGATCAGCTCCATCATGTTTACGGTTTTGCCTACACCGGCACCACCGAACAGACCAACTTTACCACCCTTGGCGAACGGGCATACCAGGTCGATAACCTTGATGCCTGTTTCCAGCAGATCGTTGCTGTTGGACTGATCTTCGTAGCTGGGGGCAGCGCGGTGGATAGACCAGCACTCTTCTTCACCGATCGGACCTTTTTCGTCGATTGGCTCGCCCAGTACGTTCATGATCCGACCCAGAGTCGCAGTACCGACCGGAACCTGGATGGATTTACCGCTATTCACTACTTCCAACCCACGACGCAGACCGTCGGAGGAGCCCATGGTGATGCAACGAACGACGCCGCCACCGATCTGTTGCTGAACTTCCAGCACCAGACCCTGGCCTTGACCTTCGCTAACGACCTTCAGTGCATCGTACACCTGGGGCACGGCATTCTGCGGGAACTCGATGTCCACCACAGCGCCGATGATTTGGACGATGAAACCGTTACTCATGTCAAATCCTCTAAACCTTTGATAACCCTTGCCTTACACCGCAGCAGCACCGGATACGATCTCTGTCAGCTCCTGGGTAATACTGGCCTGACGGGCCTTGTTGTATACCAGTTGCAGATCGTTAATCAGGTTACCGGCGTTGTCAGTCGCGGCTTGCATGGCAACCATTCGGGCTGCCTGTTCACTTGCCAAGTTTTCCACTACGCCCTGGTAAACCTGAGATTCGACGTAGCGAACCAGCAGGGTATCCAGCAGCTTCTTGGGATCCGGCTCATAGAGGTAATCCCAGTGGTGTTTCTTGGCGAGCTTGCTGTCTTCAGTTACGGGCAAAGGCAGCAGTTGATCGACCCGTGGTTGCTGCACCATGGTGTTGACGAACTTGTTGTACACCAGATACAGCTTGTCAATCTCACCGTTGTCGTAAGCCTTCAGCATGACCTTGACTGAACCAATCAGGTCATTGACGCTCGGACTATCGCCCAGTCCTGCGACATGAGCTTTAACCTTGGCGCCGTGCCGTTCAAAGAAGTTGGAGGCCTTGTTACCGATCAGTGCCAGGTCAACCTTGGCACCTTTCGCGCTCCATTGCTTCATATCATTGAGGGCAGCCTTGAACAGGTTGATGTTCAGACCACCACACAGGCCACGGTCGGTGGAGACGACGATGTAACCCACTCGCTTGACCTCACGTTCGATGAGGTAGGGGTGCTTGTATTCCAGGTTCCCCTGAGCGATATGGCCGATCACCTTGCGCATGGTTTCAGCGTACGGACGGCTGGCAGACATGCGTTCCTGCGCACGGCGCATTTTGCTTGCTGCCACCATTTCCATAGCGCCGGTGATCTTCTGAGTGTTTTTCACACTCCCGATCTTGTTACGTATCTCTTTTGCGCCGGCCATCTCTTACTCTCCATCAAGTGGCAGCTCACGCTGCCACACACGCTTACCAGGTCTGGGTTGCTTTGAAGCTATCCAGCAACGCAGTCAGCTTGCCAACGATCGCGTCGTTGTAGTCGGCTTTGGCATTGATTTCAGCCATCAGCTCGGCATGCTGGGTATTGGCGTAAGAGAGCAGAGCGGCTTCGAAGTCGACGATTTTGTTCAGCTCGACATCGGAGAGATAGCCTTTCTCGGCGGCGAACAACACCAGAGACTGGTGAGCCACGCTCAGCGGAGAGTACTGCTTCTGCTTCATCAGCTCGGTCACTTTCACACCGTGATCCAGCTGCTTGCGAGTCGCCTCGTCCAGATCGGAAGAGAACTGGGCGAATGCCGCCAGTTCGCGATACTGGGCCAGCGCGGTACGGATACCACCGGACAGCTTCTTGACGATCTTGGTCTGAGCAGCACCACCTACACGGGATACGGAGATACCCGGGTCAACCGCCGGACGAATACCGGAGTTGAACAGCTGTGAAGTCAGGAAGATCTGACCATCGGTGATGGAGATCACGTTGGTCGGAACGAACGCAGATACGTCACCCGCCTGGGTTTCGATGATCGGCAGCGCGGTCAAAGAACCGGTTTTGCCTTTCACTTCACCCTTGGTGAACTTCTCTACGTACTCGGCGTTAACGCGAGCAGCACGCTCCAGCAGACGGGAGTGCAGATAGAAAACGTCACCCGGGTAAGCTTCACGTCCTGGCGGACGGCGCAGCAGCAGGGAGATCTGGCGATAAGCTACGGCCTGCTTGGACAGGTCATCATAGATGATCAGCGCGTCTTCACCGCGGTCACGGAAGTACTCACCCATGGAGCAACCGGCATACGGAGCCAGGTACTGCAGAGCAGCCGCTTCGGAGGCAGAGGCAACAACCACGATGGTGTTGGCCAGGGCGCCGTGCTCTTCCAGCTTGCGCACCACGTTGGCGATGGTGGAGGCCTTCTGGCCAATCGCAACGTAGACACACTTAATGCCGGAATCTTTCTGGTTGATGATGGTGTCGATCGCGATGGCGGTCTTACCAACCTGACGGTCACCGATGATCAGCTCACGCTGGCCACGACCGATTGGGATCATGGCATCGATGGCTTTCAGACCGGTCTGGACCGGCTGGTCAACAGACTTACGCTCGATAACGCCCGGTGCGATCACTTCGATCGGCGAGAAGCCGTCGTTGTCGATCGGACCTTTACCGTCGATCGGCTGACCCAGGGTGTTCAACACCCGGCCCAACAGACCACGACCTACCGGCACTTCCAGAATGCGGCCAGTACCTTTTACTTTCATTCCTTCTGACAGACCGTCATAGGAACCCATAATCACCGCACCGACGGAGTCACGCTCCAGGTTCAATGCCAGAGCGTAGCGGTTGCCCGGCAGCTCGATCATCTCACCCTGCATGGCATCAGCCAGGCCGTGAATACGAATGATACCGTCGCTCACAGAGACGATAGTACCTTCGTTACGCGCTTCGCTCTTTACATCAAACTGCGCAATGCGCTGCTTGATCAGCTCGGCGATTTCAGTGGAATTCAGTTGCATGCTCTAATACCCCAATCAAGATTGCAGCGCGTCAGCCATGCGATCCAGCTTACCGCGGACAGTGCCGTCGATTACCAGATCACCGGCCTTGATGAGCACCCCGGCCATCAAGGACGCATCGATGCTGCAATTCAGCTTCACTTTGCGCGCGAGACGTTGTTCCAGAGAAGCCTGAATATTGGCTTTCTGCTGGTCGGTCAGTTCGATCGCCGAAATCACGTCAGCCTGAACCTCTTTATCCAGTTCAGCTTTGAACGCTACAAATTCAGCAACGACCGCCGGCAGCACACCCAAGCGACCATTCTCGGCCATCACCCGGATCAGGTTCTGGCCATGCACGTCGAGTTGCTCACCGCAGACACCGACAAACAGCGTTGCCAGCTCTTCGGCGGCCACAGAGCCGTTTACCAGGTTGTGCATGGTCTCGTTTTCCACTACTTGCGCAGCGAAACCGAGCATACCCAGCCACTGGTCAACCGCCTTGTGCTCAACGGCAAACTCGAAAGCAGCCTTGGCGTAGGGGCGAGCGATTGTAGTCAGTTCAGACATAGCCCCGTTCCCGTTACAGTTCTGCTACCAGTTTGTCGACGATGTCGCTGTTGGCAGCCTGGTCGATTTGACGCGCCAGGATCTTCTCTGCACCAGCAATGGCAAGAGCAGCAACCTGCTTACGCAGTTCTTCTTTGGCACGATGACGTTCAGCTTCGATCTCGGCACGGCCCTGAGCCAGGATTTTTTCCCGCTCAGACTGGGCACCAGCGGCAGCTTCATCAATGATCTGGGCCTTGCGTTTGTTGGCCTGTTCAATGATTTCAGCAGCCTGCAGCTTGGCTTCTTTCAGCTGATCGGTGGCGTTGGCCTTGGCCAAATCCAGATCTTTCTTGGCACGTTCGGCAGAAGAGAGACCGTCAGCAATAGCTTTCTGACGGGCTTCGATGGCTGCAATCAGCGGCGGCCATACGTACTTCATGCAAAACACTACGAAGAAGAAAAAAGCAATTGCTTGGCCGAGGAGGGTGGCATTGATATTCACAGCCGATGTCCTCTTAAGTTAGTTAATGGGTTATGCCTGGAGAGTCGTAACGACTTAGCCAGCAACCGCAAACATCACGTACAGACCCAGACCAACGGCGATCATCGGGATCGCATCCACCAGACCCATTACGATGAAGAACTGGGTACGCAGAACAGGGATCAGATCCGGTTGACGAGCAGCACCTTCCAGGAACTTGCCACCCAGGATACCGATACCGATGGAAGCGCCGATAGCAGCCAGACCCATCATCATTGCAGCAGCGATGTACAGCAGGTCCATGTTCAAGTTTTCCATGAGGATCTCCAGTTATTTAGATGTAATTGATTGTATAAAAAGGATTATTTGAGTTGCATCAACCATGGTCTTCCTGCGCCATCGACAGATAGACGATGGTCAGAACCATGAAAATGAATGCCTGCAAAGTGATGATCAGGATGTGGAAAATTGCCCAAGGCACGGACAGGATCCACTGTGACCACCAGGGTAACAAACCAGCAATCAGGATAAAGATCAGTTCGCCAGCATACATGTTGCCGAACAGTCGAAGACCCAGAGAAACAGGTTTGGAAATCAGCGTAACAGTTTCCAGGATGAGGTTAACCGGGATGGCCGCCGGGTGGTTGAAAGGCTGAAGCGTCAGCTCCTTCACAAACCCGCCGATACCCTTGACCTTGATGCTGTAATACAGGATCAAGAAGAACACGCCCAAAGCCATGGACATGGTGATGTTAACGTCAGCAGAGGGAACCACACGCAGATAGGGAATACCCATCAATTGTGCAGCGTGAGGGATAAAGTCAACGGGGATCAGATCCATGAAGTTCATCAGGAAGATCCACACAAACACCGTCAGCCCCAAAGGTGCGATGACCTTGTTGCGACCGTGAAAGATGTCTTTGACGTTACCATTCACAAACTCGACCAGCATCTCCACAAAGCACTGCAGCTTACCCGGCACCCCGCTGGTAGCGTTAACGGCTACTTTGCGGAACAGCAGGATAAACAGGGCGCCTAGCACGACGGAAAATACCATTGAGTCGATATTGACCGTCCAGAACCCGGACCCGACTTGAAGGTGGGTCAGGTGGTGGGAGATATATCCCTGAGGAGTCAGGACTTCTCCGGTTGCAGACATGAGTTTTCCTAATAGTGGTTGTTAAGCGTGAATGAAACCATCCACTGTACAACGAGGGCGAGGATATAAGTGGCGAAAAACGAGACGGTAACGACCTCGACTCCCGCACCAAACATCAGGGCGAATAGACCTGTTGTAGAAATGAGCTTAATCCCTGCCCCACCATAAAAGTCCCGCAAAACCAGGCCCACACTCTCGGTTGTCACCTTGCGGCGCAGCACCCAGACAGTAAACAAGGCTTGAGGAACCCAGTACATCCCCCCTCCGTAGAGAGCGGAATAACCGGCGCTGGCACCAGTCAGGTAAAACCAGACGGCACTCATCGCCAGGATCAGGATGAGCTGACAAACGAGCATAACCAAGGCCAGTGTCAAACCTTCCAAGGCTATTTTCTGCTTCACCAACCTACCCCTGAACATTACAGAACTGTAAAAAATCGGGATCCGAAGACCCCATGTTAACAGCTCTTAAAGCCGGTCAAATTATACCCTTGAGGGCAGCTATTGCAATATGACAAAAATCCTTAATTTTTGCGGCTTTCCGCGGCAAATCAGGGTTATGGTCATATCAAAAGGAATGGATGTTTTATTACTACAAAAAGCGTAAAAATCACGATTCCGACACGCCAAAATAGCCCAATATACGGTCCAAATCGGACAAATTCTCGTAACTTATTACTAACTTCCCGCTATCCCGCTTGCCAGGCTGAAGTTGCACCTGATTGCCAATTTTTTCTGCCAGTTGGCGCTCCAGGTAGCCGATCTGCGGATCACGGGCCGGTTCGACCCTGGCTTTTGCCGGTTCGAGCGCTTTTTGCACCAGCTTCTCGGTATCGCGCACGGTCAGCCCTTTCTGGGCAACCAGCTTGGCCAGTTCGGACTGGGCCTGGCCGCTCAGGGCCAGCAGGGCACGGGCATGGCCCATGTCGAGGTCGCCATGCTCGACGAAACGCTTCACGTCGTCGTTGAGCTGGTTGAGACGCAGCAGGTTGGTCACCGTGGTGCGGGACTTGCCCACCGCCTCGGCCACCTGCTGGTGGGTGAGTTCGAATTCGGTCAGCAGTCTTTGTAAAGCGACCGCCTCTTCGATGGCATTGAGGTCTTCCCGCTGAATATTCTCAATCAGCGCGATGGCGACGGCAGCCTCGTCGGGTACATCCTTGACGATGCAGGGCACCACCTCGAGCCGCGCCAGCTGGGACGCGCGCCAGCGCCGCTCACCGGCAATGATTTCGAAGGATTGTTCGCCGAGAGGGCGTACCACGATGGGCTGGATCACCCCCTGAGCGCGGATGGAGTTGGCAAGCTCTTCCAGTGCATCCTGGGACATGTCCTTGCGGGGCTGGTACTTGCCGGACTGCAACCACTCCACCGGCAGCTTGCGCAGCTCGCCCTGATTGGTGGGGGCCATGGCCTCTTCAGTACGTTGATCGCTCATCACCTGTTTCTGGCGGGCAGCCGTGCTGGTACTGAGCAGGGCATCCAGCCCCTTGCCCAGCCCACGTTTTTTCGGAGTCATATGCTCTCTCGGTCTGCGATGGTCGCCTGACGTTCCTGCTCCTGGCGGCGCAGGATCTCGCCAGCCAGTGCCAGGTAGGCCTTGGCGCCCACCGATGATTTGTCATAGTGCATGGCCGGGGCACCGAAACTCGGGGCCTCCGCCAGTCTAACGTTGCGGGGAATGATGGTGCGGTAGACTTTGTCGCCAAAGTGCTGTTTTAGCTGATCGGACACATCATTGGCCAGCCGGTTGCGGTGATCGAACATGGTGCGCAGCACCCCTTCGATCTTGAGCTCCGGATTGACCACGGCGGCCAGCTTGCTGATGGTGTCGACCAGGGCGGTGAGCCCCTCCAGCGCGTAATATTCGCACTGCATGGGCACCAGCACGGAGTCGGCGGCGGCCATGGCGTTCACGGTCAGCATGTTGAGAGAGGGCGGGCAGTCGATGAAGACGTAGTCGTATTTGTCCCGCACCGAGGCCAGCGCATTGCGCAGGCGGATTTCGCGGGCGAAAAATTCCATCAGACGAATTTCGGCCGCGGTCACGTCGGCGTTGGCGGCAATCAGGTGATAGCCCCCGGTGGTTTCGGGGATGATCACTTCGCTGATGGGGGCATCCTCGATCAGCAGCTCATAGGCTGTGCGCTCGACGTCATACTTGTCGACACCGCTGCCCATGGTGGCATTGCCCTGCGGATCCAGATCGATCACCAGCACCTTGCGCCGGGTGGCAGCCATGGAGGCGGCCAGATTCACACAGGTGGTGGTTTTACCCACTCCACCCTTCTGGTTGGCTATGGCGATGACTTTTCCCACACGATCCCCTAAATGAAACTGCGACCCTATTCGGGCTGGATATGTTTGAATTCCAGCAGATGACGTTCGCCTTCCAGCTCCGGCACCCGCAACTCATGACAGGCTACCAGACGGATATTGGCAGGCAACTGGGCCAGCTCCTGCTCGGGATATTGTCCCTTGAGCGCCAGGAAGCAACCCTGTTCTGACGGCAGGTGGTGACACCAGCTCAGCATGTCCTCCAGCGAGGCAAATGCCCGACTCAGTACACCATCAAATCCCACCTCGGGTTGATACTCTTCAACCCGGGATTTGACCGGCGTCACATTGGTCAGACCCAGCTCCTGGATTACCTGACGGATGAAGTTGATCCGCTTGCCCAGACTGTCGAGCAGGACGAACTGCTTGTCCGGATTGATGATCGCCAGCGGCAATCCCGGCAGGCCGGGACCGGTCCCCACGTCGATGAAGCGCTCACCGTGCAAGTGGGGGCTTACCACCAGGCTATCGAGGATATGCTTGACCAGCATGGCATCCGGATCTCGCACCGAGGTGAGATTGTAAGCCTTGTTCCACTTGTGCAGCAACTCGACCAACTTCACCAGTTGGCTCTTTTGGGTATCGGTGATAACAATTTCGGCCTGCTTGAGCAGGCCGTTCAATCTTTCCAGCATGGGATTCCTCAGGCGGTTTTACGCAGCAGGCCGTGTTTTTTCAGGTGAACCAGCAGGATGGAGATGGCCGCCGGGGTGATGCCGGAGATGCGGGAAGCCTGACCAATGGTCTGCGGCTTGGCATCGTTCAGCTTGGCTTTCACCTCGTTGGAGAGGCCGTTCACCTCGCGATAATCCAGATCCAGCGGCAGCAGGGTGTTTTCGTTGCGCAGCTGCTTTTCCACTTCATCGTGCTGACGCTCGATGTAACCGGCGTACTTGATCTGGATCTCAACCTGTTCGGCCGCGGCAGGATCGGTCACGGAAGGACCGACACCTTCGATGGCCATCAGCGCATCATAGGTCACCTCGGGGCGACGCAGCAGCTCTTCCAGACTCTGTTCGCGGGTCAGCGGGGTGTTGACCAGGGCGTTGACCGCTTCCAGTGACGGATGTTGCGGGTGGATCCAGGTTGAACGCATGCGCTGACGCTCCAGCTCGACCTGTTCCATCTTGGCGTTGAATTTGCTCCAGCGCTCCTCATCCACCAGACCCAGCTCACGACCGATGGCGGTCAGGCGGATATCGGCGTTGTCTTCACGCAGCAGCAGGCGATATTCGGCACGGCTGGTGAACATGCGGTAAGGCTCGCGGGTCCCCAGGGTGGAGAGATCGTCCATCATCACTCCCATGTAGGCCTGATCCCGACGCGGGTTCCAGGGATCCTTGTCCTGGGCACGCAGGGCCGCGTTCAGGCCGGCCATCAGGCCTTGTGCCGCAGCCTCTTCGTAACCGGTCGTGCCGTTGATCTGGCCGGCGAAGAACAGGTTTGGAATGCACTTGCTCTCCATGTTGGCCTTGAGATCCCGCGGATCGAAGAAATCATATTCGATGGCATAGCCGGGGCGGGTGATGTGGGCGTTCTCGAAGCCGCGCACGGAACGGACAATCTGCACCTGCACGTCAAACGGCAGGCTGGTAGAGATCCCGTTCGGATAGAGTTCGTGGGTGGTCAGGCCTTCCGGCTCGACGAAGATCTGGTGCGCCGTCTTGTCGGCGAAACGGGTGATCTTGTCTTCGATCGACGGGCAGTAGCGCGGGCCGATCCCCTCGATCACCCCGGCGTACATGGGGCTGCGATCCAGGTTATTGCGGATCACTTCGTGGGTACGCTCGTTGGTGTGGGTGACGTAGCAGGGCACCTGACGGGGATGCTGGCTGGCATTGCCGATAAACGAGAAGACGGGGCGCGGATCGTCACCGTGCTGCTCCTGCATGACGGAGAAATCGACGCTGCGGGCATCAATGCGCGGCGGGGTGCCCGTCTTGAGACGATCGATACGCAGCGGCAATTCACGCAGGCGCTGGGCCAAGGCGATCGAGGGAGGATCCCCGGCACGGCCGCCCTTGTAGTTTTCCATCCCGATGTGGATCAAACCGTTCAGGAAGGTACCGACCGTCAGCACCACTGTCTTGCCGCTGATGCGGATCCCGCTCTGGGTGACCACACCGGCAACACGATCCCCGTCCATGATCAGATCGTCACAGGCCTGCTGGAAGATCTTCAGGTTCGGGTAGTTCTCCAGCATCTGGCGAACGACGGCCTTGTAGAGCAGGCGATCCGCCTGGGCACGAGTGGCTCGCACTGCCGGGCCCTTGGAGGAGTTGAGGGTGCGGAACTGGATCCCGCCAAGATCAATGGCACGCGCCATGATCCCGCCGAGTGCGTCAACTTCCCTGACCAGGTGTCCCTTGCCGATCCCGCCGATCGCCGGATTACAGGACATGTGTCCCAGCGTATCGATATTGTGGGTCAGCAACAGGGTGTTCATGCCCATACGGGCTGCCGCTGTTGCTGCTTCGGTTCCGGCATGACCGCCACCGACGACGATCACATCAAATTGTTCATGGTATTGCATTGGGATCACCTTGATCTGCACGCCTGAAGATCTTTATTTGCCTGGGCTAAAGGGCGGAACATTCTATCTGTTTCGCGTCCTGAGGGGAACGTCTACTTAACGTTCAGTATGAAGGGAGGATCCACTAATTAGATCTTAAGGATCTTTAGATCGATCTTTTACTGGATCTCTTATTAGGATCCGCCCTTTCTGTTGATAAGCACTTTTTGATCATAAAGATCATTAATTTAAGGACGATCCTAGCTTGTGGAAAAGCTTGGATCCTGGCCCGGTGAGCGAGGGGATAACCAGGACTTTTATACACAGAGGTCTGTCGGTATGGATCTAATACATGGATAACTATAGGTTTTGCAGAGCTTTACACCGTAGTTATGCACATTACTCCTGGGCGTTGTGGGTAACCTTGTAGAACAACTCCCCCGGATCAATCTGTTAATAACATGGTGGATAGTCGATCTGGGGATAAGTGGGGAGATCAAGCTTTTTTTCAGGATCTCCCGCACGCTGATCAGGCGATCATCGTCATCCAGTCGCGGATCCACACTTCTGCGGCATCTTCGGGGATCTCGTGTTGGGTCACATCTATGTCGAGCCGCTCGCCGATCCGGCTGGCACCGCACTCGGCCAGCAGGCGATCCAGCGTCTTGCCACCCTGGCAAAAGGTGTCATAACTGCTGTCGCCAAGGGCGATCACGCCATATTTCAATGAATTAAGATCCGGATGCTGCTCGGCAAGATCCTTGGCGAAGGGTTGCAGGTTGTCGGGCACATCACCGGCACCGTGGGTCGAGGTGACCACCAGCAGGATGGATCCCGCATCATCCAGCACCTTTGCCAGCTTGGCCGGGTTGTGGATCCGGGTCTGGTGGCCAGCCTGTTCCAGCAGGTTGGCGACGTGGTCTGCGACATATTCGGCGGCGCCCAGCATGGAGCCGACGACGAGATTGAGTTTGGCCATGGAATGGATCCTGATTTCAGACAAAGAAACGGAAAGCCGGATTCTACCGCCAAAGGGTGTGGATAAATATGGATAAAGCTTGGGGATAATGGATCCAGTCAGATAATGCAGCCGGATCCATCCCGTCGATCTTTTTTCTGCTTCTTTATATCCCTCTTCATTTTCTTCTCCGCTCATGGTTCTCCTGATGACTCCCATCCCCTGCGAGATCCTGCCAACGATGCAGCTAGATAACAATGTAGATGCAAATGATTAGCAATTACTGAATCGATTCGATCACGGCTCCTGTAGTAGGATTGCGCTGCTTTATTCGCCCATGGAACAGGGTGATGTCGTGACAAACGACCACAAATAACAATTAAAACAACATAACTCATTGATAAACGAGACTTTAATATGATTGCGCAAAAATAC
This sequence comes from Aeromonas sp. 61P, assembly GCF_051919545.1. Classification (NCBI taxonomy): domain Bacteria; kingdom Pseudomonadati; phylum Pseudomonadota; class Gammaproteobacteria; order Aeromonadales; family Aeromonadaceae; genus Aeromonas; species Aeromonas sp. 61P. The sequence continues at coordinate 755,403 of NZ_JBQBEL010000001.1, forward strand.
ACTACAGGACCCGGCAAGAAGGGCGCCTTCGGCGTGCTTTCGCTCTCCGGTTTGCTCGTCTCCCTGCCGCTGATGGCCGAACAAACCACCGCTGAGCTGCCCAAAGCCAGCGAAACCATGGTGGTGACCGGTACGGCCATGAAGGTGGAAGTGCCGATGGCCGAGACCCCTCGCGCCGTTTCCGTAGTTAATCGCGAGGAGCTGGATCAGCACGCCGTGTTGCAGCTGGATGAGGCGCTTCGCTATCGTTCCGGCGTATTGACCGGCCTCTATGGTTCCGACAACAACACCGACTGGTTCAAGGTGCGTGGCTTCGATGCTGCTTCCTATCTCGATGGAAGCATCCTGTTTGGCTCTGGTTACTATCTTTGGACGCCGGAACCGTTCGGCCTGGAGAGTGTGGAAGTGCTGAAGGGGCCCGCTTCAATGCTCTATGGCGTAGCGCCTCCGGGCGGGGTGATCAATGCCATTAGCAAGCGACCGACCACCACGCCGCAAGGGCTGGTGGATCTGCAGCTTGGCAGCCGGGATCATCGTCAGGTCGGGGTGGATGTCTCTGACGCGCTCTCCGACAGCAGCCGCTACCGGATGGTGGCTCTCTATAAAGAGCGTGATGGGGTGCTTACCGGCACCTACAACGATCGGGTTTATCTGGCGCCGAGCGTCACCTTCGATCTTTCGGATCGTACCAGCCTGACCCTGCTGGCCAGTTTCCTGCACGACGAAGGGGTCCCGACCAACGGCTTCTTCCCGGTCTATGGCACTCTGAATACGTCAGGTGGCCAGATTGATCCCTCCACCAACCTGAGTCAGCCGGATTACGATCGCAACCGCAACACCCAGATCTCCACCGGTTACGAGCTGGCCCACCAGCTCAACCAGAGCTGGGAGTTCAAGCAGAACGTGCGCTTCAACTACAACGATCTGCTGCTGCGGCAGACTTATATCTTCCCGACCTATGAAGGCACGACCGCCTACCGCGGTCTGGTTTACCGCGATGGCAATACCAAGAGTGCCACCATGGATAACCAGATGGTGGGCTACTGGAACACCGACAGCACCGAGCAGACCCTGTTGCTGGGGGTGGATCTGCAGCGTCACGTCAATGAAGGGGTCGAGGCCGACAATTACGCCATGGGCTCCATCAATACCATGAACCCGGATTACAGCGGTTTCCCCGGTTTTGACGAGTCAACGGCCACTTACCAAAAAACAACCATGGCTCAAGAGGGGATCTATGCCCAGCATCAGATCCGTTGGGACGATCGCTGGTTGCTGACAGGAGGTGGTCGCTTTGACTATGTCGAGACCCATAACATCAGCAAAACATATGATAGAGATGAAAAGCAGTACGATCATGCGCTATCCCTTTCCGGCAGCTTGATGTATCTGGCCGACAACGGCATCTCGCCATATCTTGCTTATTCTGAGTCGTTCTTGATGTTGCCCGGGATCGATCCGAATACCAAAACTTCATATAAATCCCGTGAGGGAAAATTGTATGAAGCAGGCGTCAAATATGCGCCTGCCTTCCTCGACGGTTACATCAATCTGGCGCTGTTCGATCTGGAGCAAAGTAACGCTCTGGTTTCCAGTGGCTCAGGCCAGCAGACCCAAGCTGGCGAGATGACCTCTCAGGGGATTGAGCTGGAAGGGAGCGTGCAGGTGACCGATGCGCTGCGTCTGACCGCTGCTTATACCTACACAGATGCCAAAACCAACGACACCGGCAGTGGCGATCGCCGTGCCAGCCTGATCCCGCGCCACCAGGCCTCCTTCTGGGGTAACTACAAGGTGCAGCAAGGGGTGGCTTCGGGTCTGGAGCTGGGTACCGGTGTGCGTTATATCGGTTCCAGCGTGGGTATTGGCGCCGTGAATGCGGACTATACCCCCATCTACGGCTCTGCCGAGGTGCCAGCCCATACCGTCTGGGATGCGATGATCGGGTATGACTTTGCCAAGAACTGGCGCGCCCAGCTCAACGTCAACAACCTGCTGGGTGAAACCTACGTGGCCAGTTGTGACTATTACTGCTACTACGGCGAGCCGCGCAGCGTAGTGGGCAGCATCAACTACCGCTGGTAATCGAAGTCGGGCGGGAACCGGATTTCCGCCCTTCTTTTCACCTGCAGTTGTTCTGATCTCTCTGGAATACCGGTCCGTTATGGAACTCTTGTCTCTGGTTTATCGCCAATATCGTTGGCCCTTTATCGCCATCACCCTGCTCAGTCTGCTCAGTGCCGTCAGCGGGATTGGCGTCATTGCTTTTATCAATCAGTCTCTTATCGAATCTATAGGTGATCCGCTGCCGATCCTCGGTCAGCTGGTCGGCCTGATTGTGTTGCTGCTGGTGATCACGCTCGGATCTCAGCTGGCCCTGACCACTCTCGGTCACCATTTTGTCTACCGGTTGCGCGGCCGTCAGCTCAAGCAACTGCTGGATACCGATGTCGCCCGCATCCGCCAGATTGGTCAGGGGCCGCTGCTGGCCTCCCTCTCCAGCGACATCGGCCAGATAACCATCGCCTTCGTGCGCCTGCCTGAGCTGGTGCAGGGGCTGGTGCTCACGCTGGGTTCTGCCCTTTACCTTGGCTGGCTTTCTCCGGCCCTGCTCGGGGTGACCACGCTCTGGGTCACCGTCACCATGGTGGTGGGCTGGCTGCTGGTGAACCGTGTTTATTGCCATCTCTCCCACATGCGTCAGGCCGAAGATCGGCTCTATCAGAACTATCAGGCCATCATCGCCGGCAGCAAGGAGCTGGCGCTCAACCGCGAGCGGGCTCACTTCGTTTACCACCAGCTCTATGAGCAAAATGCCCGTGACTACCGCCAGCAGATCATTCGCGCCGACACCTATCACCTGAGCGCGGTGAACTGGTCGAATATCATGATGCTGGGGGCCATCGGTCTGGTCTTCTTTCTGGCCAACGGCCTTGGCTGGGCCAACACCAATGTGGCCGCCACCTTCGCCCTGACCCTGCTGTTCCTGCGCACCCCGCTGTTGCAGGGGATTGGCGCCCTGCCGACCCTGCTTGCCGCTCAGGTAGCGTTCGACAAGATAGCCGCCCTCAATCTGGCCGAGCCGGATGCGGACTTCCCGCTGCCGCCCGCCATCCGACCCTGGCAGCGTATCGAGCTGGAGCAGGTGAGCTTTCACTATCAGGGGGAGGGCGGCTTTGCCGTTGGCCCCATCGATCTGGTCATCGAAAAGGGGGAGCAGATCTTCATCATCGGCGGCAATGGCTCCGGCAAGTCGACGCTGGCCATGCTGCTGACCGGCCTTTACCAGCCGGTATCGGGCCGGATCCTGCTGGATGGTGAGCCGATCACCGATCGCAACGGCTATCTGGCGCTCTTCTCCGCCATCTTCACCGATTATCACCTGTTCCAGCACCTGTTGGGGCCGGAACCCAAGGATGAGCTGGTGGCCGAGTGGCTGGAGCGGTTGCAGATGGGCAGCAAGCTCACCATCGAGGATGGATTTATCGCCGATATCGAACTCTCTCAGGGGCAGCGCAAGCGGGTCGCCCTGCTACTGGCGCTGGCCGAGCAGCGCGAGGTGATGCTGTTTGACGAGTGGGCTGCGGATCAGGATCCCCAGTTCCGCCGCATCTTCTATCAGGCGCTGCTGCCGCGCCTCAAGGAGATGGGCAAGACGATGATTGCCATCAGTCACGATGATCACTACTTCCCGCTGGCAGATCGCCTGCTGGAGATGCGTCAGGGTCAGCTCACCGAACTGACCGGGGCGCGCCGCGCCGCAGTGAGCCGTGATGCGATCGCTCACCTGGATTGCGAGGTGCCGGCTTGATGCTGGCACCGATGAGACTGGCGGCAAGCCAGCACAGGAATTGCTTATGTTCGAGATGAAATCAGCCAGCTTCACGGTCAATGACCGCACGCTGCTGCACCCCACCGACCTGCGTTTCGAGCAGGGACAGGTCTATGGCCTCATCGGCCACAATGGGTCGGGCAAATCGACCCTGCTCAAGCTGCTGGCACGCCAGCAACCCCTCAGCGACGGCGAGATCCTGTTCGATGGCAAGCCGCTGCCCGACTGGGGCAATCGGGAGTTTGCCCGTCAGGTGGCCTATCTGCCCCAGCATCTGCCGAGCGCCGAGAATCTGCTCGGGCGGGAGCTGGTGGAGATGGGCCGCTACCCCTGGCGTGGCCTGCTGGGCCGGATGGGGGTGGAGGATCACCGTCAGGTCGATCGGGCCATCGCCCTTACCCATACCGAACGCTTTGCCGATCGGCTGGTTGATACCCTCTCCGGCGGCGAGCGGGGCAGGGTCTGGCTGGCGATGCTGCTGGCCCAGGAGAGCCGCTTCATCCTGCTGGACGAGCCGCTGGCCGCGCTGGATGTGGCCCACCAGGTGGAGGTGCTGACGCTCGTCAAGCAGTTGAGCCGTCAGCTCAACCTTGGGGTCATCATCGTCATTCACGACATCAATATGGCCTCCCGCTTCTGTGATCGGCTGGTGGCGCTCCACTCCGGCCGCCTGCTCACCCACGGTGAACCTGAGGGGCTCATGACCAGCGAGACCCTGCATGCTATCTATGGCATTCCGATGGAGGTCATTCGCCACCCGGCTCATGCTCATCCCATCGCCATCGTCTGACCGGGGGCATCCTTGAACCTTTTATTGAAGAAGATGGCTCCCTGCCTTATCAGCCTGTTGTTACCACTTGTGGCGCAGGCTGACACATCCTCGATCGCTTCTGCGCCGCTACCCCGTATCGCCACCGTCGACTGGACCATAGCCGAAACCCTGCTGGCACTCGGGGTGACTCCGCTGGCCGTTGGGGATGTTGGCCCCTATCAGGCATGGGTTGGCGAGCCACGGCTACCCGCCGGAGTGGTGGATATCGGCCTGCGCACCCAGCCCAACCGTGAGCTGCTGGCAGAGCTCAAACCCGACCGCATCCTCATCTCGCCGCTGGCGGCCCCGCTGGCGCCAACTCTTTCCCGCATCGCGCCGGTGAGCACCATCGCCCTCTATGATGGGCAAACCGATCTGTGGCAGAGACTGCACGAGGTGACCCTGACTCTCGCCCGTATGGTGGGCAAAACTGCCGAGGGCGAACGGCTGCTGGCCGGGCTGGATCGGGATCTCGCCAGCATGCAGGCCGGATTGCCTGCGGATCTGCCGCCCCTGCTGGTGGTGCAGTTTATCGATGAGCGCCATGTGCGGGTGTTTGGTCGCCACAGCCTGTTCGATGCGGTGATGACGCGGCTTGGGCTGCGTAATGGCTGGCAGGAGCAGACCAATGACTGGGGTTTCTCGGTGGTCAGCATCGAGCAGTTTATGACCTTGCCAACCGCGCGGCTGGTGGTGGTCGATCCCATCCCGGTAGGGGTGAGCGAACGGCTGCAGGAGCCTGGGCTGTGGCAGCATCTGCCGCTGGTACGCCAAGCCCCCGTGCTGCATCTGCCTGCGGTCTGGAGTTTTGGCGGCGTACTTGCCGCCCGCCGTTTCGCCGGTCTGCTCAGTGATGCATTGCTGCAAGATGCCGAGCGTATGGAGGCTGGTCGATGAAGCGACTGCTCACATCGCCGCTGCTGCGGCCGGTCTCGATCCTGCTGGGGTTGACCCTCTTGCTCGCGTATTGGGAGCTGGCTCGCCAGCTGCCTGGTGCGCTCTGGTGGCGGAGCCTCTTCACCCCCAATCTGGATGACGTCAGCCAAGCAGTGGTGCATTTCAGCTGGCTGCCCCGCTTGGCGGTCACCCTGCTGGCCGGGGCGGCGCTCGGGCTGGCGGGCACCCTGATGCAGCAGGTGCTGCGCAACCCGCTCGCGTCACCGACCACCTTGGGGGTGGCCTCCGGTGCCCAACTGGCGTTGATGATGGTGACCCTGTTTGCCCCCTCCTGGTTGCTGTTGGGGCGGGAGTGGATCGCCATGGCCGGTGGCAGCCTCGCGATGGCACTGGTGTTTGCCCTGGCCTGGCGTCACCAGCTCAATCCGGTGGTCATCGTCTTTGCCGGGCTGGTGATCAACCTCTATCTGGCGGCCATCAGCATGGGGCTCTTGCTGTTCTTTCAGGAGGAGCTGAAAGGCTTGCTGGTGTGGGGCAGTGGCTCGCTAGTGCAGAACAGCTGGAGCGGGGTGAGTTACCTGTTGCCCCGCTTGCTGGCAGCTGCTGCGTTGGCCGCGGTACTGGTGCGCCCGCTGGCGGTGCTGGAGCTGGATGATGCCAGCTCCCGCAGTCTGGGGGTCTCCCTGCAGCATCTGCGTTTTGCCGGACTGGGGCTGGCGGTGTTTGTCACCGCTTGCGTGGTGAGCGTGGTGGGGCTGATCGGCTTTATCGGGCTGGCCGCACCCGCCATGGTGCGGCTGCTCGGGATCCGCCAGCTCGGCCAGCGGCTGTTGTGGGCACCGATCCTCGGCGCCCTGCTGCTGGCGGCGACCGATCTGCTGCTGCAGAGTCTGAGTCGCTTCTGGCCAGTATTGATCCCCACCGGCGCCATGACCGCCCTGCTGGGGGCGCCGCTGCTGCTCTGGTTGATCCCGCGCCTTGGCATCAAGTCGGGTACGCCGAAGGCAAACGCCGGTCTGCTGGTGGCCCGACATCCGGCACCGGCTCGCCTTATTGGCCTGTTGCTGGTCGGGTTGATGCTGGTCGTGGTCGCCTCCCTGCTGTTTGGGCAGGGAATGACGGGCTGGTGCTGGCCAAGCTGGCTCCGCTGGCAGGCACAACTGGAGTGGCGACTGCCGCGCACTCTGGCGGCGGGGGCGGCCGGTGTGCTGCTAGCGCTGGCGGGCACCCTGTTGCAGCGGGTCAGCAACAACCCGATGGCGAGCCCGGAGCTGCTGGGGGTGAGCGGTGGCACCTTTATGGGGGTGATAGCGACGGCGCTGTTGCTGCCTGCATTGCCCCTGCCGCTGATGCTGTCCGGTGGCCTGCTCGGTGCCTTCGCTTGTCTCTTGCTGCTGGTGGTGGTCAATCGCAAGCACGGCTTCCAGCCGGAGCGGACCCTGCTCTCCGGTATCGCCATCACGGCGTTGTTTGAGCCGCTGCAGGCTATCGCGCTGGCCAACGGCGACATGCGGGTGCAGCAACTGCTCTCCTGGATGTCCGGCTCCACCTACTACGTCACCCTGCTGGTGGCTTATGGGTTGGTGGGGCTGGCGCTGTTGATGCTGTCCGCCTGCCTGTTGGTGAGCCGCTGGCTCGATCTGCTGCCGATGGGGAGTGCTGTAGCGACCGCGCTTGGCATTCGCCTCAACCGTGCCCAGCTCGCCATCCTGCTGCTGGTGGCCGTGCTCACCGCCAGTGCCACCCTGGTGGTCGGGCCGCTCTCATTCGTCGGTCTTCTGGCGCCACATATGGCCAAGCTGATGGGGCTGGTGCGGGCACGCTGGCACCTGCTTGGGGCCGCCGCTTCCGGCGCCCTGTTGATGGTATCGGCAGACTGGGTCGGCCAGCAGTTCCTCTTCCCGCAGGAGGTGCCGGTCGGGCTGGTCTCCACCCTGTTAGGGGGCGCTTACTTCATGTGGTGCCTGCGTCGCCTCTAGGTTCGCGGACAAAAAACTGTCTAGTCCTGAAATAGGTTTACACATTTTCGGCTAGCTTTGCTCCACTCAGAACCCCCTATGTACCGCATCGGGGGTTCTGTATTTCAACGCATGATGCGGCCGCTCCGCGTTGTAAATATCCACTGCTTCACGCACCATTTCCCGCGCTTGCGTCAAATCCTGCGGGCTTTGCAACAATAACTCTCCTTTCAAAATCCCGTTCACCCGCTCCGCCAACGCATTCTGGTAGCAGTCATACCCATCCGTCATCGAGCATTTCACCCCGTACCGTTCATGTAATGACTGATACAGCCCAGAGCAATACTGCACGCCGCGGTCAGAGTGATGGATGAGTTCACCGCCGCCACGTCGTTGCTTCAGTGCTTTCTTGAACGCCATCGCCACCGATTCGGCGTGCATCCCTTCGTGCACGTGATGGCCCACTATCTTGCGTGAGTAGGCATCCGTCACCAGGCTCAGGTACAGCGGCCCGCTTCTGGCTGGCAGATAGGTGATATCAGCGACCCAGACCTGCTCCGGGGCCACCGGTGTGACCTGCTCTGGCCCCGCCTTGAGCAAGTTGGGATGACGGTAGAAACGGTGAAAACTGTGGGTGGTCTTGTGATACGCCCGCCTGGGCTGCACCAGCAGGCGGTGCTCGGCCAATATCTGAAACAGCCTGTCCCGCCCGACCTTGAGCCCGCCATCATCCTGACCCTGCAGCAGATAATGCAGCTTGCGAGTGCCCACCCGCGGTTGTCGCAGTCGAACCTGACGCACAAAACGCACCACTTGCAATCCCTGTGCATGGCGCTCGTCGGCGACCCGATTGCGCTTGTAGTAAGCCTGCCGGCTTATCCCCAGAAACAGGCAAGCCCTGACAATGGTCAGCCTCTCGACTTGCCGCTGCGAGAGGACTTGCCGGGTCGCTTTTTTACGATGGAGACGCCGTAGTCATTCTTCAGTACATCGACGACGGCCTCAAAGAACTGGGCCTTCTGACTCATCAACGCCAGCTGTTGCTCAAGTTCCTTGATGCGCTGTTCGGGCGTCTGATTGTCGTGGTCAGGCATGGTGATGCTCCTGCCGGCACGCACAGAAGCCCCCTGGCTCCAATCTTGCCGACCATGTTTACGCAACCATACCAGAACGGTGGAGCGGCCCTGAATGCCATAACGCACCTGAGCCTGTTTGTAGGTGAGCTCGCCTTTTTCAATCTGCTCGACCAGCGCCAGTTTAAAAGTCAGCGAGTAATCGCGCTGTGTCCGTTTCACACCTTGTCCCATCGGGCTCTCCATTTATTGGGGGGAAAGGTGTAAACCATATTCAGGACGGGACAAACGCACAATAAAAAGCCCGGGATGAACCCGGGCTTTTTATTGTCTGTCGTGCGGCGTTACTTGCCGATGCAGAATGTAAATAATTTATTATCTTCAATATGTTAGTGACTTTTCGGGGGCCACTTGGGGTAAAAGTAACTAAAACAGCATATTGAGAGGCCGCTCACGGGTTTCTGTCATCGTGCAGCGTTCCCACATAGTCCATTCTCGATCGTGCAGCCTTCCCATATGAATCAACGCGATGCCACCACACGCACTCAAAACCGCTTTTTAGGTGAGTTTTGAACATATTTTGAACCGACTATAGCATCGTCCGGTGCCTGGAAAGCCGCTTTACTCTTCGAACCGTGCAAGTTTCCCATAGGTAGTTTGGCTAACCGTGCAGTCATCCCACATAACGCCAATTTAATCCCAACCCTTTATCAGCCTGGCTGAGCGGGCTTTTAGGCCCTCTAGAATGGTGCTGCTGATGGTGTCGGGGAAGTCTGCTGGCAATTGCTGGGTAACGCGCTCAATAACATCATCAACGGAGTTGGCCAGTTCTGTCAGGATCTCTTCCATAGCAGAACGCTCAAATCCCACAGTTTTTGCCGTTTGGAAGAAATGACGCGGGAATATCTGCTCAATGGAGTACTTCTTTCCCTTGCTGCTTGCTAGGCCCATAGCGAGCTTGGCGTCCCTTCGGTTGAGGCCTCGGCCGCCAAACACTGGATAGACAGATAGGATGTCGTAAAAAGGGGTCAGGCGAAAACGCCCTTCCGGTTCAATAAAGACCGAGAAGTTCTTTGCATGGCCATCGGTGGCCGCCAGCAGCCAGAACAGGACCTGAGATTTCATGAACAGGTAGCGATCCTGTTCTGGTGTCGCAGAGCCCAGCAAGGTTTCCATGATGTCAGTGATCCCTGGTCCTCCATGGCTCTCGTATTTCCGTGCTGACGGAACATTCAATACCTGACAGAAATCTTCTTGGGGAAGGCGCATGATCCAACTGCGATCGGCAGCGTAACGTCTGTCGAAGCGTTCCACAGCCAGTGCTTTGACCTGGCCAACCTGCATCATGAAGCAGTGAGGTACGGGTAGACCAAACTCCTTGGCAATCAGAGTGCAGAGATATTCGTTTTCTACGCTTTGGGAGAGGTCTATCGAGTAGGAGTGGCTTTCAATCTTGCCGATAGGGAGTTTGATAATGTGGGTTGTCGGCGTTGCGTTGAGTGGCAAGTACCAAAGGCCATCGAGATAGAGCAGCGCAGTCTTTTCTTGCGCCCCGGCGATAGAGATCCGAAACTCCTCTTGTTCCCTGACCATCCCCAAAGGGATTCCTGATTTGTAGCTGGTCAGGATCTGCTCGAGCTCGTCATCGGAAAGGGCCTTGTAGTCGATTCGCCTGACATCTGGAACATCGTGTCCTTCGGTAACCAGCTGTAATGCCCCTACGCTATCCTGGCCAATGCAACTGAGCAGATCGAAGGGCTGGGTTGATACCGCCTGATAGCGTGCTACAACCCTGTTCCTCACCTCCGTATTATCTGGCAGCAGGTTATCAAAGAAGTTATATGCTTCATCGCCTCGGTAGGCCTGATGGCGCAATGGCATGGAGAGTGAGATGGGACGGCTGCCTGGTTGTGCCAGCCAGGACTCATGGTACTGAAACTGATGGGCACCGCTGGTAGTTTTGGTGAATGTGCCTACCCGATAGCCGTTCATGTAGACAGCCAGATTGGCCATTACCACTCCTCCTTCCAGCCCGATGTCGGACTATCGGATGACTCATTGCGGGGTTTGATGTCCAGTGACAATTCGAGTGCCGCGAGGATCTTGAACAGGGTTTCCAGCTTGGTGGACTCAGGGTTGAGCTCGAAGCTGGATACTGTGTCTTGCCTAATCCCCACTTTCTCGGCCACTTTGCCTTGAGAGAGCTTTTGCGAAAGCCTGGCATCCTTGATACAGGCGCTCAGCTGCTTGGCGCTGGTTACTTTCATGATTTGACAACCTGGTAGCATGCCTTCTTCCAATTTACACGCTATGGCAGGTATATCAATGTTTACCTGTTATAGGAGGTAAATATAACTTACACGCTATAGGCGGTATTTAACAGTTATCCCCTATAGCGGGTAAGAGAACGGTAAACGGAGATATGACGTCGAAGTTTCAATCAATATGGGCAGCCAACCAGTCGAGACCTTGCTCTGCAAACGTGAACAGCTGGTCGCTATAGCCTTGAGCAATGACGCTACGGATGATCTCGGGGTCAATATTCAGATAGTCGTGCACCAGCGCAATGCGAAGGCTAATGAGCTTGCTCCAACAGATCAGAGTGTCGGGGCATAGCTCACCACGTAGGACAAGGAACTCGAATGCCTGATAGGCATCCTGTGGGGTATGGCCTGCCAGCGTTTTGGCCCAGTGTTTTGCCACGCCAATACTTGCTTCGATAGAAACTTGCAGGATTCGCTCGGCGGCGCGGTACTCCAGATTGGAAAGGGTACGCAGCGCCAGAATTGCCCGGATCTCTGACAGCTCGGCCTGGTAGCGCGACAAGCTGGTGCGCAAAGCGCCGATATAAGCGTTATCGCTCATCTCTACTTCTCTACTTAATGTTTATTGATATCGATAACCGAGAGTTTTCCCCAGAACTCATTGCCACTACAGCGCCAGCAGTTCTTGAGTGCTGTATCCAGTAGTCCACTCTGTTTAGTCGGAGCAAAGGCCACCGCCAGATCCCAGTTGGTGCTAGGGCAAGCTGTCCCCTTGGTACGGTCATTTGGTAGTTTGAGACAGAATACTGGTTAGTATGGTGTCACATGGTTGGGCTTTTGTACGTAACGTTCAATAGCCTGCCGCGCTGCGCTTGGCTGCTGGCTTGTTCGGTGAGTCGAAAAGATGACTCACCTCAAAGCCCAGCTTCTGTAGATTTCCTCCTTTGGCATCCCATTCAGCAGATCAGGAATGGTGAGCAACGTCGCTTAAATACTCAAATACAACTCAAAAGCGACTTTGTGATGACGGATCACACTTAAAGTTTGTTCTGTCAGATCAGAAGGCTATCGAAAGGTCGTATTTCGATCGTCATGTGGTGGTTCTAAAAAGGTATACCCCATAAAAACCACTCGATATCCTCTCGAAAGAAATATTGAAACCACTTATATTGAACCAATAATTAAGAACCACTTTAAACAGACTGATGGGGGTTTCAATGTTCATACGGGCGTATTTACGTGCATCGACTATGGAACAGGATGCTGAGCGGGCACGAAAGCTGCTGATTGGTTTTGCTGCTGAGCATGGCCATCAGATTGCCAGTTTCTATGTGGAGAATGAGTCGGGAGCGACGCTGGACAGGCCTGAGCTTATGAGGCTGATCCGCGACGCTGCAGATCGTGACATTGTGCTGGTAGAGCAGATTGATCGTCTGGCCCGTCTCAATCAGACGGATTGGCAAACACTGAAGCAGCTTTTGGCACAGAAACAGCTCTCCATCGTTTCTCCTGAGCTTCCGACTTCCTGGGTGGCATTACAGGGGGACAGCCGCTCCGAGTTCACCAGCGCCATCTTGCAGGCTGTAAATGGCATGCTGTTGGATATGCTCGCAGCCGTCGCTCGTAAAGACTATGAAGATCGCCGTCGCAGGCAGCAGCAGGGTATTGCCAAGGCCAGGGATGAAGGGAAATACCGTGGTAGGCAGAAGGATGAGAAGAAGCGTCAGCACATCGCCAGGCTGTTGGTGACTGGCCACAGTTATTCCGCGATTCAGGAGATGCTTGGTTGCTCAAGGTACCTTATCGCCAGTGTGGCCAAGGAGGCGCGCAGTTAGCTCCAGAAGTAGTAATTTTTGATGACCGGCCCACCCTTGCGTTTTGAGCGTGGGGTTGTCTTGAGGGTTTTCGCTGTCCAGATAAGAGCGATGCTCAGCGCAGTGAACAGCCCGGCGGGCCAGTGCCAGCAGGTGAGTGCGGCAAGAGCCATTAACTGCAACCTGGCCGTGATGGGGCGTCTGGTGGCCCAGGCCAGTATTGGCCAGCACCAGTAAACCGGTGGCTGGCAGATCAGCAGCCATGCAAACAACGTGTCGCCAAGTGCCATCAAGCCCAGCGCAACCACCGCCATGAGGGCGATATCAGCGATCGGTTTCATGGTGCCGCTCTTTTGCATGCGCTTTGTAGCTATACAGACTCCACACGAAAACAAGCGTGAAGAAGGCCAATAAGCCCGCCATCCCCCAACTGAACGCATCCATCGTTTTGCTCCACCACTGAAGATAATTTCAGCATGGCACTGAAGGTGTTGGCGTTCAATCAACTTATTGAAAATGTTGAGTTTGTTCGTTAGTGACAAAGTTGGAACTATGGAATCCAGTGGTTTATTGACCAGCGGAATCAGCGCCCTCATTCCCGGCCAACCCCTGTCCAGTTCCCCTCCACATAACTATCTATCTGGAATCTTGGTGAGGATATTCCAGATAGTGGAATTTCGCTTCAGAACGAGCACCTGGAATATTGATAGGGGCCTTCCCATCTATCTGGAATGTTCGTGTTGTTTTTCGCTCTGGAATGTTGGTCGTCTTATTTGAAGGGATGATGGACCTTGGTGTGCTGGAATTGATGGGGGCGGATTCCTATCTATCTGGAATTTTGCCCCTCATATTTCAGGATGTCAGCAGTCGGTGGGCCATCCCGTCGAGCAGCTGTTTGGTCTTCTCCCAGGTCGGCATCACCTGGCTGAGCAACCGCCAGAATCGCTCGCTGTGGTTGTGTTCGGCTAGGTGGCAAAGCTCGTGGAGGATGACGTAATCAATGCACTCTCTGGGGGCTTTTACCAGATGAGGATTGAGTGTGATCCGGCCATTGGGCGAGCAGCTTCCCCATTGGGTTTGCATATTCAGCAGGCGTAGCGGAGGGCGATCCACAACCCACAAGGATTGTTCCAACATGGCATCGAGACGTTTGGCGAAAAGCTCTCTGGCGCGGGTTCTATACCACTGGGTCAGTTGAGCCTTCACTGTCTCGGGTCCTGGCTGCCTGACTGATACTTCCAGCTTGCCTCGCAGCAGTTTGACCCCTTGCACACTGCTTGGTGCAACGATGACCTTGAGCAGGTATTGCTTGCCGAGGTAAAGGTGACTCTCGCCACTGACATAACGGCGTGGCGTAACATGTTCCAACTGCTGACGAAAGTCACGCAACTGCTCGTAGATCCAGCGGGCACGTTTTTTTACCGCCGCAAGCACCTCTTCATCTGGCGTTTGCGGTGGGGCCATCACCTCAACCCGACAGTCAGGATGCACCTTGATCAGCAGTTTGCCGGCCTTGGGTCTGGTAAGCCGTTCGAACCGGATGAGCTCGCTGCCATAGGAAAAGTGCTGGAGCCTATTGGTCATGTTGCCGGAGGTACTCATCTGCAGTTACATCCCACTGTGACCAACTCGGGTAATCTGCACGACCATTTCCACCATGCGCTTGGCTTGATCCATGCCACAGCCGATGGCCTTGCACTCGGTGAACAGCAATGGCAGCAGCTTCTTGCGAATATCGGCTTCAATATTTTGCGGGTTGATAGAGTGTTCAGCGACCGAGGCATCAACCAACCGGTCGATCTCGAAAGCGAGTTTGACCCACTTTTCTTCAACCTGAGCATCCTGGCTGTCAAACAGTTGTGGCAGGTTCTTTTTGAAGACCCCGAAGTAGGCCTGAGCATGGCGGTTAGTGCCAAACGCATCAGGCATATCGTTCAGGCGGCGTTCCTGTACCTGCTCTTCAAACTCGCGGAACAGCATGTACTGCTTGAGAGGGTGATCAAACAGTTTTTCCGCCTCTGCAATGGCGAGGCGCAACAAGGTTGAGAAAGACTCCTGAGCATAAGGGTCATCCCTGAGATCCTGCTCAATCATGCGCGTGACGCGAGTCTTGATGATGTCAGTCTCGTTGCGGGTCTTCTCTTTGCTCCACTCTTCCGGCGGTTTTTGCAGTCCCATCTTGCCGACTTCATACACACCACCGGGCTCTTTGACCTCGACGCCAACCACATGCTTGTCGAGCAGCTTTTTCACCTGCTGGGCGTACTCGTGGTAGTCGACTCTTTCACCTGCATCCTGTTGCACGGTTTGCCGCAGGCTGGAGAACTGCTGCAGCGTCTCTTTGTAATGGCGGCGATCCGCTTCGGTAAAGGCGGTGTCCTCGAAGAACGAGGCCGACTGTAGAGCTACTTTCAGGCAACTGGCAAAGCGGGAGAGTGCCTCATAGAAGTCTTCACGCACCTTGAGATGCACATCTACCAGCTCTCCCTCAACCTCTTCCATTCGGGGTACCAGCACCTGGCGCAGTTGCTCTATGTCCTGCTTGTTCTTTACCCCGGCAAAGATGTTCCACAGGTCCTTGTAGAGCTGTGGCAGGCGCTTGTATTCAGAGCTCATCTGGTTGTAGAGGCCGGCGATGTCGTCAAGGTCGTAGCCACCCTGAGTGCGTGAGGCGAGATCCTGATACTTGGCGATAGTGGTATCTAGCTCCGAGAGAATGCCGCGGTAGTCGATGAGCAAGCCAAACTCTTTGTCCGGGTGCAGCCGGTTGACCCGGGCGATGGCCTGGATCAGGTTGTGCTCCTTCAAGGGTTTGTCGATGTAAAGCACCGTATTCTTGGGCTCATCGAAACCGGTCAGTAACTTGTCTACCACGATCAAGAGCTTGAGCGGATCATCCTTGTCGGCGAAGCGTTCGATAATCTGCTTGGTGTAGAGCTGCTCATCCTGGCTACCCACGTTATCTTTCCACCACTGCACGACCAGAGGGAGGTTAGATTCATCGACATCGGTATTGCCCTCCCGGCTATCGGGGGAGCTGATAACAATGGCGGATTCGAACAATCCAACCTCATCGAGATATTGCTTGTACTTGATGGCGGAAGACTTACTGTCGCAGGCGAGCTGACCTTTCAGCCCTTCCGGAATGTTCTTGTCGAAGTGTTCGGCTATGTCGCGAGCGATAAGCTGGAGCCGGTCATCGGCTTTGTAGAGCTCGCCTTTGCGTGTGTATTTGCGCTTCAGGTCAGCCTTTTGCTCCTCGGTCAGGTTGGTGGCGATGCGGTTAAAACCGGCATCAATCGCCCTGTCGTTCACATCGAGATCCGGGATGCGTTCTTCATAGAGCAGGGGGGTGACCGCTTTGTCCTCAACGGCTCGCTGCATGGTGTAAGCGTGCAGGATGGGGCCAAACTTGTTGGTCGTCTTGTCGTTTTTCAGTAGAGGGGTGCCGGTAAAGGCCACAAAGGCGGCATTGGGCAGGGCCAGTTGCATGCGAATATTGTTTTCGCCCCCTTGGCTACGGTGCCCCTCATCAATCAGCACGATGAGGTCCGAGCTCTTGTTGACGCACTCAGGCAATTTGGTAGCAGTGTTGAACTTCTGGATCAGCGAGAAAATGATGCGCTCGGTACCCTTGCCTATTTGCTCAGCCAGTCGCTTGCCCGAGGTGGCCATCGCCGCGTCCTTGTCCTTCTTGCCAGCCAGTTCACCACTGGATGAGAAGGTCTTGCTGAGCTGGCTTTCCAGATCCACCCGGTCGGTCACGACAATGATGCGGCAGGCTTTCAGCGCATCATGCAGGATCATCGCCTTGCTCAGGAAGACCATGGTGAACGACTTGCCTGAGCCTGTGGTGTGCCAGATCACCCCGCCTTGGCGGCCGCCATCAGGGCGCTTGTGGCTGATCCGCTCGATCAGTCGCTTGATGCCGAACACCTGCTGATAGCGGGCCACTATTTTGCCGGCTTTCTTGTCAAACAGGGTAAACAGACGGGTCATATCCAGCAGCCGATCAGGTGACAGCAGGCTGATTAGCAGCCGATCCTGGTCCGTCACAGCCAACTCGCCGGCGGCCAATAGGGTCTGGTACCAATCCAGTGTGGCCGTTGGGCGATGATCAAACAGTGTCGAGAGGGTTTCTTGGGGAATCGGCCGATTCTTGATCTCGGCCATCTGCGCGTCACTTATGTCTTCTTCACGCCAAGCTGCCCAGAATTTTTCCGGTGTGCCGCAGGTGCCATAGCGTCCTTCGATACCGCTGATGGATAGCAGCAACTGGCTATAGGCGAACAACAGCGGGATCTCACCGTGTAGCTGGTTGCGAATAGTCTGGGAGATCCCCTCCTTGACGGTAGGTCCCTTCTTGGCGTTGCTATCCGGGCGTTTTGCCTCGATCACCGCCAATGGCAGGCCATTGACGAAGCAGACGATATCGGGGCGACGAGACTCTATACCACTGGCTCGGGTGACGTGAAACTCTTCGGTAAAGGTGAAGCGGTTATTGTGCGGGTGATGCCAGTCGATCAGGGCAATGGTCGGGTTCACCTTCTTGCCGTCAATGAATTCGGTGACCGACATGCCATAGAGCAAATGGTTATAGGTCCGTTCATTGGCGGTCATCAGCCCTTCGTTAAGCGCTGGAGTACACAGCTCACTTACCAGATTGTCGACTGACTTGGCGGACAGCGGATACCTCTTGCCAGCATACACAAAGGCGCGTTTGCTCAGCTCCTCGCGCAGAATTTGGCTCAGCACGACCTGGTCATATTTATTGTTACGGGCTGCCAGTGCCTGCTTGGGGGGCAGAAAAGTCCAGCCCAGCTGGGTCAGCAGGGTCAGGGCCGGGATCTTGGCGCTGAACTCTTCTTGAAACTTGGGTGCGTGGTGATGATCAGTCATTGAGTTCAATTCCCCGTGCAGCGAGCCATTGGCGCCCTTTCTCTGTGGTTTGGTAAGCCTGTTCCGGATGATTGGGTACTTCTGGGTAGGCATAGCCAATCAAGCCCTCTTGTTCCCTCATAATGTTCAAATGGGACGCCTTTAGTGCGTTTTCTCGCCGGTTCAGCGTTTTGGCCAGTTGCTCAGTCTTGTAAGGACGCATGGCACAGAGCCACAGAATCACTGGCCACAGGTTATTTCTGCGTGCTTTGGGGGTGAGCTGGTCTATACGAGCGAGCAGATCTGACGGGAGGTCACCCGCATTTGAGCAGAGGTCACCTCTATTTGCCGCGAGGTCACCCGTATTTGCGTCGAGGTCACCCGTATTTGCCACGGGGTCACCCGCATTTGAGCGGGGGCCCTCATCATTGGCAGCAGCAAACAGCGGGAGTTCGTGAGGCGCTGACAGCTCGTAGTAAGTGGAGGAGCCTGCCCCCCCTTTGACCAGCAACTGGTACTGATGATGCAATCTTCCCAGTATCTGGCTGGCGGCTAGCGTATCAAGGCCGGTAATGGCGCGAAGGCCTGCGTTATCCACCGCTCCCGTCTCTTTGGCCAGGATCAGTGCTTTGGCCTCATCGTTGTTCAAGGTGAAATGAGCGAACTGTTTGAGCCAGGCCAACTGCTCTTCGCCCATCAGTTGATGCAATAGATAGGTTGCCAGAAACTGGTTCTGGATGACCTGACTCATGAAAACAGGCGCGGTCAGACCCACCTGGTCCAGCAGACGTCGCATGGTGCGGATGCCGGAGCCTTTGGTCTCGGCAAAGCTGACGTCGTAGAGCACAGAAGCCAGCACCGGATTGCGCAGGATAGAGCCCATCTCCCCCAGCATCGCCTCCGGCTTGAGAGAGTAGCCGGCGTTGCGTATCTCGAGGCGGTTGCTAAAGCGCACCACTATGATGGGCTGATTAACCTGATAATCACGGTGCATGACGGCGTTGACCACCGCTTCGCGAATCACCTTATGTGGCAGCAAGGGCTGGTCGTCTCGCTGGGTTTTGCCCTCTTCCAGACGAAAATGCTTTGGCAAGTCATCCAGAATGGTGGCTTCCAGTTTGGGGATCAGCGTCAGCAGGGGTTCACGCAGATCCAGCGTGGTGTCGAAGCGCTGTTGAGGGTCTTCCACCCACTGAGTGCCGGCGACGCGCACGTAGTCCACGCGCATGGCGGGTAACAGTCTTCGCAGCGCTAGCGGTTTGCCAAGGAGCAACAAGCCGGCGATATTGGGTACCCATTCACCCTGGCGCTTTTTCACCAGATTGAGGGATTGGAGCATCTCACTGTCACTGGCCTGCAACTCTTCAGCATGAGGGCGAACCTTGCTGCGCAGCGTGCGATAGAGCTCGATGGCGTGGGGATCGAGATCATCCCAGTGGGCGTCAGGCAGCAGAACCTGCTCGAACCCCAGGCCATTTTTGGCGAGCAGCAAGGGCTCCAGCTCCAGCTGGGAGCATTCGTAATCACCGTTCAATCCCCGTCGCCAGACGCCGCTCTTGCGCTTGTTCTTGCTGTCGAACTTCCCCTTAAAGGTGCAAGGCTTGGCTGCCGGCTCCAGTTCGGGGACAAAGACGACTAGCACACGTTTGCCCTCCAGCTGATGGGCTTGCGCCTGTACCGGGATCGGCTGTTCAAACTGATCACGGCAGTTGGTCTGCAGCGTGTTGAGGAGCTGGTCACTGTGGCTGACACCGCATACCGAAAAGGTGTCGTGTGCTTCATTTGGCTCGTTAACCCCGAGCAGCAGATAGCCACCACCAAGGCCTGGCTCATTAGCAAAGGCACAGATCGACTGCATGACGGATGAACCGATGTCGCAGCCCCGCTTGGCCTCGATACGGGGACACTCATCCAGCTCGCGCAACTGAGCCAGCAACTGCTCCGGGGTAAATTCGATCATGCCTCTGAACGCTCCTTCAACTGTGTACTACCGATGGCGTCTATTCGGGGTCTTGCCATCTCAACTCAGTGCAAACAGCACTGCTTGAACTTCTTGCCGCTGCCACAGGGGCAGGGGTCATTGCGCCCGATCTTGGAGGCCGCTCTAACCGGCAGGGTTACTGGTGTGAGGGCTGGTGCGACTATCGGCGCTGTGCTTGGCCCCCGTTGGGCCAGAAAATGGGCGTGCAGTCGCAAGGCGGCGGTGCCCACCTCGGCCACGCTCTGTTGATGCTCCGGTAGCGACAGGCTGGCAAGCTGTGGCAGCCTGTCATCGCTGCCATGCAGGCGGATCACCTCAAGCGAGCTATCCAGCTCCTCTGGCAAGGCTGGCCAGTTTCCCAGTGCCATGCCACGCAGATAGCCAAAGCACCAATCTTCGGCGTTGCAGATCTCCTGCCCTTCGACATAGTTGGCCATCAGCACCGGGATAAAGTGCTTGGGCTGATAACAGAGGGTATGGGCCAGAATATTCATATGGCCGAGGATCAAATCCAGCGTCCGTTTCATCTCCCGCTCGGACGACCACTCAGGGGGCGTGCCACCCCAGAGTACCGGCCACCACTGGCTGGGTGGCACCAGCTCGGGGCCGGAGAGTACCGCAGTCAGAAAGCCGTCGAGCGCCGACAAACTAAGCATCGAATCGTCGTTGCCATATTCCATCAACCGCTGCTCCAGCCACTCCACTTCGGCCTCGGTCATGGGGTGAATGGTCACTTTTTTCATGCAGCCGCCTCCACCTTGACCCGCCGCTTGCCGGTCAACAGTTGTTGCATCAGCGCCTTTTTCTCCTGCTTTAAGGCGTCGAGTTTTTGTTGTAGGGCACTGATTTCTTGATCGGCGGTGGACAGGACTGCGGCTATTTTTTGTTGTTCATCAAGCGGTGGAAGTGGCACATGTATCAAGCTGAACTCTTTCCAACGGAGACTTCCCCGGCGATCAACCGATGCATTAGTGGCAGCACCAAAGATCTGTCGATAGTGATCAGTCTTTAAAACAGCATAAAGATAATCGTTATCTACACTTTTCGTTTTTGCTCGAAAGACAACATAAATAGGGCTAACAATTCCAGTATCGTAGAGATTCTGTAGGCCAATCGAGCCTTCCTCAACGTGGTTGGATGGAAAACCAAAACAACCTCGGTGAATTAACCGATAGCCAGATGTGTCATCACTGTAGACCTTTTTTTTGAAGTACTTAAGCGAGTCAACAAAACCATCGTACTTGGAGCATGATAGAACTGGATAGTCAGCAGACACTGTATTTTTTTGGGTCACCTGCGTACAAATATCCTTGATTGCGGGATATTCCCAATCTTTAGGAATAGTTCCGTACCGAGTTTTCCGGAACTCGTAACTTTTATCAGGTATCCCGAGGCGTTTTTTGCCGGTGAGCAGTTGCTGCATCAGCGCCTTTTTCTGCTGCTGGCTGTTGGCGAGCAGTTGTTCGGTGGTAATGATGGCCTTATCCCAGGTGGAGAGGATTTGGGCGATTTTATTTTGTTCGGGGAGTGGGGGAAGTTTAATTTTTAGCACTTGATATGCGCCAACATTCAAATGCTTCTGTGCCATACCCCCTTGTAGATCCAAGACTTGGCTCTTCCCCATGTGGCTGTTTGTATATGCACAAAGATACTCAGATATGATCTGCTCCCTATCTGGTCGTGCGATTACAATGTCTATTGCATTTGAGCCTTCAAATTCAGGAGTCACCACACAGGCGGTACCAGGATATCCTGTACGTACTATTAAAATATCTCCGGCTTTAAGCTGGCTTTTTTTATTTGCAGCGTGTCCTTCATGGGAGAAATATACCCAGTCATTATCATTGATAAAGCCTTCTCTGACATTGGCTGACCTGAAGGCTTTAACCCCTTCACTTTCTTCAATATAATATTGAGTAGGCTTGATGACTACGCCAACAGAAATGGATTCACATACATCCTTAGCTTCAACAAGCTTCCATCCATTAGGCACCATAACCAAGCTCCTCCAGATACTTGGCCATCTCGGTTTCCAGATCGGTCAGTTGGGTTTTTAGCAACTCCCGCTCGGCACGTACCGCCAGCAGATCGATCTCCTCTTCCTCCTCGAAGGTATCCACGTAGCGGGGGATATTGAGGTTGTAGTCGTTCTCCTTGATCTCTTTGAGTGAGGCCAGATAGGCATATTTATCGACATTGCCGCCGTTGCGGTAGGTGGCGACGATCTTGGCGATATTCTCCGGGCTCAGTACATTCTGGTTCTTGCCGGCCTTGAATTCGCGGCTGGCGTCGATAAACAGCACATTGTCGTCCACCTTCTCTTTTTTAAAGATCAGGATGGCGGCGGGGATGCCGGTGCCAAAGAACAGTTTCTCCGGCAGGCCGATCACCGCATCGAGCAGGTTCTCGTCAATCAATTGTTGGCGAATTTTTCCTTCGCTCGAACCCCGGAACAGCACGCCATGAGGCACCACGACACCCATGCGACCGCTCTTGGGTTTCAGGGTCTCGATCATATGGAGGATAAAGGCGTAATCTCCCTTGGTCTTGGGTGGAATGCCGCGCTTGAAGCGGCCATATTTATCAATCCCAGCCTCGTCATGACCCCACTTGTCCAGTGAGAACGGCGGGTTGGCGGTCACGATATCGAAGTGCATCAGATCGCCGTTTTTATCCAGCAGTTTGGGGTTGCGGATGGTATCGCCCCACTCGATTTTGTGGTTGTCTTCCCCGTGCAGGAACATGTTCATTTTGGCCAGTGACCAGGTGGAGCCGATGGCTTCCTGCCCGTAGAGGGCGTAACGTTTCTGGCCGTGATTTTTTTGTGCCACTTTGCGGCCACACTTCATCAAGAGCGACCCGGAACCACAGGCGGGATCGCAGATGGTATCGCCGAGCTGCGGATCCAGCAGTTCTGCCATCAGATCGGAGACCTCGGGCGGGGTGTAGTACTCGCCAGCCTTCTGGCCGCTGTTGGCGGCAAACTTGCCGATCAGGTACTCGTAGGCGTTGCCAATCACGTCGAGGTTGCCGACCCGGCTTGGTTTCAGGTTGAGCTCCGGTTTGGCAAATTCCTCCAGCAGATAGCGCAGTATGGTGTTCTTCTGCTTCTCTTCGCCGAGGCGATCGCTGTTGAAGCTGATGTCCTGAAACACGCTCTTGTTGCCATCTTTGAGCTTGGTGCCGTTGGCTTCTTCCAGTGCGTGCAGAGCCTGATCGATCCGCTCGCCGTTTCCTGGCTCGTGACGTCGTTCATAGAGGGTGTAGAAGCTGGATTGTTTGGGCAGCACAAAGCGCTCGCTTTTCATCATCTCTTCGATAAGCTCTGGTGCGTCGCCGTACTGCTTCTTGTAGCCGTCGTAGTGATCCTGCCAGACATCGGAGATGTACTTCAGGAACAGCATGGTGAGGATGAAATCCTGTAGGTATCGGCGCTGATAGTGCCGCGGAAGACATCGCAAGCACCCCAAACGGTGTTGTTGATAACGTCCTGATTGATCTGTTCGGTCATAAAGGGTGTTTCCTTGGCGTAATAACGGGTATGCGAGCCTCAAGAGGCATCTGTATCGGATTGTTCAAGTAGGCGAGTCGCGATGGCATGCATCATCTGCTCGCCATTGTGCTGGAGGAGCTGCATCAATTGGCGCTCCTCCTGCAGCGTGCGAGCCATTGCCAAAATGGTTTGTTGTTCTGCCAGTGATGGAAGCCCAATCAAGGCCTCTTCCAACACCTGGCGGCGAATACTCTTGGTCAGGGTGCCTTCGGCATGCAGTTCGAAGTAACGCTGGCAGGGCTGCTGATTGAGCTGCCAGGCGAGGAACTCCGGGATCAGTGCATCAGATTGTGGCCGTACCACATAAAAGTGGGGGGCCGCCACAGCTGGCAGTGGGGCATGCCGAGTATCAACCAGCACGGCATAGTTTTGGTTGCCCCGTGCTGCCACCAGAATATCTCCAGTTTGCAGCCAGTCCGGTGCTTTTTTGCCAGTTGCCTCACTGCGCAAGCAGCTCATCCAGTCGACACCGAACTCTGACGAGGTGTCTTTCATCTGCACAACGGCCAGATTCCCCTCTGGATACTCGGGGATCTTGCCGCGAAACGGATAACCAGCGCTGATAGTGGCGATTTGGTTCAGGTGTAATTTCACAAAAAATCTCGTCATCGCTAATGATGCTGATGCTTAGTGTCTCTGATGAGACTTTGTTCCGTCAAGACAATGTTCGATCTTTTTTTGCATCAATGGCGATGAATCTTGTTGTGTGGCTCTCACATGTGAAAGTTTTCCCTCCGTAAAAATCGCTCTTGGTGCCCAAATTGGACAACTACAGCAACGAGGTTTTCGCCTAGCCCCCAGTACGCTCTTGCATGCTGATGTTTGTAACTAGGAGACAATCTGCATGCGCGAACAAAATTCGTCAGTTTTCAGTGATCCGAATGGGGCAATCCTGAAAGAGCTTTATGAGCTTAAGCAGTTGGTAATCCAGCAAGGACAGGCGCAAAAAGAGGTGCTTTCTGCCGAGGAGTGCGCTGAGTTGCTGGGGGTTTCTGTCTGCTATGTGTACCGGCTGACCAGTGAAAAGCGTCTGCCGCATTACAAGCCACAAGGCAAAAAGATCTACTTCAAGCGCGTTGAGCTGCTGGACTGGCTGCTCTCCCACCGCATTTCACCAGACGCCGAACTCACCGAGCATGTAACCAAGCGTGTGCGGCAAGCTAGCCATGGGCGGTTGTGAGGTGGGTATGACACAGGATCTGATTACATCTCTCTGCCCCCAGGATCTCCGGTCGGCTTTTATTGAACCTCCGAAACCCCTCGATTTTGTCCTCCCGGGGCTGCCTGTTGGCTGCGTTGGTGCGTTGGTATCACCGGGAGGGGTGGGCAAATCGATGTTGGCATTGCAACTGGCAATGCAGATCGCCGGTGGGCCGGATTGGATTGGACTTGGCAAGCTGGGCAGGGGAACCGTGCTCTACCTGCCTGCTGAGGACCCTTGGCCTGTACTGCACCAGCGCTTGTTTGCCTTGGGCGGAGGTCTTGATGCTGAACTTCGTGCCAACGTCGAACGAAACCTTCGTCTTATACCGCTGCATGGCTCCAGTCCGAATGTGCTGGATAGCCATTGGTGGGAAGCGATTGCTATATGGGCTGAAGGGGTGAGGTTGATTGTCATCGATACTTTGAGGCGCTTCCACGATGCCGACGAGAACGCGGCCTGTGCCATGACGCAGGTACTGGGTCAGTTGGAGCGGCTGGCCATGAGGCTGGGATGCGCTGTGTTGTTTGTACACCACACCAGCAAATCCGCAGTATTCCAAGAAGTTGGCGATCTGCAGCAGGCAAGCCGTGGTTCGTCGGTGCTGGTAGACAATGTGCGCTGGCAGGGCTACCTCGCCACTATGACCAAGAAAGAGGCGCAGCAGCTGGGTGTATCGGCAGAGAAGAGCAAGCTTCACGTGCGGTTTGGGGTAAGCAAAAGTAATTATGGGCCGCCACTACCGGAGCGCTGGTTGGTGCGGGGGGAAGGTGGCGTGCTGTATCCCGCTCCCGCTAGGTTGGGCGTAACACGCCGAGCGGGAGGCAAACGTGTCTTGCTTTGAATTGACCCATGCTAGGCATGACCATATGCACTGTCTTGCACCCGGGTTGTTTAGGGCGATCTCGCATGGCCAACGCCGCCGTGACAAGCTGGAGGTGATTTACCGTTTCGGTGGTGGCAATCAGATCGAGTTCTCCGGGCCTGAGCCGCTGGGTGCAGATGACCTCCGTGTGCTTCAGGGGTTGGTTGCCCTGGCTGGACTTGAGTCACAAAGTAACGAGATTGAGCCAGTTGCGGTGAGCGAAACTGGGGCGATATTGCGAGATCTTCTGGATCTTCGTTGGGCTGCCAACCAGCAAAGGGTATTGGTGGTCAGAAGCAGCCTGCGCAAACTGGCCAAGGAGGTTGGATACGCCAATCCTCGGGATACCAATACTGTACGTTGCTGTATCGAGCGATTGTGGAAGGTGTCGGTGATCGCAAAGGTGGCTGGCCAGCGTAGCGGCTTTCGCTTATTGGCGAACTATGTCAGTGACACTCAGACTGATGGACTTTTTTTGGCGCTTAATCCCTTGCTGACCTACGCCATTATGGGTAATGGTCGCCATGTTCGTATCGACATGACAGAAGTTCGGCACTTGAATGGCAGCATCGCTCGGTTGTTGCATCAGCGGCTATGTGCCTGGGTGGATTGTGGTCAGAAAAGGGCAGTGCAGTTAGACACCTTGGTCGCTTATGCCTTTCCCGATGAGGTCAGCACGGCCACCCATCGCAAGCGGCAATCACGAGTTCGTAAGGCATTGGATGAGCTGACTGCTTTGGGCTGGTCTATCTGCGAACATGCCAAGGGGCGGTTTACCATCGGCCGGCCTGCACTATCACGATAACGGTCACAAACTATCACGAAAGTGGTCACAAAGTTCACGATAACGGTCACAAGCCAATTCAGTGAAACCCAGTTACCGCTTGGGCTGCAGGGCGATCCTGAAATCCGATCTATATTATCTAAGATAATCTAGGCCAGCGCATGGTCGCGCTGGCCTATTTGTTGGCTTTTCCTGGCCATGATCTCGTCGAGGGTGCTTCTATCACTCCAATACGTTGGGAAAATCGAGCATGGCATCTCTACGCCGTGATTCAAGGATGTCTGCATAGATCTCTGTGGTTCTCAGCTCACTGTGTCCCAGCAAGCGGGAGAGGGCATAGATATCGACGCCGCGGTTAAGCTGGATGACGGCGAAGGTATGACGCGCGCTGTGGAAGGTTACCTTCTTGGTTATACCCGCCTGCAACGCCCACCGGGTGAGCTCCATGTTGTGCCAAGCCGAGTACTTGAGGCCCTTGAAGATCCGCTCTGTTGCCTTGCCTGAGCGCCCCATCAGCTGCATCGCCATGTCATTCAAATCCAGGTATTGCAGGCCGCTGGTCTTTTTCTGGGTGAAGACGATACGGTAATGGCCATAGAAGGGCTCCAGCTCGGCCCAGGTCAGCTTGTGAATGTCGGACCAGCGCAAGCCAGTGCAACAAGAGAACAGAAAGGCGCGCTTAAGAACGTCATAGCGGCACTCAGCCTGGGCCATGGCCCGAACCTCATCTTCGGTCAGATAAACCCGCTTGTTCTTCTCCCCCTGGATAGCTTTGACACGTCGTACCGGATTATCCGGCAGCAGCCGATCCTGCTCTGCCTGGTTCAAGGCTGCTCTCAACTTGTTGAAATAGGCACTCTGGGTGTTGCGGCTCAGTGGTGTGCCGCTTTTGGTGCGGGCCTTGTGCATCAGGTAGTGCCGAAACCCCTCCAGGAACAGCTGATCTACTTCCTCGAAAGTCAGCTCTGGCAGTTTATGGTACTGGCGCAAATGCTTGAGGGCTGATATCCAGATAGAGTGGTTGCTCTTGCTGCCTGCCGCTTTTTGGTCTGTAACCTCTTGGAAGTACTCGAAGAAGCTGGCCTTGTAGGCGTTCGAGAAATCCAGATGGTGTTTACCTGTCTCGTACTCGAAGAGCCGCTTGGCGCGGATGGCTTCGGCTGCTCGCAGGGTTTCTTTGTTGTGGAGCCGCTGTGCTGGGGTTCGCGGCTTGTCGTACAGGAAGAGATCCAGGGGCTCTCTGCTGCGTTTGTGCTTGCGGATGCCCGTGGTTGGGTCAAGGTAGGAGCCGGCGTAATAGGTTAAGCGCAGAGCGCGCTTGCCTTCGGCGTCCGGTTCGCGGAATTCGATGCTGATCTTCATAATTGTCCCCCGAAAGTACCCCGAGAGGTTACTTCGGGGTACTCTCGGGGTAAATTCTCACGAAACAAGATCAGGCAAGAACAGCCAGTAAAAAACAAAGTCCAATATTTACAATATCTTATGTTCTCACTGGCTGCTTTTTATTGCTGATTTTTCACCACATTACTTGCCGATGCAGAAGCTGGAGAAGATGCGGCCCAGCAGATCGTCGGAGCTGAATTCGCCGGTGATCTCGGAGAGGGACTCTTGCGCCAGGCGCAACTCTTCGGCCACCAGCTCGCCGGCCACGAACACTTCCAGCTGCTCTTTGGCCACCAGCAGCCGCTCGGCAGCACGCTCCAGCGCATCCAGATGGCGGCGACGGGCCATAAAGCCCCCTTCGGTGTTGCCCTGGAAGCCCATGCAGGCTTTCAGGTGCTCGCGCAGGGCAGGCAGTCCCAGCTCGGTCTTGGCGGAGATGCGGTAGACGGCGTGGCCCTGCTCCTGGCTCGGTGCCAGATCCTCGCCTGTCAGATCGGCCTTGTTGCGAATGACGGTGAGGCCGATGTTTTTTGGCAACCGATCAACAAATTCCGGCCAGATCTCCCGCGGGTCAACCGCATCTGTGGTGGTGCCATCCACCATAAACAGCACCCGATCGGCCTGTTCAATCTCGGCCCAGGCGCGTTCGATACCGATCTGCTCCACCTTGTCCTGGGTGTCGCGCAGACCGGCGGTGTCGATGATGTGCAGCGGCATGCCATCGAGATGGATATGCTCGCGCAGCACATCGCGGGTGGTACCGGCAATCTCGGTGACGATGGCCGACTCACGGCCCGCCAGGGCATTTAGCAGGCTCGATTTGCCGGCGTTGGGACGACCGGCGATCACCACCTTCATCCCTTCCCGCAGCAGGGCGCCCTGTTTGGCTTCCCCGCGCACGTCGTCCAGCTCGGACATGATGGCGTAGAGGTCGCCCGCCACCTTGCCGTCGGAGAGGAAGTCGATCTCCTCGTCCGGGAAGTCGATGGCCGCTTCCACATAGATGCGCAGCCGGATCAGGCTCTCCACCAGTTGCTGGATTTTGCTGGAGAACTGCCCCTGCAGGGAGTGCATGGCACTGCGGGCGGCCTGTTCGCTGGAGGCTTCAATAAGGTCAGCGATGGCTTCGGCCTGGGCCAGATCCAGCTTGTCGTTGATGAAGGCGCGCTCGCTGAACTCGCCGGGGCGGGCAGGGCGGATGCCATCGATTTTCAGAATGCGGCGGATCAGCATGTCCATGATGACGGGGCCGCCGTGGCCCTGCAGCTCCAGCACATCCTCGCCGGTGAAGCTGTTGGGAGCTTTGAACAGCAGGGCGATGCCCTGATCCAGTACCTGGCCTTGCTCATCCTTGAACGGCAGATATTCGGCGTAGCGCACCCGAGGGAGCTTGCCGAGCACTATCCCGGCGACCTGTTCGGCGGCGGGGCCGGAGACCCGGACTATGCCGACGCCACCACGGCCTGGCGCGGTGGCCTGGGCCACGATCGTATCTGTTGTCATCTTGCTTGGCTCGTTTGTTCGCTGATAGGAAAACGTAGTGGGAGACATTGTAATAAAAAAGGCGGCCCGAAGGCCGCCTCTTTTGTCATCACGGGAAGATTAGCTGCGTGAATGCAGTCCTTTCTTCTCCAGCTGACGATAGATGATGGTCTGCTGGATGATGGAGATGACGTTGCTCACCAGCCAGTAGAGAGTCAGGCCAGCCGGGAACCAGAGGAACATGAAAGTGAAGATGATCGGCATGAACTGCATCACTTTCTGCTGCATCGGGTCGGTTACGGTGGTCGGGCTCATCTTCTGCAGATACCACATGGAGGCACCCATGAGGATTGGCAGCACGAAGAAGGGGTCCTTCACTGACAGGTCAGTGATCCACAGGGCAAACGGCGCGTGACGCAGTTCAACGGACTCCATCAGTGCCCAGTAAAGGGCGATGAAGATCGGCATCTGAACCAGGATCGGCAGGCAGCCACCCAGCGGGTTGACCTTCTCCTTCTTGTACAGCTCCATCATGCCCTGAGACATCTTCTGGCGGTCATCGCCGAAGCGCTCGCGCAGGGCCGCAATCTTGGGTTGCAGCATGCGCATCTTGGCCATGGAGGTGTACTGGGCCTTGGTCAGCGGGAACATGATGCCGCGCACCAGCAGGGTCAGCATGATGATGGCCAGACCCCAGTTCTGGACGAAACCGTGGAACACGGTCAGCAGCCAGTGCAGCGGTTGGGCGATGAACCACAGCCAGCCGTAGTCGACGGTCAGGTCGAGGTGGTTAGCCACCTTGGCCATCTGGTCTTGCAGCTTGGGACCGACCCACAGCTTGCTGGTCACTTCAGCCTGTTGGCCGGCAGCCACGTCAACCAGCGGCGCCTTGTAACCGATGATGGCCTGGCCTTTGCCCGGGATCACACGGCTGTAGAAGCTGTTGGTATCGTCGGCATTCGGTGCCCAGGCAGAGACGAAGTAGTGTTGCAGCATGGCGACCCAACCACCCTTGGTGGTCTTGTTCAGGTCGGCATCCTTCATCTCGTCGAAGGTGTACTTCTTGTAGCGGGTATCTTCAGTGGAGAAGGCACCACCACGGTAAGCGCTGGCTACCATGGCATGACCTTCCTGATCCTTCGGCGTTGCTACGGTCTGCTTCAGCTGACCATAGAACTGCACCTGAACCGGCTCGGCAGATTTGTTGTCGATCTTGTAATCAACGCCAACGGCATAGTCGCCACGCTTGAGGATGAACTCCTTGGTGAAGACCACGCCTTTGCTGTCGGTCCAGGTCATCGGAACGACGACTTGATCCTGACCATCGGCCAGCTGATAGCTGGTCTGGGCGGCTTCATAGGTAGGACGACCTTCGGCCTGACTGTCCGGACCGTTGCGACCCACCAGACCGCTCTGGGCGATATAGAGGTGCTCAGGCTGGCTGGTCAGCAGCACGAACGGTTGGTCCTTGCCCTCTTCCAGTTTGTGAGACAGCAGTTCGGCAGACACGACGTCACCACCCTGGGTATCCAGGGTCAGCTTGAGCACGTCAGAGGAGACGGTGATCAGCTTGCGTGCGGCAGTCGCGTTGGCTTGCTCGGAAACCTGAGGAATATCACCGGTCTGACCGGCTTCAGGTACGAAATGTTCGGTTTGGGCCACGGTAGTCGGGGCCGGCTTCGGAGCCTTGTCGGACTCCCACTGTTGCCAGAGCAGAAAGCTCACGAACAGCAAACCGATCAGGAGTAGATTGCGTTGTGATTCCATAGTCTTCAGTTTCTTCGCTTTGGTTGCGGAACCGGGTCATAACCACCCTCGGATAAGGGATGGCATTTTAATAGACGTTTGCTAGCTAACCAAACGCCTTTTATGAAACCGTGAAGTCGGATGGCTTCTATCGCAAATTGGGAACAAGTTGGAGTAAAACGGCAGCGCGGCCCGAGCAGAGGGCTAATGATTAGCTGATACAGGCGTATCAGTTTGATAGCTACCCATTGCAACGGCGTGACAGAGTGCGCCATAGCTTTTCCAGTAACTTGAACAGTTCCTCGTTATCCATCTCTTTCACACCGGCTTTGGCGATCACCACGATGTCGATAGCGGGCAGCTGATGTTGTTTGAGGCGGAAACTTTCCCGGACCACCCGTTTGACACGGTTACGCCAGACGGCACGCTTGAGTGCTTTTTTGGGCACAGCGAGACCAAGACGAGAGTGTTCGAGTGAATTGGGGCAGGCGAGAAGCGTAATTTGCGGGGAAGCAGCCCGGACAGGCTCGGCGAAAACGCGTTTGAAGTGTTCGGGAGTTAACAGACGTAACTCCCGAGAGAAGGTGTGCTGGGTAGGCATTAAACTACCAGACGGGCACGACCCTTGGCACGACGAGCGGCCAGAACTTTACGACCGTTGGCAGTTGCCATGCGGGCGCGGAAACCGTGAGAGCGCTTGCGCTTCAGGTTGGACGGTTGAAAAGTACGTTTCATGATTCGATTCCGTATTTCTGTACAGTTTTGATTGTCACACTTAGCCGACGCGCCAGCTATAGCGTGTGACGACTAGCAAAAGAGGCCGAATTCTAAACAGAGTTCGGCTTTTAGTCAATCCGCCGTTCCCTCTCATCCTGCCGTGGTCTTGAAAAGGCCACTGCCGAGCGTGAGGATCCAGAGGATCAAGGGCTCCGGATTATACTGGCAACCCGGGGTTAAACAAGGGATCCCTCAATAAAAAAGGCGGCCAGGCCGCCAAAGAGAGAGCTATTTAAGGACTTTCCGCAAGAACTCCCGGGTACGGGGATCCTTGGGATCGACCAATATCTGATCCGGCGGGCCCTGCTCGACGATCCGCCCCCCTTCCATGAAGATCACCCGATCGGCAACATCACGAGCAAATTCAATCTCATGAGTCACCACCACCATGGTCTGGTGCTGGCGGGCCAACTCTTTCATCAGTCCCAAAACCTCGTCGACCCACTCGGGATCGAGGGCCGAGGTGGGCTCGTCAAACAGGATCACCTTGGAGTGGGCCGCCATGGCGCGGCCAATGCCGACCCGTTGCTGCTGGCCGCCGGAGAGGGAGGCCGGATAGGCATCCTGCTTGTCGGCGAGGCCAATGTCCTTGAGGATGCCGAGCGCTGTGGCGCGGGCCTCCGCTTTTGGCTGCTTCCAGACGGTGATCAGCCCTTCGGCGATGTTGTCCAGCGCCGTCTTGTTGGCAAAAAGGGCGTAGTTCTGGAACACGAGGGAGGCCCGCTTGCGCAGCTCGATCGCCTGCTGTTCGCTGGCCTTGGCCAGATTCAGCTCGAGATCGTCGATGGCAAGGGTGCCCGCATCCGGGGTCTCCAGCAGGTTCAGGCAGCGCAACAGGGTCGACTTGCCGGTGCCGGAGGGGCCGATGATGACGACAATTTCCCCCTTTTTGATCTCCAGATCGATGCCGTTGAGCACCTGATTGCCGTGATATGCCTTGGAGAGGCCGGTTAGCTTGATCATGAACGCCCTCCTTTAATAGGCACGGTTGAGACGGACTTCCAGCAGATGCTGCAAGCGGGTAAAGAAGATCACCACCACCCAGTAGATCAGCGCCACCGCCATAAAGCTCTCGAAGAACTTGAAGGAGGAGGAGGCTTCCATCTGCGCTTTGCCCATGATCTCGGCCACTCCCAGGGTGAACGCCAGCGAGGTGCTTTTGATCATGTCGATGAAGTAGTTCATCAGCGACGGAGTGGCGATACGGGCCGCCTGCGGCAGGATGATCCGCTGCATTGCCTGATAACGGCTCATGCCGATACTGAGCGCCGCTTCCATCTGGCTTTTGTGAATGCCGAGGATGGCTGCGCGGATCGACTCGGCCATGTAGGCGGCGAAGTGCAGGGTCAGACCGACGATGGCGGCGGTAAAGGCATCCATCCCCACGAAGATCGGAAACAGTTGCGGCAGTCCGTAGTAGAGCAGAAACAGCTGAACGAGTAGCGGTGTACCCCGAAAGAACGAGATATAGAGCATCGCCAGCCAGTGAATCGCGGGGACGCGAAACACCCGTACTATCGCCAGGGCCAGCGAGAGTACGAGTGCCAGCACGAATCCCCACAGGGCCATTTCCATCGTGGTGCCCAGGTATTTGAGCAGGATGGGAAACAGCCCCAGCGTGTATTCGAGGTCAAATTCCATCATTTATTTGTCGGTGATGTCGGAAGCGAACCATTTCTCGGAGATCTGACGCAGGGAGCCATCCTTGCGCATGGCGGTCAGGGCCTCGTCGACCTTCTTCAGCAGCGCCTGTTTCTCCGGGGTCTTCAAGAAGGGCAGGGCGTTCTCGATAGTCTCGAACGGTGCGCCAGCCTGTTGCAGCGGCAGCTTGGACTCCTTGATCAGCTGGGCGGTGGAGACGCGGTCCATCACGAAGGCATCGATGCGACCCAGGGCGACATCCTGCTCGAAGGCGGAGTCATAGGTGCGGATGTCGATCTTCTTGTTCGGGTCGTTCTTGCGCAGCAGCTCTTCAAAGTTGGAACCCAGGTTCACGGCCACCTTCTTGCCTTCCAGATCCTTGATGCCATGAATGGTGCTGTTGCCCTTGCGTACCACAATCTGGGCGCCGTCATAGACGTAAGGCTGGGAGAAGTCGTACTTCGCCTTGCGCTCGTCGGTGATGGTGATCTGGTTGGAGATGGTATCGATGCGGCCGGTTTCCAGCATGCCGAACAGGCCGGAGAAGCTGGCGGTCACGAATTCGACCTTGTAGCCGGTGCGCTCGCCGATCTGGTTCCACATATCCACTTCAAAGCCCTGCAGCTTGTCCTGCTTGACGAAAGTGAACGGGAAATATTTGCCAGACATGCCGACCTTGATGGTTTCCTGGGCGATGGCCTGACCGGACAGGGTGGCGAGCAGGATGGCTGCGCCGGAAATCAGTTTGATGGATGTTTTCATGGTGTTTCTCTCTCTCAATGTCTTGTATTTGTAGTTGTAATAACTGGTTTGGCCCTGATGTTATTGGAATAAAATTTAAAAAATAAATGACATTTGGTTATATGAAATAACAGGAGAGAAGCACGGGATCGACCAATCAGGACGGTGGATCAAGCTGTGGGTAACTTTGGGGATGAAATCCGATCCAAAGGCGCTGGATCCTTGAAAGTCAAGGATCTTATTTGCTGGATCCACCGGGCGATGGCTGGAGATCCGGCGGCTAAAAACGTAGAATAGCCGGTCTTTAGTTAATCAATCGACAGGAGTTTAGAGTGACTGCTTCGCTATGGCAGCAGTGCCTTAACCGGCTGCAAGATGAGTTGCCCTCGGCAGAATTCAGCATGTGGATCCGGCCGCTTCAAGCGGAGTTGAGTGACAATACTCTGACCCTGTATGCACCGAATCGCTTTGTTCTGGACTGGGTACGAGACAAGTATCTCATCCGGGTTAACGGCATCATCAACGAACTCTGCGGGGTCGACGGCCCCGCCCTGCGTTTTGATATAGGCAATCGTCCCCATCCTGTTGCTGTCGCCAGAGCGCCGGTACAGGGTGCCGCGCCTGTGAATAACTTGCAGAAGAGCTGGGAAAGCAAGGCTGAAGCCAAGCCCGAGCCGAACCACAAGAGCAACACCAACGTGAACTATACCTTCGAGAATTTCGTCGAGGGTAAGTCCAACCAGTTGGCGCGAGCGGCTGCCCGTCAGGTAGCGGACAATCCGGGTGGTGCTTACAACCCGCTGTTCCTCTATGGCGGCACTGGCCTGGGTAAAACCCACCTGCTGCACGCCGTTGGCAATGCCATCAAGGAGAGTAAAAAAGATGCCAAAGTCATCTATATGCACTCCGAGCGGTTTGTTCAGGACATGGTGAAAGCGCTGCAAAACAACGCCATTGAAGAGTTCAAGCGTTACTACCGCAGCGTCGATGCCCTGCTCATCGATGACATCCAGTTCTTCGCCAACAAGGAGCGCTCCCAGGAGGAGTTCTTCCATACCTTCAATGCCTTGCTGGAAGGTAATCAGCAGATCATCCTGACCTCGGATCGCTATCCGAAGGAGATCAACGGTGTCGAGGATCGCCTCAAGTCCCGCTTCGGCTGGGGCCTGACCGTGGCGATCGAACCGCCGGAGCTGGAGACCCGCGTCGCGATCCTGATGCGCAAGGCAGACGAGAATCAGATCCATCTGCCGGACGAAGTGGCCTTCTTCATTGCCAAACGTCTGCGATCCAACGTCCGTGAACTGGAAGGCGCCCTCAACCGGGTGATCGCCAACGCCAACTTCACCGGCCGTGCCATCAACATCGATTTCGTGCGCGAAGCGCTGCGCGACCTGTTGGCACTGCAGGAGAAGCTGGTCACCATCGACAATATCCAGAAGACGGTGGCGGAGTACTACAAGATCAAGCTGGCGGATCTGCTCTCCAAGCGTCGTTCCCGCTCCGTTGCCCGTCCGCGCCAGCTGGCGATGGCACTGGCCAAGGAGCTGACCAACCACAGTTTGCCGGAGATAGGTGATGCCTTTGGTGGCCGTGACCACACTACCGTTCTTCATGCCTGCCGCAAGATCGAGCAGCTGAAGGAGGAGAGTCACGACATCAAGGAGGACTATTCCAACCTGATCCGTACCCTTTCTTCCTGATAACGGAATCGAGTGGACAGATGCAGCGCGAATATTCCAACCTGATCCGAATCTTTTCCTCCTAATCACAACGGAGAGCACAGATGCAGCTCGAAATTAGCCGTGAGGCCCTGTTACGTCCTCTGCAACTGGTGTCCGGCGCCCTCGGCGGCCGACCGACCCTGCCGATCCTCGGCAACGTGCTGCTTGATGTCAGCAACGGTCTGCTGTCACTGACCGGTACCGATCTCGAAGTAGAGATGATCGGTCAGGTCTATCTGAACGGGGCCAGTGAAGATGGCCGCACCACAGTACCGGCGCGCAAGCTGCTGGATATCTGCCGTGGTCTGCCGGAAGGTGCCGAGATCCGTCTCAATACCGAAGGCGAGCGCCTGATCATCCGGTCCGGTCGCTCCCGCTTCAACCTCTCGACCCTGCCAGCGACCGAGTATCCGAACATCGAGGATTGGGAATCCGTGCTCGAGTTCGATATCAGCCAGCTGGAGCTGAAAAAGCTGATCGATGCGACCCAGTTCTCCATGGCCAGCCAGGACGTGCGTTACTACCTGAACGGCATGCTGTTCGAGAGTGAAGGTCACGGTCTGCGTACCGTGGCGACCGATGGTCACCGTCTGGCCACCTGCCGCCGCGAGGTAGTAGGGGAATCGCTGCCCGATCATCAGGTTATCCTGCCGCGCAAAGGGGTATTGGAGCTGGTGCGTCTGCTGGAAGCGGAAGATAAGCCGGTACGTCTGCAGATCGGTCGCAGCAACCTGCGTGCAGCCCTCGACGGCTTCATCTTCACCTCCAAGCTGGTGGATGGCCGCTTCCCGGACTGGCGCCGCGTCATTCCGCGCAACAGCGACAAGGCCCTGATTGCCGGCCGTGAGGATCTGCGTCAGGCGTTTGCCCGCGCCGCCATCCTCTCCAACGAGAAATTCCGTGGGGTGCGTCTCAATCTGCAGGAAAACCTGCTGCGCATCACCGCGAACAACCCGGAACAGGAAGAAGCCGAAGAGCTGCTTGACGTACAATATGCCGCTGGCGAGATGGAGATCGGCTTTAACGTCTCTTATGTGCTCGACGTGCTGAATACGTTAAAATGTGACCAAATTCGGATTAGCCTGAGCGATTCCATCAGCAGTGCCATTATTGAGGATTTTGAACATCAGGATGCTCAGTACGTGGTGATGCCGATGCGGATCTAGTCGTGTCCCTGGTCAAACTCCAGCTCAGCGACTTTCGCAATATCCAGCAAGCCAGTCTCAAGCTGTCGCCCGGCCTCAACATTCTGGTCGGGTGCAATGGCAGCGGCAAGACCAGCGTGCTGGAAGCCATTCACTACCTTGGTCTGGGGCGCTCCTTTCGCACTCATTTGACCGGGCGGGTCATCCGCCAGGGGGAGAGGGCGTTTACCCTGTTTGCCCAGTGTGAACTGGAGGGGCGTCAGGTACCGATCGGTCTTGCCAAAGACAAGAGTGGCGAGACCCAGCTCAAGATTGCCGGGGCGCAGGCCCAGCGGCTGGCCGATTTGGCGGAGCTGTTGCCGGTGCAGTTGATCCATCCCGATGGCTTCAACCTGCTGACGGGCGGGCCTCAGGCTCGCCGTGCCTGGCTCGATTGGGGCGTTTTCCATCAGGAGCCGACCTTCTTTGCCCTGTGGGGACGAGTGCGGCGGCTGCTGAAACAGCGCAATGCGCTGTTGCGCCAGAGCACCCAGTACCGCCAGCTGGCGTTCTGGGATCAGGAGCTGGTGCGGCTGGGTGCTGAGCTGGCCGAGTTTCGCGCCAGTTATTGTCAGGCCATTACGCCCCTGATCAAGGAGATGACGGCGGATTTTCTGCCGGAATTCGATATCAGTCTCGGCTTTTACCGGGGCTGGGAGAAAGACACTCCCCTCGGCGATCTGCTGGAGGCGGGGTTTGAGCGGGATCGGGCGCTGGGCTATACCGGTGTCGGTCCACAGAAAGCCGATGTGCGCCTCAAGGCGAACGGGGTACCCGCTCAGGATATTTTGTCCCGGGGTCAGCTGAAGTTGCTGGTCTGCGCCATGCGACTGGCCCAAGGGCTCTATTTGAATCAACATAGCAGCCGTGGCTGTATTTTTTTAATTGACGATTTTGCCTCTGAACTGGATGTCGACAAGCGCCGCTTGCTGGCCGCAAGGCTGAAGCAGTGTGCGTCCCAGGTGTTTATCACCGCCATCGACACCGGTCAGCTCGCAGACATGATGGATGCGAATGACTGCAAGTTGTTCCACGTGGAACAGGGTAAAATCTCCGAAACGTTAGAGAAGGCAGAGAGTAAGCTATGAGTGAAAATACTTACGACTCCTCGAATATCAAGGTGCTGAAGGGCCTGGATGCGGTCCGCAAGCGCCCGGGGATGTATATCGGCGATACGGATGATGGCTCGGGTCTGCACCACATGGTGTTCGAGGTCGTCGATAACTCCATTGACGAGGCGCTCGCTGGCTACTGCTCCGATATTCTGGTCAAGATCCATTCCGACGGTTCTGTCTCTGTGCGTGACAATGGCCGGGGTATCCCGGTAGACATGCACGAGGAGGAGGGCCGCTCCGCCGCAGAGGTCATCATGACCGTGCTGCACGCTGGCGGTAAGTTCGATGACAACTCCTACAAGGTATCCGGCGGCCTGCACGGCGTGGGTGTCTCCGTCGTTAACGCCCTCTCTGACAAGCTGTTGCTGACCATTCGTCGTAACGGCCACGTCTACGAGCAGACCTATCATCTGGGTGAGCCGCAGGCGCCGCTCAAGCAGATTGGCGACAGCACCGGCACCGGTACCGAAGTTCGCTTCTGGCCGAGCCCTGCCATTTTCAGCGATACCCTGTTCCATTACGAGATCCTGGCCAAGCGCCTGCGCGAGCTCTCCTTCCTCAACTCCGGTGTCTCCATCCGTCTGCAAGACGAGCGTGATGGCCGCGAGGCGCATTTCTGCTACGAGGGTGGCATCAAGGCATTCGTTGAGTACCTGAACCAGAACAAGACCCCGATCCACCCGAAGGTGTTTCATTTCACCACCGAGCAGGATGGTATTGGCGTTGAAGTGGCGATGCAGTGGAACGACGCTTATCAGGAAGGGGTCTACTGCTTCACCAACAACATCCCGCAGCGGGATGGTGGTACTCACCTCGTTGGCTTCCGTACCGCGCTGACCCGTACTCTGAACTCCTATATGGACAAAGAGGACTACAGCAAGAAGGCCAAGTCTGCCGCCAGTGGCGACGACGTGCGTGAAGGTCTGATTGCCGTTATCTCCGTCAAGGTGCCGGATCCCAAGTTCTCCTCCCAGACCAAGGACAAGCTGGTCTCTTCCGAAGTGAAGACCGCAGTTGAGCAGGCGATGGGTGAGAAGCTGGCGGACTTCCTGCTGGAAAACCCGGGCGATGCCAAGATCGTGGTCAACAAGATCATCGATGCGGCCCGTGCCCGCGAAGCGGCCCGCAAAGCCCGCGAACTGACCCGCCGCAAAGGCGCGCTGGATATCGCTGGTCTGCCCGGCAAGCTGGCTGACTGTCAGGAAAAAGACCCGGCTCTCTCCGAACTCTACATAGTGGAAGGGGACTCTGCTGGCGGTTCCGCCAAGCAGGGTCGCAACCGTAAGAACCAGGCCATCCTGCCGCTCAAGGGTAAAATCCTGAACGTGGAGAAGGCCCGTTTCGACAAGATGATCTCCTCGCAAGAGGTGGGCACCCTGATCACCGCACTGGGTTGCGGTATCGGTCGCGACGAGTACAACCCGGACAAGCTGCGCTATCACAACATCATCATCATGACCGATGCGGACGTCGATGGTGCGCACATCCGAACCCTGCTGCTGACCTTCTTCTATCGTCAGATGCCGGAAATCATCGAACGTGGCTACGTCTACATCGCCCAGCCGCCGCTCTACAAAGTGAAAAAGGGCAAGCAGGAGCAGTATTTGAAAGACGAAGACGCGCTGCTGCAGTACCAGACCGCCATGGCGCTGGATGGTGCCACTCTGCACGTCAACGAGTCTGCCCCGGCTATCGGTGGCGAGGCACTGGAGCGCCTGGTCAACCAGCACCGCTCGGTGACTCACCTGATCACCCGCATGTCTCGTCGTGCGCCGGAAGCCGTGCTGACCCAGCTGATCTATCAGCCGGAGTTGAACGAAGCGCTGCTGAACAGCGAGAGCGATCTGCTGGCCTGGTGTCAGGGGATGGAAGCCGTGCTCAACGAGAGCAACCACGGTATCCAGTACCAGATCCAGGTTCGTCGTGACGAAGAGCGCAGCCTGTACGTGCCGCACGCCGTGGTACGTCAGCACGGGGTCGATCGCGAATACCCGCTCAGCTACGACTTCCTGCAATCCGGTGAGTACCGTCAACTGGTCTCGCTGGGCAAGGAGATCGCCAACCTGATTGAGGAAGGTGGTTTCATCAAGCGTGGCGAGAAGGTGAAGCCGGTTGCCAACTTCGTGGAAGCCGTCGAGTGGCTGATGGGCGAAGGCAAACGCGGCATCTATATCCAGCGCTATAAAGGGCTGGGTGAGATGAACCCGGACCAGCTGTGGGAAACCACCATGGATCCGGAAGCCCGCCGCATGCTGCGCGTCACCATCGACGACGCCGTAGGCGCTGACCAGCTCTTCTCCACCCTGATGGGTGATGCCGTTGAGCCCCGTCGTGACTTTATCGAGACCAACGCCCTGCGCGTAGCCAACCTCGACGTCTAATCAGACTCGCTGATTGCAATAAAAAGCCGCTCACAAGAGCGGCTTTTTTACATCTGTATGTCCCGTCCTGAATATGGTTTACACCTTTCCCCCCAATAAATGGAGAACCCGATGGGACAAGGTGTGAAACGGACACAGCGCGATTACTCGCTGACTTTTAAACTGGCACTGGTCGAGCAGATTGAAAAAGGCGAGCTCACCTACAAACAGGCTCAGGTGCGTTATGGCATTCAGGGCCGCTCCACCGTTCTGGTATGGTTGCGTAAACATGGTCGGCAAGATTGGAGCCAGGGGGCTTCTGTACGCGCCGGCAGGAGCATCACCATGCCTGACCCCGACAACCAGACGCCCGAACAGCGCATCAAGGAACTCGAGCAGCAGCTGGCGCTGATGAGCCAGAAGGCCCAGTTCTTTGAGGCCGTCGTCGATGTACTGAAGAATGACTACGGCGTCTCCATCGTAAAAATGCGACCCGGCAAGTCCTCTCGCAGCGGCAAGTCGAGAGGCCGACCATTGTCAGGGCTTGCCTGTTTCTGGGGATAAGCCGGCAGGCTTACTACAAGCGCAATCGGGTCGCCGACGAGCGCCATGCTCAGGGATTGCAGGTGGTGCGCTTTGTGCGTCAAGTTCGACTGCGACAACCTCGGGTGGGCACTCGCAAGCTGCATTATCTGCTGCAGGGTCAGGATGATGACGGGCTCAAGGTCGGGCGGGACAGGCTGTTTCAGATATTGGCCGAGCACCGCCTGCTGGTGCAGCCCAGACGGGCGTATCACAAGACCACTCACAGTTTTCACCGTTTCTACCGTCATCCCAACTTGCTCAAGGCGGGGCCAGAGCAGGTCACACCGGTGGCCCCGGAGCAGGTCTGGGTCGCAGATATCACCTATCTGCCAGCCAGGAGCGGGCCACTGTACCTGAGCCTGGTGACGGATGCCTACTCACGCAAGATAGTGGGCCATCACGTACACGAAGGGATGCACGCCGAATCGGTGGCGATGGCGTTCAAGAAAGCACTGAAGCAACGACGTGGCAGCGGTGAACTCATCCATCACTCGGACCGCGGCGTGCAGTATTGTTCTGGGCTGTATCAGTCACTACATGAACGGTACGGGGTGAAATGCTCGATGACGGATGGGTATGACTGTTACCAGAATGCGTTGGCGGAGCGGGTGAACGGGATTTTGAAAGGAGAGTTATTGTTGCAAAGCCCGCAAGATTTAACGCAAGCGCGGGAAATGGTGCGTGAAGCAGTGGATATTTACAACGCGGAGCGGCCGCATCATGCGTTGAAATACAGACCCCCCGATGCGGTACATCGGGGGGTCTGAGTAGAGAAATGCTAGTTGAAAATGTGTAAACCTATTTCAGGACTAGACAGTAGTCTGCTTTATCAGAGCATTTTGCTCATGATGACCAGGTTGTGGGGTAGCACAGCGCCATCGCTAGCTGTGCGGTGACGCAACGCTGGCACTATGTGGTGAATGGTCTGGAAGCCCAGTTTGGCATAGAAGGGCTCGGCGGTCTGGGTACCGAGATTGACCTCGTAAACCCCTTGCTGCGTCAGGTACTCCAGCACGGTATTGGCGAGCAGGGTGCCGGTTCCTGCGGGTTGCCCAGGTTGCACCACCACAGTGCCAATATAGGCGTAACGCCGCTTATCCTGAGTCCAGATTGATCCGGACATGCCGCCCTGCAGCTCACCATGCTCATCGCGCAACATCAACACAAAGGTCGGCCAGATCTTGGGGTCCTGCTCATTGACGGCCTCGATATAGAGGGTTTTGCCTGCCGGATTAGCACCATAATCCAATCT
This sequence comes from Aeromonas sp. 61P, assembly GCF_051919545.1. NCBI lineage: Bacteria > Pseudomonadati > Pseudomonadota > Gammaproteobacteria > Aeromonadales > Aeromonadaceae > Aeromonas > Aeromonas sp. 61P. The sequence goes on from NZ_JBQBEL010000001.1 coordinate 797,304, forward strand.
GAAGATTGCCGTGTGATCCGGACCTGCGGGCATATGAACCGCTTCATGCAGATAGTCACGCTCGACCAGTGGGATGTGCACCTGAGGGTAAGTGGTGAGTATCACCACCTCATTGATGAGGTGACCCTGTTGCTGCTGTTCCTGGATCAGCAGATCCAGATAATCGAGCGGAGCGGTGAGAAAGCTCGCTTCCGGGTAGTGGACGATTACGTTCTGGTTGAAGCCAAACTCCTGCTCACGCTGTTGTAGTAGGGCAAATAGCATCAGCTGTCGTTCGCTCAGTTTATCGGGGGATCTGTTGTCCGGCTGGTACAGTTCGAGCGGATTATGTCGAGTGGTCATTGTTTCTCCAGAGAGTAAGGAGCGGGGATGATAGCACAGACGGCCCAGCCGGATGCCGCCCGACGTTCCACGTGAAACACTGGCAGTTGAAAGGATGGGCGAGCGGGCTGAAATAAAGAAAATGCCGAATTTGATGTTCGGCATTTTGATGATGAGTTCACTTGCACAGAGCTGATTCTTTATATGCAGTGTGCTATGGAAGAGTTAATAGTTTTTATGCTGTGACATGAACTGTTGAAGCATTTTACCTACCAGTTCCGGCGATTCTTGATGAGCTGAGTGAGCCGCGAGTGGAATATTGGCAAAACTGGAATCTGCGATTTTTGCTTTTAAAGCCACAGACTCCTCAAGCGAAAATATGACATCGTTATCACCCCTCATGATTAATGTCGGACAACGAATTTTTTCAACCAGGTTACTCGGGTAGCCAGATGGTGTTGTATCAAGCCAAACAGCCTTTACAGCATCGACCAGTTTTGGGAAATCAGGCTCGGGATTTGACACCTTATATAGCGCGACATCATCGGCAAACTTTGAAATCCAAAAGTCTGCTGTTAAGCCGCTTAGCAACCCGAGTGATGGATCATCAGGCTCTAATCGCCACGTTGCACCAAGAGTAACCAAACAAGAAACGCTATCGGGTTCTTGTACGGCTAGTCGATAACCTACGATACCACCATCACTAAAGCCAAATATTGAATATTTATCAACGCCCAGATAGTCGAGGAGTGTTTGGATATCTTGCTGATACTGCAAGTAACTCAATGGCTTACTACCTAGAGGGGATTTTCCATGGCCACGGAAATCTACACTGATCAACTGATAATCCATGGCAACATATCTTTGAATGGGTATTAGTTCATTAAGGGAACCAAGGCCACCATGAAGCATCAATAAAGGCTCACCATCAGGATTACCCGAAAGTTCGTAATACAACTCACCACCGTTGACGCCGATATAACCACTTTTATTGTTCATGTTTTTGAGCAACCTCGTTTCGATGTATATGACCTAACAGATGAAATAGCACATCTGCGCCGACCCCCTCAGCATGGCGCTACCTGCTGTCAGTTTCTGTCAGCAATGAATTTCGGCTGCGGGATTTGCTGGGTGGCGCGCCACTCCTTCAGCAGGCTCTCTCTGCTTTTTGGATAGCGGCAATCTTGTGGCTGCATCCGGGTGATGCGATCGACCCGAAAGTGGCGAAAGCCCTGACGCAGTTCGCACCAGGCCACCAGTACCCGTACCTGTTCGAAGTAGCCTAGAGCAAAGGGCCAGACGGTGCGCTCAGAGGCCTCATCCTTGAGATCCCGATAGATCAGGGTCACCTTGCGTTGCTGGCGGATGGCACTGCGCAGGGGGGCTTCATCGGTGAGGCTGTCGCTGCGGGAGGTGCCGATCAGCAGGGCATTGCTCTGGAGCTGCTGGCGATAGTCGGCGGGCAGCACGGCTTCTATCTTGGCCAGCGCACTGCTGGCCGATGCACTCAAGGCTCCATCACCGTGGGCGACGACCCAACGCGACCCCAGCACCAGCGCATCCAGCTCCTCTTCACTGAACATCAATGGTGGCAGCATGAAGCCGGGACGCAGCACATAGCCGATCCCGGGTTCACCCTCGATATGGGCACCTTGCGCCTGCAAGGTGGCGATATCCCGATAGAGGGTGCGCAGGCTGATGCCAAGCTGGCTGGCCAGCTCCGCGCCTGTGATGGCGTAGCGGTGGCCGCGCAGCAGCTGGAGCAGGGCCAGCAGGCGTTCGGAACGGGACATGGTATGACTCCTCGGGGTCTCTGGTTAGCCTGCCATAGCGGAGTGAGCGGGTACAGCGGGCATCATCAGGAGTTCTGGCCACGAAAAGATCGTCGCCACTCGCTGGGGGAGATGGCAAAGCGGGCGCGGAAGTGATTGCGCAGGGAGGTGGCACTCTTGAAGCCGACCAGCTCGGCGATGCGGTCGATGGAATGGCCGCTTACCTCCAGCAGCTCCTGACTGCGCCTGAGCCGTTCCGCCAGCAGCCATTCACCCACCGAGAGGCCGGTAGCCTGATGAAAACGGCGGGTAAAGGTGCGGCGGCTCATCAGGGTGTGGGCCGCCAGAGAATCCAGGGTATGAGGGGCGGCCAAATGGGCACGCAAGTGATCGAGCAACTGGTTCATCCGGACATCGCGGGTGGAGGCGGGCACCGGCTGCTCGATAAACTGGGCCTGCCCCCCTTCCCGGTGAGGCGGGATCACTAGCCTCCGTGCCACCTTGTTGGCGATGGCCGATCCGTGGTACTGGCGTACCAGATAGAGGCAGCAGTCCAGCCCGGCGGCAGTGCCTGCCGAGGTGACAAGCCCCTCGTCATCCACATAGAGGGCGTTGGTATCGAGCTGCACGCAGGGAAAGCGGTGGCAGAAATCCTGCTCGTACTCCCAGTGGGTCGATGCCTTGCGACCATTGAGCAGCCCGGCGTAGGCGAGCACATAGGTACCGAGGCAGAGCCCGACCAGCCGGGCACCTCTGGCTCTGGCGGCAATCAGGGCATCGAGCAGCGCTGCTGGTGGCCGTGCTGCCGGGTCGTGCCAGAAGGGGATGACGATGATCTCCGCCTCGGCCAGCACCTCCAGCCCATGAGGAGCCTGAATGGTGAAGCCTTGCGCTGAGTGTGAATGAGGGTTGCCATCGCCGCAGCAGATCTTGAGCTCGAACAGCGGTTGGCCCGGCAGAATATCGCCGAAGATGAGGCAGGGGACGGCGCAGTGAAAAGGGCTGAAGTGATCGAAGGTCACCACGGCAACGATCGGGGTGGTCATGGTGTTGGCTCCTCTCTGCGCGCAGACCCCTCATCATAAGCGTCTGGCAGTGAAAGCCGAAGGGCCATCTCTGGCATGGCCCTCCTGCGGGTCACAGCGATATCGCCTCGCCATCTTCCGGCACCCGTACCCGATCCGTCATGCCCCGTTTCGTCAGATAGTCGCGCAGCTCCTGGCGTGACAGCACTGCGTGGTTGACCGCCTCCATATGGCTGGCGATCAGCGTGGCTTGCGGTGCGGCCTGATAAACGGCGGCGACATCCTCCTTGCCCATGATGATGGAACCGAGTCCGGGCACCTGTGCATCGCCGCAGTTGAGGATGATGACCTCGGGCTGATGCTGTTGCAGGGCTTGCTCGACCCGGGGATGCCAGATGGTATCACCGGCCAGATAGAGGCACTGCTCAACGGGGTGGGAGAAGACCACACCGCACACTTCTCCCATGCGCTCGCCCAGTACCGCCATAGTCGAGCAGCAAGGTGGCGTTACGAACCTGGGTAATCTTCATGAGATGGCTCCATGTTGGCTGGTGGATATGCAACCAATTATGGAGTGCGGAGCGCATTGCCATCAGTGGCCCACGGGTCGATTATCATCACTATCGGGCCAACAGGTTGATGTTCTACAGGTCGGTGCGGTCATTTAAAAAATTTGAAAAAATCCCCTTGAAAGGAAAAAGTGAGCCCCTATATAGGTAACAAGGCCGGAACGCTCGACAGAGGTTTCGACCAGGCGCCCGTCCATAAGGAGGGCAAACAATCCGTTATCGCTCATAAGAGGGTAATACTATGCGTTCTATCGACTTTTCTCCGCTCTATCGTTCTGCCATCGGTTTCGATCGTCTGGCCAATCTCATCGAATCTGCGGCCAGCAATGGCAATGCCGGCTATCCCCCCTACAACATCGAGCAACTGGGTGACAACGACTACCGCATCAGCATGGCGGTGGCGGGCTTTACCCAGGAAGAGCTGGAGCTGAGCTTCCAGGAAAATCTGTTGACGGTGAAGGGCAACAAGCAGGCCGACACCGGGCGCAACTATCTCTATCAGGGGATCGCCGAACGTGGTTTCGAGCGCCGCTTCCAGCTGGCCGACTATGTGCGGGTGAAAGGGGCCGACCTGAAAAACGGCTTGCTGCACATCGAGCTGGTGCGTGAAGTGCCCGAGGCGATGAAGCCGCGCAAGATCGAGATCAACGGCTGATAGCCTGAATTCACTGAAATTTTAAAATTTCCCGGGTGCCGATAACGGGCCTGTGGAGAGTTGAACCTGTTGCTTATTAGAAGGATAGGATTATGCGTAACCTCGATTTCTCTCATCTCTATTCCAACGCCGTCGGCTTCGAGCGGATGGCCCGTGAGCTGGAAGGTCTGTTCGAGCAGAAGACCGCCGCTTACCCCCCGTACAACATTGAAAAGCGCGATCAGGATGGCTATCGCATCACGGTCGCCGTGGCTGGCTTCGAGCGCGAAGAGCTGGAGCTGGAGACCGAAAACGGCACCCTCAAGGTGAAGGGGCGCAAAGGGGCTGCGGCCGGTGAGCGTCAGTTCCTCCATCAGGGAATTGCCGAGCGTGACTTCGAGCTCGCCTTCAAGCTGAGCCAGCACGTGGAAGTGCAGGGCGCCAAGCTGGAGCATGGTCTGTTGACCATCGATCTGGCTCGCGAGTTGCCCGAGGCGCTCAAGCCCCGAGCCATCCCCATCGGTAAACCCGAGCAGCTGGCGTTGCCCGGCTAAGCAAACCGGATCGCGATAAACAACAAAGGCCTGCATCTGCAGGCCTTTCTGTTTTTGTATCGCTGGATTGGATTAACCAGCGTAGAGGGCGTTTATCTCGTCGGCCAGAATGGCGATGCCGCGGCGCACCAGCTCCTCGCTCTGGGAGTAGTTGAGGCGGATGCACTCCTGGCTGTGGCGCCACTCGGGGTCATCAATGCCGGGGAAGAAGTAGTGACCCGGCACGATCAGCAGGTTCTTCGCCTTCAGTCGCTCATAGAGCTCCTGACAGTGGATCGGCAAGCCTTCAAACCAGAGCCAGAGGAAGAGGGCGCCTTCCGGTTTATGAATGTGGAAGCGCGGGTCAGGGATCGCTTCGCGCAGCAGTTGCACCGCCAGCTCCGCCTTCTGCTGATAGAAGGGCTTCACCACCTGTTTGCTGAGGGTGATGATCTCGCCGCTCTCGATCATCGGAATGGTGATGGCGGGGCCCAGACTACCCGGCGCTAAATTGATGATGCCGCTCAGGTTGGTGATGGCCTGAATGATCTTCTCGTCGGCGATGACGATGCCGCAGCGGGTGCCCGGCAAGCCGAGCTTGGAGAGGCTCATGCAGAGGATGGTGTTGGCGTTCCAGAATGGCTTGGCTTCGCTGAAGATGATGCCCGGGAAGGGGACGCCGTAGGCGTTGTCGATCAGCAGCGGGATTCCCTTGTCGCGGGCGATCTGATCGAGATGTTCGATCTCTTCGTCGGTCAGCACATTGCCGGTCGGGTTGGTCGGGCGGGAGACGCAGATCACTCCGATATCGTCACCTACCTGCAGACTCTCGAAATCCACGTGGTATTTGAACTGGCCATCGGGCAGCTTCTCGATGGTGGGCTTGTAGGCCACGAAGTAGTCGTCCGCCAGCGCCGAGTCGGCATAGCCGATGTATTCGGGGGCGAGCGGGAACAGCACCTTCTTCTTGCGGCCATCGGCAAATTCGCCGGCCAGCAGGTTGAACAGGTAGAAGAAGGCATTCTGGCTGCCGTTGGTCAGGGCGATATTGCGGGCCGAGATATCCCATCCCAGCTCCTTGCTTAGCAGGGCGGCCAGCGCCCTGGTGAACCTGTCTTTGCCCTGTGGGCCGTCGTAGTTGGCCATCGCTTTGACCAGCTCGCCGTTGTCGAGCAGGCTCTTGGCCTCGGCCTGAAAGCGTTCCAGCATGGCGGGGATGGGGGCTGGATTGCCGCCACCCAGCATGATGGCGTCCGGATTGGTCAGCCCCTGATTGAGGTCATCCATGAGTTGGGTAATGCCAGCGTGGCGAGTGAACTTCTCGCCGAACAAGGAAAATTCCATTCAGTGACAGATCCAGATTTGAGTTACGGGGATGTAGCACCATAGCTCAGTTTAAAAGCGGGTGTCGATCAAAAAGATGGGACGTTCCACGTGGAACATGGTGCAAAAATCAAGCGTGGTTAAAAGCACCAACTGTTGGTTTAAAAATGACCGAGTGGGATGCATTTTGCGACTCAATTTGGTATCGAGATATAGTTAACTTAAACAAAATCATCATGTTATGAATTGCGTGAGGATTGGCACAACTATTGGAATAGTTATCTGGTCATCTCAACCATACCGGAGCAAACCAGATGAAAAGCCTGATCGCTACCCTGATTGTGAGTGCCCTGAGCCTGAACGTGATGGCCAACGAAAACCCGCGGCCCGAGCTGGAGAGTGCCCAGCTGGAGCAAGATGTGCAGAGCGAGTTGCAACAGGCATCTCATGCCGTGGTGCAGGATGCGCTGCACAATCTCAAACCGCTAGTGCTGGATACCCTGGTGGTGGAGGCGAGTCAGGCTGTGGCGACTCACCCCGAGAGTTGAGGTAGCGCAGGGGGGTCTGTCCCGTATGTTGTTTGAAGAAGCTGATAAAGGCGCTGTCGCTGGAGAACTCCAGCGCAGCGGCAATCCGGCTGATGGACTCGCTTTCGGCCAGCAGCTCCATGGCGCGCAACAGCCGCCACTGCTGACGCCACGCCTGATAGCTCATGCCGGTCTCCCGCATGAAGATGCGGCCAATGGTCTTGTCACTGGCACCCACCCGCTCGGCCAGCCGGTTGAGCCGATCGGGCAGGGCATCCCCCCGTTTCAACTGCTGTAGCCAGTCGCCCAGTCTGGGATCCGTCGGCAGCGGCAACTGCCACGACTCCCGCGGTGCCTGCTCCAACTCCTCCATAAACAGTGCCACCGTCCGTTGCTGCTGCTTTTGCGGTTTGTCCCACGGCCAGAGCGCCATCCGTTCGATCAGTTCGTGCAGCAGCGGATTGACCGCCAGCACCTCCACCGTGCCGGGCAACTCGGGGTGCGGCTGGAAGTAGAGAGAGCGGTAGGCCACCACGCCACGCATCAAGATCCTGTGGGCGGTGCCCGCTGGCAGCCAGGCCACGCGGGTGGGTGGCAGCAGGCAGACCCGACCTTCCAGCTCCATGGTCATGCAGCCGGATTGAGCGAACAGCAGCTGATGGCGCTGATGCTGATGCAGTCCTGAGTCGTGCCAGCCGAGGGCGGAGGCGATGCCGATCACGCTGCCCATCAGCTGGTCGGGGTCAAAAGGGTGATCGGGAAGAATAAAGGCCATATGTCCGATTTTTGATGTTTATAGTCCTGCTTATTGTAATCAGACAGTCGGCATCTCTCTAGAATGGCGACCTCTTGTGAAGGAGGTTTGTCATGAACAACAAGTTGCCACCGCTCTGGCTGGTGGTGGGATTGATGATGTTTCCCCAGATTGTGGAGACCATCTACAGCCCGGTACTGACCCACATCGCCAGCCAGTTTCGGGTGAGCGAGGGGCAGGCATCCCAGACCCTGTCGGTCTATTTTCTGGCGTTTGCGGTGGGCGTGGTCTGCTGGGGACGGCTCTGCGATCTGATTGGGCGGCGTCCCGCCATGCTGGCGGGTCTGCTCACCTATGGTGTCGGCACCTTGCTGGCGCTGCTGGCCAACCAGTTTGAAACCCTGCTGCTGGCCCGGGTCATCGCGGCCTTTGGCGCCGCCGTGGGCTCCGTGGTGACCCAGACCATGCTGCGCGATAGCTATCAGGGCAGCGATCTGGCACGGGTCTTCTCGGTGATGGGCATAGCGCTCTCCTTGAGCCCGGTGCTGGGGCTGCTCAGTGGCGGCCAGCTGGCGAGCGGGTTCGGCTATCTCGGGGTGTTCAGCGGTTTGCTGATACTGGCGGTAGGCTTGCTGCTGGTGACCTGCTGGCAACTGCCGGAAACCCGTCCGGCCACCACCCGGCAAGTCGCACTCTGGCCGCTGGCGTGTCGGATGATGAAGGATGGCGGACTCTGGCGCAGTGCCATGCTGGTCGCCCTGTTCAACACTATGCTGTTTGGCTACTACAGTCTGGCCCCGTTCCTGTTTGCCGGATTGGGATTGAGCACCGGCGAGTTTGGCTATTCGGGGATCTTGCTGGCGCAGGCGACTCTGCTCGGCAGCCTGCTCAACAAGCATCTCTTGGGGAGGGGGTGGCTGCCGTCATCTCTGGTCAGACTGGCTTGCGCTCTGGCGCTGGTTACCGGGCTGCTGGTATGGGCGACTCAGGCCAGCCTCTGGTTCCTGTTGCCCATGATGGGTGTCGTCGTCGCTTTCGGGCTGGCTATTCCCAATGTGCTGAGTCAGGCGCTGTTGGCCTATCGCGAAGTGGCAGGCAGTGCTGGCGCCCTGTTCGGGCTTGGCTACTACCTGCTGCTCAGTCTGGGGTTGGCGGTGGCGGCCGGATTGCAGGATCTCGGCCTGTTGCTGAGTGGCTGCGGTCTGCTGGCGCTGATTTGCAGCGGGCGTCGTTCCACGTGAAACGTCAGTTGCCGATAAAGCGGTAGCCAATACCGGATTCGGTCTCGATAAGCGTCGGTTGCTGGGGGTTATCCCCCAGCTTTTTGCGCAGACTGGCGATGACGATGCGCAGGTAGTGGGTGTCCTCCTTGTGGCTCGGCCCCCAGATGTCGTTGAGAAGCTGGGTCTGCATCACCAGCTTGCCGGGGTGGCACACCAGCGCCTGCAGCAGAGCGAACTCCTTGCGGGAGAGGGGGATCTCCTCCTCTCTCATGGTCACCTTGTGACTGCTGATATCCAGCGTCAGCCCGCATTGGGGGAAGTGACGCCGCTCGCCGCTGCTGACGCCAGCCCGCTGGCGCAAGAGCACGCGAATGCGGGCCATCATCTCGCCGATGCCGAACGGCTTGCTCATGTAGTCGTTGGCCCCGGCATCCAGCAGCCGCACCTTCTCCTGCTCGGAATCGCGTGCCGACAGCACCAGCACCGGATTGGGGTGATGCTCGCGAATGGCCTGCAACACCTGAATGCCATCGCCATCCGGCAGACCGAGATCGAGGATCACCAGATCGGGGTTGAGGTGGCGATACTGCTCCAGCCCTTCATTGACCCCCACCGCCTCACTCACCTGATGCCCTTCGGCAATCAGGCTGATCCGCAGAAAGCGACGGATCGCCGCTTCATCATCTATGACCAGAATGTGCGCCATCGAACCTCCAGAGGCGAATGGTGGGAGGGGCTGAGTGACCCGATCTGGCGGTCAACCATCAGACCTCCGGTGAATTGAGGGCGAGCGGCAGGGAGATGCGCATGCAGGTGCCGTTGCCATTGGGGCCGGAGAAGGCCCAAATCTTGCCGCCGTGGGCCTCTATCATAGCGCGGGAAATGGCGAGGCCAAGCCCGGTGCCGCGGCTGCCGCAATCGCCAACCGGCTGGGTGTAGAAGAGGTTGAAGATCTTCTCCCGATCCGATTCGGCGATACCGACCCCGATATCGATGATGTCGATGATGAGGTCGGGCTCGGCCACCATCACCTTGAACTCTATGGGGGTGCCTGCCGGCGAGTAGCGGGAGGCGTTGTCGAGGATGTTGACCAGCACCTGCTCGATCAGGGCGCCATGGACATAGAGCTGGGGCACATGCTGATCGAAATGGACCAGCAGCTTGTGCTGGCGCCAAGAGGAGTCGAGCCGCTTGCGGGCGCTCTCCACCAGATCCGCCAGATCGACCCAGTCCCGTTTCAGCTGGAAGTCGGGGGAGCCGATGCGGGTCATATCCAGCAGATTCTGCACATAGCTGTGGAGGCGGCGTGCCTCCTCCTGTACCGAGTGGAGCAGTTCGTCACGGTCTTCGGCGGGAATCCGGTCACCATATTCCAGCAGGGTGCTGCCAGCCCCCATGATGGTCGCCAAGGGGGTCTTCAAATCGTGGGAGACCGAGGAGAGCAAGGCTGCGCGCATCCGGTCGGTCTCAGCCTGCAACTGGCTGTCGGCCAGCCGCTCGTTGAGGTCGATCCGCGCCAGTGCGGCGCGAATGTCGGTGAGCAGCGCCTGCAGCTGATGCTCGGCAGAGGAGGAGAGCGGATTGGCCAGCGTTATGCCGATCACCAGATCATCGCTGAGGTGGTGATACTGGGCCTCGGCGGCATTGAGGGTCGCAGTGTGGGCCCCGGCGCTCTGTTTCTGGGCCAGACACCAGTCGATGGCCGCCTTGTCGGTCTGGCCGGGCCTGTGCTTCTCGTTGCCGAGCCGATCGTTGAACTCCTTGTCGATCACCACGGTCGGCTGGCCGAGCGCCAGCGAAATGGCCTGGGCACCTTGTCTGAGCACCTCCTCCGGGCTGCTGGCGGTGGCCAGCCCCTGACTGAGGGAGAGCAGAGCATTGCCCAGCTGCTGGGTCTCGCGCAGGCCGATCAGCTGTTGCCGCTGGCGGGAGGCGAGCCGTCCCGCCGTCATGCCGACGATAAGCAGCACAAACAGGGTGAGCAGGTCGCTGTGGTTGGCGACACTCAGGGAGAAGTAGGGGGCGGTGAAGAGCAGATTGTGGGCGATAAAGCCCAGCACAGCCGCCAGCGTGGCGGGTACCAGACTGGTGGTGAGGGCCGTCGCCAGCACCCCCAGCACGAAGATGAGCGGTAACGCTGCGGGGGGCAGCCAGTAGGAGAGCCCCCAGGCGGCGGCCGAGGTGATCCCCATGATGGTCACCGCCAGCAGGCTGTGGTGAATATCCTTCGGGGTCGGGATGCGCATTCCCACTTCGGGCTTCTGCTTCTCGGTATCGACCAACGTGATTTCGAGCCCCTGCGCCTGCTTGAGCAGGTGTTGCACCAGCGAGCGACGCCACGGTGCCTTGTGGGGTTTGCCGAGCAGCAGCTGGGAGACCTGCTGCTGTTCGGCGGTCTCCAGCAGGGTGTTGGCGACCGCCGGGCTGGATAGCGTCAGCACCTTGGCGCCGAGGTGGGAGGCGAGCGCCAGCGCCTGCTCCACATCGGCAGAGCGGCGGCCATTGCTGTCGACATGCACCACCAGCCACGGGAGCTGACGGCGCTGGGCAAAGCGGTGGCCGTAGCGCACCAGCGCCGAGCCGTGCAGGTCACCGAGGCAAACCATCAGCTTGCCCCGCAGCGGCAAGGTGCTCTTGCCTGCTGCCTGCCATTGCAGTTGCAGATCGCCCTCCACATGGCTGGCGGCAGTCTGCATCGCCAGCTCCCGCAATGCGGTGAGATTGTTGAGGGAGAAGAAGGATTGCAGCGCCGCCTTGGCCTGATGGGGCACATAGACCTTGCCCTCCTTGAGTCGGCCGAGCAGCTCCTTGGGGGGCAGGTCGATCAGCACCAGACTGTCGGCTTCCAGCAGCACCTGATCGGGCAGAGTCTCTTTCACCCTGACCCCGGTCAGCTGCCACACCAGATCGTTGAGGCTCTCCAGATGCTGCACGTTGAGGGTGCTGTAGACGTCGATCCCGGCGTTGAGCAGCTCCTCCACATCCTGCCAGCGCTTCTCGTGGCGGCTGCCGGGGGCGTTGCTGTGGGCCAGCTCGTCCACCACGGCGATGGCCGGTTTGCGGGCGAGCAGGCCGTCGAGATCCATCTCTTCCAGTCGCTGCTGGCGGTGCATGTGGATCTTGCGCGGCATGATGGCGAGCTTGTCGAGCAGAGCCAGTGTTTCCTGACGGCCATGGGTCTCCACCACGCCGATCAGGATGTCGACCCCCTCTTTGGCCTGTTCCCGCACCGCCTGCAGCATGGCGTAGGTCTTGCCGACGCCGGGAGCGGCCCCGAGAAACACCTTCAGCTTGCCCTTGTGCTCCTGTTCGAGGCTCGCCAGCAGGGCGTCGGCCCTTACCTCATCACGCATCCCCATGCTCCTGCATCAGACTCGTCAGCAGGGCATCAGCGCTTGCTACATCAGCCATTGTTATCCCTATCGAGCCAACTGCCCGTTTCGAAAATCGAGGTCATCACCAAACCGGAATGGGCGCCATCAGGCGCCCTTTTTATGATCCAGTTGCAGATTCAGCTGGAGAATGTTGACCACCTGCGGGCCAAGGATACCAGCTTGTGTGGCCGACTTGACCTGCTCTGTCAGTTGGGCGGGATCCAGTCCACGTTCTTTGGCGACGCGGTCGACCTGAGCCAGCACCGCATCCAGCGGCAGGTGGGGATCGAGGCCGGAGGCGGAGCGGGTCAGCATGGCGGGGGAGCTGGTTCCAGGCTGAGCCTTGGCTGCCTGTTCGGCAAACTCTGCCCGCAGCGGTGAGCTCATCCCCAGATTGCTGGCGCTGCCGCCTATGGTGTTGAAATCGCTGGCTGAGGGGCGGGGATGGAAGTAGTCAGCTCGCTCGAATTTCTGCCCCAGCAGGGCGCTACCGATCAGTTGCTGTTTGCTGTCGGTGAGCTGGCTGCCGTTGGCCTGCCAGGGGAACAGCAGTTGGGCCAGTCCGGTGACCGCCAGCGGATAACCCACTCCCAGCAGCAGGGTCAGGGTCAACAGGGTTCTGATTGCTATCATGATTCTCTTGCTCCAAATGGATGGCTGGGGATGCGGGTCTGCCCCGCATCCCGGTTATGTCGTTACACCAGACCCAGGCCGGTAATGACCAGATCGATCAGCTTGATGCCGATAAACGGCACCAGCAGACCACCGACCCCGTAGATCAACAGGTTGCGGCGCAGCAGGCTGGCGGCCGACCCTTTCAGGTCGACACCGCGCAGTGCCAGCGGCACCAGCGCCACAATGATCAGGGCGTTGAAGATGATGGCCGACAGGATGGCGCTCTGCGGGCTGCCCAGTTGCATCAGGTTCAACGCGCCCAGTTGCGGGTAGGCGGCAATGAACAGGGCCGGCAGGATGGCAAAGTACTTGGCCACGTCGTTGGCGATGGAGAAGGTGGTCAGGGCGCCACGGGTCACCAGCAGCTGTTTGCCGACCAGCACCACGTCCAGCAGCTTGGTGGGGTTGGAGTCGAGATCCACCAGATTGCCCGCCTCCTTGGCGGCCTGGGTACCCTCGTTCATGGCCAGACCCACATCAGCCTGTGCCAGTGCCGGTGCATCGTTGGCACCGTCGCCGCACATGGCAACCAGACGACCATCAGCCTGCTCCTGCCGGATATAGGCGAGCTTCTTCTCCGGCGTCGCTTCGGCGATGAAGTCATCCACCCCGGCTTCAGCGGCGATGGCGGCGGCCGTTTTCGGGTTGTCGCCGGTGATCATTACGGTGCGAATTCCCATGTGGCGCAGGATCTGGAAGCGAGCCTTGATACCGGGTTTGATGATGTCCTTGAGGTAGACCACCCCCAGCAGTTTCTCCTGAGTGCAGACCAGCAGCGGAGTCCCACCCTGACGGGCGATGCTGTCGACTGACTTGAGCACCAGCTCAGGCACCGCCTTGCGGTCGAGGCTGAGGTAGTTCAACACGGCATCCACCGCACCCTTGCGATATTGATGACCGTTGCGATCCAGTCCGCTCAGGCGAGTCTCGGCGCTGAAAGGGATCACCTTGTCGCTCTCCAGCTGGCTCGGCTTGGCCATGCTCTTGCTGGCCAGAGTCAGGATGGATTTGCCCTCCGGGGTGTTGTCACCCAGCGAGGCCAGCATGGCGGCTTGTGCCAGCAGGGCAGGGTCGACGCCGGGGGCCGGGATCAGCTCATCCGCCATCCGGTTACCGAAGGTGATGGTGCCGGTCTTGTCCAGCAGCAGGGTGCGCACGTCACCGGCCGCTTCCACGGCACGGCCAGACTTGGCGATGACGTTCAGCTTCACCAGTCGATCCATACCGGCAATGCCGATGGCGGAGAGCAGGCCGCCGATGGTGGTCGGGATCAGGGTGATAAAGAGAGCGATCAGGTAGAGACGCGGGACCTGGGTGCCGTTGTAGTCGAGGAACCAGGGCAGGGTGGCGACTACCAACAGGAAGATCAGGGTCAGGCCCACCAGCAGGGCGTCGAGCGCCATCTCGTTGGGAGTCTTCTGGCGCTTGGCCCCTTCCACCAGTGCAATCATCCGATCCAGCGTGCTCTCGCCCGGATTGTTGCTGACGCGCACCCAGATCTCGTCGGAGACGACCGTCGTGTTGCCGGTTACGCCGCTGCGGTCGGTACCTGACTCGCGGATGACGGGGGCGGATTCACCGGTGATGGCCGCCTCGTTGACCGAGGCGATGCCGGCGATCACTTCACCGTCGGCCGGGATCATCTCGCCGCTGCGTACCAGCACCAGATCCCCCTTCATCAGGCTGGTGGCGGGTACCCATTCGCCCTGACCATCTTTTGCGTTAGCCACCCGACGGGCCTTGAGCTGGCTCATGCCCGCCTTGAGGCTGTCGGCCCGCGCCTTGCCGCGACCTTCGGCCAGCGTCTCGGCGAAGTTGGCAAACCAGAGGGTGAGCCAGAGCCAGGCAGTCAGCTGCCAGGCCAGCGAGGGGGCAACCCCCGAGAAGGGCTGCCCCAGCAGTGACTCCACCGTCGCCATGACTGCGGCCAGCCAGAGGGTGAACAGGATGGGACTGCCAAACAGCGCCTTGGGATTGAAGCGATAAAGGGCCTCAACCATTGCCTGGATGATCTGTGATTTCTGTTTGTTGCCCTTCACCAACATGGTGTCGGTGCTCATTGCAGTGGACTTGCTCATTGGAAAGCTCCCAGCATCAGATAGTTGGCCATTGGCATCCGGATGGTGATCGACAGGGTCAGGTTCATCAGAATGCACCTCCGATCAGACTCAGATGTTCAGCCACCGGGCCCAGTGCCAGCACCGGCAGGAAGGAGAGGCCACCTATCAGTAGGACGGTGATAATCAGCAGGGCAACGAACAGCGGGCCGCTGATGGGGAAGTCCCCTTCGCTCTTCTCCTGACGGGGCGCACGGGCCAGCTGACCGGCGATGGCCAGTACCGGAATGATGTAGCCGAAGCGACCGAGCAGCATGGCCAGACCGATGGCGATGCACTGCCAGTTGTCACCGGCGGCAAAACCGGCGAAGGCGGAGCCGTTGTTGCCGGCAGCCGAGGCGTAGGCATAGATGAGGCGTGACAGACCGTGCGGGCCATCATGGCCGATGATGGTGCTGGCATCCGGCATCAGTAGGGTGACACCACCGATCACCAAAACACCCACCGGCATGACCAGCATGCTGGCGACGACCCACTTCATTTCGGTGATGCCGAGGCGTTTGCCCAGATAGGTCGGGGTACGTCCCACCATCAGGCCGCACAGGAACACGGTCAGCAACACGAACAGCATCATGCCGTAGATACCGGAGCCGACCCCGCCGAAGATGACCTCACCCAGCAGCATGTTGATCATGCCCACCATGCCGCCGAGCGGAGTAAAGCTGTCGTGCATGGCGTTAACGGCACCGTTGGAGGCGGCAGTGGTCGCCACTTCCCAGATGCTGGAGAGCACAGGGCCGAAGCGGCTCTCCTTGCCTTCCCAGTTGCCAGTCATGTTGCTGGCGTCAGTGGTGAGCTGGGCGAGGGCGTGATCCGGTTTCAGCTCCTGGGAGAGGGAGACGAAGAGCCCCAGCACCAGCATGAGGGTCATGGCGCCGAGAATGGCGCGGCTGTGGGCCATGTCTTTCACATAGCGGCCCAGAGTAAAGACCATGGCGGCAGCGATGGTGAGCAGGGCGACCATCTCCAGCCAGTTGGAGAGGGCGGTCGGGTTCTCGAACGGATGTGCCGAGTTGATGCCGAAGAAGCCGCCGCCGTTGGAGCCAAGCTGCTTGATGGCGATCTGCGAGGCCGCCGGGCCGAGGGGCAGCAGTTGCTCCTGACCCTCCACACCGTGGAACGGCAGATAGGCGGAGAGGCTTTGCGGCACCCCTTGCCACACCAGCACCAGCGCCATGATCAGCGCGATGGGCAGCAGCACATAGAGGCAGAAACGGACCAGATCCTGCCAGAAGTTGCCAAGGTTGATGGTCTGCTGGCGGGCGATGCCGCGGAACAGAGCAATGGCGACGGCGGCGCCCGTCCCTGCGGAGACGAAGTTCTGGGTGGTCAGGCCCACCATCTGGCTGAAGTAGGAGAGGCTGGCCTCACCGGAATAGGCTTGCCAGTTGGTGTTGGTCATAAAGCTGACCGCGGTGTTGAATGCCAGTTGCCAGCTCAGACCCGGCAGTTGTTGCGGGTTGAGGGGCAGCAACCCCTGCGCCATCAGGATCAGGAACAGCAGACCGAAACCGGCGCCGTTGAAGGCCAGCAGGCTGAGGGCGTAGGACTTCCAGTCCTGCTCCCGCCCATCGGTGCCACAGCAAGCCAGTGTGGCGCGCTCGACCGGTGCCAACCAGCGGATTTTGCCTTCAAATACCCGGTAGATGTAGTTGCCCAGCAGCGGTGCAGGCAGCAGAACCAGCAGCACGAAGGCCACCGGATAGATTATTTCTTGCCACATGTTCTAGTTCCTCACTCGTGGTCACGGTGCGTCAGGGCACGCATTGGATTGCTCACGAGGCTCGGCAGTTTGCTGGCCACCGGGTAGATAATTTCTTGCTGCATATAGGTAGTCCCTCACTCGTGACTGCGCGTGAGTGCGCGCATCAGATAGGCCATCAAGGCGAGGACGAGCAGCAGATATAGCCAATTCATATCGACTCCATTGAGATAATTAGCTGCGAGAGTCGATGTAAGACCATATCGACTCTGTTGGTGTCATTGACGCTGAAAAGGGTATGTAAAACAGGCGTAAAGGCGCCATAAAGCGCCATGTGGCAGGCGTAAAATCGGCGTAAAGAACGACGGATTTGCGAGAGAAATAGCGAGGAGTGATCAAAAAACCCGGCCTGAGCCGGGTTTGAACGCTAGTGGATGAAGATGACCTGATAGTGGCAGGTCAGCCTGCAACGTGCTTATCGCATTGTCACAAACTCTTCCGCACTGGTGGGGTGGATTGCGACACAGTTGTCGAAGTCCGCCTTGGTGGCGCCCATCTTCATGGCGACGCCGAAGCCTTGCAGGATCTCGTCCATCGCAAAGCCGATACCGTGCAAACCGACCACCTTCTCTTCCGGGCCGACACAGACCAGCTTCATCCGGGTGGGCTGGCGATGCTGGGTCAGTGCCGAGTACATGGCGGTGAACTGGCTGCGGTAGACCTTCACCTGGTCCTCGCCGTATTCGGCGATAGCTTCCGGTTCGGTCATGCCGATGGTGCCGATGGGCGGGTGGCTGAACACCACGGTCGGCACCAGATCGTAGTTGAGGTGCTCGTTGGGCTTGTTGTTGAACAGCCGCTCGGAGAGGCGACGGCCCGCAGCGACGGCCACCGGGGTGAGCTGGATGCGACCCGTGTTGTCACCCACTGCATAGATGTTGGCGACGGAAGTGTTCTGGAACTTGTCGGTCGGGATAAAGCCCTCTCGTCCAGCGCGATGCCTGCGGCGGCCAGATTGAGGTTGTCGGTAGCCGGTACCCGGCCGATGGCCCAGATCAGGCAGTCGACGGTGAGGTGGCGACCATCTTCCAGTTGCAGGGTAAGGCTGTTGTCAGCGTTCTTGAGCACGGCTTTGGGAATGGCGTGGGTGTGCTGCTTGGGCCCATCCTGCGCCATGATTTCGACCAGAGTCTCGTGGATCATGGGGTCGAAGTTGCGCAGCGGCGCGTGCTTGCGCACCACCAGATGGGTCTCGGAGCCCAGAGCCTGCATCACGCCAGCGATCTCGACTGCGATGTAGCCAGCTCCAACCACGGCAACCCGCTTGGGTTGGCTTTGCAGATCGAAGAAACCGTCGGAGTCGATACCCAGCTCGGCACCCGGGATCGCCGGAATTTCCGGGCGGCCACCGGTAGCGATCAGGATATGATCGGCCGTGTAGTGCTCGCCATTAACCTCGATGGTGTTGCTGCTGACGAAGCGGGCGAAGCCCTTGATAACGGTGATCTGGTTCTTGCCCAGCACGTTCTGATAGGACTGGTGGATGCGGCCGATGTAGGCCTGGCGGGACTCGACCAGCTTGGCCCAGTTGAAGTGGTTTAGGGTGGTGTCAAAGCCGTAGTCGGCGCCATATTTCAGGGCATCGGCGATCTGGCCGGCATACCACATGGCCTTCTTCGGTACGCAGCCTACGTTGACGCAGGTTCCACCCAACTCTTTGGCTTCAATCAGGGCAACTTTCTTACCGTACATGGCAGCCCGGTTGGCAGAAGCAATACCGCCGCTGCCGCCGCCGATGGCGATATAGTCAAAATGCTGTGCCATTGCGAGGTTCTCCGCTCATTAAGAATGCAATCACAGCATGATGGGGATAAAGCGGCTGGCTCACAAGAGCCAGCGCTCAGTTATGTTGGATCGGCAGGCGAATATGGAACTGGGCGCCCTGGCCCGGTTCGCTGGCACAGCTGATACGGCCTTTCAGCAGTTGCACCACCAGGTTGTAGATGATGTGGGTGCCCAGACCGCTGCCCCCCTGACCCCGCTTGGAGGTGACGAAGGGATCGAAGATGCGCGGCAAGATTTCGGGCGGGATGCCGCGGCCGTTGTCCGAGTAGTCGATAAACAGCTCCTCTCCCTGCTGTTCCACCTTGATGGTGATCTTCTTCGGTTTGTCCCAGCTGTCGAACCCGTGGTTGATGGAGTTGAGGATCAGGTTCGAGTAGATCTGGGTAAAGCTGCCCGGGAAGGAGAAGATCGACAGCTTGGGATCGCACTGGATATCCACTTCGCACTGGCTCTTCTTCAGTTTGTGGCCAAGCGAGACCACCACCTGATGGAGGTTGTCGGCGAGGCTGAAGTTGTAGCGTGCTTCCGATGACTGGTCGACAGCCACCTGTTTGAAGCTGGCGATCAGCTCGGAGGCGCGCCGCAGGTTGCTCTGCAGCAGCTGCATCGACTCGTCGAGGTTGACGGTGAACTCGTTGAGATAGGAGCGCGACAGCTGCTTGGAGTCGATATGGGACTTGAAGTCGGCGACCCGCTCCTGCAGGTAGGAGGAGGCGGTCACGCTGATGCCGATCGGAGTGTTGATCTCGTGTGCCACCCCGGCTACCAGCGAGCCGAGGGAGGCCATCTTCTCGGACTCCACCAGGGTTTGCTGGGCCTGCTTCAGGTCGTCGTACGCCTTGCCCAGCTGGTTGTTGGCTTCGCTCAGGCTGCGGGTACGCTCCACCACCTTGCCTTCCAGCTGTTCGTTGAGCTGGATAATCTCCCGCTCGACCTTTTTCAGCTGGGTGATGTCGTAGCCGAAGCCGATCTGGTACTTGAGGTTGGGACCATCGTAGAAGGGGACGAAGGTCCATTGCAGTACCAGCTCATGGGCCTGCTGGTCATGCATGATGACCTCTTTGTCGGCCAGTGAACCTTCCGCCGCCAGAATATCGTTCAGCTCTTCCCGCTGCGCCGGGCTGACAAAGAGATCCAGCCAGTTGTGTTGCAACAGCTCCTGCTGGTGGTAGCCGGTCAGCAGTATGGCTGCCGGGTTGATGCTGGCGATGGTCAAATCCGGTTCCATGCAGCAGATGACCATGTTGGCGGAGTTGATCAGGGTGGCGGAGAAGTCCCGTTCCTTTTGCAGTTGTTCGACCGCCTGATGGCGAGCAACCAGCTCGTCACGCAGTCGGGTACGCATCTGGTTGAGGGTGGAGACCAGGGTATCCAGCTCATCGGGTTTCTTGCGTGGCTGCGGGCGGCCTTCCAGCTCCAGCTCCATGTCGAGCCGATCGAGGTTGAACTTCTGGGCGTAGTTGGCGATGCGGTTGATGTGCCTGACCACCAGATAGTAAATGATGATCAGGATGCAAAATGAGACCACCAGGGTCTTGATGGTCTGGCTGACCATGATCAGCACCGATTTTTCGATGAGGCGCTGGTAGATCTGCTCGAGAGAGGCGGCAACGAACAGCTTGCCGACGATTTCACCCTGATAGGTGAGGTTGAATTCGCGGGAGATATCATAGCTTTCCCGCTCGACCCCCTGGGTCAGCAGCGGGACTTCGGAGTTGCCGAGCATCTCCTTGACCATCACGAACTGCATGTTGGGCAGGTTCATGATCCCTTCAATTTGCACTTTGACCTGCTCTTCATCCAGGTTCCACAAGCTGGCGGCGATGGGTTGCAGGAACGAGGCCTCGATCTGGCCGATGCTGTCTTCGATGACGGCGACATCCTTGCGGTAATCCCACGCGAGTTGCAGCGCCGTAATGATCATCGCCAATACGGTACTGCACACCAGAATGTAGGAGAGCAGGCGATATGAGAGTCCGTTGCGGCCTACGGCCCTGGCGGTCTTGGTGAAGAGTCCTGACATGGCGTCCTTGCGGTCTGGATGTGGTGTTTTTTAGTTTAACTGCTTCATGCACTTATGTCGTCTTTCCTGCGAAGCATAAAAAGGCCCCGTATCGGGGCCTTTGCATGTGATTGATGATTAATGTCCGCCGTTTGCTTTGGGCGGAATGGTTTCATCGAATACCGGCAAGGGTTTGTGCTCGGAAGCCAGATAGGTGTAGATCACCGGCAGCACGAACAGGGTGAACAGGGTACCGATGGCAAGACCTGCCACGATGACGATACCGATGCTGAAACGCTGTGCCGCACCGGCGCCAGCGGCGTAGAGCAGCGGGATCAGACCGGCAATCATGGCGGCAGTGGTCATCAGGATCGGACGCAGACGCACCTTGGCAGCCTGCATCACGGCTTCCATCCGGTTCATGCCGCGCAGCAACTGCTCTTCCTTTGCTACTTCACAGATCAGGATACCGTGCTTGGTAATCAGACCCACCAGGGTAATGAGGCCCACCTGGGAGTAGATGTTCATGGTCGCCATACCCCATGCCAGGGCAATCAAGGCCCCGCTGATGGCGAGCGGTACAGAGACCATGATGACCAGCGGGTCACGCACCGACTCGAACTGGATTGCCAGCACCAGGAAGATGATGGCCAGTGCCAGCGCGAAGGTGGCATAGAGCGCATTGCCTTCGGTGACGAACTGACGGGCTTCACCCATGAAGTCGTAACGATAGCCTTGCGGCAGCTTCTCGTCGGCGGTGGTCTGGAACCAGTTGATCGCATCACCCATGGCCACGCCCGGAGCCGGAACGGCGCCAATGGTGGCGGAGTTCAGCTGGTTGAAGTGGGGCAGGGCGCGGGGCTCGCCAACCACTTCAATGCTGATCAGGCTGCCGAGCGGGATCGACTTGCCGTCTGCGGCCCGCACGTAATAGCCCTTGATGGACTCCGGATTGAGACGGTATTTGCGCTCGACCTGCGGGATCACCTCGTAGGAGCGGCCATCCAGGTCGATACGGTTGACGTAACCGTCCGCCATCATGGTGCCCATGGTGATTCCGATATCCTGCATGGTGATGCCATAGGCACCCGCCTTGTCCTTGTCGATGCGGATCTTCATGGTGGCGGAGTCGTAGTTCAGATCGAGATCCGAATAGACGAACTGACCGTTACTCTGCGCCGCTGCCAGAATTTCACCTGCCACCAGGAACAGGCTTTCGAAGCTGTTCGGGGTGGTGATGACGAACTGGATCGGCAGACCACTCGATGCGCCCGGCAGTTCCGGGAACTGGAAGGTGGTGATGGCCATACCCGGGATGTCTTTCACCAGATTGGCGACCCGGTCCAGCACCTCTTTCTGGCTCGCTTCACGCTGGCTCCAGGGCACCATGGAGGCGATACCGAACGCCTGGTTGGCGTTGAACACCCCGGAGAAGACCTGGGAGAAGGCGATCTCGGGCTGGTCGTCCAGGATCTTGTTCACATCCGCCATGGTGTTTTCGATGTAGTCCAGGTTGGCGTTGGACGGTGCGGTACCCAGCACGGCCATTACCCCCTTGTCCTCTGACGGTGCCAGTTCGCTCGGGATGAACTTGAACAGCAACGGCAGGCTGGCGAAGACGATGACGGCGAACACCACGATGACGGGGCGCTTTTTCATCACGGCGTGCAGCATGCTGTCGTAGCGATCGGTCATCCGCTCCAGCAGGTGGTGGACCGTGCTCTCGAACTTGCCCGGTTGCTCGTTGGCCTTGAGCATCTTGGAACACATCATCGGTGACAGAGTCAGGGCGATGATGCCCGAGACGAACACGGCACCGGCCAGCGTCAGGGCAAACTCCTTGAACAGGGAGCCTGTTATACCCCCCATCAGGGCGATAGGGGCGTATACCGCCGCCAGAGTAACCGTCATGGCGATAACCGGCACCGCAATTTCACGGGTACCGATAATGGCGGCCCGGAACGGTTCTTCCCCCTCCTTGATATGGCGGTCGACGTTCTCCAGCACCACGATGGCGTCATCCACCACCAGACCGATCGCCAGCACCATCGCCAGCAGGGTCATCAGGTTTATCGAGAAGCCGAACATATCCATCATCATCACTACGCCGATAAGACTGAGCGGAATGGTGATGATCGGATGATGACCGCGCGGAACGAACCGAGGAACAGGGTGATGACCACCAGAACGATGGCGGCTGCCTCCAGGATGGTCTTGATAACCTCGTGGATGGACTCGTTGATCGCCACGGTGGAGTCATACATCACGTTGAGACGCATGGTGCTCGGCATATTGCGCTCAAGGCTCGGCAGCAACGCCAGCACATCGTGTGCGATGTTGATGGGGTTGGCTGTCGGCGCGGCGTTGACCGCCATGACCACTGCTTCGCGGCCGTTGGCGCTGGCGCGATAGATGTCGTGGCTCTTCTCGAGGGTCACCTTGGCAATGTCGGAAAGGCGGATCACCTTGCCGTCACGGGTAGCAACGACCAAACGCTTCAGTTCGTCGACATCTTTGACCTGGGTCTCGGCGTTGCCGTTGAACAGGGTGAAGTAACCGGTCGCCTGACCTGTCGCGGACTGATAGTTGTTGCTGTTGAGCACCGTCATCACGTCGCTGGCGGTCAGGTTGAAGGCCGCCATCTTGGCCGGATCCAGCCATACCCGCAGGGCAAACTCGACACCGCCGTAGAGATCAACCTTGGAGACACCGCCCACGGTAAAGAGCTGCGGCTTGATAACCCGCTCCAGATAGTCGGTGATCTGGCTGGAGTTGAGCTCCGGGCTGGTAAAGCCGAGGTAGAGCACCGCCGTGGTTGAACCGGTGGAGGAGGTGACCGAAGGGTCTTCCGCCTCTTTCGGCAACTGGGAGCGCACCGAGTTCACCTTCGCCAGGATGTCGGACAGCGCGGCGTTGGGGTCGGTGTTGAGCTTCATGTACGCGGTGATGGTGGAGCTGCCCAGCTGGCTGGAGGAGGTCATGAAGTCGATGTTGTCGGCTTGCGCGACCGCCTGTTCCAGCGGCTGGGTGATGAACCCCTGGATCAGATCAGAACTGGCGCCATAGTAGCCAGTGCTGACGGTGATCACCGTGTTGGTCACCTCGGGGTATTCCCGTACCTGCATCTTGAAGATGGCCTGAAAGCCCAGCAAGGCGATCAGGAAGCTGAGCGAGATCGCCAGCACAGGCCGTTTTATAAATATGTCAGTAAATCGCATCGCAGATCTCCGCGCTTACAGCATCGGGGTTTGTGCCGGAACGGCCAGGGCATCGTTCTCGACCACATGCACCTTGGTGTCGTTGCTCAGGCGAACCTGACCCGACAGTACGATCTGGTCACCGGCCTGGATGCCGGAGAGCACATGCACATCGTTGCCACGGCGCTCACCGGCCTTGACCACAACCTGCTTGGCTCGCAGCACTTTCACCTTGTTACCCTCTTTGTCGGTCTCTTCGCCCTCTTTGAGCACGTAGACGTTCTGACCGTAAAGGGTGAAGGAGATAGCGGTCTGCGGGATCACGATCTGATCTTTCACCGTCGGCAGAATGATGCTGGCGCGGGCGAACATACCGGAACGGAGCTGACCGTCGTTGTTCGGAATGTCTGCCTGTACCTGGATCAGGCCGCTCTGGAAGTTGACCGCAGGCTCGATGGCGGTGATATGACCGTCAAACTGGGTTTGCGGATAGGCATCCACATTGATCTTGATGGTCTGGCCCAGCTTGATTTTGGAGATATCGGTCTGGGGCACGGTAAAGCGCAGGCGCATCACGCTGGTATCTTCCAGGCGCACGATATCGGTGCCCGGCTGCAGATACTGACCGAGGAACACATTGCGCAGGCCGACCACGCCGCTAAAGGGCGCACGGACTTCACGACGGGCAATGGTCGCCTTCAGACTCTCGATATCTGCTTCCAGTGAGCGATAGGCCGCTTCCGCCTCATCCAGCTGCTCTTTGGAGATGGAGCTGGTCTTGTAGAGGTTCTGGAAACGATCGAACTTGGCTTTTGCCGCCGGCAGCTTGGCCTGGGAGGCGCGCAGATTGGCCCGCTCTACGGTGGAGTCCAGGCTCAGCAGCAACTGGTCTGCCTTGACCGGTTTGCCTGACTCGAAGGTGATGGCGTCAATGGTACCTGCCAGTTCGGTGGAGAGGGTCACCCCCTGATTCGGCTCGATGAAGCCGATCGCTTCGATGGTCGGTACCCAATCCTGCGCCTTGGTCACCATGGCGGTGACGGGGAACTCGGGTTCCGGCCGGTTGGCCATGTATTGGGCAATCATCTTCTGTTTGAACAAATTGAAGCCGATGACGCTGCCAAACAAGGCGATCGCTATCAGCAACATAATGGCCATCCACTTTTTCATGAACAGGCTCCTGAGGTGGAAAGAATGGGGGATAAAATGGCATTCCAGCTGGCCCGGATCGCGGTTTCCAACTGCGATTCGGTCAGCGTGATGTTGTGCACCCTGCACTGCAGGGCCAGATGCATGACACTGTCCAGACTCAACACCTGGAGTGCCCGTATCGGTAAATCAATAAACAATCCTTGTTCAACGCCCTGTTCAAAAAATCGGTCCAGAGGCTCCCAGGCGGCCAGAATGACAGGATTGGTCTCCAATTCTGCCCCTAGCGGAGAGCTCTCGTACTGCAATTTGCACCGGATAGCGTTGGGTTCGTTAACAAAAATGGCATGAATATTGAGCCATAATTGGCGAAATTGTTGAAATGAAACTTTATCGATTGCTACATCGGCCATGACCATGGGCACACACTGCAAGATAGTGTGCTGGTGCAGTTGCCGGATCAGATCATCCTTGTCGCCGAAGTAGCGATAGATGGTGCCGGTGGCAACATTGGCTTTCTTGGCGACTTCCGCAATCGACAGACCATGAAAACCCCGTTCACCCAGTACCTCATGGGCCGCGTTGAAGATGCTCTCTTTTTTATCCAGAATCATCAGTGTGACTTTCGATTGAATGAACGTTCATTCATTCTAGATGGGCATCAAATCAAGTCAAGGCAGCAAGGCGATTTGCGACTGCGATCTGCCCCTTTTCGGCTGTCAGCTGGGGAGTATTGGAAGAAAAGTGTGCAATGTGCTTGAAAAAACAACGAACAGTGTTTCGGTGACAGAAAAGTGTAGACAAACCAGCACCCATCATTAATAATGCGCCCCGTTCGACAGCGTAGCGCCCGTAGCTCAGCTGGATAGAGCGCTGCCCTCCGGAGGCAGAGGTCACAGGTTCGAATCCTGTCGGGCGCACCATCAAAAGTGCGTCGGTTAAACGGGCGTTGTTGTGGAACGAAAACAGCTGTGGTGGCTGTAGCTCAGTTGGTAGAGTCCCGGATTGTGATTCCGGTTGTCGTGGGTTCGAGCCCCATCAGCCACCCCATTTTACAGCTTGTCAGGTACGCGAAGGTGGCGGAATTGGTAGACGCGCTAGCTTCAGGTGTTAGTGCCCCCCGGGTGTGAGGGTTCGAGTCCCTCTCTTCGCACCATACTTGCTGTATGACGAGGATGACTATCAGGTCGTCTTTGTTTTTTTGAAGTAAACTATTTTGAAAGAAATAGCCTCGGTGATTAGCGCAGTCCGGTAGCGCATCTGGTTTGGGACCAGAGGGTCAAAGGTTCGAATCCTTTATCACCGACCACATTTAGAAAAACCTCGCTTCGGCGGGGTTTTTTGCTTTCTGGCCTCCGCTGGGCCAGTACTCTCTCCCTGTTACGTCTGTTTACACTCTATTTGGGCAGCGCGCCCCGCCTTTCGGTTATGCTTCAGCCTCGAGTCACTGACAACCGGATGTCATCGGCCCATTTCAGGCATTTTTCCATGAATAACAAAATTTCCTTTGCTTGCTCTCCCGCCCTGCTGGCTGCCTTGCTGCTGGGTGGCTGTACCATCAAGCCGCCATCCACCGATGTGATGATGGGCTCCATTGCATCACAACCGCAGGAGGAGCGTTCTCTCTCCCCCTTGCTGACCAGCGGAGATTTTTGCGTTGCGGTGTCCCAACAGAAGGTGTTGGCACAACCTTGCAGCGGAAAAGACGATCAACTGTTCGAGTGGGATCTGGGTGAGTTGCGCCTGCAGGATCTCTGTTTGCAAGCCAAAAACGACAGCGAAGTGATGCTGGCACCCTGTGACGGTCAGGCGCAGTGGGAGTGGCAGAAAGACAGGCTGTTCAATAGCAAGGTCTCCCGCTGCCTCGATGTGGCCGGGCGACGTCATACCCCCGGCACGCCGCTGCGGTTGGCTGAATGCTACGGCGGGGCGAACCAGAGCTTCAGCTGGCAGCGGCCCAATCCCTGGCTGGAAACCCTGAAAAAACAAAGCCTCACATGGTGAGGCTTTGCTGAATCGGATGGCTGGCTGAAGAGGATCAGGCTGCGCTGACGCTCTCCAGTTCGAACAGCTTTTCCAGATAGACGGCGACGCCATCTTCGTCGGAGGTGAGGGTCTGCTCATACTCCGGCAGCGCTATTTTCAGGCGATCATGGGCGTTGCCCATCACGATGCCGCGTCCCACCATGGTCAGCATCTCGAAGTCGTTCATGCCATCGCCGAAGGCGATCGCCTCCGACATATCGAACCCGTTCTGCTCCAGCACTGCACGCACCGCATTACCTTTGTGCACCCCGGCGTGCATCACTTCGAGGCAGTCTGGCAATGAGAAGGTGACGTTGAGCTGGTCGCCATAGCGCTGGTTGAGGTGCGCCTCGATCTTCAGCAGCTTCTCGTGCTCGCCGATGTAGAAGACCTTGTTGATCTGCTCCATCGACTCCTGTTTCAGGTCATCGAC
Organism: Aeromonas sp. 61P; assembly: GCF_051919545.1. Classification (NCBI taxonomy): domain Bacteria; kingdom Pseudomonadati; phylum Pseudomonadota; class Gammaproteobacteria; order Aeromonadales; family Aeromonadaceae; genus Aeromonas; species Aeromonas sp. 61P. The sequence continues at coordinate 824,504 of NZ_JBQBEL010000001.1, forward strand.
CAGACGATAGGTGAAGCCGGATTCGTCGTGGAATTGCAGCAACCAGGGCAGCTCCTCCTCGACCACCCAGTCATCGCCCTGATAGACGTTGAGATGGATGGATGGGTCACGTTCGAGTGCAACCAGCTCGGCGGCGATGTCGGTCGGCAGCGGCTGGTTGAACACCAGTTTGCCCTGTTTGTCATGCACCACGGCGCCGTTGGATGTGATGAGGTAGATATCCAGACCGAGCGCATCGCGGAAGCTGCGTACATCGACGTGGTGACGGCCGGTGGCGACCACGAATTTCACGCCCTGCTCAACCAGACGGCGGACGGTCTCCCGGGTGCGGGAGGAGATCTGGTGCTGCTTGTTGAGCAGAGTTCCATCGAGATCGGATACAACTACCTTGAACATCTTTACCTCGGCATCAATTGAAAGCGGGGGCAGTTTACCCCAGCCTGTATGGTCACCCCATTTATTTAGGGTTACAAAAAATAGCCAGCCTAGTAGCGGGCGAAGAAATCGAGCATGGCGGTCAGTGCGGGCTGGCGTTTGTCGTCGGCTTCGATGAAGAGCTCGTGCCAGGCCCCTTCAATTCGCAGCGGCTTGCCCCCTTCACAGCGGGCTTTGGTGCAAAACGCATCCTGCGCCGCGTTGTCCACCACGCTGTCGTTGCCAGCCTGCAGTAGCAGCAGCGGCGTCTTGATGGCGCCCGCATCGGCAATGGCGGCATCGGCACCGGTGATCCCCTGATAAATCCAGTGGGCGGTGGCTCCCCCCAGCTTGATCTGCGGGTGCTGTTCATAAATCTGGCGGAAAGCCTGATAGCGGGAGTGGCTGTGAGTCAGCTCGTTATCGGCAAAGCCATGGTCCTGATAGGGGCCCTGACCCGGCCCATAGGGTGGTTCGCCAAACCAGCCGCCGACCGTGCCTATGGTGGTAGCCAGTCCCTTGGCCAGCCATTTGGGCAGGCCGCCCAGATTGATGCCCAGCATGGGGGAGGAGAGCACGGCGGCGCGAATATCATCGGGCCAGCGCTCCAGATAGCGGGCCGAGATGGCCCCCCCCATGGAGTGAGCCAGCAGGAACAGCTTGGCGGGCTTGTCCGCCATGATTATCTGGTCGTGAAACTGCTTCATATCGACGACATAATCGTCGAACTGGTCGACATAACCCTTGTCATGGTCGTTCAGCATGCGGCCGGACATCCCCTGACCACGATGGTCGATAAGGTAGAGGCTGTAGCCCTGGCGCCAGAGATCCCACGCCAGCTCCTGATACTTGAGGTAGCTCTCGACCCGGCCGTTGACGATCAGGATGGCGCGATCAACCTTCTCCTGCCGCAACGCGGCATAGCGGATGGCGACGCCATCCTTGCCCTTGAACTCTCCTTCTATGGCATGCTGGCGCCAGAAGTCGGGCAGGGTTTGCTGGTAGAGGGTGGGCACATCGGCTTCGCTGGTCAGCGCATAGGGATTGGTCACGGCAAGGGCTCCGGCAGAAAACAGGGTCAGGGCCAACAGGGGGATCGAGAGGGATTTCATCAGGCACACTCCGTTTGCCAGTATTGATAAAGCATTGCGATGTCGCCGGAACAGAGCAGCGACATGGCGCTTTGCAGTGTGGGCAGAGGCCAGTCCCACCACTGCATCTCTTGCAGCATGGCGATCTGCTCATCGTTGAAACGGCGGCGGATCGGTTGGGCCGGATTGCCGCCGACTATGGTGTAAGGGGCCACATCCTTGGTCACCACGGCACGAGTGGCGATGACGGCGCCATCACCTATGGTGATGCCGGGCATGATCATCGCTTCCGAGCCGATCCAGACATCGTTGCCGATCCGGGTATCTCCTTTGCGCAGAAAACCACTACGAGCCCCTTCGCCAAAGGTATCGGGGTTGAACGGAAAGGTGGAGACCCAATCCAGCCGGTGGCCCTGATTACCCGCCAACATGAAGGTGGCGCCCGAGCCGATGGAGCAGAATTTGCCGATGATCAGCCGATCCACCTCGCCCCAGAGGCCGCTCTCCCAGGTGTCGCGGGTCGAGCCATCGCCGAGCAGGTAACGGACGCAGTGATCCTCGAACGGCTTGCCGTGGTAGTAGCCGGAGTAGTAGCTGTAGTCGCCGGCCTCTATGTTCGGGTTGGTCAGGTGATCCCGGATGATTTGCGATTCCAGCCAGCTGCCAAAAGGGTTCTCCATCACTCCTCCTGTAGGTCGTCCTGCTCGCTCTGCTGCGCCCACCCTTTGCGGGTCAGCTGCATCCGTTGCCACCACTCTTCGTCCGCCAGAATTTCACCGGCTGGGCCGAGCTGGGGGTAGGGCATCTCTTTCTCTTTGCAGAGCTGGGCATAGATAGGATAACCCCCCTCGAACAGGATGCTGTTCTGCTCCTCCAGCGTGAGTGGGCAACCGCGTTGATAGCAACCGGCCAGCTCGCGTTGGCGCTGCGCCTCGTAGAGGATGGCGGCGGCAGCCACCGAAACGTTGAGGGACTGCACCATGCCCACCATGGGGATGACGATATGGTGGTCGGCCAGCGCCAGCGCCTCTTCACCGATGCCGTGTTTCTCCTGACCCACCAGAATGGCGGTCGGTTTGGTGTAGTCGATGGCGCGAAAATCGACCGAGCTGTCGGAGAGGTGAGTCGCCAGGATCTGCATGCCGGAGGCTTTCAGCTCGGCAACGGCGCTGCCGATGTCCGGGTGCAGTTTTACATCCACCCAGTTCTGGCTGCCGCGGGCGGTGCCTTTGCGCTTGTGGATCCAGGTTTTGGGCCAGACCGCGTGTACCCGGTGGATGCCGATGGCATCGGCGGTACGCACGATGGCGGCCAGATTGTGAGGTTTGTGTACCTCTTCCATACAGACGGTCAAATCGAGCTGACGCTGGGCCAGCATATCGGTGATGCGCTTGAAGCGTTCGGGGGTCATGGTTGTCTCTTAAAAAGCAGCAGGCGGCTTGCGCCGCCTGTGTGATCAGTTCTTTTGCCGGCTCACCTTGAGCACGTTGGGCATGACGCGGATCTTGCGCATGATGTTGGCCAGATGGATACGGCTCTTGGTGGTGATGAGCAGACTCACCTGATAGACCCGGCCATCCTTCTCTTCGGTGCTGATGGCGTGAATGTTGGCGCCGGTGGCGGCAATCACGTTGGCCAGCTCGGCCAGCGCACCCTGATGGTTGACGATCTCGATGCTGATACCGGTGCGGAACTCCTGTTCCTGCTCCTTGTCCACTTCCCACTGCACCGGCAAGTACTTGTCCGGCTCCTTGCTGTAGCCCTTGATGTTGCGACAGGCTTCCTGGTGGATCACCAGACCCTTGCCCGGGCTGATGTGGGCGATGATGGCATCCCCCGGGATCGGGCGGCAGCAGTTGGCGAAGGTGACCAGCATGCCGTCGGCACCCTTGATCGGCATCTTTTTGCTACTGGTTTTGGGCTGTTCTTCCGGCGGCAACTCATCCCCCAGCATGCGACGCGCCACCATCACGCTCATGGCGTTGCCGAGGCCCACATCGGCCAGCAGCCCCTGCAGGTTCTCGTGCTTGGTATCGGCCAGCACCTGTTTGATGCGCGGCTCGGGAATGTCTTCGATATTCTTGGCGCCCAGCGCATGGTTGAGCAGGCGGCGACCCAGCACCACCGACTCTTCGGTGCGCAGGTTCTTGAGGAACTGGCGGATCTTGGAGCGCGCTTTGGTGGTCACTACGAAGTTGAGCCAGGCCGCGTTGGGACGGGCGCCCGGCGCCGTGATGATCTCCACCGTCTGGCCCGAGTGCAGCGGGCTGCTGAGCGGGTAGGGGTGGCGGTCGACCCGCGAACCGACGCAGGCGTGGCCGATATCGGTGTGCACCGTGTAGGCAAAGTCCACCGGCGTGGCGCCAGCGGGCAGCTCCATGATGCGTCCTTCCGGCGTGAACACGTAGATCTCGTCGGGGAAGAGGTCGGTCTTGACCCCTTCGATAAATTCAAACGAGCTGCCGGCGCTCTGTTGCAATTCCAGCAGGCTCTGCATCCAGCGCTGGGCGCGGATCTGGGCAGTGGTGCCCGAACTGTCGCCATCCTGCTTGTAGGCCCAGTGGGCGGCAACCCCTTTGTCGGCCATCTGATCCATGAACTCGGTGCGAATTTGCACCTCCACCGGTACCCCGTGCGGCCCCACCAGAGAGGTGTGCAGCGACTGGTAGCCGTTGGTCTTGGGGATGGCGATGTAATCCTTGAAGCGGCCGGGGCGCGGCTTGTAGAGGCTGTGCATCTGCCCCAGCACCCGGTAACAGGTATCTATGTCCTTCACCTTGACACGAAAGGCGTAGATATCCATTACCTCATGAAATTGCAGCTCTTTTCTCTCCATCTTGTTGTAGATGGAGAAGAGATTCTTCTCGCGGCCACTGACCTGATGCTCGATCCCCGCCTCTTTCAGACGACCGCTGATTTCGCTCTGGATGGAGTCGATGATCTCGCGGCGATTGCCACGGGCGCGGCGCACCGATTCGCGCAACACGCGGGATCGCATGGGATAGAGCGCCTCGAAACCCAGCTCTTCCAGCTCGTTCTTCATGGTGTGAATACCGAGGCGGTTGGCGATGGGGGCGAAGATTTCGAGGGTTTCCCGGGCGATGCGGCGGCGTTTGTCAGGGCGCAGGGAGCCCAGGGTGCGCATGTTGTGGGTGCGGTCGGCCAGCTTGATCAGAATGACCCGGATATCCTGGGTCATTGCCATCACCATCTTGCGGAAGTTCTCGGCCTGCGCCTCTTTGCGATCGCGAAACTTCAGCTTGTCGAGCTTGGAGACCCCAGCCACCAGTTCTGCAACCGCATTGCCAAACTGTTCGGCCAGATCGGCCTTGGTGACAGAGGTGTCTTCGATGACGTCGTGCAGCACGGCGGCCATCAGGGTTTCATGATCGAGGCGCATGTCACCCAGGATTCGGGCAACGGCAACGGGGTGGGTGATATAGGGTTCGCCACTGGAACGCATCTGACCCTGGTGGGCATCACGGGCCACCACATAGGCTTGCTTGAGCTTCTCAACCTGCTCTGGCGGCAGGTAGGAACTGGCTATTTCTTTAAGGTTTTCAAATAAATACAAGACAGTCCCCGCAGCGGTGAAACGGCAATTCGTGGAATTGAGGGTATAGCCCTGAGTTTGCGAGGTTTTCGAGCGGTTGTAAATGGGGATGAACAGTCGGCACCCGGGCGGGTGCCAACCGGAGGAATAACTTAACCGCGGCCTTCGGCGATGGCAGCAACGGCAGCCAGCTCGGCGGCTTCCTGCTCTTGCTGTTCGTAGCGGTCCTGGGTGTCCATCACTTGATTGTTCACCAGACCCAGCTCGATCTCACGCAGGGCGATCACAGTCGGCTTGTCGTTCTCTTCGTCGACCAGGGGATCTTTGCCTTGTACCGCGATTTGACGAGCGCGGCGCGCGGCGACCAGCACCAGGTCAAAACGGTTACCTACCTGTTTTACAGCATCTTCTACAGTAACGCGTGCCATGCAGGACTCCAGTGTTTGGGCTTTCTGTATTTAGAAAAGCAGTGTTTAAAAATGACGCAAAAGTTTACTTGTTTTTGGCTTACTCTGCCAGTAGCTGTTGCAGCAAGTTTTTTTGAGCCTGTTGCTGGTGACGCATCTCCAGCCGTTGGCACTCAATAATGGACCTGAGCTGGAACAGCGCCTGCTCGAAGTCTTCATTGATAATGACATAGTCATACTCGTCGTAGTGCACCATTTCGGCAATGGCTTTCGCCATCCGGCCGGCAATCACTTCGGCGCTGTCCTGACCGCGCCCAATCAGGCGGCGTTCCAGCTCTTCGCGGCTGGGGGGCAGGATGAAGATGGATTTGGTCGGCATCTGCTCGCGGATCTGGCGGGCACCTTGCCAGTCGATGTCGAGGAATACGTCGATCCCCTTGGCCAGACAGGCTTCGATGGCGGCGCGTGAGGTGCCGTAGTAGTTGCCGAACACTTCGGCCCACTCCAGAAAATCACCGCGTTCGATCAGTGCCTTGAACTCTTCCACCTGAACGAAGTGGTAGTGTACACCGTGCTCTTCGCCAGGACGGGTGGCGCGAGTGGTGTGGGAAACCGACAGCTGCATCTTGCCCGCAGCGTTATGTTGGGTCAGCAAGGCATTGAGCAGACTGGATTTACCCGCGCCGCTCGGAGAGGAGATGATATAGAGAGTGCCTTGTTGCGCCATATTATTACCTTTAATCGAAACCGCTGTTTTGGTTGTAGCAGAGACCGCCGTCTTGTGCCCGAAAGGGAGACAGCCAAACGCAAAACGCGGAAAATTCTTGAGTCAGGAGGATGTAAAGGCGGCGAATTTTACCAGAATGCGGCGAATAAAAAAACGGCCGGAATCATATTCCAGCCGATCAAAGTATTCGTAGCTTGCTGCGGGAGCGTAACCCACATCAGCCTGCATTGTGCCTTTGGCTGGGGGCAGAGGCTATCAGTTTATCCCTGCCTGATGGCTCGGAATTCCCGAGGTGCTCTGTCACTACGGCAGCTGGCGATCTGCACAGATCCGCTCGAACGCGGCGATAACCTGCTCGCTGGTGATGTTTCGCATGGCCTCCGGATCCTTGAGGCGGGTGCGCCAGCTCAATTCGGCCGGCGGCTTGCCGGTCTCCTGCTCGACCAGCTCCTGATAGACGCTGACCACGTAGTCGCGGCAGAGATATGGGCCGGTACGCGCCGGATTGTGATGGGCATAGAGGCCGATCACCGGCGTGCCCACTATGGTAGCCATATGGGTTGGGCCAGTATCGGGGGCCAATACCAGACTCGCCTCGCCAATCAGCGCCAGCAGCTGCTTGAGGTTGGTCTGCCCCACCAGATCGACCGGCTTGCTCTGGCTTAAGCGCTGGATGTCGGCAGCCAGATCCCGCTCCAGTTTGGCGGGGCCGCCGCACAAATAGACCTGAAAGCCCTTGTTGGCGGCGTGATCTGCCAGCGCGGCATAGCCTGCGGCCGTCCAGTTCTTGAACGCCTTGCTGGCGGCGGCGCAGATCAGCAGGGTCGGTTTGCCGCCAATCTTCTCCCTTGCCCACGCCTGATGTTCGGCGCTGATGGGCAGTTGCCAATCCGGGGTCAGATCCTTGATGCCGAGCTCTTTGGCAAAGGCGAGGAAACCGTCCAGCACATGGGGGGAGACAGGCGAAGGCACCTTGTGGTTGGTGAACAGCCACTGGCCGTCGTTGGCCCGCTCCCGATCAAACCCGAGTTTGACCTTGGCCTTGATGCCGAGGGTCGCGATGCTGGCGCGCATGGCAGCCTGCAGATGGAGCAGGGCATCGAATTTGCGTCCCTTGAGGGTCTGCCAGAGATCGCGATAGCCGCGCCACCCCTTGCTCTTGTCGAAGGGGATTACCTCGACCCCGGGCAGATCGGCAAACAGGGTTGCTTCGATTTTGCCGGTGATCCAGGTGATACGGGTCTGTGGCCACTCCCGCTGGATGACGCGCACCAGCGCCAGTGCGTGGCAGCAATCCCCGATGGCGGAGAGCCGCAGGATGCAGATGGAGGAGGGGGGCGTTTGAAATAGCGGCATGTTGTGGCGCACGGCTGGCAAAAAGGGTGGATGGCATTATGCAAACTCCCCTCTGGATTGTAAAATTGCGCACAATCGTCAGCCAGGATAGGCCGGGCCCTGTGCCATGACCTGTTTCTGCACGTCGTTGATTAAAGGCCACTATTGCGGGCATGCCAGAGCGGCAGCCTCATCGCCAATTGAAAAATTGCGATCCATGACCCACCGAGCGGGATCTCCACGATGCGAGTACAGACCGAACACAACCAGATCTGCTGGTATGCCGAAGGGGCCTTTCGCGACCCCTCTCCCCAGTTATTCGATCCTGCCTGGTGGCAGAACAACCGTCAGGTGGTGGGAACCTCCATCGGGCGGGGAGTGACCTGGTTCGTCAAGGATGAGTCCCGCCATCTGGTGCTGCGCCACTACTATCGCGGCGGCATGGTGGGCAAGGTGGTGCGGGATCGTTTCTGGTTCGAAGGGGTCGAATCGAGCCGCGCCATGGCGGAATACACCCTGCTGGCCAAGTTGTGCGAACTGGGGTTGCCGGTGCCGCGTCCGTTCGGTGCGCGGATGGCCAAACAGGGCCCATTTTATCGCGCCGACATCCTGATCGAGCGTATTCGCGGTGCCAAGGACATGGTCGCCCTGCTCAAGCAGGGGCCGGTGGCCAGCGAGGTGTGGCACAAGATTGGCCAGACGGTGCGCCAGCTGCACGATGCCGGGGTTTACCACGCCGATCTCAATAGCCACAACCTGCTGCTCGATAAGGATGAGAAGGTGTGGGTGATCGACTTCGACAAGGGGGCGATCCGCTCCCCCGGTGAGTGGCAGAAGGGCAATCTGGAGCGGCTGTTGCGCTCCTTCAACAAGGAGTCTCAACTGCACACCAGTTTTCACTTCGTACCGGAGAACTGGCAGACCTTGATGAACGGGTATCAGGGAAAAGCACTCTGACCCTGTTGCTCGGCGTGAACGCCAATGTTACTTATTGAGCAGGTATTCAGATCCTGTTTCGAGGCGCCCCATGGAAATGCTCAAGACACCTTTGGTGGATGTCACCGCCCGGCTTGATCCGGGTCTGCTGTTCGATGCCATGGCGCTGCTGGAGGCGGGGATCTGGACCTGGTCCCCGCAACAGGGACTGCGCCGCGATCCCTCCTGCCTGCGCCTGCTGGGACTTGGTGATAGCTGGCCGGATGATCTCGGCTGGCTGGAGCGGGTGCATCCCGATGACGTTGCCCGGCTGGCTGATGCCCTGAGCGCCTGCCAGAGCGGCCGCAGCAGCGGTCTGCGCCTCGAATATCGCATTCTTCACCACCACGGCCACTACATCCGGCTGGAAGAGCGGATCCGCCGTGACGAGCGGGGCCATCTGCTTGGCGTGGTGCGCCATCTCGATCCCGCCGTCGTGCTGGTGGAAGAGCGGCACGGTACCGATCCGCTGACCGGGCTGGAGAGTCGCAGCCGCTTCGAGCAACTGCTGGAGGAGAGGCTGTTGGCTGAGGGGGGAAGCTTCAGTCTGCTGCAGTTTTCCGTCGATCACATGGCCAAAATCCGCCAGCTCTTTGGCGAGGCCGCTTGTGACGCCATGCTGGCCAAGCTGGCGCGCATCGTGCGTCACGAGCTGCGCCGCGAAGATCCCTTCGCCCGCTGGGATGAGGATGGCTTTATTCTGATGCTCTCCCGCACCGAGCGGATGAAGGGGCTGGAGATTGCCGAACGGCTGCGCCTCGAGATTGCCGACGCCAGCCTGCTGCCACAGCGGCCGGTGACCGTCAGTATCGGGCTGGTACAGAGCCAGCCCGGCGAGCAGCTTGACCATCTGCTGGCCCGTCTGGCCACCTGCCACGGTCAGGCCAGACGGGAGCGCAACGCCGTCGTCGGCTAGTTGCCACTCAGGATGAAGTGACCTTGCGATGCTGGCACACCTTGAGGGATGCCAGCATCAGCACGCCGCCGATGGCCAGCCGGGTCAAATCGGTATCCTTGCCCCAGATCAGCAGATTGACCAGCAGGCCGGCCGGAATGAGCGCATTGTTCATGATGGCGAGCACCCCGCTGCTGACCAGCGTTGCCCCCTTGTTCCACAGGAAGTAGCCCAGCCCCGAAGCGCCCACCCCGAGCCAGAGCAGAATGCCCCACTGCAACCCGCTGGTCGGGTACTGGGGTTTGCCCAGCAACCACCATGCGGGCAGGGCGATCACCAGTGCTCCCAGATAAAAGCAGCCGAAAATCGCCAGCTGTGGCGGTTGCTCAGCCTCCCTCGCCAGCAGTACCTTGTAGCCCACCTGACCCATGGCAAAGCAGAGGTTGGCTCCCTGCACCACCAGAAAGCCCAGCGCATAGCTCTCGGTCAGCCCGTCAAAGCGGATCACAGCTGCGCCGGCGACGGCCAGCAGGGCACCCCACAGATAGGTGAGGTTGAAGCGCCGCTCAAGCAGGTCGTGGAGCAGGGTGACGTAGATGGGGGTGAAGATGGTAAAGACCAGCACTTCCGGTACCGTCAGCAGCAGAAAGGAGTGGTAGTAGAAGAGATACATAATGCCGAGCTGGATGGCGCCCAGCGCCATGAGTTTGGCCACCAGAGCGGGGCGCAGCCAGCGGCGACGCAGGAAGGGTAGAAACACCAGACTGGCGAGAGCGATGCGGGTCAGCACCGAAAAGTAGGCATCCACCTGACCGGCGAGGTAGACCCCGATCAGGCTGAAGGAGAATGACCAGAGCAGGGTGACCCCTATCAAGTAGTTCATGTGGTTGATTTGTCATCAGTTGTCAATTTTTGAGGGGGCTATGATGGCCGAGATGGAAGCGGCAATCCAGCGTTTATGGGCACGATTGTCACAGGTCGGAGCATTTGGCTTCACCGCCAGCAATGGCGAGGGGTCGGCGACCGACTGGAGTGGTCGCGGCGAGGGGGTTGTGGCGGTGACCGATCATCAGGGTGGCTGGCTCTTCAGCGAGCAGGGGCGCTACACCACTCCCCATGGTCGGGTGCTCACCATGCACAACCGTTTCTGGTGGCAGCGTAGCGAGCGGGGGATCCGCCTTTCTCACCTGCGTTATGAAGCGCCGGTCGAGTTGTTCGAGCTGCTGCCGCAAGGGGATGGCCGCTGGCTGACCGCCGAGCCCCATCTGTGCGGGGCGGATCACTATCGCGCCGAGCTGACCGAAATTGACGGCGGTTTTCTGCTGAGCTGGCAGATCACCGGGCCGCGCAAGAACGAGCGGATCGACTACCGCTACCGGATGTGAGTGGCGGCAAACGGGCATAAAAAAACCGGCGCAGAGCGCCGGTAGCGGGCAAATCGGAGGTTTTTTAAAACAGTCCCAAAAAACAGGAGAGATGAACTCTCTTCACACACTCAGAAAAGTGATTCAGGCACTCAGGGCATAGCTCAGCATGGCTTGCAGCTTGCTATCGAAGAACCAGGGCAGCAGTACCATCAACAGCCCCAGCACGCCCGCCAGTCGCTGGCGATACTGCCAGCCGGCAATCAGGACCAGACCGCCGCACAGGGTGGTCAAGATGCCTGACATAGGGTTGCCTCACGCTGTACACGACGCTGTTGGGCCCACTGGTTCATGGCGACCGAGCCGAGGATCAGAGCCAGTGCCACGCCGGTGGTGGGGTGGATCTGTTCGCCGAGGAACAGGGCGCCCAGCATCACGCCGAACAGCGGCACCAGATAGTTGCTGAAGGAGGCGAACGTCGGGCCGGCCTTCTGGATCAGCGCCATGTAGAGGAAGTAGACCAGACCGGTACAGAGGGTACCCAGCACGGTAATGGCGCTCAGGGCCTGGCTGCTCGGCAGGGTCAGGCTGCTCAGGTCAACCATGAAGGGGGCGACCAGCAGCAACTGGGTTGCCGAGGAGATCAGGATATTGCGGGCGACCACGACGGGATGGTCCTTGGCGAAGCGCTTGATCATCAGCAGACCGATGGCGAAGCAGCTGGCGCCCAGCAGGATGGCCATGGCACCGAGCAGACCGGCGTTCATGCCCTGAGAGAGTTTCGGCCAGAACAGGGTGAGTACACCGGCAAAGCCGATGATCACGGAAAGCAGACCGGTTTTGGTGATTCTTTCACCAGAAATAAACAGCGGTGCAGCCAGAATGGTCACAAACGGGATACAACCCATGACCACGGCGGCGATGGCGCTATCCACATACTGTTGGCCCCAGGCGACCATGATGAAGGGGATGGTGGCATCCAGCAGGGCGATCAGCATATAGGTGCGCCACGGGGTGTGCTCACTCTTGAGCCGCATGAACAGGCAGAGCAGACCCAGGGTCAGGCTGCCGCACAGGGCACGACCGGCAGCCACCAGAATGGGGGGCAACTCGGCAACGGCCTGGTGCATGAAAATGAACTGGGAACCCCACAGCAGGCCAATGGCCAGCAATAACAGATAGCTACGCATTTGAATCTCCGATGTATTAAGCCAGCGCATTCTAGGCAATCTGTTACTATGGTAAAAATGAATTGTTGGCATTTAACTATGGCTAATATCGATGGATAGCTCGCTCGCCCGTCTCGACCTCAACCTGCTCGCCGTATTCGACATGCTGATGCAGGAGCGCAACGTCACCCGTGCCGCCGAACGGCTGCATCTCTCCCAATCCACTGTCAGTCACGCCTTGGGGCGGCTGCGAGTGGCGCTGGATGATCCGCTGTTTGTGATGAGTCGGCGCGAGATGATGCCGACCGAGCGGGCCAAGGCGCTTGCCGGGCCGGTGCGCCAGGCGCTGGCGATGCTGGAGCAGGGATTGCGGCAGGCCAAGGGGTTTGATCCAGCCACTGCGCGGCGGATTTTCCGCATCGCCACCCCGGGTTCGGTAGAGCACGGGCTGGTGCCGGTGCTGGTGGAGCGGCTCCATCGGCAGGCCCCTCACTGTCGGCTTGAGGTGTGCGAGCTGGCCGACAGCAACTACGAGCGGGAGCTGGAGAAGGGGGAGCTGGATCTGGTGATCGGTTTCGCCGGGGCGAATCATCTCTCACCCCGCTTATGGCGGGAGGAGTGGTTCAACAACCCGCTGGTCTGCCTGTCGCCCCTTGGCAGCGAATTGCCCGATGTGCTGGCTCCGGTCGAGCTGGTGAGCCGTCCCCATATCCACACCTCCAGCTGGGGTCACAGTCAGGCGATGGTGGAGCTCTGGCTGGCCCGTTTCGGGGTGGAACGGGAGCTGGGGGTCAGGTTACCGAGCTTTATGGCGGTGCCTCCGCTGATGGCGACCGGCCGCTATCTGGTGGTGGTGCCCGAGATGATCGGGCGCCACTTCTGCCGCTACTACCCGCTGCGGATGCACCAGCTAGACCCCGCCATTCCCATCGTCTACCTGATGGCGGGGCACCCGCTCACCGCCCATGACGAGGCGATCGGCTGGTTCAAGAGCCTGCTGCACCAGCTGGTGTTCGACCTCTACGGCGACGATGCACTCGGGACTCCCGCTCAGCGGATGCTGGCGAAGTAGTCGAGTCCCATGGCGCCTTTCACCTCCGCCAATACCCCATCGGTGATGATGCGGGCCTGCTCGGTGCCCTGATAGAGCAGCTCCAGCAGCATCTTCTTGTCGGCGATGGCCGCGGCCCGGCGCTCCCGCATCGGGGCGAGCAGGGTCTGCAGGCTGTCATTGAGCACCTGTTTGCAGCGCATGTCCCCCAGTCCGCCTCGTCGGTAGTGGGCCTTCATCTCGGCGACCAGCGCCTTGTCGGGGTGGAAGGCATCGAGATAGGCGAACACCGTATTTCCCTCCACCTGACCCGGATCGCTCACCTTGAGGTGGTTGGGGTCGGTATACATGGCGAACACCGCCTGTTTGACCTCTTCCGCCGACATGCCGAGCTCTATGGTGTTGCCGAGGGATTTGGACATCTTGGCCTTGCCGTCGATGCCGGGCAGGCGGCCGGTGTCGCTCAGGATCGGCTGGCATTCGGTCAGCACCTCTTTGCCTACCAGAGAGTTGAAGCGGCGGACGATCTCGTTGGTCTGCTCCAGCATCGGCAGCTGATCCTCCCCGACCGGCACATGGCTGGCGCGAAAGGCGGTGATGTCGGCGACCTGACTGACCGGATAGACCAGAAAACCGGCCGGCAGCGTGCGTTCGAACCCTTTCTGCTGGATCTCCGCCTTGACGGTGGGGTTGCGCTCCAGCCGGGCGACGCTGACCAGATTGAGGTAGTAGCAGGTGAGCTCGGCGAGGGCGGGCAGGGCGCTCTGCAGGCAGAAGGTGGTCTTGGCCGGGTCGAGGCCGACCGCCAGATAGTCGGCCATTACCTCCAGCACGTTGTCGGTCACCTTGGCCGGGTTGTGGCCGTTGTCGGTCAGCGCCTGCAAGTCGGCGATCATCACGAATTGACGGTAGTGGTGCTGGGCTTCGACGCGCTGGCGCAGGGAGCCGACATAGTGGCCGATGTGCAGTTTGCCGGTGGGACGATCGCCAGTCAGGATTACGGGGTTGTGCATGTCACTCTCTCCAGTTGGGTGAGCCGGGAGGCGACAAAGGGATAAAAACAGTTGACCGCCTCTCGGCGGTCACGGTGTTTTCTTTGGGAAATCTTGAATAGAAACGCGGTGCCGCCTGTTTAGGAGCAGCACCACCAGTAGTTGTGATTGAATGCGGTCATATTCATAGCAAATCACACTACGCCGGTTTCATTACTTCTGCAAGGGGACGACCAGCAGATCGCAGGGCACCGTATTCATCAGCTGACGGGCGCTGGAGGTGAGCAGGCTCCAGAAGCTCTGGCGATGGCCGCACACCAGCAGGTCGATCTCGTACTCCTTGACCGCCTGATTGACCCGCTCGCTCAGATCGCCGCAGATCACCAGCTTCTTCTCGATGGGATAGTCCACCGAGGCCAGAAATGCCTCCAGCTTCTCTTTCGCTTCGGCGATCACCTGATCCTGCACGTTGTCGATGTCGATATCGATCATCTCGGTGTAGAGATCCTTGAGGTCCACATCGACATGGATAACCGACAGCTTGGCGCCGTTGGAGCGGGCTCTGTCCACCGCCTTGTCGATCACCTTGCGGTTATCTTCAGAGAGGTCGATCGCGGCCAGAATATGCTTGTAATAGGTTGTTCCACTCATGGGGGTTCTCCTTACCGATTCTTCAGCCCACTATACCAATCTCTGCTGAAACTAAAATGGTGCCTCAGGCACAGTTTTGGGATTTAAATGAGTTTAATGGCGTGTGACACAGGGTCAGCCACTCAGTTATTAACCACTATTTGCCTATAAATTAAACAAGAGTTTGACGCCGGTCACACCCCTCGGCTTGCCGATCAGGGGGGAGGCATAGGATGGGCCCGTGCTTCGCAATGAACACAAAACAACAAAAAGCATCTGAATACCGCTTTGGGGAGCCACGTGCTCCCTTTTGTTTTTCTGCCTCAATTCCCGCGGCTTTTCTGACTGATAGCGATCCGGCATCAAGTTAATCTCTTTCGATTTGGTTATGCTGTAGCCAGTTTCTTTGGAGGCCTTCCCATGATCATTCATCCCCAGATTCAAGGTTGTGTTGCCCGCAACTGTCACCCCATCGGCTGTCGCGCCGCCGTGCAGCAGCAGATCGAGCGGATCAAGGCCGCTGGCCCGTTCAACGGCCCCAAGCGGGTGCTGGTGCTGGGTGCCTCCTCCGGGTTTGGACTGGCGTCGCGCATTGCACTCGCCTTTGGTGCCGGTGCCGACACCATCGGCATCTCCTTCGAGCGGGGCCCCTCTGACAAGGGGCTGGGCAGTGCCGGTTGGTACAACAACATCTGGTTTCGCAAGGAGGCGGAGCAGGAGGGGCGTGTCGCCATCAACCTGATCGGTGATGCCTTCTCCGACGGCATGCGCCAGCAGGCCATCGATACCATCCGCCAGCAGCTGGGGCAGGTGGATCTGGTGATCTACTCGCTGGCGAGCGGCATCCGGGTGCTGCCCGACGGCACGCAGGTGCGCTCGGTGCTCAAGACTACAGGCCAGCCGTTCAGCGGCTGGGGGCTGGATCTGGAGCTCGATACGCTGGTGCAGCAGTCGCTGGCACCAGCCACACCGGAGGAGATCCGCGATACCGTCACCGTGATGGGGGGCGAGGATTGGCAGCTCTGGATGCAGGCGTTGCAGCAGGCCGATTGTCTGGCCCCCGGCGCGCAAACCGTCGCTTACTCCTATATCGGCCCCGAATCCACCTATCCCCTCTATCGGGATGGCACTATCGGTTATGCCAAGGAGCATCTGCACGCCACCGCCGAGACCATCAACCTGCAGCTGGCCGAGATTGGTGGCCATGCCTGGGTGTCAGTCTGCAAGGCGCTGGTAACCAAGGCGAGCGCCTATATTCCGGTGTTGCCGGTTTATCTGGGCCTGCTGATGGGGGTAATGAAGGAGCGCGGTGTGCACGAAGGCTGCATCGAGCAGATGCAGCGACTGTTCGCCGCCAAGATGTACGGGCCCAATGGGGTGGTGGCCGATGGTAACCGGCTGATCCGGATGGATGACCACGAGCTCGACCCGGCCATTCAGGCCGCCGTTTCGGCGCTCTGGCCCAAGGTGACGCCGGACAATTTCCACGGGCTGGGGGACTTTGCCGGGCTGCGGCAGGACTTCATGCAGCTCAACGGCTTCGAGCTGCCGGGCGTCGATTATGCTGCGCCGGTGGATGTCGCCTCCCTTGGCGAGCTGATCCCCTGAGCTGAAAGAAACGGGATCTCCCTCTCGTTGGCGGGTTGATTCGCGGCGGGAGTGTGGCGACAATCGATACCAAATCACTGAGGAGAAACAAGATGCTGGCCCAAGCCATGATCGAGAAGTTGAACGAGCAGATTAACCTGGAGTTCTACTCCTCCAATCTCTATCTGCAGATGAGCGCCTGGTGCGAAGACAAGGGCTTTGAAGGGGCGGCGACCTTCCTGCGTCAGCACGCGGTCGAGGAGCGCCAGCATATGGAGCGTCTGTTCACCTACGTGAGCGAGACCGGCGCCATGCCCAAGCTGGGTGCCATCGATGCCCCTCCCCACGAGTTCAAGTCGCTGGGCGACGTGTTCCGTACCACCCTGGAGCACGAGTACCACATCACCAAGTGCATCAATGGTCTGGCCCACGTAGCCTTCACTACCCAGGACTACTCCACCTTCAATTTCCTGCAGTGGTATGTGGCCGAGCAGCATGAAGAGGAGAAGCTGTTCAAGAGCATCGTCGACCGTCTGGGTCTGGTGGGTGAAGATGGCAAAGGCCTCTACTTCATCGACAAGGAGCTGGCCGAACTGGCCAAGGGCGCCCCTGCCAGCATCATGGACAGCAACGCCTGATAGTCGTGGACACTTAGTGTTCAGCCAGTACAATAACGGCCCTTTTAAGGGCCGTTGTTTATTCTGGTGGGCAGTCACCGTTGTGATGTCAGCCAGAGGCAATCACGGTTCTGGCCAGGTGCCGTTTCAATTTTGATAAGTGAGTGATGATGAAGCAGGTCGATGTGGTGGTGATCGGGGCCGGTGCGGCCGGATTGATGTGTGCGGCGCAGGCGGGCTACCGTGGCCGCTCCGTGCTGGTGCTCGACAATGCCAAGAAGCCGGGCCGCAAGATCCTCATCAGTGGCGGTGGTCGCTGCAACTTCACCAACCATCAGGCGGGCGCTCACGCCTACCTGTCGGAGAATCCCCACTTCAGCAAGTCGGCGCTGGCTCGCTACACCCAGCAGGACTTTATCGATCTGGTGGATCGCCACGGGGTCAACTATCACGAGCGCACCCTGGGGCAGCTGTTCTGCCTCGAGAGCGCCAAGGAGATCGTCGATGTGCTGCTCACCGAGTGTGACTGGGCTGGTGTGACCCTGCAGTTCCAGACCGAGATCCTCACCGTCAACAAACAGGAGGAGGGCTTCCTCCTGACCACCAGCAAGGGAGAGATCGGCTGTCACTCGCTGGTGGTGGCGACCGGCGGCCTCTCCATGCCCAAGCTGGGGGCGACCCCCTACGGCTTCAAACTGGCGGAGCAGTTCGGCCTCAAGGTGCTGCCGACCCGCGCAGGGCTGGTGCCCTTTACCCTCCATCAGGCCGAGAAAGAGGCGTTTGCCGATCTGGCTGGCATCAGCCTGCCGGTAGCGGTCACCGCCGAGGCTGGCACCCGGTTCAAGGAGGCAATGCTGTTCACCCATCGCGGCCTCTCCGGTCCCGTCATCCTGCAGATCTCCTCCTACTGGCATGCGGGTGAGAAGATACACATCAACCTGCTGCCGGAGCTGGATATTTCGGCTGCCCTGCGTGAATGGGCGCAGGCGCACCCCGCGCAGGAGCTGAAAACCGTGTTGGGGCGCGAGCTGCCCAAGCGCTTCGTCGACAAGCTGGTGGAGCTGGGCCTGCTGGTCAGCAAGCCGATGCGCCAGTACAACGAGCGGGAGCTTGAAGCGGTGGCCAATCTGCTGGGTGACTGGCAGATCCTGCCCAACGGCACCGAGGGGTATCGCACCGCTGAGGTGACTTTGGGTGGCGTCGATACCAACGAGCTCTCCTCCAAGACCATGGAAGCGCGCAAGGTGCCGGGCCTCTACTTCATCGGCGAGGTGGTGGACGTGACCGGCTGGCTCGGTGGCTACAACTTCCAGTGGGCCTGGTCCTCCGGCTGGGTGGCCGGTCAGTACTGTTGATGTCACAGGGGCTGGTTTATCCGGCCCCGATTTATTGGTCGGGGTTATGGTGATCGGTCGGGTTGCCGCAAGGGGGCGCAGATGCTTGAGAATCAGATGATGTTGTTGGCGGTGTTCGAGCGGGCGGCGCTGATGCTGATGACCCTCTTCTTCCTGACCCGCACCCGGCCGTTCCAGCGGCTGTTCCAGAAGCGGGATCACACCCCGGCGGAGCTGGTGCTGGTGGCCTCTATCTTCGGCCTGTTTGCGGTGTTCAGTACCTACACCGGCATTCCGGTGGAGGGGGCGTTGATCAACGTGCGGATCATCGCCATCATCTCCGGCGGCATTTTGTTTGGCCCCTGGGTCGGCATTCCGGCCGGGGTCATCTCCGGCCTGCATCGCTATCTCATCGACATGGATGGCCACACCTCCATCCCTTGCCTTATCGCCAGCATCATCGCCGGTCTGCTCGCCACCTGGTTGCACCTGCGCTGTCGAAAGTCGCGGCTCTGGCTCTACGGCATTCTGGCGGGGATGCTCTGCGAAGGGCTCACCATGCTGCTGATCTGGCTGCTGACCGAGCCGCATGAGGTGGGGGTGGAGATCGTCAACCACATCGCCTATCCGATGATCGCCGGGGCGCTCTGCATCGGCCTTATCATCAAGCTGGTGCAGGATCTGGATGACGAGAAGGAGCTGATTGCCGCCAAGCAGGCCAAGTTGGCGCTCGATATCGCCAACAAGACGCTGCCTTTCTTCCAGAACATCGATCGCCACTCCCTCAGTCAGGTGTGCGATGTGATCCGGCGCGACATCAGCGCCGATGCGGTGGCCATCACAGATACCCATGACGTGCTGGCTTATGTCGGGGTGGGCAAGGATTACTACGAGCTGGACGAGCACCACGCCATCAGCGGCATGACCCAGCAGGCGGTGCTGCTCGACCAGATCATCATCAACAACGATTTGCGCCAGTATCACCTCTCCGATTTCCACTCGGTCATCATTATTCCGCTGCGAGAAAACGGCGCGGTGAGCGGCACCCTCAAGATCTACTACCGCCGCACCCACAGCATCACCAGTTCGCTGCGGGAGATGGCGGTCGGCCTCTCCCAGCTCATCTCCACCCAGATGGAGGTGTCGCGCATCGAGCAGCTCAAGGAGATGACTCGTAAGGCGGAGTTCACCGCGCTGCAGAGCAAGATCAACCCGCACTTCCTGTTCAATGCCCTCAACGCCATCTCGTCGCTGATCCGCATCCGGCCCCAGCAGGCGCGTCAGCTGATTGCCAATCTGGCGGACTACCTGCGCTACAACCTCAACAAGGGGGATGAGCTCATCGACATTCAGGAGGAGCTGCAGCAGGTGCGCGACTACGTGGCCATCGAGCAGGCCCGCTTCGGCGACAAGCTGGAGGTGGTATTCGAGGTGGACGATGTGCACATTCAGGTACCGAGCCTGCTGTTGCAGCCGCTGGTGGAAAACGCCATCCTGCACGGCATCCAGCCCCGCAGCGCGCCGGGTCGGGTCACCATCGAGGTGAAGCAGCTGGCGGGCGGCATCCGGGTATCGGTGCGGGATACCGGTTACGGCATCAGTCAGGCAGTGATCGACGGGGTAGCCGCCGGTCGGGTGGAGAGCCGCAGCATCGGCCTGATGAACGTGCATCAGCGGGTCAAGCTGCTCTATGGCGACGGCCTGCACCTCAAGCGGCTGGAGCCGGGTACCGAGGTGAGTTTCTATCTGCCGGATCAGGAGTCGATGCCATGCTGAGTGCCATCATGGTTGAGGATAAGTGTGTGCCGCGAGAGGTGTTGTCATGCTGAAAGCCATTATTGTCGAAGATGAATATCTGGCTCGCGAAGAGCTCATCTATCTGGTGAATCAGCACAGCCAGATCGAGATAGTGGCGAGCTTTGAGGATGGGCTGGAGGCGTTCAAATACCTGCAGGATCACGAGGTGGACGTGGTGTTTCTGGATATCCAGATCCCCTCCATCGACGGCTTGCTGCTGGCCAAGAACCTGCACAAGTCGAGTCATCCGCCCCACATTGTCTTCGTCACCGCCTACAAGGAATTTGCGGTGGAGGCGTTCGAGCTGGAGGCGTTCGACTACATCCTCAAGCCCTACAACGAGCCCCGCATCATCAATCTGCTGCAAAAGCTCGAGCATGCGGGCAAGTCGCAGCCAGCCTCCACGGGGGAGGCGAGCGGTGAGGGGAGCAGCCTGCACAATCGCACCGTCAATCTGGTGAAGGGGGAGCGCATCATCGTCACCCCCTGCGAGCAGATCTACTACGCGGAAGCGGACGAGAAGCTCACCTATGTCTACACCCGCGATGATCGCTACGTGATGACCATGACCATCAGCGAGTTTGTCAGCCGGCTGCCGGCCGAGGGGTTCTTCCGTTGCCACCGCTCCTACTGCGTCAACATCAACAAGATCCGCGAAATAGTCCCCTGGTTTAACAGCACCTATCTCATCCGGCTCCATGATCTGCCGTTCGAGGTGCCGGTCAGTCGCAGCAACATCAAGGCGTTCCGTCAGCTGATGCGGCTCTGATTGTCATTCATTCCCGCCGATCTGCATTTCATGCCTTAATCGATCGGCGCGAACTGCGTCTTGCCTATAGTGGCCTCAATTTCCTTAAGGCCATCGACCGAGACGCATCATGACCAAAGAGATGAACCGCACCCGGTACCTGACACTGATCGGTACCATCATCACCCAGTTCGCACTGGGTTCTGTCTACACCTGGAGCCTGTTCAACGCTCAGCTCTCCGACAAGCTGGACGAGCCGGTGAGTCAGGTCGCTTTCGCCTTCGGGCTGCTCAGCCTCTCGCTGGCAGTCGCCTCCTCCATGGCGGGCAAGCTGCAGGAGCGATTCGGGGTGCGCAACGTGACCCTGGGCGCCGGCGTGCTGCTCGGCATCGGCTTCTTCCTCACCGCCCATGCCAGCAATCTGGCGATGCTCTACCTCTGTGCGGGCATTCTGGTCGGTTTTGCCGACGGTACCGGCTACCTGATGACCCTCTCCAACTGCGTGAAGTGGTTCCCGGAGCGCAAGGGGCTGATCTCCGCCTGCTCCATCGGTGCCTATGGTCTCGGCAGTCTCGGTTTCAAATACATCAACCTGCTGCTGCTCTCCAGCTCCGGCCTTGAGACCACCTTCCAGCTGTGGGGGCTGATCGCCATGTCTATGGTGCTGGTGGGCGGCATGCTGATGAAGGATGCGCCCAAGCAGGCCGCTTCCGTGCAGCAGAGCGAGAGCCGTGACTTCACTCTGGCCGAGGCGATGCGCAAGCCGCAGTACTGGATGCTGGCGCTGATGTTCCTCACCGCCTGCATGAGTGGCCTCTATGTCATCGGCGTGGCCAAGGATATCGGCGAGAAGATGGTGGGTCTGCCTGCTGTAGTCGCCGCCAATGCCGTCGCCATCATCGCCATGGCCAACCTGGGGGGCCGTCTGGTGCTGGGTATCCTCTCCGACAAGATGTCCCGCATCCGGGTTATCACCATCGCTCAGCTGATTACCCTGGCGGGCATGGCGCTGCTGCTCTTCGTGCCGCTCAATGCCAACCTGTTCTTCGTGGCGGTCGCCTGTGTGGCGTTCAGCTTCGGCGGCACCATCACCGTCTACCCCTCGCTGGTGAGCGACTTCTTCGGTCTCAACAACCTGACCAAGAACTACGGCGTCATCTATCTGGGCTTTGGTCTGGGCAGCATCATCGGCTCCATCGTGGCCTCCCTGTTTGGCGGCTTTATGGCGACCTTCCACCTGATCCTGGTGTTGCTGGTGGTGGCGCTGGTGCTCTCCCTCACCATCCGCCTGCCGGCACCGGTAGCGGTGGAGCGGGCCTGATAAGCCTCCCTGCCATAGCAAGCAAAAACAGAGACCCGGGCCATGCCCGGGTCTTTGCATTTCCGATGGTCGATCAGCGCGGCGCTAGCCCCAGCAGCTGGCGGGCCTTGCGGCAGCTTTCCTCCACCGTTGACCAGTCGTCACCGGTTACCGTGATATGGCCCATCTTGCGGCCGGGGCGGGGTTCGCCCTTGCCATAGAGGTGCAGATGCAGGCCGGGCTGCGCCAGCAGGGCAGCCCAGTCGGGTGTGCCGTTCTGCCAGAGATCTCCCAGCAGGTTGATTAACAGGGCGGGGCGCACGGCGATCTGCTCTGGCAGCGGCAGATCGCACAGGGCCCTTACCTGCAACTCGAACTGGCTGCATGCGGCGTTGTCGAGGCTGGGGTGACCCGAGTTATGGGGGCGGGGCGCCAGCTCGTTGACCAATAGCCTCCCCTCCACCAGAAAGAATTCCACCGTCAGCACCCCGACGTAATCGAGGGCGGCAATCAGTCGCTCAGCGATCCCTTTGGCTTCGCTCTCCAGCACCGGCACATTGGCCGGGGAGCGAGTCTGATCGAGGATGCCGCCGCTGTGCCAGTTCTGAACCAGCGGAAAGGCACTGATGATACCACTCGGGTTGCGCGCCAGGGTCAGGGCAAACTCCCCCTCCAGCGGCAGACGTTTCTCCAGCACGCAGGGCACACCACTCGCTGCCAGTGCCGTCGCCAGCTCATCCAGATTGCTCACCTGCCACTGCCCCTTGCCGTCGTACCCTTCGCGGGCAGTCTTGAGGATGGCGGGGAAGAGTTCGCTGGCCTGTGCGGGGATGGGCTCTTCCGGCAGTAGCGCCAGATAGGGGGCGATCGGGATGTCAGCACCGCGCAGAAAGGCTTTCTCCTCGCGGCGATCCTGACAGATGCGCACCGTGCTGGTGCCTGGGCGCACCGGCTTGTGTGTTTCGAGCAGCGCGAGGGTGGCGGCTGGCACATTTTCGAACTCGCAGCTGATGGCCTCGCAGCGGCTGGCCAGCTCGAGCAGTGCCCCAGTGTCGTCATAGGGGGCGACAATATGGTGATCGGCTGCGGCACCGGCGATGCTGGCCGGATCGGGATCCAGTACCACCACCTTGTAGCCGAGGCGGTGGGCGGCCATCACGAAGTAGCGGCCAAGTTGGCCGCCCCCCAGCATGCCGAGGGTGGCGGGTGGCACTATCATGTCGGCTCCTCCAGTTGCAGCGCCAGCACCCGGTCGCGCTCGTGGGTGCGGAAGTCGTCGAGCTGCTGCCGGTAGCGGGGGGCGCCGTCATCTCGGGCGACCGAGAGCAGAGAGACCGCGAACAGGGCGGCGTTGGCGGCCCCCGCCTCGCCGATGGCGAAGGTGGCGACCGGCACCCCCTTGGGCATCTGCACGATGGAGAACAGGGAGTCCATCCCCTTGAGATGACGGGAGGGGATGGGCACCCCCAGCACCGGCAATGTGGTCTTGGCGGCGACCATACCCGGCAGGTGGGCGGCACCACCGGCCCCGGCGATGATGGCGCGCAGGCCGCGCTCGCGGGCAGTGGCGGCATACTCGAACAGCAGATCCGGGGTGCGATGGGCCGAGACCACCTGTGCCTCGTAGGGCACGCCGTGCTCCTTGAGGATGCGGACGGCGGCCTGCAGCACGGGCCAGTCGGAGTCGGAGCCCATTACCAGGCCGATCAGCGGAGGGGTGTTCATGTGTATTTGTTCCTTGCTGTTAAACGTTTGCTTTTGGTAAACAAAAAGAGCCGGCAAGCCGGCTCAGAATTTCTCGGGGCGCACGATTTCGACCGGTTGCAGAAAGGCGATCATGGCGTAGTCGGGGTAGTAGCGACTCTGCAGGTGGGCCAGCAGCCGCTCCGCCTGCTCCCGACTGCAGATCGCCTCCAGCCGGATGTTGCCGCTCTCGCTCCAGCTGGCGTTGCGCTCGCCATGATCCCCCCGGCCGCGGGCATCTGTGATGGTGTAGCCGCGCAGCCCCTCGCGGGTGAGGGTGCGCAGCAGGGTAGGCTCCAGATTGGCTTCGGTGATGATGGTCAGCAGGGTGCGGGTCTCGGTCTGCATGTGGCTACTCCGTGAAGTGGCGGGCCCAGCTGTGGTAGAGCGGGATCCCCAACATGATGTTGAACGGGAAGGTGACCCCCAGCACGGCGCTGAGGGACAGCCCCGGGTTGGCCTGAGGCACGGCGATGCGCATGGTGGCCGGCACGGCAATATAGGAGGCGCTCGCCGCCAGGGTGGCCAGCAGGGTCAGGCCGCCGAGGGAGAGGCCCATCAGCTGGCCAGCCGCCAGCCCCAGTCCCGCTGAAGCGAGCGGCATCAACAGGGCGAAGCCGAGCAGGAACAGGCCGTGGCGGCGCAGATCCTGACACTGACGGGCGACGATCAGGCCCATCTCCAGCAGGAACAGCGCCAGCGCCCCCTTGAACAGGTCGACAAACAGCGGTTTGAGCGGGGCAATTCCGTCCGGCCCGGCCAGATAGCCGATGGCCATGCCGCCCAGCAGCAGGGTCACCCCTTTGCCGAGGAAGGTCTCGTGGGCCAGCATGCGCCAGCGGGTCTCGCGGCTGATGCCGCGGGCCAGCACTATGCCCACCAGAATGGCGGGGATCTCCATCACCGCGAGGAAGATCGAAAGCTGGGATTCAAAGCTGATGCCCCGCTCGGTGAGCCAGTTCACCCCGACCGCAAAGGTGGCGACGCTGACCGAACCATAGTGGGCGGCGGTGGCGGCGGCATCGACCCGGTTCATCTTGAGGCGCAGCACGGCAAAGCCGAGCAGGGTCTGCACCACGCCGAGCAGGATCACTAGCGCCAGTTGTGGCAGCAGAGGTTGCAGGGATTGCTGGGCCAGACCGACGCCGCCCTTGAGGCCGATGGCCAGCAGCAGAAAGAGGGAGAGGGTGTCGTAGAGGGCAGGAGGCAGTTTGAGCTCGGAGCGCACCAGACCGGCCAGCAGACCAAACAGAAAGAAGAGTACAACAACGTCCAGCATGATGGTTCGCAGGGCAGTTCAGATAATGGTTGCATGCTAGAGCCCGCAATGTTTCGATAAAATCAGATTCTCACTGATGGTTGTTCGGTAAAAACTGATAGGGAACGGCATGCTCAACTACAAACAGCTCTACTACTTCTGGCATGTGGCACGCAGCGGCAGCGTGACGCAGGCCGCCGAACAGCTGCATCTCACGCCGCAGACCATCAGCGGTCAGGTTGCAGAGCTGGAGCAGTCCCTAGGGGTGGCGCTGTTCAACCGAGTGGGGCGGCGTCTGGTGCTGACCGCCGCCGGACGGCAGGCGCAGGAGCAGGCAGGGGCGATTTTCTCGCTCGGTGCCGAGCTGGAGCACACCCTGCGCCACGCCAGTCAGGAGCTGACCATGCAGGTGGGGATCGCCGATTCGGTACCCCGCACTCTGGCGTTCGAGCTGCTGGCTCCCGCCATGGCGCTGGCGACCCCGCTGCGGCTGGTGTGTCACGAGGAGCGGGCCGAGCAGCTGTTCAGCGAGCTGGCCCGCCACAAGCTGGATATGGTGCTGATCGATCGCCCGCTCCCTCCCGACAGCGGCGTGCGTGGCTATAACCACGAGTTGGGGCGCAGCCCGCTGGCGCTGTTTGCCAGCCCCGAGCTGGCGGCGCGGGCGCGGGATGGTTTTCCCGCCTCGCTGGAGGGGTTGCCGTTGCTGATCCCCGGAGAGAAGTCGGCTACCCACGATCGGCTGCTGGCGTGGTATCGCCAGCAGGGCATTCATCCCCATCTGGTGGGGCAGTTTGATGACTCCACCCTGATGAAGTCGTTCGGCAAGGCGGGGATGGGGATCTTCCCGGCGCCGCTGGCGATGGCCGACGAGATTGGCCGCCTCTACGGAGTGGAGCGGATTGCGACCCTCACCGACGTCACTCTCTCTTACTATCTGGTCTCGGCAGGGCGCCATCTCTCTCATCTCGGGGTACAGGCGGTGATGGAGGGGGCCCAGCAGCGGTTGGCGGCGCTGGTTGGCAATAAATAGAAATCTAGATGGCTATACATCCAGCTTGGCTCTGCCTATAATCCTCCCGCTTTGGCGCATCATGCTTAATAGGGAATCCGGTGAGAATCCGGAGCTGGCGCGCAGCGGTAAGGGGGAACGAAGCGACATCAGGGCACTGCCATCAGGCGGGAAGCCGTCGCCGTAGGCTATCAGCCCCCGAGCCCGAAGACCTGCCAGAGTTCGTATTTCGGGCCGAGAGAAACCGGCCACGAAGTAGATACTTACGCGAACTTAAGGATCTCTCATGTCGAAGAAATTTCTGGCGGCTGCCCTGTTGCCGACGGCGGCGTTTGCCCAAACCACCATCCCCATCAATCCAACTCTGGTCATTACGGCCAACCGCGTGGAACAACCGGTCAGCTCGGTGCTGGCGCCCGTTGTGGTGATCGATCGTGCCGAGATCGAATCTCGTCAGGTTCAGAGTTTGCCCGAACTGCTGAAAACCCTGCCTGGTGTGCAGATAGCGACACTGGGAGGCCGGGGTCACATCAGCAGCCTGTTTATCCGTGGAACCAACTCCAACCACTCGCTGGTTTTGATGAATGGTCGTCCGATTGCAGCCATGGTGGCGGGTACGCCTGATCTCAGCCAAATCCCGCTCGGCAATATCGAGCGCATCGAGTATATCCGTGGCCCACGCGCGGCAGTGTATGGTTCCGATGCCATTGGCGGCGTTATCAACCTCATCACCAAAACATCCGCCAAAAATGGCAGCGAGACACACCTGAAGGGCGGTGCTGGGAGCCATGGCTATGGTCAGGGCGAGCTCAGAACGGTTCAGTCATTGGGTCAAAAAACCGATATGAACATGCTGATCGGCTACGAGCGTACCGATGGTTTTGATGTCGTAGCCAATGTCCAGCAGCCGGATCGGGATGGTTTCTCCGGCCGCAATGGTCAAATTGGTTTGAACCACGCTTTTAATGATGCATGGAGCGCGGATTTCAATGCTCAAGGCTATGACAATCTTACCGACACAGATGGCAGCACGGATCAGAGTCGGGTACAGGCTTTCCAATATGATGGTGGTGTCAAGTTCCAGGGTAAGGATCTGATCAGTCGACTTGAAGCCAGTTACGGTGAGAACAAGCTGAAGACTTGGCAGGAGGCTAAAGGAGAGGCTAGCGGTGAGCCTATTCATACTGGTTTAACCCGTTTCTCCTGGATCAATAGTTGGAACGGTATCGAAGGGGTTAATCTGACCGGTGGCGCAGATTGGCAGCGTGAGGAGATGAAATCAGACTCCCGCGGCTATGGAAAAACCTTCAACGCTCCTGGTCGTGACAATACCGGTCTGTTTGCTGTGGGAAGCTATCGTTGGCAGGCGCTGCTATGGGAACTGTCCGGTCGGACCGATGACAACCAGCAATATGGTCGTCACAACACTTGGTCTGCCGCCAGCGGGCTGGATATCGATGAGAACCATAATGTCCGGTTGAGTTACGGTACTGGCTTCAAGGCCCCCACCTTCAACCAGCTCTATTATCCAGGGTCTGAGAATCCGACACTCAAGCCGGAAGAGAGCAAAAACCTGGAGTTGGGCCTGTCAGGTCGCTATTCGGCCTGGGATTGGTCTGTGAATCTGTATCGCAACCGCATCGACAATCTGATTTATTGCCTGACCAGCATGAGCTACACCTGCAACCCCAAAAATACCACGGCGGATATCAAAGGAGTGGAAACGGAGCTCGGCATCGACACCGGACCTGTGCATCATCGTTTGAGCTACGACTACACCAGAGCCAAAGATACGGGTAACCAGGATTTGCAGCTGCTGCGTAGAGCTGAACATAAAGGCAGCTGGATCGCAGATACCCGATTCGATGCCGCAACACTAACTGCTGAACTGCTCTATGTGGGCAAGCGCTATGACAACAACTGGGCGACTAGCCAGCGGGTGGAACTCAGTGCCTATACGCTGTTGAACCTGGCTACCAGTTACGAGGTGACTCAGCA
>NZ_JBQBEL010000001.1:857500-1027500 GCF_051919545.1 Aeromonas sp. 61P
CTGGTTCTCCCCGAAAGCTATTTAGGTAGCGCCTCGGACGAATACTACTGGGGGTAGAGCACTGTTTGGGCTAGGGGGTCATCCCGACTTACCAACCCCATGCAAACTCCGAATACCAGTAAGTAATATCCGGGAGACACACGGCGGGTGCTAACGTCCGTCGTGAAGAGGGAAACAACCCAGACCGCCGGCTAAGGTCCCAAAGTTCTGGTTAAGTGGGAAACGATGTGGGAAGGCTCAGACAGCTAGGATGTTGGCTTAGAAGCAGCCATCATTTAAAGAAAGCGTAATAGCTCACTAGTCGAGTCGGCCTGCGCGGAAGATGTAACGGGGCTCAAACCAGGCACCGAAGCCGCGGATTCACACTTATGTGTGAGTGGTAGGGGAGCGTTCTGTAAGTCTGCGAAGGTGTATCGAGAGGTATGCTGGAGATATCAGAAGTGCGAATGCTGACGTAAGTAACGATAAAGGGGGTGAAAAGCCTCCTCGCCGGAAGACCAAGGGTTCCTGTCCAACGTTAATCGGGGCAGGGTGAGTCGACCCCTAAGGCGAGGCCGAAAGGCGTAGTCGATGGGAAGCAGGTTAATATTCCTGCACGACTTGTAATTGCGATGGGGGGACGGAGAAGGCTAGGTGGGCCAGGCGACGGTTGTCCTGGTGAAAGTGCGTAGGTGGTGTTTCCAGGCAAATCCGGAGACACAACACTGAGACACGAGACGAACACACTACGGTGTGGAAGCCATTGATGCCCTGCTTCCAGGAAAAGCCTCTAAGCTTCAGATTACAAGTCATCGTACCCCAAACCGACACAGGTGGTCGGGTAGAGAATACCAAGGCGCTTGAGAGAACTCGGGTGAAGGAACTAGGCAAAATAGAACCGTAACTTCGGGAGAAGGTTCGCTCTTGACAGTGAAGTCCCTTGCGGATGGAGCAGTTGGGAGTCGCAGTGACCAGATGGCTGGGACTGTTTATCAAAAACACAGCACTCTGCAAACACGAAAGTGGACGTATAGGGTGTGACACCTGCCCGGTGCCGGAAGGTTAATTGATGGGGTTAGCGCAAGCGAAGCTCTTGATCGAAGCCCCGGTAAACGGCGGCCGTAACTATAACGGTCCTAAGGTAGCGAAATTCCTTGTCGGGTAAGTTCCGACCTGCACGAATGGTGTAACCATGGCCATGCTGTCTCCACCCGAGACTCAGTGAAATCGAATTCGCCGTGAAGATGCGGTGTACCCGCGGCTAGACGGAAAGACCCCGTGAACCTTTACTACAGCTTGGCACTGAACATTGAACCTACATGTGTAGGATAGGTGGGAGGCTTTGAAGGCGTGACGCCAGTTGCGCTGGAGCCGTCCTTGAAATACCACCCTTGTATGTTTGATGTTCTAACGCAGGGCCCTGAATCGGGCTCGCGGACAGTGCCTGGTGGGTAGTTTGACTGGGGCGGTCTCCTCCCAAAGAGTAACGGAGGAGCACGAAGGTTGGCTAATCCTGGTCGGACATCAGGAGGTTAGTGCAATGGCATAAGCCAGCTTAACTGCGAGACGGACAGGTCGAGCAGGTACGAAAGTAGGTCATAGTGATCCGGTGGTTCTGAATGGAAGGGCCATCGCTCAACGGATAAAAGGTACTCCGGGGATAACAGGCTGATACCGCCCAAGAGTTCATATCGACGGCGGTGTTTGGCACCTCGATGTCGGCTCATCACATCCTGGGGCTGAAGTCGGTCCCAAGGGTATGGCTGTTCGCCATTTAAAGTGGTACGCGAGCTGGGTTCAGAACGTCGTGAGACAGTTCGGTCCCTATCTGCCGTGGGCGTTGGATGATTGAAGGGAGTTGCTCCTAGTACGAGAGGACCGGAGTGAACGAACCTCTGGTGTTCGGGTTGTCACGCCAGTGGCACTGCCCGGTAGCTAAGTTCGGAATCGATAACCGCTGAAAGCATCTAAGCGGGAAGCGAGCCCTGAGATGAGTCATCCCTGACCCCTTGAGGGTCCTAAAGGGCCGTTGGAGACCACAACGTTGATAGGCGGGGTGTGTAAGTGCAGCGATGCATTGAGCTAACCCGTACTAATTACCCGTGAGGCTTAACCATACAACACCCAAGAAGTGTTCTAAGGCTTGTAGCAAATACCAAGCGAACTACTAATTCAGTGATAACGACAAGCCACGAGCAACATCGTTATTCACGTCAGCTTTCTGGATTGAAGAATTTGCCTGGCGGCCATAGCGCCGTGGAACCACCTGATCCCATGCCGAACTCAGAAGTGAAACGCGGTAGCGCCGATGGTAGTGTGGCATTCGCCATGCGAGAGTAGGACACTGCCAGGCACCCAATTTCAAGATTACGCCCAGCGTGGTCTTTACCGGTTAGTGTGCTGATATGGCTCAGTCGGTAGAGCGCATCCTTGGTAAGGATGAGGTCCCCAGTTCGATTCTGGGTATCAGCACCATTTTCAAGTTAGTTTTAAAAGCTTTTGCCTGACGGCAATAGCGCCGTGGAACCACCTGATCCCATGCCGAACTCAGAAGTGAAACGCGGTAGCGCCGATGGTAGTGTGGCATTCGCCATGCGAGAGTAGGACACTGTCAGGCACCTACTTAGAAGAGGCCTCCCATTCGGGAGGCCTTTTTGCATTTCTGACTTCCAAAAATCTGCCATGCCGCCGGCATTTTAGTAAAAGTGCTGGGCTATCAAGGGATTGCCCGTTACTCTTTAGCCGTTGCCGATTAACACGTGATGCTGCCAGCGAGGTATTGATGGCTACGTTGAAGGAAATTGCACAGGAAGCGGGGGTTTCTCTCGCCACGGTATCCCGGGTACTGAACGAGGATCCCAGCCTGAGCGTCAAGGAAGAGACCAAGCAGCGGATCTTCGAGATTGCCGAACGGCTGGAGTACAAGACCAGCAGCGCCCGCAAGGGGGTACATAAGAGCAAGCTGCACTTTCTGGTGGTCTATGCCTATCCCCAGAGTACCGAGGTCAACGACCCTTACTATCTCGCTATCCGTTATGGCATCGAGACCCAAAGTGCCCGCCTCAATATCGAACTGACTCATCTCTACAACTGCGGTGAAGGGCGCGAACTGAGCGCCGTGGATGGCATTCTGGTGGTCGGCACACTCACAGCCGAACGTCTCGTCCAGCTAAGGGCTTGTTCCAGCCAGCTGGTGTTTGTCGACTGCCGTTCACAGGGAGAGTTCGACTCGGTCGATGTGGATCTCGCCCTGATCAGCCAGCAAGTGGTGGATTATTTTATCGCTCAGGGACACCAGCGCATCGGTTATATCGGTGGCCAGGATGAGAATCCGGATCTGCGTGAACTGGCCTTCCGGGATTATGGCCAGCGGTTGGGGGTGGTGCAGGAGAACGATCTCTATCGTGGGGATTTCTCCAGCGCCTCCGGCTACCAGTTGGCGAAGGAGATGCTGGCGGGTGACTGGCCCAAAGCGCTCTTTGTCGCCTCCGACTCCATCGCCATTGGCGTGCTGCGTGCCATTCATGAGAAGGGACTGGCGATTCCCCAGCAGATCGAGCTTATCAGCGTCAACGATATCCCGACCGCCAAGTTCACCTTCCCGCCGCTCTCTACGGTGCGGATCCACTCCGAGTTGATGGGCTCCCAGGGGGTCAATCTGCTGGTTGAGCGGCTGCGAGACGAGCGGGATATTCCCCTTCGGGTGCTGGTACCGAGCAAGTTGACCCTGCGCGGCACCACTCGCTGATTTTAGTAAAACATTCTGCTTTTTAGTCGCACCATCTTGCGGTGGTGCGACACATCTCCCAAGCAAACCTCTTTCCCATATCATCCAACAACTTCATATCATATTGTTTTATAGTTGATTTTATTGCTAGTCAGCCAACTGTCATCAACATCCATGCCACTCCTCCATATCTTGCCCTCCTTTATCTCCCGCTTCTGATCTCGCTCACAAAACCATCTGTTCATTGTGATCAGGTTAAAACTTTACCAATCCAAAGCTGATATTTAGTAAATGTTTATCTAGAGTTTACCCAGTTAACGTTGCCTTGTTCCGGGAGGACATGTGAATAACTGGGAAAACGTCCAATTCGTTGGTGAAAACAGGCTGGCTCCGCGCGCCTACTTCTTCTCTTATGCCGACCACGCGCTGGCGGCAACCATGCAGCGCGAGCTGAGCCGTCGTTTTCTGAGCCTTGGCGGCCAGTGGCAGTTCCACTACTTTGACCACCCCCTGCAGGTGCCGGAGGCCTTCTATCACAGCCCCATGAGCGAGTGGGGCCAGATCACCGTGCCCAACATGTGGCAGATGGAAGGACATGGTCAGCTGCAGTACACCGACGAAGGTTTTCCCTTCCCCATCGACGTGCCCTTCGTGCCGACCAACAACCCCACCGGCGCCTATCAGCGCAGCTTCACGCTGAGCCCGGCCTGGGACGGCGAGCAGGTGATCATCAAGTTTGATGGGGTGGAGACCTACTTCGAGGTCTATGTGAACGGCCACTACGTCGGTTTCAGCAAGGGGAGCCGTCTCACCGCCGAGTTCGATATCAGTGCCTACGCCAACATCGGCGAGAACCTGCTGTCGGTAAGGGTGATGCAGTGGGCTGACTCCACCTATATCGAAGATCAGGACATGTGGTGGATGGCGGGGATCTTCCGCGACGTCTATCTGGTGGGCAAACCGGCCGCCCATGTGCAGGACTTCTTCATCCGCACCGCGCTGGCCGATGACAATCAGATTGCCGGCCAGAGCGCCACCCTGAGCTGTGATATCCAGCTGGAAAATCTGGGGACGCCCGTCCGTGATCACCGTCTGGTCTGGTCGCTCCTGGATCAGGGCAACGAGCTCGCCAGCGGTTTGCTCGATCATCTCGCCATCGACGGCAAGTGTGATTGCCGCTTCACGCTGGATCTGGCCAGCCCCCATCTGTGGAGCGCCGAAGATCCGTACCTCTATCAGCTGCAACTCTCCCTCTACAACGGTCAGGGCGAGCTGCTGGAAGTGATCCCGCAGCGGGTCGGGGTGCGTGAGATCAAGGTCAAGGATGGCCTCTTCTACGTCAACGGCCACTACCTCAAGCTGCACGGGGTGAACCGCCACGACAACGACCACCTCAAGAGCCGCGCGGTCGGCATGGATCGGGTGGAGCGCGATATCGTGCTGATGAAGCAGCACAACCTCAACTCGGTGCGCACTGCCCACTATCCGAACGACCCGCGTTTCTACGAGCTGTGTGACCAGTACGGTCTGTTCGTGATGGCGGAGACCGACGTGGAGACCCACGGTTTTGCCAACGTCGGCGATCTCAGCCGCATCACCGATGACCCCTTCTGGGAGCCGGTGTTCGTGGATCGCATCGAGCGCCACGTGCACGCCCAGAAGAACCACCCCTCCATCATCATCTGGTCGCTCGGCAACGAGTCCGGTTACGGCTGCAACATCAGAGCCATGTACCAGCGCTGCAAGGCGATCGACCCGACCCGGCTGGTGCACTACGAAGAGGATCGCGATGCCGAGGTAGTGGATGTGGTGAGCACCATGTACTCCCGCGTCTCCCAGATGAACTGCTTCGGCGAGTTCCCGATGGCCAAGCCGCGTATCCTCTGCGAATACGCCCACGCCATGGGCAACGGCCCGGGCGGTCTTAGCGAATATCAGCAGGTGTTCGACCGCCATCCCCACATTCAGGGCCACTACATCTGGGAGTGGTGCGATCACGGCATTCTGGATCAGGACGAGCAGGGCCGCCCCGTCTACAAGTACGGTGGCGACTATGGCGACTATCCCAACAACTACAACTTCTGCATGGATGGCCTCATCTATCCGGATCAGACCCCGGGGCCGGGCCTGCGCGAATACAAGCAGGTGATCTGCCCGGTCAAGGTGCGCGCTCTGGATCTGGCGAGCGGCAAGCTGGCGGTGGAAAACCGCTACTGGTTCTCCACTCTCGACGACATCCGTCTGCTGGTCGAGGTGAAGGCCGAAGGCGAGCTGCTGGCCAGCCAGCAAATCCGGCTGGAAGGGGTGGCTCCCGGTGCCATCACCGAGTTGCAACTCGAACTGCCATCCCTCGATGGGCGGGAAACCTTCGTCCAGCTGCGGGTCATCAAGGCCACCGCCACCCGTTACAGTGCGGCGGAGCACGAGCTGGGCCAGTACCAGTTCCAACTGAAGGCATCGACTCGCCAGCTGCGACCCTTTGCCAATCCCAACGCTACTGCACTGCAGATTGCCGATGAACGCCTCGCACTTGTCTTAAGTGGCAGCGGCTTTGTCCTGCGCTTCTCGCGCCTCGACGGCAAGCTGGTGAGCTGGCAGCAGGATGGTATCGAGCTGATTGAGCGGGCGCCGCGCCTCACCTTCTTCAAGCCGATGATCGACAACCACAAGCAGGAGTACGAGAGCCTGTGGCACCCGAACCACCTGCAGATCATGCAGGAGCACTTCCGCACTCTGAGTTGGCGTCAGCTGGGTGAGGCGGTCGAGGTGACGGTAGAGAGCCTGATCGCGCCGCCGGTGTTCGACTTCGGCATGCGCTGCCGCTACGTCTACACCCTGAGCCCGAACGGTCAGCTGCACGTGGCACTCTCCGGTCAGCCCTACGGCGGTTATGACGACATCATCCCCAAGATCGGCTTCGAGCTGGGCATTCGTCAGGATCTCGACCGGGTGCACTACTACGGCATGGGGCCGGGCGAAAACTATCAGGACAGCCGCCAGAGCAACTGGATCGACAGCTTCCAGAGCACAGTCAGCGAGATGTGGGAGCACTACCCCTTCCCGCAGGACAACGGCAACCGCCAGCAGGTGCGCTGGGCGACCCTGACCAACCGCCACGGCGCCGGTCTCTACGTGCGACCTGATGCCCCCATCAACCTGAGCGTCTGGCCCTACAGCTGGGAGCATATCCACGCGGCGCAGCACATCAACGAGCTGGAGCCCTGTGGTTATCTCACCCTCAATCTGGATCACAAGGTACTGGGGCTCGGCTCCAACTCCTGGGGCTCCGAGGTGCTGGACTCCTGGCGGGTGCGCTTCGAGCCGTTCAGCTTCGGCCTGACCCTGCTGCCCATCGCCCGTGGCAACCTCAATCCGGCTGCGCTGGCCGGGCTCGACCTCACCATCAACGGCGGGAGGAACCTCGCATGATCACCCTGGACAACCTGACCCTGTTCAAAAACATCTACCGGGAGGGCAAGAAGTGGGGCCGCTGCGTGGAGGCCATCAACAACCTGCCAAACCTCAAGCCCGGCATCTGCCACTCCATCGGTGACTCCCTCACCTATCGCTTGCAGGAGGGGGCCAGCCCGGCCGCCTCTTTGTTCGAGGGGCAGCGCCGCTACTTCGACGTCCACTACTACCTGGAAGGAGCAGAGACGGTGGAGTGGGCCCCCAAATCGGAGCTGGCGGTCGAGCAGGCCTATGACGACACCACAGACCGCGAGTGGCTGGCTGGTGAGGTGCGTGAGCGCCAGCAGGTGGGTAACGGGCAGGTAGTGATCTTCGAGAACGACGAGGCTTACCGGTTTGTCGGCGATGCGCCGGTGCGCAAGGTGATCATCAAGGTCACCGTCGAAGGCGGCTACTTCAAGAACAAATAACAAGCCGCCGGTTCTGCACTGACAAAAGCCGGAAGGGTGGGGCTCACCCTACAAATCATGCCCCGCTCTTTCGCTGCAATAACTACAGGTCTGGAGATGCACCATGTCTGATTCCAAACGGAATACGATAGGCAAGTTTGGTCTGCTGTCGCTCACCTTCGCGGCGGTATTCAGCTTCAACAACGTCATCAACAACAACATCGAGATTGGTCTGGCCTCCGCCCCGATGTTCTTTCTGGCCACCATTTTCTACTTCATTCCGTTTTGTCTGATCATTGCGGAATTTGTGTCACTGAACAAAAACTCCGAAGCGGGGGTGTATGCCTGGGTGAAGAGCTCCCTCGGCGGGCGCTGGGCCTTTATCTCCGCCTACACCTACTGGTTCGTGAACCTCTTCTTCTTCACCTCGCTGCTGCCGCGGGTTATCGCCTACGCCTCCTATGCCTTTCTCGGCTACGAGTACATTCTCACCCCGGTGGCGACCACGGCCTTGAGCATGGTGCTGTTCGCCTTTGCCACCTACGTCTCCACCAACGGCGCCAAGATGCTCGGCCCCATCACCTCGGTGACCTCGTCCCTGATGCTGCTGCTGACCCTCTCCTACATTCTGCTGGCGGGTGCGGCACTGGTGGGCGGCGTGCAACCGGCTGACCCCATCACTGTAGAGGCGATGATCCCCGATTTCAGCTGGGCCTTCCTCGGCATCACCACCTGGATCTTTATGGCAGCCGGTGGCGCCGAGTCGGTGGCGGTCTACGTCAATGACGTGAAGGGCGGCTCCAAGTCCTTCGTGAAGGTGATCATCATCGCCGGGATCTTTATCGGGGTGCTCTACTCCATCGCGTCGTTGTTGATCAACGTGTTCGTACCGAGCGGGACCCTGAAATATACCGGCGGCTCGGTGCAGGTATTTGAAGGGCTGGCGGCCTACTTCGGCCTGCCGGAGATCCTGATGAACCGCTTCGTCGGGCTGGTCTCCTTCACCGCCATGTTCGGCTCCCTGCTGATGTGGACGGCGACCCCGGTGAAGATCTTCTTCTCCGAGATCCCGGCCGGCATCTTCGGCAAGAAGACGGTCGAGCTCAACGAGAACGGCGTGCCTGCCCGTGCAGCCTGGATCCAGTACCTCATCGTGCTGCCGCTGATGGTGATCCCGACTCTGGGCTCCAACACAGCGCAGGATCTGATGAACACCGTCATCAACATGACCGCCGCCGCCTCTATGCTGCCGCCGCTGTTCATCATGCTGGCCTACCTCAATCTGCGCCTGAAGCTCGACCACCTGCCACGGGATTTCAAGATGGGCTCACGTACCACCGGCATCGCTGTGGTCTCGGTGCTGATCGCCATCTTCTCGGTGGGCTTCCTCGCCTCCACCTTCCCGACCGGCGCCGACATCATGACCATCATCTTCTACAACGTCGGCGGGATCGTGATCTTCCTCG
The DNA here is from genome assembly GCF_051919545.1 of Aeromonas sp. 61P. Classification (NCBI taxonomy): domain Bacteria; kingdom Pseudomonadati; phylum Pseudomonadota; class Gammaproteobacteria; order Aeromonadales; family Aeromonadaceae; genus Aeromonas; species Aeromonas sp. 61P. The sequence goes on from NZ_JBQBEL010000001.1 coordinate 866,533, forward strand.
GCTTCGCCTGGTGGAAATACAACAAATACGAGGCCTCCCTCAGCGCCGAAGCGCGCGCCAAAGAGGCCCAGCCGACAGCGCAGGTTGCCATGCAGACGCCATAAGCACGGCATTGAATCCCAATCAAACCGGGTGGCCGTTGGCCACCCGCAAACCGTTGAACCAGAAAAGGAAAAGAGCATGAGCGAGACGATCGAGTTTGCCGAATTCAAACGGGTCGAGATGAAGGTGGGCAAGGTGCTGGAGGTGGTGCGCCACCCCGGGGCTGACAAACTCTACATCGTCCAGATCGACGTGGGGGGCGAGCGGCCGCTGCAGACCGTCACCAGTCTGGTGCCCTACTACAGCGAAGAGGATCTGATGGGCAGCGAGGTGGTGGTACTGACCAACCTCAAGCCCACCAGGATGCGCGGTGAGCGTTCCGAGTGCATGTTGCTCTGCGCCGAGACGCCGGACGAGAGCCAGAGCGTGCTGTTGCAGCCGCGGGTGCCGATGGCGCCGGGCACCCCGATCGTCTGAACGGTATTGCGAGCCGGTGCGGGAGACTGCACCGGTTCACCAAGGAGGTCGTCCACGCGGCCCGATCATAACAAGAGAGTAAAGCGCGGGGCCGACAGACCCTTGCCGAACACATCACAGAGTCACCGCGTTACCCGCAGGGAGCGCGAGTCCACTGGAGGACACCATGTCTGAATCCGTACGCGGCACCATAGGCAAGTTTGCCCTGTTGTCGATGACCTTTGCCGCCGTGTTCAACGTGCGCAACATCGTCAACAACAACATCGAGCTGGGGCTCAGCTCAGCCCCCATCTTCCTGCTGGCGACCATCGTCTACTTCATTCCGTTCGTCTTCATCATCGCCGAGTTCGTCTCGGCCAACAAAAACTCCGAGTCGGGGATGTACGACTGGCTTAAAAAACCGCTCGGCACCCGGATGGCCTATCTGGGCTCGTTTCTCTACTGGTTCGTGAACCTGTTCTGGTTCGTCTCCCTGCTACCCAACGTCATCGCCTACGCCTCCTACGCCATGCTGGGCTATGAGTACAGCTTCTCGCCCATGGTCACCTCGATCATCTCCATCGTGCTGTTTGCGGCGGCGACCCACATCTCCACCAAGGGGGCGAGCTGGCTCGGCAAGATTGCCGAGATCGTGGCCTACGGGGTATTTGCCCTGTTCGCCATCTATGTGCTGGGCGCCCTGATGGCCCTGAGTGGCGATCATGTGCCGGCCCAGCCCATCACGCTGGAGGCGATGACTCCCACCGTCAACTGGGCGACGCTGGGCATCATGTGCTGGATCTTCCAGGCGGCGGGCGGTGCCGAGACCGCAGCGGCCTACCTCAATGACGTGAAGGGCGGCCAGAAGTCCTTTATCAAGGTGATCATCAGTGCGGGTATCGTCATCGGTGCCATGTATGCGGTTGGTTCCCTGCTGGTGAACGTGTTCGTACCGCGCGAGAGCCTCACCTATGCCGGCGGCATGGTGGAGATCTTCACCGGCATGGCGCAGTACTTCGGGCTCTCCGAGGCGCTGGTTGGCCGCTTCGTCGGCGTGGTGCTGTTTATCGCCATGTTCGGCTCCATGATGATGTGGACCTCGGCGCCGGTGAAGATCCACTTCTCCGAGATCCCGCAGGGGGTTTACGGCGAGAAGACCACCCAGCTCAACGAGCACGGCGTGCCGGTGCGCGCCGCCTGGTGGCAGTTTGTCTTCGTGTTCGCGATGCTGGTGGTCAACGGCTTCGGCTCCGAGTCGGTGCAGCAGATGATGAACACCGCCATCAACCTCACTGCAGGGACTGCCATGCTGCCGCCGATCTTCATCATGGTGGCCTACTTCGTGTTCCGCTGGAAACATGACGACACCCCCCGCGATTTCCGCATGGGGTCGCGCAAGTTCGGGATGGGCGTGGTGTCGGTGCTGATCGCCATCTTCGTGGTGAGCATGAGCGCCTCCGCCTTCCCGGCCGGAGTGGATCTGGTGCGCGCCTTCTTCATCAACGTCTTCATGACAGCGGTCTTCTCGGCGCTGGCCTACTGGTGGATCTCCCGCTTCGAGAAGCGGCAGGCCCGCAAGCTCGCCGGCAATGAGAAGAAAAGCGGCAACGGCAAGCTGGCCAGCCAGCGCTGATCGGCTGGGTGAAAAAGCGTGACGGGCGGCCTTGGTCGCCCGTTTTTTTATCCATTTCGCGCCGGTTTGGCGCTATCTGGCCGCGGGTCAGCAACTTCCGCTATTCAACAAAGCAAAGGCGTTAAGCATTGATGAACAATTAACCGCTGCACAACGTTGCGCCTCTCCGTTATCGGGGTAAGCTGGAGGTTCGTTTTAGCGGGAGGTGCCAGACATCTCCCGCTCTGTTTCTTGTCCTCCCCAATCCTGACTGTCACCATGGCAGCAGGATGCCTTTCTGATGGAGACCTTTCGTGCGTCTGGATCCCTTTACTGTTGTGCTGATTGCGGTGGTCACCCTGGCCTCCCTCTTTCCCTGCGAGGGTCAGGTGGCCGTCTGGTTCGGTCTGCTGACCAAGCTGGCGGTGGCGCTCCTGTTCTTCATGCATGGCGCCAAGTTGTCGCGCCAGAACCTGCTGGCGGGCCTCGGTCACTGGCGGCTCCATCTGGTGGTGATGCTCAGCACCTTCGTGCTGTTTCCGCTGCTCGGGCTGCTGCTCACCCCGCTGGTGCCGAGCTGGCTGAGCCCGGCTATCTACCTCGGCTTCCTCTATCTCTGCGCCCTGCCTGCCACCGTGCAGTCGGCCATCGCCTTTACCTCGATGGCAGGGGGCAATGTGTCGGCGGCGGTGTGCAGCGCCTCGGCCTCCAGCATCCTCGGCATCTTCCTCTCGCCGGTGCTGGTGGGGATGATGATCCACGTGCAGGGGGAGGGGATCGACACCTGGCACTCCATCCAGTCCATCATGATGCAGCTGATGCTGCCGTTCGTGGTGGGCCACCTGTCGCGCCCGCTCATCGGTCGCTGGGTCGACAGCCACCGTCCGCTCATCGGCAAGCTGGATCAGAGCTCCATCCTGCTGGTGGTATACGTCGCCTTCAGCGAGGCGGTGGTGCAGGGGATTTGGCGTCAAGTAAGTTGGTACGATCTGGCCAGTATCGTGCTGCTGAGCTGTGTCTTGCTGGCGTTGGTGCTCTGCTGGAACGTCTGGATCAGCCGTCGTCTCGGCTTCGACAAGGCGGACGAGATCACCATCGTCTTCTGCGGCTCGAAAAAGAGTTTGGCCAACGGGGTGCCGATGGCCAACGTCATGTTCCCCGCCGCCAGCGTCGGGGTGATGGTGTTGCCGCTGATGATCTTCCACCAGATCCAGCTGATGGTCTGCGCCGTGCTGGCCCGCCGCTATCATGAGCAGGGGCATTGATACTCGCGCCGTTTTGACTGCCATAACAAGAGGGAGGCCCGTTGGCCTCCCTCTTCTCATCTGCATGCCGACCGGCGTGCTAGCGTTTGCGCCAGACGGTCAGCTGCGCCACCGTGTGCTGGTATTTGCGGGCGGTTTCGCGGATGACGAAGGGCACATCCCGGGGCGGGCAGTGCTCCTCGAACTCCGCCGCCAGCAGCCGTTGCAGCGCCTGATAGGTGGTGAGCGCCTCGCCGTTTTCGCGAATGCCGCCGAGCCAGTTGGCGGGCGGGGTATATTCCGCCAGCCAGGTATAGGGGCTGGTGAGCACCAGCAGGCCACCGCTGCGCAGCCGGGGAGCGATGTCCCGCAGGAAGCGGGCGGGCTCCCGCAGCCGGTCGATCAGGTTGGAGGCGAGCACCAGATCGTAGTGGTCATATTTGGGCTTGAGGTTGCAGGCATCCCCCTGACTGAAGTGGATGCGCTCAGCCTGACTCGCCCCCAGCCCGTGGCTCGACAGGCGTGCCTCGCAATACTCCACCAGTTCACCCTCCAGCGGAATGGCGTAGCGGAAGCTGTCCTGGCTGGCGAGGGCCAGCGCCACATCGATGAAGCGGGCCGAGTAGTCCACCCCGTCCACATGCTGGAAGTGGCGGGCCAGCTCGAAGCTGGCGCGGCCGGTGGCACAGCCGATATCCAGCGCCCGCTGGTGGTTGTTGCACAGTTCGCCAGCAAGATCAGCAAGCGTCTTGGCGTAGTTGGCTACCCCGAAGTGGTTCGGGCCGTACTGGAAGTCGAGGTACTGTGCGACGAGCGTGTCGGTTTCATAGGGATTCACGATAACGGGTTCCTGATAACGGGAGACCAGATAGCGGAAACCCGCATGCTGGAAGAAGTGACGCCGGAAGGCGTAACGGGATGATTTAAGCGCTTCGTTACCTGTGCTGATCCAGCTGCCACCCTTGATAAGGGTGTGCTTGCCATCAAAGGTGGGGGTAGAGAAGTCGTCGTAGAGCGGGTGGATTTTAAAGCCGTCGAAGCCATCGATGGCGGTGCTGGTCCACTGCCAGACATTGCCCACCAGATCGAAGAACTCCCCTTGCGGGCAGGCATCCACCGGGCAGGAGGAGGCGAAACGGGCCAGATTGATATTGCCGGGGGCCTCCGTCCAGTCCGGCTGATCGCCGGGTAGCTGCTCGCGCAGCAGCATCCATTCCACCTCGCTCGGCAGCTGGATGGGGAGTCCGGTCCGGGCCGCCTTCCAGCGACAGAAGGCGGCCGCCTCCAGCTGATTCACCTCGACCGGCCAGTCCCATGGCATGGCGATCTGCTCGGTCATCAGCCGCAGCTGCAATTGTTCGGGCTCGGCGGGGTCACCCACCCAGAAGGTGGGCATCTGCGCCTTGGCGTACTGGCACCACCCCGATCCCTCCTCATCCCACCACTGTTGCTGGCCGTAGCCGCCCGCCTGGACGAAGGCGAGGTACTCGGCATTGCTCACCAGCATGCGGCTGGCCTGAAACGGGGCCAGCTCGATATGGCGCTCGCCATATTCGTTGTCCCAGCCGTAGGTGGCGTCACGCTTGCCAAGGCGCACCTTGCCGCCGGCCACCGGCAGCAGACTGTTGGTGGGCACCTGATCAATGCGGTGGCGGGCTTCGGTACAGGTGGGCCAATAAGGCTGCGGCCGCACCCAAGCGAGTGGCAACTGGCGGATGAGCACGCTGGAGGTCTCGAGGTGGATGCGCTCGTGCTCTATCCCCATCAGGATCACCCAGGCCGGGCTCTGCCAGTCGATGGGCAGAGTGAGCGGCATCTGGCGAATAAAATCGCACACCAGCGAACGGACTTTGGCCCGATAGCTGCGTAGCTCGCTGACTTTGGGCCAGTCGTAGTGGGTCTCGTCCAGATCGTCCCAGCTCATCTCGTCACCCCGATGGCGACCATGGCCTCGATGCGAGCATCCAGCCGCTGGTCGATCAGGCGTGCCGCCAGCAGCTTGTTGATAAAGAAGGCGGCGGTGTGGCCGTAGTAGAAGATGAGCGGGTGGCGCAGCGGGATAGCCTTGTTGAACCAGGCGCGTTCATCGGCCAGACAGTCGAACAGCGAGTCGTAGAGATCGAAGGTCTGGCAGAAGTAGGCGAGCAGCTCGCGCCGTTTCTGCTCGGGATCGCTGCCGGTCAGCAACGGGGTGCGAGTCGGTTCCGGCAGACCGACGGCAGTGGAATAGAGAGGGCTTGCTTGGGTCACGCTCTGCCTCCTTGTTGGCAGTAAAGACTGACAAGACGGTGGTAATGACATTACCGCAATGGAGAGCTTGGTACGCACGAAGTACCACTATTGGCTCAACAGACCGGTGCGGCAATCAAAAACTTCCACGGCTTGTCAGCGTAGCGACCTCGCGAACGGCTCGCCAGCCAGCTCTCCACCTGCCCGTTAGGGGGTGGTCAGATTCGCTGAATAGTGGTCTAAATGGCTCTTTTCTATGCGTGTCACCTCTTACTGTTAATTTTATTTTTTATTTAAAATCATATGGTTAGCTTCTGGCATAGCCATTGCTACCTGTGGTTTCATACGGTCCTTGTTTTTGTGGTTTCGAACAGGGCCTGTCAGGTGGCTTATCAATAAATAAAAAGGAGAACAGTTATGCGGTGGATGATTGGCATCTTGGTGGCGCTGGTGATGGGCGGTTGTAATGTCTTTGCCGACACCGAGATCAAGGGGGAAGGCGCCCCGGTCGAGCGCCAGCAGGCGCTGGGCGAGCGGGTGACCCGGGTGCTGGCGGGAACTCCGGCCACCCTCCATCTGGTGGCGGGCGAGCAGCGCGGGATCCTCATCAAGGGGCAGGCAAACCTCTTGCCCTATCTGGAGCTGAGTGAGCGCGGCAGCAAGCTGGAGATCGAGGTGAAGGATGGTTACCGACTGCGGCCTACCGAACTGCTGGAGATCACCATCACCCTGCCGGAGCTCAGTGAAATGGCGCTGGCAGGAACCGGCAACGGCGATCTGCACGGCTTCAAGGGCGAGGCGCTGGAGCTGTCAGTGGCAGGAACAGGTGGTATCGTCGCCAGCCAGCTGGAGGTACAGCGATTGAAAGGTAATATCGCTGGTGCAGGTAGCCTGGATCTGGGGAGTGGCTCTGCCGCCAGCATCGAGCTGAACATTGCCGGTGCTGGCGATGTGCTGGGCAGCGAGATGCGTGGCAACGAGGTCGAGGTCAATATCGCCGGCAGCGGTGATGTGGAGGTGCGGGCCCAGAAAACGCTCAAGATCGGCATCGCAGGCACTGGCAACATCACCTACTGGGGTGACCCCGAGGTGGAGCAGCAGATCGTGGGCTCCGGCGGGGTGACCCGCGCCGGCCGCTGACGCTTCCGATCACCACAACACCAACTGAAACAGGCCCGTTACGGGCCTGTTTTGATCAGAGGTGGCGGGCGTGAAAGCGCAGGTGCGCCTCGATAAAGCTCGCAACGAAGTAGTAGCTGTGGTCATAGCCCTCATGGCGGTTGAGCTCCAGCGGCCATTCCTTGTTGGCCGCCACCTCGGCCAGCGCATCGATATGCAGCTGCTCAGCGAGGAAGGGATCATCCAGCCCCACATCCACCAAGGTTGGTAGCGGCGTGACTGGCTGGTGGCGCAGCAGCTGGCAGGCATCCCACTCCTGCCACAACAGCGGATTGCTGCCGAGGTAGGCGCCGAGCGCCTTCTGGCCCCAGGGGCAGCGGCTCGGGTGGCAGATCGGGCTGAACGCCGACACCGAGCGGTAGCGACCCGGCTCCCGCAACGCGGCGATCAGCGCTCCGTGACCGCCCATGGAGTGGCCGCTGATGGCGCGTCGGGTCGAGACAGGGAAGTGAGTCTCTATCAAGTCAGGCAGCTCGCGGGTGACGTAGTCATACATCTGGTAGTGCGCCTGCCAGGGGTTCTGGCTGGCGTTGATGTAAAAACCTGCGCCCATGCCGAGGTCATAACCGGGATCGTCGGCCACGCCGTCGCCGCGGGGGCTGGTGTCCGGCGCTACCAAGGCGATGCCGAGCTCGGCGGCGATGCGCTGGGCACCCGCCTTCTGCATGAAGTTCTCATCGGTGCAGGTGAGGCCGCTGAGCCAGTAGAGCACCGGCACCTTCTGGCCGGTGAGGGCCTGAGGCGGCAGATAGATGGCAAAATTCATCTCGCAGCCGAGCACGCTGGCGCGGTGACGATAGCGCTTGTGCCAGCCGTCGAAGCTCTTGTTGCTGCTGATTATGTCCAGATTCATCGGGGGAACTCCTGCACCCCGCCCACGGTGGCAGGCGGGGTGATCATGCTCAGTAGTGGATGACGCTGCGGATGCTCTTGCCTTCGTGCATCAGATCGAACGCCTCGTTGATCTGCTCAAGCCCCATGGTGTGGGTGATGAAGTCGTCCAGCTTGAACTCGCCCTGCATGTAGCGCTGCACGTAGCTCGGCAGCTCGCTGCGACCGCGCACGCCGCCGAAGGCGCTGCCGCGCCAGACCCGGCCGGTGACCAGCTGGAACGGACGGGTGCTGATCTCCTGACCCGCGCCGGCCACGCCGATGATGACCGACTCGCCCCAGCCCTTGTGGCAGCACTCCAGCGCCGCGCGCATCACCTTGACGTTGCCGATGCACTCGAACGAGAAGTCGACGCCGCCGTCGGTGAGCTCGACGATCACCTCCTGGATGGGCTTGTCGTAGTCGTTCGGGTTGATGCAGTCGGTGGCGCCCAGCTTGCGGGCCAGTTCGAACTTGCTCTCGTTGATGTCGATGGCGATGATGCGGCCGGCCTTGGCCAGGCGAGCCCCGATCACGGCGGAGAGGCCGATGCCGCCCAACCCGAAGATGGCGACGCTCTCACCCTCTTTCACTTTGGCGGTGTTCATCACGGCACCGATGCCGGTGGTGACGCCGCAACCGAGCAGGCAGACCTCTTCCAGCGGGGCGGCCGGGTCTACCTTGGCGATGGAGATCTCCGGCAGTACCGTGTATTCGCTGAAGGTGGAAGTGCCCATGTAGTGATAGATGGGCTGGCCATCTTTCGAGAAGCGGGTGGTGCCGTCCGGCATCAGCCCCTTGCCCTGGGTGGCGCGGATCTTCTGGCAGAGGTTGGTCTTGCCGGATTTGCAGAATTTGCACTCGCCGCACTCGGGGGTGTAGAGCGGGATCACGTGATCCCCCACCTTGACGCTGGTGACCCCTTCGCCGACCGATTCGACGATGCCGCCCCCCTCGTGGCCGAGAATGCAGGGGAAGACCCCTTCCGGATCTTCACCGGAGAGGGTGAAGGCATCGGTGTGGCAGACACCGGTCGCGACGATGCGCACCCGCACCTCGCCCGCTTGTGGCGGCATGACTTCGACCTCTTCGATGGAGAGGGGCTGACCCGGACCCCAGGCGATGGCGGCTTTACACTTGATGCTTTGAACCTGTGCCATGAATGACATCCTTCTTGTTGAGCAGGGTGAACAGAGATGAGTTCGGGCATTCAGTGTAGTTTCCCGCCGATTTGGTGATAATGAGGGCAAATCTCAAATCACTTTTACACACAGGTAATAATGTTCGGCTGGGAAGGGATCTGTGAATTTGTCAGCGTGGCGGAGCAGGGGGGCTTTACCCCGGCGGCGCGCAAGCTGGGGGTGTCGGTGGCGCAAGTCAGCCGGCAGGTGGCACAGCTGGAAGATCGGCTGCAGGCCAAGCTGCTGCTGCGTACCACCCGTCAGGTGCGACTCACCGAGCTTGGCGAGATCTACTATCGCCACTGCCGTCAGCTGCTCGATAACCTCTACGAGGCGGAGCTGGCGGTGGGGCGCCATCAGGCGGTACCGCAAGGCACCCTGCGCATCACGGCACCCGTCTCCTACGGCGAGAGCCGCATCGCCCCGCTGGTGAATGACTTTATGGTGCGCTTCCCCCAGCTGGAGGTGACCCTCAACCTCACCAACCAGCTGCTGGATCTGGTGCATGAAGGCTACGATCTGGCGCTGCGGCTAGGCCATCTCAAGGATTCGACGCTGGTGGCGCGCAAGCTGGCGCAGCGGGTGCCCTATGTCTGCGCCTCACCGGCCTACACCGCCCGCCACGGCATACCCAATAGCCTCTCCGAGCTGACCCGCCACACCTGTCTGGTGGGCAACAGTGACGAGTGGCACTTTACCCTGGATGGTCGCCCCCACAGCGTGCGGGTGCGCGGCCTGTTGCAGTGCAACAGCGGCCATGCCCTGCTGGATGCGGCGCTCAAGGGGATCGGCATCATCCAGCTGCCGGACTACTACGTGAGCGACCATCTGGCCCGGGGGGAGCTGATCGAGCTGCTGCCCGAACTGCGGGCTCCGGCAGAGGGGATCTGGGCCCTCTATCCCCACAACCGCCACCTCTCCCCCAAGGTGCGGCTGCTGGTGGACTATCTGGCCGAACGGCTGAGCGACCCGCACCAACCGACACTGGTGATGCCGATAGGCTAGGGCGCTCCCCAGCCGTTGACTCACCGGCGGCGGGCGACAGGTGCGATGGCCGGAAAATAAAAGAGCCCTTGAGGAATCAAGGGCTCTTTTGCAGGTAACAACCGGATAGTCAGCGACCCATCATTCGATGTTCTGGATCTGCTCGCGCATCTGTTCGATGAGGACTTTCAGCTCGACGGCGGACTGGGTCACTTCGGCGTTGATGGACTTGGAGCCAAGCGTGTTCGACTCGCGGTTGAACTCCTGCATCATAAAGTCGAGACGACGGCCGCAGGCGCCACCCTTCTTCATGATCTTGTTGGTCTCGCTGATGTGCATCTCCAGACGATCCAGCTCTTCGGCCACGTCGATCTTCTGGGCCAGCAGCACGATCTCCTGCTCGATGCGAGCCGGGTCCAGCTCCACCTTGGCTTCGGCCAGACGGTCGGTGAGCTTCTGGCGCTGCCACTCGATGATCTGCGGCAGGTGGACGCGCACCTTCTTCACTTCCACCTGAATACCGGCCAGACGCTGTTCGATGAGCGCCTTGAGGTTGGCCCCCTCGCTGGCGCGGGAGGCGAGGAAATCTTCCATGGTCTGGTCAAAACCGCCGAGCAGCTCGGTGGCGACCGCGTCCATGTCCTGTTCGGCGGCAGCCATGACGCCCGGCCAGCGCAGCACGTCGACCGGGTTGAGCTGGCCCTGACCCGCCTCTTTCATTACCCAGCTGGCGCTGTCGATGATGAGCTTGGCCAGCTCTTCATTGATGTGCAGCTGGCTGGCTGCGGCCTGAGCGGCCTCGAAACGCAGGTTGCACTCCACCTTGCCGCGCTGCAGCTTGGCGCGGAAACGCTCACGCAGAACCGGTTCCAGGCTGCGCAGTTGCTCCGGCAGGCGAATGTAGGTTTCCAGATAGCGCTGGTTTACCGAACGAATTTCCCAAACGGCTGTGCCCCAGTCGCCCTTGAATTCCTTGCGGGCGTAGGCGGTCATGCTGTGAATCATTGATTGTTCCGGGCTTGATGAAGTGTGCGGCCAGTATACTCAGCCCGGCCCTGCTCGTCAGCCGATGCCGTGGTTTTAGCGGCTGATATTTGGGGCGGGATCACTTATAATCCCCCGCCAATTTGAGCCAGCCCAGAGGTCCGTTCCATGTCACGTCCAAGCGATCGCAGTGCCGCGCAACTTCGCCCGGTTACCATTACCCGCAATTTCACCAAACATGCAGAAGGCTCAGTGCTGGTGGAGTTCGGTAACACTCGCGTGCTCTGCACCGCCAGCGTTGACACCAGCGTGCCGCGCTTCCTGAAAGGGAAGAACCAGGGCTGGGTGACTGCCGAATACGGCATGCTGCCGCGCTCCACTCACTCCCGGATGAACCGCGAAGCGGCCTCCGGCAAGCAGAGTGGCCGTACTCTGGAGATCTCCCGTTTGATCGCCCGCTCCCTGCGCGCGGCGGTAGACCTGACTGCGCTGGGCGAGCACTCCATCACAGTTGACTGTGACGTGCTGCAAGCCGATGGCGGCACCCGCACCGCTTCCATTACCGGTGCCTGCGTGGCGCTGGTGGATGCGCTGAACTGGATGGTCGAGAAGGGCATGATCAAGCAGAGCCCGCTCAAGCAGATGATCGCCGCCGTCTCCGTCGGCATGTATCAGGGCGAAGCCATCTGCGATCTGGAGTACATCGAAGACTCCGCCGCCGAGACCGACATGAACGTGGTGATGACCGAAGATGGTCGCATCATCGAGGTGCAGGGCACTGCGGAGGCCGAGCCCTTCACCCACGAAGAGCTGCTGGCGATGCTGGCGCTCGCCAAGGGCGGCATCGCCGACATCATTGCGCTGCAGAAGCAGTCGCTCTCCTGATTTTAAAAACGCGGCATTGACCGCGTTTTTTTATACCCCCACACAAGACAACGACAAGCCAAGCAAGGAGCCAGAATGAAAGCCTACCAGCGTCAATTTATCGAGTTCGCCCTGGAGAAACAGGTTCTCAAATTCGGTGAATTTACCCTGAAATCCGGTCGTAAAAGCCCCTACTTCTTCAACGCCGGTCTGTTCAACAGCGGCCGCGATCTGGCCCGTCTCGGCCGCTTCTATGCCGCCGCCCTGATGGATGCTGGCATCGAGTTCGATGTGCTGTTTGGCCCGGCCTACAAGGGGATCCCCATCGCTTCCGCCACCGCCGTGCAGCTGGTGGAGCAACACGATGTGGATGTGCCCTGGTGCTTCAACCGCAAGGAGGCCAAGGATCACGGCGAGGGTGGCAATCTGGTGGGCAGCCCGCTCAAGGGGCGCATCATGCTGGTGGACGACGTTATCACCGCCGGCACCGCCATCCGCGAATCCATGGATCTGATCCAGGCCAACGGCGCCTCGCTGGCGGGCGTGCTGATCGCGCTGGACCGTCAGGAGAAGGGCAAGGGCGAGCTCTCCGCCATTCAGGAGGTGGAGCGTGACTACGGCGCCCACATCATCGCCATCATTCAGATGAGCGACCTGATTGCCTATCTGGAAGAGAAGCAGGCCGAGCAGCCGGATCTGGCGGCGCAACTGGCTGCCATGAAGGCTTACCGCGCCCAGTACGGTATCTGAGTCGCAGTTCACACCGCACAATAGTTGAAGGCGGCGCCCGTTGGCTCTCTGGCAGCAAACGGGCGCCGTTTTTTTCATCTGCAAAAAGTGGATCATGTGGCTTGAGTTTACCCTTGCAGTAAAGGTTAGGGTTTGCCAGTCGGCGTTTTGTGGTGCCGACGGGTTCCGGGGAGGAACAACATGACCACTCATCTTCAATCACCCATTCATCTGCAATTGCCGCTCAGCGGCATGAGCTGCGCCAACTGCGCAGGCCGCATCGCAGCCAGTCTCAACAAACTCGACGGGGTATCGGCCACCGTCAACTTCGCGCTGGAGCAGGCTGCCATCGAGCTGGCCAGCCCCGATCGCCTGCCTGCGGTGCTCGACAGCATCAAGAGTCAGGGTTACGACTACGGCAGCGAGACCATCCAGTTTCAAATCACCGGCATGACCTGTGCCGGTTGCTCGGCTCGGCTGAACAAGATGCTGGCCGCGCTGCCCGGCGTTATCTCGGCCGAGGTCAACTTCTCTATCGAGCAGGCCCGGATCGTACTGGTCCCCGGGATGCAGACGCCCGCCGCTTTGCGCGAGCAGATCGAGGCGCTCGGCTTTGGCGCCCAGCTGGCACAAGGCTCGGCCAGCGGCCGCCGCCAACAGTTGCTGGAGCGGGAAGCGCAGGAAGCCGCCACAGCCCGTCAGGCGCAGACCCGGGTCATCATCTCGGCGCTGCTGACTCTGCCGCTGCTGGTGGGGATGCTGGCCATGGCCGGACTGTTCCCCTGGCATCTACCCGCCTGGCTGGAGCTGGTGCTCGCCACCCCGGTGCAGTTCTGGATCGGGGCCCGTTTCTATCGCGGCGCCTGGCTCGCCATCAAGAACCGCGCAGCCAATATGGATGTGCTGGTGGCCACCGGCACCAGTGCGGCCTACTTCTACAGCCTCTATCTGTTGTTGACGCTGGGGATGGCTGCCAGCGGCAAGCTCTATTTCGAGGCGAGCGCCATCATCATCACCCTGATTTCTCTCGGCAAGTTGCTGGAGGCACGGGCCAGACGCAGCACCCAGTCCGCCATTCGCGAACTGATGGCGCTGCGACCGGAAACTGCCACCGTCTGGCGTGGCGAGAGTTGGCAGAGCGTCGCTATCGACGAGGTGCTACGTGGCGATCGGCTGCGGGTGCTGGTGGGTGAGCGGGTGCCGGTGGATGGCAGAATCGTGAGCGGCGCCAGCGAACTGGACGAATCGATCCTCACCGGCGAGAGCCTGCCGGTGCCGCGCAGTGTGGGCGGCAAGGTGCTGGGCGGTGCCATCAACCGCTCCGGCGTGCTGGAGATCGAAGCCACGACAGTGGGGGAGGACTCCAGCCTCAACAAGATCATCGCGCTGGTGGAGAGCGCCCAGATGGGCAAGGCCCCGCTGCAACAGCTGGTGGACAAGGTCTCTGCCGTGTTCGTACCGGTGGTGATGGCCATCGCCCTGTTCACCCTGCTGGTGTGGTACGCCATCAGCAACGACTTCGGTCAGGCGCTGCTGGCAGCGGTGGCGGTGCTGGTGATCGCCTGCCCCTGTGCGCTGGGGCTGGCCACACCGGCGGCCATCGTCACCGGTACCGGCGTCGCGGCGCGTCACGGCATTCTGATCAAGGATGTCGATACCCTGCAGAAGGCCCACGCCATCAAGGCGCTGATCTTCGACAAGACCGGCACGCTCACTCAGGGCAAGCCGGTACTGGCTAGCTGGAGCGGCAATGACGAGCAGTTGCATCTGGCCGCCGCCCTGCAGCAGGCGAGCGAACACCCGCTGGCGCTGGCGATGCGCGAGGCGGTCGGCAGCGGGGTGGCACTGCCTCAGCCCGACGCGGTCGAGGTGCGGGTCGGTGCCGGTATTGTCGGTCAGGTGGCGGGCCACAGGGTCGCCATCGGTAATGGCTCCCTGCTGGCCCAGCTGGGCATTGATCAGCCGCAACAGGATGAACAAGCCGCCGATGGCGCGACCCGGGTTTGGGTGGCCATCGACGGCGTGGTGGCTGGTATCGCGGCGCTGGCTGATACCCTGCGCCCCGAGAGTCCGGAAGCCATCGCCACCCTGCGTCAGCGCGGCATCGCCAGCTGGCTGGTGAGCGGCGATGCACCAGCGCCGGTGGCCCATATCGCCGCCAAGCTGGGGCTGGACGGGGCCTTTGACTCCGTGCTGCCAGCGGGCAAGGTGGAGAAAGTGGAGGCGCTGCGGGCGCAAACCCGCGGGCTGGTGGCTATGGTGGGGGACGGGGTGAACGACGCCCCGGCGCTGGCGGCGGCGGATGTCGGTATCGCCATGGGCTCCGGCTCCGACGTGGCGATGGAGACCGCTTCCATCACCCTGATGCGATCCGACCCGCGGCTGGTGGCCGATGCCATCGACATCTCGGCGGCGACCTGGCGCACCATACAGCAGAATCTGTTCTGGGCCTTCGTGTTCAACATCATCGGCATTCCGCTGGCGGCGCTGGGCTACCTGAGCCCCGAGCTGGCGGGGGCGGCCATGGCCCTGAGCAGCATCACCGTTTTGAGCAATTCCCTGTTATTGAAACGCTGGCAGCCCAAGGCGGCGCACGGGCCAGCATCCAACCCGATCAGTAAGGAGGCATAAATGAACATCAGCAAGGTTGCCAAGGCCACTGGGCTGACCGCCAAGACCATCCGTTATTACGAGAGCATTGGCCTCATCACAGCCCCGGTACGCAGTGACAACGGCTATCGCAGTTACACCGAGGGGGCGCTGCGTGAGCTGCGTTTCGTCAAACGGGCGCGGGAGACCGGCTTCAATCTGGAGGAGTGTCAGGAGCTGCTGGCGCTCTATCGGGACGAGCACAGAACCAGTGCCCAGGTTAAGAAGCTGGCGCAGGAGAAGATCGTCGATCTGCGGGCTCGCATTGCCGGCTTGCAGGCCATGCTTACCTCCCTGGAAGGGTTGGTTTGCTGCTGCCACGGGGATGAAAATCCCGAGTGCCCGATCCTCGACGAATTGGAGAAGGGGTGAGCAAGGACTCACCTGCCAGCGCAGAAGAAATCGTTATTGATTGATTAACTTCTTAATAAGCGGCGCTTTATTGTTGCGGGTCAGGGGGTAATGGTAGACTGCTCGGCTCTTGTACAGGAGTACTCAGTTGACCCAGAGTGTGACACGCCAGGTTAAGCAGGCCATTATGGCCCAGCTCTATACCCATGCATCGTTCAGTCTCCCCTGTTTGGGCGTGTTGGCATTTGGCTGGAGTCTGCTGTTTCACGACTATCTACCCGCCATCGAAGCGCTCGGTTGGCTGGCAGGCACTTTCCTGTGGCTGCTGGGTCGGGGCTGGCACCTGCGCTGGCGCCGAGCCCGCCTGCACCAGACACCGTTGCCGGTGTTGGAGCGGGAGCTCTTTATCGGAGCCACCATCACCTCCATCATCTGGGCGCTGGGTGTGTTGCTCTACATGGACAAGCTGCCCGATACCTACCGGGCCGCCATGATGATGCTCTCCAGCCTCATTCTTACCGGCAGCGCCATCATGCTGTTTGGCAGCCGCCGTACCCTCTATGGTTCCGCCCTGCCGCTGGGCATGGCGATGCTGTTCGAGCTGGGCAATGGCAACGAGCAGGAGCGGATCGTCTCCTGCATGCTGGCGGGCTATCTGTTTGTCTTTCTGCCGACCCTGCTGCGCCGGATGCGGCGGGATCAGATCGCCTCGCTCCACCACCGTTTCTCCAACGCCGAACTGGTGGCCGAGCTGAAGGCGGTCTCAGAGCATTTGCGCCTCACCTCCCGCCTCGACGGCCTGACCGGCATCGCCAACCGCGCCCATCTCGACGACTCTCTGGAGCGGGCCTGGCGGCGCTGCCATCGCGCCCGGGCGCCGTTGTCGCTGGTGCTGGTGGATGTGGATTATTTCAAGCAGTTCAACGATCTCTACGGCCATCAGCTGGGGGATGACTGCCTGCAACAGGTGGCGGGGCTGCTGGCCGAGGTGGAGCGGCGCGAGGACGATCTGGCGGCCCGTTATGGCGGCGAAGAGTTCGCCTTGCTGCTGCCCTGCACCGGCATGCAGGGGGCGTTGCAGGTGGCGGACAATGTGCGGCAGGCGCTCAAGGAGCTGGCCATCCCGCACCAGAAGTCACTGGTCTCCGGTCGGGTCACATGTAGTTTTGGTGTTGCGACACTGATACCGGACAACAGCATGAAAATCGCCGATTTGATCCAAAAAGCGGATGCGGCACTCTATCAGGCCAAGCATAATGGGCGGGATCGAATCGAAGTAGCCTTGATGGGTAAGGTTGCCTGAATTTAACGTGACAGATTAAAGAGGTTGTCTATGCAATGTCATCGTATCGAAGAGCTGCTGGAGTTGTTGCAGCCTGCCTGGATCAAGGAACAGGATCTCAGCCTGGTGCAGTTTGTTGCCAAACTGGCCCAAGAAGCGGGATTTGAAGGGCCTCTGTCCGAGCTGACCGACGACATGCTGATCTATCACCTCAAAATGCGGGAATCCGACAAGCAGGCGATGATCCCCGGTCTGGCCAAGGATCATGTGCCCGATTTCAAAGAGGCACTGCTCAAGGCACGCGGAATCAAGTGAATCTTTAGCGGAAGCGCATCACCTCGGGGTGATGCGCTTTTTTGTTGCCGAAAATTGCGATCCAACCCCAATATTAGATACATCTAATCCACACAATTAGCATGCTGTTTAAGATATAATCCGCTCCATAACAAATAAGGGAGCGATGTCTTGCAATGGCCGACCACGATAAAATCGATATCAAGGACGTCACCGACAAGGGCGTAACCGGGACCTTCAACCCCAATACGTTCAAAGCCAGCGACGACAGATTCAACCCGGGTAACCGCATCTATGTGCGGGCCCAGAAAGGGTATTGGCAGCGGATGCGCAAGGCCATGGGCTGGTTCTTTGTGGCGCTGTTCGTGCTGCTGCCCTGGCTGCGTTACGACGGGCGACAGGCGGTGCTGTTCGACCTCGGTCACCAGCAGTTCCATATCTTTGGCGCCACCATCTGGCCGCAGGATCTGACCCTGCTCGCCTGGCTCTTCATGATCGCCGCCTTCGGACTCTTCTTTATTACCACCTTCCTCGGTCGGGTCTGGTGTGGCTATCTCTGCCCGCAGACGGTTTGGACCTTCATGTTCATCTGGTTTGAAGAGAAGCTGGAAGGGCCCGCCAACAAGCGGCGCAAGCTGGACGAGGCGCCCTGGAGCGGCGAGAAGCTGGCTCGCAAGGGGGCCAAGCATCTGGCCTGGCTGGCGATCTCGCTGGTGACCGGCCTGACCTTCGTCGCCTACTTCCAGGATGTAACTGAACTGGTGCCGGATCTCTTCACCCTGCAGGCCAGCGGATGGGTGCTGTTCTGGGTGCTCTTCTTCACCATTATCACCTACGGCAATGCAGGCTGGATGCGTGCCATCATGTGTATCCACATGTGCCCCTATGCCCGCTTCCAGTCCGCCATGTTCGACAAGGACACCTTCATCGTCGGCTATGACACCAAGCGTGGCGAGACCCGTGGCGCCCGCTCCCGCAAGGCGGATCCCAAGGCGATGGGGTTGGGTGACTGTATCGACTGCGATCTCTGCGTGCAGGTCTGCCCGACCGGTATCGATATCCGCGACGGCCTGCAGTACGAGTGCATCAACTGCGGCGCCTGCGTCGATGCCTGCGACCAAACCATGGAGCGGATGGGCTACCCGAAAGGGCTCATCAGCTACACCACAGAGCACAAGCTGGCCAACGACTCGACCCATGTGGCGCGGCCCAAGCTGATTGGTTACGGGCTGGTGATGGCGGTGATGCTGGGGGTATTTGTCTACAACGCCATGTCCATCATGCCGATGGGGCTCGATATCCTGCGGGATCGCAACCAGCTGTTCCGCGAAAACAGCGAGGGGCTGATTGAGAACACCTACACCCTCAAGATCCTCAACAAGACCCTGCAGTCCCAGACCTACCAGCTGGATGTGGAGGGCTTGCCTGAGTATCAGTGGTTCGGCCCCCGTAAAGTGACCCTGAAGGCGGGTGAGATCTACACCCTGCCGGTCAGTCTGGCGGTCGATCCCTACAACCTGAAACGGCCGGCGCTGGATATCCAGTTCGTGCTGAAACGGGAGGGGGCGGCGCCCGATGACAGCAAGGGCAACCTGCGCCAGGGCAGCAAGTTTATCAGCCGGTTGTAACTGCGTGTGGCTGCGGGCCGGGCGTGACACCAGTCCGGTCACCAGCGAGCACGGCAATGGCGGGCAGTAGTGATAGAATGGGGCGCAACGGCGCCCCTTTCTTATGGTGGATGACATGCGTTTCAACTATTCCGACCTCAATCCCGACCTCATCATGGATGCGCTCGATCTCAGTGGCCTGCGGCTCGACTCCGGCCTTATCGAGCTCAACAGCTACGAAAACCGGGTCTATCAGTTTCAGGATGAGGATCGTCGCCGCTATGTGGTGAAGTTCTACCGTCCCGGCCGCTGGAGCCGGGCCCAGATCCTCGAGGAGCACGAGTTTGCCACCCGTCTCGCAGAGGCTGAGATCCCGGTCGCCGCGCCGCTCGCCTTCGCGGGCGAGACCCTGCTGGAGCACGAGGGCTACCCCTTTGCCATCTGGCAAAGCGTCGGTGGCCGCCAGTTCGAAGTGGATAATCTCGATCAACTGGAGTGGGTGGGGCGTTTCCTCGGCCGCATTCATCAGATCGGCGCCAGCAAGCCGTTTCATCATCGGGTGCGGCTCGATGTGGAGAGCATGCTGCACGAACCGCGTCAGCTGCTGGCGTCTGGCGAGTGGCTGCCAAGCGGGCTGGCGAAGCAATTCTTCGGGGTGCTGGACGAGCTGATCAAGCATGTCAGCGACGCCATGACCCTCGATGTGGCGCAGATCTCCCTGCATGGCGACTGCCACCCGGGCAACATCCTCTGGCGCGATGGCCCCATGTTTGTCGATCTCGATGATTGCCGCACCGGCCCCGCGATTCAGGATCTCTGGATGATGCTCAGCGGCGAGCGCCACGAGCAGCAGATCCAGCTCGACACCCTGCTGGCGGGCTACGAGGAGTTTATGGAGTTCGACTCGCGGGAGCTGGCGCTGATCGAGCCGCTGCGGGCGATGCGCATCGTTCACTACATGGCGTGGCTGGCACGGCGCTGGGAAGATCCCGCTTTCCCCCGTCACTTCCCCTGGTTCAATACCGATCACTATTGGCGTCAACAGATTGCGACCCTGCACGATCAGCTGGAAACGCTGAAGGCACCGCCGTTGACCCTGATGCCGGGGTGGTAACTTATCCGGCGGCCAGCAGATAGCCCCACCTTTGGCACGATTAGCCGGAGGCACTCAAGGCACCACCGTTGAGCCTGATGCCAAACTGGTGAAATAGAAGGGATCTTGCGCGGCAAGGGGGACTCGATCTCCAGCCCTGACCATTGACGTCAGCATGGCGAAACAATAGGCTTGGCACTGCTTCGGTTCGCCGGGCGTGCCTCACAGTGATCCCTTAACAGGAAACATCATGAAAAAAGTTCTATTTTTCCTTGCTGCCATGCTGATGATCCCCATGGTTCACGCCGCCCCCGAGTTCAAGGAAGGCGTCAACTACGATGTGGTCAAACAGACTGGCAGTGCCCAGCCGGAAGTGATGGAGTTTTTCTCCTACTACTGCCCGCACTGCGCTACCTTCGAACCGATCGTTGAACAGTTGAAGGCCGGGTTGCCAGAGGGTGTGCCCCTCAAGAAGAACCCGGTTGCCTTCCTCGGCCGCGAAATGGGCCCCGAGATGCAGCGTGCCTATGCCGTTGCCAGCCTGCTCAATGCCGAAGCCAAGCTGACTCCTGCCATCTTCACCAAGATCCACACCCAGCGTCAGCCGCCGATGAGCCGTGACGACGTGAAGAAGTCTTCGTGGACAACGGCGTACCGGCTGAAGAGTTCGACGGTGCCGTCGACAGCTTTGCCGTCTCTGGCATGGTCTCCCAGTTCGATCGCAACACCGAGAGCTACAACATTCGCGGTGTACCGGCCTTCCTGGTGAACGGCAAGTACATGGTGAAGATTGAATCCATCACCTCTCAAGAGCAGTTCAACAAGCTGGTGCAGTTCCTGCTGGCCAAGAAAGACTGATACCCCTTGAGTCGATAAAAAAGCCCGCCGGTGCGAACCGGCGGGCTTTTTGTTTTCTGGTGTTCGGGAAGATCAGACCCCGACGTGGAACGCCTGTTTGAGGTTGCGGATAAAACTCCGCATCCCGGCAGAGGGTCTTGCCTGGGCTGTCGGATTGATCACCTTGGCGACCGGGCCGCCATTGCACTCGATCGTGGAACGCCTGTTTGAAGACGATGTTCATCGGGCTGACACCAGCTTGAAGACGATGTTCATCGGGCTGACACCGGGCAGATCGCAGGTGAGCTTGGTACCGATGCCGAAACTGGTGTTGATGCGGCCACGGAAGTGGCGGAACAGCTGCACCGCCTTGTCGAGGTTGAGCCCGTCGGAGAAGACCAGGGTCTTGTCGGTGGGGTCGATGCCAAGGCGCTGATAGTGGCTGATCGCCTTCTCGCCCCACACCACGGGATCGCCGGAGTCGTGACGCAAGCCCTGATAGCTGCTGGCCAGCTCGAAGTCGAAGTCCCGCAGGAAGGCATCCATGGTGATGCAGTCGGTCAGGGCGATACCGAGATGGTCGGTGAACTCGTCCAGCCAGCTGGTGAGGGCAGCGCGTTGGCTGTGCTCCAGCGGGAAGCCGAGCTGCTGGTGCGCCTGGAACCACTCATGGGCCTGGGTGCCGACCGCGGGCAGCTTGTACTTCTGGGCCAGCATGTAGTTGCTGGTGCCGCGAAACGCCGGCAGCCGCTCCTTGAGGCGACCCACTACCGCATCCTGTACCGCGTGAGAGAAGCGGCGGCGGGTGCCGAAGTCGATGAGGTTGAACTCGCTCATCTCATCGCGGCTCAGCTCCTTCTCCAGCTTGTCGATCTTCTGATCGAGCCGCTCCAGCGCGTGGCTGACGCCGAACTGGGGGTAGCGGAAGCGGTTGCGCATCTCGCTGATGATGGCGAGCACCGGGATTTCCCACAGGATCACATCCTGCCAGGGGCCCTCGACCCGCACATTGATGCGGCCATCCTGCTCGAACACCTTGAGCAGGGAGGCGTCGAGCGGCTTGCGGCGCAGGTGGTCGAGGTAGTCAGGGGTGAAGAAGGGGCGCTCGGCCAGAAAATCGAGCTCTGGCCTGGTCAGTCGCAGGGAACCGGCGAGGCGCAGTTGCTCCTCGATCTGGCCCATCATGGGCAGCAGATCCTCTTCATTGCGGCTGTGAAACTCGGCCACCACCTCGGCATCCGGATAGCGATGGAACACCGCCTGCTGCATATGCAGCTTGTAGGCATCGGTGTCGAGCAGGCTGGTAAATCGGTGGCATATCAGGCGTCCAGCAGGCGTTGTACATCGATCAGGGTCTGGGCCAGTTCGGCGCCAGCCTCGATCATCTGGGTGTGGGCGCTGGCAACCGTCGCGGGCGCGATGCCACGGCAGGCATCGAGATGGACGATCACCCGGAAACCGGCGCGGCGAAGTTGCAGCACGCTGGTTTTGACACAGTAGTCGGTGGCGAGGCCGCCGACCAGTACGGTATCGACCTTGCGGGCTTGCAGGAATTCGATGAGTCCGGTGCTGCGCCGTTCGGCCATGTCGTGGAAGCAGGTGCCGTAGGGATGGAGATCCGGTTCGACCCCCTTCCAGACGAAGAAGTCATAGTCGATGGGAGCGGGCAGGCCGTCGAGCAGCTCGAAGCCCTTGCTGCCCGGAACGCAGTGTACCGGCCAGGTGAGGTCTGCATTGGGCAGATCCAGCGGCAGCAGCATGCCGGCGGGGTCAGAGACGGCCCAGTCGGCATTGGCAGGGTGAGAGTCTTTGCTGCCGATCCGCAGCGTGGCGAGGGTGGCCTGAGCGTTTAGCGCAGCCACAATATCATCACCGCCCGCGACGGGCAGTTCGTTCGGGCAGAGGGGGGTAAAGCCCTTCTGCGCATCAATATCCAGGCTGGCGACGGTTCCCATGATTGGCTCCTGCACATACTATTCGTGTGATATTATCTACCAAACATTAATGGAAGGCGAGCAGGGCGATCGGCATGCTGAGAATGAGTCTGGATATGGTGGTGCTGCGGTTGCATGAGGAGCGGCTCGAGCTGCTCCTCGAGACCCGCGATCGCCCCCCCTTTGCCCACTGCTGGCAACTGCCTGCGCTGCGTATCGATGAGACCCGGGATCGGGATCTTGATGCCGCCCAGCGCCGCCTGCTGGCGGAGTGGGGGCTCGGTCACTGCTACAGCGAGCAGGTCTGCACCCTCGGCAATCTGGAGCGGGATCCCCGCGGCTGGTCCACGACCCTGGTCTATCTCTGTCTGGTCGATCCGGAAGTGGAAGCGATCCACGGCTGCTGGCATCCGCTCGCCAACCTGCCGGGGCTGAGCCTCGCCTTCGACCATGTTCAGCTCATCGCCAAGGGGCTGGAGCGGTTGCGGATCAAGAGCCGCTACAGCACCCTGCCGCTGCAACTGCTGGGGCCCGAGTTCACCCTCTCAGAGGTGCAACGTGCCTTCGAAATCATCCTGCAAACACCCATGAATACGGCCGCCTTTCGCAAGCGGATCCATCGCGCCGACATTCTGGTGGATACCGGCCGCAAACGCACCGGCAAACAGCGCCCTGCCATCCTCTACCGGCTGGAGAGCCCCTGCTGCGTGATGTTCGATCAAGTGATGCACGGAGCGGAAGCGTGAGTGCGAATCCCGTTCGTGTGCTGGTCAGCGCGTGTTTGCTGGGTCAGCCAGTGCGTTACGACGGTCAGAGCAAGGGGATTGTCAGCGACTGGCTGAGTGCGCTGGGTGCCGAGGGGCAGGTGCTGGCCTTCTGCCCCGAAGTGGCGGGCGGTTTGCCAACTCCGCGTCCTCCTGCCGAGCGACAGGGCGAACGGGTAGTGACGGCGAGCGGGCTGGATGTGACTGCTGAGTTCGACCGTGGCGCCGAGCTGGCGCTGGAAATCTGTCAGACGCAGGGCATTCGCTTTGCCCTTCTGAAAGAGGGGAGCCCCTCATGTGGCAGCGGCCGTATCTATAACGGCCGCTTCGAAGGTGTTTCTGTGGCGGGCGAGGGCAAGACCACCGCCCTGCTGCGCCGCCACGGGATTGCTGTCTTTTCCGAAAATCAGTTGGCCGAGTTGGCTTCTGCGCTCTCTTTGGATTCTTCCCCGGATTTGGCGGCAACCGGCAGCGGCACCTGACCGCTCTGCCACCCCTCCAGCACCTCGTCCTTCTCCTGCCAGCGCTGGTTTAGCCACTCCTGAAAACCGCGCTTGAACTGCTTGTCGTTGAAGTAATCTCCTATCAGCTGTTCATTCACCGGCAGCTCCTCAATCCGCACCTGAATGCGTTTTACCCGTCCCATCAGGAAGTCCTTGAACGGGGTCTCGGCGTTGTCCGGATAGCGGATGGTGACGTTGATCAGGCTGTCGAACTGCTCGCCCATGGCTGCCAGCGTAAAGGCCAGCCCCGCCGCCTTGGGGGGCATCAGATGGCGGTAGCGGGAGCGGGCCGCATCCCGTTTCTGCTCGGTGAAGCGGGTTCCTTCCACGAAGTTGATGACGGTAGTGGGGATGTGGCGAAACTTCTCGCAGGCGTTGCGGGTGGTTTCTATATCTTTGCCGCGCAGGTGCGGATTTCTTAACAGAAACTCTCTCGAATAACGGCGCATAAAGGGCATATCGAGCCCCCAGCAGGCGAGCCCCAGCAGCGGGATGTAGATGAGCTCGTGCTTCATGAAGAACTTGGGCACCGGCAGCCTATCGCGGAACAGGTGGCCGAGCACCACGATATCGGTCCAGCTCATATGGTTGCTGATGATGAGATACCAGCCATCCTTGCGCAGCTTGGTATTGTCCTCCACCTGCCAGTCAATGCGGGTGGTGAGGCGGATCACCAGCGCATTGCAGGCCAGCCACAGTCTCATGAAGCGGTTGTTGAGCCGGCTGCAGGCGCGGCTAAAGGCCGGGATCGGCAGCAACAGTTTGGCCAGCGACACCAGCAGGATCAGACTGGCGCACAAGGCGGTGAAAAGGATGGTCAGGCCCGCGCTGATGATCAGCATCAGCGGGCCGGGAAGCAGGGATAGCATGAATGTTTACTGCGCCTTGGTTGCCAGCAGTTGGCTCAGGGTCTGGTCCTTTTCGTGCCAGATCCCGTTCAACCACTGTTGAAACTCTTGTTGGAACTCGGGGTCATTGAAGTAATCCCCCACCAGCTTGCGGTCGATCGGCAAATAGCGGACCTGAACCTTGATTTGCCCGACCCGGCCACACATGAAGTCCCAGTAGCTGGGGATGCCGTCCGGATAGGCGATAGTGACATCCACCAGTTGATGCAACTGATCACCCATGGCGGCCAGAGTAAAGGCGATGCCCCCCGCTTTCGGGAGCAGCAGGTGACGATAGGGCGAGCCCTGCTTCTGATGCTTGCTGCCGGTGAAGCGGGTGCCTTCGACGAAGTTCATCACACTCACCGGAATGTGGCGGAACCTGGCGCAGGCCTTACGGGTTGTTTCTATGTCTTTTCCCTTCAGATGGGGATGCTTTTCCAGAAATTTTCTGGAATATCGCCGCATGAAGGGGAAGTCGAGCGCCCACCATGCCAGACCGAGAAAAGGTACCCAAATCAGCTCTTTCTTGAGGAAAAACTTCAGGAAGGGGATTTTTTGGTTAAAAACCCGCTGCAGTACCAGTATGTCGACCCAGGATTGATGGTTGGCAATCACCATATACCACTCATTCCGGCGCCCTTTGTCCACTCCGACCACCTCGAAAGGGGTTTTGATGATGGTTTTCTGGATCAGATTGTTGAAACCGATCCAGCAGCTGGCACAGCCATCGAGCAGCCAGTTGCAGAGGGTGCGCCACCCCTTGAGGGGGAGCAGGAGCTTGAGCAGACCCAGCGAGAAGATGGGGACAAACCAGAAGAGGGTGTTGAAAAAATAGAGCAGGGTGGAGAGGCTGCCGCGCAGTCGCTCTGTCAGCTTGTTGGGCATGAGTCGGGTCCGTCTTGCTGTCGATAAAGGGCCATCAAGTGGTCAGATCTGTGGCCATAATATCAGCCGATTGCCTGCGAGACCATTCAGAGCCGTTACGGGGTTGGACTCACCCTTTCCCTTCTGTCAGCTGCTGCGCAATCGCGACAGCAGCCTGTCCATGGCGCGATAACCGAGCGCCTCAATAAGATGCTCCTTGCCGATGGCGGGTTGCCCGGCCAGATCGGCGATGGTGCGTGACACCCGCAGGATGCGATGCCAGGCCCGGATGCTGAGCCCCAGCTTCTGGATAGCATTCTCCAAAAATTCGGCATCTTGCGCTGATAAGCGGCAAATATCCTCTATCTCACGGCTATCCAGCAGGTTGTTGAGCTTGCCGTTACGGCTCAGCATGCGCTCTCGCGCCGCCAGTACCCGATCGCGGATCTGTTGACTAGACTCCCCCCGCTCCGCCTTGCCGGTCAGGCTCCCCTTGGGCAGCAGTGGCACCTCCACCGTCAGGTCAAAGCGGTCGAGAAAGGGGCCGGAGAGTTTGCCGAGGTAGCGCAGGATCTGATCCGGGCTGGAGCGGGTCTGGCCATCGCCATAGTGGCCGCAGGGGCTAGGATTCATTGCGCCCACCAGCTGGAAGCGGGCGGGGAAATCCACCTGACGGGCGGCCCGGCTGATGGTGATGTGGCCCGTCTCCAGCGGCTCGCGCAAGGAGTCGAGCACCTTGCGCTCGAATTCGGGCAGCTCGTCGAGAAACAGCACCCCGTTGTGGGCCAACGATATTTCGCCGGGCCGCGGGTGGCTGCCACCACCCACCAGCGCCACTGCGGAGGCACTGTGGTGGGGCGTGCGATAGGGTCTGTGGTGCCAGTGGCCGGCGCGTGGGGTGAGGCCGCCGATGGAGTGGATGGCGGCGGTCTGCTGCGCTTCCTGCTCGCTCAGCGGCGGCAAGATGCCGGGCAGTCGGCTCGCCAGCATGCTCTTGCCAGTGCCGGGCGGGCCGATGAACAGCAGGTTGTGGCTGCCGGCGGCGGCGATCTCCAGCGCCCGCTTGGCCTGTGACTGGCCGATCACATCCTGCAGGTCCGGCACATCTGGCAGGCTCTCCGCGCTTTGGGGATCTGGCAGTGGTAGTTCGTACTGGCCTGCCAGCCAGGCGGTGACGGCCAGCAGCTGATGGGCGGTGCGCACCTCGGCATCCTGAATGAGAGAGGCTTCCGGGCCGTTCTCCCGCGGTACCAGCAGGGTGCGTCCCGCATCCCGGCAGGCGAGCACGGCGGGCAGCACCCCGAGCACAGGGCGAATTTCGCCGGTCAGAGCCAACTCGCCTAAAAATTCGTGATCGAGCAGGTATTTTGCCGGTATCTGCTTGGAAGCAGCGAGAATGCCGATGGCGATAGCCAGATCAAAACGGCCCCCCTCCTTGGGTAGATCGGCGGGGGCCAGATTGACCGTGATGTGTTTGCTCGGGAACTCGAAATTGCCGTTGAGCAGGGCGCTGCGCACCCGATCTCGCGACTCTTTCACCGAGGTTTCCGGCAGGCCGACCATGTTGAAGGCGGGCAGGCCGTTGGAGAGGTGAACTTCCACTGTAACTTGCGGGGCCGCGATCCCGAGGCTGGCACGGCTATAAACCACAGCTAATGACATAAATCCCGTCCTTGAGTTGATATATGTTCTGACTAACTGCTTGTTGTTGGTTTTTTATTCCAGAGTTCCGGCTGAGGAATAGCCAAAATCAGTGGGTTGTCACAGAAAAAAGGCTTGCCCAATAAAAATCACCGTGCTAGTTCTAATAGCCATTCGCGGTAGAAACCGCCCCAATTTCACAGGATTTCCGGTTGTAACTATGAACATGGCCTCCCGTTTCGTCAGCATTATTGTGGTCCTAGTGGTGATTATTATCTCACCGCTCGGGGCTCGTTTAGCTGCACGGAACAAGGGATAGACCCACCACCGGACAGAACGAAACAAGCGACCCCCGAGCCTCACAGCCCGGGGGTTTTTTTTCGACCAAAGGACAGGATTTTCCACATGAATGGCGCGCAGTTTTTGGTACAGGCTCTCAAGAAACAGGGTGTGACCCAGGTGTTTGGTTACCCGGGCGGGGCCATCATGCCGGTCTACGATGCCCTGTATGACGGTGGTCTGGCCCATCAGCTCTGCCGCCACGAGCAGGGCGCCGCCATGGCGGCGGTGGGTTATGCCCGCGCCTCCGGTCAGGTGGGTGTCTGCATTGCCACCTCCGGCCCCGGAGCTACCAATCTGGTAACCGGTCTGGCGGAGGCTCTGCTCGATTCGGTGCCGCTGGTGGCCATCAGTGGACAGGTGCCCTGTTCCGCCATCGGCACCGATGCGTTTCAGGAGGTCGACGTGCTCGGCATGTCCCTCTCCTGCACCAAGCACTCCTTCATGGTGACCGATGCCGCCGATCTGGGGCGGGTGCTGGCAGAAGCTTTCGCCATCGCCACCGAAGGGCGCCCCGGCCCTGTGCTGATTGATCTCCCCAAGGATGTGCAGCTGGCCGCCGTGCCGCTCCAGAGCCCGCTGTTTGCGGTGGAGGAGCCCGAGCATCTCAATCCGGCCGAGCTGACGGCCGCCCGTACCCTGCTGGCCGCCGCCGAGCGTCCGGTGCTCTACGTCGGTGGCGGGGTGGGCATGGCCAATGCCGAGCAGCAGTTGCGCGACTTTGCTGCCGCAACCGGCATGCCTGCGGTCACCACCCTCAAGGGGATCGGTGCGCTCGACCCCGACAGCCCCGTTTATCTGGGCATGCTCGGCATGCACGGCACCAAGGCGGCCAACTACGCGGTGCAGCAGTGCGATCTGCTGCTGGTGGTGGGTGCTCGTTTCGATGATCGGGTGACCGGCAAGCTGGAAGAGTTCGCCCCCGAGGCCAAGGTGATCCATCTCGATGTGGATGCCGCCGAGTTCGGCAAGCGCCGCGCCGCCGAGGTGGGGATCACCACGGATATCAAGCTGGTGCTGCCACGCCTAGCCATGTCCCTCTCCATCGCCCCATGGCGTGAGCATTGCGCGAACATGGCCCGCGAGTATGCATTTCGCTACGACCATCCCGGCCAGCCCATCTATGCCCCGGCGCTGCTCAAGCAGCTCTCCGCCAGGTTGCCAGAGACCAGCGTAGTGGCCTGCGACGTGGGTCAGCATCAGATGTGGGTGGCCCAGCATATGCGCTTCACCAGCCCGCGCAACCACCTCTCCAGCGCTGGTCTCGGCACCATGGGGTTCGGTCTGCCCGCCGCCATCGGCGCCAAGATGTCGCGCCCGGAGGATGAAGTGGTGCTGGTGAGCGGTGACGGTTCTTTCATGATGAACGTGCAGGAGCTCGGCACCATCCGCCGCGCTCAGCTCAAGGTGAAGATGGTGCTGCTGGATAACCAGCGCCTCGGCATGGTACGCCAGTGGCAGGAGCTGTTTTTCGATGGCCGCTACAGCGAGACCATCCTCTCCGATAACCCCGATTTCGTCGCCCTGGCTGCCGCTTTCGGCATTCCGGGTGAGACCATCACATGCAAGGAGGAGGTCGCGCCTGCGCTTGACCGCCTGCTGGCGCACGACGGCGCCTATCTGCTGCATGTGGCCATTTCAGAGGAAGAAAACGTCTGGCCCCTGGTTCCGCCGGGAGTCGCCAACCACCAGATGATGGAGCAACGCCCATGAACCCGCACACCCTTGCCCAGCCAGCATTTGCACAGCACACCCTGCATATCCACGCCCAGCCCAGACCTGAAGTGATGGAGCGGGTGCTGCGGGTGGTGCGTCACCGCGGCTTCAATCTCTGCGCCCTTAATATGGAGCAGGATTGCCAACAGCTGCGGATCACGGTTACTGTCGAGTCGGTGCGTCCCATCCAGCAGTTGTGGAGCCAGCTGGTGAAGCTGGTGGACGTCTCCCGGGTCGATGCACTGGAACAGCAACCCCGGATCAGAGCTTAAGGAGCCAAGCCAATGTCACAGCCTTCCCAATCCGCCACTCACCCCCAATACATCTGGTTCAACGGCAAACTGGTGCCCTGGCAGGATGCCCAGGTGCACGTGATGAGCCACGCCCTGCACTACGGCTCCTCGGTGTTCGAGGGGGTACGCGCCTACGATACCCCCAAAGGCACCTGCATTTTCCGTCTGCAGGAGCACACCCGCCGCCTGTTCGACTCCGCCAAAATCTACTGGATGGACGTTCCCTACAGCGAGGCCGACGTGAATGAAGCCTGTCGCACCGTGGTGCGCGAGAACGGCCTGAAGAGCGGCTACCTGCGCCCGCTGGCCTTTGTCGGCAACGTGGGGCTGGGGCTGCATCCGCCGCTGGATGCCAAGGCCGACCTGATGGTGGCTGCCCTGCCGTGGGGCGCCTATCTGGGGGAAGAGGGGCTGAAAAACGGGGTGGATGTCTGCGTCACCTCCTGGAACCGGCTCGCGCCCAACACCATTCCCACCGGCGCCAAGGCGGGCGGCAACTATTTGTCATCCCAGCTGATCAGCCGCGAGGCCAAGCGCAACGGCTTTGCCGAGGGGCTGGCGCTGGATGTGAACGGCTACCTGAGCGAAGGGGCGGGGGAGAACCTGTTTCTGGTGAAGAACTGCGTGCTGTTTACCCCGCCGGCTACCGCCGCCATCCTGCCTGGCATCACCCGCGACACCATCATGACGCTGGCCCGCGATCTCGGTTACGAGGTGCGTGAGCAGGCGTTGCCCCGCGAGGCGCTCTATGTGGCAGACGAAATCTTCATGACCGGCACCGCCGCCGAGGTGACCCCGGTGCGCTCCGTCGATCGGATGAAGGTGGGCGCTGGCAGCCGTGGCCCGGTGACCGAGCAGCTGCAAAACGCCTTCTTCGGCCTGTTCAATGGCCAGACCGAAGACAAGTGGGGCTGGCTGACGCCCGTCAACGACTGATAAGAGAGGGGAGGCGTCATGCCTCCCCGAGTCGCTTCCGGTGAGGGTGCCTGGCGGTGCCTTCACCAGGATCGATTCCGATCCACTCGTATCATCACTGCATAACGCATCGAGCCCATATGGGCATTCAGGGAGTAGAGACATGCCGAAGTTGAGATCCGCCACCACCACCCACGGACGTAACATGGCCGGGGCCCGCGCCCTGTGGCGTGCCACCGGAATGACCGATCAGGATTTCGGCAAACCCATCATCGCCGTGGTCAACTCCTTCACCCAGTTCGTGCCGGGCCACGTCCACCTCAAGGATCTGGGCCAGCTGGTGGCCCGCGAGATCGAAGCCGCGGGTGGCGTTGCCAAGGAGTTCAACACCATCGCTGTGGATGACGGCATCGCCATGGGCCATGGCGGCATGCTCTACTCCCTGCCGTCGCGCGAGCTGATCGCCGACTCGGTGGAGTACATGGTCAACGCCCACTGCGCCGACGCCATGGTCTGCATCTCCAACTGCGACAAGATCACCCCGGGGATGCTGATGGCCGCCTTGCGCATCAACATCCCGGTCATTTTTGTCTCCGGCGGCCCGATGGAAGCGGGCAAGACCAAGCTCTCCGACCAGATCATCAAGCTGGATCTGGTGGATGCCATGATCCAGGGCGCCGATCCCAAGGTGTCGGACGCCCAGAGCGAACAGGTGGAGCGCAGCGCCTGCCCCACCTGCGGTTCCTGTTCCGGCATGTTTACCGCCAACTCCATGAACTGCCTGACCGAGGCGCTGGGTCTCTCCCAGCCGGGTAACGGCTCCATGCTGGCGACCCACGCCGATCGTGAGCAGCTGTTCAAGCTGGCGGGCCAGCGCATCGTGACTTTGGCCAAGCGCTGGTATGAGCAGGATGACGAGACCGCCCTGCCGCGCAATATCGCCACCAAGGCGGCGTTCGAGAACGCCATGGCGCTCGATATTGCCATGGGCGGCTCCACCAATACCGTGCTGCACCTGCTGGCGGCGGCGCAGGAGGCGGGCGTCGACTTCACCATGGCCGATATCGACCGCATGTCGCGCAAGGTGCCACAGCTCTGCAAGGTGGCGCCCTCCACCCAGAAATACCATATGGAAGATGTGCACCGCGCCGGCGGTGTGGTCGCCATTCTGGGCCAGCTGGAAAAAGCGGGTCTGGTGCATGGGGATACCCGTACCGTGCTGGGTTGCTCCCTCGTCGAACAGCTCAATGAGTATGACGTCAGCCGCCAGCCGAGTCAGGAGGTGGTGGACTTCTACCGCGCTGGCCCGGCTGGGATCCGCACCACCAAGGCGTTCAGTCAGGATTGCCGCTGGCCGGAGCTGGATCTGGACCGCGCCGAGGGCTGCATCCGCTCGCTGGAAAATGCCTACAGCCAGGAGGGCGGTCTGGCGGTGCTCTCTGGCAACCTCGCGGTCAACGGTGCCATCGTCAAGACTGCCGGAGTGGATGAGGAGAACCTCACCTTCCGTGGCCCGGCCCGGGTATTCGAGAGTCAGGAGAGCGCGGTGAGCGGCATCCTCGATGGCACAGTGAAAGCGGGCGAGGTAGTGGTGATCCGCTACGAAGGGCCGAAAGGGGGCCCCGGCATGCAGGAGATGCTCTACCCCACCACTTATCTCAAGTCCATGGGGCTCGGCAAGGCGTGCGCCCTGATCACCGATGGCCGCTTCTCCGGCGGTACTTCGGGCCTCTCCATCGGCCACGTCTCGCCGGAGGCTGCCTCTGGTGGCACCATAGGTCTGGTGGAGGATGGCGACATCATCAGCATCAACATCCCGGCCCGCAGCATGGTGCTGGAGGTGGCCGACAGCGTGCTGGTCGCCCGCCGTATCGCCGTGGAAGCCCGTGGCTGGAAGCCGCTCGATCGTCAGCGTCAGGTCTCCTTTGCCCTGCGTGCCTACGCCATGTTCGCCACCAGCGCCGATAAAGGCGCGGTGCGCGATCGCTCGATGCTGGGGGAATAAATCATGGTCTCTGCGGCGGATTATCTACGCAAGGTGTTGCTCTCCCCCGTCTATGAGGCGGCGCGGGTGACCCCTTTGCAAACCCTGAAGAAACTCTCCGAGCGGCTCGGCAACCACGTCAGCCTGAAGCGGGAGGATCTGCAACCGGTCCACTCCTTCAAGCTACGCGGTGCCTACCACAAGATCGCCACCCTGACCGAGGAGCAGAAGGCGCGCGGCGTCATCGCCGCCTCTGCGGGCAACCACGCGCAGGGGGTCGCCCTGTCTGCCGCCAAGCTCGGCATCAAGGCGATCATCGTGATGCCCAAGACCACGCCGGACATCAAGATCGATGCGGTACGCCGTCAGGGCGGCAACGTAATGCTGTTCGGCAACAGCTTCGACGAGGCCTATGGCGAGAGTCGCCGCCTCTCCACGCTTGAGGGCTACACCCTGATCCCGCCGTTTGACGACGTTGAGGTGATCGCCGGGCAGGGCACCATCGGCAAGGAGCTGCTGGAGCAGGATACCCACCTCACCCACGTGTTCGTGCCGGTGGGTGGCGGCGGCTTGGCCGCCGGGGTGGCGGTCTACATCAAACAGCTGCTGCCGGATGTGAAGGTGATCGGGGTGGAGGCTGAAGGCTCCGCCTGTCTCAAGGCAGCCATGGCTGCTGGCGAGCCGGTCAATCTGGAGCGGGTCTCGCTGTTTGCGGATGGTGTAGCGGTCAAGCGCATCGGCGAGGAGACCTTCCGCCTGTGCAACCAGTATCTGGACGAGGTAGTGACCGTCTCCAACGACCAGATCTGCGCCGCGCTGAAAGACATCTTCGACGACTGTCGCGCCATTGCCGAGCCGTCGGGCGCCCTGTCGTTGGCGGGCCTCAAGGCCTACAGCGAGCGGGAGCAGGTCAAAGGGGGGCGGATGGCGGCCATTCTCTCCGGTGCCAACGTCAACTTCCACAGCCTGCGCCACGTGTCGGAGCGCTGCGAGATCGGCGAGAAGCGCGAGGGCATGCTGGCGGTGACCATCCCCGAGCGTAAGGGGGCCTTCCTCGACTTCTGCCGTCAGCTTGGCCCCCGTATGGTGACCGAGTTCAACTATCGCTACGCCGATGCCGAGCAGGCGTCGCTGTTCGTCTCGGTGCGCCTCACCGGCGGTGACGAGGAGCTGGGCCAGATCATCGATCAGCTCGGTGGCAACGGCTACCCGGTGGTCAACATGACCGAGAGCGAGCTGGCCAAGAACCACGTGCGTTACATGATTGGCGGCCGCCCGGCCCGGCCCCTTGGTGAACGGCTCTACAGCTTCAAGTTTCCGGAGCAGCCGGGCGCCCTGATGCGCTTCCTCGAGACTCTGGGCTGTCGCTGGAACATCAGCCTGTTCCACTATCGCAACCACGGTGCCGACTACGGCCGGGTGTTGTGTGCCTTTGAGCTGCCAGACGAAGACGTGGCCGCCTTCCACGACTACCTGCGCGAGATTGGTTACGGCTGGAAAGAGGTGAGCGACGACCCCGCCTACCGTTTATTCCTGGCTAGTTGAGCAAGGGGGCTGCAACAACTCACCGGGAGGGAGGCGTTATGCCTCCCTTTTCTATTGCTGCGTGTGGATAGGTCCACTCCGTACGACGCAAAGTCATGGTTTAACTGGCAAAACAGTGTGAATAGGTACACAGGTGATTTTTACGCCGGATATTGCTGGCAAGCTCACACTCCTGATGGCTTGGTCATTTGAGGCTGCGTTCGGATGGGATACCCTGAATAGCGGAGAGGCCGCCTGACGGCTTCACACAGGGAAAGTGCGCACTCAGGCGCCCATAACGACTTATTGCAGAGGCGAAAATATGAATAAATCCATGCTTGCCGTATTGGTCAGTGGTTTGCTGGCGGCCGGAGCCGTACAGGCCGCCGCTCAGGACAATACCTGGTATGTCGGTGGCAAGGCCGGTTGGTCCAATTACTATGGCGTTGACCACAACCAGTATGCCGAGTCGATTGCCCAGACGTTGGGTAATACCAGCGAGAACACGGATGATCTGGGTCTGGGCCTGTTCGCCGGTTACCAGCTCAACCCCAACCTGGGTTTCGAGCTGGGTTATGACTGGCTTGGCAAATACGACACCACTTCGGGCACTGGCGCCAATACCCTCAAGACCGAAGCCAAGAGCCAGATGATTCAGGCCACCATGAAGATCAGCTTCCCGGCAACGAACGTGCTCGATCTTTATGGCCGACTGGGCGGCGCCTATGCCTGGACGGATAGCGAGATCAGCTTCGCCAATACCAGCGAGACCGGCAAAAAGCATGGCGCCGCCTTCGTTGGTGCGCTGGGTGCCGAATATGCCATCGATCGTGACTGGGCTGCCCGTCTGGAGTACCAGTACACTACGCCGTTGGGTGATGCGTCTCTCGATCGCTCCGGTATCGAGATGGATAACGGCCTGATTTCGTTCGGGATGCTCTATCGTTTCGGTCAGCAAGGTGGCGAGGTCGCTGCACCGGCGCCCGCTCCGGCCGCCGAACCGGCACCTGTAGCCGTGGTTGAGCCCAAGACCTTCAGTCTGAGTTCCGATGTGCTGTTCGAGTTCAACAAGGCGACCCTGAAGCCGGCTGCCAATCAGGCGCTCGATGCCCTGTTCAGCCAGATTGTGGCGGCCAATCCGAAAGATGGCGTCGCAACTGTCATCGGTTATACCGACCGGATCGGCTCCGACAACTACAACCTGGCGCTATCCGAGAAGCGGGCCCAGAGCGTGGCCAGCTATCTGGTATCCAAAGGCTTGTATGCCGACAAGGTACGAGTCGAGGGACGTGGCAAGGCCAATCCGGTCACTGGCAGCAGCTGTGCCAGCCGCTCCAAGCAGGAGCTGATCGCCTGTCTGGCACCGGATCGCCGGGTAGAAATCCATCTGGAAGGGGTTTCCCAGCCTGTCCAATAAGCAGAGCGACGGGAGCAATAAATGTAAAAACGGGAGGCTTGGCCTCCCGTTTCTTATGGGGTGTTTACGATGTCGTGCCTCAGAGCCCGAACAGCGGGCGCAGGCGGATGCCGATGAGGCTGCCAGCGAGGGCCATCAGCATCCAGACCCAGCCGTGCAGGCTGCCAGAGGCGGTGCCATCGAAGAAGCCGCCGAGGTTGCAGGCGGCGTACATGGCGCCCATTCCCATCAGCAGGCCGCCGAGGATGGAGGCCAGACTGTTGCCGAGCCGCATCGGGGCGAAGTTGCCGCCACCGCTCAGGCTGCGCGCCAGCATGGCCCCCAGAATTCCGAGCCAGAACATGCCGACCATGGGGTTGATAAAGAGCGGCTGGGCCAGTTTCGGGTTCCCCTCGAACAGGCCGAACAGAGAGGCGCCGCGCAGCGCCATGTCATAGACGGCGCCGGTGATGGTCCAGGCCGAGCCGTGCAGAGCGACCACGGACGAGTTGAGCAGGGCGATGATGATGCCGCCGGTCAGCACGGTGAAGCGACCATCGCGCCAGAACAGGTTGCCGCCGCTGAAGAGGGGCTTGAGCTCGCCGGTGCGCTTGAGTTCGCTCTTGCGAAACAGCAGGAACAGCGCGGCGACCAGCGCCAGGTTGAGCAGCATGCCGCTCCAGATATTGCCGGTCAGATCCCGGGCCAATACCACATGGCTGGAGAAGGTAGCCTCCAGTTCGGGGCGGAACTGGTTGCTGATGAGGGTGCCAATGCCGTAGCAGATCAGCACCAGCCAGAAGCGGGGTTGCCCCTCACCGCAGCAGTAAAGAGTGCCGGTGGCGCAGACGCCAGCCAGCTGCATGCCGATGCCGAACAGGAAGGCACCGACGATGAAGGGAATGCCGATAGCCATCACGTTACCCACCATGGCATCGCCAAAGAGGGCGTGGCTAAAGGAGAGAAAGGTGGTGAACAGCAGAATTTCGATGGCGATGGTGAGCAGGTGAACCCGCACGTAGTAGCTGTTGCGCTTGGTCAGCATTTCGCGCCAACCGAATACGATGCCGAAGCGACTGAAGGAGAGGGTGAAGCCGAAGCCGAATCCGATCAGGGCCATCAGAGCCCATTTCATACCAAAGGTGTTGCCAAGCCAGAGTAACGCTCCCCCCGCGATTGCCACGATGGGGAGCGACCATTTTCGATTCATGTCTGTTGATCCTTGCAGTTGGTTTTCAGAGGGGCGGATCCTATTCCCTCGTGGAGTCCAATGCTACCCATTTAGTCAATGCAGAGAAAAAGGGGGGCGCTGACTCCCGTCAGCGCCGGGGATCAATGGCGGGTGGTGTCGAGATGGAAGTGGTGAGTCTGCCTGGTCAGGATGCGGGCGTGCTGGGCGACCATGGTCGCCTCTTCGGCGGCGTGGCTGGCGCTCTGATTGACTTCGGCCGCCAACCGCGACATCTCCCCGACCTGATGGTGGATCCCCTGCACCAGCCGTGTCTCATCGCTCATCAACTGATCGACCTGAGCGATGTGCTGGTTGATCTCCTCGCAGCTCTGCGCGATCCGGGCGACTCTCTGGCGCGCTGTCATCGTGTGAGTGACCGCCTGTTCGACCCGGGCCAGCTCGGTATCCATCTCGCTGGCGGCGCGCAGACTGACATCCTGGATCTTGCCGATGATGGTGTTGATCTCGGTGGTGGCGCTGCCGGTGCGGGTCGCCAGCGAGCGTACTTCATCGGCCACCACGGCAAAACCGCGTCCCTGTTCGCCTGCCCGCGCCGCTTCAATGGCGGCGTTCAGCGCCAGCAGATTGGTCTGCTCCGCAATATCGTGAATGGCACCCGCCAGCCCGGCAATCTGCTGCGAGAGGCCAGCCAGATCCGAAATGGTCTGGGAGACCTGCTTCACTCCCGTGACTTGCTCCCCGATCACCTGTTCCACGGTGTGGATGGCGAGTGTCGCCTCTTGTGCCCGCTCTGCTGACTGCAGGGTTTGCTCCCCCACCTGATGCAGCTGGCTACCCGCCTGTTCAATGGAGTGGGTGAGCTGTTCGATGGCCTGTTCGATATGGTGGGCTGCCCCGACCTGAGCCTGACTGTCATCGGTGTGCCGTTGTGCCATGGCGGTCAGGCTGGTGGCGCGATCATCCAGCGTACTGGCGCTGCGTTGCAGGGACTCCACCAGGGTTGCCAGTTGGTCACGCATGGCCCCGATCTGGCGGATCAGCTCGCCGATGGCATCGAGGCCCGGCTCCGGCATGGGGCGGTTCAACTCCCCTTCGGCGATGGCGGCGGTGGCTTTGCCTGCGGCCAGCAGCCGCTGTTGGGTGGGGCGTCCCAGCCAGAAGATGAGTCCGGCCCCCAGCAGTGCGGCGCACAACAGCAGTCCGTAGCAGAGTCGGGTGGTGTTGGCGAGATGGGCCATCTGCTCGGCGGCATACTCGTTGCCGCGGATGACGGTGGCGTCCACCCCTAGCCGGTGGGCGTTGTAGAGGGTGTGCAGGCGCGCCGCAATCGCGCCCGCCTGCGCCAGATCCCCCGCCTTGATGGCGGGGACAAACTTGTCGTTGAGCAACTGCCAGAACAGCTCCCCCTGCACTTTTTGCTCTCCCAGCAGCAGCTCCCTGAGGGGCTCGTTCAGGCTGCTCTCTTGCCAGAAGCGGTTACGGCTCTCGAACTCTTGCTGCAGTCGGGCGAGGGTTTGCAGCAGGGCCTCCCGCTCCTCCGGTTTGGCATGGAGCAGGGTGTAGACCTGCAACTGGGATTCGATGAGGTAGAGAGGCGGCGGCAGAATATCGGCTACCACATCCTTCCCCTGTCCCATCTGATCGGCTGCGCTCCGGACCGAATAAAGCCCGAAAAAGCTGATGGAGATCAGCGTGATTATGACCATGATCCCCAGAACCTGACCAAAAAGCAGGGATCTGTCGTGAATGTGCTTGAGCATGTTGCCTCCATTCGGCTCCGTTCCATGGATAGCATAGCTCTCTGGCGGGATGGTGCGACTCGGGTATGGCTTGTTGATGGCGAGTCGGCTCTGGAGAAGGGGAAGTCGCAGTCAGAAGACCGCTGGTGACACGAAAAAGAACCCCGGCTGATGAGCCGGGGTCGATGGTGGTGAGGCGGTGTCAGGTCCGGCTTGGCGCGGCTTTGCCGCTGCGCAGCCCATCCAGACTGAACAGCACCAGCGCGCTCCAGATGCAGGCAAAGGTGAGCAGTTTGTCCATCGCCAGCGCTTCCCCATAGAGGGTGACCGCGAGGATGAACATCAGGCTGGGGCCTATGTACTGGAAGAAGCCCAGGGTGGAGAGCTTGAGCCGGGTCGCGGCGGCGGTGAAGCAGAGCAGGGGGGCCGTGGTGACGGCGCCTGCGGCGATCAGCAGCAGGTTGAGGTGCCAGTCGTTCTGGGTGAGATGGCTGGTGGGGCTGTCGGCAAAGCCCCACAGATAGATGGCCGCTGGCGGCAGCATGATCATGGTTTCGATCAGCAGACCGGTGAGGGCATCGAGGGCCAGTTTTTTGCGCACCAGCCCATAGATGGCAAAGCTCGACGCCAGCACCAGCGCAATCCAGGGCAAGGAGCCAAAGGCGATAAGCTGGATGGCCACCCCGGCAAAGGCCAGCGCCACCGCCCACCACTGCAGGCGGCGCAGCTTCTCGCTCAGAAACACCATTCCCAACAGTACGTTGAACAGCGGGTTGATGTAGTAGCCGAGGCTGGCATCCAGCATATGGCCGTTGTTGATGGCCCAGATGAACAGCAGCCAGTTGCCGCCGACGGTAACCGAGGTAAACGCCAGGGTGAGCAACACTTTTGGCTGGCGCAGCACCGCCTGCACCTTGTGCCACTGGCGTCCTGCCAGGGTGAGTACCATCAGCAGCACG
Organism: Aeromonas sp. 61P; assembly: GCF_051919545.1. NCBI lineage: Bacteria > Pseudomonadati > Pseudomonadota > Gammaproteobacteria > Aeromonadales > Aeromonadaceae > Aeromonas > Aeromonas sp. 61P. The sequence goes on from NZ_JBQBEL010000001.1 coordinate 905,673, forward strand.
CAGGACCAGATCATCCGGTGGGTCAGGATCTCGGCGGCCGGGACGGCAGAGATGGTCTTGAAATAGATGGGGGCTATGCCCCAAAGGGTATAGGCGCACAGGGCGTAGATGACGCCCTGACGCTGGATCTGTTGCGGCATGCGGATGACCTTTACTGCGTTGGATGCGGGAAAACATCGCAAAAAATCAGTGTAGCGATCCTTTTGCGGGGAAAGAAGCGAATAAACAAAGTTTGAGGGATAGGAGGTGGGTGACTGGCCGGTCAGCCTTTACCGCGGCGGATCTTGTCGACGTCCATCAACAGCCACAACATCAGGGCGATGGCGGAGATCCAGGGGCCCCAGGTCACGTAGGCCTCGCCGTGCCCCAGCACGAAGAACAGCAGGGGCAAACCGATCACCAGAAAAAGTACGCTTCCCAGAAAAAATAGCATTTTTGTCTTTATATTTAACATGTTGGCTTTTTTATCATTATAAGGATTGAGCCCGGTGATGGAAGGCCAAAAATGCAAAAGGGGGATTTCTCCCCCTTTTTGATCCGATACTGCTGCTTTGTCGTGTTATTCCAGCTGAATCCAGGTGCTTTTCAGCTCGGTGTACTTCTCCAGCGCATGAAGTGACTTGTCGCGACCGTTGCCGGACTGTTTGAAGCCGCCAAATGGCATGGTCATGTCACCACCGTCCCAGTTGTTGACGAACACGGTGCCAGCGCGCAGGGCGCGGGAGCCTTTCACCGCCTTGTTGAGATCCGCCGTCCAGATCGCCGCCGCCAACCCATAGTCGGTGTCGTTACCCAGCGCAATGGCCTCCTCCAGCGTATCGAAGCCGGTCACCGCCAGCACAGGGCCGAAGATCTCCTCGCGGAAGATGCGCATCTGCGGGGTCACGTCGTCGAAAATAGTGGGTTCGATATAGAAGCCGCCACTCTCCATATTGGTGCGGTTGCCACCCAGCAGCAGCTTGGCCCCCTCCTGCTTGCCAATCTCGATATAGCGCAGCACCTGCTCCATCTGGATGTGATCCACCATGGCGCCGATACGGGTCGCAGGGTCGAGCGGGTTGCTCGAGATCCACTCGCGGGCATGGGCCAGCAGTCGCTCCATGAATTGCGGCTTGATGCTGTTTTGCACCAGCAGCCGAGAGGCGGCGGTGCACACCTCGCCCTGGTTGTAGAAGATGGCGCCAGCGGCGCTCTTGGCCGCAGCGTCCAGATCCGGTGCGTCGGCCAGTATTATGTTGGGACTCTTGCCGCCGCACTCCATAAAGGCGCGCTTGAGGTTGGACTTGCCGGAGCACTCCACCAGATGTTTGCCGATTTTGGTGGAGCCGGTGAAGGTGATGCAGTCCACATCCATGTGCATGGCTAGCGCCTCGCCCACGGTATGACCAAAGCCCGGCAGCACGCTGAACACGCCGTCCGGAATACCCGCCTCCTTGGCCAGACCTGCGATACGCAGGGCGGTCAGGGGCGATTTTTCGGAAGGTTTGAGAATGACCGAGTTGCCGGTAGCGAGCGCCGGGCCCAGCTTCCAGCAGGCCATCACCAGCGGGAAGTTCCACGGCACGATGGCGGCAACCACCCCGAGCGCTTCGCGGGTCACCAGCGCCAGTGCTGACTCCTCCACCGGGGCGACCTGATCGTAGATCTTGTCGATCGCTTCGGCGTTCCAGGCGATGCAGTTGGCGGCGGCGGGGGCGTCATAGCCCATAGCGTCGCCGATGGGTTTGCCCATATCCAGCGACTCCAGCAGCGCCAGCTCCACCTTGTTGAGGCGCATCAGCTCGGCGAAGCGCTGCATGATCTGTTTGCGCTGTTTCGGCGGCAGGCCGCTCCAACGCTTGTCGTTGAAGGCGTCACGGGCAGCCTGTACCGCCAGTTCGGCATCGGCGGAATCGCAGGCTGCCACCTTGGTCAGCAGCTTGCCGTTGGCCGGGTTGATGCAATCGAAGGTGGCGCCATTGACGGCATCCCGATAGCTGCCGTTGATAAAGGCTTGCGAGGGCAGGGTCAGATGGGCGGCCTTGTGTTGCCACTGGGCCAGGGTAAGGTCACTCATGTTCACTCCTTGAACCGGCAAAAGTCAGTTTTCGCGTATCAATATGCTAAACATCCTGCCGCTTGTAAATCCATCTTGTAACAATTCATTAAACACTGCTCCCCTGCCGATGCGCGTCTGAATGTCAGAAACTGGCGGGGGTGTTGGCCGAGATCAGCACGCACTCCTGCTCGCCGCTATTGCGAAAACGGTGGGGGGTGCGGCTGTCAAAGTAGTAGCCATCCCCGGCGCCCAGCAGGTAGATCTGCTCGCCCACGGTCACTTCAACTTCGCCCTTGATGACGATGCCGCACTCTTCACCCTCGTGGCTCAGCATGTCGTCGCCGGTGTCGGCGCCCGGTGGCAGCACCTCCTGCAACATGCCGATGGCGCGGTTGGCACGGCTGTGCCCGACCAGCCGGTAGCTGATGGGATGCGTGCCGAGATCCGGCATATCGGCGGCGCGGAAGATCACTTCGGTGCCCATTTCGGTCTCTTCGGTGAAGAAGCTGGCCAGCGACATGGGGATGCCTTCCAGCACCTTGCGCAGGGAGGCGACAGAGGGGCTCACCTGATTTTTCTCGATCTGGGAGATAAATCCGTTGGTCACACCGGAGCGCTTGGCCAGCTCGCGCTGGGAGAGGGCTGCCTTGGTGCGAACCGCCTTGAGGCGGTGACCGATATCCATCTATAGACACTCCTTGACTGTTTACTATTATTAAAATTGTGTTAAATATCTTACACCACCCTGCTGATGCGTCTAGCTAGGGGTGGCACCAGACAGGGCGATAACGGGCCCTTTTTTATGGATTTAGGTGTTTAATTTAATAGGCATTGGCCGACAGTTGCTAAACACCTTAAGGATGAGGTGACCATGAAACCGATCAGCGACATCAATACGCCCTCCGACATGTCCGCGTTCTGGATGCCGTTCACCGCCAACCAGCAGTTCAAGGCGGCGCCGCGTATCCTGAAGTCGGCAGAGGGGATGTATTATCACTCAGAGGATGGCCGCAAGATACTGGATGGCACAGCCGGACTCTGGTGTTGCAACGCGGGCCATGGTCGGCGCGAGATTGCCGAGGCGGTCTCCCAGCAGATTTCCCACCTCGATTTCGCTCCCACATTCCAGATGGGCCACCCCCTGCCGTTTGAGCTGGCCAACCGGCTGGTGGAGATCGCTCCCAAGGGGTTTGGCCACGTTTTCTATACCAACTCCGGTTCCGAGTCGGTCGATACCGCGCTCAAAATCGCGCTGGCCTGGCAGCGGGCTCGCGGTCAGGGCACCCGCACCCGGCTGATTGGCCGCGAGCGTGGCTATCACGGGGTCGGCTTTGGCGGCATCTCTGTGGGGGGGATTCCCGGCAACCGCAAGTGGTTCGGCTCCCTGCTGACCGGGGTGGATCATCTGCCCCATACCCTCAACATCGCCAAGAATGCCTTCACCAAAGGGCTGCCCGAGGAGGATGTAGCGCTGGCCGACGAGCTGGAGAAGATCGTCTTTCTGCACGATGCCAGCAATATTGCGGCGGTGATCGTCGAGCCCATCGCTGGCAGTACCGGCGTGCTGATGCCCCCCAAAGGCTACCTCAAGCGGCTGCGGGAGATTTGCACCAAGCACGGCATCTTGCTGATTTTTGACGAGGTGATCACCGGTTTCGGTCGCCTTGGCTCCCCCTTCGCCGCGCAGGAGTTCGATGTCATTCCCGACATGATCACCTGCGCCAAGGGGCTCACCAACGGCGCCATCCCGATGGGGGCGGTGCTGGTGCAGAAGCACATTTATGACGACATGATGGCGGCAGGCAAGGGGGCCATCGAGCTGTTCCACGGCTATACCTATTCTGGTCACCCGGTGGCTGCTGCCGCCGGGCTCGCGACCCTCGAGATCTATCGCAACGAGAACCTGCTCAGCCGTGCCACCGATCTGGCGGGCTACTGGGAGGAGGCGGCCCATTCGCTGAAGGGCTGCAAGCATGTGAAGGATGTGCGCAACTACGGGCTGGTGGCGGGTATCGAGCTGGAATCGATGCCGGATGCACCGGGCAAGCGCGCCTATGAGGTGTTCGTGCGCTGCTTCGAGAAGGGGGCATTGATCCGGGTGACCGGCGATATCATCGCCCTGTCGCCGCCCCTCATCATCGAGCGCAGCCAGATCGACGATCTCTTCACCCTGCTGCAGGATGCCCTGCAGGCACAACCCTAACCCATTTGATGGCCCCGCACTGGCGGGGCCTTGCGTTGGTTTGCTCAGCGCATTTACCACATCAGTTATCACGGAGGATACATGACATACAGGGTCAGCAACTTCATCAACGGCCAGCCGCAGGAGAGTCGCAGCGAGCGCCAGGGTGCCATCTTCAATCCCGCCTGCGGCAACCAGCAGGGGAGCGTCGGGCTTTCTAGCGCCGCCGAGTGTCAGGAGGCGATCGCCATCGCCGAGCGCGCCTTTGCCGACTGGTCGCAAACCCCGCCGCTGGTGCGGGCCCGGGTCTTTTTCCGCTTCAAGGAGTTGATGGAGCAGCACAGGGACGAGCTGGCCGAGCTCATCAGCCGCGAGCACGGCAAGGTCTTCTCCGATGCGCAGGGTGAGCTGACCCGCGGGCTGGAGGTGGTGGAGTTTGCCTGCGGCATTCCCCATCTGCTCAAGGGGGAGCACTCCCTCAACGTCGGCCGTGGGGTAGACAGCTACTCCATGATGCAGCCGGTCGGGGTTTGCGCCGGTATCACCCCGTTCAACTTCCCGGCCATGGTGCCGCTCTGGATGTTCCCGGTCGCTATCGCCTGCGGCAACACCTTCATTCTCAAGCCCTCCGAGAAGGATCCCTCCCTCTCGTTGCGGATGGCCGAGCTGCTCAAGGAGGCCGGTCTGCCGGATGGCGTGCTCAACGTGGTGAACGGTGACAAGGAGGTGGTGGATGTGCTGCTGACCGACCCGCGGGTCGGAGCCGTGTCGTTTGTCGGCTCCACCCCCATCGCCCAGTACATCTATGCCACCGCCTCGGCCCACGGCAAGCGAGTGCAGGCGCTGGGCGGTGCCAAGAACCACATGGTGGTGATGCCAGATGCTGATCTCGATCAGGCGGTCTCCGCCCTGATGGGGGCTGCTTATGGGGCAGCGGGCGAGCGCTGCATGGCGATCTCGGTAGCTGTGGTGGTGGGTGACGAGACCGCCGATGCGCTGGTGGCCAAACTGACGCCGCTGGTGGAAAAACTGCGGGTGGGCCCGGGGCTGGGCCAGAGCCCGGAGAACGAGATGGGGCCGCTCATCAGCAAGGAGCATCTGGCCAAGGTGCGTGGCTACGTGGATCAGGGGGTGGCCGAAGGGGCCGCGCTGCGGGTCGATGGTCGCACGCTGAGCCACGACGAGGGTTACTTTATCGGGGGCTGCCTGTTTGACGAGGTGACCCCCGAGATGCGTATCTATCGCGAGGAGATCTTCGGCCCTGTGCTCTCCATCGTGCGGGTACCGGACTACGAGACGGCGCTGCGGCTCATCAACGAGCACGAGTACGGCAACGGCACCGCCATCTTTACCTGTGACGGCGACACTGCGCGGGACTTCACGGCGCGGGTGCAGGTCGGTATGGTAGGGGTGAACGTCCCCATTCCGGTGCCGATGGCGTTTCACAGCTTTGGCGGCTGGAAGCGCTCCATCTTCGGGCCGCTCAACATGCACGGGCCGGACGGGGTTCGCTTTTATACCCGGATGAAGACGGTGACGGCGCGCTGGCCCCAGAGCCTGCGCAGTGGTGCCGAGTTCTCCATGCCGACCATGAAGTGACGCGCTGGCGCGTGCTCATGGCCTAACCTCTTGCCCTCGCCGGTCAATGATTGGCGGGGGCGAACTCTGTAAAGGAACAACAGATGCGATTGGGAATTCTCGATTGTGACCGGCTCGATCCCGATCTGGCGGATCGTTTTGGCCCCGTTTACTCCGAGATGTTTATCAGGGGCTTTGCGGCCCTGGCCCCCGAACTGGAATTTCGGGTCTGGTCGGCTCTCGATGGGGAGCTGCCGGAGGATCTGCACGAGTGCGATGCCTGGCTCATCACAGGCTCGCGCCACGATGCTTACAGCGATATCCCCTGGATTCAGGCACTGCGGGCGTGGATCCGTCAGGCGCACGATGCCGACGTCAAGCTGGCCGGTGTCTGCTTCGGTCATCAGGTGATCGCCCAGGCACTGGGCGGAGAGGTGGTGAAGTCTACCAAGGGGTGGGGGCTGGGTGTGTCGGTGCACCCCATGCTGGCAGATGAGCCCTGGATGGCGCCAGCGCGGGATCAGATCCGCATTCTGGCCAGTCATCAGGATCAGGTGGCCCTGCTGCCGCCGGGGGCGACCCGACTGGCGGGCAACGATTTTTGTCCCAACTTCATGTTCTTGCAGGGGAACAACATAGTGGCCATTCAGGGGCACCCCGAGTTCTCGGTGGAGTACAACCGGGCGCTGATCGAACGGCGCCGTGGCCTGCTGCCCGACGAGCGTTACCAGAGCAGCCTCTCCTCGCTGGAGGGGGAGGTGGATTCGGCGACCATGATGCAGTGGCTGCTGCAGTTTCTGGGGATCCTGCCGCTGCGGGCTGGCGCGGCCTGAGCCCGGTTTGTCAGCCACCCCTTCGGATGCTAGATTTTGTAGCAAAATGAAGGATCAAGCGCTGAGATGTCGGGATCGGATGGTACACTGGCCGCCCTTTGTGGCGGCCTGTTTGTCTGGCGTGATCGCCGCACCAGCTTGAGAGGGTGAAGCCTTGAAACTACAGCAATTGAAGTATTTGATCGCGATCCGGGACCACAACCTCAACGTCTCGGTGGCGTCCGATGCGCTCTATACCAGCCAGCCCGGGGTCAGCAAACAGATTGGCCTGCTGGAGAGCGAGCTGGGGGTGCGGATCTTCGAGCGCCGTGGCAAGCATTTGCACCGCATCACGCCGGTGGGGGAGGAGATCATCAAGTGTGCCGAGGCGATGCTCAACATCGAGAGCAAGATCAAGGCGATCTCCCGCGAGTATCTGGATCCGACGGTGGGCACCCTCAATATTCACACCACCCACACCATAGCCCGCTATCTGCTGCCCAAATCGGTTACCTACTTCACCAAGAAGTATCCCAAGATTTCGTTCCACCTCCATCCGGTAATGTCGGCGAGCAAGGAGCAGATCAGCAAGGGTTACTCCGATTTCTCCATCGTTGCCCACGAAATTGGCTTCGACAAGGAGCTGATCGCGCTGCCCGCCTACCTCTGGACCCTCTCGCTGGTGGTGCCGCAGGATCACCCGCTGGCCAAGGTGAAGAAGCCGACGCTGGAGCAGCTCTGCCACTACCCGATCCTCAGCTACGAGAGTGGCGCCACTGGCCGTCAGGTGCAGGACGAGGTGTTCCATGCCGCCGGTCTCACCCCGAGCTACTACATGACGGTGATGGACGCCGGGGTGATCAAGCGCTACGTGGAGCTGGGCTTTGGCATCGGCATCATCTCCTCGCTGGTGGCCAACGACACCGACAGCCCCGGGCTGGTCTCCATCAATCTGGAGCACCTGTTCAAACCCTGTCCGGCGCAGATCTGTTTCAGCAAGAGCATATTGCTGCAGAACTACATGTATGACTTCATCAGCTCCTTCTCGCCCCACCTCACCAAAGAGGTGATCCAGAGTGTGATGCAGCAGCCGAGTCAGGCGCGTATCGACGAGCTGCTGGCCGGGGTGGAGCTGCCCATCTATTGATCCCGATCGGATTCCCGATCGCTGCCGGTTGTCTCTTCTGTCAGGCTGGGCTCTACTCGGGGTTCAGCCTGTCTCTTTTGGGCTATCTCCATCGTCCGAGGTCTCTATGTCCCGCATTCTGCTGCTTGCCAATCTCAACTGTGATCATGTGCTCTCCCTCTCCGAACCGCTGGTGGCGGGGGCCCGGCTGCAATACGTGGATCAGGGACGCAGGCTGGGAGGCGGCGCCGCCAACACTGGCATCGGGCTGGTATGGGCGGGCCATGAGGTGACCATCGCCTCCCGTATCGGGCTGGACGAGACCGGCGACTGGCTGCTGGAGCAGGCGGCCGGTTACGGGCTGGATTGCAGCCATGTGGAGCGCTTTGGCGGCGAGACCGGCGAGCTGCTCATTCTGGTGGACTCCACCGGCGAGCGCACCATACTGCGCCGCCCGCGGCGTCCCGATCTGCCCGGCGACCTGCCGCTGGAGGGGGTGGATTGCCTCTATGTGAACTATCCCGGTACCTCCATCATCAGCTACATGCGCCAGATGCTCGGCAAGAGCTTTGTAGTGGCCCAGTATCCCAAGGGGGGGCAGGCACGCCGTCCCTGCCACGTGCTGGTGGCCTCCCGCTCCGATCTCGGCGAGGTGAGCGACCCCTGGCAACATGCCCGTCAGCTGGCGGGGGAGCAGCTCGAATGGCTGGTGCTGACCGAAGGGAAGGCGGGCGCAGTGGCCATCCACGGCGATGAGCAGATCCGGGTTGCCGCTCGGCCCGTCTCGGTGGTCGATACCACGGGGGCGGGAGATGCTTTCGCTGGCGGATTGATACACGGATTGGCGCGGGGCATGGCCATCAAGGATGCGTTGCAGTGTGCGGTGGACTGGGGCGCGTTTGCCGTCGCCTCCGAGAGCTCCATTCCCTCGGTCGCGCTGAAAAACTGGCTGAAACAACCCCACTGAACCACTTCTCTACTGGTCGATTGAGGGGCGGTTTGCGGGCCATATGGCTGCTGGTCGAAGGGGCTTGGTGAGGGGGACTATTCGGGAGATTTACCCGCCATAAAGCGGGTAAACGCCGGGCTAACCCGGCAAGTTTGCGATCAATCAAAGAAAGTGTCGATTTATGTGCATCTTCATCGACACCCGGTTGTGCTGCTCTTAACCTGTCACTCCGCAACTCAGATTAAGAGACAGGCCCCCCTCTGGCGAACCAATGGGCAAACAGAGGCAAACCGGTTGTCTCCTGCCTCTTAGCTCAATGTTGTCGTCCTGATTCCTGGCTTGTAGTAAGAGGCAAGTGCGACCATGCAACTGACACGATTTACCGACTACGCCCTGCGTACCCTGACCTTCCTGGCGGTTCAGCCGGGGGATCGTCTGTCGACCATTACTGAAGTGGCCGATACCTTCGGCATCTCTCGCAACCACGTGGTCAAAATTGTGCACCAGCTTGGCATCAAGGGGTACATCGAGACGGTACGCGGCAAGCACGGTGGCATCCGCCTCGGTCGCTCTGCAGTCTCCATCAACCTGCGGGATGTGGTGATGGACATGGAGCATGTGCTCTGTCCGGTTGATTGCAAGCGTGAAAACTGCCGTCTCTCCGGTGGCTGCCGCATTCAGGGCATTCTGCGCCGCGCCATGAACGCCTTCCTCGAAGTGCTGGGCGAGTACACCCTGGCTGATGCGGTGCGCGATCCTAACCGTCTCTGCCACCTGCTGGGTATCGAGCAAGAGACTATTGTGACCATGGCCTGACGGGGCGTGGAATATCGAGCAAGATGTGAAAGGGGCCTGATGGCCCCTTTTGCTTTTGTACTCAGGTGGTTTTTAGCGACTGCCTGGCTGGCGGATCAGGGTGATGGCGCCGTGCAGGCAGGCGAGGCCACAGGCACCGCAGCCATTGCAGGCATCCATATTGACGTTGATGCCGTCGGCTGTGGCCTTGATCGCCTGTTGCGGGCAGGCATCTTCACAGAGCAGGCAGTAGAAGCCCTGCCGTGCCTGGCAGCTCTCTTCAATCTGCACCCGGGTCTGCACCTGACGGCCCAGTTGAAGGTCGAGGGCGCCGGTGGGACAGGCTCTGGCGCAGCTGCCGCAGTAGCTGCACTGGCCACAGGCGAGATCGAGCACCGGGGTGCCGGCAATCGGGCTCCCCTCGTACTCTTCCTGGGTGGCCGGTTTGAGCAGACCGCGCGGGCAGGCTTTGAAACACTCGCCACAGCGGGTGCAGAGGGAGAGGTACTGGGACTCCTCGATGGCCCACGGCGGGCGCGCTTCATGGCAAACCACGGCGGGCTTGCGGGAAGCTTGCCAACCTTGTGTCAGCCAACGGAGGAAATAGTGAGTCATGCTCGCCCCTGATACCTATTAGGGGTTAATTTTATCGAAGTTTCGGGAAGCAGGCCAGAGAATAGCGGCCGTCAGGATCGCAAGCGCAGTTGCCCTTGTGTAAGCTAGGCGGGTCTTTTTACGTGGTTGAATGAAAACATATGTGGCTATTTCTCTGGCGTGCGTCCCTGCTCTATGTCTTTCCCCTGCTGATGTGGGCCTACTGCCGCATCAAGGATATCGAGTTCGCCGAGCTCGATACCGGCGTCAACACCCACAAGTGGGTGGTACTGGCCGCCTACCTCATCTACGTGGTGCTCTGGATCCTGGTTAACCGCTATCTCGAACTCTTCCTGCGTCAGCGGAGCCGCAAATGATCGACCCCGGGCTCTGGGGGATCTTGCTGCCCGCCGCCGTGCTGGCCCTCGGGCTTGGCTGGCTGATCGGACGACGGGCCGCCACGGCGCAGGCTCAGGAGCTGATGCTGGCACAGGAGCGTTATCAGGCGCTGCAGGAGCGTTTTGACGAACTACAGGATGAGCGGCAACAGGGGCAGCAGAAGCTGGATCAGCAGCAGACCCTGCTGATCAAACTCACCGCCCGTCTCAAGGATGCGGAAGCAACCCTGCGCAGCGAACGGTTGGCCGCCGCCGAGAAGCTGCAACTGCAACAGGAGGCGGAGCAGCGCCTCAGCCAGCAGTTCGAGAATCTTGCCAACCGGATCTTCGAGCAAAACTCCGGCAACTTCCGTGAACTGAACCAGAACAGCCTCGATCTGCTGCTCACTCCGCTCAAGGAGCAGCTGGAGGGTTTCCGCCGTCAGGTAGGGGAGACTCACGCGCAGGAGACGGCCCAGCGCCACAGCCTCAAGTTCGAGCTGGAGCGCCTCGCCGAGCTCAATGCCCGCATGACCGAAGAGGCGGCGGCGCTGACCCGCGCCCTCAAGGGTGACAGCAAGCAGCAGGGCAACTGGGGCGAGGTCGTGCTGGCGCGGATCCTCAGCGAGTGCGGTCTGCGCGAAGGTCACGAGTACCACACTCAGGTCAATATCGAGGTGGAGAAGGGCAAGCGTTACCAACCTGACGTCATCGTCCACCTGCCACAAGACAAAGACATAATTATCGACGCCAAGGTGTCGCTGACCGCCTACGAGCGCTGGTACAACGCCGATGACGAGCTTGAGAAGGCGGTGGCGCTCAAGGAGCATGTCGCCTCGGTGCGCAACCATATCCGCGAGCTGGGTCGCAAGGATTACCAGCAGTTGCCCGGGGTGCGCACCCTCGACTATGTGCTGATGTTCGTGGCGGTGGAGCCCGCCTTCCTCACCGCGATGGAGGCCGATCCCTCGCTGGTGCGTTACGGCCTCGACAACAATATCCTGCTGGTGAGCCCCACCAACCTGATGGTGGCACTGCGCACCATCGAGAACCTGTGGCGCTACGAGCGGCAGAACCAGAATGCTCGCCAGATCGCCGAGCGGGCCGGTCGCCTCTACGAAAAGCTGCGGCTGTTTGTGGAGGAGATGCAGCAGATGGGCGGCAGCCTGCACAAGGCGCAGGAGAGCTACGACAAGGCAATGGGACGGCTGGTCAACGGCCGTGGCAACCTGATTGCCCAGGTCGAGCGTTTCCGCGAGCTGGGGGTGGAGGTGACCAAGAGCCTGCCAGAGCCGCTGGTGGAGCGGGCACTGGAGCGCGACAAGGAGCGGGAGTAGTTTTTCCCCTTACAGCCATCAGTAAAAGGCCCAAACCTGGTTTGGGCCTTTTACTATCTGCCTGCTGGCCCAGAGCTTACCCATCATCAGAAATCCGCAAAGCAAACGGCCCACCGAAGTGAGCCGTTTTTATTTGCAGTGCCGTTGTGGATCAGCGGCTGGCGGCGCGGGCGCTCAGTTCGGCCTTCTCGCTATCGCTCAGGAAGGCCAGGGTCAGGCCGTTCTGCTGGGCGGTGCGGATTTCGCTGGCTGTCATGCCAGCGGCCGGAGCAGCCACCTCATATTCGTGGGGCAGGTCGATCCCTTCTACTGCCGGATCGTCGGTGTTGAGGCAGGCCAGCACGCCGGCAGCCAGGAACTGGCGGATCGGGTGTTCGGTCAGGCTCGCTACCGTGGTGGTCTGGACGTTGGAGGTGAGGCAGGATTCGATGCCGATGCGGTGTTCGGCCAGATAGGCCATCAGAGCCGGATCCTGAATCGCTTTGACGCCGTGGCCGATACGCTCGGCGCCCAGCTCGCGAATGGCCTGCCACATGCTCTCGGGGCCAGCGGCTTCACCGGCGTGTACGGTGACGCGCATGCCTGCATCGCGCACCTTGCGGAAGTGGTCGACAAAGAGTTCGCCCGGGAAGCCCAGCTCGTCGCCGGCCAGATCGATGGCGACCAGCTTGTCGCGGTGGGCCAGACAGGCGGCCAGCTCCTGATTGCACTGCTCGGTGCCGAAGGTGCGGCTCATGATGCCGATCAGGTTGGTCTTGATGCCGAAGTCACGGCTGCCTGCGGCCACGCCGTCGATGATGGCTTCCACCACGCCCTGCGGGTGCAGCTTGTGGGCCATCGCCATATAGGCCGGGCTGAAGCGCAGCTCTGCATAGTCGATACCGGCGCGCAGCAGATCTTCCACGTTTTCGTAGGCGACCCGGCGGCAGGCGTCATAGTCAGCCAGCACGGCCACACCCCAGTCCAGTTTCTTCAGGAAGGCAACCAGACTCGGCTCGTTTTCGACGATCTGTACGTGGGGGCGCAGCGCTTCCAGCTCAAAGGCGGGCAGCTGGATATTGTGTTGGCGACCCAGCTCGAGGATGGTTTGCGGGCGGATGTTGCCGTCCAGATGGCGGTGCAGGTCGGTCAGGGGGAGAGATCTGTCAATCATGGGGGCGCCCTCGTCGAGTCAGGTTTGAAAGCCTGCCATTCTAGGCGGGGCTTTCAAAAAAGATACCCCGTTTATGGTTAAACGGGGTTCTGGTGGACGGTGATTTGTCAGGGCGTGATGGGAATCGTTTTTCCCGAGGACTCAGGAGAGAGCGAGTTCCTTCAACTTGCGGGTGAGGGTATTGCGACCCCAGCCAAGCAGGCGGGCGGCCTCCTGCTTGTGGCCGTGAGTGTGTTCCAGCGCGGTTTCCAGCATGATCCGCTCGAACTGGGGCATGGCATCGGCCAGGATGTCGGTCTCTCCCAGCGCCAGCTTGCTGGCTACCCACTCCTGCAACTGTTGCTGCCAGCAACCGGGCAACGCCGGTTGGCCGGGCTCGGCGTTGTGGGTGATGGGGGTAAGCAGTTCGGGGGGAAGATCGCTCACCAGCACCTCCTGCCCGGAGGCCATCACGGTGAGCCAGCGGCAGACGTTCTCCAACTGGCGCACGTTACCCGGCCAGGGCAGGCGACTGATATAGGTCTGGGTATCGGGGTGCAGGCTCTTGGCCTCCACATTCAGCTCTTTGGCGGCGCGCAGCAGGAAGTGGCGGGCCAGCTGGGGAATATCCTCACGGCGCTCCTTGAGGGCGGGAATATGGATGCGGATGACGTTGAGGCGGTGGAACAGATCCTCGCGAAATTCGCCATCGGCGACCCGCTTCTCCAGATTCTGGTGGGTGGCTGCGATGATCCGTACATCCACCTGCACCGGCTGGTGGCCGCCTACCCGGTAGAACTGGCCATCGGCCAGCACCCGCAGCAGCCGGGTTTGCACATCCAGCGGCATGTCGCCGATCTCGTCGAGAAACAGGGTGCCGCCGTCGGCCTGCTCGAAGCGGCCGTGGCGGATGTTGTTGGCGCCGGTAAAGGCCCCCTTCTCGTGACCGAACAGTTCCGATTCGATGAGATCTTTCGGGATAGCCGCCATGTTGAGGGCGATAAAGTTTTTGTGGGCGCGCGGGCTGTGCTTGTGCAGCGCATGGGCGACCAGTTCCTTGCCGGTACCGCTCTGGCCGTTGATCAGCACCGAGATGCTGGAGCGCGACAGGCGGCCGATGGCGCGGAACACCTCCTGCATCGCCGGTGCTTCACCGATGATCTCAGGGGTGGCGGTGGCCTCTTGTTGGCGAGACTTGCGCTTGGTGCGCTGCTCCTTGAGGTGATTCTCGGCGCGGCGCACCAGGGTCACGGCTTCGTCGATGTCGAACGGTTTAGGCAGGTACTCGAAGGCGCCACGCTGGTAGGCGTTGACCGCGCTATCGAGATCCGAGTGGGCGGTCATGATGATGATGGGCAGATCGGCCTGACGGCGGTGGATCTGCTCCAGCAGGCTCAGGCCGTCGATGCCCGGCATCCGGATATCGGAGAGGATGACATCGGGCGAGCGCAGCTCAAGGGCGTGCAGCAGGGCTTCGCCATCGGCAAAGCTCTCGCAGTTGAAGCCTTCGCTGCCGAGAGTGCGCTCCAGCACCCAGCGGATAGAACTGTCGTCATCGACGATCCACACTTTGGCGGTCATGGGGTTCCCTTACTTGCGAAGCGGTAGAAAAATGGTGAATTCGGTGTGACCCGGCCAGCTGATGCAGTCGATCCGCCCCTTGTGCTGGTCGATCAGGTTCTGGGCGATGGAGAGGCCGAGCCCGGTGCCCCCCTCCTTGCCGGTGATCATCGGGTAGAACAGGGTGTCGCGAATGGCATCGGGAATGCCGGGGCCGTTGTCGATGATCTTGATCTCCGCTGCCAGCCGGTAACGCTGGCCGTGGATGGTGATCTGGAACGCGGTGCGGGTCTTGATGCGGATAAGCCCGGTCTGATCGCCCAGTGCTTCGGCGGCATTGCGCACTATGTTGAGAAACGCCTGCTGCAGCTGATCCGGCTCCATCTCGAATTCGGGGATGCTGGGGTCGTAATCCCGCTCGATGTGAACAGAGGGAGGGAGTTCGAGCTCCACCAGTCGGCGTACCTGCTCCAGCACCGAATGGACATTGTGCATCTGGTGACGGCCGGGGCGCTGGGGGCCGAGCAGCCGATCGACCAGTACCCGCAGCCGGTCGGCCTGTTCGATGATGATGCCGGTATATTCGCGCAGCGCCGGATCCGGCAGCTCTTTTTGCAGCAGCTGCGCCGCGCCGCGCAGGCCGCCGAGGGGATTCTTGATTTCGTGGGCCAGCCCGCGCACCAGCTCCTTGGCCGCCAGCTGTTGGGCATGTTGCTGCTGCTCCTGACTGATCTTCTTCTGCTGGTCGATCTTGCGCAGCTCCACCACCAGCAGACGCTGTTCGTGGTCGGCCATCGGGGTGGCGCTCAGCTCCACCAGTCGCGGTTCTCCCTCTACCACCAGAGTCACTTCGCTATCGGTAAAGCCTTGCCCTGACACGAGGCACTGCTTGAGCCGCTGCAAATCGAGGGAGATATGTTCCAGCAGATGGGGCAGTTCGATGCCGATCAGCCTGCGTTCACTGAGGGAGAGCAGCTGTTCAGCCGCCGGGTTGACGAACTGGATGCAGAGCCGCTCATCCATCAGGATCACGGCTGTCAGCAAATTATCCAAGAGTGTTTTGGCGTTGTCCGAGCGGGTTGGCACAGGTTTCTCCCTAAAACGGTGCTACACACCTGTTATGCACCGATATGGTGCATAGAGTTTACCCGCATCGGTGCGCTATATCACCCCTGGTCGGCTTTGGGGGTGGGTTTGGGAGCCGGCGTCACGCTCGCTCTATGCAGGTAAAAGGTGACTGCACTGGATTTAGCAAGGATCGTACCGTCTTTGGCGAGCAGCTCGAGCTGAGCCTCGTGGGCGCCGCGATCGACGTTTTCGACGCGGACAGAGAGGCTGTTACTGACGATGGGGGCGGCTTTGCCATCCAGAGTCAGGCGCACATCATACTGGGTCGGAGGTTTGGGGCTGATGGTGCCCTGAAAGACGATGTTGCCTGTGTTGTCGCGCAGGGTGCTGCCCTGTTCCGGGGAGAGCAGTTCGATGGTCAGCTTGGCCGCCTCTTTCTCTTTCTTGGCATCGGCGCCGGTCAGGCTGTTGAAGTTATCCACCTGCACCGATCTGGGCGCGCTGCTGCCCAGCAGCGGGGCGACCCGCAGATCGACCTCTTTGGCGTTTTTGCCGGGGGGGGGCGCATCCGAGTAGTGGGTGATGCCATTGCCATCGACCCAGGAGTAGACCTTGGCCGCGTCCGCAGCGAACGAGGTCAGCAACAGGAGGCTGAGCACCCCTATGCCATGCTTGTTGTTCATCCATCTCTCCTTGACGGTATTTTGCTTAATCCTATCAGAGAAAAAACCCGCCAGATGGCGGGTTTTGTCACGATTAAGCAAGCTGACCAGATTTAAACGGCCAGTCTGCTGAGCCTTAGACGGAGTAGTACAGTTCGAATTCCAGCGGGTGCGGAGTCATGCGCACACGGTCAACATCCTGCTGTTTCAGTTCCAGATAGGAGTTGATGAAGTCATCGCTGAACACGCCGCCACGTGTCAGGAACTCGCGGTCAGCATCCAGAGCGGCCAGGGCTTCGTCCAGAGAACCGGCAACGGTCGGCACTTCTGCGGCTTCTTCCGGCGGCAGGTCATACAAGTTCTTGTCCATGGCATCGCCCGGATGGATCTTGTTGATGATACCGTCCAGACCGGCCATCAGCTGGGCAGCGAAGGCCAGGTACGGGTTGGCAGCCGGATCCGGGAAGCGCACTTCGATACGACGGGCTTTCGGGCTCGGTACCACCGGGATACGGATGGAGGCAGAGCGGTTGCGGGCAGAGTAGGCCAGCATGACCGGTGCTTCATAACCCGGAACCAGACGCTTGTAGGAGTTGGTGGTCGGGTTGGCGAAGGCGTTGATGGCCTTGGCGTGCTTGATGATACCGCCGATGTAGTGAAGAGCCATCTCGGACAGACCGCCATACAGGTCGCCAGCGAACAGGTTGACGCCGTTCTTGGCCAGAGACTGGTGGCAGTGCATGCCGGAGCCGTTGTCACCGAACATGGGTTTCGGCATGAAGGTGACGGTCTTGTTGTAGGCGTGAGCCACGTTGTGGATCACGTACTTCAGTACCTGTACTTCGTCAGCTTTCAGCGTAAGAGTGTTGAAGCGGGTAGCGATCTCGTTCTGACCGGCAGTGGCCACTTCGTGGTGGTGAGCTTCAACGACCTGGCCCATCTCTTCCAGCACCAGACACATGGCGGCGCGGATATCCTGGGAAGAGTCGACCGGTGCAACCGGGAAGTAACCGCCTTTCACGAACGGACGGTGACCCTTGTTGCCATGCTCATAGGCAGTGCCGGAGTTCCATGCGGCTTCTTCAGATTCGATTTTCACGAAGCTGTGGCCCATGGTGTTGGAGAAAGTAATGTTGTCGAACATGAAGAATTCCGGCTCCGGCCCGAACAGCACGGTGTCAGCGATGCCGCTGGACTTCAGGAAATCTTCTGCACGTTTGGCGATGGAGCGCGGATCGCGATCGTAGCCCTGCATGGTGGCAGGCTCCAGCACGTCACAAACGATGTTCAGGGTGGTCTCTTCGGTGAACGGGTCCAGCTTGGCGGAGGCTGCGTCCGGCATCAGCACCATGTCGGATTCGTTGATGCCCTTCCAGCCGCCGATGGAGGAACCATCGAACATCTTGCCGTCTTCGAAGAAATCTTCATCAACCTGGTGAGCAGGGATGGATACATGCTGCTCTTTACCCTTGGTGTCGGTAAAGCGCAGATCAACAAACTTGACTTCGTGTTCCTGGATCAGGGCCAAAACGTTCTGGGCTGACATGCTAAGTAACCTCCGGTGTTAAAACTCTCTGGGTGAATGCGTCGTCGTATTCACATAAGCCAGTATCGTGCCAAGTTTGTGACAGCTTGATTTCAGGGCAATCTTGCTGAAGAGGCTCCCCAAAATCAGGCGATCTCGACTCGCGTTGCATCAATTTAGTGCGATGGTGGATCGTTTTGGTGCACTGTAATGGTGCGCGAAATACGGTCACCGCCCATCTAAGCAGGGTTTGTCAGAGAGGTCTATGATCCAGATCTGTTGTTATGCGCGAATGTACTGCAATTCTGCTAGGCAGATCACAAAGGCAAGAGTACAATTAGCGCCCAATTTTACCCGGTGATTGAGGCGAGAATGTTAGAGAATTTACGCAATATTGCGATTATTGCGCACGTTGACCACGGCAAAACGACTCTGGTTGATAAGCTGCTGCAGCAGTCCGGCACCCTGGACCGCTCCACGGAAGGCCAGGAACGGATCATGGACTCCAATGATCTGGAACGGGAACGTGGCATCACCATTCTCGCCAAGAACACTGCGATCCGCTGGAATGACTACCGCATCAACATCGTTGATACCCCGGGTCACGCCGACTTCGGTGGTGAAGTAGAGCGCGTACTGTCCATGGTTGACTCCGTGCTGCTGCTGGTTGACGCCGTAGACGGCCCGATGCCGCAAACCCGTTTCGTGACCCAGAAAGCGTTCGCTCAGGGTCTGAAGCCGATCGTGGTCATCAACAAGGTTGACCGTCCGGGTGCTCGTCCTGACTGGGTAATGGATCAGGTATTCGACCTGTTCGACAACCTGGGCGCGACTGACGAACAGCTGGATTTCAAAGTTGTTTACGCCTCTGCACTGAACGGTTGGGCCACCATGGATCAGGACGTCGAGTCCGAGAACATGGAGCCGCTGTTCCAGGCTATCGTTGACAACGTTGAAGCGCCGAAGGCTGATGCCGAAGGTGGTTTCCAGATGCAGATCTCCCAGCTGGACTACAACTCCTACGTGGGTGTTATCGGTATCGGACGTATCACCCGTGGTCGCGTCAAGACCAACCAGCAAGTCACCATCGTTGGTGCCGACGGCAAGACCCGTAACGGTAAAGTCGGTCAGGTGCTGGGTTACCTGGGTCTGTCCCGTACTGAAGTTACCGACGCGCAAGCGGGTGACATCATTGCTATCACCGGTCTGGGCGAGCTGAAAATCTCCGACACCATCTGTGATAACGGTGCCGTTGAAGCCCTGCCGCCGCTCTCCGTTGACGAGCCGACCGTGAACATGACCTTCCAGGTCAACACCTCACCGTTTGCCGGTAAAGAGGGCAAGTTCGTGACCTCCCGTAATATTCTGGAGCGTCTGAACCAGGAGCTGGTCCACAACGTGGCCCTGCGCGTGGAAGAGACCGATGATCCGGACAAGTTCCGTGTATCCGGTCGTGGTGAGCTGCACCTCTCCATCCTGATCGAGAACATGCGTCGCGAAGGTTACGAACTGGCTGTGTCCCGTCCGGAAGTAATCCTGCGTACCGTTGATGGCGTTCTGCAAGAACCGTTCGAAACTGTAACTGTGGACGTTGAAGAAGCGCACCAGGGTTCCGTGATGGAGCAACTGGGTCTGCGTAAAGGCGAAATGACCAACATGACCCCGGATGGTAAGGGTCGTGTCCGCCTGGACTTCATGATCCCGAGCCGTGGCCTGATCGGCTTCCAGACCGAGTTCATGACCATGACTTCAGGTACCGGTCTGCTGTACCACACCTTCGACCACTACGGTCCGCACAAGGGTGGCAGCATCGGCGAGCGTCAGAACGGCGTGCTGATCTCCAACGCTACCGGTAAAGCACTGACCTACGCCCTGTTTGGTCTGCAAGACCGCGGTCGTCTGTTCATCGGTCACGCGACCGAAGTGTACGAAGGCCAGGTGATCGGTATTCACTCCCGTTCCAACGACCTGACTGTTAACTGCCTGAAAGGCAAGCAGCTGACCAACATGCGTGCCTCCGGTACCGACGAAGCTCAAGTGCTGACTCCGCCGATCCGCATGACTCTGGAACAGGCTCTCGAGTTCATCGATAACGACGAACTGGTAGAAGTGACTCCGAAGAACATCCGTATCCGCAAGAAATTGCTGACCGAGCTGGATCGCAAGCGCTCTGGCCGTGGTTAATGCCATGTGCTGAGTCTCGGCAGCCCTTGCGGCCGCTGATGGTTCACTGATAAACGGACCCAAACCTCTGGTTTGGGTCCGTTTTTTTATGCCTGTGATCCGCTCTGTCCATCCTGATGAGCTCGTTCAGGCCATCCGGTAATGGGGCTGATGAGCGTTGAGCGAAGGTCGTGGGGATGGGTGAGATAAGAAAGCCGCAGCGGGTGGCCGCTGCGGCTTTTGCTGGCTTGCAGTAAGGGATTACTGGCGCCAGAAGGAGGGGAAGAAGAGCACGGCGACCGTCAGGATCTCCAGTCGTCCCAGCAGCATGCCGAATGACAACAGCCATTTGGCCGATTCCGGCAGGCTGGCAAAGTTGGTGCTGGGGCCGACCACCGGGCCCATGCCCGGGCCAACGTTGGCAACGGCGGTGATGGAGCTGGAGATGGCCGTCAGGGGGTCAAGCCCGATGGCGCCCAGCAGTGCGGCTATCACCAGAATGATGGCGAAGTAGGCCAGTACGAAGGAGATCATCGAGCGGATGATGGCGTCATTGACCGTCCGGCCGTTGTACTTCTGCGGAAACACGGCAGAGGGGTGCATCAGTTGGCGCATCTGCTTTCTGAACAGGGCGAATGCCACCTGTACTCGGAAGATCTTGAGACCACCCGCAGTGGAGCCTGAACAGGCCCCAAGAGCCAGCAGCACGATGAAGACGATGCTGGCGAGCGGCCCCCAGGTGCCGAAGTCACCAAGGCCGTAGCCGGTGGTGGTGAGCACCGAGACGATGTTGAAGCAGCTGATGCGCAGGGCATCCCAGAAGCCGAACAGATCTCTCTCCCACAGATAGAAGGTCATGATGACGGTGACCCAGACCACCAGCCAGAAGAAGCCGCGCACCTGGGCATCCTTGAACAGGCTGTTGTCCCTGTGGTTGAGGCTCTGCACATAGAGCAGGAAGGGCAGGCCGCCGAGGAACATGAACAGGGTGCCAATCCAGTGAGCCGAGTTGGAGAAGTGGGACATGGATTGATCGGAGGTGGAGTAGCCGCCGGTACTGAGGGTGGTCATGGCGTGGTTGATCGCCTCGAACATGTTCATGCCGCTGGCCCAGTAGGCCATGAAGCAGAGCATGGAGAGTACCAGATAGACCACGACGATGTTGTTGGCGACCGTCTTGGCACGCGGGGCGCTTTTGTCTGACCAGTCCGAGCTCTCGGTCTGGAACAGCTTCATGCCTCCGACGTTGAGGTAGGGCAGCACGGCTACCGCCATCACGATAAAGCCGACCCCGCCCAGCCACTGCAGGATGGAACGCCACAACAGGATGCTGTGGGCCATGTTGTCGAGGCCGGAGAGCACGGTGGAGCCCGTGGTGGTCACCCCCGACATGGTCTCGAAGTAGGCGTCGGTGAAGTTGATGTGGGTGATGAAAACAAAAGGCAGGGCGCCGAAGGCGCAGGCCACCACCCAGACCGAGGTGGTGAGCAGGAACATCTCCCGCACCCCCAGATGAAACTCTGCCTTGCGCCCGTAATGGAGGCAGAGCAGGGCGGCGCCGTGGGTGATCAGCACCGATTTGAGAAACTCGACAAACCCCTCGGAGCCGGTGAGCAGTGCCAGCAAGGTGGGCAGCCACATGAAGAGCGCCAGCTTGGAGAGCACCAGCCCGAGGGTGAAGATAATGGGACGCAGCTTGATCATGTTCGATAACCTGGTCGTTGATTAACAAAAGACCCGGACCATCCCCTTGGGGGAGCTGAGCCGGGTCTGGTTTGACAGCCTGTGCGCATGAAGACGTTACAGGAAGAAGGGGCTTGGCTGAAACAGCCGCTCCACTTCCGGGATGTACTTCTTGTCCACCAGGAACATGACCACGTGGTCATCCTGCTGGATTTTGGTGCGATCGTGGGCGATCAGTACCTCATCCCCGCGCACTACGGCACCGATAGTGGTGCCCGGCGGCAGCTTGAGCTCGCCCACCGTCTTGCCGACCACCTTGGAGGTGTTCTCGTCACCGTGGGCAATCGCTTCGATCGCCTCGGCAGCGCCGCGGCGCAGACTGTAGACGTTGGCGATATCGGCTCGGCGCACATGGGTCAACAGGGCCGAGATGGTGGCTTGCTGGGGCGAGATGGCGATATCGATGGAGCCACCCTGCACCAGATCGACGTAGGCGCCGCGCTGGATCAGCACCATGGTCTTCTTGGCGCCCATCTTCTTGGCGAGCAGCGCCGACATGATGTTCGCCTCATCCTCGTTGGTCACGGCGATGAAGACGTCGATTTGATCGATATGCTCCTCGGCCAGTAGCTCCTGATCCGCCGCATCGCCGCAGAAGACGATGGTGTTCTCCAGCAGTTCGGAGAGCTGCTCCGCCCGCTTCTGGTTGCGCTCGATAAGCTTCACGCTGTAGCGCTTCTCCAGCTGGCGGGCGAGGCCGGCGCCGATGTTGCCACCACCGACGATCATGATGCGGCGGTAGGGGCTCTCTAGGCGCTGCAGCTCCGACATCACGGCACGGATATGGCCTGCGGCGGCGACGAAGAAGACCTCGTCATCCGCTTCGATGATGGTGGTACCTTGCGGACGGATCGGGCGGCCCTGACGGAAGATGGCCGCTACCCGGGTTTCGATGTTGGGCATGTGCTCGCGCAAGGTGGAGAGAGCGTTACCCACCAGCGGGCCCCCGTAGTAGGCCTTGACCGCCACCAGACCGACGCGGCCACCTGCAAAATCAACCACTTGCAGGGCGCCCGGGTATTCGATCAGGCGACGCACATAGTCGGTCACCAGCTGCTCCGGCGCGATCAGGTGATCCACCGGCACCGATTCCGGCAGGAACAGGCGATCCCGCTCGGTCAGATAGGCCGGCGAGCGGATCCGTGCCACCTTGTTCGGGGTGTTGAACAGGGAGTAGGCCACCTGACAGGCGATCATGTTGGTTTCGTCACTGTTGGTGACGGCGACCAGCATGTCGGCATCCTGAGCCCCCGCTTCGCGCAGCACCTTGGGGTGAGCGCCATGGCCGTTGACCACCCGCAGGTCAAACTTGTCCTGCAGTTCGCGCAGGCGCTCGCTGTCGGTATCGACGATGGTGATGTCGTTGTTCTCTCCGGCCAGGTTCTCGGCCAGAGTGCCGCCGACCTGGCCGGCTCCCAAAATGATGATTTTCATAGGGAACGTCTACTCACGTTGAGGCTGTAAAGGGGAGCGCCAGAACGGAGCTGGCGGCTCTCCCGAATGAGGTTTGTCATGCCCGGCTCAGAGCTTGACCAGTTTGGCGTAGTAGAAGCCATCCATCTCGGCTTCACCCGGCAGGAACTGGCGACCCGGGCAATCCGGGGTGTCCTGTTCGTGCAATGGCACCAATTTGGCATCTTTGGTCGCGGCAAGGAAGGCGCGGATCTGTTCGCGGTTCTCTTCCGGCAGGACGGAGCAGGTGGCGTAGAGCAGGGTGCCGCCGCTCTTCAGCTTGCCCCAGAGGGCATTGAGAATCCGGCGCTGCAGCTCGGCCAGCTCACGAATGTCCTGATCGCGGCGCAGCCACTTGATGTCGGGGTGGCGACGGATAACGCCGGTGGCGGAGCAGGGGGCATCCAGCAGAATGCGGTCGAACTGGCCCTCCGGCCACCACTGTTCCGGCGCCGCCGCATCGCCATGGATCACCTGGGCGGTCAGGCCGATGCGATCCAGGTTCTCCTGCACCCGCTTGAGGCGGTTTTCGTCGGCATCGACGGCAACCACGCCAGCCAGCTTGGGCTGACGCTCCAGCAGGTGGGCGGTCTTGCCGCCGGGGGCCGCGCAGGCATCCAGCACCCACTCGCCCGGTTGCGGGTCGAGCAGTGCCGCAGCTTGTTGTGCTGCACCATCCTGTACCGAGCAGTCACCGACCTCGAAGCCGGGTAGCTTGGTCACATCGCAAGGACGCTCCAGCAGGATGCAATCCTCGCCCTCTTCACCGGCCACGGCATTGATGCCGGCTTCGGCCATGCGAGCCAGCATGGCATCGCGGCTCTGGCGCTGGCTGTTGTTGCGGATCCACATGGGGGGACGCTGGTTGTTCGCCTCCATGATGAATTCCCACTCATCGTGATAGGCCTGACGCAGGCGCTTGGTGAGCCACTCCGGATGACCGAGGCGAATGCTGGGAACACGGTCGATACGCAGCAGAATGACTTCGGCGCTGCGCTGGAAGTTGCGCAGCACGCCGTTGATGAGGCCACGCAGGGAGGTGCCCTTGAGCAGTTTGACGGCGTTGACGGTCTCGGCCACCGCGGCGTGAGCCGGAATGCGGGTGTAGATGAGCTGATAGAGACCGACCAAGATGAGGTAGTGGAAAATGCGGCTCTTGTTCTTGAGCGGCTTGTCCATCATCTCGTTAACTGCCGCATCGAGGCGGGGCAGCCAGCGCAGGGTGCCGTAGCAGAGTTCTTGCAGGAGAGCGCGATCACGGGGTGCGACCTTCTCCTGGGCAGCAGGCAGAACAGCGGAGAGGGATTGACCCTGATCCAGCACCTGTTGAATAACGAGAGCGGCCTGTGCACGTGTTTTCATAGAGTTACCTTAGATGCGCAAGTCGGGGCCTGGGCCCCGCTTGTGTCAATTCAATCCAGTTCAATTCAATTGCGTGCCGGGTTCAAACCAGTCGCGGCGAGAGTTGAGCAGATCCGAAACGGACATCGCCTTCTTGCCGGGCGGTTGCAGGGTCAGCAGGCGCAGTACCCCTTTGCCGGTAGCGATATCGATCCCCTGCTTGTCGGCCTTGAGCAGGGTGCCGGCGGGTTGGCTGTGGTCGCTGTCAATGACGGCGGCTTGCCATACCTTGACGGTCTGGTCAGCCACTTCAAACCAGCTGATGGGCCAGGGGTTGAACGAGCGGATGCAGCGTTCGATGGCAACAGCCTCCATCGACCAGTCGATGCGGGCCTCTTCCTTGGAGAGTTTTTCGGCGTAGCTGGCCAGCGCATCATCTTGCGCCTCGGCAGCGGTTTCACCGGCGGCCATGGCATTGATGGTGTCGACCAGAGCCTGCGGGCCCAGCTCGGCCAGCTTGTCATAGAGGCTGGCGGAGGTCTCGTCGGCGGCGATGGGGCAGCTTACCTTGCGGATCATGGCGCCGGTATCCAGCCCCACATCCATCTGCATGATGGTGACGCCAGTTTCGGCATCGCCCGCCCAGATGGAGCGCTGGATCGGTGCGGCGCCGCGCCAGCGGGGCAGCAGGGAGCCATGGACGTTGATGCAGCCCAGCCGCGGGTATCGAGCACCACCTTAGGCAGGATCAGGCCATAGGCCACCACCACCATCAGGTCGGCGCCCAGTGCAGCAAGCTCGGCTTGCGCCTCTTCCTTGCGCAGAGAGGCAGGTTGGTAAACCGGCAGGTTGTGGGCCAGTGCCAGCTCTTTGACCGGGCTGGCGGTGAGCTTCTGGCCACGGCCAGCAGGCTTGTCAGGCTGGGTATAAACGGCAACGACCTCGTGGTCGGAAGACAACAACGCCGCCAGGTGACGGGCGGCGAAGTCGGGAGTACCGGCAAAAATCAGTTTCAGCTTATTCAATGGGGCAGATCCTCAGAGGACTTTGCGATCTTCACGGGCCATCTTTTCCAGCTTCTGGCGAATGCGCTGGCGCTTGAGCGGGGACAAGTAATCCACAAACAGCTTGCCGACCAGATGATCCATCTCATGCTGGATGCAGATGGCGAGCAGATCGTCGGCTTCCAGCTCGAACGGCTTGCCGTTGCGATCCAGGGCGCGGATTTTGATCTGTTCAGCGCGAGGCACCAGAGCACGGCTGCCGGGCACGGAGAGGCAACCCTCTTCAATGCCGGTGCTGCCGCACTGCTCGATGACCTCCGGATTGATCAATACCAGAGGATCTTCACGGTTTTCAGAGACATCGATCACTATGATGCGCTGGTGAATGTCGACCTGAGTCGCGGCCAGGCCAATGCCTTCCTCCGCGTACATGGTTTCGAACATATCATCTACAATCTGTTGTAACTCGGGTGTAAAGGTCTCGACAGGGGCTGCAACGGTGCGCAGGCGCTCATCGGGAAAACGCAATACATCTAGAATGGCCATAGTTTTTTCTTTAGTTTCGTATAAATGCAGTCAATATTGGCGTAATTCTAGTCATTTACGCCGACAAAAAACAGCAACACTTTGCGTACAGAAGTAACAGGGAGTGTTATGTATCTGAAGCAAACCATCCTCGCCTGCCTGCTGGTGACCGTGAGTCAGGCAGCACTGGCGATCAGCTCAGGCTGAAAGCGGGTTACCCCGATAGTTATGTAGTGCAAAAAGGCGACACCCTGTGGGATATCTCCGGCAAGTATCTTTCCGAACCCTGGCTCTGGCCCCGTCTCTGGAACATCAATCCGCAGATAGCCAATCCTCACTGGATCTACCCCGGTGATGTACTGCATCTGAGCTGGGTCAATGGTGAACCCCGGCTCGGTAAGGCGATGCAGGGTGGCAAGCAAGTCATCCGTCTCGGCCCGAAAACCCGTTACGAGAACAAAGCCAACCCCATTCCGACCCTACCTATCAGCGAGATCGGCCCTTTCCTGCAAACCGACCATATTCTGGCTGACAGCCAGCAGCAGAAAACCCTGCCCTATCTGCTGGGGTCGGATCAGAAACATATCGGCATGCTGGAGGGGGACACCCTCTATGTACAGGGCTCCCTGACACCGGGGCAGGTTTATGGCATTTATCACCCCGGAGTGGTCTACAAGGATCGCGAAACCGGTGAACTGCTGGGCCAGGAGGCGATCTTTGCCGGTGTGGTGCGGGCCGTGGCGCGTCTTGATGGCGATCGGACCGAGGTGACTCTGACTCATAATCAGCGCGAAGTGCTGCAGGGCGACAAGGTGATGCCGCTGCCGGCTCAGGAGAACATGCCCGCCGTCTTCACACCGAAAGCGGCCCCTGCCATCACACCGGGCTATATCATCGATTTGCCGAACAAGACCCGGGGCGGTGGCAAGTTTGATGTGGTACTGATCAACCGGGGCGGCCGCGATCAACTGGTCGCCGGGGATGTACTGGATGTCAGACGGCCCGGAGCTGCTCTGGTCACCAAGAATGGCGATGTACAGTACAAGGAGCTCTCGTCGGTTTTTAACCGGGTGTTTTACAGCAACAACAAGAAGGCACCACTGCCCTCTGAAGCGATTGCCCGTGTCATGTTGTTCAAGGTGTATGACAAGCTGAGTTACGGTCTCATCATGCAGAGTAACGACATGGTGAGTGCGGGTTATCAGGTCACTCACTTCTGACGTGAACTACCCCGACGCGCGTCTGGCGCTCTGGCTAACTCTGGATGCGGTCACCGGTATCGGTCCGGTGACCGCTGCTCGTCTGTTGGAACGGGCCGGGGGAAGTATTGATGCCCTATTCCAGAGCGATGAAGCTCAACTGCATGGTATGGGGTTGTCGTCAGAGCAGATCAAACAACTGCGCTGGCCCTCGTCTGTGGTTGAGCAGAGCCTCGCTTGGGCCACTTTGCCTGACAATCTCCTTATTCCGCAAGATCACCCGATTTATCCACCCTTGTTGCGGGAAATTCCCGCGGCACCCCTGTTGCTCTACTGTCGTGGCGATCTTGCTGCGCTATCGCAACCCCAGCTGGCAATGGTGGGGACACGCCATCCTACTTATGCAGGCAAAGATAATGCGTCCCGCCTCTGTAATGAGCTGGTTGGATGCGGGTTAGCTATCACCTCGGGACTTGCGCTCGGTATCGATGGTGTCTGCCATCAGCAGGCGCTGGCTTGTGGCGGTATCACCCTTGCCGTGTTGGGTTCCGGGCTGGATTGCCTCTACCCCAAACGCCATCAGGGGCTGGCAGGCCAGATTCTGGAGAGTGGTGGTTTGCTTATCTCCGAGCTGGCGCCGGATAAAGGGCCGCTGGCTGAACATTTTCCTCGTCGCAACCGTATTATCAGTGGCCTGTCGCTGGGAACTCTGGTGGTGGAGGCGACCGAGCAGAGCGGTTCGCTGATCACCGCCCGTTATGCGCTTGAACAGGGGCGCGAAGTGTTTGCGGTACCCGGCGCCCCGCAAAATGCCCAGGCGATAGGGTGCAACAGATTAATTCAGCAGGGGGCCAAACTTGTGCTGAGTGCGGCCGATATAGTGGAAGAGCTGCCAGAGTGGGTCGCACGGCCACATCCGTCAGTCATACCATCTGAGCAACCGCATAATAGCGAATTGCCTTATGCCGATTTGTTGGATAACGTAGATTATGAGACCACGAGCGTGGATACCGTTGCCGAGCGTGCCCAGCTTCCTGTCGAAGTGGTATTGGGCAGGTTGGTAGAGCTGGAGCTGGCCGGTGCAGTGATGGCGGTAGCCGGTGGATATGTCAGAGCGAGGAGGGCGAATCATGTTTGATGTATTGATGTACCTTTTCGAGACCTACATCCACAGCGATGCAGATGTGATGGTCGAGCAGGATGAGCTCACCGACGAGTTGAGCCGGGCCGGTTTCGATAAAGAAGAGATCGACAAGGCACTCGACTGGCTGGAGCGACTGGCCAATCTGCACGATAGCGAGCGGGAGGTTTATGTCACCGCCAGCGCGCAAGGCTCGATGCGTATCTATGCTCCGCAAGAGCTGGCACGCCTCAGCACCGAGTGCCGCGGCTTCCTGCTCTTTCTGGAACAGGCCCAGGTGCTGAATGCCGAAACCCGCGAGATCTGTATCGAGCGCCTGCTCGAGCTGGACAAGCCGGATATCGAGCTGGATGACCTGAAGTGGGTCGTCATGATGGTGCTGTTCAACGTACCGGGCAGTGAAAATGCCTACCAGCAGATGGAAGAGCTGGTGTTTGATGAGTCAGACGGCGTCATTCACTGACAGTCCGGTGCCGCGCTGGTAGAATTCAGGCCATCTGGATTTCAAGGCGCGGCCCATGTCAAAAATCGATCATCACCTCTTTTCAGCCCACGAACATGCCTTCGAGCGCGAGCCGTGCCCGCAGTGCGGGGCCGAGCTGGTGATCCGCCAGGGCAAACATGGCCCCTTTCTCGGCTGTTCTGCCTATCCTGCCTGTGATTACATTCGCTCCCTGACGCCATCCGGCCGCGACATCGAAAAGGTGCTCGAAGGCTCTGCCTGTCCCGATTGCGGAGAGCCGTTGGCGATAAAGAAGGGGCGTTACGGTCTGTTTGTCGGTTGTACCCAGTATCCGACCTGTCAGCACATCGAATCCCTGCAGGAGAGCGATGATACCCAGATCCTCTGCCCCGAGTGCGGCAAGGGTCATCTGGTGAGCCGCACCTCCCGCTACGGCAAGCAGTTTTACTCCTGTGATGGCTATCCACACTGCAAATATGTGGTGAACGACAAGCCGATCCCCATGCCTTGTCCCGCGTGTGGTTGGGGCATCATGGTAGAGAAAAAAGTGAGGGGAACTCTGCGTTGGGTCTGTCCGCAAAAGAAATGCGGCCACCAAAGTGAGCAGGTATAATCCCGCCGCCGCAACCGGATTGAAACGTTTTCGGTGAACTTCAACCCCCCACTTGGAGTAAGGAAATTCCCACCATGAATAAACCCTTTGTTGCCGTATTGATGGGCTCTGATTCTGATTTCCCCGTGATGCAGACTACCCTCGAGGTGCTCAAGTCATTTGATATCGCAGTGGAAGTCAAAGTCACCTCCGCGCACCGCACGCCGGCTGCGACCCATCAGTATGTGACCGATGCCGAGGCCCGTGGCTGCAAGGTCTTTATCTGTGCTGCCGGTCTGGCGGCGCATCTGGCGGGTGCCGTAGCCGGCATCACGACTCGTCCCGTGATCGGGGTGCCCATCGATGGTGGTCCGCTCAAGGGGCTGGATGCGCTGCTCTCCACCGTGCAGATGCCGGGTGGTGTACCGGTAGCGACCGTGGCGATCGGCAAAGCCGGTGCCAAGAACGCAGGTTATCTGGCAGCCCAGATGCTGGCAGTAGCCGATGATGAACTGGCGGCCAAGGTTCGGGCCGAACGCCAGAAGAATGCCGAAGAGGTGATGGCCAAGGATGCCGCCCTGCAGGCTCAACTCAAGTAAGTGAATAGGTGGCGATCCGGATGTGTCGTATTTTTCCTGTGCAACAGCAACACGTCACTTTGCCATGGTCGCCGCCATACGGATTCAACTTGCTACTAAGTGACGAGGCGGCAGCCAGGCTGCCGCATTTTTCCTATGCCAAATGAATTTGAACAGGCGGTTGCCGCCCTCCAGCAGGAAGGGGTGATTGCTTATGCGACCGAGGCCGTGTTTGGTCTGGGGTGTGATCCCGACTCCGAAGTTGCGGTGCAGCGACTGCTGGCCATCAAACAGCGTCCGGTGGAGAAGGGGTTGATCCTGATTGCTGCCGATTTGGCGCAATTGCAGGACTACATCGATCTGAGCCAACTTAGCGGTGAGCAACTGGCTCGGGTTGAAGCCAGCTGGCCCGGTCCTTTTACCTGGATCATGCCTGCCCGTGCGACGACGCCGGCCTGGTTGACCGGGCAGTTCGAGACCCTCGCGGTGCGCGTGACGGCTCATCCTCAGGTGCAGGCCTTGTGCCGTGCCTTTGGCAAGCCGCTGGTCTCTACCAGCGCCAACCTGACCGGTGAGGAGCCTGCCCGTCGGGTGGCCGATATCGGTGAGCGGCTGGCAAGCAAGTTAGCCTATATCCTGCCCGGTGAAGTGGGTGGTCAAGCTAACCCATCCGAGATCAAGGACGCCCGAACCGGCGCCATTATTCGCCCCTCCTGAGCAGGCGGATACGTCATGATTTGCTATCAATCCGCTGAGCGGTGAGCTCATCGGATTGATTTAACTATAAAAATGGACAGGGCGTTCACGATCCTGCCTGACTGGAGACAAGATGAGCAAACCGGATGTGGCCCAGGTCAAGGCCTT
Organism: Aeromonas sp. 61P; assembly: GCF_051919545.1. NCBI lineage: Bacteria > Pseudomonadati > Pseudomonadota > Gammaproteobacteria > Aeromonadales > Aeromonadaceae > Aeromonas > Aeromonas sp. 61P. The sequence continues at coordinate 936,473 of NZ_JBQBEL010000001.1, forward strand.
CCTGTTGCAGTTGCAGGACGAGATCTGCCGTGGTCTGGAGCAGGCCGACGGCAGTGGGCACTTTGTGGAAGATGCCTGGAGCCGTGAAGGCGGTGGCGGTGGTCGCACCCGTGTGCTGCGCCACGGCGCGGTGATCGAGCAGGGGGGCGTCAACTTCTCCCATGTCTATGGCGATGCCATGCCTGCCTCTGCTACAGCCCATCGGCCAGAGTTGGCTGGTCGCAAGTTCGAGGCGATGGGCGTGTCGCTGGTGATCCATCCGCACAACCCCTATGTGCCGACCAGCCATGCCAACGTCCGTTTCTTCATCGCCGAGAAAGAGGGTGAAGAGCCCATTTGGTGGTTTGGCGGTGGCTTCGATTTGACGCCCTTCTACCCGTTTGCCGAGGATGTCCAGCATTGGCATCAGGTCTCCCGTGATCTCTGCCAACCCTTTGGTGATGAGATCTACCCCGAGTTCAAATCCTGGTGCGATCGCTACTTCTTCCTCAAGCACCGCAACGAGACGCGAGGGGTGGGCGGTCTCTTCTTCGACGATCTTAATCGCTGGCCTTTTGCCGACTGCTTTGCCTTTATGCAAGCGGTAGGTCGGGGTTATCTGGATGCTTACCTGCCGATTATCGAACGACGCAAGGCGCTGCCCTATGGCGAGCGGGAGCGGGAGTTCCAGCTCTATCGTCGCGGCCGTTATGTGGAGTTCAATCTGGTGTATGACCGTGGCACCCTGTTCGGGCTGCAGACCGGCGGACGTACCGAGTCAATCCTGATGTCGATGCCACCGCTGGCACGTTGGGAGTATGACTGGCAGCCGGAGGCGGGCACTCCTGAAGCCTTGCTCTACACCGATTACCTCACGCCGCGAGAGTGGCTGTGACCCGAGGGGCCTTGATGGCCCCTTTTTGCTGGCCGATATTCGGCTTGTTCCCGAGTGCGAAAACCCGTTAAATCGGAATATTGCCCTCTGATGGAACTCTTTGATGGATCGTTATCTGGTTTTTGGCCACCCGGTGCGCCACAGCAAGTCCCCCTTCATTCACACCCTTTTTGCCAGACAAACCCAGCAAGAGCTGGAGTATGGGCTGGCTGAACCCGCCGTCGACGAGTTTGCCCAAGCCCTGCGCACCTTCTTTGACCAAGGGGGCAAGGGATGCAATGTCACCGTTCCCTTCAAGGAGCAGGCATTTACTCTGGTCGATTGCTTGAGCCCCAGGGCCAAGAGGGCGGGCGCGGTCAATACCATCAAGCTGACCGATGATGGCGTGTTGCTGGGGGATAATACCGATGGCGCTGGATTGGTCGCCGATCTCAAGTCCCATGGTGTGAGGCTGGCGGATAGCCGGATCCTGCTGCGGGCCGGTGGAGCAGCGCGCGGTGCATTGGCGCCGCTGCTGGCAGAGCTGCCGAGCGAGCTGGTGATCGCCAACCGCACCCACGCAAAAGCGCAACAGTTGGCTGCCGAATTCTGCGATCTAGGGCCTGTGACTGCCCAGACCTATGAGCAGTTGTCAGGGCCGTTCGATCTCGTCATCAACTCTACCTCCGCCAGCCTGCAAGGGGAGCTGCCGCCGTTGGCCCCTGCCCTGATCCACACTGATATTGCCATCTACGACATGATGTATGGCGCCTCGGATACGGCGTTTATCTGTTGGGCCAAACAGCATGGGGCCCGTCAAACCATGGATGGACTCGGCATGCTGGTGGAGCAGGCTGCCGAAGCGTTTACCGTGTGGCGCGGAATTCGTCCCGGGACTAAACAGGTATTGAGAGAGTTGAAGCGTAACTTGGGGGTGATATGAACCAGGGTATTCTGTTTCCTGATCTGATGGAGTGGCAGGCTGACGAACAGCGGGTGCGTTTTCCTGCCCAGCAGATGGGGGCGCTGATAGATTGTTACATCAGCCAGCGGCGGCTGGAGAGAATGACAGGTCTGGCGCTGACGAGGGAGGATGACATCGTCAGAGCCTTCGAAAGTGTACGTTTTGATATTGAAGACATGGCTGAAAAACTCATTGAAGAACAAGAGTTTGCTGAAGATGGCGCTATCTATCTCTGATTTTTCAAAGTTTTTTTGTTTTGTAGCGGAACTACTTTGAAATGGCGCTGACTAACTAGATAGTTGAGGAAGTGCTAGCTAGTCACCTTTATAACTCCCCGGTATTCGTACTGGGGATTTTTTTATCTGCATGAAAGTAAAAGATTTTTTCTTAATTTGTAAGTTGTGAAACTAAATTACATAAATTACTTTCACTTTCTGCTGCTTTGCTGTACAGTTGTATGCGTAGGGTACAGAGGTAAGATGTTCTATCTTTCAGACCTTTTATTTCACGTAATTGAATGTGGCTGAATAGCTGCCCCGATGAGGTTCTCGTCGGGGTGTTTTTTTATGCGCATCATTTAGAGTAAATGCTTTAAATTGGCGATACATTTGATAGAATGAGGCTGCTTCTTGAGGAATACCTGTCGTCTGGTACTCAAGATTCAGCTTCTTCCCAATTTTTTGAACTTATTATTTCAGGCTGGATGGCATCACTGTCGTCCGGCCTCATTTTTATCCCTTTCGGTTAAAGCTTGTAATTAAATTTCATTTTTGTCTCATTTTGTAATTCTTGTTCGTTTTGAAAGAACGAATTTGAAAACGTTATCAACGCCTACTTAAGTTAATTATTTTTGTGAATTAACTGCCTATCTATATGAACTGTAAGCAGTATTGGATATAGCAGGGGAGGCGAATGCGGGGTATTTGTCGTGAGGCAGGTGAAAGCGGCAATCTGAAACCCTTTCAATCAGCGGAGGAGTGCTCCGCCAATTGCAAGGAGAGCGAGGAGTAGATTACTCCTCGGCAGGTTGCTGTTCATCAGCGTCCAGCAGGTCGGTATCGTCACCACTGACGTACCATTCGGTCAGGGTTTGCGCCAGCTTCTCCACACCGATATTGGTGAGGGAGGAGAACGCTTCGACCTGGATCTGGGAACCGAGGTTGGCAACGGCCTGGCGCACCTTGATCACCTGGTTGTTGCGCGGGCCGGGGCTCAATTTGTCAGCCTTGGTCAGCAGCAGCATGACGGGCAACTGACGGTGCGAGCTCCACTCCAGCATGTTCATGTCGGTATCTTTGAGCGGGTGGCGGATGTCCATCAGGATCACCAGACCTTTCAATGACTCACGGCGCTGCAGATACTCTGCCAGTGACTTTTGCCACTTGAGCTTCATTTCCAGCGGAACTTGCGCATAACCATAACCCGGCAAGTCGACCAGACGCTTGCCCGGTTCCAGCTCAAACAGGTTGATCAGCTGGGTACGGCCGGGTGTCTTACTGGTGCGCGCCAAGTTCTTGTGTTTGGTTAAGGTGTTCAATGCAGATGACTTACCGGCGTTGGAACGGCCGGCAAACGCGATCTCGACACCCCCATCATTTGGCAGGTGACGGATGTCGGGTGCGCTGGTCACAAAATGCACCTTATTGAAATTCAGAGTTTGTGTATCCAACGTAAATTCCCCATGGAGATAGAGGGTTATAGAGTTACTTTTTTGTAAAATGGTGTAAAATAGCGTCGCTTAAACGCGTTTATTTTAACATGCCTTCAGCGGCATGGGATCTGGAAGCCTAATAACGAAAAGTTGGAACGCCATGAAGAACCTAGTCATTACTCTTGCTCTGATGGTTGGCGTAACGGGGATGGCACAAGCCAAGGGCGATGCCGCTGCGGGACAGACCAAGGCTGCCGTTTGTGCGGCTTGTCATGGACCGGACGGAAACAGCCTGGTTGATATGTACCCCAAAATTGCTGGTCAGCACGCATCATATATCAAAAAGCAGTTAGTTGAACTGAAGGCTGCCGCTTCTGGTCAAATTGGCCGGGTTGCGCCAGTGATGGGGCCGATGGCGTTACCTTTGTCGGAACAGGACATGGATGACCTGGCGGCTTATTTCTCCAGCCTGAAGGTTACCCCTATCGCTGTCCCTGACGACGTGGTCGAAGCGGGCAAGGCACTCTATATGGGGGGTGACATGAGTCGCGGTCTGGCAGCTTGTACGGCTTGCCATGGTCCTCGTGGCTCGGGTGTCGAACAGGCGAAGTATCCCAACCTGTCCGGCCAGCATCCTGCCTATATCAAAGCTCAGCTCACCGCATTCCGTGCCGGGACGCGTGACAACGATCCGAATGGCATGATGCGGGACGTTGCCAAGAAACTGACTGATCAGGATATCGAAGCCCTCTCCAAATATGTAGCGGGTCTGCACTGATATAGTCGATACGGTCGATTTGAGTTGAAACGGGGAGCCTGGGCTCCCCGTTGTTTTTATGGCTTTCAGATAATTCTCGGTTTAATCCCCCCGTTCTGTAAGAGATCTCCCATTCTCAAGGCAGGTCAAGGCTCATAAAATTGCATAAAATATCAAATAATCATCATTTATCAATGAGTTATATGAGTATTGATATTTTTCGACATGTTGAGAATGTTTTGAGTGGATTGAGCCGCTTTATAGAGTTGGTACAGTAGGCTTAATGGATTCACCCACGGATTGGGTGGCGGTTTCACGACAGGGTGTTGTGAGCAGAGGATGGCTGGCGTGGCGGGATGCCATGGGCTCGGATGAGCTGGCAAAGGATTGAAGGATCAGGATGGTGACCATCTCCGGAGCGGGATGGGGTTGCGGGATGCAGACTCCCCGGCACGATGGCAGGATGCGGTCGAGACGGGTCAAACAGGCACACGCACATTCAGGAACGACCAATATAAGGTCAGGATGACCACACAACGATATGATGCGGCGACAAGTTGTCACGGAGAGGGCGAAACAGATTGTTTTGCCATTCAGGATGACGCACGCATGAACATATCAAGGCAGCTTCGGCTGCCTTTTTTCTTTTGGGTCATTAACCCGATTAGCCATTCTGTGTCAAAATACCAGCAACATGCCCAGAGGATACCGATCCTGCGGTGTTCAGTGGCCTGATTGGGCCTGATTGGTGCGGGATCCTGCTCTTGTTCCAGCCTTACTGTTCCTCGCATCGTATCCCACCGGGTGAGATCATCCCGGGTACGGGTCAAACCAGTTATTTTCGGAGTTAGCCATTCATGTCTGCCAAACAACCCACTCGCAAGCCTACTGGCAAGCGCAAAGAATCTGATGTCAGTGCTCAGGAAGGCCGTGAGCGTAAACGGGCTGCCAAGCGAAAGGGCCTGAAGGCTGGTTCTCGTCAGCAAGTTGAACAGCCGAAGAACAAGTCTGGCAACAGCCAGTCCAAAGATCCGCGTATCGGTTCCCGCAAGCCGGTAGTTCTGGTGGTGGATGACAAACAGAAGAAGCCGGCAGCACCCAAGGCGGTGAAAGAGAAGAAGCTGGTGACGCCCGAGCAGGAGCTGGCTTCCATCGAAAACGATGACCGCTTGAATGATCTGCTGGATCGTCTTGATGCCGGTGAAACCCTGGAAGCTGCCGAGCAGGCCTGGGTTGATCAGCGTGTCGACCGTTATCAGGAGCTGATGGATGAGCTGGGCATCATCGACAACGACGATGATGAAGATGATGAGCTGCCGTTTGATGATGGCGATGACGCCGAGTTCGACGAGCAGAAACCAGCTTCCGAAGAGGAGCTGTGGGACCGTTTCAACCAGGTCGATTTCAAGCCGGAACCCAAGCCTGAGCCGAAGAAAAAGTGATGAGTGGATGGATGCTGGCCGCCCTGTTGGGCGGCCTGATTTTGTCAGGATTGGCCATCTATGCAGGCATGCTGCTGGCCAGGCTGAGACGACAGCAAGCGATGCAGTGGCAGGCGATTACCGCTCGCAATGAACGAATTCTGGATAGCGTACGGGTCATTGCTCATGCGGTGCAGGAGGGGCAGTGTGATTACTCCGAAGGCGCCATTCGGCTGACCAATCTGCTGGATGCGTTGCAGATCAAGGGGGGGCGAGCATTCGTTGCCGAGTTCCCGGGTCTGTACGGGCTGTATGAGAAGGTGAAAGATATGCCGACTCATGAGGCCAGACGTGCCCTCAAGCGCAATGAAGTGATGAAGATGGATCTCGAACGCAGCGGCTACGAGGCCGAGCTGGAGGCTCAGATCCTCAAGGATGTGGCCCAGTTGAAGGATTTTCAGTTAGGTCGGTGAGCCAACAATAACAACAAGAGAGGAAGCGAGCGTGCAAGCAGAACAGATTGTGTGGGATCAGGCCCTGATCGAAAAATATAACTACAGTGGCCCGCGATACACCTCTTATCCCACTGCGCTGGAGTTCAACGAGAGCTTCGGCTATCCGGATTTTGTCCGCGCTGCCGGCCAGTATCCCGAGCGCAATCTGTCGCTCTACGTGCATATCCCTTTCTGTCACAAGCTCTGCTACTACTGCGGCTGCAACAAGGTCATTACCCGCCATCAGCACAAGGCTGACGAGTATCTCGACTACCTGGAGCAGGAGATCAAGGCGCAAGCCCCGCTCTTCAAGCACCGTATGGTCACCCAGCTGCACTGGGGTGGCGGTACACCCACCTATCTGGATGAAGCACAAACGCGCCGTCTGATGGCCATGCTGCGTGAGCACTTCCATTTCGCCGAAGAGGGGGAGTTCAGCATCGAGGTCGATCCGCGCGAGATTGCCATTACCATGCTGGATGTGCTGCGAGATGTCGGCTTCAACCGCATCAGCCTCGGGGTGCAGGACTTCAACAAGGATGTGCAGGTTGCGGTCAACCGCGAGCAGGACAACGACTTTATTAAAGCCATGTTGGAACGGGCCCGTGAACTGGGCTTCCGCTCGACCAACCTCGACCTTATCTATGGCCTGCCGTATCAGGATCGTGCCAGCTTCCACCATACGCTGGAAGAGGTGCTCAAGACGGATCCGGCGCGCCTCTCCATCTTCAACTACGCCCATCTGCCGAGTCGCTTTGCTGCCCAGCGCAAGTTGAAAGAGGTGGATATGCCTGCGCCGCAGGAGAAGCTGGCCATGCTGCAGGACACCATTGCCTTCCTCACTGGCCAGGGTTACCAGTTCATCGGCATGGACCATTTTGCTAAACCCGATGACGAGCTGGCAGTGGCGCAGTGCGAGGGCAAGCTGCACCGCAACTTCCAGGGCTATACCACTCAAGGTGATTGCGATCTGCTGGGGCTGGGGGTCTCCTCCATCAGCATGATCGGTGATGCCTACTCCCAGAACCAGAAAGAGCTCAAGACCTATTACGCACAGGTTGCAGAGCTGGGTCATGCCCAGTGGAAAGGCTGCTCGCTCAATCAGGATGATCTGATCCGCCGTGAGGTGATCAAGCGGCTTATCTGTGATTTCCGTCTGAACTTTGCTTCTGTCGAGCAGGCGCACGGACTCAATTTCAGAGAGTATTTTGCCGACGATCTCAAGCTGCTTCAGACCTTCATCAACGATGGATTGGTGCGTATGACGGAGGATGGCCTGGAGGTCTCCTCCACCGGGCAGCTGCTGATCCGCAATATCTGCATGTGTTTCGACGTGTACTTGCGCAACAAGGCGCGCCAGCAACAGTTCTCTCGCGTGATATAAGCTTGTTTGCCGATTAGAAAACAGAAAAGGGCGCCATCGTGGCGCCCCTTTCATATGTATTTTTGCTTAAGCAGCGGGTTGGGAAGGTTCTGGTAAGAAGTCTCTGCGCTGAGGCAAGCAATTGAGAGCCAAGCAAGGGGACGGTGAAACGCAGATAAAAAGATGGGGGCGACTTGCGTCGCCCCCGGTAGTCGTATCGCTCAGATCCTTGAACGAAGTTGCTCCCTGCAATCCCTGACTGTTTACCTCTTCCTTTAGGTTTCCCCTTCCCAATCCTTTGGGGTGTCCTTTAGCCATCTTGGCCTGACGAGTCATCCTGTCCCGTCGCACTTTCTCCGTCCTGGGAGGTGTCCTTTACCACATCCTGTGGTGAGTCCATTTGCCCAACCCTGGCAGCCAATCTTCCTGACCGACTTCATTGCGTCCGTGCATGAGTAACTATAAGGATTTTCTAACCGGCTACAACGCCAGATTGGAAAACGTTTTTGTCATTAGCTATTTCGAAAGTGGTGAGTTTCGATTTATTCATTTATAAACAGTTAGTTAAGTTGCTCATCTTCATGTTTTAAGATCTCATCTTCCGATTATCTCGGGGATCTTTTCGGCTGTTGGCTTACATGTGGAATGGCAGATCTCTTACATGGCGTTTTGGTTGCTTCAGAAACAGATGTTGCAGTCTGATGATGGTCATTCAGGATGAGTTGGTGAGGCACACAAAGAGCGGCTGAATGGAGAAATTATTAGCGCTGGTTGAGCCGCTCATAGATGGTCTGGCGCTCTTCAGGAGTCAGCGAAGAGAAGTAATGGGTAAAAAGGCGCAGCAACAGGGACTTGTTCATGCCGTCTTGCTGGGTCAGGTTACCCAGCTCGTCGATGGCCACCGTGCTCATGGAGAAGGTGGCTTTTTTGTAGCTGGGCTTCAGGTGCTCACCACTCTCGATAAAGGCCAGCGCCGACAAGGCTTCATCACGATGCAGGCCCAGTTCGAGGCTGACCACCTTGGGTTTGCCCTTGGCGTAGAACTCCGCATCTTCGATAAATTCGTCGACGGTGAACTTCTTCTGGTGATGCAGCTGGTGCTTTTTCTTCAGATCGGCCAGACCCATCTCACACCCCCACTTGCAGAAACTCTTTGGCGATGGCCCGGATCTCTTCGGCGGATTTGCCATCCGGCTCAATCTCCATCACCGACAGTCCCTTCTCTTCGCTGTCGTCATAGACGTTGCGACCATAGGTGATGGCGTTCAGGACGTCGACACCGAACGAGGAGCAAACCTCTTTCGCTTCGAGAATGCGTTTTACCTGATTGGGCAGGGCGGGGCACTGGGTCAGCACTACTGCTGCATTGAGGGTCGGGTTGACCATCTTGCAGGTGGTGATGAGATCTTCCATATGGGGCAGGGTCTTAAGGTCGCGGCGTTTCGGACGCAAGGGGATCAGGGCGTGGGTGGCGACAGCCATGGTGGAGCGCAGTGCCCGGTTGTCTTGCCCGCCGCAATCGACGATGACGTAGTCGTAGCGGTTTTTCAGGCTGAGCAGGTCGTTGCGAATATTGCCATAGAGCTGCACGCAGTTGATTTGTGGCAGCTCCGGGTTGTCGTTGCGCTCCTGAATCCAGTCAGAGGTGGTGCGCTGCGGGTCGCAGTCGACCAGTAACACCTCCCCCTGAAATTGGGATCTGAGGTAGACCGCCAGATTTTGTGCCAGGCAGCTCTTGCCACTCCCCCCCTTCTCTCCACCGACCAACAAGATCATGACGTTCCCCTATCCATGAGAAAACCGCTGATTTCAGTATAGGAGGGGCCTGTCTCATCACAAGGCGAGAGGAGTGATGCTCCTCTCGTTGTTTCGACTAGTAATGAACGCTGCCTCCCTGCCAGCGGCAGACATAGTCAGGCACCAGCATCTGGGGGGCCTTGTCGACATGGCATACCACCATGGGCATGGCAGGGGCTCCTTCAGCCTGACTGAGGGTGGGGAGCGCAGAGAGCAGCAAAGTCGCGAACAACAGCATGGGTTTCATCTTCATAACAACTCCTTGGTAGTGCCATTCCTGTGTGATCTGGATCACTTTCTGAGTTAAGTCGAGGTTGGCGCCAGCGCAAGGTGAGACGAATAAATTCAATTAATGAAAAAAGTATCAAAAGGCGTTGTGGTGACCGACGAGGATGGCTGCCCACCTTGATGCGGACTTTGTGCATATTAAGTTGAACTGCACAAAGAGGTGATGACTGATGAGGCCTGGCCTGATGGGGTTGGCATCAATGCCATGATCTGGAACAAGAAAAGATTTATGCAGTGAATGTGGTCGAGGTGAGTATTTATTTCTCCCGCGTTCATCCCGTCACGGCGATGTATTCAATACCTAGGGAACAATATTCAAATTATATTTGTAAAGTTATTTATAGTAATGATTTTTAACGGTTTTTGTTATTTGCATTTAATCACTCCAGTGAACTGGCATGAATAAAAAATGAATCAATCTGAAATATAGCAGGGTGGTTTTGCATGGTTATTCGGTGCGCTTTGTGTGGAAAATGCGCAATTTGCTACCGGGGTCATAGATTGGATGGTGAATATATTCAGTTCTGAGTGAATGTGATCAATGTCTAAGTTTGTCGTGATTCGCAGGGCTAACCTCGGTCTCGAAAGGCAAGGGCAGGATAGAACATAAGCCGATTACCCTACATAAAGAATATCCCGCCTTAGCCACGAGCATGAATAGAAGGAATCTATTCAATCACTCGCAGGGACCACTGCTAGACGGAATATAATCATGAGCAAATTTTATGTAGGTTCTGAAGTTGGCCAATTGCGCCGTGTCATGTTGCACCGCCCCAACCTCAGTCTGAAGCGTCTGACTCCTTCCAACTGCCAGGATCTGCTGTTCGATGACGTCCTGTCTGTTGAACGTGCCGGTCAGGAGCACGACAAATTCGCTCAGGTACTGCGCGATCAGAATGTCGAAGTTTTCCTGCTGACCAATCTGCTGGCCGAAACCCTGGATGTGCCGGAAGCCAAAACCTGGCTGTTGCAACATCAGGTCTCCGACTACCGCCTCGGCTCTTCTTTTGCCAACGACGTGCGCTGCTTCCTGGCTGACATGCCGCACCGCGAACTGGCCCGCATTCTCTCCGGCGGCCTCACTTACTCCGAGATGCCCTACAGCGGCGTCAACATGGTAGTGGGCATGCACGCTCCGACCGATTTCATCATCGAGCCGCTGCCCAACCACCTCTTTACCCGTGACACCTCCTGCTGGGTTTACGGTGGCGTCTCCATCAACCCGATGGCCAAGCCGGCTCGTCGCCGCGAGACCAACCATGTGAAGGCCATCTACCGCTGGCACCCGATGTTTGCCGGTCAGGACTTCATCAAGTACTTCGGTGACGAGGAGCGTGACTACGACAACTCCACCATCGAGGGTGGCGACGTACTGGTGATCGGCCGCGGCGCTGTGCTGATCGGGATGTCCGAGCGCACCACCCCGCAAGGTGTCGAGCACCTGGCTCGCAGCCTGTTCAAACATGGTCAGGCCAAGCAGGTCATCGCTATGGAGCTGCCGAAGCACCGCAGCTGCATGCACCTGGATACCGTGATGACCCACATGGATATCGACACCTTCTCCGTTTATCCGGAAGTGATCCGCAAGGACGTGCAGTGCTGGAGCCTGACTCCGGGCGGCGCCACCGGTATGAACATCAAGGAAGAGGGTTACTTCGTCACCGCCATCGAGAAAGCGCTGGGCGTGGATCAGCTGAAGATCATCACCACTGGTGGTGACAGCTTCGAAGCCGAACGTGAGCAGTGGAACGACGCCAACAACGTGCTGACCGTACGTCCCGGCGTGGTGGTGGGTTACGAGCGCAATACCTACACCAATGAGAAATATGACAAGGCCGGTATCACAGTTCTCTCCATCCCGGGTGATGAACTGGGCCGTGGCCGCGGCGGCGCCCGCTGCATGAGCTGCCCGATGGAACGCGACAGCATCTGATGAGACGGCGTGGCGCCGGCAGAAGCTGGCGCCACACAGAACCAAATTCGAGATTAACCACTATGAAAAAACCAACTGTCGTCGTCGCTCTGGGTGGCAATGCACTGCTCCGTCGTGGTGAGCCACTGGAAGCGGATATCCAGCGCAAGAACATCGCAACTGCCGCCAAGACCATCGCCCTCATCGCTCAGGAGTACAACGTGGTGCTGGTGCATGGCAACGGCCCGCAAGTCGGCTTGCTGGCCCTGCAAAACAGCGCCTACACCAAGGTGTCCCCCTATCCGCTGGATGTGCTGGGTGCCGAGTCCCAGGGCATGATCGGCTACATGCTGATCCAGGAACTGAAAAATCTGATGCCAAGCCGCAACGTCACCGCGCTGCTGACTCAGGTGCAGGTCGATCCCAAGGATCCGGCATTCGCCAACCCGACCAAATTTATCGGCCCCGTCTACGAAGAGGCTGAAGCCCGCACCCTGGCAGAAGAGAAGCGCTGGGTGGTCAAGGCTGACGGCAAGTTCTTCCGCCGTGTAGTGCCATCCCCGCTGCCCCAGCGTATCGTCGAAGGCGACGCCATCGAAACCCTGATTGCCCAGGGCCACCTCATCATCTGTACCGGTGGCGGCGGCATCCCTGTGACTTGGGATGGTCAGAGCCTGACCGGTATCGAAGCCGTCATCGACAAGGACATGTCTGCCGCCTATCTGGCCAAGCAGATCAAGGCCGACGCCCTGCTGATCCTGACCGATGCCGATGCCGTCTATCTGGATTGGGGCAAGCCGACCCAGCGTCCACTGCGAGTCACCAGCCCGGACGAGCTGGCCGGGGTCAAGTTCGACGCAGGTTCCATGGGACCGAAAGTCGAAGCCTCCTGTGAATTTGTCAAAGCGACCGGTGGCATGGTTGGCATCGGCTCGCTGGAAGATGGTCTTGCCATCCTCAAGGGTGAAGCCGGCACCAATATCGTCGCCACCCGCACCGTACATGCGTAATTACCGATATCTGTACTGAGAATGCGTAGTCAACACTACTGCCCGAACTGGTCTGAAACATATATAGAGAGAACTCATCATGGCTTTTAATCTGCGTAACCGTAACTTCCTGAAACTGCTGGACTTCACCCCGCGCGAAATCCAATACATGATCGACCTGGCCATCGACCTGAAAAAAGCCAAATACGGTGGCTACGAGCGCAAGCATCTGGTCGGTAAAAACATCGCCCTGATTTTCGAGAAGACCTCCACCCGTACCCGTTGTGCATTTGAAGTGGCGGCCTTCGACCAGGGCGCGCAAGTCTCCTACCTTGGCCCAAGCGGTTCCCAAATCGGTCACAAGGAGTCCATGAAGGACACCGCTCGTGTACTGGGTCGCATGTATGACGGTATCGAATACCGCGGCTACGGTCAGGAGATCGTGGAAGAGTTGGGCGCCTACGCCGGTGTTCCGGTCTGGAACGGCCTGACAAACGAATTTCACCCGACCCAGATCCTGGCTGACTTCATGACCATGCTGGAGCACGGCAAGGGCAAGCGTCTGGATCAAATCAAGTTTGCCTACCTGGGTGATGCCCGCAACAACATGGGTAACTCCCTGATGGTCGGCGCCGCCAAAATGGGCATGGACATCCGTCTGGTCGCACCGAAAGCCTTCTGGCCGGAAGAGGAGCTGGTTGCCAAGTGCCGCCTGATCGCCGAAGAGACCGGCGCACGCATCACCCTGACCGAAGATGTGAAAGAGGGCGTGCTGGGTGCGGACTTCCTCTACACCGACGTCTGGGTATCCATGGGTGAAGCGAAAGAAGCCTGGGATCAGCGCGTCAAACTGATGACCCCGTATCAGGTCAACATGGATGTCATCAACGCCACCAAGAACCCGGATGTGAAGTTCATGCACTGCCTGCCGGCGTTCCACAACGACGAGACCACCATGGGCAAGGAAGTGGCTGACAAATATGGCATGAAAGGCCTGGAAGTGACCGAGGACGTGTTCGAATCCGAGCACAGCATCGTGTTCGACGAGGCCGAAAACCGGATGCACACCATCAAGGCAGTGATGGTTGCTACGCTGGGCGACTAAGGTCGCAGTAGTGGTGCCGGGGGGCGACCCCCGGCTTTTCGACCATGTGACAGCGGCATAATACCTCTAACCCTACAACCCGCAGCCTGCATGGATACCACACCCACAGAAGGAAGCTGGACCATGACCAAATTCAAGTTCCCGTCAGCCTACACGATACTGTTTGTGCTGATCGCCCTGGTGGCCGCCCTGAGCTGGATAGTGCCGGCCGGCAAATATGAGATGACCATGAACGAAGCCCTCGGCAAAGAAGTGCCGGTGGCGGGTACCTACAAACTGGTGGAGGGGAATCCCCAGGGGATCGTCGATGTGCTGCTGGCACCTATCGATGGCCTCTACAACCACGACACCTATGAGGCAGGCGCCATCGACGTCTCCCTCTTTATCCTGATCATCGGTGGTTTTCTTGGCATTGTGACCAAGACAGGTGCCATCGATGCCGGTATCGAACGTGTGACCGACCGTCTGCGTGGCCGTGAAGAGTGGATGATCCCGATCCTGATGGCGCTGTTCGCCGCAGGCGGCACCATCTACGGCATGGCCGAAGAGTCGCTGCCGTTCTACACCCTGCTGGTGCCGGTGATGATGGCCGCCCGTTTTGACCCTGTGGTGGCGGCGGCAACCGTGCTACTGGGTGCCGGTATCGGTACTCTCGGCTCCACCATCAACCCGTTTGCCACTGTTATCGCCGCCAACGCCGCCGGTATCTCCTTCACCGACGGTATCTGGCTGCGCGTCGCCATGCTGGTGGCTGGTTGGTTGCTCTGCGTTGCCTACGTCATGCGTTATGCCAAGATGGTGCGCAGCGATCCGAGCAAATCTCTGGTGGCTGACAAGTGGGAAGAGAACCGTGCCCACTTCCTCGGCAACAAGAGCGACCAGATGCTGGAGTTTACTCTGACCCGTAAAATCGTGCTGGGTATCTTCGTCGCCGCCTTTGCCGTGATGATCTACGGTGTGGCCGTGCTGGGCTGGTGGATGGCGCAGATCTCCGGTGTGTTCCTGGCTGCCGCCATCATCGTCGGTGTCATCTCCCGCATGAGCGAAGAGGAGCTGACCTCCAACTTTATCGACGGTGCCCGCGACCTGCTGGGTGTGGCGCTGATCATCGGTATCGCCCGCGGTATCGTGGTGGTAATGGATAACGGCATGATCACTCACACCATTTTGCACAGTGCAGAAGGGATCGTGACCGGCCTCTCCACCATCGTCTTTATCAACGTGATGTTCGTGCTGGAAGTGGTGCTCTCCTTCCTGGTGCCGTCCTCCTCCGGTCTGGCCGTACTGACCATGCCGATCATGGCGCCGCTGGCCGACTTTGCCAACGTGGGTCGCGATCTGGTTGTGACTGCTTATCAGTCTGCCTCCGGTCTGGTGAACCTGGTGACCCCGACCTCCGCCGTGGTCATGGGCGGTCTGGCCATCGCCAAGGTGCCTTATGTGCGCTGGCTGAAGTGGGTGGCTCCGTTGCTCGGAATCCTGACCGTGTTGATCGTGGTCTGCCTGAGCCTGGGCGCCGTGCTCTCCTGAGGGATGACAAGCAAGATGAAACGGGAGCCTGCGGGCTCCCGTTTTTTATGGGCGCAAGAAGTGATGGGCACAAAGTAGCAGGCAACAAAAAGGCGACCCGCGGGTCGCCTCAGTGCATTTGGGGGAGAGAGCTTAGCGGGCCTGCGCCAGCGTGCGCACCACGGCGGCATGGGCCTGACGGGTGCGGCTGATATGGCGCGGCGCGACCAGCACTACATCGTTGCCCGCGACGGCGCCCATGATCTCGGGATTGGCGTTGCGATCCAGCAGGCGAGCCACCACGGTGGCGGCCCCCGGGGTGGTGTGGATCAGCACCATCTGCTGGTTGTGTACCACTTCGCGCACCATGTCGTGGATAGAGCGGGTACTGCCAGCGGGCTCCAGCTGCTCATCGACCAGGGTGTAGACCTTCTTGCCGTTGGCATTCTGCGCCTTGGCAACGCCGAGGCGGCGCAGCAGGCGGGAGATGGTGGACTGGCTGATGTCGGCAAAGCCGCGCTCCGACAGCTCGCGGCGGATCTCTTCCTGGGTGCTGTAGCAGTGCTGACCGATGATCTGGCGACAGGCATCCAGCTGGGCCAGATCGGGCTCTTGGGCAACGGGACGACTGAGGGTTTTGACCACGGCGAATTCCTTTGATGATGACCGGAGGTAAACGCGCGATATCTGCCATAGCAGTCAGTTATCAGGCAAAAACACTGATAATCCATCTATATGCAGGGAATGAGCGGGCATTACCATCTTGCGATGGCAAATTATAGCTGACTGGAAATTCGGTGATGTGACAGGGTTCAAAAATGGGCCCCGCAGGGCCCAATCAGATATCAGTAACGCTCGCTGACGATGTCCTGAGTGAAGGACTTCTCGCAATATTTGCACTTCATCCGCACGACGCCTTTCACTTCGCGCACCCGGAAGTAGCTGTCTACCGGCTCGTTGTGGGAGATGCAGTTGGAGTTGGGGCAGTGGAACACCCCGGCGATGAACTCCGGCAGCTCCAGCTGGTGCTTCTTCACCACATTGAAGTCTTCGATGATGTTGACGGTCGCTTTCGGGGCGAACAGCGCCAGCTGGTTGGCCTGTTGCTCGGTCAGGCGGGTGTTCTCAATCTTGATGAGATCCTTCTTGCCCAGCGCGCCGGATTTCAGGTTGAAGCCGACGGTGATCCGCTCCTGGGTTTCGACCAGCTGGAACAGCTTGAGGATCTTGATGCCCTGGCCAGCGGGGATGTGATCGATGACGGAGCCGTGACGGATGGCTTCGACTTGCAGTTGGTTTTTGTCAGACATGATATTCCCCTAAGCTCAGACAGTTTCGTTCAGTACCAGTGCCAGCAGCGCCTGGCGTGCATAGACCCCGTTCTCCGCCTGCTGGAAGTAGCAAGCGTGGGGAGTCTTGTCGACCGCCACATCGATCTCGTCGACGCGGGGCAGGGGATGCAGGATCTTCATGGTGGGCTTTGCCCCTTCCAGAGTCGCCAGCTCCAGAATGAACTTGGCGGCCATGTGCTTGTATTCGGTCTCGTCGAAGCGCTCTTTCTGGACGCGGGTCATGTAGAGGATGTCCAGCTCCGGCATCACCTCTTCCATGGTCTGGTGGACGCTGAACTGGATACCCTTCTCTTCCAGCTCTTCGCAGATGTAGTCCGGCATCGCCAGCGCTTCCGGGGAGATGAAGAAGAAGCGGCAGTTGAACAGGCTGAGTGCCTGGGCCAGCGAGTGCACGGTGCGGCCATATTTCAGGTCACCGACGAAGGCGACGTTGAGGTTGTCCAGACGGCCCTGGGTCTCATGGATGGTGAACAGGTCGAGCAGGGTCTGGCTCGGATGCTGGTTGGAGCCGTCGCCGCCGTTGATGACCGGCACGCGGGAGAACTCGGAGGCCAGACGGGCCGCGCCCTCTTTCGGGTGGCGCATCACCACCGCATCCGAGTAGGAGCCGATGATCTTGATGGAGTCAGCCAGCGTCTCGCCCTTCTTGGCGCTGGTGTTGCCACCGTCGGCGAAGCCGATGATGTTGCCGCCAAGGCGCTGTACCGCGGTCTCGAACGAGAGGCGGGTGCGGGTGGAGGCTTCGAAGAAGCAGCTGGCAACCAGCTTGTCTTTCAACAGGCTGGTGTCAGGTTCAGCCTTCAACCGTTGTGCGGTTGAGACTACCAGTTCCATTTCTGACCGGGTCAGGTCCGAAATGGAGATGACATGTTTCTTATAGAGTGGATTGGTCATCGTCTGCATTCCCTTTGACATCATTGGAGGTTTTTCGGGCACAAAAAAAAGCCCCTGAAACAGGGGCTTTTTTTAAAAATAACTGGGGATCTTTGGGGTGGGAACCGGAAACAACGGGGCCGCTCTGGTGCGCACCACCCGTCTGCAAGGCTGTTTTCTGAATCAAAAACTGCATCGTTTCGTCCCGACCTTTTTCAAAACCGGACAGATTATAGGGCCGCTTTTTTAATTGTCAAAATTTTATTTCCGATGCCAATTTCAGCATGAAAAACGTTTAAGTGACGGAAACATGACGACAAATCCACACTCTGTGCGTCTCTTGCAGCGATTCCCCATCGCGGACCATGGCGCGCAAATAACCGAGTCTGTGGTGCCCTTCCAGCAGGCAGTAGGGGCGGGGCAGGGGATGGCCGTTCGGGTAGCTGGCTCCCTCCTCCGGCGCCAGTACGATGACAGGTTCGGGCCAGGTGCCTTCGCTCAGCATCTTCTCGCCGAGCCAGGAGCGGCGGACATAGCGGTTGCTGCGCAGCATCTCCCCCCAGCGCTCGATCACCTCCATATGGCGGGAGTCCACCTGCTCTACCAGTTGCGCGGTGGGCCAGCTTTCACAGGTGAATTGATGGCTGGCGAGATCGATAAAGCTCCAGTTGGACTCAAAACCGCGCCAATGGCGGTAAATCCACTGTGAGAGCACATTTTCAGGAATAAAGGGCACCAGCGGCGCGACCCGTTCAAGATAGGCGGGCAGGGGCTCTGTTTTGCGTTCATCCCTGAAGTTGAGGGGCGCCAGTTGTTGGAGCAGTCGGTAATTGAGCATAAGTGGCCTCCCGGTACCTGATTTCACCCTACCCCCATTTATGTCCCATTCCTACCCCGGCAGGGCTGCAAATACAGCAAGTTATCCCGCTTCGCTGCACAAATAACCGCGACTTGTTCGGGATTTGTGCAATCGCATCGAAAGCGTAAAAAAAGCCTTTACCTTTGATCTCCACTTTGTATACTACGCCTCGTTTGTTGCAGGGGCGTAGTTCCAATTGGTAGAACAGCGGTCTCCAAAACCGATGGTTGCGGGTTCGAGTCCTGCCGCCCCTGCCATTTTCAGAAAGGCCAACTCATTGAGTTGGCCTTTCGCATTTCCGGCGTTCGCCAATTTATCCATCTCTCCTTTCTCTTCTCCTTCTTGCCGTTAGCAGTCCGGTGACTGTGGCCACATTGATCTCGATGTCTGCCGCAAGAGCGTTCAATGTGCAGCAACCCGCTGTTTCAGGACGGTGACCAGCCGCTGGTGGCGGGCGGGGAGTGGCCACTCTGCGCGGTAGATCAGCCAGAGGGTGTCGATCACCTCAATGCTGCTCTGGATCACCCGGATCTTCTCCTGCTGGGCAAAGGCGGTGACGGCGAAGCGGGGCAGCACGGTAAAGCCGAGGCCGCGGGCGACCGGTTCCAGGATCAGGCCGATCTGGTTGGTAAAGCCGCGCAGCGGGATCTCGCCGAAGCGCTGGCCGGGGTAGCGTCGTCCCAACAGGCGTTGTGCCATGCTGCGGCCATCCGGGTGGTCGATAAAGCCGAGCTGACAGAGGTGCTGCCAGCTCTGCTCCTCGCCATCGTTGGGCACCACTAGGCAGAGGGGTTCGCGGGCGAAGGGCTCGGCGGCGATGCTGGGGTGTTCCGGCGGATGATCCACCAGTCCCAGATCGCTGCGCCCTGCCAGTATCGCCTGCACTATGTCGGGGGTGGGGGCAAAGCGGTGCTGGATGGTGAGTCCGGGGTGCTCCTGTTGCTGGTCGAGCAGCAGGGGATAGAGCAGCAGACCGATGCTACCCGGGGTGGACAGGGTGATGGCGCCGTGGTGAGGGTCATCGTCCGAGAGGCGTGCCCGCAGCTGTTCGGCGGCCTGCTTCTGCTGGCGGGCGAAGTCGAGCAGCACCAGCCCGCGCGGAGTGAACTCCAGCTGACGGGGCTTGCGCAGCAGCAGGGGGCCAAATTCGGCCTCGAGGCGCGAGATATGCTGACTGACGGCGGCCTGGGTGAGATTCAGCCGCTCGGCGGCACGGGTAAAACTGCCGGTTTCATGCACCACCACCAGGGTGTGGAGCCAGAGTGGATTAACCATAAATTTAATTTATGCCTTCCATTAGTTTGACCTTATTTTTCATTATGTCGCCCCTTCCTATCATGTCACCTGTTTCCCACACACAATTTCAAGGTGACGTATGACCTATCCACGCAACTTCTCCCACATCGGCATCACGGTGACTGACCTCGACAAGGCAGTCGAGTTCTATACCAAGGTGATGGGCTGGTATCTCATCATGCCGGCCACCACCATCACCGAGGATGACTCTGCCATCGGCGTGATGTGTAACGACGTGTTTGGCCCGGGTTGGGGTTCTTTTCGCATCGCCCACCTCTCCACCGGCGACAAGATTGGCATCGAGCTGTTCGAGTTCCCCAACAGCGAGCAGCGCGAAAACAACTTCGAATTCTGGAAGACCGGAGTGTTCCACTTCAGCGTGCAGGATCCGGATGTCGAGGGGCTGGCGGCGCGCATCGTCGCGGCGGGCGGCAAGCAGCGGATGCCGGTGCGAGAGTACTACCCGGGCGAGAAGCCCTACCGCATGGTCTACATGGAAGATCCCTTCGGCAATATCGTCGAGATCTACAGCCACAGCTATGAGCTGACCTACTCCGCCGGTGCATATCAGGGGTAAGTGACAGGCCGCCTTCGGGCGGCATGCTGCTTTGTTGTTACAAGAGTCAGTAGCATGGAATAGCGATCTGGTTCACACGAATAGCGCGTTCTGTTGTTGATAGATGGGAAAATATACAGATTCACTAAAGTCTGTTCATATTGCGGCCGATAGCCTTTGATACATCAGGGTTTTCCCTGCCTGACACAACAACAAGGATTCGTCGTCATGACCCTCTCTCTGCGCGGCAAGCTGCTGGCCACCAGTCTTGGCGTGGTGCTGCTGATGGCATCACTGCTCGGCATCGTTGCCTTTCACACCCTCAAATCCCGCACCATGAGCGCCATCCAGAGCGAGGCGGTCAACTATGGTCACGCCTACTCGGTCGCCATCGGCGACTGGATGACGGATCGCAAGAACACCGTCCATGCGCTGGTCAACCTGATCAGCGATAACCCCCAAGCCGAGCTGGTACCGCACCTGAAGCAGGCCTACACCTCGGGCGGCTTCGGGCTCACCTATTTTGGCTCCGCACAGGGGGTGATGACCCGGCAGGATCCCTCCCTCAACACCGGCAACTATGACCCGCGCGAGCGCCCCTGGTATCAGGATGCGGTGAAAGCGGGTCAGCTGATCGTCACTGCCCCCTATGTCAGCGTCACCATGCAGAAGCTGGTGGTCACTCTTTCCGAGCCGGTGCGCCATCAGGGCGAGCTGGTTGGTGCCGTGGGGGCCAACCTGGCGCTCGACAAGCTGATCGACGAAGTGCTGGCGATGAAGGTGCAGGGTGAGGGCTATGCCATGCTGCTCGACAGCAGCGGCCTCATCGTCGGCCATCCGCAGAAGGATCTGGCGCTCAAGCCCATCGCCGAGCTGGCGCCGGGACTCTCTGCCGCCACCTTCCAGCAGTGGGGCCGCGAAAACAGCGAGCTGCACGCCGCCACCCTCGACGGGCGGGATGTGCTGCTGGCAGTACAACCGGTGCCGGGCACCGACTGGCTGCTGGCCATGGTGATGTATCGCGATGTGCTGGAGGCGCCGCTCAGCAGTCTGCTGTGGGAGCTGGTGGGGCTGACCCTGGTGCTGATGCTGGTGTTCAGTACCCTGCTCACCGCCACCTTCAAATACCTGTTCGCCGATCTCGGTCGGGTCGCGCACGCCCTGCACGACATCGCCCACGGCGAGGGGGATCTCACCGTTCACATCAACACCCACAGCAAGGATGAGGTGGGTCAGCTGGCCCAGAACTTCAACCAGTTCGTGGCGCGGCTGCACGGTATCGTCAGCCGGTTGCGGGATGTGACCGTCGAGCTGGCGGCCCAGTCCCGTGCCCAGGCGGCCGGGGCGCAGGCTCGCAGTCAGCGGGTGCGCCAGCAGCAGGACGAGATCGTGATGGTGGCGACCGCGGTGACTGAGATGGCTTCCGCCACCCAGGAGATCGCCGGTAACGCCGAGTTTGCCGCCACCACCGCCACCGATGCGGTCGCACTGGCGGTCGCCGGCCAATCCCAGGTTGGCCAGAGTCAGCGCAGCATTACCGGTTTGGCGGACGAAGTG
Source organism: Aeromonas sp. 61P (assembly GCF_051919545.1). Taxonomy (NCBI): domain Bacteria; kingdom Pseudomonadati; phylum Pseudomonadota; class Gammaproteobacteria; order Aeromonadales; family Aeromonadaceae; genus Aeromonas; species Aeromonas sp. 61P. Next base: position 958,069 of record NZ_JBQBEL010000001.1, read on the forward strand.
GCCGATGCCAGCCAGATCATCAATGAGCTGGACAGCCATGCCCAGAAGATCAGCGGCATTCTGGCGACCATCAGCGGCATCGCCGAGCAGACCAACCTGCTGGCGCTCAACGCCGCCATCGAGGCGGCCCGGGCCGGTGAGCAGGGCCGTGGTTTTGCGGTGGTGGCAGACGAGGTGCGGGTGCTGTCACGCCGTACCCACGACTCCACCGACGAGATCCAGCAGATGATCGAGACCCTGCAGCAGACCACCCGTCGCGCCGTGGGTGGCATGGAGACCAGCCGTCAGCTGGCGGGTACCAGCGTCGAGGATGCGGAAGCGGCCAACCAGAGCCTTGCCCGGATCAACGAGGCGATCGGCTCCATCAGCGACATGGCGACCCAGATCGCGGCGGCGGCCGAGGAGCAGACTTCGGTGACCGGCGAGATCAGCCGCAATACCGAAAATATCCGCCACGTCTCGCAAGAGCTGGCCGAGCAGGCGGGCAGCGAGGCGGCGCAGGCGGCCGAACTCAAGTCGCTGACCGAGCGGCTGGAGCAGGAGATCGGTCGCTTCCGGCTCTGACATCCCGCCACACCAGCAACAGAAAGGGCAGCCCGCGGGCTGCCCTTTGTTATTTCACGACTGGCTTAAGGGGTCTGCTTGACCCAAATCAGCTGGTCGGTGGCAAAGCCCAGCGACTTCGCCTTGGCGATCAGCGCATCCACTTTCGCCTTGGGCGGGTTGGGTGAGCGGGAGAGGATCCAGAGGTAGTCGTGGTTGTAGCTGGTCACCAGCGAGAGCTGGTAATCGGGATCGAGATCGATGACGTTGTAGCCGCCGTAGAAGGGGCCGAAGAAGCTCACCTTGAGCCGCGCCTCGTCAGGACTATCGACGAAGTAGGCCTTGCCCTCGGCTTCGCGCCAGCTGCCATCGCTCTGCTTGCCGCGGTTGAGCACCTTGACGCCGCCATCGTCCCGCAGGCTGTAGGTGGCGCTCACCTGCTCCAACCCCCGTTCGAAGCTGTGGTCGAGGCGGGCGATTTCGTACCAGGTGCCAAGATAACGGTCGAGCTGGAAGCCGGTAACGGGGCGGATGCCGTCGGCAATCCCGGTACAGGCCGTCAGCAGCAAAGCGGTGAACAGGCAAAGCAATGAACGCATAAGTAATCCCTCTCTTGTTATCCCTCGATGATGCGCAGCTGGCCATCCCGGAAGCGGGAGGCCTGATCTGTCGGCGTGCTGCCGAAGAAGCGCTTGTACTCCCGACTGAACTGGGAGTTGCTCTCGTAACCGACTCTGGCCGCCGCGGTGCCCGCCTTGATGCCGTCGTGCAGCATCATCATTCGCGCCTTGTGCAGGCGAAACGACTTGATGTACTGCAACGGCGAGGTAGCGGTGACCGCCTTGAAGTGGTGGTGAAAGGCGGAGACGCTCATGTTCACCTCCCGCGCCAGCTCCTCCATGGTGAGGTTATCGGCATAACGGGACTCTATCATACGCAGCACCCGGGCGATCTGGCCCACATGGTTGTGGCGATTGGCGAGCGCTTGCAGCGCCGGGCCGCCCCCCTCGGTGAGGGCGTGGAACAGCATCTCCCGCACCGTCTGCGGCCCCAGCACCCTGGCGTGCAGCGGGTTGTCCATCAGCTCGATCAGTCGCTCGGCGGCGCAAAACATGGTTTCGGACAGGGGGACCGAGTGGACGCCGCTCTTTTGCGGCGCGGGGGCGGGCAGGGCATCGCCCAGCTCCAGCAGCAGCTCTTGCAGGGTGACCAGATCGATCTCGATGGTAAAACCGATAAGCGGCTGCTCGGGGGAGGCGAAGCACTCGCACTCGCAGGGGAGCGGCAGGGTCATCAGCAGGTAGTGGTTGGGGTCGTAGCGAAACACCTGATCCGCCAGATAACCCACCTTGTGTCCCTGCAGGATAACGATCATCCGCGGTTGGTAGAGCACCGGGGTGCGGCCATGGTGCTCGGTGGTATAGATGAGGTTGACCTGTTTCACCGGTGATGGGGTGATGCCGGGGGCGGTGACGTGGCGGGTCACTCTGGCGGCGAGGTCGCTGTAACGGTTTTGCATGGGTGCTCTTTGATTCGACAGTTCCGGTTTTCGCTGCTTTGTAGAAATAGGCAAGAATCAAGCAGGATGTTGTCTTGATGGTAGGGTGGTTCTGGAGAAAAATGCAATCACGATTTCGCGGCCAGGCCGCCCTGACTATCAGAAGAAGGCAATGTCGATGAACAACTTTACGCTCCATACCCCGACCAAAATCCTGTTCGGCCAAGGGCAGATCGCCCAGCTGCGCGAGCAGCTTCCGAGCGATGCCCGCGTCATGATCACCTATGGCGGCGGCAGCGTGGTACGCAGCGGCTTGCTGGAGCAGATCCGTAACGAGCTGGCTGGCATGACCCTGTTTGAATTTGGCGGCATCGAACCGAATCCGGCCTACGAGACCCTGATGGGCGCCGTGGAGCTGGCCCGTGCCGAGCGGGTCGACTTCCTGCTCGCCGTTGGTGGTGGTTCCGTGCTCGATGGTACCAAGTTTATCGCCGCTGCCGCGCACTACGATCTGGCCAAGGATCCCTGGCACATTCTCGAGACCGTCGGCAGCGAAGTGCGTTCCGCCATCCCGCTCGGCTCAGTGCTGACCCTGCCGGCGACCGGTTCCGAAATGAACATGGGCGCCGTCATCACCCGTCGCAGCAGTGGCGACAAGGTGCACTTCTTCTCGCCGTTCGTGATGCCGCGCTTCGCCGTGCTGGATCCGGTGCTCACCTACACCCTGCCCGAGCGTCAGGTGGCGAACGGGGTGGTGGATGCGTTCGTCCACATCGTGGAGCAGTACCTCACCTATCCGGTCAACGCCAAGGTGCAGGATCGCTTCGCTGAAGGTTTGCTGCTGACCTTGATCGAAGAGGGCCCCAAGGCGCTGGCCGAGCCGCAGAACTACGAGGTACGCGCCAACATCATGTGGAGCGCCACCATGGCGTTGAACGGCCTGATCGGTGCCGGTGTGCCGCAGGATTGGGCCACCCACATGCTGGGTCACGAGCTGACTGCCCTGCACGGCCTCGACCACGCCCAGACTCTGGCGGTGGTGCTGCCCGCCCTGCTGCAGGCCAAGCGCAAACAGAAGCATGCCAAGCTGCTGCAATACGCAGAGCGGGTGTGGGGTCTGCACAGCGGCAGCGAAGCGGAGCGCATCGACGATGCCATCGCCGCGACCCGCGACTTCTTCGAGCGGATGGGGGTCAAGACCCGACTGCGCGACTACGGTCTGAAAGATCTGGGTATCGACACCCTGATCGGCAAGCTGGGTGAGCACGGCATGACCCGTCTGGGCGAGCACGGCGATATCGATCTGGTGCAGAGCCAGCATATTTATGAAGCGGCCTGGTAAGGGCCGCCAATCGGTGCCAAACGGGCGAAACGATTGAATTGTCGGGGCCCTCTCCCGCCATATGGCGGCTGAGTGGCCCCGCTTTTGTTGGGAAAATGTTACTTTTCGGCGTTTCGCTGCGAGAAGTGAGACGAAAGCGGATTTCGTAAGAACAAAAAACGCTAAGATAGAGGGCCGGTAAAACATTTTTTTTGACTGGTTGGATCACTTTTTTCAGCCGTTTTTACTGGTATAAGCCTCTAATTTGGTTTGTTTTTTTTAATCGTAGCCAGGGATGGTCTGAATTCTGTACGAGTGCCGTCGGGACTGCGGTTGTAATAAAACTCCAAAATTTGATACTAATCACCTTCGCGCCTGAAAAGCGGGGGCCTGACCATGACAGGAGGTTGAGGTAAAGCCTACTGATTTTCATAACAAAGAGCCCTGGACCTGCACTTTGGTCATGTCTTGTTTCGTCAGAAGTGAGACACTGGGCAGCGATTGTTTATTAACCATCAGGGAATAGTCATGCAGATTGGAATACCGAGAGAGAGTCTCGCCGGTGAGACCCGGGTCGCAGCGACCCCGGCTACCGTCGAGCAGCTGAAAAAGCTCGGCTTCGAGGTCGCCATCGAGACCGGCGCAGGCCTGTCGGCCAGCTTCGATGATGCCGCCTTCGAGGCTGCCGGTGCCAGCGTGGTGCCGAATGTCTGGCAAGCCGACCTTATCTTCAAGGTCAATGCGCCGACCGATGCCGAGATCGCACAAATTAAAGATGGCGCCACTCTGGTGAGCTTCATCTGGCCTGCCCAGAACCCTGAGCTGGTCAAGAAGCTGTCCGAGCGCAACATCAATGTGATGGCGATGGATATGGTGCCGCGGATCTCCCGTCCAGTCCCTCGATGCCCTCTCCTCCATGGCCAACATCGGTGGCTATCGCGCCGTGGTTGAAGCTGCGCACCAGTTCGGTCGCTTCTTCACCGGTCAAATCACCGCAGCCGGTAAAGTGCCGCCTGCCAAGGTACTGGTGATCGGTGCCGGCGTAGCCGGTCTGGCCGCCATCGGTACGGCCGGTTCCCTCGGTGCCATCGTGCGTGCGTTCGATACCCGTCTGGAAGTGGCCGAGCAGATCGAATCCATGGGTGGGGAATTCCTCAAGCTGGACTTCGGTGGCGAAGACGGCGCATCCAGCGATGGTTACGCCAAAGTCATGTCTGATGAGTTCATCAAGGCCGAGATGGAGCTGTTCGCCCAGCAGGCCAAAGAGGTGGATATCATCATCACCACCGCCCTGATCCCGGGCAAGCCGGCTCCCAAGCTGATCACCAAAGAGATGGTCGACAGCATGAAGCCGGGCTCCGTCATTGTGGACATGGCCGCTCAGGCTGGCGGCAACTGTGAATACACAGTGCCGGGTGAGCTGCATGTCACCGACAACGGCGTCAAGGTGATCGGTTACACCGATCTGCCGGGTCGTCTGCCTGCCCAATCCTCCCAGCTCTACGGTACCAACCTGGTCAACCTGATGAAGCTGATGTGCAAGGAGAAGGACGGCAACGTTGCCATCGACTTCGAAGACGTGGTTCAGCGCAACATGACGGTGATCCAGGCCGGTGAAGTGACCTTCCCGCCGCCCGCCATCTCTGTCTCTGCTGCCCCGCAGAAACCGGCCGCCGCCAAACCGGCAGCCAAGAAGGAAGAGGCCAAGCCTTCCAACAAGAAGTTCGTGTTCGGTGCCCTCGGCATCGCCGCCTTCGGCTGGATCGCCTCCGTTGCCCCGGCAGCCTTCCTCTCCCACTTCACCGTATTCATCCTGGCCTGTGTGGTCGGTTACTACGTGGTGTGGAACGTCTCTCACGCCCTGCACACGCCGCTGATGTCGGTCACCAATGCCATCTCCGGCATTATCGTGGTCGGTGCCCTGCTGCAGATCGGGCAAGGGTCGACCCTGGTTACCGCATTGGCCTTCATCGCCGTGCTGATTGCCAGTATCAACATCTTCGGCGGCTTCACCGTCACTCAGCGCATGCTGAAGATGTTCCGTAAGGATTAAGGGGGTTTAACGTGTCTCAAGGACTGGTAACAGCATCCTATATCGTTGCCGCCGTGCTCTTCATCCTCAGTCTCGCGGGACTGTCGAAGCAAGAAACGGCCAAGCATGGCAACCTGTTCGGTATCGCGGGTATGGCTATCGCCCTGCTCGCCACCGTATTCAACCCGGAGACCAGTGGCGTTCACTGGATCATTCTGGCCATGGTGATCGGCGGTGCCATCGGCGTGCGTCTGGCGCTCAAGGTCGAGATGACCGAGATGCCCGAGCTGGTGGCCGTGCTGCACAGCTTCGTGGGTATGGCGGCAGTGCTGGTGGGCTTCAACAGCTTCATCGATCTGCACCCCTCTGCCCCTGCTGAGGTGGTCGTCTCCGTCGGTTCCAACCTGGATGCCACTCTGGCAGCCGCCCGTGCGGCGTTCGAGCAGGCCAACAGCGTTGCTCAGGTCGAGCACCTGACCGGCGCCATGCTGAACATCCATCTGGTCGAGATCTTCCTGGGCGTCTTCATCGGTGCCGTAACCTTTACCGGTTCCGTGGTTGCCTTCGGCAAACTGCGTGGTCTCATCTCCTCCAAGCCGCTGATGCTGCCGCACCGCCACAAGCTGAACCTGCTGGCCGTGGTCGCCTCGCTGGCGCTGATGGTCTACTTCGTCAACGCCGGTGGCTCCACCTTCGCTCTGCTGGTGATGACCCTGATCGCCTTCGCCTTCGGCTGGCATCTGGTTGCCTCCATCGGTGGCGCCGACATGCCGGTGGTGGTCTCCATGCTGAACTCCTACTCCGGTTGGGCGGCAGCGGCGGCGGGCTTCATGCTCTCCAACGACCTGCTGATCGTCACCGGTGCCCTGGTGGGTTCCTCCGGTGCGATCCTCTCTTACATCATGTGTAAGGCGATGAACCGCTCCTTCATCTCCGTGATCGCCGGTGGCTTCGGCTCCGATGGCGTGGCCTCCACGGCTGATCAGGAGATGGGCGAATACCGCGAAACCAGCGCCGAGGAAGTGGCTGACCTGCTGAAGAACTCCAGCTCCGTCATCATCACCCCGGGCTACGGTATGGCGGTGGCGCAGGCTCAGTATCCGGTTGCCGAGATCACCCAGAAGCTGCGTGACCGCGGCGTCAAGGTGCGTTTTGGTATCCACCCGGTTGCCGGTCGTCTGCCTGGCCACATGAACGTGCTGCTGGCGGAAGCGAAAGTCCCGTATGACATCGTGCTGGAAATGGACGAGATCAACGACGACTTCGCCGATACCGACACCGTGCTGGTGATCGGTGCCAACGACACCGTCAACCCGGCCGCGATGGAAGATCCGGGCAGCCCGATCGCCGGTATGCCGGTGCTGGAAGTGTGGAAAGCGCAGAACGTCATCGGCTTCAAGCGCTCCATGAACACTGGCTACGCCGGTGTCCAGAACCCGCTGTTCTTCAAGGAAAATACCCAGATGCTGTTTGGCGATGCCAAGGCCAGCGTCGAGGCAATCCTGAAAGCACTGTAAGTGCCATTCAGAGAGTGAATATCAAGGAGGCTTCGGCCTCCTTTTTTATTGCTCATCCCTTGTATATCCTCAATCCATACGGACCATGAGGGATCTCCATGATGTGGTGTCAGGGTTGGCGAAGGATCGGGTTGTACGGCTGGCTGCTGGCCTCCCTGTTTGGTGCTGGTTCGGCCGTGGCGACGAACGAGCCGCCGACTCTGACGCTGCTGACCGAGCTGTGGCCCCCTTATGTGATGCGTGGTGACAATGGCGAGCTGGCCGGCGCCGATCTCGATCTGGCCTGTACCGTGTTGCGCCAGATGGGTTATCGCACTGAAATCAGGGTGCTGCCCTGGAAGCGGGTTCTGCAGCAGGCCCGTCTCAAGCAGGGGGATGCGGTAGTCGACGTATTCTTTGAACCTTCCCGCCAGCATTGGCTCCACTACCCCGAAGAGCCGCTCTCTTACAGCGGCGAAGTGCTCTTCTATCCGACGGTTCGTCCGGTGGATTTCAAGCAGCTCTCCGACCTCAAGGATCTGCGGATAGGTATTCAGGAAGATTATGCCTACAGCCCCGATTTTCTGACCGATCCCGGCGTTATCCGGATGCCGATGACGGGGGAGGGGAATGCCATCAAACAGCTGCATCTGATGATGGCCGGTCGGCTGGACGGGGTGGTGCTCAACGAGCGGGTCGGTCGCTATTTGCTGCATACCCAGGGGTTGCAGGATCAGGTGAGCCACGGCTCGCGTCTGCTGACCGACGACAACCGCAACTTCCTCGCGTTTACCCACAAGCCCGGCCACGACCAGCTGGCTATCCGCTTCTCCTCTGCCCTCAAGGCGTTCAAACAGACCCCCGCCTACAAGCAGTTGCTGGCTCGCTATCACCTCTGAGTTGCCGCCCTGCTGTGCGCCGCTTCACAATTTGTCGCACTTTGTTAAAAGGTGGGCATAATGGCGAACAAAAAGGGGATGCCGCTCAACATTAGTTGATCTTGTTGATAGTAGAATCAACTGCGGTTTACTCAAAGTTACTTATATATGTCCACAGCAGCCACCACTGACCAGATCAATTCGTTAACGGATGAAGAACGTCATCTGATCGCCAGTTTCGAGCCCGCGGTCGAGGCGCTGGCCGCGCTGTTTGGCGCAGGGTGCGAGGTGGTGTTGCATGCGTTCGATACGCTGGATGCATCGGTCATCAAGATTGCCAACGGCCATATCACCGGTCGTCGGGAGGGGGCGCCGGTCACCGACTTTGCCCTCAACCGCTTGCAGGGGGAGGCGGGCAGCCAGTGGAGCAGTTACTTCAGCCGTACCCGCGACGGGACGCTGATGAAGTCCTCCTCCATCACTATCAGCAACCGGCAGGGCAAGCCCATCGGCATGCTCTGCGTGAACTTCAGTCTGGATACCTCCCTTGGTAGCCTGCTCGATACCTTTGCGCTGCCAGCGGCACCGGCTCCGCTCAACAACGAGACCTTTGCCTGCTCGGTGGACGATCTGGTGACTCAGGTGATTGAGAAGGTGGATCGGGACGATTCGCTCTCCTGCACGGTGCGCAACAAGGAGATAGTGACCCGGCTCTTCGACATGGGGATCTTCGAGATCAAGGAGGCGGCCCAGCTGGTTGCCCGGATGCTCGGCATCTCCCGTCATACTGTTTATCTGCATATCCGTAATCACAAAGCGGATCTGAACAAGCAATAACTGCCTGCGGGCACCCTGAACATGAGAAATACTGCGATGAAAGCACAATGGACCGACTTTATTACCCTGCTCAAGCGTGAAGTGGTGCCGGCCCTGGGCTGTACCGAGCCGATGTCGGTGGCGCTGGCGGCGGCCAACTGCCGCAAGTTGCTGGGGGAGACCCCGACCCGCATCAGCGTTTGGGTCAGTGGCAATCTGTTCAAGAACGGCATGGGCGTCGGGGTGCCGGGTACCGGCATGATCGGTCTGCCGGTGGCCGCAGCGGTCGGCATCACAGGGGGCAACCCCGATGCCGGACTGGAGGTGCTCAAGACCCTCACACCAGAACAGGTGGAAGCGGCCAAGGCGTTGCTGCCGGTCATCAAGGTGGATGTGAAGGATGTGCCGGACGTGCTCTACGCCGAGGTGCTGGCCGAAGTTGAAGGGCACAGTGCCCGGGTGGTGATCTGCACCGACCACACCCGCATCATCCTGATGGAGAAGGATGGCGAGGTGCTGATGGAGCAGGCCAGTGCCCCCGGCGTGCAGATCCAGCCGGCCAAATCCGCCAAACCGGCCATGACCCTGCGGGAGATCGTCGATTTTGCATTGGAAGTGCCGCTGGCGGAGATCTACTTTATCCGCGAGGCCGCCACCATGAATCAGGCGCTGGCGGACGAAGGGTTGCAGGGTTACGGCCTGAAGATCGGCAAGATCCTCACCGAGCAGGTGGAGCGCAAGCTGCTCTCCGATGACCTGATGACTCTGGCGATGCGCCTCTCCTCTGCTGCCTCCGATGCTCGGATGGATGGTGCCATGCTGCCCGCCATGTCCAACTCCGGTTCCGGCAATCAGGGCATTGCCGCCACCATGCCGGTGGTCGCGGCGGCCCGCTTCCTCAAGGCGAGCGACGAGCAGCTGACCCGGGCACTGGTGATGAGCCATCTGGTGGCCATCTACATCAAGACCTATCAGAACAAGCTGTCGGCCCTCTGCGCCGCCAGTACCGCCGCCATGGGGGCCGGTGCCGCCATCACCTGGCTGCTGGGCGGCCAGTATCAGCAGATCAGCCACTGCATCAACAACATGATTGGCGATGTCTCCGGCATCATCTGCGACGGCGCGGGCAGCGCCTGCTCCATGAAGGTCTCCACTTCCACCTCGGCGGCGGTTAAGTCTTCGCTGATGGCTATCAACAACCTGCATGTCCCCCAGAGCGAGGGGATCGTCTCCGACGACGTGGATCAGACCATCGCCAATCTGGGCCGCCTCTCCAAAGAGGGGATGCTGGATACCGACATCGAAATCATCAACATCATGCGAGCGAAACAGCAGAAGCAGTGAATCTGTGACAAGGGGGCGATAGACCCCCTTGTTCTTGTCACGACGGCGCAGACCGTCTGACACGGTTGCCAGGGCAAGCATGGCGCTTGCTCTTGTTTCTCGGGCGCAAGCCCGCTTTTTGGGGAGTCATACCATGACATTTAGCGTTATCGGCAATCTGGCTATCGCCGCCATCTTGCTGTTCTTTCTCTACCGGTTACAGGAAAAACATGTGAGCTTCACCCGCCGGGTATTTGCCGGTCTGGGGATCGGTATTCTGTTCGGCGCCGCGTTGCAACTGCTTTACGGTGCAGGTTCGTCCGTCATTGTTCAGACCATCGACTATCTGGATATCGTGGGTAGCGGCTATGTGAAGCTGCTGCAGATGATCATCATCCCGCTCATCATGGTCTCCATCATCAGCGCTATCTTGAAGCTCAATGGCGGCACTGCGCTGGGCAAGATCAGCGCCATGACCATAGGCGTGCTGATCTTCACCACCGCCATCGCCGCCGGGGCGGGCATCCTGATGTCCAACCTGTTTGGCCTGACCGCTGAAGGGCTCACATCCGGGGCCGCCGAGAGCGCCCGTGGCGCTGCGCTGCAGACCACCCTCGGTAGCGTCGAGAGCATGTCGTTCGCCAAGATGATGCTGGAGTTCATTCCCGCCAACCCCTTCCTCGACATGACCGGGGCGCGCAAGACCTCCACCATCGCCGTGGTGATCTTCTCCATCTTCATCGGCCTCTCCGCTACCGGCATCGCCCGCAAGAAGCCGGAGATCTTCGCCAGCTTCAGCCACTTCGTGGCCGTGGCTCATGCCATCGTGATGCGAATGGTGACCCTGGTGCTGCGCCTGACCCCGTTTGGCGTACTGGCGCTGATGACCAAGGTGGTCTCCGGCTCCAACTATGCGGATATTCTTAACCTGCTCAGCTTTGTGATGGCCTCTTACGGTGCCATCGCCATCATGTTTGTCGTGCACCTGCTGCTGGTGAGCATGGTCGGCATCAACCCGCTGCGCTTCCTCAAGAAGATCACGCCGGTGCTGGCCTTTGCCTTCACCTCGCGCACCAGTGCGGGCTCCATTCCGATGAACGTGCAGACCCAGACCAAGTCGCTGGGTATTCCTGAGGGGATCGCCAACTTCGCCGCCTCCTTCGGTTCCACCATCGGCCAGAACGGCTGTGCCGGTATCTATCCGGCCATGCTGGCCGTGATGATTGCCCCGACCGTCGGGGTCAACCCGATGGATCCCGGCTTTATCATGACCCTGATCGCCATCATTACCGTCAGCTCCTTCGGGGTGGCCGGGATTGGCGGTGGCGCCACCTTTGCCGCGCTGATCGTGCTCTCCGCGTTGGACTTCCCGGTGGCGCTGGCCGGTCTGCTCATTTCCATCGAGCCGCTGATCGACATGGGCCGTACCGCGCTCAACGTCTCCGGCTCCATCACCGCAGGGACGGTCACCAGCCGTCTGATGGGCGAGACCGACATGCATGTGTTCAACAGCGATCACGAAGTGAGTCTGGACGGCGAAGAGTCCACCGTCTGATTTGCTGTCGGTTGATCTGCCTGTGGAAAGGGGTGACCCTTTCCCGTCATAGACCGCAGGGAGGGCATGCCCTCCCTGCGCCATTGAGAGGAAAAACAATGAGAATTCTGATCATCGGTGGCGAAGCCGCCGGTATGAGTGCGGCGGCCAAGGCGCGCCGTCTGGCCAAAGATGCCGACATCGTGGTGTATGAGGCCTCCGAGGTGATCTCTTTCGGTGCCTGCGGCCTGCCCTACTTCGTCGGCGACGAGTTTCAGGAGCCCGGCTACATGGCCGAGTTCACCCCGGAGCAGTTCGCCGCCAAGGGGATCGAGGTCAAGATTGGCCACCGGGTGCTGAGTCTGGATGCTGCCGCGCAGACGCTGACAGTCGAGCACAACGGCGACACCTTCACCGATCGCTACGATCGGCTGATGATCGCCACCGGTGCCCGCGAAGTGATGCCCCCCATCCCCGGTCTGCAGCAGCAAGGGGTATTCGGTCTGCGCCGGATGGCCGACGGGCTGGCGCTCAAAGCTGCGGTGCAAGACAAGAACAATCGCCGCGCCGTGGTGATCGGCTCCGGCTTTATCGGGCTGGAAGTGGTCGAGGCACTGGTCCATCAGGGCAAAGAGGTGCGTCTCATCGAGCTGGCGGATCGGGTCATCCCCGACGCGTTTGATGGCGAGATCACCCAACACATCGAAACCGAACTGCGCGAGCAGGGGGTCTCTCTCCATCTGGGTGAGCGAGTTGAAGCGCTGCTGGGGGATGGCCGGGTGACCGGCGTGCGAACCAGCCAGGGCGAGTACGAGGCCGATATCGTGGTGGTCTGCACCGGGGTCAAGCCCAATACCGAGTTTCTGGCCGATACCGGCATCGAGCGGCTCGGCAACGGCGCCATCAAGGTGGATCGTCAGGGACGCAGCTCGCTGGCCAACATCTGGTCGGCCGGTGACTGTGCCAGCGTCTGGCACAGCGTGAAGCAGCAGCAGGTCTATGTACCGCTCGCCACCATCGCCAACAAGCTGGGGCGCATGGTGGGCGAGAACCTGGCGGGTGCCGAGCAGGAGTTCCCGGGCACCCTCGGCTCTGCCGCGCTCAAGGTGTTGGGGCTGGAGGCGGGCCGTACCGGCCTCTCCGAGCAGGAAGCCAAGGCGATGGGCATCGATTACCGCACCGTGGTGATCAAGGACAAGTGCCACACCAACTACTGCCCGGGTCAGTCCGACATCCACGTCAAGCTGGTCTACGAGGCGGGCAGCAAGCGGCTGCTGGGAGGCCAGATCCTCGGTCGCAAGGGGGCGGTACATCGTATCGACGCGCTGGCGGTGGCCATCACCATGGGAGTGACCACCGAGCAGCTCGGCATGCTGGATTTTGCCTACGCGCCGCCCTTCTCCCGCACCTGGGATGCCCTGAACGTAGCGGGTAATGTCGCGAAGTAAGCGTTGCGATGACGGACGGCGTTGGGAAGGCGCTGTTACGTTGCCCCAGCTCTGCAGAGCCCCTGCGGGTAATATCAGTGGCTAAATTGCAGCGATAAAAAAACCGATGCCAAGGCATCGGTTTTTTGTTACCGGTTTATCCGTATCACTCAGCCACGGCCGAGGCGGTTCTCCGGGTAGTTCTTGGCCAGCACTTCGCGGGCATGCTTGGCCAGCTGCGGCATCTTCAGGGCGTCGTAAGACTCGACCATGATCTCCAGTGCCTTCTCGGTTTCGGCTGTGTCGGGGTAGGTTTCGACAATCAGTTTGGCCCGGTTGGCGGCCGCGACCAGTGCATCACGCTTCACATAATACTCGGCCACGCTCAGGTCATATCGGGCCAGACGATTCTTCAGGCCAATCATGCGGGCGCGGGCATCGGCGGCATAGACACTGTTGGGGTAGTTCTGCAACAGGGTCTTGAAATCCTGGAATGCCTGACGGGCATAAGCCGGGTCTTTGTCGTCCCGATCGATACCGAACAGGCTCTGGAAGAAATTGTAATCCGCCGCCATGTTGGTCAGGCCGCGCATATAGAAGACGTAATCGATATTTTTATGCGCCGGATTGAGGCGGATAAAACGGTCGATATTGGCGATCGCCTGAGCGGTATCATCCTGCTTGTAGTAGGCATAGATGAGGTCAAGCTGCACCTGGTTGGAGTAGGCGCCGAACGGGTAGCGAGAGTCCAAAGCCTCCAGCAATTCAGTGGCTTGCACGTAATTGCCAACGTCCAGTTTGAGGCGTGCTTTCTGGTACAGGGTCTCCGGCGGTTCGTCGGGTACCTTGGGTTTGGTGCTGGAACAGCCTGTGATCAAGGTAGCGACCAAGGCGAGCGACATCAGCAGGTGAGACTTCTTTCCCATCAACAACATCCGGTCCATTTCCACGAAATTGGCAAAGTATCCGTTATGCTTGGCTAAAAGAAAAGCTAGAATACTCGGATTATTTCGAATTGATACCCCCCGCTCAAGAGACCATACATGAGCCAGCATATTGAACTGACAGGCGAATTCCAGGATCACCAATTCGGGCAGCGACTCGACCAGGCCCTGGCCGAATTGTTTCCAGACTACTCCCGCACCCGCATCAAGGAGTGGATTTTACAGGACAGAGTGACCCTGGACGGTCAGGTTGCCAACACCCCGCGCGAGAAGATTCTGGCCGGGCAGCAGGTGCATGTGAATGTCGAGCTGGAAGATGATACCCGTTGGGATGCCCAGGATATCGAGCTCAACATCGTTTATGAAGATGAACACATCTTGGTGATCGACAAACCGGCCGGACTGGTGGTTCACCCGGGCGCAGGCACGCCGGATGGCACCATCCTCAACGCCCTGCTGCACCGCTACCCCGGCATTGCCGAGGTACCTCGCGCCGGTATCGTGCACCGTCTGGATAAAGACACCACAGGTTTGATGGTGGTTGCCAAAACCGTACCCGCCCAGACCCATCTGGTGGAAGCGTTGCAGGCGCGCCAGATCACCCGTGAGTACGAAGCAATCGCCATCGGTCACATGACCGCAGGTGGTACCGTCGATGCGCCCATCGGCCGTCACCCGACCCAGCGTACCCATATGGCCGTGGTGCCCAATGGTCGTCCTTCCGTGACCCACTACCGGGTTCACGAGAAGTTCCGTGGCCACACCCGTCTGCGTCTGCGTCTTGAGACCGGTCGTACTCACCAGATCCGTGTCCACATGGCGCATATCAAGCACCCGCTGGTGGGCGATCCCGCCTACGGTGGTCGTCTGCGCCCGCTGCGCAACGCGACCCCCGAGCTGACCCAGGCACTGCGCAACTTCAACCGTCAGGCGCTGCATGCCACCATGCTGCAACTGGCTCACCCCATCACGGGTGAAGTGATGCAGTGGCATTCAGCTACACCGCAAGACATGGTGGAGCTGATGGAAGTGCTGCGTGCGGATACTCTCGCCAATCCGGATGATTTAGTCTGGAACTGATGCGATAGGGCCTGCTGCGTCGGTTTCTGGCGTCATCCGGCCCGAATAGATACCAAACGGGGTTCCCTTGCAGGAGCCCCGTTTTTATATCGGTGAATTGAAGGAGTCACAGATGAAATGGATCGAACCCGACTGGCCAGCTCCGGCCAATGTCAGAGCCCTGTCAACCACTCGGGATGGCGGGGTAAGCGAGGGGGTTTTCGCCGGGCTGAATCTGGGCGCCCATGTGGGGGATGAACCGGTGCGAGTCGAGGCCAATCGTGCTCGCTTGCAGCAGGCGGCCGCCATCCCGGGGCCCCTCAACTGGCTTAATCAGGTGCACGGCACCGTGGTTCATCAGGTCAGCAACCATTATCAGCAGGCGCCAGATGCCGATGCCGCCTGCGCCCATGAGGCGGAGCTGGCCTGCATCGTGATGACCGCCGACTGTCTGCCGGTGTTGTTTTGCGATCGGGTAGGTACCGTGGTCGCAGCGGCCCACGCAGGTTGGCGTGGACTGAAAGAGGGCGTGCTGGAGGCGAGCATCGTCGCCATGGGCTGCGAGCCGGGCGAGATCCTGGCCTGGTTGGGCCCGGCCATCGGCCCCACAGCGTTTGAAGTGGGTGGCGAGGTGCGCGAAGCCTTTATGGCCGAGCAGGCCGAAGCAGAAGCGGCGTTCATCCCTTCGTCCAATGAGGGGAAATGGCTGGCGGATATCTACCAGCTAGCCCGGCTGCGCCTTGCCCGCGCCGGCGTCACCGCCATCTATGGTGGCGAATACTGCACCTTCAGCGACAGCGAGCAGTTTTACTCCTATCGCCGCGACGGCCAGACCGGCCGGATGGCCTCCCTCATCTGGTTGGCCCGCTAAGCAATCACCCGCCAAGTAATAGCCCGTCTCTCTCAAGAACAGATCCGTATGAGAGAGGCGGGGATCCTGCCCTCTCCCCGCTTTGCAGAAAAAATAACCAGCCCATGCCCTTGAAATAGCCCGTACGGGCCTCATCTTTCATCTCAGAAAGTTATGTTGTTTGCCGCGCAAGCGGCGTCTGCCTGTTTGAAGGGGGAGTGCAATGCGCCTCGATCGCCTTACCAGCAAATTCCAGATTGCTATTTCCGATGCCCAGTCTCTTGCGCTGGGTCGTGACCACCAATTCATCGAACCCGTTCACCTGATGACCGCACTGGTCAATCAGGATGGCGGCTCCATCCGTCCGTTGCTCACCCTGACCGGGATGGATATCAACGCCCTGCGCTCCCGCCTTGGCGAGGAGCTGGATCGCCTGCCGCGCGTGAGCGGCGTAGAAGGGGACGTGCAGCTCTCCAACGGCCTCGGCCGCCTGCTCAACGTCTGCGACAAACTGGCCCAGCAGCGCAAGGATCAGTTCATCTCCTCCGAACTGTTCGTGCTGGCTGCCCTCGACGACAAGGGAACGTTGGGTGAGCTGCTGCGCGCCCAGGGGCTGACCAAGGAGAAACTCGAAGCGGCCATCGACAAGGTGCGGGGCGGCAAGAAGGTGGAAGATGCCAATGCCGAGGAGAACCGTCAGGCGCTGGAGAAGTACACCATCGATCTGACCGAGCGTGCCGAAATCGGCAAGCTCGACCCGGTGATCGGCCGTGATGACGAGATCCGCCGTACCATTCAGGTGCTGCAACGCCGCACCAAGAACAACCCCGTGCTGATTGGTGCTCCCGGTGTCGGTAAAACCGCCATCGTCGAGGGGCTGGCCCAGCGCATCATCAACGGCGAAGTGCCGGAAGGGCTCAAGAACAAGCGGGTGCTGTCGCTGGACATGGGGGCGCTGGTGGCCGGGGCCAAGTATCGCGGCGAGTTTGAAGAGCGGCTCAAGGCCGTACTGACCGATCTCGCCAAGGAGGAGGGCAACGTCATCCTCTTTATCGACGAGCTGCACACCATGGTCGGCGCCGGCAAGGGCGAGGGGGCCATGGATGCGGGCAACATGCTGAAACCTGCGCTGGCCCGTGGCGACCTGCACTGCGTCGGCGCTACCACCCTGGATGAGTACCGCCAGTACATCGAGAAAGATGCCGCCCTTGAGCGTCGCTTCCAGAAGGTGCTGGTGGAGGAGCCGACAGTCGAGGATACCATCGCCATCCTGCGTGGCCTGAAAGAGCGTTACGAGTTGCACCACCATGTGCAGATCACCGACCCCGCGATTGTGGCGGCGGCCCAGCTGTCGCACCGCTACATTGCGGATCGTCAGCTGCCGGACAAGGCCATCGACCTTATCGACGAGGCGGCAGCCAGCATCCGGTTGCAGATCGACTCCAAGCCCGAGGCGCTCGATCGTCTCGAGCGGCGCATCATCCAGCTCAAGCTGGAGCAGCAGGCGCTGATGAAAGAGGACGATGACGCCAGCCGCAAGCGTCTGGAGCTGATCAATCAGGAGATTGGCGAAAAAGATCGGGAATACAACGAGCTGGACGAGGTGTGGAAGGCTGAGAAGGCCGCACTCGCCGGCACCCAGCATATCAAGGCTGCGTTGGAGCAGGCCCGTCAGGATCTCGATGTGGCGCGCCGGGCAGGCGACCTGGGCCGGATGTCCGAGCTGCAGTACGGCCGCATCCCCGAGCTGGAGAAGCAGCTGGATCTCGCCACTCAAGCCGAGATGCAGGAGACCAGTCTGCTGCGCAACCGCGTCACCGATGTGGAGATCGCAGACGTCCTGGCCCGCTGGACCGGTATTCCGGTCGCCCGCATGTTGGAAGGGGAGCGCGACAAGCTGCTGCGGATGGAAGAGCAGCTGCACAGCCGGGTGATTGGTCAGGAAGAGGCGGTCGATGCGGTCTCCAACGCCATTCGTCGCTCCCGTGCAGGTCTCTCCGATCCGAATCGCCCCATCGGCTCCTTCCTGTTCCTGGGGCCCACCGGGGTGGGCAAGACCGAGCTGTGCAAGGCGCTGGCGGAGTTCCTGTTCGATACTCAGGATGCCATGGTGCGGATCGACATGTCGGAGTTCATGGAGAAACACAGCGTGGCCCGTCTGGTGGGGGCGCCTCCCGGATACGTGGGTTATGAAGAGGGTGGTTATCTGACCGAGGCGGTGCGCCGTCGTCCCTACTCGGTGATCCTGCTGGACGAGGTGGAGAAAGCACATCCGGATGTGTTCAACATCCTGTTGCAGGTGCTTGATGATGGCCGCCTGACCGATGGTCAGGGTCGCACCGTCGATTTCCGCAACTCGGTGGTGATCATGACCTCCAACCTCGGGTCGGATCTGATTCAGGAGCACCACTCCGAGAAGGATTACGACGAGATGAAGGCCATGCTGATGGATGTGCTGACCCGCAGTTTCCGACCGGAGTTTATCAACCGGATCGACGAGACCGTGGTGTTCCATCCGCTTGGCGAGGATCACATCAAGTCCATCGCCCGCATCCAGCTCAAGAGCCTGATGGGGCGACTGGAGGCTCAGGGTTACGAGGTGGAGGTGAGCGAAGCGCTGCTCGAGAAGCTGGTCCACGCCGGGTTCGACCCCGTCTATGGGGCGCGGCCTCTCAAACGGGCGATCCAGCAGAAGGTGGAGAACCCGCTGGCGCAGGCCCTGCTCTCCGGCCGCATCGTGCCGGGCAAAAAACTGGTGCTGGGGGCCGACAGCAACGGCCTCACCATGACCCAGTAACCGATCTCGTGTCGATGTTTGCAACGCCAGCCCTCGGGCTGGCGTTGTCATATCTGGTGGCGGGGATTCGGGCGCAAAAAAAAACGGCAATCTGAAGATTGCCGGGAGGAATGTAGTGAAGCGACCTTACGTGGGTTGAGCGGGTCGCAGGGGCAAGCCCCGGTTTCGCCGCGGGTCATCAGGGATGACCACACGGCTTACAGCATGTCCGGACTGCGCTCGTTCAGTCCGCACGCCACACACCTTCAGGGCTGACCCGCGTGACACAGCTTGCGGGCCAGACCGATGAAATCAACGCGTTTACAGCATGCCCGGGATGGCGGCTTTCATTTCGGATGGCCACACACCGACCTGAACCTGCCCGATATGCTCTTTTTGCAGCAGCAGCATGGCCAGACGGGATTGGCCGATGCCGCCGCCGATGGTTTGCGGCATCCGCGCAGCCAGCAGATCCTGATGCCAGTCGTACTGCAGGCGATCCTCGTCGCCGGTGATGGTGAGCTGACGACGCAGTGCTTCGGCGTCGACCCGGATCCCCATGGAGGAGATCTCGAAGCTGTCTTGCAGCACCGGGTTCCACACCAGAATGTCACCGTTCAGACCCGCCAGACCCAGCTCGCTGTGGCTGCTCCAGTCGTCATAGTCCGGGGCGCGCACATCGTGGCGTTCGCCGTGGGAGAGGGCGCCACCGATACCGATCAGGAACACGGCACCCAGCTCTTTGGCGATGGCACGTTCGCGCCCCTTGGCATCGAGGTCCGGGTAGCGGGTCAGCAGCTCTTCGCTGTGCAGGAACTGGATCTCGGCCGGCAGGAAGGGGGTCAGCTCATGCTCGGCACAGACCGCGCGCTCGGTAGCCTTGATGGCGGCCCAGATGCCGCGCACGGTTTCCTGCAGATAGGCCAGATCGCGGCGCTCGCTCGGCATCACCTTCTCCCAGTCCCACTGATCCACGTAGACCGAGTGGATGGGGGTGAGCTTGTCTTCGTCCGGACGCAGCGCCTTCATGTGGGTGTAGATCCCTTCACCCGGGCCGAACCCGAAGCGACCCAGGGTCTGGCGCTTCCATTTGGCCAGTGAATGGACCACTTCGTAGCTGTGCTCCGGCAGGGTCTTCACTTTGACCTGCACTGCATTCTCGTGGCCAGAGAGGTTGTCCTGAGTACCATCACCGACCCGGCTCAGAATGGGGGCTTGCACCTCCATCAGACCCAGTTGTTGGGCGAGTTGGCGGGAGAACATCTCTTTGACGAAGCTGATCTGCTGTTGGCTGCGAATGTAGTGCTGTTTCATGCTGAATTCCTGTTTCAAACCCCGTTGGATGTGGTGATTCTTCAACAGATCGCCAACTAAATTCAATATTCGATAATACAAATAGGCTTTGTGTGTTTTTTTCTTCAAAATAAGCCGTCATTTAATGAGGTATCGTTAGCAGGAGTGCAAAAAAATGCCGGAAAATTACCGGATCGATAATCTCGATCAGGCCATCCTCACCGCTCTGATGGAGAATGCGCGGATCCCTTACGCCGAACTGGCGAAACAACTGGCGGTCAGCCCGGGCACCATCCATGTGCGGGTGGAGAAGATGAAGCAGGCGGGGATCATCGAGGGGACACGGGTGCAGGTTAACCCCAAGAAGCTGGGTTACGACGTCTGCTGCTTTATCGGGATCAATCTGAAGAGTGCCAAGGATTACCCCTCGGCACTGGCCAAGCTGCAGGCGCTGGACGAGGTGGTGGAGGCCTACTACACCACGGGCCACTACAGCATCTTCATGAAGGTGATGACCCGCTCCATCGACGAGCTGCAGATAGTGCTGATCAACAAGATCCAGACCATCGACGAGATCCAGTCCACTGAAACCCTGATCTCGCTGCAAAACCCGATCCTGCGGGATGTGAAACCCTGACCCCTTGATCAGGGTTCGATATAGGGGATGGCGTATTTGTCGTAGAGGGCCTTGAGGCTGCCGTTGCGCTTCATGCGCAGCAGTTCGGCATCGTAGGCGGCCATCAGGGCTGGGGTCTGTGCATCCGCCCGTGCGCGGGCCCAGGCGTTGAAGTAGGGGCTGCTCTTGAGCGGTTTGGGCAGGTAATCGATCTTTCCCGTCAGCCCCTCTTCCTTGATCTGGGTGAAGGCGGTGACCAGCGGCATCGGCACGGTATCGATCCGTCCGGCCAGCAGTTTGCGCAGTTGCAGCTGGTTCATGGTGATCTCCTGAAACTGATAGGCCGGGTCGGTCATCGCCACCGCCAGTTCAGGGGTGTAGGAGAAATCCTTGGTCACGCCGATGCGCCAGGGTTTGAGATCGGCCAGCGTTTCGTAGCGGATCTTCATCAGGTCCGCCTTGCGCACGAAGAAGTGCCAGCTGTGGCGAAGATGGGCCTGTTGGGGATAGATGAGATAACTTTCCCGCTCAGCCTTGTAGGAGTGGGTCATCACCAGGTCGCAGGCGCCGGTTTCGGCGTTGCGGGTGAGGCGGGCGCCGGAGTCGGCCAGCTCGACCCGAAAGGGCGTCTCCAGCTTGTCGAAGATGGCGGTGACTATGTCGATATCGAGTCCGCGGGGTTTCTGATCGGCATCGAGATACTTGAGCGGGGGCTCCATGGTGCCGCAGATCACCAGCTCCTTGGCCGGCAATCCGAGTGGAAACAGCAACAAAAGCAGGGGGATCACACGCAAACTACGTCTCCTGAGCCCGTTTGAAGATATTCCAGAACCTGATTCCAGTATATTGGGTAACACCTGATCCGTTAGAAGCGACTGTTTATGGCAAACCCTGAAATCGAGAGCCCACTGGACGGGATCGACAAGTTGACCGTTTCGCTCTACCGCCTTGGCTTGAGTGCGGCAGCCCTGTTGCTGCTTTGCCGCGGTGCGGCGCTGCTGAGCGGGATGGCACTGCTCCCGTCGGCACAATGGTTGATGTTGCTGGCAGTGGCAAGCGCAATCTGCGGCTTCTCGCTGCATATCTACGACAAGCGGATTCGCCTGATTCTGCAGGGATTTGGTTGGGGCGCGCTGGCCCTGGCGGCGGTAGGGGCACCGGATGCGCTGGTGCTGGGGGCAGCGTTGGCGACGCTCTCCGGGCTGGCGTTCAAGGAGCAGTTTTGCTTCGCAATTCCCGGCATCAAGCTGGTGCCCGTGCTGCTGCCGGCGCTATGGCTGCTGGAGTGGTTGCGGGTGGAGTGGGCCGCCGCACTGGTGGCGCTGGTCTGCGGTGCCCTGTTGAGCTTGTTGGCGCTGGCCAAGTGGCGAATGCCCCTGCACTTCGATATCGGTGACAAGGGGCGTTACCAGATCTAGGTCTGCTGGCACACCTTCATCTGCTGGTTGAGGGCCTGCATCACCTGACGGCGGCTGATGATGCCGATCACCTTGCCCTGTTGCAGCACCGGGTAGATCTTGGGCTTGGCATCGGCCATCTGGCGAGCCAGCTCCAGAATGCTGTCATCCGGCCCGACCGAGAGGGGCGTGCGGTTCATCAGATCCTCCACCCGGGTACGGGTGTCGCAGTGGTAGCTGCCGGTGAGCAGGCTGGGGATGCAGTCCTGCTCCGAGAGAAAGCCGATCAGCCGTTTCTGCTCATCCAGCACCGGCAGGCCGCCAAGACCCGATTGATGCAGGCGATCCAGCGCCTCGGCTAGGCTGAGTCCGGCAGTGAGGGTGTGGGTCAGGCGACCCATGTGGTGGTGTACTTTCAGCATGGTGGTGACTCCGCAAGAGGGGGATGCCGCCACTATGACGCGGGCGGGTAGCTCGCGACCAATGGCTTGTGCCGCAGGGATTGATAGGCACAAGCCATCGGCGGTGATCCGCTGGCAGGCGGGCTTCGTTCATGCAAGACCATGAAAGGGAAAGGAGATCGTATGCGTGCATTGGTTACGGGCTGCGGCCGTCGACTCGGATTTTATCTCTGTGAACAGCTGATGGCAGCGGGCTGGCAGGTGACGGGCAGCTATCGCAGCGAGAGGCCGGAGCTGGCCACTCTGGCTGCATTGGGGGTCGAGCTGGTGCAGGCGGATTTTGGCCGGGAAGAGGACGTTGGCAAGCTGATCGATGTGCTGGCTGCCCATCAGGATCTGGCGCTGGTGATCCACAACGCTTCGGCCTTCGAGCCGCAGGCAACTGATCCGGCGGCGCAACTGGCCCAGTTCGAGCAGTTCTACCGGGTGCACATGGCGGCCCCCTTCCAGCTAAACCGGGCGCTGGCCCCCCGGCTGGCCAGCAATCCCAACGCCAGCATCATTCACATCACCGATATCTATATCCATGCCCCTGCCCCCCGTTTTGCCAGCTATGTGGCCACCAAGGCGGGAGCTCATTCGCTGGCCATGAGCTTTGCTCGGGAGCTGGCGCCAGCGGTTCGGGTCAACACTATAGAGCCGGGCCCCATTCTGTTTCTCGACGAGCATGACGAGGCGTGGCGCCAGCAGGTGTTGGCGAAAACACCGCTGGCGCGGGAGGGGGGACTTGAGCCCATCTGGCAGGCGGTGCAGTTACTGATGGGGAACAGTTATATGACGGGTGCCAGCATCAAGGTAGATGGCGGGCGTGCGCTGGCCACCCTCTGAGGGGTTGCCGAGCACCAGTGGCTCCAGCCCGACCTGCCGGGTCAGCAAGCCCTTGCCGGGTTTGAGCTTGCTCGACGGGGCGGGGAGCGTCACTTGCAGCGCCACCTTGGGCTCATGCACCTCGCCATGGCCATAGAGCTCGGCCAGCAGCTCCGCCAGATAGGAATCGACCTCTGCCGAGGCAAAGTCACCGCTCCTGTTGCTGGCCAGAATATCGATGTCGAGCGGCCGATCGTGCACCTTGCAGAGCGGATCACTGCGATCCCGGCCGTGGGCCACCTCGAGGGTGACAAAGTGCTGCTTGAGGCGGGCGGCATCAAGCGGGCTTTCCACCACCAGCAGGCAGTTGAGAAAGTCGTGGCTGGAGTGCATTCCCACCGGCTTGGTGCGGATCACCGAACTCAGCCGCAGGGGGCCGACGTTCGCAAGCAGCTCGGCCAGCACCCGGCTGACATGGATATGCGGGTCAATATTGGAACCAATGCTACACAGATAGAACATGCTCACCTTCCTGGGGTTGGGCTCATCTGAAATGTATACGCAGCTCACGGTTATCGGATTAACTATGGCTTAACATTGTCTTATCTATTGTGATCCGGCACTGATTGGCAGAAAGGAGGTTTGCATGAGTGTGGAGCTGAAATGGGCGCTGTTGACCGCCTCGGGCGCGCTGGCGATGATCATGATTATCTGTCTGGCCTCTGTCGCGTTGGCGTGAATCACCACAATCCAGATAATACAAACCGGCCTGTTGGCCGGTTTTGTTTTTTGGGGCGGTGCGGCTATGCTGGCGCACCGGTGAGAATGCAAGAGAAGAGATGATGACCAAGGTTCGCCCACGCTCCCTGCTGCAGGTGGTATTGATGGGGTTTGTGCTGGTATTGATGCCGCTGGGCGGCATGATCTGGCACAACAGCACCTCTCTTGCCCACCTCAGTCAGCTCACCAGCGACGAGATGGAGCGGGCGGTCAAGGATACCCGCCGCGCCACCCTGCTGACGGCGCAAGCCATCGATATCGAACGCACCTTGCGCCGCTTCGCGGTGCTGGGGGATCGCCGCAGTCTCACCAGCTACCAGCAGCAACTCGATGGTTATCGGGTGTTGCTGGCGGAACACCGCAATTCCATCACCGACGGCCAGCTCTACAGCGGGCTCGATCAGGGGCTGGCCTGGCTCGACAGCCTGCAGGATGCCGCGTTGGCCCGGGCGGCGGCAGCGGGGGACAAGCTCGAGCAGTTCAACGATGCCAACAAGCAGCTCGAAATAGTTACCCGCAGCCGGGTTGACGAACACATGGATCGGGTGCAGCTCACCATCGCCGGACTGACCAGTGAGCTCTGGTGGGTGAGCGGTGCGGTGGCGGCGCTCAGCCTGCTGATGGTCTTTATCTTCACCTACCTCATCATCCACCCGGTACGACAGATTGAGTCGCGCATCTTGAGTCTGGGTGCCGGGGTCGAACCCGATCCCAAGCCGGTTGACGGCCCTGCCGAGCTGGTATTGCTGGGGGAGCGGATCGTCTGGCTGCACGACAAACTCAAGGAGCTGGAGCTGCAGAAATACCAGTTCCTGCGTCATGTTTCCCACGAGCTCAAGACCCCGCTGGCGGTGCTGCGGGAGGGGACGGATCTGCTCTGCGAGCAGCTGGTCGGGCCTTTGACGCCGGATCAGCTGGAGATCTGCCAGATGCTCGACGAGAACAGTCGGCGCCTGCAGACCCTGATCGAGCGGCTGCTCGACTTCAACCGGCTCAGTCAGCAGGAGGCGTTCGAACTGGAGCCCGTCCCCCTGCTGCCGATGTTGTCGGAACTTTCTGCCGAGTACCGGCTGGCATTGGAGTCCAAGCAGATCCGTGTACACTTGCCGACCGTGCCGGTTACCCTGTGGGCGGAGCCCTACCGGCTACGGCTGATCCTCGATAACCTCTTCTCCAACGCCGTCAGTTACGGCGCCAGCGGGGGCAATATCTGGATCAGGGCAGGGCAGAATGAACAGATAAGCTGGCTGGAAGTGGCCAACGAGGGGCCCAAGATCCCCGTGACCGATCAGCAACGCATTTTTGAACCCTTCGAGCAGGGCAGCACTGTGCGGCAAGGTCTCTTGAAAGGCTCGGGCATGGGCCTCTCCATCGCCCGCGAGTCTGCCAACAGCCTGGGGGGGAACTGGTTCTGGTAGAGGATGAACAGGCGGATGTCTGTTTCAGGTTGACGTTGAAATGAGGACTATGAAGATACAACGCGTATTTCCAGCTCTGATGGCAGGGCTGCTCGCGGGTTGCTCCTTGCTGCCGCAACAGGCAGAGCGGGAGTCCTCCGATATCGCTTTTGCCAAGCGGATGGAGTTTGCCAACAAGGAGATGCAGGTGCGTCTGCAATACTCCGACTGGCTGCTGGCCAGTCACCCCCAGCAACGGGTGCAGGAGCGTCAGCGTCTGAAAGGGGCTGACGATCTGGAGAGCCGGGTCAGTCTGGCCATGGTGGACTCCCACCCCGCCGAATCGGTGGCCAATCGCACCGCCGGTCTGGCGCGCCTGAAGCAGATGCTGCCCGAACTGGGTCTCGATGCGCAGGCATTTTTACGCAGCTGGATCGCCCTCGGCGAGCAGCTGCTGGCTCGCGACAGCCGTCGCGATGACCAGAGTCAGGAGATCCAGCGGCTGCGCCGCCAGATCGAGCAGCTGACCGCTATCGACGACCAGCTCAACCAGCGCAAGCTGAACGAGAATCGTGAGGTAATACCATGAGCCGGATCCTGTTGGTGGATGACGACGTCAGCCTGCTCAAACTGATGAGCATGCGGCTGCGCAGTCAGGGTTATGAAGTGGATACCGCCGACAGTGCGGAAGGGGCCCTCGACCGGTTGCGTCAGCAACGGGCCGATCTGGTGCTGAGCGATCTGCGGATGGCCGGCATGGACGGTCTGGCGCTGTTCGAGCGGATCCAGGCCCAGTGGCTGGGGTTGCCGGTGATCATCATGACCGCCCACGGCACCATCCCGGACGCCATTCAGGCGACCCGCTCCGGCGTCTTCAGCTTCCTGACCAAACCCATCAACAAGGATGAGCTGTTCGCCACCATCGAACATGCGTTGAGCCTGACCCGGCCGAAACAGCAGCAGGAGTGGCAGTCGCTGATCCTGACCCGCAATCCCCAGCTGGAGCAGCTGCTGATCCAGGCTCACAGCATCGCCACCATGGAGGTGCCGGTGCTGATCATGGGGCCGTCAGGCTCCGGCAAGGGGGCGATGGCGCAGGCGCTGCATCAGGCCAGCCAGCGGCGCGACAAGCCGCTTCATACCATCAACTGCGCCGCCATTCCGTGGGCGTCACTCGACTTGCAGCTGTTTGGTGAAGATGGCCAGTCAGGGCTGTTCGAGCAGGCCAAGGGGGCGACCCTGTTTCTCGACGAGATTGGCAGCCTCTCCGAATCCCTGCAGGCCAAGCTGCTGCAGGTGATGGAGGAGTATGGTCAGGGCACGCCGGAGGTGCGGGTGCTCAGCTCCAGCCATCAGGATCTGGTCAAGGCGATGGAGGAGGGGCGCTTTCGGGAAGATCTCTTCTACCGTCTCAACGTCGCCAATATCACCTTGCCGTCTCTCAGTGCCCGCAGCGAGGATATCCCCCTGCTGGCCCGTCAGGCGCTCGACGATTACCGTAGCCGCCACAGCGACTGCGCCGCCATGGGTTTTTCGCCCGAGTCGCTGGCGATGCTGGCGGCCGCTGCCTGGCCCGGCAACGTGCGCCAGCTCTGCAACGTGGTGGAGCAGCTCGCCAGCCTCTGTTGCAGCCCGGTGATCGGGGTCTCCATGGTGGAGTCCGCCCTGAGCGGTGGCGGCGGCGGCATCCCCTCGTTCAACGAGGCGCGGGCCGAATTCGAGAAGGAGTATCTGATCCGTTTGCTGCGCACCACCGAGGGCAACGTGACCCTGGCGGCCAACATGGCGGGCAGAAACCGTACCGATTTTTACAAGTTATTGAATCGGCACGGTATTGAAGCAGCAAACTTCAAATCGAAGGGATAAATCAGGCGGGATCAACTACCGCCGGAGCGGCATCGGCTTTTTGAGTTTTATGGGAGAGCCAGAGGCCGCTCGCCTTCATCAGGTAACCGAACAAGGCGCCAATGATGAGGGAGGGCAGGATCAGCCGCCACTCGCCAGCCGCCCCGAAGGTGGCACAGCAACCGGCAAAGGTGCCGGGAATGTAGCCGAGCCACTGCTGCTTGGCCTGTACGCACATCAGGGTTGCGACCACCCCCGTCATCACATAACCCGCCACACCCGCTCCCCACAGACTGTCGCCATGGATCAGCAGCAGTGCCCACAGCATGCCGCTGGTGTTGCAGAAGATGGTCTGCAGCAGCGCCTTGTAGCCACCGCTTGACGCGAAATAGCTGGTGCAGCCGAGAAAGCCGACCCAGGAGATAAGGCCGAACGCGACGGCAATCCAGCCCCAGACGGCGGAGAGAATTCCAGTGGTGATGGCGATGGCGATCAGTGGGCTCATGGGGCGACTCTTCAGTTGGCTTCGCAAAATGGGCAGCCTACCCCCGGCAATCGGGGCGGCAAGCGGGGGCGGAATTGTGTGTGATCTTCATCACCCTTTTCAACTCAGGAATACGCTTGCGCTCGCGAAAAAAATTCATTGGTGACCGGCCTGACAGTCGGCCATAGTTAGAGGCCCTGTCCTGCTCATGGAGTGAGTCTGATGGCGCCAAATGTGATCGTTCCCCTGCTGGTGTTCGTAGTCCTGTTTCTGGTCGGCACCATGGCCAAGGCACTGCCCCTGCACCACATGATGTAAATTTGTGTGAAATAAAAATCTGCCGGGGCGGGTCTTATCCATACTGCCTCACTCAGCCCCGGGAGTTTTTCATGTTGATCAAGCGTCGTACCGCCCACCCCCTCACCGAACAGGATGTCACCCCGGAAGCCGTCTATCAGGACCGCCGCCTTATTCTCAAAGGGCTGGGTCTGGGCGCGGCCACCCTGGCGTTTCCCACTCAGGCCGGAGTGCTCGACCTGCTGCGCGGTAAAGAGGATGCTCCCCAATTAGCCACCAGGCCGCTTAACAGCAAGCCTGCCGAGCGCCCGGCCAATCTGGTACTGACACCGGAAGAGAAGGCCACCAGTTACAACA
Organism: Aeromonas sp. 61P; assembly: GCF_051919545.1. NCBI lineage: Bacteria > Pseudomonadati > Pseudomonadota > Gammaproteobacteria > Aeromonadales > Aeromonadaceae > Aeromonas > Aeromonas sp. 61P. The sequence continues at coordinate 986,300 of NZ_JBQBEL010000001.1, forward strand.
ACTTCTATGAGCTGGGCACCGACAAGTCCGACCCGGCTCGCAACGGCCATTACCTCAAGCCCGAACCCTGGACCCTCAAGGTGGAGGGGGAGGTGGCCAAGCCCTTTACCCTCGATGTGTGGGATCTCATCAACAAGAGCGAGCTGGAGGAGCGGATCTACCGGCTGCGCTGCGTTGAAGCCTGGTCCATGGTACTGCCCTGGAACGGCATCTCGCTGGCAGAGATCATCCGCCGTGCCGAGCCCACCAGTCGCGCCAAGTTTGTTGCCTTCGAAACCCTGTTTGATCCGAAACAGCTGCCGGGGCAGGCTTCCAGTCTGGGGGGCGGCATCGAGTATCCCTATGTGGAGGGGTTGCGTATCGACGAGGCGATGCATCCTCTTTCTTTCCTTGCGATGGGGCTCTATGGCAAGACCCTGCCCGCCCAGAATGGCGCGCCGATCCGCTTGGTGGTGCCGTGGAAGTACGGCTTCAAGAGCATCAAGAGTATCGTCTCGATCCGGCTGGTAGAGGAGATGCCGCCGACCACCTGGAACCTGCTGGCTCCTAACGAATATGGCTTCTACGCCAACGTCAATCCGCAGGTGGATCACCCGCGCTGGAGTCAGGCCAGCGAGCGTTTCATCGGCGAAGGCGGAGTGTTTGGCGCCAAGCGTCAGCCGACCCTGATGTTCAACGGCTATGGTGACGAAGTCGCCTCGCTCTATCAGGGGATGGATCTGCGCCAATGGTACTGAGATTGAAACCGGCCCATATCAGCGGCTTGCGGGCGCTGGTGCATCTGGGCTCCCTCGGCTTCCTGCTTTGGCTGGTTTTTGCCATTCCGGCAGGTCTGCTGGGGGGCGATCCGGTGCCCGAGCTTATCCACTACCTCGGCAAGGGGGCGCTCAACCTGCTGCTGCTCACCCTGCTGGTGTCGCCGCTGGCCAAGCGCTGGCGGCAGGGGCAGCTCATCAAGCTGCGCCGCCCCCTCGGGCTCTGGTGTTTTGCCTGGGCGCTGCTCCACTTCATGGCGTGGCTGGGGTTGGATCTGCAGTTTGACTGGGGGCTGATTGGCGGCGAGCTGGTCAAGCGCAGCTATATCGTGGTGGGGATGGTGGCCCTGTTGCTGCTGGCCGCCCTCAGCATCACTTCGCTGCCCGCATTGCAGCGCCGCATGGGCGCCGCATGGCAGAAACTGCACAACTGGGTCTATGCCATCGCCCTGCTGGTGCCGGTGCATTACTGGTGGTCGCTCAAGAGCGGTTGGGGAGAGCCTCTCATTTACCTGCTGCTGGCCTGCGCCCTGCTCTGGCCGAGGCGGGAGAAGCTGCTGCGCCCCATGCGGGGACGCTGGAATGCAAAAGAGGCCTAATCGGCCTCTTGTTGTTTGATCTCGCCGGTGTAGGCATCGACGATGAGATGCACCTTCTGATCCTGGCGATTGAGGGTTTTGACCTCGAATTTGTCCCCTTCCAGCTCCACTTCCCGAATGTCGTGATACCCTTGCGCCAGCAGGAGTTTGACCAGCCCGGCCATGTCGAGACGGCTCTGGGCCGCCCAGCTTGTGGCACTCAACAGGCAAAGGATCAGCAGGAAACTGCGCGGGATCATATTCATTCCGGATTCATGGCTGGCAGACTATAAACGCCATTATGTTAGGTTTTTGGAGATGAATCATCCATGAATAGAGCGCTCCCTCTGCTTGGGTTATTGCTGCCGTTGCTGGCACAGGCGGTCACGCCTGATGAAGCCCAGCTGCAGCAAGCTGTCCATGAGGGACGGGTTCGGCCCTTCCATGAAATGATGGAGGTGGCGGCCAGATTGCCGGTGCGGGTGTTACGGGTGGATCTGGGGGAAGAGGATGGTATCTGGCTCTATGAACTGCGAGTCATCGATCGGGAAAACAGCGTGATCAAGGTAGCCTATCGGGCCGACAACCTTGAGCTGGTGTGGGCCAAGGGCCACCATCTGGAGCGGCTGTTCGAACCGCCAAAGCCCCCGGTCGAGGATGATGAATAACCCCTGTGTGGAACCCTGTTCATGCGAATTCTGATTGTTGAAGACGAAAAAATTCTGGCTGGCCAGCTGGCCGAACAGCTGCGCCTCTCCGGCTTTGTCACCGACCTCTGCCACGATGGCAACGAGGCCGGTTTCCTCGGTGAGACCGAACCCTATGACGCCATCATTCTCGACCTCGGCCTGCCGGGGCGCGATGGCCTGAGCGTGCTGAAGGAGTGGCGCAGCAAGGGGATCGATACCCCGGTGCTGGTGCTGACCGCCCGTGGCCAGCTGCACGAGAAGATCGAGGGGCTCAACGCCGGTGCCGATGACTACCTTACCAAGCCGTTTCAGGTGGCCGAGCTGGTGGCGCGGGTCCATGCGCTGGTGCGCCGGGCGGCAGGCAATGCCAGCTCCATTCTGGAGATCGGCGGGGTGCGCCTCGACATGGCGGCATCGCAGGTGTGGTACGAAGGGACCCCGATCAAGCTGACCGCCCACGAGTTCCGGGTGCTGGGTTACCTGATGCAGCATCGGGGCAAGGTGGTGTCGCGCAGCGAGCTGATCGACCACATCTATGCTCAGGATTTTGACCGTGACTCCAACACCGTGGAGGTGTTCATCGGCCGGATCCGCAAGAAAACCAACCCCGATCTGATTGAGACAGTGCGCGGCCTCGGGTACCGGATCAACGAATGAGGCTGGTCAGAACCCTGCGGGGGCGACTGGTCGCCATCGCGCTGGTCTGGTGCGGGCTGTTTCTGTTCGCCACCGGTTTCAGCCTGCAGACCATGATGCGCAACTATTGGCAGGAGGCGGAGGCAGATGGCCTGCGCCTGCAGCTCTATGATCTGCTCTCCCGGCTGGAAGTGGCCAAAACCGGCCTGCCGGTGGTCACCGGCTCCCTCTCCGATCCCCGTTTCAATCAACCCTACTCCGGCTACTACTGGCAGCTGGAGCTGGGCCGCGATGTGGTGGGGCGCTCCCGTTCCCTGTGGGATACCAACCTGAAGAGCGACGGCCTCAAGTCGGCGTTTGGCGATCCCGACCTCTTTGTCGGCAAGGGGCCCAACAAGGAGCCGCTGCTGATCATGACCCGCACCGTGCTGCTGCCCGGTTCGGATCGGGTGTTCACGCTGGTGATGGCCAAGGACAGCAGCGCCCTGACCCAGACCCTCAACAAGACCCGCATCAGCCTGTTCCTCGGTCTCGGCTTTGCCGCTGCCGGTCTGGTGCTCGGCTTCATGTTCCAGATTGTCTACGGCTTGCGGCCGCTGCACCTGCTGCGCCGCGAACTGGGGCGGGTTCACGAGGGTCATCAGGAGGGGTTCCGGCTGCGCTATCCGCTGGAGATCCAGCCGCTGGTGGAGGATATCAACCGGCTGCTGCACCACTACGGCGAGCTGCTGCAGCGGGCGCGATCCCACACCGGCAATCTGGCCCACGCCCTCAAGACGCCGCTCAGCATCATGCGCAATCAGGTGGCCCAATTGCCGCCGGAGGATCAGGCTGCCATCGGCGAGCAGCTCGACCAGATCCAGCGCCATATCGACTATCACCTCGGCAAGGCACGGGTGACCGGCGCCGCCAAGATCCTCGGGGTCTCTACCCCGGTGCGGGCGCGGGTGGAGTACATCTGCCGCGCCTTCTCCCGCCTCTATCCGGGCAAGACGGTGGATCTGCAAGTGCCCGCCAATCTGGCGGTCGGGGTGGAGGAGCAGGATTTCGACGAGATGGTGGGCAACCTGCTGGAGAACGCCTTCAAGTGGTCAGCCAGCGAGCTGCGCATCTCCAGCGCCGAGCTGGGTGGCTGGATCACCTTGCGTATCGAGGATGACGGCCCCGGGATGAGCGAAGATCAGATCGCCAAGGCGGTGCTGCGCGGGGTGCGGCTCGACGAGAAGGTGCCGGGCTCGGGCCTGGGTCTCAACATTGTCTCCGATCTGGCGGAAGCCTATCGGGGCAGTTTCATCATGGGCCGCGCCGAACTGGGCGGTCTGGCTGCCTCCCTCTCGTTGCCCAAGGTGGCAAGAGTCGAGAGCTAGGCATAACATATGGCATTTGTTTTAGCCTGAGGAAGAGAAGCATGACCGACGATCCGTGGGCACTGTGTCACCTTGACGATTCGTTTGATGCCTCTGTGCTGGGGGTCAAGGGCGCCCAGATCCAGTGGTTTGAAGACAGGGATGGCCTGATCGCGTTCCTTCTGGAAGATTTTGTCGACCTGCTGGCCGATGTGGGCGAGCTGGATGAAGAGCAGACCGAGCAGGCGCGCGAACGCTTCACCCTGCTGGTGGAGCAGAGCTTCGACGATCGCACCCTGATGGATGCCATCAACGATCTCGCCTCCGGCCTGCGCCGCATCGCCTGGTTGGGGCCGCTCTCGGAGCTGGCCGAGATCAGCGACGAGTTTGCCTCCGGCCTGCGCCGTTACTTCTGGAGCCAATACGATGGCGATGAAGATGATCCGGACGCCTGGGTGCCGGAAGAGCTGTGGCCGCAGCTGGTTGAATGCGCGCAGGAGTATATGGAGGAAGGGGAGTTCTAAACCCATCCCGATCATGCCTGCGCTTTGGCAGACAGATAAAGAAACGGCGCCTTGATGGCGCCGTTTTTATTGGGTGGCAATAGCCTTAGCCGTTGGCCGGTACCGCGTGGGCGGTGTTGGCCAGCATCGGGCCTGTGTACTTCTCGATCTGCAGCTGGGCCATGTGGCCGCAGTTGCCTTGCGCCAGACTGGACGAGCCTTCGTCGAAGGTGAGGCAGTTGACGTTGCCGTTCTTGCAGATGCTGCCCGCTTCGCCCGGCTTGGCCGGGTCATACCAGGCCCCTTCACAGATCCGCACCACCCCCTGGCGCACATCTTCGGAGAGCAGGGCGCCCACCAAAATCTGGCCGCGCTCGTTGAAGGCACGCACCAGATCCCCCTGGGTGATACCACGAGCCTTGGCATCCAGCGGATGGATCATGATTGCCTCGCGGTCGGCGATGGCGAACTTGTCCCGCAGCGGGGTGTTGTCGAGCTGGGAGTGCAGCCGCTGGGTCGGGTGGGAAGTGTTGAGCGACAGCGGATAGCGCGCCGCCACTTCACTCTTCACCCACTCCTTGGGCTCATACCACTTGGGATGACCGGCGCAGTCGGCGTAACCCATCCCCGCCACCGTGTTGGAGAAGATCTCGATCTTGCCGGACGGGGTACCGAGCGGGTTGAGCAGCGGGTTCTCGCGAAAATCGGCGTGACGGATCCACTGGCGGTTGGCCTCGGGGATCGGGAAGCGGATGTAGTTGTTGGATTCCCAGAACATGTTGAACGGCGGCAGCGCCACCCGGGCACCGCGAGCCTGCGCCGCCATGCCGTCGTACATCTGCTTGAGCCACAGCATCTCGTCCTTCCCTTCGGTGTACTGCTCCTGCACGCCCAGCTTGGCGGCGATGGCGCTGAAGATGTCGAAGTCGTTGCGGGACTCGTGCTGGGGGGGCACGCACTGGTGCATCGGGAAGACATAGCGCTGGGAGTAGTCGCCACCCATCTCCAGATCGTTGCGCTCGTAGCTGGTGGTGACCGGCAGCACGATATCGGCGTGCTTGGCGGTGGCGGTCCAGTAAGGCTCGTGAACGATCACGGTCTGCGGCTTGCGCCACGCTTGCAGCAGGGTGTTGGTGTCCTGATGGTGGTGGAAGGGGTTGCCGCCCGCCACGTAGACCAGCTTGATGTCCGGATAGGTCACCTTGCGGCCGTTGAAGTCGATGGTCTTGCCCGGGTTGGCGAGACAGTCGGCGATGCGGGCCACCGGGATCGGAGCCGGGCTGTTCTTCGGTGCGTTGCCGGCGGAGATACCCGCCAGAATGCCGCCCTTGGCGGTGGGGCTGCCACCGGAGGAGTAGTGGTAGCTGAAGCCGTAGCCGCCGCCCGGCAGGCCGATCTGGCCCAGCATGGAGGCCAGAGTGACCAGCATCCAGTTCGGCTGTTCGCCGTGCTGCTGACGCTGCATGCCCCAACCGGCCATGATCATGGTGCGCTTGGCGGCCATGTCGAGAGCCAGCTGGCGGATCACCTTGGCATCGACGCCGCAGACGGTGCTCGCCCATTCGGCGCTCTTCGGTTGGCCGTCATCCTTGCCGAGCAGGTAGTTCAGGAACTTGTCGAAACCGACGGTGTAGCGATCGAGGAAGGCCTGATCGTGCTTCTTCTCGCTGTAGAGGGTGTGGGCCACACCCAGCATCATGGCTACGTCGGTGTAGGCGTTCGGGGCAATCCACTCGGCGCCGACCAGTTTGGCGGTCTCGTTGTAGATGGGATCGATGCTGATGACGCGGGTACCTTTCTCCTTCAGCGCCATGAAACCGGCCTGACCTTCGTGATCCGGCATATTCCAGCTGTTCTTCAGGGTCACCTGGGCGTTGACCCCCCACAACACCACCAGTTCGGCGTTCTCGACCACGTTGGGCCAGGCGGTCTGCTGCTCGTACACCTCGATGGAGCCCATCACATGGGACATGATCACCTGAGCCGCACCGGTGGAGTAGTCACCGGCATAACCGGTGAAGCCACCGGAGAGGTTCATCAGGCGGTGCAGCAGGGTACGGCTGTTGTGGAACATTCCGACGCTTTTCCAGCCGTAGGAGCCGGCGTGGATCGCCTGCGGACCGAAGTCACTCTGCACGCGCTGGATTTCACCGGCCACCAGTTCGATCGCCTTGTCCCAGCTCACTCGTACCCACTCGTCGGCACCGCGCAGCTCGGGCTTGGCGCCCGGGCCATGCTCCAGCCAGCTCTTGCGCACCATGGGGTACTTGATGCGGTTCTTGGCATGCACCTGGAACGGCGCCATATCGATGAGATCGTTCGGCGCCGGATCATCGGCCACCGGCTGGACGCGCACCATGCGGCCATCCTCGACGATCGCCTCGAAGGCACCCCAGTGGGCGCCGGTCAGAATGCCCTTCTGGGCGGGCACCAGAGTCGGGAACTGACTCAATGCGGTGCTGATGGCTTGTGCCAGCGCACTCTTGGGAAAAATGCCGCCGAGCAGGGGCAGGGCTGCGCAGGCGCCGAGCCCCTTGAGCAGGTTGCGGCGGGACAGATTGGTCTTCTTGTCATTGAAAAAAGTCATAACGGTTTTCCTCTGTGCCAGCCTTAGTGGGCCGCGCTCATGTCACTGGCGTGTTTCTGGACATACTGGGTCAACATGCGAGCCTGTTCCGGGGTCAGGGAGGTACGAGATTCCATCCCCTTGATGACGCCGATCCACTGGTTGGCACTGAAGTGATCCAGCGCGGTGAGGCCGTGGCAGCCGGTACAGTTGTTGGACATCAGGGTGGAGGCGTATTGCCACAGCTTGCCCTGATCGCCGATAAGCTGGCTCTGGTCGACCCAGGCGGTCAGCTTGACCTGATGCCAGGTGAGGTTGGTGGCGCTGTCGGTTTCGCTCTGGCCGGTGACCAGTGCTTTCTTGGCGGCATCGCCGACCAGTACGCTGAGGATCCGTTTGCCCGGTGCGGCGTAGAATACTTCGCTCACACCATCCTGTTGCCAGCCTTCGATCTGCACCTTGGCGCGGCCGTTTTCGTTAGCCAGCACTTCCACCTTGGTGGAGGGCATCAGGGTGCCTTCGTCGGTCTTGGCTGCAGCATCAAGGAACAGCGGGGTGGTGGCGATGGCGTAGCGGGTGGTGACATTGGCCGGGGTCTGGGCCGCAGCCTGCGCCAGCTCGCTGGCACCGGCGGCAGCCAGACCGCTCATGTCAGGCATGATGTGGGCGACACCGCGGTGGCAGTCGATACAGGTCTGGCCTTCCTTGATGGCGACCGGGTGCTCGGCACGGGCATTGGGGCGCTGGGCCAGAATGTCCATCGCCTCGTAGCTGTGGCAGCTGCGGCAGGTGGCGGAGTCGTTGGCTTTCAGCTCGTCCCAGACGGACTGGGCCATCCGCAGCTTGTGGGCTTCATACTTTTCCGGGGTATCCAGCGTGCCGATCGCCTCGTGATAGATATCCTTCACGGCGCGGATCTTGGTCCACAGGTAGGAGGTGGGGTCGCCCGGGATGTGGCAGTCGGCGCACTCGGCGCGGATCCCCTTGGTGTTCTGGAAGTGGACACTGCCCTGATACTCGGCGAGCGGAGTCTGCATGGAGTGGCAGGAGACGCAGAATTCGGTGGAGCTGGTCTTGTGCAGCACGGTCACGGTGACACCCAGTGCCGCGACACCCAGCAGGGCCCCGAGCAGCAGGAGCCAGAACCAGGTTTTTCTTATCAGTTTTCCAATCATGGCGGCGTTTTCCTACGGTCAATAATTACCTACATAGTACTAGTCCAATAGTAGTAGTAATGACAGGGATAAGGCGTTGACCTCCATCATGGTTTATATTTTTGATTGTTGTCGCATTTTGTCTTTTATTTTGTTATTGGCATGATTATCGAATTAAATTCAATTGTTTTCTGTTTTATCTATTTGTGCACTTTTCGCGACAGCTGTTAGCCCCCTCGCAAAACCCCACAAGATTCGCTGATATAGTGAGCAGTGAGCCTCAACGGAGTGTCGCTGATGAGCCCTTTCTCACTGCTGTGTGTCGCCGCCAACGTGCAACTGCTGGCCGAATTCGAACAGGAGTTGGTTCCGCTGCTCGGCCATTTCGCGCTGGTGGTGGTGGTCGGTCAGGGGTCGGCTGAGCTGGCCTTGGACGAGCTGGATCGCAAGGGGCAGCCACCCGCCGTGGTGGTGTGTGACAGCGAGCTGGGGGATGGGCGAGGGGCCGATTTTCTGATCCGCCTCGGCAGCCGTCACGAGGCGTGCCGCAAGATCCTGCTGGGCAGCCAGCCGGAGATGAAATCGATCATCGAGGCGGTGAACCTCGGTCGTCTCGACTACTACCTGCAACGCCCCTGGCGCGATGGCAGCCTGCGCCGGGCGGTGATCGAGCAGGCGAGCCACTTTGTATTGCAGCGTCCCGAGGCGGATCTGCTGAGCTATGCCGCCGTGCTCGACAACCAGAAGCTGCTGCGAGCCCACGTCGATCGCCAGTTGGCAGCCTATCGGCAGGGCTTTATGGATTACACCCACTGCAGCGACGAGGAGTTGTCGCGGGTGGTGATCGACGGCTTATATCAGTTTTTCGAGGGCAATGACGAGGAGCGGGTCTGCCGCCACTACAGTCCGGGCCATGTGCTGACCCGCGAGGGGGAGCCCAACAGCTTCCTCTGGTTTATCGCCAAGGGGGAGGTGGTGCTGCGCAAGCGGGACGAGCAGGGGATCGATCAGGAGGTAGTGCACTACCGTACCGGCTCGCTGGTGGGGGGCATGTCATTTGTGACCGGCGAACCCGCCTTCACCACCGGCGTGACCCTGACCGGTGCCGAGGTGATCAAGCTCGACAAGCTGCAATTCTCCCGGGTGATGCAGGCGCGCAGCGAACTGCTCCCCTCCTTTACCAACCTGCTGCTGCGCCACTTCAATCGCCGCCTGCAAAACAGCATCCGCACCGAGATGCGGCTGCAACAGACCCTCAACTCCCTCGATGCCGCTCACGCCCAGCTGGTGGAGAGCGCGAAAAAATGGCGATGCTGGGTCAGCTGGTGGCCGGTGTCGCCCACGAGCTGAACAACCCGGTGGCGGCCATTATCCGTGGCAGCGAGACCTTGCGGGCCGCCATCCCCGATCTGGTCAATCTCGAGCTGCCAGCAACCATCAAGGGGCTGGGCAACCAGACCCTCTGTCAGGCGCTCTCCTCCCAGCCAGTCTCGACCAGCGAGATCCGTGACAAGACCCGGCTGGCGGAGGGGCGCTTTGGCGATCGTCAGCAGGCGCGGCTGGCGGTGCAGATGAATCTGGATGACGAGCTGAACTGGCAGCGCTGGTTTGCCAGCCGCACTGCCGACGAGCGGGAGGCTCTGCTCGCCCGGCTGGAGCTGTTCCAGCAGACCGGCAGCTTCCTGCGCAATATCGAAGTGTGTGCCCGTCGCATCGGCGATCTGGTCAAGAGCCTCAAGCAGTATGCTCGGCAGGACAGGGACGAGCCCTCGCTGGTGGACCTGCACGAGGGGCTGGAAGATACCCTGATGATTTTCGAAAACCGCCTCAAGCATCATGAGCTCTGCAAGGAGTACCAGCCGCTGCCGCTGGTACGCTGTCACCCCATCGCTCTGCAACAGGTGTGGACCAACCTGATCGCCAACAGTCTGGATGCCATGAGCGGCCCGGGACGGCTCACCATTCGCACCGGGCTGTTGAGTTCCGAGTGGGTCATGGTAGAGATAGAGGATAGCGGTTGTGGCATCGAGCCCGAGCTGTGGCAGCGGATCTTCGATCTCAACTTCACCACCAAGCGGGAGGGCCATTTCGGCCTCGGTATCGGTCTGAGCGTTTCGCTGCAGATAGTTCAGCAGCACCACGGCCGGATTGAGGTGGCCTCCGAACCGGGCCGTTACACCCGGATGCGGGTCTGTCTGCCGCTGGACGGCATGGGGCAGGCCGGTTACGGGGGCGAACCTCATCACAACAAGGAGCATGCGGCCTGAGCCGTCGCCAGCATCAATCGCGCGGCGTGCCAAACCATGTCGCCAAGGAGGAGCAATGAACAAACACTATCTGATCCTGTGTGTGGACGATGAGCGGGAGGTGCTGGATGCGGTGATCCACGATCTCGCCCCGTTCCGTTCCCACTTCGAACTGGAAGCCGCCGAGAGTGTCGATGAGGCGCGAGCGGTGGTGGAGGAGTGGGAGCACGACGGCAACAAGCTGGCGCTGATCCTCTGTGACCACATCATGCCGGGAACCCTGGGGGTCGATTTTCTGGTGGAGCTGAACCGGCGAGCCTCCACCCGTGCCAGCCGCAAATTGCTGCTGACCGGACAAGCGGGGCTGGAGGCCACCGTCGAAGCGGTCAATCGCGGCGGGTTGCACTACTACCTCGCCAAGCCGTGGAAGCTGGAGACCCTGCAAGAGGCGGTGCGCGAACAGCTGACCGACTACCTGCTGGCGGAAGATGGCGAAAATGCCTTCCACTATGCGCCGCTGCTCAATCAGGCGCGGCTGTTTGCCGCCATCCACGATCACCCGTTCGACGAGTAGGGGCAGTTGGGCTTTCGCGGTGGCAGTTGTATACTGTCTGCATATACAGTATTGCAGGTAGCCACCGATGCGACTCTTTATCGCCGAGAAGCCCACGCTGGGCCGCGCCATTGCCGATGCCCTGCCCAAGCCCCACAAGAAGGGCGACGGTTTTATCGAAACAGCCCAGGGTGATGTGGTCACCTGGTGCATCGGCCATCTGCTGGAGCAGGCCGAGCCCGATGCCTATGACGCCGCCTTCAAGCAGTGGCGGATGGAGCATCTCCCCATCATCCCCGCCCAGTGGCAGCTGGTGGCCAAGCCCAAGACCAAAACCCAGCTCACCGTCATCAAGCGGCTGATCAAGCAGGCGGACTGCGTGGTCAACGCCGGTGACCCGGACCGGGAAGGGCAGTTGCTGGTGGATGAGGTGATCGACTTTCTCGGCTACCCGAAAACCAAGCCGGTGCAGCGCTGCCTCATCAGCGATCTCAACCCGCCCGCGGTGCGCCGCGCCCTCGACAAACTGAGGGATAACAAGGAGTTCGTGCCGCTGGCGGTTTCCGCACTGGCCCGCAGTCGGGCCGACTGGCTCTATGGCATCAACATGACCCGCGCCTACACCCTGCTCGGGCGCAAGGCCGGTTGCAGCGAGCTGCTCTCGGTTGGCCGGGTGCAGACCCCGCTGCTGGGGCTGGTGGTGCGGCGGGATCTCGAGATCGAGGCCTTCGTCCCCAAACCCTTCTACGAGGTGCTGGCCCATCTGCTGACCGATAGCAACGAGCGCTTCACCGCCAAGTGGCTGCCATCGGAAGCCTGCCTGCCGTGGCAGGACGAGGAGGGGCGGGTGCTCAATCGGGCGCTGGCCGACAAGGTGGTGAGCCGGATCAACGGCCAACCCGCACAGGTCGAATCGGTGGAGGAGCAGGCCCGCAAACAGGCGGCGCCGCTGCCCTACAACCTCTCCAGCCTGCAGATCGATGCCGCCAAGCGCTTCGGCATGGATGCCAAGCGAGTGCTCGACATCTGCCAGAGCCTCTACGAGCGCCACAAGCTCATCACCTATCCGCGCTCCGATAGCCGCTATCTGCCGACCGACCATTTCAAGCGGGCCGAGCAGGTGCGCGGCGCCATCGCCGCTACTGCGCCCGCGCTGGCCAAGGCAGTTGCCGAGGCGGACGGCAAGATCCGCAGTAAGGCGTGGAACGACAGCAAGGTGGATGCCCACCACGCCATCATCCCCACCGAGAAGCAGGGCAACCCCGCCACGCTGGGGGCCGACGAGGCGAAGCTCTATGGCCTGATTGCCCGCCAGTATCTGCTGCAGTTCTATCCCCCGTTCGAATACAACGACAGCAAGGTGCTGCTGCGCATCGCCGGTGGCCTGTTTCAGGCCAAGGCGCGGCGCATCCTTAAGGCAGGCTGGAAGGCACTGCTCGGGGTGGAGGAGGATGACGACGAAGAGAAGGCGGGCACGCTGCCTGCCCTGAAAGAGGGAGAGCAACTGCTGTGCGAGCGGGGCGAACTGCAGGAGAAAATGACCCAGCCGCCCAAGTCGTTCACCGATGCCACCCTGCTGGCGGCCATGACCGGCATCGCCCGCTATGTGCATGATCCCGAGATCCGCAAGACCCTGCGCGACACCGATGGTCTCGGCACAGAAGCGACCCGGGCGGGCATTATCGACCTGCTGTTCAAGCGCCGCTTTCTGGTGCGTCAGGGCAAGAGCATCAAGGCGACCCCGACCGGGCGCGCGCTGGTGCAGGCGCTGCCTGCTACTGCCACCACGCCGGATATGACGGCGCTGTGGGAGCAGTGCCTCGGCCAGATCGCCGAGCGCCACGGCAGCTACCAGCAGTTTATGGGGCCGCTCACCGAGCAGCTCAACGGCCTGATCGAGGGGGCGCGGCAGGACTCCGGCGCCAGCTTCAGCGCCCTGCCCAAGGAGGCGCCGGGTGCCGGCAAGCGGCGTTTTACCAAGCGTAAGAGTTCGGCGGCCAGCACGACTGGCGGGCCCCGACCGCGCAAGACGACCAGCAAGCGCCAGACCAGGGCTGCATAACGAAAAAAGGCGCCCATCCTGGGCGCCAAAGGCATTGTTGTCAGGCTGCCTGAGTGGACAAGCTGGCACGGATCCTGTGCTGGTAGTGCAGAACCACACCGAGAAACACCAGGTCCTTGAATAGGAAGAACTCGGTGACTGGCACGCCGTCAACCATCTTCCAGACACCTGTCAGAGTCAGCAGGAAGCTCAGCGTCGCCAGGAAGGTGACGATAGCCCCCATGCTGCACCAGTAACCGATGCGAGGTTGCCACAGACCCACGACCAGCCCGATGGCGATCACTATCTCGACCACCCCGATCAGGTTCGATACGCTCTGTTCCGACAGGGGGCCATAGAGCCAGCTCATCAAGGGGTGGCTGGCTACCAGTGGTTTGATGGCGGCTGCCTCTGTCGGGGTAAACTTGAAGACGCCGATCCAGAGCAGGGTCAATACCACGCCCGCCAGGGCGACCAGAAAGCCTTTGTCATGTTGCTGCATGGGGGCTCCTTGTTTAAGGGGTCAGAGTGACGGGCGGGAAGTCGATCTCGGTCGCCGCCAGGTGATTGCCATAGTTGGTCAGGGTATTGACCACCACCTGGCCGAGCACCTCCAGCAGCAGCTCGTCATCTACGCCTGCGGCACGGGCGCTAGCAAGCTGCTCGTCACTGATCACCCCGCGCTGGTTGACCAGTGCCGTTGCCAGTTGCAGCAGGGCGTGATCAAGGGGAGCCGAGGCCTGGCCGAGTCGGGCTGCCCGGATCTCCTGGGCCGAGAATCCGGCCTTGCCCGCCAGTAGTGTGTGGGCAGACAAACAGTATTGGCAGGCGTTGGCTTGACCTATGGCCAGTGCCAGCAACTCCCGTTGTGGGGCAGTGAGGCGCCCCTTGCCAAGCGCCTCGGCAAAGGCCAGGAAGCCATTGAGCAGGGCTGGCGAGTGGGCCAGTGTGGCGTAGAGGTTGGGCACCATACCCAGATTGCGGTGAAGGGTAGTCAGGGTCTGGGCGGCTGCGGGTTGCGGCTGGGATATTGGTTGGATACGGCTCATGATCTTCTCCTGTGGTAGTGAAGGTACGGGAGACAGTGTGCCGTCATTCGTGATACGGTTTATCACTCATCGTCTGCAAATAAATACTATTCGTCTCAAATATGGATCCGCTCTCTGCCCTGTTGGTTCATGCCTCCCCCGAAGCCAAGATCTTCTTCGCTGGCAACCTGTGCCAGAACTCCTCCAGTGATGATTATCCGAGTGGCGGACATCTTCATCTGCTGCGCAGTGGCGCCGTCATGTTGCGTGAAGAGGGGGGAGCAAGCTTGCTGCTCGAGGAGCCGACCCTGCTCCTGTTCCCTCGGGGACGTCCTCACAAGCTTGAACCCAGAACGCTGGGGGGTTGTGATTTGGTGTGCGCCAATGTCGCATTCGGCAAGGGGGGCGCATCGCCGTTGCAACTGGCATGGCATACCGGGCTCGCTGGTGCTGCCGCTAAGGGAGTTGCCTGCCCTGACGCCGGTGCTGAGTCAGCTGTTTGACGAGGCGTTTCACCCCCGCTACGGGCAGGATCCGCTGATCTCCCGCTTGCTGGAGGTACTGTTGATCCTGCTGCTGCGTCATCTGGTCGAGCAAGGGGTGTGTCAGCAGGGGATGCTGGCAGGTATTTCCGATCCCCAGTTGGCCAAGGCGCTCTCGGTGATGCATCAGCGTGGGGATGAACCCTGGACGGTGGCCACGCTGGCGCGGGAGGCCGGCATGTCGCGGGCCCGCTTTGCCGCGAGGTTTCAGGAGCGGGTCGGTCAAGCGCCGCTTGGTTATCTGACCCACTGGCGCATGGCGCGCGCCTGCCAGCAACTGCTGGCGGGGGAGCCCATGGTGCAGGTGGCGCTGGGTGCGGGATACAGCAGCAGTGTTGCCTTTGGTCGGGCATTCGAGCGGGAGCTGGGGGTGAGCCCGGGGCGCTGGCTCAAGGCGCAGCAACAAGCCGAATAAAAAACGGGGCAGCCAGTGGCTGCCCCGTGTTCATGGCTGGTCAGCCAGTATAGACGTTCTCTTCCGGATAACGGATGCGGGTCTCGACCGGGCGGGCCAGCATAAAGGCCAGGGTCAGCGGGCCGAGACGGCCGCAGATCATCACCAGCACCAGGATCAGCTTGCCCGGCTCGCTCAGGGAGGCGGTGATGCCGGTGGAGAGGCCGACGGTGGCAAATGCCGAGATGGTCTCGAACATGATTTTGTCGAACGGCAGATCCTCGGTCACCATCAGCAGGAACATCGCCAGCATCAGCACCATGGTGCTGACGATGATGATGGCCAGCGATCGGGTCACGATCTGGGGCGACAGGGTGCGGCCAAAAGCGGTGACATGAGGTCGTTTGGTCAGAAACGCCTTGGTCGCCAGCAGCACAACCGCGAAAGTGGTGACTTTGATACCGCCACCGGTCGAGGTGGCACCGGCACCGATAAACATCAGCATCATCAGAAACAGCAGCGCCGCCGGGGTCATCAGCCCGATATCTATGGTATTGAAACCGGCGGTACGGGCACTGGCAGACTGGAAGAAGGCCGCCAGCAGCTGGCCACCGATACCGGCCTTGCCGAGGGTGCCCGGGTTGTTGTGTTCCAGCAGCCAGAACATCAAGGTACCGGCCAGCAGCAGCGCCGGGGTCATCAGCAACATCAGCTTGCTGTGCAGCTTCAGCTTGCGCCAGCGGCGGTTGCGCACCAGATCGACGATGACGGTAAAGCCGATCCCCCCCAGGATCAGCAGACCGGCGATGGTCAGGCTGATGATGGGGTCGTCCCTATAGTCGATGAGGTTGTTGGCAAACAGCGAAAACCCGGCGTTGTTGAAGGCTGATACCGCGTGGAAGAAGCTGACATAGAGGCCGTGCACCCAACCCATCTCGGGCACCCAGCGGATCGCCATGATGCCGGTACCGATCAGTTGGGCGATAAAGGCGAACAGCACGATCCGTTTGACCAGCTGAATGATGTTGACCGAGCCTTCCTGTCCCAGCGCCTCCTTGGCCAGTACCTGTTGGCGCAGACCGACCCGTTTGCTGAAGATTGCGATCAGCAGCAGGGTCATGGTCATCTGGCCCAGACCGCCGATCTCCATCAGCATCAGCAGGAAAATCTGCCCCTGCAGGGTGAAGGCGGTGCCGGTATCCACCACGCCAAGACCTGTCACGCTGATGGCCGAGGTGGCGGTAAACAGGGCGTTGACGAAGGTAACCTCGCCATTGTGGCTGGAGGGTTGCACCAGAAAGATGGTGCCAATCAGCAGAATGATCAGAAAGCTGCCGAGGATCAGCCGGGCTTCGCTCCAGCGAGAGTCCTGCTCCCGATGGAGGGCGAAGGCGTAGCTGCTGCGCCAGTTGATCATAGGGTTTCGAGCCAGTGGTCGATGGCGTGCTTGTTGCCCGCCAGGATCAGGATGTCGCCCAGTTGCAGCTCCATCTTGCCGGTCAGTACGTTGTGCAGCACATCACCACGCTTGATGGCGAGCAGCTGGAAATCGCTCTGTTGCAGCAGGTGGAAGTCGCCTAGTTCCCGGCCGTTCTGTTGCAGGCCAATCACGAACTCGGTCAGCACCATGTCGTGGCCCAGCTCCAGATAGTCGAACAGCCGGTTGTCCAGCATGCTCTGGGCGACCCGGCGGCCCATGTCCCACTCCGGGTTGATTACCTTGTCGGCGCCCACTTTCTGCAGGATCTTGGCGTGGAACTTGTCGCGCGCCTTGACCCACACCTTCTTCACGCCCGCCTCTTTCAAGACGAGGGTGGTGAGGATGCTGGTCTCCAGGTTGTCACCGATGGCAACGAAGACGATATCGAAATTGGCCAGTCCCAGCTCGGCCACAGTGGCCTCATCGGTGGCATCCGCCACGATAACGTGATTGCAGAGGGCGGCGATTTGCCGGGTCTTGCTCTCGTCGATATCGATGGCCAGTACTTCGGCATCTTGCCGTTGCAGCTCTTCGCACAGCGCGCTGCCAAACAGGCCCAGGCCGATGACGGCAAACTGGTTGTTCATGAGTTGTTCCTCAGCAGTTGAAGTCGCCTACTCTAAACCACTGCTATTCCCCCGAAAAGGGCTCGGGTTTTTCGTCATGGGGCAACTTGAGGTAGACTGCGCCCTTGCACCAAGCCGGGATAGACCGATGAAACTGAATGCCAACGCCTCCTTGTTGAAGCTCAACACCCTTGCCCTCGATGCGTACTGCCTCTGGCTGGCCGAGGTGGAGCAGGTTGCCGATCTGGCGACCCTGCGTGCCGATCCGCAGCTCAACCAGCTGCCGCGCCTCAATCTGGGCGGCGGCAGCAACATGCTCTTCACCACGGATTTTCTCGGTCTGGTGGTGCTCAACCGGCTCAAGGGGATTACCGCCGAAGATGGTGGCGATCACTGGTTGCTCCATGTGGCGGCCGGTGAAGATTGGCATCAGCTGGTGCGCCATACCTTGCAACAGGGCTGGTGCGGGCTGGAGAATCTGGCGCTCATTCCCGGCACGGTCGGTGCGGCGCCGGTACAGAACATCGGTGCGTATGGCGTTGAGCTGGCCGACTTCTGCGCCTATGTCGAGGCGTTCAACTGGCAGAGTGGCGAAATTGAACGGATCGCGGCGGCAGAGTGCCGCTTCGGTTATCGCGACAGTATCTTCAAACACGAGTATCAGGATTCCCACCTGATCACCGCCGTCGGGCTCAAACTGCCCAAGGCGTGGCAACCGGTGCAGGGCTATGGCCCACTGGCGGCGCTCGGTGACGCGCCTTCGGCACAGGCCATCTTCGATACCGTCTGTGCCACCCGCATGGCCAAACTGCCGGATCCTGCGGTGCTCGGCAATGCGGGCAGCTTCTTCAAGAATCCGGTGGTGCCTGCCGCGCTGGCGGAGAATCTCAAGGCGCGCTACCCGCAGATGCCCTGCTATCCGGCCGGAGAAGGGCAGGCCAAGCTGGCGGCGGGCTGGCTCATCGATCAGTGCGGTTTGAAAGGTTTCGCCATCGGCCGCGCCGCTGTTCATCAGGAGCAGGCGCTGGTGCTGGTCAATCTGGGGGGCGCCAGTGCCATGGAGCTGATCGCGCTGGCGGCTCATGTCCGCGACAGCGTGGAGCAGACGTTTGGCGTGCTGCTGGAGCATGAGGTGCGTTTTATGGGCGCGCACGGTGAAACCTGGCTCGACGAGGTGCTCTCATGACCCTTACTCCCATCAGACAGACTCTGATCACTCTGCTTAGCGACGGCCAGTTTCACTCCGGCGAACAGCTGGGTGAGCAGCTCGGCATCAGCCGGGCGGCGGTGAGCAAACACATGGCGGCGCTCAAGGAGCTGGGGCTGGATCTCTTTAGCCTGACCGGCAAGGGTTACCGGCTGGCGGTGCCGATGGCGCTCTATGATCAGGCTACCTTGCAGGCACTGGCCCCGATGGCACCGGTGCACTGTTTTCCGGTCATTGGCTCGACCAATCAACACCTGCTGGATCGGGTCAATGAGCTGCGCTCCGGCGAGAGCTGTCTGGCCGAGTGTCAGACAGCCGGGCGCGGTCGTCGTGGCAAACCCTGGATTTCGCCGTTCGGTTGCCAGCTGATCCTCAGCATGTACTGGCGACTCGAACAAGGCATGGCGGCGGCCATGGGGCTCAGTCTGGCGGTCGGCGTGGCAGTGGTTGAAGCGCTGGAGTCCCTTGGTTATCAGGGGGTCGAGCTCAAGTGGCCGAATGACCTCTACTATCAGGGCCGCAAGTTGGCGGGCATTCTGGTGGAGATGAGCGGTAGCGCCGGGGCCAGCTGTCATCTGGTGATCGGCATCGGTCTCAATCTGGCGATGCCTGCCCGCGAAGGGGAGAAGATCGATCAGGCCTGGGCCGAGCTGCGCCACATCAATCCGGAACTGGTGGATCGCAATCAGTTGGCGGCCCGGATGATCGTCCATTTGCAACGGGCGCTGCACACCTTTGAGCAGCAGGGGCTGGCAAGTTTTGTCGATGAGTGGAATCGGCTCGATCACTTTGCCGGTCGCCCGGTGCGCTTGCTGATGGGAGATCTGGAGATCCGCGGCATCGCCCGTGGCATCGACGATCGCGGCGCCCTGCGACTGGAGACAGGTGAAGGGATCAAATTCTATCTGGGGGGCGAGCTCTCCCTGCGCCGGGGCGACTGAGGGTCAGCAAGGCCGATCATGATGCCAAACAGAAGAGGGGGCCTGCGGGCCCCCTCTTCGTTATCCGGCAACCGCTGTCATCATTTGCGCAGCTTGATCTGCTCTATAGCGTGCTCATGGCCCTTGGTCATGATCAGGTTGGCACGCTCACGCGTTGGCAGGATATTTTCTTGCAAATTCAGATAGTTGATATCTTGCCAGATGTTGCTGGCGATCTGGGTCGCCTCACTCTCCGCCAGCTTGGCGTAGTTATGGAAGTAGGAGTCGGGATCCGAGAAGGCGCCGCTGCGGAATTTCAGGAAGCGTTCGATATACCAGGTACGCAGCAGTTCGGCATCGGCATCCACATAGATGGAGAAGTCGACAAAGTCTGACACGAAGACCCGATGGGGCTCCTGAGGGTAATCCATGCCGCTTTGCAGCACATTGAGCCCTTCCAGGATCAGGATGTCCGGCTGCTCCACCACCTTCTTCTCATCGGGAATGATGTCGTAGATAAGGTGGGAGTAAACCGGCGCTTCGACCTTCTCGTGACCGGCGCGGATGTTGGCGACAAACTCCACCAGATGGCGGATGTCGTAGGATTCCGGGAACCCCTTGCGGCGCATCAGGCCGCGCTCTTCCAGTACCTTGTTGGGATAGAGGAAGCCGTCGGTGGTGACCAGCTCCACCCGCGGGTGTTCCGGCCAGCGCTCCAGCAAGGCCTGCAGAATACGGGCTGTGGTGCTTTTGCCACCCGCCACGCTGCCGGCAATGCTGATGATATAGGTGCCCTTGCCGCGGGACTGACCGAGGAACTGCTCCAGCACCCGGCTGCGACGCTGTTTGGCTTTGACATAGAGATTGAGCAGGCGGGAGAGAGGCAGGTAGATCTCTTCCACTTCCCGCAATGACACCTTCTCGTTGATCCCGCGCAGGGTTTGCAGATCGTGTTCGGTCAGGGTCAGGGGGACCGAATCGCGCAATAACGCCCATTGTTCGCGGGTGAATTGCAGATAGGGGTTATGCTCTGTCGTCATGGTGTCATCACTGTTTCTTGGGCACGGCGACCATACACCAAGGGTGGGGGAGCGACAAGGGACGCAGCAGGATTGGCTTGTTTGCCCCCACTTTTTTGCAAACTTCCCAGCAATAAAGCATATTTTGCCGGGTTCAATGGTTGCATCCCCCAAAACCTTACAATAAAATGCGCGACGCTTGACTGTCTGTCGTCTATTTGCCGTGCAAAAGCGATAAACACAACGGGTGCAAGCAGAATTACCGTTGTGACAATCTGGCGTCTGGAGGGGTTCCCGAGCGGCCAAAGGGATCAGACTGTAAATCTGACGGCTCTGCCTTCGAAGGTTCGAATCCTTCTCCCTCCACCATATTTCTCTGCGGTTTGAGTTCTTTGGGTTAGAGAAATGCGGGCATCGTATAATGGCTATTACCTCAGCCTTCCAAGCTGATGATGCGGGTTCGATTCCCGCTGCCCGCTCCAAGATGCTGATATGGCTCAGGCGTTAGCAGAGCCGCACCCTAGGGTGAGTTCGGCAAGCGAACCAGCCATCAGCACCTCTCTCTTTCCCACCAGATTCAAATCCATCATATAAACTGTTCTGTGGTTAGCTTGCCACCGCGTACTCAGCGTTAGTTTAGAGGGACGATCATGTCTAAAGAAAAATTTGAGCGTAATAAACCGCACGTTAACGTGGGTACCATCGGCCACGTTGACCACGGTAAAACCACCCTGACCGCAGCTATCACCAACGTGCTGGCCAAGCACTTCGGTGGTAAAGCTTTCGCCTTCGACCAGATCGACAAGGCACCGGAAGAGCGTGAGCGTGGTATCACCATCAACACCTCCCACGTAGAATACGACACCGCTACCCGTCACTACGCCCACGTAGATTGCCCGGGTCACGCCGACTACGTTAAAAACATGATCACCGGTGCTGCCCAGATGGACGGCGCGATCCTGGTAGTAGCAGCGACTGACGGCCCGATGCCGCAGACTCGTGAGCACATCCTGCTGGGTCGTCAGGTTGGTATCCCGTACATGATCGTGTTCATGAACAAGTGTGACATGGTTGATGACGAAGAGCTGCTCGAACTGGTTGAGATGGAAGTTCGTGAACTGCTGACCGAGTACGACTTCCCGGGTGATGACCTGCCGGTAGTTCGTGGTTCCGCACTGAAAGCGCTGGAAGGCGACGCTCAGTGGGAAGAGAAGATCATCGAGCTGGCTGGCCACCTGGATACCTATATCCCGGAGCCGGAGCGCGCGATTGACCAGCCGTTCCTGATGCCTATCGAAGACGTATTCTCTATCGCTGGCCGTGGTACCGTAGTTACCGGTCGTGTAGAGCGCGGTATCGTTAAAGTAGGTGAGACCGTAGAAATCGTTGGTATCAAAGATACCGTTTCTACCACCTGTACCGGTGTTGAAATGTTCCGCAAACTGCTGGACGAAGGTCGTGCAGGCGAGAACATCGGCGCGCTGCTGCGTGGTGTTAAGCGTGAAGACGTAGAGCGTGGTCAGGTACTGGCCAAGCCGGGTTCTATCAAGCCGCACACCAAGTTCGAATCTGAAGTGTACGTGCTGTCCAAAGAAGAAGGTGGTCGTCATACCCCGTTCTTCAAAGGCTACCGTCCGCAGTTCTACTTCCGTACTACCGACGTGACCGGTACCATCGAACTGCCGGAAGGCGTAGAGATGGTAATGCCGGGCGACAACATCAAAATGGTTGTTACCCTGATTGCTCCGATCGCGATGGACGACGGCCTGCGTTTCGCTATCCGTGAAGGTGGCCGTACCGTAGGTGCTGGTGTTGTAGCCAGCGTAATCGCTTAATCTTTGGCTTACATAAATAAAGCAAAGCCCCTATAATAGGGGCTTTCTTGTGTAGGGGCGTAGTTCGAATTGGTAGAACAGCGGTCTCCAAAACCGATGGTTGCGGGTTCGAGTCCTGCCGCCCCTGCCATATACCTCGTCTCGTACGGGGCTTTTGTGTCTTTGGTTACGTCAGATACAGGTGGGTTGTATGAGTGTTAGTTCTGAGAGCCAGGGCGGAAGCAAGGATACCCTGCTTTGGGGCCTGGTTTTCATTATCCTGGCGGCCGCTGTAGTGGGTAATTACCTGCTCAACGATGTTGTCGCTGCCGTCCGCGCCTTGGGTGTGGTCGTTGTCATTGCTGCTGCTGGTGCAGTAGCCCTGCAAACCACCAAGGGAAAGGCAACACTGGCATTCGCCCGTGAGTCTCGCCTGGAAGTCCGCAAGGTCGTATGGCCGACCCGTCAGGAAGCCATTCAGACAACCCTGATTGTGCTGGCGGTGACCGCCGTGATGGGGCTGCTGCTGTTCGTTCTGGACGGTGCCTTGGTCTGGTTGGTCAACCTGATTACCGGTGTGTAAGGATAAGCCATGACTGAACAACGTGAGCAACGTATGAGATGGTATGTCGTGCAGGCTTTTTCCGGCTATGAAGGCCGTGTAGCCAAGTCCCTGCGTGAACATATCAAGATGCATGGCATGGAAGACATGTTCGGTGAAGTACTGGTCCCGACCGAAGAAGTGGTCGAGATGCGTGCTGGCCAGAAGCGCAAGAGTGAGCGCAAGTTTTTCCCGGGTTATGTCCTGGTCCAGATGATCATGGATGAAACCACATGGCACCTGGTGCGTAACGTACCACGTGTAATGGGCTTCATTGGCGGTACTTCCGACCGTCCGGCACCGATCTCCGACAAAGAGGCCGATGCCATCCTGAACCGTCTGCAGGATGCCCACGACAAGCCGCGTCCGAAAACCCTGTTTGAACCGGGTGAAATGGTGCGGGTTGCCGATGGTCCGTTTGCCGACTTCAACGGCACCGTTGAAGAGGTCGATTATGAGAAGAGCCGCGTGAAGGTCTCTGTACTGATCTTCGGTCGTTCTACTCCTGTTGAACTGGATTTTGGTCAGGTCGAAAAGGGCTGATTGAATTCTGTACGTTTAACGGTTGTCAGGGGCAGCGAATATCTCTATAATTCGCTGCCCCTTTATTAGTTGGGGAGCCGTTTGCAGGAGCAAGTCTCCGAGGCGCTAGAACCCATTTTTGAGGTATTTTCCTAATGGCTAAGAAAGTCACAGCTTATATCAAGCTGCAGGTTGCTGCTGGTGCAGCCAACCCTTCTCCTCCCGTTGGTCCTGCACTGGGTCAACACGGTGTTAACATCATGGAATTCTGTAAGGCGTTCAACGCTCGTACAGAGAAGCTGGAAAAAGGTTCACCGACTCCGGTCGTGATCACCGTTTACAGCGACCGTTCCTTCACCTTCGAAACCAAGACTCCGCCTGCTTCCTTCCTGCTGAAGAAAGCTGCTGGCATCAAGTCTGGTTCTTCCAAGCCGAACAAAGACAAGGTTGGTAAGGTGACCGTTGCCCAGCTGCAAGAAATCGCCAAGACCAAAGAGCCGGATATGACTGGTGCCGATCTGGATGCAAAAGTACGTTGCATCGCAGGCTCCGCTCGTTCCATGGGTCTGGTAGTGGAGGATTAAGACAATGGCTAAACTTTCCAAGCGTATGCGCGTTATTCGCGAAAAAGTTGACGGTACCAAAGAGTACTCCATCAACGAAGCCATTGCCCTGCTGAAAGAACTGGCTACCGCCAAGTTCGTTGAAAGCGTTGACGTTGCTGTCAACCTGGGTATCGACGCTCGTAAATCTGACCAGAACGTACGTGGTGCTACTGTACTGCCGCACGGTACCGGTCGTGATGTACGCGTTGCCGTATTTACCCAAGGTGCCAACGCCGAAGCAGCTAAAGCTGCCGGTGCTGACCTGGTAGGTATGGATGACCTGGCCGATCTGGTTAAGAAAGGCGAGATGAACTTCGACGTAGTTATCGCATCCCCGGATGCCATGCGCGTTGTTGGTCAACTGGGTCAAATCCTGGGCCCGCGCGGCCTGATGCCGAACCCGAAAGTTGGTACTGTAACCCCGAACGTTGCCGAAGCTGTCAAGAACGCCAAGGCTGGTCAGGTTCGTTACCGTAATGACAAGAATGGTATCATCCATACCACTCTGGGTAAGGTTTCTTTCAACGAAGTTCAGCTGAAAGAAAACTTGGAAGCTCTGCTGGTTGCCCTGAAAAAAGGCAAGCCCTCTTCCGCCAAAGGTCAATTCATCAAGAAAGTCAGCATCTCCACCACCATGGGTGCCGGTGTTGCCGTAGATCAAGCTTCTCTGGAAGCTCAGGCCTAATTGATGGGTTTTACAAGGCGCAAAATTTAATCTATAATTTTGCGCCTTGATTGGTTGGGGGTTTCGACCTCCGTCCAAGACCGCAGGAGGCTGCAAAGCCTTAATCTTTCCTGCGTAGACGGTGCCGGAAACCCAGCGAGAAAGATTCTTTCTCTTCTGGAATCCTGCTACCGCATCGTTCCCCTCTGTTGTAAAGGTAGGGGGGATGTGTCAGTACTGGGTCAATAGACCCGGATTCAATCCAGGAGTTAAGCCAATGGCATTGGGACTCGAAGACAAAAAGGCAATTGTTGCTGAAGTCAACGAAGCTGCCAAAGGCGCTCTTTCTGCAGTTGTTGCCGATTCTCGCGGTGTAACTGTAGACAAGATGACCGTCCTGCGTAAAACCGCTCGTGAAGCCGGTGTGTACATGCGCGTTGTGCGTAACACCCTGCTGCGTCGCGCGGTAGAAGGTACCGAATACGAGTGCCTGAATGACGCATTTACCGGTCCTACCTTGATTGCTTTCTCTAACGAACACCCGGGCGCTGCTGCTCGTCTGTTCAAAGAGTTTGCCAAAGCGAACCAAAAGTTCGAAATCAAGGCTGGCGCTTTTAACGGTGAGTTTATCGCCGCAGCACAAATTGATCGTCTGGCCACGCTGCCGACTTACGAAGAAGCAATTGCGAAGTTGATGGCGACTATGAAAGAAGCCTCTGCTGGCAAGCTGGTTCGTACTATCGCTGCTGTTCGCGACCAGAAACAAGCTGCTGCTTGATTCTCGCCTATTTAGGCTGTTTGAGTTTATTCAACATCAGGAATTTTTGTCATGTCTATCACTAAAGACCAAATCATCGAAGCCGTTGCTTCCATGTCCGTAATGGAAGTTGTTGAGCTGATCGAAGCTATGGAAGAGAAGTTCGGTGTTTCTGCCGCTGCTGCCGTAATGGCTGGCCCGGCTGCTGCTGAAGCAGTAGAAGAGAAGACCGAGTTCGACGTAGTTCTGACTGCTGCTGGCGCCAACAAAGTTGCCGTTATCAAAGCCGTTCGTGGCGCTACCGGTCTGGGCCTGAAAGAAGCCAAAGATCTGGTAGAAGCTGCTCCGGCTAACCTGAAGGAAGGCGTGTCCAAGGACGAAGCTGAAGCTCTGAAGAAAGAGCTGGAAGCTGCCGGTGCTTCTGTTGAGATCAAATAATCTGCATTTATGTAGATTAGCCTGATAAAACAGGCTAGGGCTGGTGAATTTTTGTTCACCAGCCTTTTTGCGCTGTAGACTGAGAGCATTTCACACCGTTTACGACTCTCGGTGCACCAGCAATCCGGACTGTCTTCTTTCGTCCGGGCCAACACAAAACGGTGTTGAGACAGAGCTGTCCCGCGGGACAGAGTGGGTCACTTATCAGCGAGCTGAGGAACCCTATGGTTTACTCTTATACCGAAAAAAAACGCATTCGTAAGGACTTCGGTAAGCGAGACCAGGTACTGGACACGCCTTATCTGTTGTCCATTCAGCTGGACTCCTTCAAGCAGTTCATCGAGGCTGACCCGGAAGGTGAATATGGCCTAGAGGCCGCTTTCCGTAGCGTTTTCCCGATCACCAGTTACTCCGGTAGTGCTGAGCTTCAGTATGTCAGCTATCGCCTGGGTGAGCCGGTATTTGACGTAAAAGAATGCCAGATCCGTGGAGTGACCTACTCCGCGCCGCTGCGTGTCAAGCTTCGTATGGTTCTGTACGACCGTGAAGCAGCTGCCGGCACCGTCAAAGACATCAAGGAACAAGAAGTATACATGGGCGAAATTCCGCTCATGACCGAGAACGGCACCTTTGTTATCAATGGTACCGAGCGGGTTATCGTCTCCCAGCTGCACCGCAGCCCGGGCGTCTTCTTCGACCACGATAAAGGCAAAACTCATTCATCCGGTAAGGTACTGTATAACGCTCGCGTTATCCCCTACCGTGGCTCCTGGCTGGACTTCGAGTTCGATGCGAAAGACAACCTGTTTGTCCGTATCGACCGTCGTCGCAAACTGCCAGCATCCATTATTCTGCGCGCCCTGGACTTCACTTCCGAACAAATCCTGGCCACCTTCTTCGAGACCATCGGTTTTGAAGTAAAAGATGGCAAGTTGATGATGGATCTGGTGCCGGAGCGTCTGCGTGGTGAAACTGCGACCTTTGACATCGTGGCCAATGGCGCCGTGGTGGTTGAGACCGGTCGTCGTGTGACTGCGCGTCACATCCGTCAGTTGGAAAAAGACGCCGTTACCCAGATTGAGGTACCGGTTGAGTATGTTGTTGGCAAAGTTGCTGCCAAGGACTACGCACATCCGCAAACTGGCGAGATGGTCGTGACCGCCAACCAGGCGCTGAGCCTGGAAGCGATCGCCAACCTGTCCCAAGCCGGCTTCAAGCATTTCGAGGTTCTGTTCACCAACGAACTGGATCACGGTGCTTACATGTCCGAGACCCTGCGTGTCGACTCCAGCTCCAACCGTTTGGAAGCGCTGGTCGAGATCTATCGCATGATGCGTCCGGGCGAGCCGCCTACTCGCGAAGCTGCAGAACAGCTGTTCGAAAACCTGTTCTTCTCCGCCGAGCGTTACGACCTGTCTACCGTAGGTCGGATGAAGTTCAACCGCCGTCTGGGTCGTGAAGACGAGACTGGCGCTGGTGTACTGACCAAAGACGACATCGTCGATGTGATGAAGCGCCTGATCGACATCCGTAACGGTAACGACGAAGTGGATGATATCGACCACTTGGGTAACCGTCGTATTCGTTCTGTCGGTGAAATGGCTGAAAACCAGTTCCGCGTCGGTCTGGTGCGTGTCGAGCGTGCGGTCAAGGAGCGTCTCTCCCTGGGCGACCTGGACACCCTGATGCCGCAGGATCTGATCAACGCCAAGCCGATCTCCGCCGCAGTCAAAGAGTTCTTTGGTTCCAGCCAGCTGTCCCAGTTTATGGACCAGAACAACCCGCTCTCCGAAGTGACCCACAAGCGTCGTATCTCCGCGCTGGGCCCGGGCGGTTTGACTCGTGAGCGTGCCGGCTTTGAAGTCCGAGACGTACACCCGACCCACTACGGTCGTCTGTGCCCTATCGAGACTCCTGAAGGTCCGAACATCGGTCTGATCAACTCTCTGTCCGTGTACTCTCGTACCAACGAGTACGGTTTCCTCGAGACCCCGTACCGCAAGGTCATTGACGGTGTGATCACCGACGAAGTGGACTACCTGTCTGCTATTGAAGAAGGCAAGTACGTGATCGCACAGGCTAACGCCGCGACCACCGAAGATGGCCGTCTGAAAGATGAATTGATCCCGTGCCGTCACAAAGGTGAATCCACCTTTATGAACGCCGACCAGATCCAGTATATGGACGTGAGCCCGCAGCAGATCGTATCTGTAGCAGCGGCTCTGATCCCGTTCCTGGAACACGATGACGCGAACCGCGCATTGATGGGTTCAAACATGCAACGTCAGGCTGTACCGACTCTGCGTGCTGACAAGCCGCTGGTAGGTACCGGTATGGAACGCGCTGTGGCCGTTGACTCCGGTGTAACCGTAGTGGCCAAGCGTGGCGGCGTAATCGACTATGTCGATGCCTCCCGTATCGTCCTGAAGGTCAATGAAGATGAGCTGATGCCAGGCGAAGCCGGTATCGACATCTACAACCTGACCAAATACACCCGTTCCAACCAGAACACCTGTATCAACCAGCGTCCTTGCGTGATGTTGGGTGAGCCGGTGATGGCTGGCGACGTACTGGCTGATGGCCCGTCCACCGACCTGGGTGAACTGGCGCTGGGTCAGAACATGCGCGTCGCGTTCATGCCGTGGAACGGTTACAACTTCGAAGATTCGATCCTGGTGAACGAGCGTGTTGTTCAGGAAGATCGCCTGACCACCATCCATATCCAGGAACTGGCCTGTATCTCCCGTGACACCAAGCTGGGTCCGGAAGAGATCACTGCTGACATCCCGAACGTGGGTGAAGCCGCTCTGTCCAAGCTGGACGAGTCCGGTATCGTCTACGTGGGTGCCGAAGTGAAGGGCGGCGACATTCTGGTCGGTAAGGTAACCCCGAAAGGTGAAACCCAGCTGACGCCGGAAGAGAAGCTGCTGCGCGCCATCTTCGGTGAGAAGGCGTCCGATGTGAAGGACTCCTCCCTGCGTGTACCGAACGGTGTGTACGGTACCGTGGTTGACGTGCAAGTCTTTACCCGCGATGGCGTGGAAAAAGACAAGCGCGCCAAAGAAATCGAAGAGATGCAGCTGAAGGAAGCGAAGAAGGACTTGACCGAAGAGTTCAAGATCCTGGAAGACGGCATTTTCGGCCGCTCCCGCAACCTGCTGCTGGCCGCCGGTTACAGCGAAGATCGTCTGAACAAGCTCGATCGCTCCAAGTGGTTTGAACTGGCCATCGAAGACGAAGGCAAGCAGACCGAACTGGAACAGATCGCTGAACAGCACGTTGAGCTGAAAGCCGAGTTCGACAAGAAATTCGAGAACAAGCGTCGCAAGATTATCCAGGGTGATGATCTGGCGCCGGGCGTACTGAAAATCGTCAAGGTTTATCTGGCAGTCAAGCGTCGCATCCAGCCGGGTGACAAGATGGCGGGCCGTCACGGTAACAAGGGTGTTATCTCCAAGATCTGTCCGGTCGAGGATATGCCTCATGACGAGTTCGGCCGTCCGGTCGACATCGTACTGAACCCGTTGGGCGTACCATCCCGTATGAACATCGGTCAGATCCTCGAAGTGCACCTGGGCCTTGCGGCCAAGGGTATCGGCGAGAAGATCGATCGCATGGTCAAAGAGCAGCGTGAGCTGCACGAGATGCGCAACTTCCTGCAACAGGTCTATGACCTGGGCGAGAAGGACACCCAGCAAGTGAACATCGCCGAACTGTCTGATGACGACGTACGTACCCTGGTGGGTAACCTGCGTAAGGGTCTGCCGGTTGCTACTCCAGTGTTTGATGGTGCCAAAGAGCGCGAAATCAAAGCCCTGCTGAAGCTGGCCGATCTGCCGGAGTCCGGTCAGATTGATCTGTTCGATGGCCGTACCGGTAACCGCTTCGAGCGTAAAGTAACCGTTGGTTACATGTACATGCTCAAGCTGAACCACTTGGTCGACGACAAGATGCACGCGCGTTCTACCGGTTCTTACAGCCTGGTTACCCAGCAGCCGCTGGGTGGTAAGGCTCAGTTCGGTGGTCAGCGTTTCGGTGAGATGGAAGTGTGGGCCCTGGAGGCTTACGGTGCGGCATATACCCTGCAGGAAATGCTGACCGTCAAGTCTGACGATGTGAATGGCCGTACCAAGATGTATAAGAACATCGTGGATGGCGACCACCGTATGGAGCCGGGCATGCCCGAATCCTTCAACGTATTGCTGAAGGAAATCCGCTCTCTGGGTATCAACATCGAGCTGGACGAAGAGTAAGAGCTCGCTCTTATTGTTCGAGAATTGACGTGGGCGCCCCGCTGTTTTGGCAGCCGGGGCGCCGAGGTTAGACTCCTGACAGGGGAAACACGTGAAAGACTTACTCAAGTTTTTGAAGGCTCAGACCAAGACCGAAGAGTTTGACAGTATCAAGATCGGTCTGGCCTCTCCTGACATGATCCGCTCCTGGTCATTCGGTGAGGTCAAAAAGCCTGAGACCATCAACTACCGGACTTTCAAGCCGGAGCGTGATGGTCTGTTCTGCGCCCGTATCTTCGGACCGGTGAAGGACTACGAGTGTCTGTGCGGCAAGTACAAGCGCCTGAAACACCGTGGTGTGATCTGTGAGAAGTGCGGCGTTGAAGTGACCCAGACCAAGGTCCGTCGTGAGCGTATGGGCCACATCGAGCTGGCCAGCCCGACTGCCCACATCTGGTTCCTGAAGTCCCTGCCGTCCCGTATCGGTCTGCTGCTGGACATGACCCTGCGCGATATCGAGCGCGTGCTCTACTTCGAATCTTTCGTGGTAATCGAGCCGGGCATGACCAACCTCGAACGCAGCCAGATGCTCTCTGAAGAGCAGTACCTGGATGCGCTGGAAGAGTGGGGCGACGAATTTGACGCCAAGATGGGTGCCGAAGCAATCCTGGCATTGCTGCGCGCTATCGATCTGGAAGGTGAAGTCAAAACCATGCGTGAGGAGCTGGATCAAACCAACTCCGAGACCAAGCGCAAGAAGACCACCAAGCGTCTGAAGCTGATGGAAGCTTTCCTGCAGTCCGGCAACAAGCCGGAGTGGATGATCATGACAGTGCTGCCTGTGCTGCCGCCGGACCTGCGTCCGCTGGTACCGCTGGACGGCGGCCGTTTCGCGACTTCCGATCTGAACGATCTGTACCGTCGCGTGATCAACCGTAACAACCGCTTGAAGCGTCTGCTGGATCTGGCTGCTCCGGACATCATCGTGCGCAACGAAAAGCGTATGCTGCAAGAGTCCGTCGATGCCCTGCTGGATAACGGCCGTCGCGGTCGTGCCATCACCGGTTCCAACAAGCGCCCGCTGAAATCCCTGGCCGACATGATCAAGGGTAAGCAGGGTCGTTTCCGTCAGAACCTGCTCGGTAAGCGTGTCGACTACTCCGGTCGTTCCGTTATCACCGTAGGCCCGACTCTGCGTCTGCATCAGTGCGGTCTGCCGAAGAAGATGGCGCTGGAACTGTTCAAGCCGTTCATCTATGGCAAGCTGGAAACCCGCGGTCTGGCGACCACTATCAAGGCCGCCAAGAAGATGGTGGAGCGCGAGGAAGCTGTCGTTTGGGATATCCTGGACGAAGTGATCCGCGAACACCCGGTTCTGCTGAACCGTGCACCGACTCTGCACCGTCTGGGTATCCAGGCATTCGAACCGACTCTGGTCGAAGGTAAGGCAATCCAGCTGCACCCGCTGGTTTGTGCTGCGTATAACGCGGACTTCGATGGTGACCAGATGGCGGTCCACGTACCGCTGACCCTGGAAGCCCAGCTGGAAGCGCGTGCGCTGATGATGTCTACCAACAACATCCTGTCGCCTGCCTCCGGTGAGCCGATCATCGTTCCTTCTCAGGACGTGGTCTTGGGTCTGTACTACATGACCCGTGCCCGTATCAACGCCAAAGGCGAAGGTATGGTGCTGGCCGGCCCGAAAGAAGCCGAGAAAGTATATCGCGCCGGTCTGGCCGATCTGCATGCTCGTGTGAAAGTACGCATTACCGAATACCTGCGTCAGGAAGACGGTTCTCTGCGTGAACACACCGAGATGAAGAACACCACCGTTGGTCGTGCGATCCTGAGCCTGATCCTGCCGAAAGGTATGGAATACGCCCTGATCGACGAGCCGAAGGTGCTGACTGCTGCCGAACAGGCTGATCTGGATGCCAATCCGCAGAACTGGATCAAGTGCGTATCCAACAAGGCGCTGGGCAAAAAGCTCATCTCCCGTCTGCTGAACACCTGCTATCGCAAGCAGGGCCTGAAGGACACCGTTATCTTCGCTGACCAGCTGATGTATACCGGTTTCCACTACGCGGCCCTGTCCGGTGCTTCCGTTGGTATCGATGACATGGTCATCCCGGATGCCAAGAAAGACATCATCGCAGCAGCCGAAGCCGAAGTTGCCGAGATCCAGGACCAGTTCCTGTCAGGTCTGGTAACTGCGGGCGAGCGTTACAACAAGGTTATCGATATCTGGGCCAGCGCCAACGAGCGCGTTTCCAAGGCCATGATGGAGAACTTGTCCAAAGAGCGTAACGTCAACTCGCTGGGTGAAGAAGAAGAGCAGGCCTCGTTCAACAGCATCTTTATGATGGCCGACTCTGGTGCGCGTGGTTCCGCCGCCCAGATCCGTCAGCTGGCCGGTATGCGTGGCCTGATGGCCAAGCCGGATGGCTCCATCATCGAGACCCCGATCATCGCGAACTTCCGCGAAGGTCTGAACGTACTGCAGTACTTTATCTCTACCCACGGTGCTCGTAAGGGTCTGGCGGATACCGCACTGAAGACTGCGAACTCCGGTTACCTGACTCGTCGTCTGGTAGACGTGGCGCAAGACATGGTGATCACCGAGGACGATTGCGGCACTACCGACGGTCTGTGGATGACTCCGCTGATCGAGGGTGGCGACGTGGTCGAGCCGCTGCGTGAGCGCGTGCTGGGTCGTGTGGTGGCAGAAGATGTCATCAAGCCGGGTACCGAGGACGAAATCCTGGTTGCTCGCAACACCCTGCTCGACGAGCAGCTGTGTGACCTGCTGGAGCGTAACTCCGTTGACCGTGTGAAGGTACGTTCTGCCATCACCTGTGAAACTGACTTCGGTAACTGTGCTCACTGCTACGGCCGTGATCTGGCCCGTGGTCACCTGGTTAACAAGGGTGAGGCTGTCGGTGTTATCGCCGCCCAGTCCATCGGTGAACCGGGTACCCAGCTGACGATGCGTACGTTCCACATCGGTGGTGCTGCATCTCGTGCCGCTGCTGAAAGCAGCATCCAGGTCAAGAACACAGGTACCATCAAGCTGCAGAACGCCAAGTTCGTTCACAACAGCGATGACAAACTGGTTATCACCTCACGTTCTACCGAACTGACCATCATGGACGACATGGGCCGTACCAAGGAAAGCCACAAGCTGCCTTACGGTTCCGTGCTGGAAGTGAAGGACGGCCAGGCCGTGAGCGCTGGCGAGACCGTTGCCAACTGGGATCCGCACACCCACCCGATCATCACCGAAGTGGCAGGTCGCCTGCAGTTCGAACACATGATCGATGGCGTGACCATCACTCGTCAGACCGACGAGCTGACCGGTCTCTCTTCTATCGTTGTTCTGGACGTCAACGAGCGTCCGAGCGCCGGTAAAGAGATGCGTCCGACCGTTAAACTGGTCGACCTGAACGGCAAAGACGTGATGATCCCGGGTACCGATGTAGCCGCCCAGTACTTCCTGCCGGGCAAGGCGATCGTGAACCTGGAAGATGGTGCCAACGTGGGCGTGGGTGACGCGGTAGCGCGTATCCCGCAAGAGTCCGGTGGTACCAAGGACATCACCGGTGGTCTGCCGCGCGTTGCGGATCTGTTCGAAGCACGTCAACCGAAGGAACCGGCAATTCTGGCCGAGATCTCCGGTACCATCTCCTTCGGGAAAGAGACCAAGGGCAAACGCCGTCTGGTTATCACCCCGACCGATGGTGGCAACGTCTATGAAGAGATGATTCCGAAGTGGCGTAACCTGAACGTGTTCGAAGGTGAAAAAGTTGAGAAGGGTGAAGTGCTGGCGGACGGTCCTGAGTCTGCTCACGACATCCTGCGTCTGCGCGGTATCAGCCCGGTCGCCAACTACATCGCCAACGAAGTGCAGGACGTTTACCGTCTGCAAGGCGTTAAGATCAACGACAAGCACATCGAAGTCATCGTTCGTCAGATGCTGCGCAAGTGCGAGATCCTGAGCGCTGGCGATACCGATCTTATCGAAGGTGAACAGGTTGAAGTTGCTCGTGTGAAGATTGCCAACCGTAAGCTGGTTGCCGAGGGCAAGACCCCTGCGACCTACCGTCATGTACTGATGGGTATTACCAAGGCATCTCTGAGCACCGAGTCCTTCATCTCCGCGGCTTCCTTCCAGGAAACAACTCGCGTTCTGACCGAAGCCGCCGTAGGTGGCAAGCGTGATGAACTGCGTGGTCTGAAAGAGAACGTCATCGTGGGTCGTCTGATCCCGGCTGGTACCGGCTTTGCCTACCACCACAGCCGGATCAACCAGCGTGCTGCTGCAGCTCGTGCTGTTGGCACCCCGCAGGTGACCGCTGATGAAGCGGAGCAGAACCTGGCGGATCTGCTGAACGCAGCCGGTAGCTTCGACGAAGAGTAACTCGTCATCCGTGATTGAAAAGGGCTCCTTCAAGGAGCCCTTTTTGTTGGCCAATTCCTCGGCAAAGGTAGACGCAGCGCGGGTTTCAGGATGATCCAGAGCAAAGTTGTAGAGTAAAAAATCAAAAAAAGTTGACTTTACTCCCCTGCAATTTAAAACTCGGGAAAGTTGAATGGTTATTACAGGGGTAGAACATGACTGTCGGTATCGAGGAAGCCATGCTTCCCGAAGAACAGCTGATCAGCCGCACTTTTACAGATGAAGACAGGGAATTGTTGCGCTCATACGATGGGCTCATCGATGGCTTGGCCGAGCTGTTCGGCAAGCATTGTGAAGTGGTACTCCACTCCCTGGAAAATCTGCACGAGTCG
Source organism: Aeromonas sp. 61P (assembly GCF_051919545.1). Lineage (NCBI taxonomy): Bacteria > Pseudomonadati > Pseudomonadota > Gammaproteobacteria > Aeromonadales > Aeromonadaceae > Aeromonas > Aeromonas sp. 61P. The sequence continues at coordinate 1,020,944 of NZ_JBQBEL010000001.1, forward strand.
GTGATCAAGATCGCCAACGGCTTCAATACCGGACGTACCCTCGGGGCGCCCATCACCGATCTCGCCCTGCGCATGCTCAAGGACATCGAGAGCACCGGCCAAGATTACACCCAGAGCTATTTCGCTCGCAGCCGTACCGGTGCGCTGATGAAGTCGAGCACCATCGCCATTCGCAACAGCGAGCGGCAAGTAGTGGGACTTATCTGCATCAACCTGCACATCAATGCGCCTTTCCACGAGTTCGTGGCCGAATTTTTCCCGACGCCCCAGCAGGCGGCGCGCCAGTCACCAGAGACCTTCGCCAATAGCGTGGAAGAGCTGGTTGCCCAGACGGTGGACAACACCATCGACGAGATCAACCGCGATCCCACCGTGGCCAACAATGCCAAGAACCGCTTCATCGTGACCCAGCTGTTCGAGAAGGGCATTTTCGACATCAAGGATTCGATCAATCTGGTGGCGGACAAACTCAATATTTCAAAACATACCGTTTATCTTTACATCCGACAGCGCAAGCAGGGTGAAGACGAGAACGAGTAACTCATTCCAGAAGGGGATAGATGAATGGCTAAAGAAGTGATTGCAACCGACAAGGCGCCTGCCGCGATTGGTCCGTATGTTCAGGCTACCAAGGTTGGCGAGATGATCTTCACCTCCGGGCAGATCCCGCTCGATCCTGCCACCATGGAGATCGTGGCTGGCGGCATCGAAGAGCAGGCCGAGCGGGTGATGAAGAATCTGGTTGCCGTGTTGCACGCTGCCGGTGCCGATGCCAGCAAAGTGGTTAAAACCACCTGCTTCCTGAGCGACATGAACAACTTCGTTGCCTTCAATCAGGTCTATGCCCGCTACTTTGGCGATGCGGCGCCAGCTCGCTCCTGCGTAGAGGTGGCCCGTCTGCCGAAAGATGTGCTGGTCGAAGTTGAGGCGATTGCCCATCTCTGATCAACAGATCGAATCAAGCCCCTCCTGGCAGGGGCTTTTTTGTTTTTGGCGTAAAATGGACCGGGTCAGCACAGGAGTCCTGCAATGAGTCTGAGTTTTGCCATCCTGGTCACGGGGCCCGCCTATGGCACCCAATCGGCCAGCACAGCCTATCGTTTTGCCCGCACACTGTTGGCACAGGGGCATACCTTGTCCCACTTGTTCTTCTATCAGGATGGGGTCTGCAACGGCAACGGTCTGCATCTGCCTGCATCCGATGAGACTGACCTGGTGCGTCTGTGGCGAGAGCTGGCAGAAGAGCAGGGGATCCGTATCGACGTATGTGTCGCCGCCGCCATGCGGCGCGGTGTGCTCGATGAGCAGGAGGCCAAGGGGGCAGGGCAGGTGCACTTCAATCTGCAAGCGCCATTTTGCCTGAGCGGTCTGGGCCAGTTGGCCGATGCTGCGCTCACCGCCGATCGGTTGGTTCAGTTCTAGGGGGAGTCATGAGCAAGAAAATCGCCTTTATCTGCAGTCGTGGCCCCCATGGCCATGCCGCCGGCCGGGAAGGACTGGATGCCTTGTTGGCCACCTCGGCCATGACCGATGAGCTGGCCCTCTTCCTGATTGGGGACGGTGTGCTGCAACTGCTCAAGGAGCAGCAGCCTGCCGCCATTTTGCAGCGCCACTACGCGCCCACCTTCAAAATGCTGGAACTCTACGACATTGAAGAGGTCTATGTTTGTGCTGACTCGCTGGCAGAGCGTGGCGTAACAGTGGATGATCTGCTGATCCCTGTTGAGAGTCTGCCGCGCCAGGAACTGGCTCGGCGCTGGGCACAGTGTTCGACTCACATCAGCTTTTGAGGTCTCCATGTTGCATCTGATATTGAACTCCCCCTTTCAGAGTCAGGCTCTGGCAGAGGCGCTCTCATACCTTCAGCCCGAGGATGAGCTGGTACTGATGCAGGATGCCGTGATTGCGGCATCGGCTCCCCAGTGGAGCGCGCGGCTGGCGGGTATCCCGCTTTATGTGATGCAGGAAGATCTGCAAGCTCGCGGTTTGCAGCATCGGGTGGGCAATGTGCTCGATATGGCGGGTCTGGTGGCACTGATTGCGCAAAAAGGTTCCCCGCGCACCTGGGGTGGCTGAGAAGCATATTTTCAAGAAAATTCAAGGTGATGTCGTGAAATTAAACGGATCCGAATTGCCCTTTTGTGACGCAAATTGTATAAATCTTGACTCCCCAGACAACAGGGCATAAAATTTCGCGTCCCCGTATCTGCGGGGAGGATTTTCCACACGTTTATGAAGTCATTATCAGGAGCCTTTTGATGGCAACTATTAACCAGTTGGTTCGCAAGCCACGCATCAAGCTCGTTGTGAAAAGCAACGTGCCGGCGCTGGAAGCGTGCCCTCAGAAGCGTGGCGTATGCACTCGTGTATATACCACCACCCCGAAGAAGCCTAACTCTGCACTGCGTAAAGTGTGCCGTGTACGTCTGACCAACGGCTTCGAAGTCACCTCCTACATCGGTGGTGAAGGTCACAACCTGCAAGAGCACTCTGTTGTTCTGATCCGTGGCGGTCGTGTAAAAGACTTGCCAGGTGTTCGTTATCACACCGTTCGTGGTGCGTTGGACTGTGCCGGTGTTAAAGACCGTAAGCAGGCTCGCTCCAAGTATGGCGTGAAGCGTCCTAAAGCTTAATGGTTCTCCGTTAAGTAAGGCCAAACGTTAATTCGTTTCTAGTTAGATAGCTTTCTAGTTTTGGGTAATCCCTGAAGTTACGGAGAATTTGAAATGCCAAGACGTCGTGTTGTTGGTCAGCGTAAAATCCTGCCAGATCCCAAGTTCGGATCAGAGCTGCTGGCTAAATTTGTCAACGTAGTAATGGTTGACGGTAAGAAATCTGTTGCAGAAGCCATTGTTTATGGCGCCCTGGACATCATTGCCACCAAATCTGGCAAAGAGCACCTGGCCGTATTCGAAGAAGCTCTGGATAACATTCGTCCGGCGGTCGAGGTTAAATCTCGTCGCGTCGGTGGTGCAACCTATCAGGTGCCGGTAGAAGTTCGTCCGGTACGTCGCAATGCCCTGGCAATGCGCTGGTTGGTTGATGCCGCTCGTAAACGTGGTGAAAAATCAATGGCTCAGCGTCTGGCTGGCGAGCTGCTGGATGCCGCTGACAATAAGGGTTCGTCTGTCAAGAAACGTGAAGACGTTCACCGTATGGCTGAAGCGAACAAAGCCTTCGCTCACTTCCGCTGGTAATCCGCTTGCGCAGGGTCTTTTGACTCTGCGCACCTTTAATTATCTAGGGACAAGCGCCTTAGTAAGAGGATGACAATGGCTCGTACAACCCCCATTGAGCGTTATCGTAACATCGGTATCTCCGCTCACATTGACGCCGGTAAGACTACTACTACCGAGCGCGTACTGTTTTACACCGGTGTAAGTCACAATCGGTGAAGTTCACGATGGCGCTGCCACCATGGACTGGATGGAACAGGAACAAGAGCGTGGTATCACCATCACCTCCGCCGCGACCACCGCTTTCTGGTCCGGTATGGGTAAACAGTTCCAACCGCACCGTATCAACATCATCGATACCCCGGGCCACGTTGACTTTACTATCGAAGTAGAGCGTTCAATGCGTGTTCTGGACGGTGCCGTGATGGTGTACTGTGCCGTAGGTGGCGTACAGCCACAGTCTGAAACCGTATGGCGTCAGGCTAACAAGTACAAGGTTCCCCGTATCGCGTTCGTCAACAAGATGGACCGTACCGGCGCCAACTTCCTGCGCTGCGTTGAGCACATCAAGACCCGTCTGAAAGGTACTCCGGTTCCCCTTCAGCTGAACATCGGCTCTGAAGAGAACTTCAAGGGCGTTGTTGACCTGGTCAAGATGAAAGCCATCAACTGGAATGAAGCTGATCAGGGCGTATCCTTCGATTACGAAGACGTCCCGGCCGAGTTGCTGGAACAGGCGCAAGAAATGCGCATGAATCTGGTTGAAGCCGCTGCTGAAGCGTCTGAAGACCTGATGGAAAAATACCTGGGCGGCGAAGAGCTGACCGAGGAAGAGATCAAAGGTGCTCTGCGTCAGCGCGTGCTGAACAACGAAATCATCCTGGTAACCTGTGGCTCCGCGTTCAAGAACAAGGGCGTACAGGCAATGCTGGATGCCGTGATCGAGTACCTGCCGGCTCCGACCGACGTTGCTGCTATCGACGGTCTGAAAATGGACGGCGAGACCAAAGACGAGCGTCACGCTTCCGATGACGAGCCGTTCTCTGCTCTGGCGTTCAAGATCGCTACCGACCCGTTCGTTGGTAACCTGACCTTCTTCCGTGTCTACTCTGGCGTGATCAACTCCGGTGACACCGTGCTGAACTCCGTCAAGGACAAGCGCGAGCGTTTTGGCCGTATCGTTCAGATGCATGCCAACAAGCGTGAAGAGATCAAAGAAGTACGCGCTGGTGACATCGCTGCTGCCATCGGTCTGAAAGACGTGACCACTGGTGACACCCTGTGTGACCCGAACGCACCGATCATCCTCGAGCGTATGGAATTCCCGGAGCCGGTAATTTCTATCGCGGTTGAGCCGAAAACCAAGGCTGACCAAGAGAAGATGGGTCTGGCACTGGGCCGTCTGGCTCAGGAAGATCCGTCCTTCCGCGTATGGACTGACGAAGAGTCAGGTCAAACCATCATCGCTGGTATGGGTGAGCTGCACCTGGACATCATCGTTGACCGTATGCGTCGCGAGTTCAAGGTTGAAGCCAACGTAGGTAAGCCGCAGGTTGCCTACCGTGAAACCATCCGTACCACCGTTAAAGACATCGAAGGCAAGCATGCCAAGCAGTCTGGTGGTCGCGGTCAGTACGGTCATGTTGTTATCGACATGTACCCGCTGGAAGAAGGCAAAGCCTACGAATTCGTCAACGACATCAAAGGTGGTGTCATTCCTGGTGAATTCATCCCGGGTGTTGATAAAGGTATCCGTGAGCAGCTCAAATCTGGTCCGCTGGCTGGTTACCCGGTTATGGATCTGGGTGTGCGTCTGCACTTCGGTTCTTACCACGATGTCGACTCTTCCGAACTGGCGTTCAAAATCGCTGCTTCCATGGCCTTTAAGGCTGGCTTCATGAAAGCCAACCCGGTTCTGCTCGAACCGATCATGAAAGTAGAAGTTGAAACTCCGGAAGATTACATGGGCGACGTTATCGGTGACCTGAACCGTCGTCGTGGCCTGATCGAAGGTATGGAAGATGGCCCGTCCGGCAAGATCGTACGTGCTCTGGTGCCGCTGGCCGAAATGTTCGGTTATGCAACTGCACTGCGTTCCGCTACCCAGGGTCGTGCTTCCTACGCCATGGAATTCGCCAAGTATCACGATGCACCGACCAACGTTGCACAAGCCGTGATCGAAGAGCGCAAATCCAAGTAATTTAAGATTCCCCGCCTACGACGGTAGGCGGGTTTAACCTAGAAGGACTACGTCGTGTCTAAAGAAAAATTTGAGCGTAATAAACCGCACGTAAACGTCGGCACCATCGGCCACGTTGACCACGGTAAAACCACCCTGACTGCAGCTATCACCAACGTGCTGGCCAAGCACTTCGGTGGTAAAGCTTTCGCCTTCGACCAGATCGACAAGGCACCGGAAGAGCGTGAGCGTGGTATCACCATCAACACCTCCCACGTAGAATACGACACCGCCACCCGTCACTACGCCCACGTAGATTGCCCGGGTCACGCCGACTACGTTAAAAACATGATCACCGGTGCTGCCCAGATGGACGGCGCGATCCTGGTAGTAGCAGCGACTGACGGCCCGATGCCGCAGACTCGTGAGCACATCCTGCTGGGTCGTCAGGTTGGTATCCCGTACATGATCGTGTTCATGAACAAGTGTGACATGGTTGATGACGAAGAGCTGCTCGAACTGGTAGAGATGGAAGTTCGTGAACTGCTGACCGAGTACGACTTCCCGGGTGATGACCTGCCGGTAGTTCGTGGTTCCGCGCTGAAAGCGCTGGAAGGCGACGCTCAGTGGGAAGAGAAGATCATCGAGCTGGCTGGCCACCTGGATACCTACATTCCGGAGCCGGAGCGCGCGATTGACCAGCCGTTCCTGATGCCTATCGAAGACGTATTCTCTATCGCTGGCCGTGGTACTGTAGTTACCGGTCGTGTAGAGCGCGGTATCGTTAAAGTAGGTGAGACCGTAGAAATCGTTGGTATCAAAGATACCGTTTCTACCACCTGTACCGGTGTTGAAATGTTCCGTAAGCTGCTGGACGAAGGTCGTGCAGGCGAGAACATCGGCGCGCTGCTGCGTGGTGTTAAGCGTGAAGACGTAGAGCGTGGTCAGGTACTGGCCAAGCCGGGTTCTATCAAGCCGCACACCAAGTTCGAATCTGAAGTGTACGTACTGTCCAAAGAAGAAGGTGGTCGTCATACCCCGTTCTTCAAAGGCTACCGTCCGCAGTTCTACTTCCGTACTACCGACGTGACCGGTACCATCGAACTGCCGGAAGGCGTAGAGATGGTAATGCCGGGCGACAACATCAAAATGGTTGTTACCCTGATTGCTCCGATCGCAATGGACGACGGCCTGCGTTTCGC
>NZ_JBQBEL010000001.1:1032500-1340000 GCF_051919545.1 Aeromonas sp. 61P
AGTGGACGTATAGGGTGTGACACCTGCCCGGTGCCGGAAGGTTAATTGATGGGGTTAGCGCAAGCGAAGCTCTTGATCGAAGCCCCGGTAAACGGCGGCCGTAACTATAACGGTCCTAAGGTAGCGAAATTCCTTGTCGGGTAAGTTCCGACCTGCACGAATGGTGTAACCATGGCCATGCTGTCTCCACCCGAGACTCAGTGAAATCGAATTCGCCGTGAAGATGCGGTGTACCCGCGGCTAGACGGAAAGACCCCGTGAACCTTTACTACAGCTTGGCACTGAACATTGAACCTACATGTGTAGGATAGGTGGGAGGCTTTGAAGGCGTGACGCCAGTTGCGCTGGAGCCGTCCTTGAAATACCACCCTTGTATGTTTGATGTTCTAACGCAGGGCCCTGAATCGGGCTCGCGGACAGTGCCTGGTGGGTAGTTTGACTGGGGCGGTCTCCTCCCAAAGAGTAACGGAGGAGCACGAAGGTTGGCTAATCCTGGTCGGACATCAGGAGGTTAGTGCAATGGCATAAGCCAGCTTAACTGCGAGACGGACAGGTCGAGCAGGTACGAAAGTAGGTCATAGTGATCCGGTGGTTCTGAATGGAAGGGCCATCGCTCAACGGATAAAAGGTACTCCGGGGATAACAGGCTGATACCGCCCAAGAGTTCATATCGACGGCGGTGTTTGGCACCTCGATGTCGGCTCATCACATCCTGGGGCTGAAGTCGGTCCCAAGGGTATGGCTGTTCGCCATTTAAAGTGGTACGCGAGCTGGGTTCAGAACGTCGTGAGACAGTTCGGTCCCTATCTGCCGTGGGCGTTGGATGATTGAAGGGAGTTGCTCCTAGTACGAGAGGACCGGAGTGAACGAACCTCTGGTGTTCGGGTTGTCACGCCAGTGGCACTGCCCGGTAGCTAAGTTCGGAATCGATAACCGCTGAAAGCATCTAAGCGGGAAGCGAGCCCTGAGATGAGTCATCCCTGACCCCTTGAGGGTCCTAAAGGGCCGTTGGAGACCACAACGTTGATAGGCGGGGTGTGTAAGTGCAGCGATGCATTGAGCTAACCCGTACTAATTACCCGTGAGGCTTAACCATACAACACCCAAGAAGTGTTCTAAGGCTTGTAACAGATACCAAGCGAACTACTAATTCAGTGATAACGACAAGCCACGAGCAACATCGTTATTCACGTCAGCTTTCTAGATTAAGAATTTGCCTGGCGGCCATAGCGCCGTGGAACCACCTGATCCCATGCCGAACTCAGAAGTGAAACGCGGTAGCGCCGATGGTAGTGTGGCATTCGCCATGCGAGAGTAGGACACTGCCAGCATCCAATTTAAGAACCCCGCTCATCGAGCGGGGTTTTTTATTGCCTGAAATCCTGGTGTCTGGTTTATTGTTATCAGCACTGGTTTGCAGCCTGCTCCTGCCAATCCCTTCTATAAGTAAACTTATCATTACAAATCATGATGTTATATAGCATCGGCCTCATGCTTCGCGTTCGGGCGGGTTTAACTATAATTACCCAAATGATAATGATTGTCGTTTGATTGATCTTGTCCTGGTCGTTACAATCCAGACCGATTAATAATTTGCGTTTCAAATAAGCATTTATTAATCACGGTTCCCGGCAGGAGGCCGGGTCTTGTAGTAAGGGAATACGCCACTTTCCTACTTGAAACGTTCAGGCCAAATCATGACAACAATACAACCAAGCAAGCTTGCCTTGCTGATCTGCTCCCTTCTTGCGACCCAGGCCTATGCTGCCAAACAAGAGGTGATGGTCGTCACCGCTTCCGGCTTCCAGCAGAAGATTGAAGACTCTGCCGCCTCCATCTCCGTGATTACCCGTGAGCAACTGCAAACGCGGGCATATCGCGATGTGACCGATGCCCTGAAGGATGTGCCCGGTGTTGTGGTGACCGGCGGTGGCAGCAGCAGTGATATCAGCATTCGTGGTATGGGTTCGAAATACACCCTGATGCTGGTTGATGGCAAGAAGGTGGATAGCCGTGGCACTCGCCCGAACAGCGATGGTCCGGGTATCGAGCAGGGCTGGCTGCCGCCACTGCAGGCGATTGAGCGCATTGAGGTCGTCCGTGGCCCTATGTCATCCCGTTATGGTTCCGATGCCATGGGGGGCGTGATTAACGTGATTACCCGCAAGACCACCGGTCTGGCTTGGCAGGGGTCGGTTCACGCAGATTCGACCTTCCAGGAGAACAAGGATGCCGGCAATAGTTTCCAGACCAATGCGTATACCGCAGGTTCATTGATCGATGGCCTGTTGGGGCTGCGTTTCAATGGCCAGCTTGCCCATCGTGGCGAACAAATTTATCCAGGGCTTTGCCGAGCAGGAGACTCGCAGTGGTACGGCGGTGCTTAGTTTCAAGCCTGATGACCATAACCGCTTCGATCTGGAAGCCAGTCGCAGCCTACAGGATCGGAATCGCACGGCCGGCAATTCACTGGCTGCCAAGGCGAAAGATAACCTTTATCGCTACGAGCGCACCAACTATGCGCTGACTCATGATGGCCAGTATGATTTCGGCTCCTCCGGCAGCTATCTGCAGCAGGAGACCAACAGCAACCCCGCTCGCAAGATGGAGCTTACCAACACCATCGCCGATACCCATACCCAGTTTATTCTGGGGGATCACTACCTGAGTGTCGGTGGTCAGTATCGCTATGAGGATTTGCACGACCAGGGCAATAACCTGAAAGTAGCCAACCCTGCCGAGCAGCTGACCCGCTGGAGTTGGGCGATGTTTGTCGAGGATGAGTGGTCACTTACTGACAGCTTTGCCCTGACAGGGGGCGCACGCATGGATCGGGACCAGAATTACGGCTCTCACTGGAGCCCGCGCCTCTACGGCGTTTGGCATCTGGATGATAGCTGGACCCTGAAAGGAGGCGTATCGACCGGTTACCGCTCTCCTGACTTGCGAATGTCGGCGGCCAACTGGGGTCAGGTCACCGGTGGTGGTAGCCTGGATGGCATGCTGGTCGGTAACCCGTACCTCAAACCCGAGACCAGTGTGAGTGAAGAGATCGGCCTGCTGTGGAACGGTCATCAGGGCTTCAACGCCGGTGTTACCCTGTTCAACACCGACTTCAAGAACAAGATTTCCGAAGTGCGTCGCTGCACCAGCAAGAGTGATCCCGCCTGCACCCTCAATGGGTACAGTTATGACTTCATCAGTGATCGGGTCAACGTCGACAAGGCGAACATGCGCGGGGTCGAGGGGATGATGGATTGGGCCATCAATGAGTATTGGTCGGTCAGCTCCAGCTACACCTTTACCCAGTCCGAGCAGAAGAGTGGTCCACTGGCGGGTCATGCCCTCAACCAGATGCCCCGTCACATGTTCAACGGCAGTGTTGACTGGCAAACCACCGAGGATCTCAGCCTCTGGTCACGGGTCAACTTCCGTGGCGAGACCTCCGAGTACCTGAGCCGGGTCAAGATGGCTGAGGGGACTCCTTCCTACACCTTCTTTGACATGGGCCTGGTCTACAAGGCCAACAAGCATCTGGATCTGACCGCTGGGGTCTACAACCTGTTCGACAAGACGGTGGATTACAGCAGCTATGGCACTGTGCTGGATGGTCGCCGCTACAACCTGGGCGTGACTTACAACTTCTGATAGGGAACCTGTCATGCGGCCGCCATCTTCCGATGGCGGCCGTTTTTATTGCACGTCCGTCAGGGGGCTATGCCTGATAGGGGCCGGCTTGCCAGGTATTGCGCCCCAGTCCCTTGGCCTGATACATGAGGGCGTCAGCCTGCCGTAGTAGCTGGTCGGCATCAGCCTCTCTCTCTGCGGCGACCCAGACTGCCCCGGTGCTGATGGAGAGGGTCACTTCGCCGCTGCTGGTGTGCAGGGTTTGCCGGTTGCTCTCCAGGCAAATACGCTTGGCCCATTGCTCTGTCTCTGCCAATGTGGCCAGCGGCAGCAGCAGGCAAAACTCTTCGCCGCCGATGCGGGCCAGCAGAGCCTCTTCGGGCAACAGGTTGGTCACAGTCGTGGCCAGCTTTTCCAGCAACAGATCCCCGATGCCATGACCAAAGCGGTCATTGGTCTCCTTGAAGTGATCCACATCGAACAGCAGCAGAGCACAGGGAGCCCCGCTTGCCAGCCGCTGCTCCATGGCAGGCATGAATGCCCGTCGGTTGAGCAGGCCGGTCAGGGGGTCGGTACTGGCCTGCTTCTCCAGTCTGGCGTTGGCGCGGCTTAACTCGGTGGTACGGCTGGCAACGGCGCGGCGCAATTGCACTATGTAGGCCACCATGATCAATGCACCGGCCAGCAGTAGCCAGGGACCGAGATGGATGGGGTAGACGGTTTCGACATGCATCCATTTGCGGATGATCCGCTCCCGATCGCTCTCTTTGAGCTTGGCGAACCCCTTTTCCAGCCGGTTTAACAGAGCAAGGTCGCCCTTTTTCACTGCAAAGCGGATCTGGTCGGTATAGAGGTGGCGAACCGGAATAAAGCGGGTGGGATCGTCCGAGGTATAGATGTAGAAGTTGGCGACCTGCAGATCGGCGATAAAGGCCTTCACTTCACCCTTGAAGGCCGCCGCCAGCAGGGTGTCATTGTCATTGAAGGTTTGCAATCTGGTGCCGGGGAAGTAGCGTCTGGCGTAATACTCCTCGTAGCCACCGGCTACCACACCGACCGTTTCATGGAGCAGGTAGTAGTGGACATCGGTGCCGCGCAATTCGCTCGAGAAGAAGAGTTGGGAGTCGAGCTGGGCGAGAGGCCGGCCATAGTCGAACAGTTTGTCCCGCTCCGGTGACCAGAGCAGTCCGGCGTGAACGTCCGCTTTCCCCTCATGGAGCAGGTCGAGGGAGCCTTGCCAGTCGACCAGCCTGAACTCGATCTTCTGGCCGGTCACCCGGGCATATTCACGCCACAAATCGATCAGCAGGCCATCCGGCTGGCCCGACTCATTGATATAGGAGAAGGGCTGCCAGGCTTTGGAGTTGGTAATGATGATCGGCTCTTCCGGGGCTTTGGCCCAGACAGGCAGGGCAAGGGCGAGCAGCAGGAGCCCCCACCCGATACTGACTATGACTCCTGTCCTGGAAGAGGCCATCCTTGCTCCAATCCGTTGCCGTATACCGTCCCGTGGTCACCGATTATCACCGTCTTTCTGATCGAAGAACAAGTGCTCAAATGATGAAGTTTGCATGATGCAAATGGCGCCATGACAAGGCTGGCGGATAGAGTGACTACTTACAGCGGCAGGCTGATCCGCGCCTCCAGTCCCCCCTGTGGCCGATTGAGCAGGGTCAGCTCGCCGCCGTGCTGATGGACCAGAGTGCGGGCGATGGAGAGCCCCAGCCCGACACTGCCGGACTCGGTGTTGCGCGCCTCGTCGAGCCGCACGAAGGGTTTGAACACATCCTCGAGCCGCGCCGGATCGATCCCCGGCCCGTTATCGCAGACCCGGATCAACAGCTCCTCCTTGCGCCGCTCCAGCGACACTTCGGCGCTGCCGGCATATTTGATGGCGTTGCCGATCAGGTTCTGCAGCACCCGGCGCAGGGTGTTGGCCCGGCAGGCGTAGACCTCTTTGCCCTCCGCCAGACAGGTGACCGGCTGGCCGGTATCGGCATAGTCATCGCACAGGCTGACCAGCAGGCTGACCAGATCCAGCTCGCGAGTGGCCTCCTGCTGCCCCTCCTCGCGGGCAAAGCTGAGGGTCGCGGCCAGCATCTGCTCCATCTGTTGCAGGGTCTGCTGGATGCGCTCCTTGTCCTCGCCATCGGCCAGAAACTCGGTGCGCAGCCGCAGGCTGGTGATGGGGGTGCGCAGATCGTGGGAGATGGCCGCCAGCATCCGGGTTCTGTCCTGCACGAAGCGGTCGAGCCGGGTGTGCATCCGGTTGAAGGCCTGAATCGATTCGCGGATTTCGGTCGGCCCCTCCTCTTTCAAGGGCTCGATATCCTCGCCCCGTCCTAGCCGCTCCGCATTGCCTGCCAGCTGCTTGAGCGGGCGGGTGGCACGGCGAAACAGCAGCACCATCAGTCCGATCACCAGACTGGCGACCAGCATCAGGTTGAAGGTGGTCTGCCACGACCAGCTGCCCGCCTCCTTGTCGACCAGCGAGCTGAACTGCAGCCAGCCCCCCTGCGGCAGTTCGATGGAGCCATAGAGCCGCATATCCCGTGGTGGGGGCGGCCCCTTGCGATCCCGCATCATGCGGGCATGATGTTCCCACGCCTTGCTGCGCTGGTTATCCTCTTTCAGCTCGGCGCTGATCTCGACAGTGAGGCCGGGGGGGTAGTTGAGGCGCGAGCGCACCAGCTGCTCGAAGCGGGGGCTGCGGTTATCCGGTTGCAGCGGCTCGTCGGAGAGGCGCAGCAGCAGGGTCTCGCTGCGGCTCGCCTTGAGGATCTCGTCATAGAGGGACGGGGGGAGAGGGAGAGCAGCCTGACCACCGAGATGATCCGCTGCATGGCGTTGCGGCTGTTGACGAATCCAAGCGCCTCCTCCCGATCCGTGCGGTAGATCTGGATACTGAGCAGCTGGATCAGGATCAACCCCGCCAGCGCCACCAGAATGATCTGGCCGGTCAGCCCCTTGGGCCACATCCGTGCCCACAGCCGTTTCAGTGCATTCACTACTTATACCTGCGTCACATCGGCCGAGAACATATAACCGCCACCCCAGATGGTCTTGATCAGCTCCGGATTCTTGGGATCCCGCTCCAGCTTGCGGCGCAGCCGGCTCACCAGGGTGTCGATGGCGCGATCGAAGGCCACCGCCTCGCGGCCACGGGCCAGATCCAGCAGTTGATCCCGGCTCAGCACTCGCTGCGGGCGTTCCAGAAATACCTTGAGCAGATCGAATTCGGCGGTGGAGAGGCTCAGGCCCACCCCATCCTCATCGACCAGCTCCCGGCGATTGACGTCGAGCAGCCAGCGATCGAAGCGCAGATCCCGGGTCAGGGTCTCGGCGGCGGGTTGGGTCTCTGCCTGGGTGCGGCGCATCACCGCCTTGATGCGCGCCAGCAGCTCGCGCGGATTGAAAGGCTTGGCCAGATAGTCGTCGGCCCCCATCTCCAATCCGATGATGCGGTCGGTCTCTTCCCCCATGGCAGTGAGCATGATGATGGGCAGGTTCGATTTGACCCGCAGCTCGCGGCAGAGGGTCAGGCCATCTTCACCCGGCATCATCAGATCCAGCACCAGCAGGTCGAACTCCCGCTCCTCCAGCAGTCGCTTCATCTCCTTGCCATCCCGGGCACAGCTGACCCGCAGGCCGTGCTGTTCCAGAAAGCGTTTCAAGAGATCGCGGATCTCGCTGTGATCATCGACCACCAGAATGTGGGTGTTGCCCTGGTTCATGAATACCTCCCCTGCTTGGCGTTGGCACGAGTATACGAAAATACGCGGCACGGTTTGTGTCAAAGTGTGCCAGATCCGCACGATGCCACACTCTGCTACAAAAAAGGGTGAGGCTGGCAAAGTTCAGACACCGATAGGGTGTTTACTTGAGGGCAAGGCAAGAGCGCCGAACCAGAATCATCCCTACAGGAGATAGACCATGAAAAAGCTGACCAAAACCCTGCTGACCGCCACCCTGATCCTTGGCCTGCCGCTGGGTGCCTATGCAGCCAGTGAAGCAGCCCCCACCGGCCAGCCCGGTGCCATGGTGGATTGCCCGATGGACGGCGGCGGCATGATGGGTGGCAAACACCACGGTGGTCGCCACGACAAGATGGCCCGCATGCAGAACATGACCCCGGAGCAGATCCAGGCCAACTTGCAGCAACGTTATGATCGCATCGAGGATCCTGCCAAGAAGGCGGAGTTCATCAAGAAGCTCAACGAGCGTGCCGCCGGCATGACCAAGCACGCCGAAGCAATGAAGCAGTTCGCCGAAGCGAACCAGTAACAACACCAGCTGTTATCAACCCAAGGGTGGCCGAGGCCACCCTTTTTGCGCTTACTGCGTTGAGCAGCAGATTGGTTGAACGCTGGTGATTGCCAATAAAAGAGGGGAGCCTGATGCTCCCCCCTCTTGCTATCTGTGTCGGTGCGAGTGTGCAGCCCACTCCACCGGACGAGCGAACTTAGCCCTGAGCCTTGTCGGTCAGCTCTACTTTCTTGACGGTTTCGCCTTCGAACTTGATGACCACGTTTTTCTTGGCGGCGTCGGTATCTTTCAGCAGGGTTGTGGTTGTCTCTGCCAGCAGCGGAGAAGCCTTCTTCAGGGCATCCAGATCATAGGTCCACACTTCCAGACCGGATTCAGTCTTGGTGGTGGCAGGAGCGCCCAGCTTCTCTTTGACTGCCTGCTTGTTGGAGCCGCCTTCCTTGATATCCAGAGCCTTTTTGATGGCTTCGTTGGATGCACTGTCCATGGCACCGGATACGGCAGTGTTGGCCGCATCCTTGACGCTGCTGGTGACGCTGTCGGTCAGCGAATCCATCAGGCCGGCATTGGCAAACAGGGGCAGGGTGGTGAGG
The DNA here is from genome assembly GCF_051919545.1 of Aeromonas sp. 61P. Taxonomy (NCBI): domain Bacteria; kingdom Pseudomonadati; phylum Pseudomonadota; class Gammaproteobacteria; order Aeromonadales; family Aeromonadaceae; genus Aeromonas; species Aeromonas sp. 61P. The sequence continues at coordinate 1,040,987 of NZ_JBQBEL010000001.1, forward strand.
GCAACCAGCAAACTCTTTTTCATTTTCTACAGCTTCCATGGGTTCAATGAGGCGGCTATGAAATCAGCAAAGATATTGGGCGTCAAGTGAGGCATGCAATTAACATTTCTGTTAACTGGATCTCATTTCTCACCAGCCGCAAACAGTTTTGGTATCTCCCGCACCAGCCAGCTTTTGGCCTTGCCCATGGTGTCTCGCCGCCAGGCCAGCACGACCTGGATCTGATGGCGATATTCGGGGCTGATCACCTTGAGTCGTCCGGCCCGGATGTCCTCCTCAATCCAGCTCTGTGGCATGGTGCCGACCCCGATCCCTGCCAGCAGGGCATCCCGTTTCTCCGTCATGGTGCTGACGGTGAGGCGCGGCTGCTTGTCCAGCAGGCGGTAGGTGAGCACCGGCTTGCGCAGCGCGGTATCGGCGACGGCGATGGCGCGGTAGCGGCGCAGGGTTTCGTCAGCCAGAGGCTCCGGCTCCTGATGCAGCGGATGATCGGGATGGGCGACGTAGAGCATCACCTCTTCCTTGATCACCTGATGCTTGATGCCAGTCATCATGATGTCCGGGTTGATGGAGGAGATAAGCAGATCGGCACGGCCATCTTCCAGGCACTCCCAGCTACCCGCCAGCACCTCGGCCCGCAGCCGCAGTCGGGTATCGGTCTGCTCGGCCAGCTTCTCCACCAAGGGGTAGAGGGCCTGCACCGGGACCAGCGCATCGACGGCGACTGTGATGTCGGTCTCCCAGCCACGGGCCAATGCCCGGGTCTCGCCTACCAGATGCTCGGCTGCCTCCAGCAGCACCCGGCCGCGCTCCAGCAGCATGCGTCCGGCCGGGGTGAACTTGGTGCGGTGGCCGCTGCGGTCAAACAGCATGGCATCCAGTTCGTCTTCCAGCTTCTGCACCGTATAGCTCAATGCTGAGGGCACCTTGCCCAGCTCGTCGGCCGCCGCCGCAAAGCTGCCGCGGCGGTCGATGGCATCCAGCACCCGGATTGCCTCCAGGGTCAGCGCCCGCTCCTTGTTCGATTCCTTGGCCATTCCTCACCTTCAATTTTTTTGAATATGTTTGCCAGTTTATCTCGCTAACAAGTTAGGTCATGTCACTTTAATATTCAATCAACGCTTAGGCAGGAACGTCGAGCGGCCAAATATGCGGGTAGTTCCGCACTGTGACACACCAAATCGGTCTGTCTGACGTCGGTGAAAGAACAACACACTATTTGAATAACCTCTTGCATGGATGCATTGATTCTGGCCGAAAAGGCCTTGGCAATGACATATAAAACAAGAGAGTGAATGAACATGAAAAACGTAATCAAGATGCTGGCCGTTGCAGGCCTGATGACCACTGGTTTCGCCCAAGCTTCCGTACCGGCTGACTTCAATGCCATGCCCGGCGTGCTGTTTGTGAACTGGAACGCCACTGCCGCAATGGATGGCAAAGCCAATCCGATGCTGGAAGTGCGTGACGAGTCTGGCGATCTGCTGGCATCAGTCCACGCCAACCTGACTGGCACCCAGCAGGTGCGGATCCCGAGCCGTACCCAGGGCAACCTGACCGTCAGCCTGGCTGACCAGAGCAGCGAATACCGTATTCCGTTCGGCATCGGTAGCGGCAAACAGCGTTAATCAACCGTCCCGGTAGGTGAGGAGCAGACCATGATGCAATTGAGAGCCGCAGAAGCGCGGGGCAAGGCCAACTTTGGCTGGCTGGACGCGCGCCACAGTTTCTCCTTCGGTCACTATTATGACCCGGAGTGGATGGGGCACTCGGTACTGCGGGTGATCAATCAGGATCTGGTTGCGCCGGGTGGCGGATTCGCCACCCACCCTCACGCCAATATGGAGATCCTCACTTGCGTGCTGCAAGGCACCATAGAGCACAAGGACAGCCTCGGCCATGCCGAGCAGATCCCGGCAGGGGATTTCCAGCTGATGAGCGCAGGCAGCGGGATCCGCCACAGCGAGTACAACCCCTCGCAGACGGATCCTCTCTCCCTGTTGCAGATCTGGATCGAGCCGAACGAGTTCGGCACGCCACCCGGATATCAGCAGAAGAAGATCGAGTCCAGACCGGGCATGACGCTGGTGGCGTCACCGGATGGCGAAGCGGGATCGCTGCGGATCCGCCAACAGGCCCGCGTATGGCGGCTGGAGCTGGCCCCGGGCGAGACGCTCGAGTGGGCACTGGCTGGCCGACACGGTTACCTGCAGATGATTTCAGGGGAGCTGACCGCCAACGGTCTGGCTGCCCGACCCGGCGACGGGGTACTCAGTCGTGATGAATACCGGTGGGTGTTGGTTGCGACCAGTGCCACTCAAGCCCTGTTATTTGACCTACCCTGAAGCAGTCAGCGGTGATGTGACACAAACGAGGAAGATGAAATGGACAAGATGAAAGATGTAGCGCTGCTGGCGGGTCGTGTACTGCTGGCGCTGATGTTCGTAATGGCGGGCTGGAGCAAGATCGGCGGCTATGCCGGTACTCAGGGCTATATGGAAGCGATGGGCGTGCCGGGCTTTATGTTGCCGCTGGTGATCCTGCTTGAGCTGGGTGGTGGCCTTGCCATCGTGCTGGGTCTCTTTACCCGCAGCCTCTCCGTGCTGCTGGCCGGTTTCACCCTGATGGCTGCCTTTATTTTCCACTATCAGCCTGCCGAACAGATGCAGATGCTGATGTTTATGAAGAACGTCTCAGTGGCCGGTGGTTTCCTGGCGCTGGCGGCGGCCGGAGCAGGGGCTTTCAGTGTGGATGCCCGTCTCGGCAAAAACTGGTAATGCCCTGAAGAGTCAAGTTTTCCAATGCCTTTTGGCCGGTGCAACTGCACCGGCTTTTTTCTGTCTGCGTTTTCCGAGGCGGTGAGGCAGCGGCACAAATCTGCGGCCCCCCTCATGGTTCAGCGGTTTGCCCGCCTGCTGGCCACAAGTGCCTTTTGCATCTTATCCCCCGATCCCCGACAATTCCCTCTCTTGTGAAGTGACGGAAATGGCTCGCCTTTTCCCTCGCCCCCTCTCATCCACAGGCGGGAATTGCTCATGTTTACCCTCTACCACTCCAATCAGCTGGATCTGCTCAAAGAGCTGCTGGTGAGCCGCATCCGGCGGGCCCCTCTCTCTCACCCCTTCGATCGGGAGCAGATCCTGGTGCAGAGTCCGGGCATGGCCCAGTGGCTCAAGCTGGAGCTGGCCAAAGCCTTCGGCATCGCCGCCAATATCGACTTTCCGCTGCCCGCCAGCTTTATCTGGGAGATGTTCACCCGGGTGCTGGCGGATGTGCCGCGCCAGAGTCCCTACAACAAAGGCTCCATGAGCTGGCAGTTGATGACCATTCTGCCTGCCTTGCTGGATCGCCCTGCCTTTGCCCCGCTCGCCGCCTATCTGGGCGGGGGAGATGAGGAGGATCCCGCCAGGGATCCCGAGCAGGTGCGGCTGTGGCAGCTCTGCCAGAAGGTTGCGGATCTCTTTGACCAGTATCTGGTCTACCGGCCGGACTGGATCGCCCGTTGGGAAGAGGGGGAAGGATTGAGTCAGGAGCTGGCCGGGGTGAGCGGTCAGGATTGGCAGCCCGAGCTGTGGCGCGAGCTGGTGGCCCGCACCCTGGCGCTCTCTCCGAGCGGCTACCACCGCGCCAACCTCTACGAGGAGTTTATCCACGAGCTGGCGCGCACCGCCGATCTGCCGGGCAAGCTGCCGCAGCGGGTCTTTGTGTTCGGCATCTCGGCGCTGCCGCCGCGCTATGTGGAGGCGCTGCTGGCCCTCGGCAGCCGGTCGGAGGTGGAGGTGCACCTGTTCGTCACCAACCCTTGCCGCTACTACTGGGGGGATCTGCTGGATCGCAAGACGCTGGCTCGGCTGGAGAACAAGCTCAAACCCGGCACCGATATCGAGACATTGCAGGGCCCCGCCAACCCGCTGCTCGCCTCCATGGGCAAGCTGGGACGCGACTACCTGCATCAGCTGATGGAGCTGGAGGTGCCGCAAATCGAGGCCTTCGTCGATATCGACGAGGTAGACGCCAAGGGCAATGTCAGCCTGCTGCATGCCATCCAGAAGGATGTGCTGGAGCTGGCCGAACGGGGCGCCGGTCAGTTCGATCTCGACAGCAGCCACCACAAGAGCCCGATCGATCCGGCGGATGGATCCTTGCAGATCCACGCCTGCCACGGCCCGATGCGGGAACTTGAAGTGCTGCACGACCGGCTGCTGGCATTGTTCGAGCAGGACCCGACCCTCACCCCGAAAGATGTGGTGGTGATGATGCCGGATGTGAACAGCTACGGCCCCTACATTCAGGCGGTGTTTGGCGCGCGGGGCCAGATCCCGTTTGCGGTCTCGGATCGGGCGGCGAGTCAGGAGAGCCCGCTGCTGCAAAGCTTCCTCGCCCTGCTCAGGCTGCCCAACGCCCGTTTCGGGGCAGGGGAGCTGCTCGCCATTCTCGAAGTGCCCGCCGTGCTGCGCCGCTTCGAGCTGGATGACGACGAGTTCAACCAGCTGCGGGTCTGGGTACAGGAGACCGGCATCCGCTGGGGGTTGGATGACGGTTACCCAGTCCGCTTCGATCTGCCGCCCATGTCCGGCAACAGCTGGCTGTTCGGCCTGCGCCGCATGCTGCTCGGCTTTGCCATGGGGGATGGCGAGCCGGTGGCGGGCATCCTGCCCTACGCCGATATCGAGGGGCAGCAGGGGCTGGCGCTCGGCAAGCTCGCCTGGTTTGTCGATTCGCTGGCAGAATTCCTACCCTGCCTGCAACAGGCCCAGCCGCTAGCCGAGTGGAACGCCTGCCTGCTGGCGCTGCTGGAGCGCTTCTATCTGGCCGACGAGGATGAAGAGCGTCAGCTCCAGCTCATTCGCAGCCAGCTGGCCGAGTGGCAGACCCGGCTTGGCGAGGCTCGCTTCGAGCAGCCCATCACCGCAGATCTGCTTCAGGATTACCTCGGCAGCGTGCTGGGGGAGTCCCGCTCCAGCCAGCGCTTCCTCGCCGGTCAGGTCAACTTCTGCACCCTGATGCCGATGCGCTCCATCCCCTTCAAGCAGGTCTGCCTGCTCGGCATGAACGACGGCGTCTACCCGCGCACCCTGGCTCCCATGGGGTTCGATCTGATGGCGGTAGCGTCGCGGCGTGGGGATCGCTCCCGCCGCGATGATGACCGCTACCTCTTCCTCGAGGCGCTGCTCAGTGCCCAGCAGGGGCTCTACATCAGCTATCAGGGCTTCAGCGCGCAGGACAACAGCGACAAGGTGCCATCGGTGCTGCTGGCGGAGCTGATCGACTATGTGCGGCAGGGTTTTGTGCTGGCGGGGGATGAGGATCTCGACGACGAAACCTCCGGCAAGCGGCTGCTCAACCACCTGATGGTGGCGCATCCGCTCACCCCCTACAGCCGCAACTACTTCTATCCGGAGGCGGGTTCACGCCTCTTTACCTATGCCGCCGACTGGCTACCCGCCCTCAATCCGGTGCGTGGTGCGGCCAACTTCCAGAGCGGCGAGCTGCCTTTACCTCCCGAATGGGGCAAGGAGCAGGGGCTGGAGCTGGCGGAGCTGCTGCGCTTCTATCGCCAGCCCACCAAATATTTCCTCAACCGCCGCCTCAAGGTGTGGTTTGAGCTGAACGAAGCCAATATCGAGGACAGCGAGCCGTTCGAGCTGGATGGCCTGCAACATTATCAGCTGAAAGATCTGCTGCTCGATGCCCATCTGGCGGAAGGTGAAAGTACCGAGCGGCGCGAGCGGTTGCAGCTCACCGGCCTGCTGCCGCAAGGGTGGTTCGGCAGCCTGCTGCTGGACGATCTGGATGCCGAGATGGGCAAGCTGGCGGATCGGCTGCGGCCATGGGTTGCGGCCAATGAGTCAGAAAAACAGGCGGTGGAGATCGATATCTCCCTCACTCAGGGCCAGCTGCAAGGGTGGATCGACACCCAGAAGGGGCGCTTGCTGGTGGTCAAACCCGGCAGCTTCAACGGCAAGGATCTGCTGCTGGGCTGGATCCAGCACCTCTGCCTCTCATTGAGCGGCGCCCCCGGCGACACCCTGCTGTTCGATGCCAAACAGAGTCTGCGATTGCCCAAGCTCTCTGCCGACGAGGCGCGGCCCAAGCTGGCGGCGCTGGTGGCGTGCTGGGCGCAGGGGATGAAGCGGCCGCTGCCCTTCTTCCCCAACACCGCCTGGGATTGGCTCAAGGCGATCGAGAAGGATCCGGACAAACCGGAGGCGGCCGACAAGGCGGCTCTCACCCGTTTCAACGGCGGCTGGATGATCAATGGGGAGGGGCAAGACGTTTACGTCGCCCGCTGCTTCCCCGAACTCGATGACGAGGTGCTTGGGCAGTTACAGGCGCTGGCCCGCGAACACCTGACCCCGCTGCTCAGGACCCTGGAGGAGCTGAAATAATGGCTAACCCGCTCAATACCCTGCGTTTTCCCCTCCATGGTGAACGACTGATCGAAGCCTCCGCCGGTACCGGTAAGACCTACACCATCGCCGGTCTCTATCTGCGCCTGCTGCTGGGCCACGGCCCGCTCATCGAAGAGGGCGCTGATGCCGGTCAGCCGAGCGCCCATGAACGGCCGTTGTCAGTGACCGAAATTCTGGTGGTGACCTTTACCGAAGCGGCCACCGCCGAGCTGCGCGGGCGGATCCGCGGTCGCATCCACGAGGCGCGCCTCGCCTTTATGCGCGGCCATAGCAATGATGCCCTGCTGGCCCAACTGCTGGCCGAGGTGGAGGATCACGAATTGGCAGCCCGCCGCCTGCTGGCTGCCGAGCGGCAGATGGACGAGGCGGCGGTCTTTACCATCCACGGCTTCTGCCAGCGGATGCTGAAACAGAACGCCTTCGAGTCGGGCGCCCTCTTTGAAACCGAATTTCTTACCGACGACAGCCAGCTCAGGCTGCAGGCGGTGAGCGACTACTGGCGCGCCGAGTTCTATCCGGTGGATAAAGCCCTCGCCAGCGCCGTGCGCGCACTCTGGCCGAGTCCCGCCGCCCTGCTGCGGGAGATGGGCAGCTGGCTCGACAACAGCGAGCTGGAGATCCACCCCGCGCTGGGGGATGAGACCCTCGCCGCTCGCCATCAGGCGGCCATGAGCCGCATCGCGGCAGTGAAGAGCGAATGGCTGGCGCAGACGGACGAGATCCGCCGCCAGACCGACGGCCAGATCAGCCGCTACACCGGCAAGAACTACGAAGGGTGGCTTGCCAAGATAGCCGACTGGGCACAGGACGAGAGCAGTGGCTACGCCATCCCCAAGGAGCTGGAGCGCTTCGGCCAGACGGTGCTGGAGGAGAACCTCAAGAAGGGGGGCGCTGTGCCGACCCTGCCGCTGTTCAGTCAGATAGACGAGTTGCTGGCGAGCCGCCCCGGTATTCGGGATCTGATCCTGCAACGGGCGGCCAAGGTGGTGCGCAGCCGGATGCAGGCCAGCAAGCGCCAAGCTCATCAGCTCTCGTTCGATGATCTGCTCAAAGATCTCGACGGGGCGCTCGGCTCAAGCCTTGGCGAGCGGCTGTGCGAGCGGATTCGCGCCACCTACCGGGTGGCGATGATCGATGAATTTCAGGATACCGATCCCCAGCAGTACCGAATCTTCCATCGGCTTTACGGCGGCCACACCGACACGGCGCTATTGATGATCGGTGACCCCAAGCAGGCCATCTACGGCTTTCGCGGCGCCGACATCTTTACCTACATTCAGGCGCGGCGAAATGTGAGCGCCCACTACACCCTCGGGCGCAACTGGCGCTCCAGCAGTGCGCTGGTGGGGGCGGTCAACGGCCTGTTCGAGCGGGCAAAAGATCCCTTTATCTACGAGGCGGATATCCCCTTCCTGCCGGTGGAGGCGCAGGGCAAGAGCAAGGCGCTGCTGCTCGATGGTGCCACCGCGCCCGTGCTCCACTGCTGGCAGCTGACCGGCCAGCCGACCTTCAACCGGGGGGATTACCAGAGCAAGATGGCGCGCGCCACCGCCGCCGAGATCCACCGCCTCTTGGCCCAGGCCCGTGAGGGCAAGGCGCAGATCGGTGACAAAGCGGTCAAGGCCGGAGATATCGCCGTGCTGGTGCGTACCGGCGCCGAGGGCAAGCTGGTGCAGCAGGAGTTGGCGCGCCTCGCCATCGCCTCCGTCTATCTGTCGAACCGCGAGAGCGTGCTGGAGCAGACGGAGGCGCGGGAGATTTTGCTGATTTTGCACGCTTGCCAGAACCCGAGCGAAGAGCGCAGCCTGCGGGCGGCGCTCGCCACCGGGCTGTTTGATCTGGATGCTAGGGCGCTCGATGGACTGGCCAGCGACGAACGGGCGTGGGAGAGCGCGGTGCAGGAGTTTATGGAGTACCGCAAGATCTGGCACCGCCGCGGCGTGCTGGCGATGCTGCGGGCCCTGCTGCATCGGCGCAATCTTGCCTCTTCGCTGTTGGCGAGCCCCTATGGCGAGCGGCGGCTGACCAACTTCCTCCATCTTGGCGAGCTGCTGCAACAGGTGAGCAGCGAGCTGGACGGGGAGTATGCCCTGCTGCGCTGGCTGGGGGAGGCGGTGAGCCGCCCCAACGGGCAGGATGCGGAGCAGGTACTGCGCCTCGAATCCGAGCGCAAGCTGGTGCAGATCGTCACCATCCACAAATCCAAGGGGCTGGAGTACCCGCTGGTGTTCCTGCCCTTTATCTGTAGCCACAGAACCGCCGAGACCCCGCTCTATCACGAGGCGGATGAGGCGGGCAATCGCACCATTCTCGATCTGACCGGCGCCGACTCGTCGCTCGCCGAAGCGGACAGGGAGCGCCTTGCCGAAGATTTGCGGCTGCTCTATGTGGCGCTGACCCGGGGCGTCTACGCCACCTGGCTGGGGCTGGCGCCGGTGCGGGCGGGGGCGGGCAAGTCGGAGAAGACCGACCTGCACCACACCGCCATCGGTTACCTGCTGCAAAAGGGCGAGGAGGGGGATGCCGAAACCTTGGCGACCGCCCTCACCGAGCTGGCACAGGCGCTGCCCGGAGTGGCCGTCGGTGAGCCCTCGCTCACCCGTCCGGCCCCGCTGCCACCAGAGGAGGAGCAGCTGGGCGAGCCGCAGGTGCGCCACTTTAGCGGCGCCCTTGAGCGGGACTGGTGGATCAGCTCCTACTCCGGGCTGGCGGCGCAGGGCCATGGTCACAGCAAGGGCGTGCTTGCCAACCCCGGCTTCGATGACGAGGTGGTGACCGAGGCGGCTGCATTGGCTTCCGAGCAACCGGACGAGGCACCCCAGCCCTCCATCTTTACCTTCCCGAAAGGGGCGCGCCCCGGCACCCTGCTGCACAGCCTGTTCGAGACCATCGATTTTCAGAGCGCTGCGGGCGAGCCGCTGGCAGAGCATATCGCCAGTCTGTTGCTGCAAGACGGCTTCGACGAAAGCTGGGCACCGGTGCTGCAACAGCAGGTGGAGGCGGTGCTGGATACCCCGCTGGAAACAGGCTTTGGTGAGCCGGTGCGGCTGCGGGATCTGGCGCCCGAGCGCAAACAGGTGGAGCTGGAGTTCTTCCTGCCCATGGGGCGGGTGACGGCACCGGCGCTGACGGCCCTCTGCCAGCAGCACGACCCGCTGTCGCGGGGCAACAAGCCGCTCAGCTTTGCCACCGTGCAGGGGATGCTCAAGGGCTTTATCGACTTGGTGTTCGAGTGGCAGGGTCGCTGGTATCTGCTCGACTACAAATCGAACCACCTCGGCATGAGCCCCGCCGATTACAGCCGTCCGGCGCTGGAGCGGGCGATGGCCGAGCACCGCTACGACCTGCAATACCAGCTCTACTCGCTGGCGCTGCACCGGCTGCTCACCCTGCGCCTGCCGGGTTACGACTTCGAGCAGCACTTTGGCTGCGTTTTCTATCTGTTCCTGCGCGGCATGCCGCAGGGGGGCATTTTCCATACCCGCCCGAGCCGTGAACTGGTGCTGGGGCTGGATAAGTTGTTTCGCGAAGGCAGTGAGCTGCCAGCAGCGGGATCCCAAGCATTGAACGAGGTAGAGGCATGAGCGGCACCATGATCAGCACCGCGACCAGCGCAATGATGGTTGAACGGCTCAAAACACTGGCGCTGGCTGGCCGTATCCGCCAGCTGGATCTGCAATTTGCCAGGCTGGTGGCCGACCTTGGTGGCAGCCCCGAGCTGGTGCTGGGGGCGGCGCTCGCCTGCTTCGAGCTGGGGCGCGGCCATGTCTGTCTGCCGCTTGAAATGTTGACTGCCGGATCCCTGCGCCCGTTCGGGCTGGATCCCCAGCAGAGCCGGGATCTGTTGTCTGATCTGGCGGATCCTGCCCGCTGGCCCGCCCTGTTTGCGGCTAGTCCCTTGGTTGGCACCGAGCAGGATGAGGGGCGTGCCCCGCGCTGGCCGCTGCGGCTGTGGCACGGGCGGCTCTACCTCACCCGCTACCACGATTTTGAACTGGGGGTGGCCCGCCATCTGCGCGCTTTGAGCGAGCGCGCCGAATGGCCGGAGATTGCCCCGGCCCTGTCGCGGCTGTTTGCCCGCGACTACGGGTTGGTGTTCGCGGCGCTGCTCAAGGCCCGCCTCGCCCCCGACTTCTCGGCCCGCCACTTTATCGAAAAGTATCTCGATCTGGTGTTACCCAATGAAGTGGATTGGCCCGCCATCGAGGCGCTGCTCGCCAGCGCCCAGGCGGCGAGCGATTTGAGCAAGCTGGATGCGCTGGTGCCCGAGGCGCTCTGCTGCAACGGCCAGAAGCTGGCGGCGGCCACGGCGGCGGCGCGCCCCTTTGCGGTGATCTCCGGCGGCCCCGGCACAGGCAAGACCACCACGGTCGCCAAGCTGCTCGCCATTCTTGTGGAGACCGGGCTGCAAGCAGGCAAGGCACCGGCGATCCGGCTGGTGGCCCCCACCGGCAAGGCGGCGGCGCGCCTGACCGAGAGTATCGGCTCTGCCCTGCAGGCTCTCGATCTGCCCCCCGAGTGGGTGGAGGCGATCCCCACCGAGGCGGGCACCCTGCACCGGCTGCTCGGGGTCATTCCGGGGCGCAGCCAGTTCCGCCACCACGCGGGCAACCCGCTGCACCTCGACTTGCTGGTGGTGGATGAGGCCTCCATGGTCGACCTGCCGATGATGGCGCGCCTGCTAGATGCGCTGCCCAGCCACGCCCGCCTGATCCTGCTCGGCGACAAGGATCAGCTCGCCTCGGTGGAGGCGGGGGCCGTGCTCGGCGATATCTGCAGCTTTATCGAACAGGGCATCAGCCCGGCGCAGGCGGATTGGCTCTCCCGCCAGACCGGCTACCGCTTGCAGGGCACGCCAGCAGGGGCACCGGTGCGCGACAGCCTCTGTTTGCTGGCCAAGAGCTGGCGCTTTGATCAGCACTCCGGCATCGGCCAGCTGGCGCGCGCCTGCAACAGCGGCGATGCCACGGCGGTGGAAGCTGTCTGGAGCATGGGCTTTGCCGATATCAGCCTGCACCCCTGGGCGGGGGAGGCCTACGATGCCCTGATTGCCCGGGGGGTGGCCGGTTACGGCAGCTATCTGAAGGCGGCCCGCGCGGGGGAAGATCCTGCCGCCGTATTCAAGGCATTCAACAGCTTCCAGATCCTCTGCGCCCTGCGTGACGGCCCGTTCGGGGTGCTGGGGCTTAACGAGCGGCTCGAACTCGCCTTGTCACGGGCCGGCCTGATTGCCCGCGATGGCGACTGGTATGCCGGTCGCCCGGTGATGGTGGTGCGCAACGATCACGGGGTCGGCCTCTACAACGGCGATATGGGGCTCTGCCTGCCCGATGAAACTGGGCGGCTCAAGGTATGGTTTGAGCAGCCGGACGGCACCCTGCGCGCCCTGTTGCCCAGCCGCTTGCCGCCCCACGAGACGGTCTACGCCATGACCATCCACAAATCCCAGGGTTCGGAGTTTGCCCATACCGTGCTGGTGTTGCCCGACAGCCCCAGCCCGCTGCTGACCCGCGAGCTGGTCTATACCGGCATCACCCGCGCCAAGGCCCGCCTCGATCTCTACGGCGATCGCGCCCTGCTGGCACAGGCAGTACGGAAAAAGACCGAGCGTTATTCCGGATTGGCGGAGAGGTTGGGGGAGTGATTGATGGCGGCGGTAAAGGGAGTTGCCGCCGTCAACGTATGTTTTTAGGAGTGGAAAATTATTGCTCATTCATCTCTTTGAGCAGTCGCCCCCAAAGAGGTTTTAATTGCTTTTTAATCGCATTAGAACCCATTATATTTGCCGCTTTATGGCCATATGTGATGAAATTTCGCTTGCTTAAATGCGAGTAACGCTCATAAATTTTCTTCTTAAATAGTGGTGTTTTCGCTACACCATTTTCCTCTTCAATAAGGTTGGCTTTTTGATGCGTCTTTTTAGCTAACCTAACCCCAGCTTTCATTCTGCCCGAAAACCTAGCTAGTGCCGCCGATCTAAGTAACTTTCTTTCACCATCAAAAATAAAGCCTAAGTACTGTAGTGGCTTGTCACATTTTTGAACCCCACGGCATGTATGGAAAGTTCTAATCTCAGTTTTTTTATCATTTATTTCTATTTTTAGCTCGGAGATACTTTGTGTTACCAGAGAGATTAATTCACGGGTTTTATCACTGTCGATGATAAAAAGCATATCATCACAGTAACGATAGTATTCTCCTGAAATAGATGTCACTATGTCTTTTATTTTCTTGTCGAAATCTAGCATGTATATATTAGACAGAAGCGCACTTATAGATGTTCCTTGTGGTATGCCTCTTCCAGTCGAGTTGGTTTCTATTAACCCAAGACCTCGAACTTTCTCTCTGAATGTTTTTATATTGCAAAGCCTTAATCCTGCAGCTTTGGGGTTGTTTCTCGATATTTTAAGTGCTGTATACAATAGGTCTCTATTGACCACAGATGATTTAGTTAGAGACCTGTATATATTAAAATGATCATTTGGTAATGATTGTTCTTGGAGTAATTTGCACCACATTGATTTGAGTATTTCATGATCTAAATTATCAAAGAAACCAGAGATATCCATCGCGATTGCAGTGCAATCACCATGAGCCTTTATTTTTTCAAAGGCAATGTTAGCAAAATCAATATTACTTTTCCCAAGAGATCTGAAAGCAAGTACAGATTCTTCTAATTGCGATTCAGAGAGAGCTTTTTCATATAAATCAGAGAGTAACCCTGCATAGTAAGAGTAAATGTGAGAGTCGATATGTGATGCGTATGAGATTGGTCTTGTTTTTATTTTCTTTTGAACATTACCATCTTTGTCTATTGATATTTTAAGGCTTTGTATATTGTACTTGATTAGAGGAAAAAAAGCATGTTGGGCAACATTAAGGGGAGATTTGACAATTTGACATGCTTTCCGTAATTTTACTGGAGAATCAAAATGTAAGTAGCCACGACTCCGAAACCATTGATTTTCTGAGTTCATCATATTGAGCCTTAAATTGCAAAACCCGGAAAGGTAAAGGACTGTGGCCATCCGATTCCCAATCCGGGCTTAACAAACGTACTTAAATACGCATTCACAACATCATATATTATTATATGATGTCGGCCACGAATGTCAGATATGATATATGATACCATCATCGCAGGAGTGTTCGACGTGAGTCTACTAGCCATCTGCGGCCATGCAAGTCGTCTGCTAGCCAGTGTACTGGTGAGCGTTCTACTTGACAGCTTGTGATACACCTTACTTCCTAAATAAGTAAGCGAAGACATAATAAATTATGGTGAGAAAAAACTCAATAATTTCTTGGTTGAATCTTCGCCTGCTAAGCCAAATGTTTACCATGAAATATTATTTTCCTTCCCCTCATCCCCAGCCCTTCTCCCGCAAGGGGAGAAGGGAGATTCGGCTTCGTGGATATACACGCGATGGCCAACCTCATATCCCCGATGCTGCTTTATCCCCTCTCCCTCCGGGAGAGGGCAGGGTGAGGGCGAGTAACGAGTAGGGTGCAAAGAACGAAGTGAATTGCACCGCTGCTATTTATCTGCCAAAAGGTGTAATGCGCTGCGCTTATTACACCCTGCATCCAACCCACACACGACAGGATGTCATTGCTTGAGACTTGAATTTAACCCCATCGATCTGGATCGCGATTACGAGCTCTGTGTGCAGGCGCGCAGGGATGCCTACTTCTGCAGTTTTCATACCCATGACGGCTTTGCCGACTTTATCGATGGCTATCGGGAGCGGATCCGCGAAAGGCTGGGGAAGGCGCAATGGCACTACCTTCATGTCTGGGCGGGTGAACAACGGGTGGGCCAGCTGGAGTTTCGCAGTTTTTCCGATGAGCCCGAGACCGGTTATGTGCAGCTGATTTATCTGTTCCCCGAATATCGTGGCTGCGGGCTGGCCGCGCAGTTGCAGGCCTATATTCGCCAGCAGTTGCTGGGAGCGGGTTGTAAATGGGCGATGCTCTCCGTGAGTCGTACCAATGTGCGGGCCTTGAACCATTACCGGCGCTTTGGCTGGGTGTTTCTGCGCCCCAATCCGAAACATCGGGAGACGGATTTTTATCGACTAACTCTGGCCGAGTGACCTCTGTGGGGGCCTCTGGGTATCCCCTCATTTATTCCCATCCCCCAAATGACTGAATCGTGAGTTAAATCCGGTAAATGGGGCGCGCTTGAGCCACACTTATGGCCACCCTGATTCAGCCTGCGCCGTGAGTGGTCGATAACCGTGGAAACGGTGGTGCGGTGGGGTTCTGGCTGACAGATCTGTTGCAATATGCCAAGGTAGCGCCTCACGACAACAGCGCGATTCCCCGTGGTGGCGCGGGGCGGAAGAACAAGGATAACTGCTATGGTGCAGGACAGTGACACGATCAGGATCTCGGATGTCAGCGAGGCCGTGGTGCATGGCATTCTGGAGGTGACCAGTGATGGCATCTGGGATTGGCATGCCAATACCGGTTTTGTCTATCGCAACCCGGGCTGGTACCGGATGCTGGGTTACGAGCCTCACTCCCTCGGCAATACCGTCTTCACCTGGGAGAACGTGATCCACCCCGACGATCTGGCGGCAGTGATGGCGAAGTTCGATCTCTGTCTGAGCGGCAGCGCCCATGAGTATCGCGCCGAGTACCGTTGCCGCTGCCAGGATGGCAGTTACCTCTGGATTGAGGATTGCGGCCGCATCATTGAGCGCAATCCCGACGGGTCTGTGGCGCGTATGATCGGCGCCCATCGCGATATCCACGCCAGCAAGTTGTTGCTGGAACAGCTGGAGCGGCGCAATCAGTCGCTGGAGCAACAGGTTGCCGAGCGCACCGCCGAGCTGGTGCGACTCAACGAGGCGCTGCAACAGAAAGCCGAGGAGAACCGTCTGTTGGCAGAGACCGATGCCCTGACTGGCGCCGCCAGCCGCTATCGGCTGGAGCGGGCGTTGCAGCTGGAGTGCGAGCGGGCGCGCCGCTTCCATCAGCCGTTTACGGTGATCGCCATGGATGTGGACAACTTCAAGCAGATCAACGACAGCTATGGCCACAATGCCGGGGATCAGACCCTGATCAACATAGTGGCGCTGGTGCGTCGCCATATCCGCGAGATCGATCTGCTGGCCCGCTGGGGCGGTGACGAGTTTATGGTGTTGTTGCCCAACACCGGCCGCGAGGATGCGCTGGTGGTGGCGAGCAAATTTCAGGCATTGATGGCGAGCGAGCCCATCTGCCCCCACGCGCCCGCTACCATGAGCTTCGGGCTGGCGGAGTATCAGCAGGATGAGCAGAAAGAGAGCCTGATGGTGCGCGCCGATCGGGCGCTCTATCAGGCCAAGCAGCTGGGTAAAGACCAGATCTGCTAACGCGGGGTACGGAAAAAGAGCAGTAAAAAGGGCCGCAGGTTTGAAACCTGCGGCCCTTTTGCATTGTGACTGACGCGGCGCGACTTAGAAGTGGTAGCGCAGACCCAGCTTGAAGGTATCCAGAGAGTAGTGCTCGTCACCCAGGCTCAGGGCGTCGAACTGGCGCTCGTAACCGATACCGGCAGAGAAGTGGTCGTTGAAGGCGTAGTCCAGACCCACTTCCAGATTGGGGTGTACCTTGCTCTTGGTTGCGCTCTCGTTTACCTGACCGCTGAAACCGAGGAGAGTGGCGTTGCCGACAACTTCCACTTCGGTGCGGGTGTAGGCGATACCCGGTTTGGCATAGGCGCTGAAGCCCCAGGCCAGCGGCTGGCTCAGCTTGGCGGCCAGGCTGATGCTGCGGGTTTCGATGGTGGTGTCGGCAAAGCCGGTTGCAATCGGGGAGGTTACCCAGGTCAGCTGATCCATCTGTTGGGCGTGCAGGCCACCTTCAACCGCCAGCCAGGGTTTGAAGCTGTAACCTACGATCAGGCTGCCGCCGTCGAGCTGGTCGTCGATCACTTTGGCGTCATAGGCGTCTTTGGCAGCACCATCGAGATCCATCTTGGAGGTGGTCAGATCCAGACCTGCATACCAGCCTTCGGCATGGGCGCCGCCATTCATGGCCAGAGCAAGCAGGGAGAATGCGGCAATTTTATTAAACTTGTTCATGGATAAATAACCTTGTGTTGCGTGAACTGCGTGTGATTTATATTGCTCAATCCATGAAGCTTTTTATATTTCCGTCATTGCTCTGCTTTCACAGAGGGGCCGCAGTATAGTCAGCACATTTCTGAATAACAAGAGAGTGATTTCCCCATCCTTCTAAATATGACTGGCTGCAAGCAGGGGCATTTTGTTTAATAAATGGCGTTATTAGAGTTTTAGCTTTATTGAGGTTTAAATAATTAACTGGTGAGGTAAATGACAGGCTGAAAGTTTGGTTTTGATTCTATGTGATTGATTTGTATTGGTATTTAATTTTCATTCTAGCGTTGCCATGATGAGTTGTCTAAAAATTGGTATCTCAGATGTCACTCACAGGCGCCAGGCTCTTTTCGATTATTTTTTGAATGCCTCTCAAGGTGAAACCGTGAGAAAAAAATCTATCTTTTTGCCTGTTTTTTGCACTTTTTGAGGTTTGGGATTGTTCCCATTGAGGGTTTTGGTGGTCTTTTGAGGCTGTTTTTGCGTGGGCCATGTTGCCCATCAGATACGCGAATGGGCGCTTGTGGGTGGCTTTTCTCTTTACCCGGTAGCAGTTGTTGGGGTGGGAGCGGGGAGTGATAAGTAAATATTGGTAGTACTGGTTGATTAATTTTGTTGTCTTATATGTGCAAGCCATTTAAAAGATAGGTTTTTGGAGTTTTAAATTACTTGCTTATATTCGTTTGTATATTGAGTGAAGCTTCCAATCAAGCCATTTAAATATGTTGAATGGCAATGAAACGCTATTGATGACAGTTTAGGATACCTTGCCAGAGAGGTCGTGATGGTTGGCGCATCAGTGGGCGGCGGGTGGCCGGTGACACTTCCCCTTGCCGGGGCCCTTGACCTGACCTGCGAATTCAGGGAAAAGAAAAGGGCGGTGCTATCAGCGCCGCCCAATGCCAGGAAAGAGAAAAAACCTTACGGTTTAAAAGATAAAAATTTGGAAGCAAACAATCGATTTCTCAACCAGGAAGGGTCTTGAATTCGATACGTTTCGATTATGCGCGATGTTCTATGCAGC
This sequence comes from Aeromonas sp. 61P, assembly GCF_051919545.1. Taxonomy (NCBI): domain Bacteria; kingdom Pseudomonadati; phylum Pseudomonadota; class Gammaproteobacteria; order Aeromonadales; family Aeromonadaceae; genus Aeromonas; species Aeromonas sp. 61P. Next base: position 1,058,533 of record NZ_JBQBEL010000001.1, read on the forward strand.
ACTAGCAAAATGTTTGCGGGTTGAAAGATATGCACTGTCTGGTGTCAGATTTTGCGACCTCATCGTTCAACTGGTCTGTCCTGATGGGCGTTGTAGGCGATTTTTTCTCTAGGTTGTTTTTTCGGTGTCAATATCTGAGCCTTAAAGGTAAAAACAGGCCAGAAGCTGACTCGGCATAACCATGCAATGAAAGTGCGATAACAAGGAAGAGCGGCATGACCTACAGCCAGACCCTGGCCAACAATATTCTCGACACCCTGAAGAAGACCCTGACCGACAAGGGGATCCGCTATCAGACCTGGCAGAAGCCATGGGTGTCTCCATCGCGACCGTGAAGCGGATGATGAACAAGCCCTCGCTGCCGTTCGATACTCTGCTGGAGATCTGCCATCTGGTGGGGCTCTCGTTCGAGGAGCTGCTGGATCGCACTCAGGACGCCCAGAGCCGCCGCGCCGTCTTTACCCAGGAGCAGGACGAGGCGTTTCACAACGAGCCGGGGCTCTACGCCTTTCTCGCCAATATCTTCTGGCGCGACAAGACGCTGATCGATCTCAAGCGGGAGTACGGCCTGACCGATGCCTCCTGCTACCTCTATCTGCGCAAGCTGGAGAAGCTCGGCATTTTGCAGCTCGGTATCGACAACAGTTACCACTTCCTCATCAGCGAGCGGATCAGCTTCGAGCAGCACAGCCGTTTCGCCCGCCAGCAGGCGCGGCAGGCAATGTCGGTGCTGGGGGAGTATCTGGTGGAGAACATGCACAAGTCGAACAACTATATGGCGCTCTGCCAGCTGCACCTCAACGAGGGAGAGGCGATGGCGCTGATCGACCGGATGAAGGAGTACTGGCATCAGGAGATCAAGCTCAACCGCCCCGCCATCGGTCAGCAGGAGCACGCCAAGACCTACACCATGTCGCTGCAACTGGCTGACTGCGGCTACCAGAGCTTTGACGACATGATCCCCAATATCGACAACTGATCCCGGCGGATCCTGCGGGATCCGCTCTGTTGGCTGGAGTCTAATCGGTGACCCGGGTTTGTTGCAGCTTGCCTGCGAGCGGCTGCAATGCTCGCGTATCCAGACAAATGCGGATGGCATCCGGCCGCCAGTGCTCGATATCGCAATCCACCAGAGCGCCTCGCTCGTCGTAGTTGACCCGCACCAGCCGTAGCACCGCGCTCCCCTCAGCCAGATTGAGGGCGCGGGCGATGGCGCCGCGCGCCGCTGAGGGGGTGATCTCGAGACTCGCCCCACCTTGGCCTATGCCATAACGCTGCTGATAGAGCTCGGTAAGGGAGCTGGCCAGCGGCGCGCTGGCGATATCGGGAAAGCGGCTCGCCAGCAGGTGGTGGCTTACATGCAGCACCGGGCGGCCGTCGATGAGACGCAGGCGGCGGATCTCATAAAGTGGAGTGAAGGGTTCCAGCCCCATCCAGCGGCACAGCTCGCTGCTGGCAAGCTCGCTGCCGTGGGCCAGCACCCGGGTTTCGGCGGTGCGTTGCTGCTCGCCGATCCACTGATGAAAGTGGGTGTGGATGGCGGGATCGTAGGTGAGGCGGGGTGGCGCCACAAACCAGCCGCGCCGCTCGGCACGGTAGATAAGGCCGTCTGCTTCGAGGCTGGAGAGCGCCTCCTTGATGGTGATGCGGGTGGTAGCGAAGCGTTCGCTCAGGGCCCGTTCGGCGGGCAGCTGCTGCCCGGCCCCCAATTGGCCGCTGCCGATATAGCGGCGCAGGGTCTGGCAAATCTGTTCGCACTTGGAGGAGGAGCGGCCATCGGCCATGCTCTGTTCGTTCACTCTGCTCGCTCAATCTCGGCTCGGTCACACTCTTGTCCCTGTTGCTTATTCAGAAGGCGGGTGGCTGGCCAATCCCTTACTGGAATAGTCCAGCCTCACTCGGGTTCAGAGTTGTAACCGCTGTGGATGACAGCGCCATGACAGGGCGATTGTCACGAAACTGCCATCAAAGCGCCCCGCCACCGTCATAATTCCCCTCTAGCATCCCTCTCGAACCTTAACTGACCTAGTCCAGAGGGATGGGATGATGAAAAGCGTGATCGCAAGTGCACTGGCCATGGTGGCCATCAGCCAACCGTTTTTTGCCACAAATAGCTATGCAGCCGAAAATATCGCGGATCTCGAAAAGGCCGCCCGCGGTGAAGGCCAGCTCCACAGCATCGGCATGCCCGACAGCTGGGCCAACTGGAAGGATACCTGGCAGCAGCTGGGCAGCATCTACGGCATCAAGCATCAGGATACCGACATGAGCTCGGCGCAGGAGATCGCCAAGTTCGCCGCCGAGAAGGCCAATGCCACCGCCGATATCGGCGATGTGGGCGGCGCCTTCGGTCCGGTTGCGGTCAAGCAGGGGGTGACCCAACCCTACAAACCCTCCACCTGGGCCGATATTCCCAACTGGGCCAAGGATGCGGACGGTCACTGGATGCTGGCCTATACCGGCACTATCGCCTTCCTGATCAACAAGGATCTGGTCAAGGCCGCCCCCACCAGCTGGCAATCCCTGCTGGGTGGCGACTACAAAGTGACCCTGGGTGATGTGGGCGTTGCCTCCCAAGCCAACAACGGCGTGCTGGCGGCGGCCTATGCCACCGGTGGCAGCGAGAAGAATCTGAAACCTGCACTGGAGCTGTTCGGCCAGCTGGCCAAGCAGGGCCGCCTCTCCCTGAACGATCCCACCATCGCCAATATCGAGAAGGGCGAGGTGGAAGTGGGGGTGCTGTGGGACTTCAACGCCCTCAACTACCGCGACCAGATCGACCCCAAGAAGTTTGATGTGGTGATCCCGAGTGACGGCTCCGTCATCGCCGGTTACACCACCATCATCAACAAGTGGGCCAAGAACCCCAACGCCGCCAAACTGGCGCGGGAATACATCCTCTCCGATGCCGGTCAAATCAACCTGGCCCGCGGCTACGCTCGCCCGATCCGCAGCAACGTGACTTTGCCGGATGATGTGAAGGCCAAGCTGCTGCCAGCCGAGCAGTATGCCAATGCCAAGCCGGTTCAGGATCACGCCGCCTGGGAGCAGAGCTCCAAAGCCCTGCCGCGCCAGTGGCAAGAAACCGTCATGATCAACATGCAGTAAGGGAATCCAGTGCAACACAAGGTGATAGTGGTACTTGTGGATGGTCTGGCAGCCGAGGTAGCCCACACCATGGGCTACCTCGGTGGCATGGTGGAGGCGGGGCGGGGCCTGCATACGACCCTGAATGCTGCCCTGCCGTCTCTCTCCCGGCCTCTCTACGAGTGCATCCTGACCGGCGTGCCGCCGGTGGTGAGCGGCATCACCCACAACGGGGTGAGTCGCCTCAGTCTGCATGACTCCATCTTCCATCTGGCCCGCGCCGCGGGCAAACGCACCGCAGCGGCGGCCTACCATTGGGTGAGCGAACTCTACAACCGCAGCCCCTGGCTGGCTGCCCGTGATCGCATTACTCATGACGAGCAGTTGCCGATCCAGCACGGCTGCTTCTACTGGGATGACAACTATCCCGACAGCCATCTGCTGATGGATGGGGAATGGCTGCGAACCCAATACGATCCCGATTTCCTGCTGATCCATCCGATGGGGGTGGACGATGCAGGCCACAAGTTTGGCCTCGATTCCCGCCAGTACCGCAATCAGGCGCGCCGGATGGACAGCCTGCTGGCCGATCTGCTGCCCCAGTGGCTGGCGGAGGGGTATCAGGTGGTAGTCACCTCGGATCACGGCATGAACAACGACCTGAGCCACGGCGGCACCCTGCCGGAAGAGCGCACCGTGCCACTCTGGCTGTTTGGCGATGCCTTTATCGAGCGCTGGCCGGATGGCGTGGTGATCGCCCAGACCCAGCTCTGCGCCCTGATGGCCGATCTGCTGGGCATCCCCCACGACAAGCCGGCAGCGCCACCGCTGCTCAAGGCCGCCTTTATGCGCGAGGTGCACTGATATGCCTGCCACCACCGAGATCCTGGTGGATCAACCCGTGGCAACCAAGCACAAGGTGCGCCGCCACTGGCTGCCCGCACTGGTATTGCTGCCGTTTATCCTGTTGATGATCCTGTTCCAGCTCGCCCCCATGGTGTGGGTGCTGGTGGGTAGCTTTCAGACCCCCGATGGCTGGGGTCTCGACTACTACCGGGAGATTTTGAGTTCCCCCTTCTACCTGCAATCGTTCGGCAACTCGTTGCGCATTGCCGGTATCGCCAGTCTGGCGGGGCTTGCCATCGGCACCCTCGGGGCAGCCGCGCTGCGCCACAGCGGCGAGCGGGTCAAGCGGGTGCTGCTGGCCTTTGTCACCATGACCGGCAACTTCAGCGGTGTGCCGCTGGCATTCGCCTTCATCATCATTCTCGGCATCAATGGCGCGGTGACCCTGCTGCTGAAATCCTGGGGGCTGATCGACGGCTTCAACCTCTACTCGGGGTCGGGCCTCATCCTCATCTACACCTACTTCCAGATCCCGCTCGCCCTGCTGCTGCTCTACCCGGCGTTCGATGCCTTGCAGGATGAGTGGCCACAGGCCGCCGCGCTGCTCGGCGCGAGCAAGGGGCAGTATGTGTGGCATGTGGCACTGCCGGTGCTGACGCCTGCGTTGCTTGGCACCTTGATCATCCTGTTTGCCAACGCGGTGGGGGCCTATGCCTCAGCCTACGCACTCACCACCGGCAACTTCAATCTGGTGACCATCCGGGTGGCCAGTCTGGTCTCCGGCGACATCTTCCTCGAGCCCAATATGGCGGCGGCGCTGGCGGTGATCCTGATGGTGCTGCTGGGAGTGGTGACGGCCGCCAACCAGTGGCTGCTGAAAAAGAGCTATGTGAACAAGGGGCAATCCCATGCATGATTTGACGCCGCGCTGGCCCAAGTGGGTGCTGGGTGGGCTGGTCGCCACCCTGCTGCTGCCGCTGCTGGCTACCTTTCTCTACTCCATCTCCACCCGCTGGGGGGCGACCCTGCTGCCGGACGGCTTCACCCTCGACTGGTATCTCAAACTGTGGGGCGACCCGCGTTTTCTGGCGGCGTTTGGCCGCAGTCTGCTGGTCTGTTTCGCTACCCTGCTGCTGGGGACCCTGGTGCTGGTACCGACCGTGCTGGTGGTGGCCTACTACTTCCCCAAGCTGGATCCCTGGATGAACCTGCTGATCCTGCTCCCCTTCGCGGTGCCACCTGTGGTCTCGTCAGTGGGGTTGCTGCAGATCTACGCCGATGGTGTCCTGCCCATTATCGGCACGCCGTGGATCCTGATCGGCACCTGGTTCACCGTGGTGCTCCCCTTTATGTACCGGGCGCTGGCCAACAGCCTGCAAGGGGTACCGCTCAGGGATTTGATGGATGCTGCCCATCTGCTGGGGGCGAGTAGTCGGCGCGCCTTCCTGCTGGTGGTGATCCCCTGCCTGCGAAAGGGATTGTTGGCGGCGCTGTTTCTGTCGCTCTCCTTCCTGCTCGGCGAGTTCGTGTTTGCCAACATGCTGGTGGGCACCCGTTACGAGACCCTGCAGGTCTACCTCTACAACATGCGCGCCACTTCTGGCCACTTCACCAGTGCGCTGGTGATGAGCTACTTCCTGCTGACCCTGCTGCTCACCTGGGCAGCCAACAGATTTCATCGGTGATCCAAGATGTTTCATTTAGAAGTGAATCAACTGCACAAATCCTACGGCGATACGCCGGTGTTCGAGGGGATCGAATTCGGCATTCGCAAGGGGGAGCTGGTGACCCTGCTCGGCCCCTCCGGCTGCGGCAAGTCCACCCTGCTGAGGGCGCTGGCCGGGCTCACTCCGGTGGATGGCGGTCAGGTGCGGGTGGCCGGTGAAGAGATCACCTGGCAGGCGCCCCAGAAGCGGGGCATCGGCATGGTGTTCCAGAGTTATGCGCTCTTTCCCAACATGACTGTGTGGGACAACGTTGCCTTCGGCCTCAAGATGAAACCCCAGCCGGGGCGGGAGCTGGCGGCCTGCGTGCAGGAGGCATTGGCGCTGGTGGAGCTGACCGGTTTCGAGCGCCGCTATCCGGCCGAGCTTTCCGGCGGCCAGCGCCAGCGGGTAGCGCTGGCCCGGGCCCTGGTGGTTCAGCCGCGGATCCTGCTGCTGGACGAGCCGCTCTCGGCGCTGGATGCCCGCATCCGCCGCAGCCTGCGCCAGCAGATCCGCGAGATCCAGCAGCGCCTTGAGCTCACTACCATCTTCGTCACCCACGATCAGGAGGAGGCGCTCACCATGTCGGATCGGATCTTCCTGATGAACAAGGGATCCATTGTCCAGAGCGGTACACCGGAGGAGATCTATACCCGTCCCGCCAGCGAGTTTGTGGCGGGCTTTATCGGCAACTACAACCTGCTTGGCGCAGAGCAGGGCAAGTCGCTGTTCGGCCCCCGTTTTCAGGGCAAGTTGGCACTGCGGCCTGAGTCCATTACCCTGCTGCCCGCGGGGGCGAGCAGCAGCGAACCGAGCCTGCCCGGCATCGTTCGCCAGCGACAGCTGCTCGGCAACGTGATCCGCTATCAGGTGGAGTGCGAGGCGGGGCTGTTGACGGTGGATTGCCTCAACCGCTCGGCTGGTGATCTGCTGGCCACCGGCAGTGCCGTGACCCTGGCGGTGGCCCGGGATCAACTCTGTGAGGTAGCATGACGCCTCGTTTCATTTTCGTTGTTACCGCAAGGAGCTCTCATGGCACTGGCACTGTTTGATCTGGACGAGACCCTGATTGCCGGGGATTCCGCCAGCCTCTGGCTGGAGTACATGGTGGCCGAGGAGCTGGCCCCCGCCAGCATGATCGCCGAGGAGCAGGCCATGATGTCCCTCTACCATCAGGGCAAGATGGACATGCACCAGTACATGGCCTTCACCCTGCAACCGCTGGCGGGCAAGACGCGCCATTGGCTCGACTCGCTCTCGACCCGCTTTGCCGAGCAGGTACTGCGCGAGCGCCTCTACCCCGAGGGGTTGGCGCGTATCGAATGGCATCGGGAGCGGGGCGACGATCTGGTGCTCATCTCCGCCTCCGGCGAGCATCTGGTCGCCCCCATGGCGAAGATGCTGGGGATGGATCACTGCGTCGCCATCCTGCTCGATGAGGAGGAGGGGATGCTGACCGGCCAGACCCGCGGCACCCTCAGCTTTCGTGAAGGCAAGGTGGCCCGCATCAACCAGCTGTTTGCAGGCAGGGACCATCTCTTGCAGGGGAGCTTTGGCTACAGCGACTCCCACAACGATCTGCCCATGCTGCGTGCGGTGAGCCATCCCCATGCGGTCAATCCTGCCCCCGCGCTGCGTCAGCAGGCCGAGGAGCTGGGCTGGCCGGTGTGGGAGTGGCAGCGCTGAGTCGCGCGCCACACAGGCTTAACGTGCGGCAAGAAGCACGAAAAACAAAGAGAGAGGCTGGAGCCTCTCTCTTTGTTTTTACTGACGACGTTGTGGTTGATGCCGGCGGCGGTGGCTACCCCTCGTTGGTTTGTTGCTGAGGCTCGCCAAAGGCGGGAATGTCCTCCTCGGCACTCTGGTGAGAGGCGCGGCGCAGCGGGAAGCAGATACGGTTTTTCCCCTCCCGCTTGGCCTGATAGACCCCCTTGTCGGCCAACTCCACCAGCTCTTTGGCCGAGAGCCCGGAGCGGCTGAAAGCCACCCCGCCGCTGATGGTGATGGTGAGATCGGGTTCGCGCCACTCCAGCTGCTCCACCCCGAGCCGGAACGCTTCCAGCAGAGAGGGGAGCATCGGCTGCTCTTCGCCGTAACGGAAGATCAGCACCAGCTCCTCGCCGCCATAGCGGCAGAACCAGCCCCACTCGTGGAACAGATTCATGCCCAGCTTGCTCACCCGCTTGAGCACCACATCCCCTGCCTGATGGCCATGGGTATCGTTGACCCGCTTGAAATCATCCAGATCGAACATCACCACCCCGAAGGGGGCGCCACTGTTGAGCTGCTTTTGCAGGCACTCGTCGAAGAAGCGACGGTTGTAGAGCCCGGTGAGCTTGTCCTGATGGGCTTGGAGGCGGATCTGGGCAAAGTCCTGGCTGGCGGCATCCATCTCTTCATAGACCTTGGCCAGCTCCAGCATGCGGCGGCCGTTGTAGGCGATACCGCCGGAGCGGCTGGCGCGGATCAGCAGGGTGATCTCCCCCAGCATCCGGCGGAAGTAGCGGGACCAGAGCAGGGCCAGCAGCAGATAGAGAATGCAGGCGACGGCAATCATCAACTGCACGTTGATGGAGACGCTGTCGATCACCTGCTGCATGCTGGCAGTCGGCTCGACGCTGAGCAGGATCCAGCGCTGCTCGGGGATGCGGTAGTAGGAGACCATCAGGCCGCTGGCATCATCGAGGAAAAAGCCCTGCGGCTGTTGCATCCGGGCCAGCCAGTCGGGGTGGGCGAGGGGTTTGAATACCCGTTCACGATCCGGATGGGCCAGCACCAGCCCGTCATGGTTGAGCAGGAGCTGATAGCCATTACCCAGATGGTGACTCTGAGCATGCCGACTGTTTAGCCAGCTGGCGAGGGGGGTGAGCTGGGTATCCAGCGAGAGTACGCCAACCCGCTTGCCGTCAGGATCTTCAATCACCCGGGCCAGCGCCATGGTGAGGGTGCCCAAGGTGTAGTCGTAATAAGGATCGGTCCAGACAATCTGTCCGGGATGGCTGGATGCCAGCAGATACCAGGGGCGGGTTCTGGGATCGAACTTCTCGTCGGCCTGCCAGGAGGGGTGGATCAGCATCTTGCGATGCTCGGTACCTACATAGACGTAATCGAGCTCCATCACCTTGTGATAGGCCTGCCACTGTTGCAGGTAGCGCTCGCCGTTAAGGATCTCCGGGCCGCTGAAATCCTGATAATTTACCTGCTGATAAATGAGCGTAAACTGGCGTTTGAGGGTCGCCAGATAGGGTTCGATCAGGGTATGGAAATACTGGGTGTTGCGAGCAATCAGGTTCTGTTGCTGCTCGTGGCGCAGGGTGCGCTCCATATGCAGGTAGTAGATGCTGCCGAGCAGCAACACTGGGATAAAGAGCAAGAGGAGGCCCAGCCGCATGCGGGTGATCAAAGACCAAGTGTTCTTGGGCTTGGCGGGGGACATGAACAGATCCTTTTCGTCTCGGGTGACACCAGCATATATGATGCTGTGCGGCTCGTCTAAAGGCAGAAAATGAGATGTTTCCGATGTTGAACCACACTCTGCTCTCAATGATTCATTATGGCAGCATAGCTGTGCTGATCCTTGCCCTCTGTGTCGAGTATCTGATCTTTAGGCGTGGCCTGAACATGCTGCGAGTGCGCCGTCTGCTGCTGGCAGATGGGGTGGCGGCGCTGGCGCTCTTCTCCATCTTTGCGACCGGGTGTCTGCTGGCCCTCGAGCATGCCAGCTCGGTGGCAGAGATCTTTGCCCATCCTGCCCACGGCCTCAAGATGGGGCTGTTTCTGCTGATTGTCGGCTCCCTCGTTTATCCCAGCCGCCTCTTCTATCGCTGGCGTCGCGCCCTGCGTCTGGGTAAGGCGCCGATGATCTCCATTCAGCAACAATTCCGGGTGGTGTGGATCCTGCGGGGCAATCTGCTACTGATTGCCCTGTTGGCCGTGTTCACCAAGCCTTCGCTGCTGTAACACTCGCTGTGCTCAAAAGCAGTGCGATGCAGAGCATGGAGAGCGAGAGCGAAGACAAAGAGTGGAGACAAGAGGATAGGGAGGCGGGTATCTTGGATCGGATAACCCGTCACGCGCCGATTTAAGGAAGAATCGCCATGCGCTCCAATCTGATGTTGCTGATGGCTGCCACCATCTGGGGTATGGGCTTTGTCGCCCAGCGCCTCGGGATGGATCACATGGGGCCCTATACCTTCAATGGCCTGCGCTTTCTGCTCGGCGCCCTCTCCCTGCTGCCGCTGCTCTGGTGGCTCAAATCCCGACAACCTGTTGCCGTCGCGGGCGACCATCGCCAACTGCTGATCGGTGGTGTGCTGGCCGGGCTGGTGCTGTTCTGTGCCGCATCCCTGCAGCAGGTGGGGCTGCTCTATACCACGGCCGCCAAGGCCGGTTTCATCACCGGGCTCTACATCATTCTGGTGCCGGTACTGGGGCTGCTGCTGCGCCACAAGAGCGGGCTCAATACCTGGATCGGCGCCATCATCGCACTGGCCGGTCTCTATGTGTTGAGCGTCACCGACGAGTTCACCATCGGCTTTGGCGATCTGTTGCAGGTAGTTGGTGCCCTGTTCTGGGCTGTTCACCTGCTGCTGGTGGATCACTACTCCAACCGGGTTGCCCCCATCAAGCTCGCCGGAGTGCAGTTCGTGGTCTGCGGCCTGCTCAGCCTCGCCACCGCCTTTGTCATCGAAACCCCGACTGTGGCTGGTGCCGTGGCCGGTTGGCAGGCGCTGCTCTACGCCGGGCTGGTATCGGTCGGGGTGGGTTATACCCTGCAGGTGGTGGGGCAGCGGGGCGCCCATCCTGCCCATGCCGCCATCATCCTCAGTCTGGAGACCGTCTTTGCCGCCGTGGGTGGTGTGTTGCTGCTGGGTGAAACGCTGGACGAGCGCGCCATCGCCGGTTGCGCCCTGATGTTGGCGGGAATGCTCATCTCCCAGATCCGCTTGAGATGGTGGTGGAAGTCGCGCCGGGACAAGGTGCCCGCGACCAAGTAAACCGCGCTCGCAGCATAACAAAAACGCCCCGACAGTCGGGGCGTTTTGCATGGTGGCTGTTCGGTCAGGGGCGCTGATCCAGCTCGCGCTCCAGCTCTACCGCCTTCTGACGGGCCGGATGGGTATTGAGGCGCTGCCAGTAGGCTTGCAGATGCGGGAAGTGGGCCAGCTGACCGCTTTGTGCCAGCAGATCCACCAGGAAGGAGTTCATGATGTCGGCGCCGGAGAGGCGATCCCCCACCAGATAGTGGCGATTCGCCAGTACCTCATTGAGGTAGCCCAGCACCTTGGCACACTCCGCCTTGGCGTAGTCCGGCAGGAAGCGCATCGGGCTGCCATCCTTGCGCACGAACATGTCGAGCAGCAGCGGCAGGATGCCGGAGCTCTCGGCAAAGTGGAGCCACTGCAGGTATTCGGGATAGTCGGGGCTATCTGGTGCCGGTGCCAGCCGATCGGCGGCGTAGCGGGCAATCAGGTACTCGGTGATGGCGCCCGATTCCGCCAGCACCCGGCCGTCGAACTCGATGACCGGCGACTTGCCGAGAGGGTGGATGGCCTTGAGCTCGGGCGGTGCCAGAAAGGTGGTGGCATCGCGCTGATACGCCTTGATCTCATATGGCTGGCCCAGCTCTTCGAGCAGCCAGATGATGCGTTGGGAGCGGGATTTGTTCAGGTGGTGCAGGACTATCATAATGACCTCGATTCGGTGGCAGGATGGGGTATACGAGCGGACGAGGGGGGCGGTTCACCGATGGCTAAAAAAGAGCGGGCTGATGCCCGCTCCCTCGTTGACTGACTCAGGCCTCCAGCGCCTGATCCAGATCCGCCAGAATGTCCTCGATCGCCTCGATCCCCACCGACAGCCGGATCATCTCCGGTTTCACCCCAGCCTTGGCCTGCTCCTCCTCGCTCAACTGGCGATGGGTGGTGGAGGCCGGGTGGCAGGCCAGCGACTTGGCGTCGCCGATGTTGACCAGCCGCTTGAAGATCTTGAGCGCATCGTAGAAGCGCACGCCCGCTTCATAACCATCTTTCAGACCGAACGAGAGGATGGCCGAGGGGCGACCGGCCATGTACTTCTCCGCCAGCAGATAGTGCGGGTGGCCCGGCAGACCGGCGTAGCTGACCCAGGCCACCTTGGGGTGATGCTTGAGGTGGTGGGCGACCCGCAGAGCGTTATCCACGTGGCGCTCCATGCGCAGGCTCAGGGTCTCCAGCCCCTGCAGCAGCAGGAAGGCGTTCATCGGCGCCAGCGCCGCGCCGGTATTGCGCAGCGGCACGGTGCGTACCCGACCGATAAAGGCAGCCGGGCCAAAGGCCTCGGTGTAGACCACCCCGTGGTAGGAGGGCTCGGGTTTGGTCAGCTGGGGGAAGCGCTCGGCGTGATCCGCCCAGGGGAACTTGCCCGAGTCGACGATGACGCCACCCAACGAGTTGCCGTGGCCGCCGACATATTTGGTCAGGCTGTGTACGACAATGTCTGCGCCATGTTCGATGGGCTTGCACAAGACCGGCGTGGCGACCGTGTTGTCAACGATAAGCGGCACGCCGCGGGCATGGGCTGCCTTGGCCAGTGCGGCCAGATCGACGATGTTGCCCGCCGGGTTGCCGATGCTCTCGCAGTAGACCGCCTTGGTCTTGTCATCGATAAGGGCGGCGATGGCTTCGGCGCTGTCATCCTTGGCGAAGCGCACCTCGACCCCGAAACTCGGCAGCATGTGGGCGAACAAGGTGTAGGTGCCACCATAGAGCTGGGGTGTGGAGACAATGTTGTCACCGGCGGCGGTCAGCGCCTGAATGGCGTAGGTGATGGCGGCGGAACCTGCCGAGACCACCAGCGCGGCGATCCCCCCTTCCAGTGCGGCCATCCGCTGCTCCAGCACATCGTTGGTGGGGTTCATGATGCGGGTGTAGATATTGCCCGGTACCGCCAGATTGAACAGATCCGCCCCGTGCTGGGCGCTCTCGAACTCGTAAGCCACCGTCTGGTAGATGGGCACGGCGACCGCCTTGGTGGTGGGGTCGCTGGAAAAGCCATGGTGCAGGGCCAGGGTCGCATCTTTCATCACACACTCCTTGTTGGATGTTGCTTGTCGCAGTTATAGATGGATAGACGTCCAATCTATCAGGCCCGTGGCCGATGTAAACAGCAAGATCCGGCAAAGCAATGTCGCTCGCAGGGGATGCGCGTCCCGAGTGGTTGGCATGGCCCGCACTCAGAGGCGACGGCGATACTCCTTGTCATCGATCTGGTTCATATCCCACTGCATCAGGCGGTTGAGCTGCTGCATGGGATCCTCGATGAGCGGTAAGGGGCGTGGCAGGATCCGCTTGAAGTAACGGCGCAAGGTCTGCTGGATCCGGTTCGGTTTGAGGTGGGTGGCGTGGCTCATGATGGTGCTCCTGTGCTGTAGTTCTCACGTTCGCCAGCAGTATTGAGCTAAAATGCGGAAGTAAAAACTGATGACTTATAGCAACGGGATTTCCTCTTTTATGCCGACCGGTCGCCTCTACCAGCAATTTCAACGACTCGCCCAGCTGCTTGGCAGCGACGAGCGGGAGATCAGCCTCGCCGAGGTGGCGGATCTGCTCTGCTGCACCCCGCGCAACGCTCGCTTGCTGCTGCGGCGGATGCAGGATCAGGGCTGGCTCAGCTGGTCGGCGGAAGCGGGGCGGGGGCGGCGCTCCCGGCTCACCCTGCTCGACAGTCAGGAGAGCCTGACCCGGCGCCGCTTGCGGGATCTGCTCAGTCAGGGCCAGTTGGCGCAGGCGGTGCGGCTGGCCGAAGATCGCCTCGATCTGCTCACCCCGCTGCTGCTCGAACAGCTCGGTCAGGCCACCCGCGAGGGGCGCCAGATCCTGCGGGTGCCCTACTACCGGCCGCTGCCGCAGTTGCTGCCCACCGGCCCGATGCGCCGCTCCGAAATCCACCTGAGCCGCCAGATCTTCAACGGCCTGACCCGGCGAAATGAGGAAAATGGGGAAATCGAAGGGGATCTCGCCCACCACTGGGAGTGTCTGGGCCCTTGCCACTGGCGCTTCTATCTGCGCCCGGCGGTGCGTTTTCACCACGGTCGCGAGCTGGTGGTGGAAGATGTGATGGAGAGTCTGCTGGCCCTGCGGGATCGCCCGCTGTTCGCCCATCTGGATCGGCTGGAGAGCCCCTGGCCGCGCACGCTGGATCTCTATCTCGACAGCCCGGATCCCTGGCTGCCCCACCTGCTGGCCGAACCGGTTGCGACCATTTTGCCGCGAGAGCTCAAGGGGGAGGCGGGCTTTGCCCTGCAACCGGTGGGCACAGGCCCCTACCGGGTGGCCGCCAACGATCCCCTGCATCTTTGCCTTGCGGCGTTTGACGACTACTTCGGCCTGCGGGCCCTGCTCGACGAGATCGATATCTGGATGCTGCCGGAGCTGGCGGAGCGGCTGGAGACCCACCTGCAGCTTGGGCGCGACAGCCCTGAGCTCGGCACCATGCGCGGCGAATCGGAGCTGGAGTCGGGCTGCTACTTCCTGCTGCAGGACGATCGTTCCGGATCCTTGCAGGATCCCGCCCTGCGCCAGTGGCTCGGCCAGTTGCTCAATCCGGTGGCTCTGATGGGGCGGGTCGCCCCCGAGTTGCAACGGGGCTGGACCAGCGCCCTCGGCCTGCTGCCCCACTGGCGCGAAGCGCTACCCGCGCCCTTGCCCATACCGGCGCAGTTACCGACGACCTTGGTACTTGCCTGCTTCAACCAGCATCTGGAGTTCAACGAGTGCGCCAACGCCATGAGCAGCCTGCTGGCCGAACAGGGGATCCGGCTGGAGGTGCGCACCCTCGATTACGGTCGCTGGGTGAGTGGCGAGGATGAAGACGTGGATCTCTGGCTCGGCACCCTCAACCTCGAACATGCCGGCCCCTTTGCCCCCTACGCCTGGTTGCAGGGCACCCCGTTGCTGCGCAAGGTGTGGAGCAGTCAGCATGAGTTGTGGCAAGGGTTGATGCAGTGGCGGGCCAGTGGTGAGGAGCCCGGCCCCCGCGCCCTGCTGGCAACTGTGCAGCAGCAGAGCTGGTTTGTGCCGCTGTTTCACCACTGGCTGGAGCTGGAGAGCCGGGTCGGCGTGCACGGGGTGCGGATGACGGCGCTCGGCTGGTTCGATTTTCGCAGCGCCTGGCTGCGGCCCGAGTCGACCCATCAGCCCGCAGAGGCGCCATAGTTCGTCCAATTTCTGTCGCGGCTGACGGGCACTCCGTGGCCGCTTGCGTGAAAGATCCGTAAATCGGCCGCTGCTGCACAGTTTGTGTCACGCCTCTGTGCCATGCTGTTTCAGGTTATGGACAGCAGAGCAAATGAGGAAAACGATGAGCAAAAATTCAGACAGTTCCGCAGGAAAATGCCCGGTCATGCACGGGGGAACCACCTCCGTCGAGACGTCCAGAATGGAGTGGTGGCCGAAGAGCCTCAACCTCGACATTCTTCATCAACACGATACCAAGACCAATCCGCTGGGGGCCGGTTTCAACTATCGGGAAGCCTTGAAGGGGCTCGATATGGCGGCCCTCAAGCAGGATGTGACCGCCCTGATGACCGACAGTCAGGAGTGGTGGCCCGCCGACTGGGGCCACTACGGCGGCCTGATGATCCGCATGGCCTGGCACTCGGCCGGGACTTATCGCATCGCCGATGGCCGCGGCGGTGGTGGCAGCGGCAACCAGCGTTTTGCCCCCCTCAACTCCTGGCCGGATAACGCCAACCTCGACAAGGCCCGTCGCCTGCTGTGGCCCATCAAGAAGAAGTACGGCAACAAGATCAGCTGGGCCGACCTGATCATTCTTGCGGGCACCGTGGCCTATGAGTCCATGGGGCTCAAGACCTTCGGCTTTGCCTTTGGCCGCGAGGATATCTGGCATCCGGAGAAGGATATCTACTGGGGGTCGGAGAAAGAATGGCTGGCGCCCAGCGGCAAGCCGGGCGGTCGTTACTCCGGTGAGCGGGATCTGGAAAACCCGCTGGCGGCGGTGATGATGGGGCTTATCTACGTCAACCCGGAAGGGGTGGATGGACAGCCCGATCCCCTGAAAACCGCGCAAGATATGCGGGTCACCTTCGCCCGCATGGCGATGGATGATGAAGAGACGGTGGCGTTGACCGCCGGTGGCCACACCGTCGGCAAGGCTCACGGCAACGGCGATGCCAAACAGCTTGGGCCCGAGCCGGAAGGGGCCAGCCTCGAGGAGCAGGGGCTCGGCTGGATCAATCACCACAGCCGCGGCATCGGCCGCAACACAGTGACCAGCGGCATCGAGGGGGCCTGGACCACCCACCCGACTAGGTGGGACAACGGTTACTTCGAGCTGCTGTTCAAGTACGACTGGTGGTTGCAAAAATCTCCGGCGGGGGCCCATCAGTGGGAACCGATCAATATCGCCGAAGAGGATATGCCGGTGGATGTGGAGGACCCCTCGATCCGCTGCAAACCCATGATGACGGATGCCGATATGGCGCTCAAATTCGACCCCGAGTACCGCAAGATTGCCGAGCGCTTCCGTGATGATCCGGCGGCCTTCTCCGACGCCTTTGCCCGCGCCTGGTTCAAGCTGACCCACAGGGATATGGGGCCGAAGAGCCGCTATGTCGGCCCCTATGTGCCGACAGAAGATCTGATTTGGCAGGATCCGGTGCCTGCCGGACGTGCCGATTATGACGTGGCGGCGGTGAAGGCCAGGATTGCCGCCAGCGGCCTCTCCATCAGCGAGCGGGTGAGTACCGCCTGGGATAGCGCCCGTACCTTCCGTGGCTCCGACAAGCGGGGTGGTGCCAACGGCGCCCGCATCCGGCTGGCGCCCCAGAAGGATTGGTCGGGCAACGAACCGGCGAGGCTGGCGAAGGTGCTGGCGGTCTATGACAAGCTGGCGGCCGAGTGTGGCGTCAGCGTCGCGGATCTCATCGTGCTGGGGGGCAACCTCGCCATCGAGCAGGCTGCCCAGGCCGCCGGAGTGACGGTGAGCGTGCCGTTTGCGCCGGGTCGGGGGGATGCCACTCAGGCCCAGACCGATGTGGCCTCGTTCGAGGTGCTGGAGCCGTTGGCCGACGGCTTCCGCAACTGGCTCAAGCAGGACTATGTAGTGACGGCGGAAGAGCTGCTGCTGGATCGCGCCCAGCTGATGGGGCTTACCGCCTGCGAGATGACGGCGCTGGTCGGCGGGATGCGGGTGCTCGGCACCAACCATGGTGGTACCGGGCACGGGGTCTTTACCGATCGGGTCGGGGTGCTCAGCAACGACTTCTTCGTCAACCTGACCGACATGGGCTACCAGTGGTTGCCGAAAGCGAGCAATCTCTACGAGATCCGCGATCGCCGCAGCGGCGCGCTGAAGTGGACGGCCACCCGGGTGGATCTGGTGTTCGGCTCCAACTCGGTGCTGCGCGCTTATGCCGAGGTCTATGCCCAGGATGACAACAGCGAGAAGTTTGTCTGTGACTTCATCACCGCCTGGAACAAGGTGATGAATGCGGATCGCTTCGATCTGCTCGGCTAGTCCCCAAGCCGTTTGGTTATCTGCACCAGCCCCGCACAGCCAAGATGTGCGGGGCTTTTTACTGCCCGCTTTTCTGTGCAGCCCTACAATCCGCCGCGCAGCGACACCTGCTGGCCGGTATCGCAGGGCCGCTGGCATCCCTGTGCTTGGCCCAGCAGTATCATGTAACATGCTGATCCGCTGGTGATGCCCGGCTGCCACCCCATTGGCCACTGATGTCCAATCAACAGGACAAGGACAGAAACAAAGAGACAAGGAGTCAACTTATGCTGGAAATGCAGATCCAACCCCGCTTTCAGGAGACGGATGCCCTCGGCCATATCAACAATACGGTGCCGGCGGTCTGGTTCGAATCGGCGCGGGATCCCCTGTTCCGGATCTTCTCCCCCGATCTGGATGTGCATAACTGGCACCTGATCATCGCGGGCTATACGGTGCAGTTCAAACGGGAGCTGTTTTACGGCCAGCCGGTCACCATCAAGACCGGCGTACGCCGCATCGGCACCAGCTCCTTTACTGTCTGGCAGGAGGCCTGGCAGGGCGGCGAACTGGCCGTCACCGCCGAAACGACCCTGATCCATTTTGACTACCGGGCCCGCCAATCCCTGCCCCTGAGCGATGCTCACCGGGAAGGTCTGCGGGCCTGGCTGACAGAGAGTTAACCACGGGCCGGATGGCCCATCACAGGAGTGTTATGTACAACTCAATGCGCAACACAGCGATCGCGCTGACCCTGGGATTCTGCTCCCTCCCTTCTCTGGCCGCTTCTCTCGCCGAGCAGTTTACCCTGATGGAGAAGGGGGCCGAGAGCGCCCTCGATACCCGTCAATTCAGCCATGACGGCGTCGATATCAAGGCCTGGATCGATGGCGCCCCCGTCATCATCGCCGTGCCCATCATGAACGAGCTGGGCAAGCTGGAAGGGGAGAGCCGCTACTACTTCAAGGGCGGCAAGCTGTTCGGGGTCAAAGAGCCCGCCGCCCAGTTCGCCTTTGATGACAGCGGCAAGCTGACCCAATGGCTGGACGAGAAGGGCCAGCCCGCCGAGTTCGTCAGCAAGATGAGCATGCAGCAGCGTCAGGAGTGGCTCACCAAGCGGGCCGCCGAGCTGAGCAAGCTGTTTGTGGTGAGCGCGGCCGAACAGAAGGCGGCCAAGGGGGGAGTCAAGCTGAAGGGGGCGGATCTCGCTCACTGGCTCTGCAACGGTAAACTGATGGATCTCGCCCACGGCGACAAGGTGATCTTCGAGCAGGATAAGCTGAAGATTGGCGAGCAGGGGATCGAAGGGGAGGTCTCCCTGCGTCAGGATAAGGGGTGGCAGGAGCTGAGCCTCAAGTGCGAGGTGCAGGGCACTCAGGTAACCCGCCTCACCTGGCAGCCGCTGCCGGGTGCCAACAAGCCGCAATAAGTGCAATAGCAAGGGGGCCCATCACGGGCCCCCTTCTCATTCGGCTTGTGGCTCCCCCAGCTTGAGCCGGGTGAGCGCCTCGACCCGGCGCCACTGTCCGGGCTCGAACCAGCGGGCCAGCAGCTCCTGCTGCTGTTCGGCCCGGGCATCGTTCGGCAGTTGTCTGAACTCGGCCAGAAAACCGCTGAGCTGATCCTCGAACCCTTGCCGGTTCTGCTCCAGCTGACGCATCCGATCCACCGCTTCCGGCCCCCCCGTCTCCAGCAGCAGAGCCTCCCGTTTGGCCGGGTCCATCTGCGCCAGCTCTTGCAACTCCCCAAGCAGGCGGCTGTTGGCCTCCGCCTCGCGAAACCAGCTCGGTTGCTCCGCCAGCCAGAGATCCAGCTCGCTGACCAGCTGCGACTTGTCGCTGTCTCTCGCCTCCGCCAGCGCCCTGCGGCGCAGGGTCAGCTGCTCCATCAGTCGATCCTCGGCAAACAGCTGGGCCTGCTCCGCCGGGGTAAAGCTCTGCTGGCGCAGCTGCTCCCGCTCGTCAAACAGGATCTGCAAGCTGGCGAGGGAGATCTCGGTGGGCACCGTCAGGCTGCTCTGGGCGGAGACAAAGGTGCGATAGCGCGCCTGCAGGGCATCGGCGGCCTCCTGCTCGGGATCGTGCGGGTGGCTCTGTGCATGCTGGCTGGCTTGAGCGGGGGATGAGTCTGCCGTCGGTGCCGTGGGCCAGAGCAACACCCCGCCAAGCAGCAGGGTGATGGCGCAGGGCACGACGAGCAGGGTGGCTATCTTCATAGTCCCAGCTCCTTGAGACGGTTGGCATGCTGGCGATAGAGGGTGACCGGATCGGTCTCGAACAGATGGTGGATGCCGAAGGACTGGTTCACTTCGTCCAGATGGTTCATCCGGTAGCCGGTGCCGATCACCTTGCCGAGGTGGCTGCTGCAGACCCCGACCAGTCCGTCATTGGGCTCCTTGAAGAAGGCGCCGGTCAGCGCCAGCGCAGGATCCACCGGATCCAGCAGATTGGTCAGGTTGCCGCGTCCGCTCCAGGAGAAGTAGTAGACGCCGTTGCTGGCCTGCATCGGCCCCTCGCCGCAATAGCGGCTGGGCAGTCCCTCCGGGTAGCGCTGGTTGAACTGGCTGGCTCCCTTGCTGGTGAGGGCATCGAGGGCGGCGACCGGATCTTGCGGCAGTTGGCTCCCGCCCGAGAGCAGTGAAATCATGCCGGAGAGGGCGTGGGCAGCGGCGGCAGCCAGCTTCTCGGCGGCACTGCTGGGGGCGGCATTGGCCCGCACCAGATCGGCAATCTCGGAGCCGTAGTTGACGCCGCCGACGCTGGTGGCGGAGGCGACCAGCTCGGGGGCGACCGAGGCGACATAGCGGATGGTAGGGCCGCCGTGGGAATGGCCGATCAGGTTGACCTTCTCGGCGCCGGTGGCCGCCAGCAGCAGCTCAATCTGGGCGAGCAGCTGCTCCCCCCGTTGTTCCGAACTGGCGGTGGCTGACACCTGGGCCACGTAGACTTTGGCACCATCCCGGCTCAGGGCCTGGGGAATGCCGTAGAAGTAATCGACCCCGAGCAGCTTGTCGAAGCCGAACAGGCCGTGCACCAGCACTATGGGGTAGCGGGTCTGGGTGTATCCGCTGGCGTGTGCCAGCATGGGCAGGGTGCAGAGCAGCACCAGAAGCCATCTCTTCATCATCAGCATCCTTGTTGAATCGTGAGGAACAGATTGTGTGGCGTACTCCATGTTCGCCGGTGCCAGTATGGTGGCTGCTGACGGGAGAGGCTGTGAGGGGGATCGCAACTCGGGATTCAAAAGGGGTTCAGGGTGCGGGCGGGGAGGCTGTGCTCCCCGCCCTGCGGCTTATTGCCACTCCACCAGATGATACTGCTTCTTGCCCCGGCGCAGCAGCAGGTAGCGGCCAAACAGCCGATCATTGGCACTCAGCTGATCATCTTGCTTGAGCGCACCATTGAGGCTGATGGCGCCTGCCGCCAGCAGTTCGCGGGCGATACGCCTGGAGTTAGCCAGACCGCAGCTGACCAGCAGGCTGACCAGATCGGTCTCGCCGCTGACGGTGCTGCTCGGCATGCCATCCTGCGCCAGCTGGGCCAGATCGCTCTCGCCGAGGCGGGCCACATCGCCGCTAAACAGCAACTCGCTGATGCGCTGCACCGCTGCCAGCGCCGCCTTGCCGTGTACCAGCTCGGTCAGCTCGTTCGCCAGCACCTGCTGGGCCTGCTTTCGCCCCTGCCGCTTCGCGTCTTCCGCCTCCAGTGCATCAATCTCGCTCAGCGACATAAAGCTGTAGTAGCGCAGGAAGCGGTAGACATCCTCATCCGCGGTGCCGAGCCAGAACTGGTAGAAGGCGTAAGGAGAGGTGAGCGCCGGATCGAGCCAGACCGCGCCACCCTCGGTCTTGCCGAACTTGGTGCCGTCTGCCTTGGTGATAAGGGGCAGGGTCATGCCGTGCACCTGAGCCTGATGGAGGCGACGGGTGAGATCCATGCCGCTGGTGATATTGCCCCACTGGTCGTTGCCGCCAATCTGCAGGGTGCAGCCGAGTCGCTGGTGCAGCACTGCAAAGTCGTAGGATTGCAGCAGAGCGTAGGAGAACTCGGTGAACGAGATGCCCTGATCCGGGCGGGCCAGCCGCTGGCGCACCGACTCCCGCGCCAGCATGGCGTTGACCGAGAAGTGCTTGCCGATATCCCGCAGAAAATCGAGGGCGGACATCTGCCCCATCCAGTCGCCATTGTTGACCAGTTGCGGGGCCGACAGGCCCTCATCGGCGGGCAGCAGCGCCCTGATTTGGGCCGACAGGCTGGCGACCCAAGCATGCACGGTATCGGCACTGTTGAGGCTGCGCTCGGTCGCCTTGAAGCTGGGGTCGCCGATAAGACCGGTCGCCCCGCCCACCAGTGCCACCGGGGTGTGGCCCGCCAGCTGGAAGCGGCGCAGCATCAAGAGCGGCACCAGATGACCGATATGCAGGCTGCCGGCGGTGGGATCGAACCCGCAATAGACGGTGCGCGGGTTGGCAAGATGATCGGCCAGGGCCGCGGGGTCGGAATTCTGGGCCACAAGGCCGCGCTCGGTCAGTTCATCGAGCAGGTGGGGGTTGATCATGGGTGCTCCAACAACAGGGGAAAAGCCGTCATCCTCGCCGTTCTGGCTGGTGGCGAATATGTCCCCTGAGGGACAGTTTTGCCACTCTCGTGCTAGCATTCAGCCATAGCGGGGAATCGTTCCCCACCAATGGAAACGTGTCACCATGACCCAACCATTCACCACAGATGCCTTGACCCGCAGCATGACCGGGGTGGTCGATGCCCTGCACAGCAGCGCCTTTGCGGCGGCGTTGGTGCGGTTGATCCAGCAACAGGTGGCGTTTGATTGCGCCCTGCTGCTCGGGGTGGGGCAGCGCCCCGTCTACCTTTACGACAACCTCAACCATCAGCGGGCTCTGCTGTTTGATCGCTACCTCACCAGCCACTTCAGTCAGGATCCGTTTATGCAGGCGCTGGAACAGGGCTTGCCTGCTGGCGTCTGGACGCTGGCGCAGGTCTCCCAAGGGCGGCTCGATCCCGAATATCGCCACCACTTCTATCAGGCCACCGGCTGGCAGGAGGAGGTGGGGCTGATCCTGCCGGTGCGGGACGGGCTGACGCTGATGCTGTTTCTGGGGCGGCTCGACAAGCGCAGTACCCTCAGCCGTGACGAGCTGGTAAGGCTGGAGCAGCTGTTCCCGCTGGTGCATTCGCTCTGTCGTCAGCAGTGGCGGCAGAGCCAGCCGCTGCTGGCCCAGAGCACGGCGCTGCCAGACAGCGCCAGCCTCCGGAGTGCGGTGGAGCAGGCGATGGCGAGTGTCGGGGGGGATCGGCTTACCCGGCGCGAGCGGCAGGTGGCGGAGTTGTTGCTGCAGGGATTGGATACGGAGGCGATTGCCGCAGCGCTCGGGATTGGCAGCGGCACGGTGAAGAATCACCGCAAGCATCTCTATGGCAAACTGCGGCTAGGCTCGCGGGCAGAGTTGTTCAATCTCTTTCTGAACCACCTCATTACGGCGCCGCTGGAGGCATCACAGGCGTTATTGGCGGGAGATAGAGAGAGCCTGCCATAGGGCGGTCCGGAGTTACTCGATGCGCGGGAGGGTGGGAGTGGTTTCGGGCAGGATACTGAGCAACTGGTAGCGCTTCATCAGCTGCTTGTATTCATCCCCCTGTCTGACCTTGTCCAGCGCTTGTTGCAGGCGGGCAACCTGTTGCTTGTTTGCCCTCAGGTTGAAGGCGAAGCAGTTGTCCTGCTCTTCAATGATCGCGACGGTGACAAAATCCTCGCTGGGAAAACCCAACTCCTTGGCCTGATGGCGCAACATCACCTCGTTGCCCGCCACCAGATCGGTGCGTGCCATGATGAGCTGGCGCACCACCTGATCCATACGCTCCACCGCCATCATATTGCCCGGGCTGATCCCGCGGTTGAGTAGCAACTGTTCCCCGACATCCGCCTGCATCACGCCGATTTGCAGCTTGGCGAGATCCGCTTTGCTGGCCACTTTGGGGGCATCCTGCTTGCGGCCGACCAGCGCGACCCTGGAGTGGCTGATGGGGCAGACCCAGAGGAAGTGGGGATCCCGCTCCTTGGTGTGCGCCGTGGTAAAGAGCACGGCCTCTTGCTGCTGGGTCAGCAGATACCAGCCGCGGGCCCAGGGCAGAAAGTGGATGGGTTGCTCCGGCTCCCCCATTTCACGCCACATCAGGCGCAGCAACTCGACTGCCAACCCCACAGACTGACCATTTTTATCCTGGCCATTGAGCGGCATGTTCTGTTCCGAATAGTAGATAAGTGCCGGAGCCGGGAGCGCGATAAACAGGGCGAGAGAAGCGAGAGCAGGGAGCAGACGACGCATGATGCACTCCTTGTGCGGGTAGTTACCTAACAGTCTATGTGGCCTTTTCCATAACGTCATGATCCGGTAGCGGGATAAAAAACAGGCCACCTTGCGGCGGCCTGTCGGTTTATTTGAGCAGGGCTTCCATCTCTGCCTCTGCCTTGGCGCGAGCCTTGGCCTCCGCCGCTCTGGCGGCATCGGCGACGCTCTCTCCGGCCGTATGGGATGCGGCACTGACGGCCTGCCGGGCTGGTTCTGCAACGGCCTTGGTTGCCTCTTGCGTCGCGGTTGCTGCGGCGCTGCTGACGGCTTGCTTGGCCGGAGCGGCAACAGCCTTGGTTGCCTCTTGCGTCACGGTCGCGGCGGCATTGCTGACAGCTTGTTTGGCAGGAGCGGCAACGGCTTTGGTCGCTTCTTGTGTCACGGTCACGGCAGCGCTGCTGACGGCTTGCTTGGCAGGAGCGGCAACGGCCTTGGTGGCTTCTTGCGTCGCGGCCGCAGCAGCGCTGCTGACGGCCTGTTTGGCCGGAGCGGTAACGGCCTTGGTGGCTTCTTGGGGCGCGGTCGCAGCGGCGCTGCTGACAGCCTGTTTGGCAGGAGCGGCAACGGCCTTGGTCGCTTCTTGGGTCGCGGCCGCAGCGGCGCTACTGACGGCTTGCTTGGCAGGAACGGTAACGGCCTTGGTGGCTCCTTGCGTCACGGTGGCAGCAGTGCTGCTCACCGCTTGCTTGGCTGGCGCAGTGACAGCGGTGGTTGCACTACGGGTCAGGTTGGTCGCGCTTTGGCTCACAGCTTGGGTGGCCTGCCCTGTGGCGTTGGCGGCTGCGCCGCTGATGGCCTGGCTAGCGCTGTTGGTCAGCGAACCGGTGACGCCGCGAGTCACTGTGCCCAGAGCGCTGCCAAGGGAGAAGGGGGAGGCGCCACTCTGACTGGTCGCCGCCCCGGTCAGGGCATTGGCCGCCGGGGTGAGCTGGCTGGTGGGGGTCTGCCAGCCCTGCATGGCGGTTGGCCAGGTCGGTGCCGTGCCCGCCAGATTTTCGCCGAAGGTCAGGGTGGTGCCATCCCCTTTTTGCAGCAATACCGACATCTGGTTGGTTTGCGAGTTCCACACCATCCCCGCCTGCTTGGCGATATCCGGCACCGGCGCATACTCGGAGACCACATAGAAAAGCTGCCCCTCCTGCTGTAACTTGTCGGCAGTCTTGAGCAATTGCATGGTGCTGTCGTAGTTGGGGCCAAGGATGGCGGTCATCCGATCCTTGATCAGGGGTTGTTCGAACAGATTGACTTCGTTCGGGTCAAAGCCGACCAGCGGCTTGAGCAGGGCCCACATCAGCTGGCTGGTGGGGCTCATCATCAGCAATGGGGCAACGCAGGCGGACAACATCAGGCTCAGGCAGGCCGCCTGAAGCAACGGCATGATACGCATTGGGATAATATCCAAATAACGACTTGATAAATAAGGTTATATTTTGTCAGGACGTGACAAATTCACCGGAAGTTTGCGCGTGGCAGCGAGAGACTGCCCGCAGGCGCTGGCAGGCTACCATATTGGTTCCACAATGCCAGCAGGCAGTATGATTGTCAGTCAAGTAAACCCCGGGGCTGGTCGACTCTTCGAGAATGCCTCCCATCGAAACAGGATCCCTCTCATGAAAAATGTACTGCTCTGCCTGCTGGCCTCCCTCTGGCTCGCCCCCGCTCTGGCCGCGTCCAAAACCACTGTGGTGGGCGAGTCTGCCAGTCCCGAGCTGGTGTTGCCGCTGGGCTCATTGCCCGAGCGGGTCTGCTGGTTTGCGGATCAGAAATATTCCGAAGGGGCCCGCATTCTGCAGGGCGATATCTGGCTGGAGTGCGGCCCGCAGAACGACCTCGAGAGCAATGGCCCGTTGGCCTGGCGCTCTCCTGCGGTGGTGTTGCCTGCCACCCGGGGAGCAAAAGATCAGAAGACGATTTCCGTGGGTCAGTGAGGCTTTTCTTGATCCAGCTAAAGACATGGACGTGATCCCTGTCGCATAATGCAGCTCCTTTCTTCTCTTGGCTGGAACCTAAGAAATGGCTCGTCGCTCTTCCAATGCACAACGTCGTCGCAGTAGCTGGTGGTACAAACGCCTGTTGGCAAGGGAGCGGGAAGAGCGCGAAGCGCGTTCCGTCCGGGATTGATACAGCAGTGAAAACAGAGCCTTGGGCTCTGTTTTTTTATTTATCAAATACCGTCATGACGATAACGGGGGCCATCAGGCCCCCGTTTTGTTTTTGCAGATCTTGCCTGCTTGCGGCTTAGCGCTGCAAGGCGGCCAGTGCCAGTTCGACTCGTTTGGCGTACTCTGGGTCGGCCTGCTCGAAGTGTTTGAGCTGGGCCGCGACGATGGCGTCATCCTCCACATTGATAAGGGAGCGGGCAAGGTTGGCGGCGAGCCGTGAACGCTGTCCCTCGTCCATGATGCGGAACAGGTTGCCCGGCTGGCTGTAGTAGTCGCTGTCGTAGTCACGGAAGTCGTAGTGCAGGGCGGCCCCTTCCAGACTCAGCGCCGGTTCGTGCTGTTCGCTCGGCTGCTGGGTACCGAAACGGTTCGGCTGATAGTTGGGGCTGGCGCCGCCATTGCTGTCTGCCCGCATGGCACCGTCACGATGGGCACCGTGATGGAACGGGCAGCGCGGGGCGTTGACCGGCAGCAGACCGTGGTTGACGCCAAGGCGATAGCGCTGGGTGTCCCCGTAGGAGAAGAGCCGCCCTTGCAACATGCGATCCGGCGAGAAGCCAATACCGGGCACCACGTTGGCCGGGGTAAAGGCTGCCTGCTCCACATGGGCGAAGTAGTTGTCCGGGTTCTGGTTAAGCTCCAGCACGCCCACCGGGATCAGCGGGTAGTCGCTGTGTGGCCACACCTTGGTGAGGTCGAACGGGTGGATGTTGTAAGTCTGGGCTTCGGCCTCTGGCATCACCTGCACATAGACCTTCCAGCGCGGGAAGTCGCCCCGCTCGATGGCGTTGAACAGGTCCGCCTGACTGGTCTCCCGATCCTGCCCGACGGCGGTGGCGGCCTCTTCATCGGTGTAGAAGCTGTGGCCCTGCTCGGTCTTGAAGTGGAACTTGACCCAGAAGCGCTCGTTGGCGTCGTTGATAAAGCTGAAGGTGTGGCTGCCGTAGCCGTTCATCTCCCTCAGGCTCTTGGGAATGCCGCGATCGCTGAACAGTATGGTGACCTGATGCAGGGATTCCGGATGACGTGACCAGAAGTCCCAGGCGGCGGTGGCGCTGCGCAGGTTGGTACGCGGATCCCGCTTCTGGGTGTGGATGAAGTCAGGGAATTTCAGCGGATCACGGATGAAAAAGACCGGGGTGTTGTTGCCCACCAGATCCCAGTTGCCCTGCTCGGTATAGAACTTGAGGGCGAAGCCACGCACATCGCGTTCGGCATCGGCGGCGCCCTTCTCACCGGCTACGGTGGAGAAGCGCAGGAACACCGGGGTCTGCTTGCCGATGGCGCTGAACAGATCGGCCTTGCTGAACTGACTGATGTCGTGGGTCACGGTAAAGGTGCCGTAGGCGCCCGAGCCCTTGGCGTGAACCACCCGCTCGGGAATGCGCTCGCGGTCGAAGTGGGCGAGTTTCTCCATCAACCAGATATCTTGCATCAGGATGGGGCCGCGCGGACCGGCGGTGAGGCTGTTGTTGTTGTCGACGACGGGGGCGCCGTTGGCGCTGTGCAGGGTCTTGTCAGTCATGGCTTCTCTCCTTGTTGATATGGGGTCAGCCTACGGATCTGCGCCGTGCTCGGCCAATGGGCCTTTCCTCGTCCTTTGATAGGCAAGACAAATGGGTGTGGGTAGGGGATGTGTAACCGCGCCGGATATTGCATGATGGTGGCTTCGAGAAGGAGCTTCATATGCAGATTACTATCCGTCATGCCGAACCCGCCGATGCCCCCGCCTTGCGGGATCTATACGCCATGCCCAATGCCCAGGCGGGCACTTTGCACCTGCCTATGCCACCCCTTAGCCAGTGGTAGAAGCGGTTGGAGAGCGACAGCGTGGTGGCACTAGTGGCCGAGGTTGACGGCCTGCTGGTAGGCCAGCTATCGCTGCTGGTTGAGCCTAATCCGAGACGCAAGCATGTGGCCGGTATTGGCATGGGAGTGCGGGATGACTGGGCTGGCAAGGGGGTTGGCTCTGCCCTGATGGCCGCGGCGCTGGATCTGGCCGATAACTGGCTCAACCTGCATCGGATTGAGCTGACCGTCTATACCGACAATGAGGCCGCACAGGCGCTCTATCGCAAGTTCGGTTTCACGCAGGAGGGGCGGGCCCGCGATTATGCCTTCCGCCAGGGGCGCTATGTAGATGTGTTCTATATGGCCAGAGTCGCGGGGGGCGCCAGTCGCTAACGGTATGGTCGATTATCAGGCCAGATTGCGCCCGGTGATCCGGGCGCTGGAGCAGAATCCCGATCTCTCCATTGAAACGTTGGCAAGTAGTGCCTGCTTGTCTTTCTACCATTTTCACCGGGTGTTTACGGCTGTTGCGGGGGAGACGCCAGGGGAGATGTGTCGTCGTCTGCGCATCCAGCGGGCTGCTTGGCAGCTCTGCTATACCGATGCCAGTGTCACGGCCATTGCGTTGGGGGCGGGGGCATGAGCGATGATCCGGTGCAGGACGATGTCAGCTTTTGCTCCAGCCTCAAGGGGTAGGGCACAACAAGACGTAAGGGATGGTACAGAACGTCGCGCAGAAACGAGAGAGCCGGACAGTGTCCGGCTCTTTTGCATCTGGCGGTTGGGCGGCGGTTAGCGCTGGAACCCCTTCTGGGCGAACTTGGGACGGGCGTTCATGATCTGCTCCACCTGCTCGTCGCTCATCTTGCCGCGCGACAGTCCCAGCACCTTGTAGGTGAGCAGCGGTCGGGCGGGCAGGGCGATCATCAGGGCGCGGATCTGGTTCTCGTCCTCTTTCTCGCGCGTCGGTTTGCCGTAGGCGTAGGTGAGAACGCCGGCATCCATCAGGTTTTTGACGGCGGGCTCGGTGATCGGCAAGTTTATGACGCTTTTACGCTGCAGCACGAACTCGCGCAGCACCGCCTTCTCGTTGAAATCGAGGAAGCCGATCATCTGAGCCAGCTGGTCCTGCTGACGGCGCGCCTGCCACTCTTCGCACGCCCACTCCCAGGCGATCAGGAAGCCCTGACTGCAGAAGTAGGAGATGGCGATCAGCATGCCGACCCCCAGCCAGGCCGCATGATCCGCAGCCCACTGGCTGACGGCCCCTTTCATCAGCCCGGCCGGAAACAGCAGAATGATGCTGCAGCAGAGCAACAACCAGACCATCAGCCAATTGAGGCGGTTCAGTTGATAGAAATGTTGGATCCACCGTTTCATTGTTCATCCTTCCCAAACTGTTGTGGATAGTGAACTACCTACAGCAATCGGTGTGCCAACAGCGCAATAGCGGCGGGGAGGGGGCGCTGGCGAGGTTACATTCCCTTACAACTTATTGAATGGATTGTCATTAATATGCCTTGTGGGGCGGCGGTCGAGTTGCTAAAACGTCCCCTCAGTCATTGGGGAGTAGCAACCCGCCCGCATTCCGGGCCGGGCCCATGTCAACACTCTTGGATCCTCGCATCCATGGCATGGGCGGCGATAGGCACTATCGCTCTGCAAGACCTTTGGCCTCGATATGCACGCCAGCCGGGCGAGCCATGTCGGGTCCATCGGTTATTCTGCTCGCCTGGCGGTATCTATTATGTTGATTACCCTGCTGTTATTTCTCGTCTCTGCGGTCACCATCTACCTTGCCTGCGAATACTTCGTCAACGGCATCGAGTGGACCGGCCACCACTTCAAACTCTCCCAAAGCGCCACCGGTTCCCTGCTGGCGGCACTGGGTACGGCGCTGCCCGAGTGTATCGTGACCCTGACCGCCCTGCTGATGGGCAACACAACCGCCCAGCAGGAGATCGGCATTGGCGCCGCCCTTGGCGGGCCGCTGGTGTTGGCGACCATCGGCTATGCGGCAGTCGGCCTCACCCGGCTGCTTTGCATGGGGCGTACCGAGCGCTCCATCGACGGCGGGGTGCAACGGGAGATTGGGCGGGATCAGCGCTGGTTTATGGGCATCTTTCTGGTGGCGACCGCGCTGGGGCTGGTCGCCTTCACCGGCAAGAGCTGGCTGGCCCCGCTCTTCCTGCTGGTCTACCTCGTCTATGTAAGGCGCGAGCTGAAACAAAGCGACAGCCATGAGGTCGAGCTGCCGGAGCCCCTCAAGCTGGCTCCAAATGCCGTGATCCCGCCCCTTGGCAAGGTGTTGCTGCAGACGCTGGCTGCGTTGGTGGTGGTAGCGCTGGCGGCCCAGCTGTTTGTCCATCAGCTGGAGAGCATGGGCGAGCTGTTTGGCCTCTCGCCGGTGCTGGCTGCCCTGCTGTTGAGTCCGGTGGCGACCGAGATGCCGGAGCTGATGAACGTGCTGATCTGGGTGCGACAGGGCAAGAACCGGCTGGCGCTGGCCAATATCTCCGGGGCCATGATGATCCAGGGCACTATCCCCAAGGCGTTCTGTCTGCTCTTCACCCCCTGGCTGCTGGATGGCGCCATGATGGCCTCCTCGCTGGTGACGCTGCTGGCGGTGGGGTTGCTCTGGTGGGGGTTCAGAAAGGGAACCATGACCGCCGGACGGCTGGCGCTGGTCGGTCTGCTCTATCTCGGTTTCTGCGGCTGGTTGCTGGTGAGCTGAAACGGGAAGCGCGGATATGAAAAAGCCCCCTTGGCAGGGGGCTTTGTTGTATCGGTTGGGGCGGTGCTTACAGCGCGGCGATCTCGGCCTGCTGGGCTTCCAGCTTGGTCAGCTGGAGACGGTAATCTTCCAGCTTCTCGCGCTCTTTGGCGATGACCGCTTCCGGCGCCTTGGCGACGAAGGCTTCGTTGCCAAGCTTGCCTTCGATGCGGCCGCACTCGCCCACCAGACGGGCAACCTCTTTGGCCAGACGGGCCAGCTCGGCATCCTTGTCGATGAGACCGGCCATCGGGATCATCAGCTCGGTGGCACCGATCAGCTTCTTCACTGACAGCGGGGCGGTTTCACCGTCCGCCAATACGCGGATAGATTCCAGACGGGCCAGCGACTTGAGGAAGGCCTCGTTGTCAGCGGCGCGCTGGGCATCCTTGGCATCGCACTGGAGCAGCACGTTCAGGGGCACGCTCGGGGCCACGTTCATCTCGGCGCGGATGTTGCGGATGCTGACGATGAACTCCTTCACCCACTCCTGATCCGCCATCGCGGCTTCGTCCACCTTGGCGGCGTCGAACTCCGGGAAGGCCTGAATCATGATGGTGTCGGCGTGTACGCCAGCCAGCGGGGCGACCGATTTCCAGATGGTCTCGGTGATGAACGGGATGATCGGGTGGGCCAGACGCAGCAGGGTTTCCAGCACAGTCACCAAGGTATGGCGGGCAGCGCGCTGCTCGGCCTCGGAACCCTTGGTCAGCACCGGCTTGGTCAGCTCCAGATACCAGTCACAGAACTGGTTCCAGATAAATTCGTACAGCACGCCAGCCGCGATGTCGAAGCGGTAGGTATCGAGGGCGGTACGGAAGTCACGGATGGCCACTTGCAGCTGGGACTGGATCCAGCGATCCGCCAGGCTGAACTGCATCTCGCCGCCGTTGAAGCCGCAATCCTGATCTTCGGTGTTCATCAGCACATAGCGGGAGGCGTTCCACAGCTTGTTGCAGAAGTTGTTGTAGCCGTCCAGGCGCTTCATGTCCCAGTTGATGTCACGACCGGTAGAGGCCAGCGCGGCCAGAGTGAAGCGCAGGGCGTCGGTACCGTGGGCATCGATCCCTTCCGGGAACTGCTTGGCGGTACGCTTGGCGATCTTCTCGGCCATCTGCGGCTGCATCATGTTGCCGGTGCGCTTCTCCAGCAGATCTTCCAGCGAGATGCCGTCGATCATGTCGAGCGGGTCCAGCACGTTGCCCTTGGACTTGGACATCTTCTGGCCCTCTTCGTCACGGATGAGGCCTGTGATGTAGACGGTCTTGAACGGGACTTGCGGCTGGCCGTTTTCGTCCTTGATGAAGTGCATGGTCATCATGATCATCCGGGCAATCCAGAAGAAGATGATGTCGAAGCCGCTCATCAGTACGTCGGTCGGGTGGAAGGTCTTGAGTGCCTCGGTGTTGTTCGGCCAGCCCAGAGTGGAGAAGGTCCACAGGGCGGAGCTGAACCAGGTGTCGAGCACGTCTTCGTCCTGACGCAGCACGGTCACGGCCGGGATGCTGTGCTTGGCGCGCACTTCATCTTCGCTGCGGCCAACGTAGACATTGCCGGCGTCGTCATACCATGCCGGGATGCGGTGACCCCACCACAGTTGACGGGAGACGCACCAGTCCTGAATGTCGCGCATCCAGGAGAAGTACATGTTTTCGTACTGCTTCGGCACGAACTGGATGCGGCCATCTTCCACCGCTTCGATGGCGGTCTTGGCCATCGGTGCCACGCGCACGTACCACTGGTCGGTCAGCATTGGCTCGATGGGCACGCCACCGCGATCGCCGTACGGCTGTTGCAGTACGTGATCCTTGATCTCGTCCAGCAGACCCAGCTCTTCGAGCTTGGCCAGAATCGCTTTACGGGCGGCGAAGCGCTCCAGACCGGCGAACTCGGCCGGCAGGGCTGCGTCATAGGCAGTGCTCGGGTTGCCGTTGGTGTCGACCACTTCGGCCTCGGCACGCACATGGGCGTCCAGGGTGAAGATGTTGATCATCGGCAAGCTGTGGCGCTTGCCCACTTCGTTATCGTTGAAGTCGTGGGCCGGGGTGATCTTCACGCAACCTGTGCCCTTCTCCATGTCGGCGTGTTCATCGGCAACGATGGGGATCAGACGGTTCACCAGCGGCAGCAGGATGTGCTGGCCGATCAGCGCCTTGTAGCGCGGGTCTTCCGGGTTCACGGCCACGGCGGTATCGCCCAGCATGGTCTCCGGACGGGTGGTAGCGACGATCAGGTAATCCTTGCCTTCTGCGGTCTTGGCACCGTTGGCCAGCGGATAGCGCAGGTGCCACATGTGGCCCTTGATCTCGCGGTTTTCCACTTCCAGATCGGAGATGGCGGTGTTGAGTTTCGGATCCCAGTTCACCAGACGCTTGCCGCGGTACATCAGGCCATCTTCGTAGAGACGAACAAACACTTCCTGCACGGCGGCGGAGAGACCCTCATCCATGGTGAAGCGCTCGCGCTCCCAATCCACGGAGTCGCCCAGACGGCGCATCTGGCGGGTGATGGTGCCACCGGACTCTTCCTTCCACTGCCAAATCTTGTCGATGAAGGCATCACGGCCGTAATCGTGGCGAGTCTTGCCCTCTTCTGCGGCGATCTTGCGCTCAACCACCATCTGGGTGGCGATACCAGCGTGATCGGTACCTGCCTGCCACAGGGTGTTTTTGCCCTGCATGCGGTTGTAGCGGATCAGGGTATCCATCAGGGTTTGTTGGAAGGCGTGACCCATGTGCAGGCTGCCGGTGACGTTCGGCGGCGGGATCATGATGCAGAAGGAGTCTTTGCTGGTATCGCCGTGGGGCTTGAAGTAACCCTGGGCTTCCCAGTGCTGATAGAGCGCCTGTTCGATGGCGTTGTGATTAAAAGTCTTTTCCATGGTCTCGCCGTAATCTGGATGGATGGAGTCTGGTGTTGATTCTTTATGGATCAATTGGTTGCAGTCAGGGCTGCGCCGGATCCGGTGCGGCAAGGACGGGCTGATCCCTCATTTCGAGGGTATGGCCTGCCTGGCGATAGTGCTTGTAGCGCTCGCGGGCTTGCTGCTTTTGTGTTTCGTCAGTGGGGACAAAATCTACCACTTGAGCGAAGTGTCCTGCAAACAAAGGTGTCGCAGTGGCGAGATTGATGAGGCGGGCGTAGCGCCGTTTCGGTGGCTGATAGCCGATCTCCACCGGGGCAATGCCGCTTTCGCCTTGCAGCTGGTGCGGTACGAAGCGCTCCGGCGGCAGCTGCCACAACAGCTCGTCCAGACGCAGGGCCTGAGCCTCATCGTCGCAGAACAGGTAGATATGGCCCGCGCCCCACGACTCGGCTGCAAGAGTGCAGGCCAGTCGCTCGACCGCAGAGGCCTGCGCGTCATCCTGTTCGCTCATCAGGTAAAAGGTCACTTGGCTCATCAGGTTGATCCCGTTTTGCGGTGACGGACTGTTGACCGCCTCATGAGGCTGACGGGGCGTTTCCCGTCCGCAGCTCACTGATTCAAGAATGAAACAAGGAAGAGGCGGGCCTCTTCCTTGTGGTTCAGGGTAACGCCAACCCTTCCGATGCAGCCATCGGCAGGGGCCGGAGAGTTACTCTTTCTCTTCGATATCCACGCCAGCCCGGTTCAGCAGGAACTGGGTCAGCAGGGGCACTGGACGACCGGTGGAGCCTTTATCCTTGCCACTCTTCCAGGCGGTCCCGGCGATATCCAGGTGGGCCCAGTTGTACTTCTTGGTGAAGCGTGACAGGAAGGCCGCCGCGGTGATGGTACCGGCCGGACGACCGCCGATGTTGGCCATGTCGGCAAACGGGCTGTCGATCTGTTCCTGATACTCGTCAAACAGCGGCAGACGCCATGCGCGATCACCCGCCTGTTCGGAGGCGTTGAGCAGCTCGTGGGCCAGCGGGTTGTGGTTGGCCAGCAGACCCGAGGTGTGGTGACCCAGCGCGATGACGCAGGCACCGGTCAGAGTCGCCACGTCGATCACGGTTTCCGGATCGAAGCGGTCCACATAGGTCAGTGCATCACACAGCACCAGACGACCTTCCGCATCGGTGTTGAGCACTTCGATGGTCTGGCCGGACATGGAGGTGAGAATGTCACCCGGACGATAGGCGTTGCCACCCGGCATGTTCTCGCAGCCTGCCAGCACGCCGATGACGTTGATCGGCAGTTGCAACTGGGCCAGCGCATGCATGGTACCGAGCACAGAGGCGGCGCCACCCATGTCGTACTTCATCTCGTCCATGCCATCGGCCGGCTTGATGGAGATGCCGCCGGAGTCAAAGGTCAGACCCTTGCCGACCAGCACGATGGGCTTGGCATCCGGATGACCCTTGTATTCGATGATGGCCATCATGGCTTCGTTGTCGGAGCCGCGAGCCACCGCCAGATAGGAGTTCATGCCGAGTTCGGCCATCTCCTGCTCGCCCACCACCTTGGTGGTGATGTTGTCGTAGGCATCGGCCAGACGACGGGCCTGGGAGGCCAGATAGGCCGGGTTGCAGACATTGGGCGGCATGTTCGCCACGTCGCGGCAGACCCGCACACCCTTGGCCACGGCCAGACCGTGAGCGATGGCTTTTTCACCAATGGTCAGTTCCCGACGCGTCGGCACGTTGAATACCAGCTTGCGCAGCGGGCGACGTGGCTCGGCCTTGTTGGTCTTGAACTGATCAAAGCTGTAGAGGCCCGCCTTGGTGGTTTCTACCGCCTGGCGCACCTTCCAATAGGTATCCCGACCCTTGACGTGCAGCTCGGTGAGGAAGCAGACCGCTTCCATGGAGCCGGTTTCGTTCAGGGTGGTGATGGTCTTGTTGATGATCTGCTTGTACTGGCGTTCGTCGAGTTCCCGCTCCTTGCCGCATCCGACCAGCAGTACGCGCTCGCTGAGCACGCCCGGTACTTGATGCAGCAGCAGCATCTGGCCTGGTTTCCCTTCCAGGTCGCCACGGCGCAGCAGCGAACTGATATAGCCATCGCTGATCTTGTCCAGTTGTTCGGCAACCGGAGAGAGGCGACGAGGCTCAAATACGCCGACTACGACGCAGGCGCTCCGTTGCTTCTCTGGACTGCCACTCTTTACACTGAACTCCATGGAATCTCCTACATCCTAAAGACAAAAGGCACCTTTTATTGAATAATGCGGTGCTTGTTGGGGTATCAGAGGCGGAGCGAACAGCCACAGGCTCCGCAGTTCAAACTGGTAAAAATCCAATATACGGCCCTATTTTTCAGGCATTCGACTAAAAACACAAGTTTACTTGGGAATGACTGTGATCGTTTTCCGATATTTGTTCAGGGAAACCCTGAAAACCCAGCTGGCAGTGTTATTCGTATTGCTGCTTATCTTTGTCAGCCAACAATTTATCAAGATCATCGGTGACGCCGCCGATGGCGAGGTGCCGACACGTCTGGTCTCCACCCTGCTGCTGCTCAACTTGCCCAATATGGCGCTGTTGATGCTGCCTATCAGTCTCTTTTTAGCCATTTTGTTTGCCCATGGTCGCCTCTACGCCGAAAGCGAGATGACGGTGATGCATGCGGTCGGCTTCAGCCACCGTTTTGTGATGCGCAGCGCCATGTTGCTGGCCTTGCTGACGGCGGTGGTTGCGGCGTTCAACACTGGCTGGATCGCCCCGCAGGCCAAGGAGCGCGAGTATCAGGTGATCGACGAGTTCAAGTCGGATCCGGGTATCTCCTTCCTGCAGGCTGGCCGCTTTATGGAGCTCGACAAGGGGCGTCTGGTTGCCTATATCCAGGATTTGAACGACAACGGCTCAAAACTGCAAAAGATCTTCGTGCTGCAGCGGGCGGAGGGGAACAATCCTCCCTCGGTGGTGGTGGCGACCGAAGGGGTGGTGACGGTCGATGAGAACGGTCTGCAGTGGCTGACCCTGATGGATGGCTCTCGCTACGAGGGGAACTTCTCCGGCAAACAGTTCCAGATCTCCGATTTTCGCGAATATGGTCTGGTGATCCGCCAGCAGGAGATGGAGCGTTCCAACCGCAAGGCGGCGGCCAAGCCGACCATGGAACTGTTCGGTACCCAGGACAACGCCATGATGGCGGAATTGCAGTGGCGTATCTCGCTGCCCCTCTCCATTCCGGTGCTCACCCTGCTGGTGGTACCGCTGGCGCGGGTCAACCCCCGTCAGGGGCGCTACGCCAAGCTGTTGCCGGCCATCATGCTCTATCTCTCCTACTTCCTGCTGCTCAGCGCCGCCCGTTCGGCCATCGACAGCGGTCGGCTGCCCTACTGGCCGGGGATGTTCCTGGTGCCGCTCGGTTACCTGCTGTTTATCGGCCTGCCCCTCAATCTGCAGGGCACCAGCTGGTGGAACGGGGTGAAAGGGCGCTATTTCAACAGAAAATCAGCATGATGCTGCAACATAGGAACTTCTGCTGATGTTTGGCATTCTCGATAGATATATCGGTCGGGTCATCTTTATGTCGATCCTGCTGTGTGAAATCACGCTGGTTGGTCTGGCGGCGCTCATCAAATATGTGGAGCAGCTCAAGTCGGTCGGTGACGGCAACTACGACATGATCAACGCCCTCTACTATGTGCTGCTCTCCATGCCCAAGGAGGCGGTGCTCTTCTTCCCGCTGGCCGCGCTGCTGGGTGGCCTGATTGGTCTGGGTCAGCTGGCGACCAGCTCCGAGCTGGTGGTGATGCAGGCGGCGGGTCGCTCCAAGATCAGTATCGTGATGGCGGCGCTCAAGACGGCGATCCCGCTGATGATCATGGTGGGGCTGATGGGGGAGTATGTGGCCCCCATCGCCAAGCGGATGGCAGATGACATCAAGGCGGGCGCGCTCTCCGAAGGTCGTCTGACGGTTTCCGCCTACGGGGTGTGGGCTCGCGATGGCAACAACTTCGTCAATATCAACGGGGTGCGTAACGATGGCGCCCTCACCGGCATCACCCTCTATCGCTTCACCCCCGAGCGCAAGCTGATCGACGTGGTGCAGGCGCAGGAGGGTGTGTTCGAGCGTCACCACTGGCTGCTCAAGCAGACCCAGGTTACCCGCTTCGACGACCCGGCGCAGATCCGCAGCGAACAGCATGACAAGATGGAGTGGAGCTCGGAGCTGACGCCCAAGCAGCTGGGGGTGGTGAGTATCGACCCCGAGAACCTCTCGGTCTCCGGCCTGCTCGACTACATCGGCTATCTCGATGCCAACAAGCAGGATGCCGGTCGCTACAAGCTGGAGATGTGGCGCAAATTACTGTCACCGCTCTCGGTGGTGGCGATGATCCTGCTGGCATCCTCCTTCATCTTCGGCCCGCTACGCTCGGTGAGCATGGGGGCACGGATGCTGATGGGGATCATGACCGGCTTCGCCGTCTATGTGAGTGATCGGGTGTTTGGCCCCATCAGTCTGGTCTATGCGGTACCGCCGATTCTGGCGGCTATCGCGCCCAGCTTGCTGTTTGGCGGCATCTCCTTCTACATCCTCAGCCGCAAGCAGTAATCCGCACGAGGTTATGAGGAAATGCAAAGAGGGCACCTGTTGGTGCCCTCTTTCGTTATTGCATTGATCCGGGATTACTTGTTCAACAATTCCAGATTTGCCTCTTTGCTCAGCACGATCACTTCGCACTCGGCCCAGATATCCTGAAACGCCCGTGGGCGCTGGCGGTTGAACAGGCACATCAGGTTGCCCAGACCAAAGGCGGCTGTGGCGAGACGGATCAGCGCCTGGGTAATACGGATATGGCTGCCATCCTCGTTCTGAATGCGCAGCCGCCAGGCGCGCATGCCGACGGTCTGGCCAGCGCGGGTCCAGAACCAGGTGTAGAAACCACAGATGACGAAGGCGAGCCACAGGGTGTAGATCAGGCTCAGGTGGTGGCGGGTCAGCAACCAGACGGTATCTTCACCCGCCGGTACGCTGGCCATGCCGGTAACCAGCAGCAGCTTGGCGACACCCATGCCGATAAAGCCAGCGATGATCAGCAGCGAAGTCACCACCAGCGCATCATAGATGAGGGCGCCGAGGCGACGCAGCAGACCCGCTGACGGGTATGGCTGAGTGGCGAGAGAGGGGGATTTTTGTTGGACTTTTTTAGGCTTGGCCATCGTTTTTATTCCATTAAGATGATGGCGGCATTCTATGTAACTGGCCCCGCATCGGCAAGGCGTTGAATAAATGAACAAACGGGAGTGTTCAATCGAAAAACACCTTGCATGGCATCGCGCCATTCGTATAATCCCTCGCAGTTGCCCGGGTGGCGAAATCGGTAGACGCAGCGGATTCAAAATCCGCCGGTGAATAACCGTGTCGGTTCGAGTCCGACCCCGGGCACCATTAGAATTCAGTAGCTTAAGGCCATCCTAACGGGTGGCCTTTTGTTTTTCTGCGGTCAAGTGGCGACAAAATGGCGGCAGAGTGGCGCCATCTGCATGTTCAATTCCACCGTACCCACATACCGGGCCAGCCCTAAAGTGAAAAAAAACAGGGAGGATTGCTCCCCCCTGTTTGGCTTTTTTAGTTAATCCTGTGGCTAGACTAGACAAGTGCGTTATCAGCTTCTGTAGCCAATACACCTTTTTTATCCTGTTCCTCTTGAGCCTTGAAGTCGTTGTAGGTTTCCCTGTCAAAGAGCGACATGCTTTCGATTTCTTTGGCAGGAATCACAACTCTGAAGCTGTTTATGGAGAGGGAGTTGGGTCCCATAGGAATTCCTGACAGCAGACCACGCCTAGCATAATGTTCATAGTAGTTGGTCGTCAGGTGCAGGGTTAGCTCATCTTTATCCCTGTAACCACTCATGATTGGAAGTAGCTCTATGTATTCTATGGAGCCATTCTCTAAGGCCGGCATGGTTAACACGCCAATGTAAACCTTTCGGCTGGAGAGCGTAACAACTAACGGAAACCGAGCTGATGCTGCGTACACCAGCAAGCTCTCCTCGGGGCTATGACGAACAGTTTGGCTCAGCCAGTTAGCTCTTGTTAAGGGGTGCTTAAAACGGTAACGGCTAATCCTTCCACTCACGCCTGCGATCATGATAGAGAGTGCGATCCATGCGAAGGTCTTAAGGACTTCATAACTAATTGACGATTTTTCAATTGGAATGAGTCTGGCAATGTCTTCTTTTGCGATACCGATCGTGTTAGCACACCACCTCAAAAAGCCAAAGTAGCTGAGCCCCGAAGTAGCTAGCCATCCAATGACTAAAAAAACGCCGCCCCAGGAGGCGACATAAAAATAAGCGTCCCACCCATCGGAACGCTTATAACGGTATCTTGTTTTAGGAGACTGGCTTGCGAATATGTAACCACAAACTAAGGCGATAGCGATGTAGACAGGGGCCATTTAAGCAACGTTACCCCTGTGGCGCGGAGTTTCAATAGAGATATCTTTGAAACCTTTGATCAGGTTAACTAAGTCTTCCTGAACGGCGGGGTTTTCCATATCTATGGAAACGACGCCATCCTTAGAGACTATGACCTTGTTGTTATTATCTACGATAACGCGCGCCAGGTTGTCTATGGGGGTTTTGTCTAGGCGCAAAAAGAATCTGATGAGATCTGACATATAGAGTTCCTCCTTCTGCACGTACCACAACTTACAACTCTAGTGGTAAGTGAACCTGTCATAGTCACTAATGACTATAGACAGGAGATGTTGTTGGTGGCTCTGCACCAACCTTGAGCACAATATGTTGTGTCCTTACAGCCTATTGAGCCCAATATGTAGGCTTTCGTTTTACCTAGAGGCACAAAACCCCACATTCACAGTGGGGTTTGGCGCAAGTGGTCACTCACACCGGGTGTGCATAACCTGTTAATAACTTGATTTGTTAACTTGAGTATATCCTTTACTACTAGCAAGAATCAAGGTAAGTCGATGTAACTTTGAGCAACATAATCTACAAAATGAGAGCTAGCATGCATCGGTGGTGGGGGATTGTGCCCTCGATTGGGGGCATTCAAAGATGGGCGATCCAGTTGGAGGTTTGATTTTCCATCCGTCCACATCACTGTGTCGCTAGGCCCCGTGTGATGTCCTTCTCTAAGCATGTCGTTTCTTTCAGTATTTCAGTTTTCAGTCTGAGTTGGTTTTTTTGTAAGGAATTGATTTTAATAGATTTTTTATTTTTCCCACTTATCCCGATCTTTTAATGAATCGCTTAAATTTCCACGAAATATGTATTTATTCCAATAAATTCAATTGCTTATGCTTTTTCTGTCGCTGTTTTTCCTTACATTAAACTGTAAAACCCTGCAAAAAAGATCCTTCTTTGCAGATCCTCAACGCTCTGCGGATCCTTTATCTGGTGAGGCCTGGGCATATGGTTTTGCGGTAATCCACTTTTGCAAAAAATTTTCCTGGTGAAGCCCGCAGGCGGGAGCGGATGAGCGCGGATTCCGTGGCGCAGACGCCGCCGTGGGCTTTTCCGTGGTGTTCTGGCTGCTGTGCTTGGTTCTGTGCCTCGCGTATGATGTGCGCCTGCCTGACTGCGCCCTACATGCGGCGCCTTTCCCTGGCCATGCTTTGGTGCTGTCAGGCAGATAGAAGAAGGCCCCACATCGTGGGGCCTTCTTCGCTTGGTGGGCTACTCGATGATGGGGGAGAGGGTCTTAGCCAGTTGGCCAGCCTGGTTGCTCTGGCCGTTGAACGTCTCGGCATTGGTGGGTGCTGGCCCACCGTGGGTATGGCTTGCGGTGGTAGCGGCCAGCTGCTCCACCAGGTTCATCAGCTGGAGCAGCAGCCCGAAGATGTTCACGCCCTCGCTGCCCATCCACGAACGGGGCGCCTCGAAGTGCTGGAGTTCTCCGGCCACACTGCGTCGCAGTTGTCCGATCAGCTCCACCAGATCACCGGCGGCCGTGTGACTCATATTGCCAAGGCACCCCGCCACCAAGTCATCACCGGCCAGCAGCTCGATGGCCCCGAGTGTTTCGATGCGCTTCATCGCCCCGATCTGCTCAACACTGTGCTGCAGGGTAGTAAGCCGGTGCTGGCCGAACTCGCCCAGGTAGTCATCCGCCTCGCGGTGCATCAGCAGTGCCTTGTCATGCTGGGTGCGGTCGGTGTGACGGCGCTGGTTGCCCACGGTATCGGTGCGGCTGAACACCTCGGCCCGCTGCTGCTGGAGCTGCTCGCCTGGGGCAATATCCGGCAGCGGCCAGCCTGAGCCCAGCACAGTGCGAATAAATGGCCGGTCAGCGCGACCGAAGGCAAACCCCAGTTCGACGATGGTCCCCTCGATGGGGAACTGCAGCAGCCCCTGCTCTGGCCCGCCGAACATTACCGGCAGCGGCACGGCGCGATAGAGTGGGGCCGCCTTGTCCAGCTGGCCATCTTCCCCCAGCAGTTGCACGTCTGCCGCATAGCGCGGGCGAAATGGATCATTGAGCTGGCCAGCGGTTGCGCTGTCGCTGATAGCCTCGACCCGCCCGAATTTGGGCAGGTGCATCTGGTCGGCCAGCTCCGGGAACTCGCCCTCCATCTTGCGCCGCTCCGGCGACTTTACCGGTTTACCGGGTGTTGCCGTGGTGAGGGTCATCTCGTCACCCTTGAGGCGCACCCGAACCACCCGCTTGCCGTTGAGGATGACGCCAGGGCGCATGGCCGGGATCGGGGCGGTGGTGAGGGTGTTGCCCGCCTGGCGGCCAGAGAAGGCCGGATCCAGCTCTACCGCCCGCTCAGCCCAGCGGCTGTGGGCGTGACTGCCCACGAAGATGGCGCCATCCGGTTGCTGATGCCAGATGAAGTCCGGCACCGCGAAGGCGCGACCCGCGTTGTTGAGCAGCTGATAGCCGGTGCCGGCGCTGGTGAGGTTGGGGATCGGCCGATCGGTATAGTCGGCCCCATCCGGCAGTAAAAAGGTGAGCTTGGTCTGGTCGCTCAACCAGGCCAGCAGACCGCGCAGGGTGGCATGCTGCAGGCTGACCGGAAACGAGCTCCCCAGCATACCGGCCAGCTCGCGGCACAGCAGCTTGTTTGCGCCATTGCTGGCAGGCTGTACGTCATACACATATCCGGTAAACCAGCGCCGCAGCTCGCCGTTGTAGCCCAGATCCACGGTCAGGGTTTGCCCCTTCTCTGCGTTCCCCTCGATGGTGAGGGCGGCGCGGCCGCCCGCACAGAGATCCAGCACGATATCGTGATCGATGAGGTTGGCCGGTTGCCCGCCCAGGGTGAGGTTGGTCGAGAGTTTCACGCCATCAGGTCTCCCAGTTTGTTATCCAGCCCCTTGATGGTCTGCTCCCATGAGCTCAGCTGTTCCTGCTCGGAGGCGGGCGCTCCCTCTGACGGCTTGGCCGGTTTGGTGTTGGCGTTGCCCTGGCCCACGGTAGCCGAGGCCTTTGGCATTCGCTGTTCCCGCTTCTCGGGTACCGAGTTGTGTTCGCGCAGGGTGAACTGCACTTGCCACGCCAGCAGCCCCTCCTGTTCGCTGGCGGTGATGCGCCCGGCGAACTTGGCCTGACGCACCTTGACCGACTTGGCCAACAGCGACCCGACCCGGTAGATGTGGCGCTTGCCGCCATCACTTTTGGCGTCGGCCAACTCAAACAACCGGCTCAGGGTTTGCTCATCCTTGAAGGGGATGAGGCCCGAGATATCGAGCTCCTTGGCTTTGGCCCCTTGTTCCGAGCTGCTGGTCGAGCTGGTCTGGCCGCTACTGTCCTTGTCCTGAAACTGCATCGATGCAGTGATCCGCATCGACTTCATCACAATGGGCTCACCGTCCAGGGTGAGCATGGCGGTTTGGCTCATCGGGTTAACTCCTGCCAGAAGGTGAGCGGGGAGGGGGAGAGCAGTAGGGCGCCGACCGTCATGCTGTGGCTATGATCTGGCGGGCTACTCTGGCCCAGTTGGGCGGCAAGGTTTGCTGCATCACCTTGTCCCTGCCAGTGCCACAGCTGACCACGGATGTCAGCAAGTTGGTCGAGAGCTTTCTCTAGCTCGGCAAGTTTGGCTGCGCGGCGTTCTGCCAAGGTGGCCAGCTGGGCGATCGGGGTAGTTGTCCCCTGTGCCAGGCTTTCCAGTTGGGCGATCTCGCCCCCGAGCACTGAGCGAGTCGAGCGCAGCGGATCCCATACCAGCGGCTCATCTGCTTTCCAGCGCGGCACCTTGGCGGCGGTCGACTTGCTCATGGCATCGTTGTGGGCCGATAGGCGACGCAGGACTGCGCACCAC
This sequence comes from Aeromonas sp. 61P, assembly GCF_051919545.1. Lineage (NCBI taxonomy): Bacteria > Pseudomonadati > Pseudomonadota > Gammaproteobacteria > Aeromonadales > Aeromonadaceae > Aeromonas > Aeromonas sp. 61P. The sequence continues at coordinate 1,101,905 of NZ_JBQBEL010000001.1, forward strand.
TCCGGCAACGGCAGGATGGTGCAAAGCGGCGCCAACGCATCGGCCAGCGCGGTCTCGCTGTTACCGGTGACCAGCCAGGCGATGGCGTGCAACTGGCCAGTCGGGAGCAGGGGATCTGCGCCGTCCTGCAGTTTGGCGGCAAGGGTGGCCACCGCATTGGGGGCGGCGAGGCTGTACTGGTTGCCCTGGTGCTGGCCCACTCCATGTTGATAGGGGGTTACGACCAAGCAGCGGCCGGTGACCAATAGCCGGTAGAGCTCACCGCGCAGCCCTGCCAGCGCGGCAGCGGCTTGGCTGATGGGCGTGGGGCGGTATTGCGCTCTGGGCGCTAGTGCCTGCAAGCGGGCCACCGCGCCTGCCTGGCTGTCTGGCAGTTGGCCCAGCACCCCGCTGGCGCGGGTGTGTATCGCCTCGGCGCTGGCCGGCCAGCGCAGCGCGCCTTGCGTCCAACTCATTGCGGGGCATCCGGCCAGGTTACATCGGTGGGCCACCCCTCGCTTTGTGGCAAGCGATAAAGGGCAACCCGGTAGTGTTGCCAGGCGGTGAGCTGGGCCTTTTCGCGCTCGCTGATAATGCCGAGTTTGTCGGCATCTTCCAGCGGCGCCATGAAGGAGGCCGCCTGCTTGAGCAGTGCAGTCAGGCGTGCCTGCTGCTCTGCTTCGGTCGGAGGTGGCGGGGTGAGCACCTTGATCTCGCCAAACTCACCAAATACGGCCCGGCTGTAGAGCTCGCGGCCGTGCTCCTCCGGGTCATCCTTGCGGGCGGTGAACTGGACCGGTTCAGGCAGGTGGGCAAAGCGCACATCCAGGGTGATGCTGTCGGGATCAACCGCATAATGGCGAGGGTGTTCTGCACTGAGCACTTCAATACGTTCCATCAGGTTCTCCTCTCTTAGGCTACCCGGATCCACAGGGTGGCTCGGTCGTCATAGCGGTCATCGTCGTTGGCGCTCATGATGTCGCCCATACACTGCCAGGTACCTGGCAAGCTGTACCCTGCATAACCCCATTCAGCGGCCGAGCAGGGCCGCAGGTATGCCCCTGCCGCTCGCTGGCCATGGCTGGTTTTGCCGCCTGTCGGGATCAGGGCTGCAAACACATATGCACCAATGGCGTGATAGGACCCTGCCACCACGTCAGCGTTGCCGCTGGCGGCCTGCTTTGTGGCAAAGCTGTCCATGGACCAATCGACCACATTCTTGCCGCCAAGACGTGGGCTGAACAGGTCACCGTTGGGGGCAATCCGCCACCCGCCAGGTGCCGTCAGCTGGCCGGCGTTGCTGAATCGCCATGCTCGCCAGAAGCCGCCGCCATCCGTGCAGCTCAGAACGTGTTCCACGTTGTCCGGGTTGTCATCCGGGTTAAACATCCCGTAATGGTTTTCCAGAGCCCATTTGTCAGGGCGCGACATCTGGGTGCCGGCGATACCAAGCAAGACCCCAGAGCTAGGTACCGTGATAGTCTCGCCCCAGAATGAACACTGCCCCTTGCTCTTCCAACTGCGATTAGCTGCCGGGTAGGTGGCCCTGAATCTGCCCGCTACGGTTGCAAAACCATCGCTGTCGACAAAGCCATACCCCTGCGTTTCTAATGCTTGCCCGTTGCTACGTGCAAAACGGATCGATTGGGTATTTTTGGGCTTGTAAATCATCGATGCACTATGGCCACGCTGATGAAACTCGTGCCAGATATCCCCGTCACCGCTGATTGTCATATTGCCGTTATCGATCTGCAGTGATCCGCTGAGTGCTGCGACGCCGCTGGCTGTGAACTGCAAGGATGCCGCTTGCCACACACCGTTGAGGTAGCGATGGAACCCGTAGTTTCCGTTTGAGGAATCCATCCCAATACCCCAACTAACCCCAAGCAAATCCTCGAAAGGGCTGAATTTGAGACCGGCATTGATGGCGATACGCATCTCGTCCGCCGCAAGACGCTTGCTCGACAGAACTTCTTTGCGGGTGATGGTCAGCAGCTTCATTGGGGCATTCTCGGTGTTCACCTTGGCGCTGATATATGGGTTGGCATTCTCTGGTGCTTCCATGCCCAGCCAGGTACCGCCATTACTGCCAGCGCGTGAACGGGCTATCACCCCGGTTCTGGCGTAGATGGCGTCTTTCGCGTCGACGCCACCGTCCAGCGGGCCGCCGGTCTTCGGGTACCCTCCCATTTGCTCCAGGGAGGGTTTGTCCGTGACTTCGTCCCATGAGTGGGTGTGACTGTGGTCTTTGATCTCCACCGCGATGGTGACGCCTTTGGCATCTTCCAGAATGCCTTTGCCGGTGACATCGCCGGTCAGCTCGATGGTGCGCTTGCGGCGCACGTCGGTGACGCTGCCATCGGCGTTGATGATGGCTACCTTGGCCACATGGTGCTGATAGCCGTTGCTGTCCAGGTAATCCACCATGTCCGGCACGCTCAGGGTGAGGGTGAAGTGGCTCACCCAGGCATCGAGCAGGGAGCCCGCCCGATATATATCGAGCCAGAGTCCCACCGGCTTGGCGCCCGGGTTGATTTTCTTCACCTCGTTAAGCTCAGCGCGCAGGCCGCCGACATAGGCCACCCCGGGCTGCACCTTGTAGACGCCCGATTCGTTGACCAGCTTGAAGCCGTCGCCGTAGAAGGTGGCCGGTCCGAAGAACTGCAGCGCCTGCAGGCGCAGGTCATCGTCCATCCCGCGCAGGCGAGCGGCATAGTCAATTTGCCAGGTGCTGGCGTCCACATGGGTGGCGGTCGCCTCTGCCGCGCGGTCGTACTCCATCAGCATGGATTTCACCAAGCTGTTGCCGGTCTGGCCGGTGGCCTCGTCAGTCTTGAGTTTGGTCTCCAGTCCCTTGTGCACAATCATCCCCACCATGCCGGAGGCCTTGTTGATGAGGTACATGGCGTTAAAGCCAAAATCGCCGACCGTGGTATCCATCACGATGGTGTAGGCCACCGCGTCGTTGTTGATGCGCCCGCGCTGGTCAACCGTGTGGCGGTGCACAATCTGGCCCGCCGGCGGCAGGCCACTGTCCGGATTGATAGGTGCGTTTGGGTCGAGGTTTGGCACGTTGGCCAGCACGAACTCATCGAGCACCACCGGCGTCTGGTTGGTCAGGCACTCCTGCCAGTAGCGGGAGAAAGCGTTGGTAATGTTCTGGCTCATGGGTTCCTCTTAAGCGTCGCGCCAAACACTTGCTGGCTCATGTCGATGCGACCAAAGCGCAGGGTGCTGACGACCGGGTAAACCACCTGAAACCGATAGCGTCGGCAGGTGCGGCCATAGTGTTGAATAAGGGTTTCCATCAGTTGCTGGTTGCCGGCGAGGGCGCTGTCGGTCACCTCGATGGTGATAACGTCCCAGGGGGCCCCCTCTTGCCGTTCGTGGATATCGCACCAGCCGATGCCCAAGCGCTCGAAGATGCGCTTAAAGCCCGCCACCTCGCCGGCGTCCCTGGCATTCACAAAGGCGAACTTGACCCGCTTGCGAAAGAGCGGCAGCGGCTCGCCATTAAAGCGGCTGATGTCCCGCTCCCAGGCGAGCAGCGCCAGCAGGGACTCCGAGCAGGTGAGCGGGTCTTGTTGGGCCAGCGGTAGCAACAACCACCCCTTGAGCCGTTGCCAAAAGGCGTTGATGCCCTTGGCCAGAAACCCGGGCTCGGCGTGGGCCGGGCTGATGGTGTAGCCATCCTCCCACCAGGGGGCGCTGGCATCGGGGAGCGGCGGCGCCTGTCGGCTGTGTTCAAGCGGGGTCGGGTTAGTCATAGAGGGTCACCTCCAGCGTGTTCAGGCGCGGGATAGCCAGCCCCGAGACGATGTCATCTTGCGCAAACTTGAGGCTTTGCAGCTGCGGGAACTGGCTGTGTAGCTCGCGGGCCAGTTGCGAGAGAGAGAAGCGCGACCGAGGCCAGGTGCGAGTGACGCTCGGAAAATCCCCAGACTGGCGAAACGCCGCTTTGACCAGAGATTCCGCGCCCTGTTTGAGGGCTGCCTTCTGCTCGTCGGTGAGGTTGGCCACCGGCCACAGCTCCAGCGTGAGGCTGTGCTGGGTCTCTGGCATCGCCATCACAAACAGGTCATCACCGTGGCCATGGTTGCCCTGGCGGCCCACGTAGTCGTTAAGCTGGGCAATCAGGCTGGCCGGGGTGGCGCCCACCTCCAGCAGGATGTAGGCGTTGGCGGTACCGGGGCCCCGCGGCGCTTCATGCTCGAAGAAGATGTGATCGGCACGAATGCCGGCGACGCTCGCCAGCATCGAGCGGTAGATCGCGTCGATGTGATAGCGCCCCACCGCCGAGAACTGGTTCTGAATGCGCAGCCCCAGGGCATCGTTGCTCTCGGCATCGGCGCCCTGGGTGGTGATCCACTCCTTGTCATCGTTGCGGGCCGACAGGATGCCGGTGACCGGTTCGCTCAGCAGGTTGTAATAGCCTGGGGCCAGATTCCAGGCTGCGCCCGCAAACTCGGCCTCACACACCACCCGGGCTACCGCTTCACCAGCCGGGCTCACCACCGCTTGCAGCGGTTTGACCCGGTAAATGGTGCCGTTGATGCGCTCGGTGCTGACCCAGATATCGGCCGGGATGGTGACCGCTTCGCTCGGATTGGCTTTGACGAAGTTGATCACCCCGCGGGTCTTCTGGGCGCCTTTGCGGGTCAAGTCCACATCCCACGCCTTGAGGTCGAGATAGGCATCGGTGGCGGTAGCGGCAAAGGTGTTTGGCAGCACATGACCCGCCAAGAGGGTGCGGATAAGCCAGAGCGCCGGGGTGATCACCACGCCGCGTACCAGCCGCCAGAAGGGGCTTACATCGCTGTCGTTGGTGATAAGAGAGCCGGCGGCCTCGACCTCTTTCTTGAGCTCTGCCTCCATGGCCTGCTCGGTGGTCGGCACACCTGTCTCGGCCAGCAGGGCCATAAAATCCACATTGGGACGCAGGTTCACAGGGTTACCTCCAGATCGCCAAATTCATAGGTGCGAGCAGTGACCAGCACCCGCTCGGGGGCCTCTTCGCGGATCACGATGGTGCCGGGTACCAGTCGCTCGTCGTTCTCAACCAGCAGCTCGATCTCGGTCATTACATCGGCGCGCAGGGTCGGGCTGCGCTCGCCGATGAGCTTGCGGGCCAGCCCTGACTCCATGATCCGGTGCTTGATGTCCTGGCCGATGCTGTGGCGGTCTTGGGTGTAACGGGGCTGGCCGCCGTCATCCAGCTGCCAGGCACCGTTCACCACCAAAATGTCGATGTACTTGGGTTCACGGTTCAGGGGCTCGCTCATCATGGGGTCTCCAGCCAGGCGTTCTCGGCCATCTGTTCGGGGGTCATCGGGTTCTGGAAGTGGTTATGAACTTCTCCGATGCTCAGGGCTTTTGCCGGTTTCTGGTTGGCGGTGGTCGCTGCGGCATTGGCCTGGATCAGCTGCTTGCCCAGCCCACCTGATGGCACCGAACTTTGATCTTGTTGGCGGTAGCGGGCGAGTGGCGCATTGATGACCTCTTGTTGCCGCGCCGGTGCCTGGAGGTTCATTGCCCCCGGCATGACCGGCACATTGAGCGGAGAGATTGCAGGCATGGCCAGTTCAGGCATGGAGCCAAACTCGATATTGACGCCCGGGATCATGTTGAGCTTGTCGATCAACCAGTCCACTGCTTTGCCGATCAGCTGAAAAGGACTCAAGTCAGCTAGCAACTGCATGAAGCTGGCCCATCCGGCGGCGGCCCCATCTACCATTGCTTTCATAGCCTCGAACACGCCCCAGTCAGCCATGGTTTTCTTAAGGTCGTCCCAGTAGTAGATGACCGCCGCTACCGCACCGATCAGCAGCACAATACCCGCCACGATCAAGCCCATAGGGTTGGCATACATGGCGATGTTGACCGCCAGCAGGATGGCGCGAAAGGTTGCCATCCCGGCATTGAGCAGGGCGAGCGGGGCGGTGATGATGGACCAAGCGATACCGAGCCCCAGGGTGGCCAGCTTGGCCAAGCCGGCGATCAGCATCCAGGTACCGGTGACCATGCTCAACCCCACGATGGCCAGCAGGGCATAGCTGATGACCTTGGTCAGGTTCGGGAAGAGATGTGTCCAGCGCAGCACCTCGTTGGCGCCATCGGCAAAGACGCTCATCACGGCGTTGATGGCGGGCAGCACTACCCCGAACGCGGCGGCGCGGATGGCAAACCAGGCTTGCTCGACCCGCTTCCACTGGTCGGTCATGGCGGCGGCCATCTGTTCGGCCTTGCCCATACCATGAGTGTTGGCCAGCGCGTTAATGTTGGTGGCGAGCGCCTTGGTGTTGGTCATCAGGAGCTTGATCATGCTGACCGCCTCATCCGAGCCGAACGCCTTCTTGAGCTCGTCCCCTTCGGCCACGCTCAGGGTCTCGCCATAGCGCGCCTTGAGCTTGTCCAGCATGGTGAGCACCGGCAGCATGTTGCCCGCGGCATCGGTGAACTGGATGCCGAGCGCCTTCTGGGCATTGCCGACGCCTGCCAGAAACGCCTTGAACTTGGTGCCGGCCTCGCCGCCACTCATGGTGGCCTGCAGCTGACCGAGCACCGCGAACTGCTCATCCATCGCGATGCCGGCGGCGGTGGCGTTGGCGCCGATTGCCCCGAACGCGTCGGCCATGCCCTGGCCTGTGGTCTTGAACAGCTGTACCGCGAGCGCCGTCTTGCCGGCCACATCCTCGACCCAGTTGGCCTTGCCCATCTGCTTGGCCTGCTGCTCGAAGATGCCGTACATGGTCCCCATGTAGTTTGTGATGGTGGCGGTGTCGGCCTTGGTCGCCTTGGCCAGGGTGGTCGATGCGCGAGTAAAGGCGGGCAGCTCGTTGCCTTCGAGCCCCGCAATCGCCGACTGGATATCGTAGGAGGAGCGGACAATCTCGGTCGCCGACTCCCCATACTGGATAGAAAGCTTCAACGCTTCACGCCCGAGCGCCCCGAGCACCTCTTTTTGCACATCGAGCGAGGCCACCTCGGCCAGCGCCCTGTCCATCTCGATGGCCGGGCCCAGGGCAGACTGGATCGCCATGCCGCCGGCGGCAACCGTTGTGGCCCCCATTGCCATGCTGCTCCAGCCCTGACGGCCGGCCTTGCTGACCTTGTCCATCTGGGCATTGATGCCAGCAAGGGGCTTGGTGACCTGATCCACCAAAGCCACCTGCATCATCAATTTTTCCATCCAGGCCATAGGTCGTTATCCGTTGAATGCATTGGCGATGCCCTCGGCCACCGCAGCGGCGTAGGACTCCCGGGCGTGTCGGTCTAACCAGAGGGCGCGGGCCAGGCTGTCGATGTCGTCTTCGTCATGGGGCAGGTAGTGGCGCCGCAGCGCCAGCGCCTGCTCCAGGTGATTGCGCTCGATGGCCTCGGCGCGCGCCGTCAGTTTTTTACGGTGATCTCCAGCTCGGGGGCGAACTGCTGGTTAATGGCACCGGCCAGCTGCAGCGCCGCGCCCGGGCGCTTGAGCAGTTCATCAAGCACCTCTTTGCTCTCCTGGCAGACGATCTTTTTCAGGTAGTTGTGGGCTGGTGCCACCTTGTCGCTTGGCATCATGTCGTTGATAAAGCCGTTGTAGGCCACCATGGTGGGGGCGAATTTCAGCTCTTTGCCGGCGACGTCCAGGGTGATGATGGGAGTGGTCATGGGGTGGTTTCCTCTAGTTCAATCCAATGGTTCAGGGTGTTGATTTGGGTTTGGCAGCGGCGCAGTGCCATCTGCAGGGTGGGGATAAACCGCACGGCGTCGCCGTAGGTGCGCCCCGTGAAATCAGGCTCCGGGCAGTGGGGCACCAGCCCCGGCGGTGGTAGCCGCTTGATGACCTGCGTTTGCACTACGGTTTTGGGCTGGCTGGAGCAGGCGCAAAGCAGCATCAGGCAGAGGCTCGCGAGCACAGTCCGGGCGGCCTGCCGGCGGCGTGGCCAACGCGTGTTGCAGTTCATCGGCGATTTTCCTCTGTTGTTGGTCGAGCTCGGCCAGGGCGGCGTTCTGGGTGCCCAGCAACTTGCGAAGCCCTGAGGCATCGCGCTGCAGCGTCACCAGCTGGCTGGCTTGCTGCTCGTTGGTCTGCTGCAAGGTGTTGATGGTCTCGTTGGCGGTGGCGAGCGCCTTGCCCCGGCTCTCCAGCATCCGGCTGCCAAGAAACAGGGCGGCGCCCATTACCAGCACCAGGGCCAGCAGCACATTGGAGAGCAGTGCCTTGAAGGTGCTCATGCCAGCACCCCGCCGAACTCGGTGAATTTGGCCAGCAGGTCGGCCAGCTGGTGCTCGCGCTGACCGTAACCGGCGCCCGGCAAGCTGGCCCAGATGTTGGCGCACTTACCGATCGCCTGACTGATGCGCCCCTTGAGCACATCGTCCAGCGCCTTGCGTTCGCGAATAAGCTGGATAGCCCAGCTGTCTTGCGACTCGGGGCCAAAGTCCGGCAAGGCCAGCAACATCTGATAGTGGCGCCAGTGTTTGGACAGATGCTGATAACGGCCGGCGGCGGTACTGACCAGTCCGGGGCGGACGATGACAGACACATTGGGGTGGGTGCTGTAGTCACCGAAGAACCCCGCCGGATTGACCAGCTTGTTGTACCCGTCATCGCCCCGGCCCTTGGTGCCCTCGGCATAGGCAATCATGTCGAGAAACGCGGCCACCTGCGGGTGGCAGTGACTACGCGGCATCGTTGTTCCCCCTTTTGCTCAGCACGGTCTTGGCCTTTTCGCGGATGATGTCCACCCCGAGCAGCCCCACCACGCCCCCGATAAAGGGGGTCGCCGCATAGGTGACGCCCAGCAATGCGGCTCCTGAGGCCGCGGCCAGGGTGATGAGGCCACACAGGGTGGATTCGATCAGACGGCGGCGCCCGCTGCCGCCGTCATAGGTGATGCGCATGAAGGAGATGCTCAGCGCCAGCAATGCCCCAGACACGGCGGGCCAGTTGTCCATCAGCCAGGCCATCAGGGCGGCCCAGAGGGTGGGGTCTTTGTTCGGCATAGGGTTCATATCCCGTTCTCGTTATTGCCCGCGTCGCTCGGCGCGGCTCTGGCAGGGGACACACAGCCGCACCCCCGGCACATGTTGGCGGCGTGCTGCCGGGATGGGGTCGTCACACTCTTCGCAGTGGTGCCGGCTCTCCCCCTGGTAGCGCCCTTTGCCCACCTGGTTGGCCAGATGCACGGCCAGCATTCGGGCTGCGTGACTGTTTGCGCGGTCGATATCGTCCACCTAGCCCCCTTACCCTTTGAGGTGGCGGGTGTCGTCATCCGAGAGGTACGGCACGCCATTGATGTGAACGAAGTCGGGGGAGGTGACGATGCCCTTGAGCTTGTGCACCCCCTTGCTGCCCCCCTTGGGGTCGATGTCGAGCAGGTCGGCGATCTGCAGCTTCACGCCGAAGGCCTCCACCTTCATGGTTTCGTCGCCGGTGTCGGCGTAGAACAGCACATCGTCCGGTTTCAGCCCGCGCCAGCTGCCGGCCCGTTTGGCGGCATCGCTCAGCAGCTTGAAGTTCTTGGCATCGAGCTCGAACTCGCACTCGGCCGCTACCTCGCCATCCACATAGCCGTCAGGGATGCCGCGGGTTTGCGCCACGGCGCTGCTGTCGGTGATGGTGAGGCTGGCCTTCTCGACGTGCACCATGGTGCCCAGCAGTTCAATGTCGAAGCTCTGCCCTGAAATGCGTCTGGTCATGGGTTAGCCCTCCCCATTGGTGAGGCTCAGATCGAGCATGATGTTGATGGTGATCCCCTTGGGGCAGTCCACGGTGCGGATCACCACGTAGATGGAGACGTGGTTTTTGTCGGTCCACTGGATAGCGATATCGCCATCCTGGGGGGAGGTGATCTCGCCTGGGAACGGCTGGCCGTTGATGGTGGTGGTCCTGGCCATCTCGCGCAGGTCTTTGCCAAAGTAGAGGATGGCGGCGGCGGTGCTGCCCGGGGTGGAGTTGAACGAGCGATCGCCGATGCGGGCGATGGCACGTACCCGCATCCGGCGCGCCACCTTGTAGGCCACCCGCAGGTTTTCGATCACCTGGTAGTCGCCGCCCTCGGCGTCCAGGGTACGGCCATCGGCCCAATAGATACCGTCATAGTCCGGGTACCACATCGGCACCGAGAAGCGGTTCTGCTCCAGGGTCTGCAGGGTGGCGAGCGGCAGCTCGATCCCGTCCTTGTCCTTGGGTTTGTTGCCAAGGCCGACCAGAGCACCGGTTTTGACCCGGCACGGGGTATCGGCAATGCTCACCGCCCGGTTGCACAGGCGTCCGGCATAGGCGCCGGCGAGGTTGGGCCAAAGCTGCGGTAGCAGGGTGACGGACTCGGCCTTGATGCCATCTTGCAGGGTGACCAGGGCCGCCTCGTAGTCGCTCCAGCTCTGACCATCCTGCTCGGCAGCATTGATCCCCGCGACCGCCAGCAGCATGAACTGCCAGCGACCCCACTTGGCGATCAGCTCCTGGTTCAGCGCGTGGGCGGCGTTGATCTTGGCCTCGTCCCACTCTTGCCCCAGTACCACCACCCCTTCAAAGGATTGGGTCTTCTGGGCCTCACGGACGGCATCTTGCCAGTCCATGTCGGTGGGCTGCACGAAGGCGGCGGCCGTCCAGTTTTGGCCGGCGTTGGCCATGGCGGCCTGCAGGTTGGTTTTGAGCTCACTGGCGGGCTCGCCCAGCAGCTTGTCAAAGTCGCTCTGGGTGTTGAGGGAGAGCAGCTTGCCGGTATTGCTTGGCGCCGTGCCGACAAACAGTAGGTGGCGCTCGACTTCGGTCACCGGCCCCTGCATCTGGTTCAAGTTGTTGATCTGTACATAAGGCCACATGGCGTTATTTCCCCTTCATCTCTTGCTTGTTGACGTCCCAGCCGTAGTCGATGCTCTGCAGGGCGCGGGCAAAGGCTTGCTCCCGTTGCTTGGCGTTGGCGCCGAGGAACGGGCGGGCAGGGAGCTCAATTTCCCAGCGTGCTTTTACCGGATCATCCTTGAGCTTCCTGATGAGCAATCCCGCTTGGGCGTAGTTGAGATTGCCGGTGATCCAGCCAAGCGACGCCGAGCGGTATGACCCCTTGCGCGCCCCCGGGCGCTTGAAGCCGAGCTCGCGCAGCTTGCGGGCTTGCGCCTTGGTCGCCGGTTTTTGCTTACCGCCTTCGCTGGGGGCTATGCGGCGCCGGCTGGCCGCGGTCACCTGATAGGTGTGTCCCTTCTGGTGGGTGTTGGCGATAACCCCCGCGTGGGCGTTCATCGTCCCCCGTTTGAACCCGAGCTCGGCCACGTCCTGGCTGGGGGCGTGGATCTCCAAGAGCTTGGGCAGGCCGCGCAGCATCTTGCGTTTGCCCCGCTTGCGCGGCGCCCAGGGCTTGCCGTTGGGATCCTGCTGCTGGCGTACATGGCGGGCCGCCAGCTTTTTGAGCTCGGCCGCGGCGCGCCAAACCAGGCGCTTGCGCTTCTGGGGTGGCAGGGCCAGCAGGTTGAGCTGGTCCTGGCTGCGGCGAGCGTCCAGGGTGATGGTGATCATGCCGGGCCTCCCACCTGGTGATGGCCGGTGTCACCGACGTTCATGTCGATGTGGTCGGCCACCCAGATTTCATAGGGGGCCACCTGCCAGCACTTGCCGAGCCAGTTGATGGGGCCGCTCGGCTGCTCGATAAGGCGCAGCGGTTCGGTAAAGGCGATCTGGATCTCGAGGTCGGCACTCTTCTCGTCGTTCGGGGTCACCGCATATTCCGGGTCGGCCAGCTCAAACTGCTCTCGGAACGAGTCGTGCTCCTGCACCCAGGCGGCGACTGCAGCCAGCAGGATGGCCGGATCCAGCTCACGAAAGGGCAACTGCTCGACGATGAACACCGCCTGATAGGTGAGCCAGGCCACGTCTACGCCGGTGGGGCCCATGTTGCGGGATTCGAGCCGGATCGTTCCGTTCTCCATCCAGCTGTCGAGGGACTTGCGGCACTTGGCCGGCAACACCCGGGTGAGCTCGGCGTGGAGGGCGTGCAGGAAATAGCCCTGGGCCTGCTGTTCACTCATCTCTTTACTCATATCAACGAGACCCCCGCCCGGTGCTTGCCCTTGATGCTGCGCACCAGCTGCTGACTCTCGGCCAGCAGCTGGGCGCGCTGTTCCGGTGCCCGCTCGGCCTGGTTGTTGGCCGCCGGCCGTTCGGTGACGCTGGCGAACTCCGGCAAGATGGCCGCCTTGGCGCGGGCAAACACTGCGGCCAGATACTGCTCGGTCAGGGCATTCGTGCCACCCTCAAGGCTTGGCCCCGGTACCTCGGCGGCGCTGGCATAGCCCTCGGCCATCAGCGCAGCCTGGCGCATCGCCAGCTGCAGGTTGATTTCCGAGATGGCCGCCAGCAGCGCGGCGCCGGTGGTTTGCGGGTCAAGGTCGGCAGGCAGGGCGCGGCGGCGCTCAAAATCGGCCACGGCCACATCGGGCCAAAAACCGTCATTGCGGATGGTGGCGGCGCTATAGTCGATATCCTTGCCTGCAAACATCAGTGACCTCGCTGGTTGAATAGGTGCACCCCTGTCGCCACGCAATTGCCGCTGGGTTCGCCAGAGGCGGTCCATGGCATTCGCGCCGGGGTGCGACGGCGCGGAGAGTCGGTTGGTTATTCGGGATTGAGCACCCGCAGGCGCATGGCAATCTTCTGGCGCAGGGTGTTGACCCCCACCTTGCTGTGCAGCTTCTCTGCTTGGGCCAGCCAGTGGTCGGCCTGCTCCAGCGTGGCGCTGTCACCCACGGCACTGGGGCGTGGCTGACCATCCTGGTCACGTAGCAGCAGACAGCCCGCCGCCTTGAACCACTTGGCGGTGAGTCGCTCGTTAAGGCGCCAGTCACCCCGCACCTTGTCGAACACCCGGGAGAACCAGGGCTCGACCGCATGCCCCTCGGCCGCTTGCTTCTCGGCCCACTCCAGCACGGTGTCGGCCACGAAGTGGGCCCAGTCCCGCTTGATATTGCTCGGGGTGCGCTGGCCTTGGGCAATGGCGAGCTCGGCCCAGGCGATGCCGGTGTCGAAATCCCCCACATCAAAGGCCCAGACGGTGAGCAGCTGAAACAGCTCGTTCTGATAGGGCTGGTTGGACTGCGCGACGCTGGCCAGATAGCGCTCCACATAGGGACGGTATTTGGGCATCAGCTCGCTTCGCTTCATGTTTACCCGATCCCCGATGCGGGCCCGCTTGCGCAGGCGGACGATGTCCTGTTCCAGGGCAATCATCTGCAGGTGCAGGCTGTCCGCCACCGCGCCGGTGGCCATGCCTGTGCAGGCGGCCTGCGCGGCCCCCTGCATGGCTTGCACCCGTTGCTTGTGGCGTTGACCCGGTGAGCTCATGGCTTACTCACTCGGCGCAGTGGGGGCGGCGCCGATCTCGATGTCGGCCTCTTCAAAGCCGCCATAGGCCAGGTATTCGCCGATGGCGTAGCCTTCCATCCGCCAGTACTGGTTATCGAAGCACTTCTTGTCCTGGTTATCGTCGGCCTTGCGCTTGCGGGTGCCGCGCTGGGTGTAGATGTGCAGGTTGTCGAGGGTGGTGACCACCATCCGCTTGCCCGGGAAGAAGGGCGGGATGTAGGCCTTGCGCCCGGCAATCGACTCGGCCAGCTTCTGGGCGGCGATCTGCTCGGTCGGTTTGGTCGCTTCGCTGTAGAGCTTGGCCTGAGCCGAGGCCACCAGGTCGGTGCCGACCAGAACGACCAGACGCGGGTCCTGGCGGAACAGCGGATCGATGGTGGTGTTGATAAGGTCGGAGGCCATCTCGTCCAGGGTTTTGTAATCACCCTTGCCATCCGGGTCGAAGTGGATCTTCTTGCCGGCCTCGGCCTTGATGATCTGGCTACCACCGTTCCACTCGCGGGCCAGCTGGTGCCAGCCTTTGTTGACGTCTTCACCCAGCGGATGGGCTTTCGGGTCGGTGTCGTCGGCTGCTTCCACGCCGTTCCAGCCGACGCGCAGCATGTCCAGGGCAAACGCCTTGTTGATGAAATCACCCACCAGGCGCAGGAACTCGCCCTCGCTGCCGGCGTTGGCCCAGACACACAGGGTTGCCCAGTCGAGCGAGGCACACGAATCGGTCTCGGTCAGCTCGTAGGTGTTGCCGGCGACGCCAATCTTGCCGTTAAAGCGGCCATCCTTCTTGCGGCCGGTAAACAGCTTGCCGATGCCCACTTGCACTACCTGGCCCTTGACCTGGTCTACGTCGAGGCAAGTGATAAGGCCGAGGAACTCGACAGAGGCGAGCAGCGCGGCGCGAAGGCCGGTTTCCACGGGACCGGTGACGCTGAACTGCTTGGCCAGCGCGTTAACGGGGATGCCGTAGGCCTTGGCCAGGGCGTTGCTGTATTGCTCCAGGCGCTGCATGGCCTGGACGGTAAGGGTCTGGCTCACGGTCGCTCCTTAATAGACTGCGGGGGTATCGTCACCGCCGAGGGCGCCCGGGCGCTGGCCCGGCTTCTCGACAGAGAACTGGTCGATCTTGTTGTTCAGCTCGCCAAACTTGTCGGTCAGGCTGGTCAGGGTTTGCTCCAGCTTGCTGAACTGCTCGGTGGTGATGCCGGGTTGCTCTTCCACCTTGGTGGGCTCGGTGACCGGCTGGGTGGTGTCGTCGGTGGCCGGTTTGGCGTCCAGCTTTGCGCTGAAGGCATCGATCTTGGTGCCAAGGCCATTAAGGGCCCCCAGCATCTGATCGAACTGTTCTGGTTTCATTTCCTCATCCTCGGGTTGGCTGGGGTTGGGTTGGGGGTCAGGCTCGCCATGGCTGGCCAGGAAGCTGAAAAACTTGGCGATCAGGCCATCGGCCTTCTCGTGCTTGGGTAGCTTGAACATGGAGAGGTCCAGCGGCTCGCTGGTGCCAACGGCCTGTCCCTTGTTGCTGTTGCTGAACTTGAGATGGGTGGTGCCGGTGCTGGCGGGTTCGTCGGTGACACCGAGGCCCAGCAGGTAGGTTCGCCCCAGATCGGCGAAGTTCTCGAAGGGTTCGATGGAGCAGAACTGGTACTGGCCGTTCTGGTTGTAGTAGATGAGATCGCGATTCGGGCAGAGGATGGCGAACAGCTTGAGCTTGCCGTCCACCTCTTCGGTCTTGAGTGCCTGCACCGTGCCATAGCTGGACCAGCGATCGTGCTCCGGCCAGATGACGGCGGTGTAATAGGTCGGATCGTAGGTCTCGGCCATGTCGGTGAGCCAGTCGCGGGTAATATCCCGCCCATCCACCGCTTTGCCTTCGGTGGCGATACAGACCCAGCCAGTTCTCAAGGTTGATTCGTTCATGCCTGCTCCCAATAGATGCGGGGTCAGGCTATCGGGTCGGCAAGGGGGTTTCATCCAGTTGTGTTCGCCGCGATTCGGATCCAGCGGAATATCCGAATTGCTTGGAACATCAGTGAGATAAGCAAGGGGAGGGGCTGGCTATGATGGCGCCATCATTCACCTGATGGAGGCGCTGTGGCGTATCCCGAAGAGATCCGCAATGCCGCGCGGGGACTCTACCTTAAACGATGGACACCCCAGGAGATCAAGGACGAACTGGGGCTTAACTCCTGCCGTGTGGTCTACTTCTGGGCCGAGAAATACGGCTGGCGTGACCTGCTGACCGAAGAGGCGGTGGAGGATGCCATTGCCCGCCGGGTGCAGTCGCTGCTCGGGCGAGAGAAGAAAACCAGCGCCGAGCTGGACGAACTGGACCGGCTTATCGGTCACCACGTCAGCCTCAAAGAGAAGGCCATCAAGTGGGCCGAGCGCCAGCATGCCCTCAAGGTGCAACGAGAAGGGGGAGGTGAACCCGCCTTACCACGAACCCCACGCGGGCGCGGTGGCCAGGAGGGCGGCCGCAAGGGTAAGGGTGGCAAGAAGGGCAAGAATGAGGTCGGCCACCTTACTGAGGCAGACTTTGCCGAGTGGCTGGGCACCCTGTTTGGCTATCAGCTGCGCTGTCGCGAGGCCAAGAACGACCCGGCACTGCCGCGCACCCGCAACATCCTTAAATCCCGCCAGATCGGCATGACCTACTACTTCGCCGGCGAGGCGCTGGAAGATGCGGTACTGACCGGCGGCAACCAGATCTTCCTGTCAGCCACCCGCGCCCAGGCGGAGGTGTTTCGCTCCTATATCTGCAAGATTGCCCAGACCTTCCTCGGCGTCACCCTGACCGGCAACCCGATTGTCCTGTCGAACGGGGCCGAGCTGCACTTCTGTTCCACCAACTCCAACAGCGCCCAGTCCCGCTCCGGCAACGTCTATATCGACGAGTATTTCTGGATCCCCAACTTCGAGAAGCTCTCGGACGTGGCCAGCGCCATGGCGACCCAGAGTCGCTGGCGCAAGACCTACTTCTCGACCCCGTCGAGCAAGGTGCACGAGGCTTACCGGTTCTGGACCGGGGAGCGCTGGAAGGGTCAGCGCCCGAGCCGAGTGGCCATCGACTTCCCGGGCGAAGATGACCTGCGCGACGGAGGCCGTATCTGCCCCGATCGGCAGTGGCGTTACGTCATCACCATCGAAGATGCCATTCGCCTTGGCTGTAACCTCATCGACATCGAGGAGCTGAAAGACGAGTACCCGGAGGAGGTGTTCGACAGGCTCTATATGTGCCGCTTTATCGACGATGCGCTGTCGGTGTTCAAGTTCCAGGACATGGAGCGGGCCGGGGTAGACCCGAGTCGGTGGGAGGACTACAAGCCCGGGCGGCCCGACCCGTTTGGCCGGCGCGAGGTGTGGATGGGGTACGATCCGAGCCGTACCCGCGACAACGCCACCCTGGTGGTGGTGGCCCCGCCGATGGTGGCTGGTGAGCGCTTTCGGGTGCTGGAGAAGCACTACTGGCGCGGACTCAACTTCCAGTACCAGGCGCAGGAGATTGAGCGCATCGCCAAGAAGTTTCGGGTCACCTATCTCGGGGTCGATGTCTCCGGCATCGGCGCCGGGGTCTATGACCTCTTGAAGCCCACCTTCAAAGGGGTATGTCACCCCATCAACTACAGCATCGAGAGCAAATCGCGGCTGGTGCTCAAGATGATCGACGTGGTGGAGGCAAACCGCATCGAGTGGGATAGCGCAGATCGGGATATACCGCTGGCGTTCCTTGCCATCAAGCGCAGCACCACCGGCGGCGGCCAGATGACGTTTCGGGCCGCCCGCGACAATGTGACCGGCCACGCTGACGTCTTTTTTGCCATCGCTCACGCCGTAGCCAACGAGCCGCTCGATACCACTCGCAAACGTAAATCCACCTGGGCAACCAGCCAGGAGAGAAAGGCAGCATGACCAAGCGACACAAATCCCAACCGGCCCAGGTGGCCACTTCAGCAAAGAGCGCGGTGGCGTTCAGTATGCCGGAGGCCATCGACCCCACGGCCTGGATGACCGATTACACCGGGGTGTTCTACAACCCCTATGGCGAGTATTACCAGCCGCCCATCGAGCGCAAAGGGTTGGCCAAGGTGGTGCGGGCCAATGCCCACCACGGGGCCATCCTGATGGCGCGCCGCAATATGGTGGCAGGGCGCTTTACCAACCAGCGCACCACGGTCACCGCCTTTGCTCACAACTACCTGCAGTTCGGGGATGCGGGCCTGCTCAAACTGCGCAACGGCTTTAACCAGGTGGTGGGGCTGCTGCCACTCTCCAGCGTCTACCTGCGCCGGCGCGAGGATGGCTGCTTTGTCTACCTGCAGCAGGGCAAGCCGAACCTGATTTACCGGCCGGAGGATGTCATCTGGCTGGCCCAGTACGACCCCGAGCAGCAGATCTACGGCATGCCTGACTACCTGGGTGGCCTGCAGTCGGCGCTGCTCAACCAGGATGCCACCCTGTTTCGGCGTAAATACTTCCTCAACGGCGCCCACATGGGCTTCATCTTCTACGCCACCGACCCGAACATGGACGACGACACCGAGGAGGAGATGAAGGAGATGATTGCGAGCAGCAAGGGGGTGGGGAACTTTCGCTCCATGTTCGTGAATATCCCGGACGGTAAGCCAGATGGCATCAAGCTTATTCCGGTGGGGGATATCGCCACCAAGGACGAGTTTGCGGCCATCAAGGGGATCACTGCCCAGGACGTATTGACCAGCCACCGCTTTCCGGCGGCGCTGGCGGGCATCATTCCGACCAATGGCGGGGGAGGGCTTGGAGACCCTGAGAAGTACGATGCCACCTATGCCCGCAACGAGGTGCTGCCACTGTGCGAGCTTATCCAGGATGCCATCAATAGCGCGGGACTCCCTCGCTCCCTCTGGGTCGATTTTCGGGAGAATATCGGTTCAACTGTATAAACAAACAGTGCCTGCTGTGGCATGATAGGCTGTTGATTTGGATAGAAAAGGGGGCGTAATGCGGGTTTATTGCAAAGTGTGTGGCCAGCGGGGCCGCATTACCAAGACCAACCGACTGAGCGATGATGTCTCGGATCTCTACTGCCAGTGTACTGATGCCGAATGTGGCCACAGTTGGGTGGCCACTCTGTCGTTCGCCCATACCCTAAGCCCCTCGGCCAAGACCACCAACCAGCTGGTGCTCAGCTTGATGGGGTCACTGACGCCAGAGGGGCGGCAGTTGGTACTGAAAGGACTGGGGGCGCAATAGCGCCCCGCGTGGAAATTCAGCTCCTTTGTTTTCTACTTACCACCACCCCAACAGGTTACGGCCGGTCAGTGCGCCCCAGACAAGGGCATTCAGTACAAGCGAGATAAAAACAGCGGCAGAGCCCATATCTTTCGCCCTGCCAGACAGTTCATGATGCTCAGAGCCAATGCGATCAACGACAGCTTCAACTGCTGAGTTGAGGATTTCCACAATAACGACTAACCAGCTGATGACTATCAATAGTAAAATCTGGTTAAGTCCGTCACCAACGAAAAATGCTAGTGGCATCAGTAGCAAAATGAGCAATAGCTCTTGGCGAAACGCTGCTTCATGTCGCCAGGCAGATGACAGCCCTTTCATGCTGTAGTTGGTTGCATGAATAATTCGGGTGATTCCTGTTGCTCCTGGTTTAGCCATTTCGTTTTCCTCTTTCGAATTTTAACTCTGACTGATTAAGAAATACTGTAAATAAAGAGAGGCACCCGAGTGCCCCAGATAATGTTTACTGCACTGTCCGGCACTGGCTGAAAATATCCAGTTCTTGGTCATAGACCGCTGTATTTACATCCCAGATCCCAAGTACGGATGAAAAAATGTTGTCGTGGGAGTAACGGGTATCTGCAGCTTTTTCTTGCAGACAATTCATATCTAGTCCTTTCTCTTTGGAGAAACCGGGTGACATCCATACTTGCATCGGCACACGGGTCTGGTCATCAGGTGCAAACTTGTATGGCGTACCGTGTAGATACAACCCCAAGGCACCCAGTGATTCTCCGTGATCAGAGACATAGATAAGTGCAGTGTTGTACTTATCTTCATATTTTTTTAGCTTCTTAATCATCTCTGCAATCACAAAGTCGGTGTAACGGATCGTGTTGTCATAGGTATTAACCAATTCTTCATCCGTACAGTTTTCGATATCACTGCGCGGACAGTCAGGCAAGAATTTGCGATGGGTATCTGGGTAGCGTTTGTAATATGTCGGACCATGGCTGCCGATAAGATGGAAACCAACCAGCTTGTCTCCTTTCATCTCTGCCACTTCATCATCGAGGTTTTGCAATACTACCTCGTCATAGCAGGTGTTTTTATCGCAGAACTGTGGGTGATCTTTCGGTTGGATTTCGATATTTGGCACCCGGTCACATACTCCCTTGCAACCACCATCGTTTTCTTTCCAGAAAACGGATACCCCGGTCTTCTGCAACACATCCAGTAGCCCCTCGCTATTGCGAGCTCGACTGTCGTCATACTCCTTACGGCCCATGTTGGAGAACATGCAAGGCACAGATACAGCGGTCGCGGTACCGCATGAACGAACATCATTGAAAGAGATCACATCACCACTCTTGCTGGTGAAGGCATTGGTCTCTTTCTCGTAGCCATTCATCGAGAAGTTCTTGCCACGAGCAGTTTCTCCCACAACTAGGAACATCAGGGTGGGCTTGTCCTCTTTTGCTACCCTCTTGGCATCATCGCCCAGAGTGGTAAAGGGAACCGGCTCTGCCATATACCGTTTGTAGAGATACTTGGTAGTGCTGTAGACAAAGTTGGCCGGTACGATCTCACGGTTAAGGGTCTGGTTATTACGCCCGACAGAGACGTAATCCTGATAGTAGAAGGCCGCGATGATCCCGACGATGGCCAGTGAGCACAGCATGGAGAGTCCACGTTGAAAGAGGCCTGCATACCACTTTTTCGGATACTCAATCTCCACAAAAAAGAGCAACACTGCGGGCACAACCCCGGCCAGCACTACCCAGGCTACTATAGGCAGATTGATATAGGAGTAAGCTTCGCTCTGGTTGGTCTCGAAGATATTCTGGATCATGTCCCGATCAAACAGGACGCGGTACTTCATCATGGTGTAGCTGACGATTGAGCCGGTGATAAAGAGAAACGCGAAGAATGGTTTGATCAGATAACGTACTGAAAAGGGCACAAAGACGAAGTTAAGTGCTGCGACCAGCAGGATGGGTATTGATATCGCAAACCCAAGTTTGAAGTGCTCCAGATTGGCGAGGATGTCATAAAAGTGGAGCAATACGGGCCAATTCTGCAGAAAGGCAAACATTAGCGCCAACAATAAAATAAATGGAACAATTTTTATTTTAACAACTGAAGGCATGACTTCTCCCTTAAACATATTTTAAATATTAAAATTTATTTGCATTCCATTACAGCATGGGGATGGTAACAGCTTCGGATGAGTAAGGTTCACAGGGTATTTGTAAAGATATGTAAAATTGTGATCCTTATCAATAAGGAGCGGTTTGATACAAAATAGTGTTTGAAACTTAAGGGATAATTAAGGCCGTATTCTGGTTTCGATAGGAGGTTTTTTGGTCAAAGTGTTTTTTGTCAATCAGTTGCATAGCTTAAGCGTCTCTTAAGAAATCATCGGCATCATCTAATGCATTCTAGGAACGGCGGGATGGTGGGGGACGGCTCATCATGACGTATTGAAAGGTTATGGAGAAAATGATGCCAAACAATAATGAAATCAAAGTGTGGGATCTCGTGGTCAGGTTTTTTCACTGGGCCACAGTTGCACTGTGTGTGCTTAATCTCTTTATTCTCGAGGAGGGGCATCGTAACCATCGTTATGTCGGCTATACCTTGTCTGGATTGTTGGTGATCCGAATCGTGTGGGGTTTTTGGGGGTCTCATTACGCAAAGTTCACTCAGTGGTTTCCCACTCCAACCCGTGTGACTGGCTACGTCCAAGCGAGCATGAAAGGGGAGCACCCCTATCACGCAGGGCATAACCCTATGGGCTCCTTGATGATTATCTTGTTACTGACCTGTTTGGTTGGTACAGCTGTCACCGGGATTCTGACTAACTATGAGGATCTGTTTGGTGATGAGGTAATGGAAGGCATCCATGAGTTTTTTGCCAAAACGTTGCAGATAGCGATTTTCGTGCATGTATTAGCTGTCATTGCGATTGACCGTTTGACTCATGGCGACTTAATTCGGGCGATGATTACTGGCAAGAAACGTGTGCCATCTGGTGTTGATGTTGTCGATAAATGTTAAAGCGTATTTCATACAGCAAAGAGCGGCTTTCCCGCTCTTTTTTATTTCTATGGCTCTTTTGGGTTGATGCGAACAAGCAACATTTAGCTTAGATCGAGAGCGCCCTATGATCTGTGACAATCTGGTGTTTGGCTGGCTGATAGAGAGGGTTGAGCTGTTCGGCTGCGCCCGGGTTGGCTCGGTCGATTGTCACTGGGGTGAGCCCGTCCACGATATGGCGACGGCTTACAGTGCGGCCATCGGCTGAGGGCTCCGGCATGGTGGGGCGGTTGGCGTTGGACTGAAACGGGTTCGGCACCTCTGGGGCGATGGCTGGCAGGGCAAGCTGTGCTGGGCGAGGGTGCCGGCGGCGCAGGATGGCGCAGGCCACGGACTGCTGTTTGCCCTTGAGCATGTCCACCCACTGGCTGATTTCGTGGTCTGGCCAGCGCTGCTGGAGAATGCAGGTTACCCGATTATCCAAGCGGCGGTACTCCTCACGGCTGACGGTCTGCGTGTTGTTCATACCCACTCCTTGCTGTAGTCGTTCTGTTCTTGCAGCCATTCCGGGGTGTCCAACTTTTCCAGCTCGGCCCACATGTGTGACTGGTAGGGCTCCGGCAGCATCTCGATCCAACGGTGCGCTCCAGCGTGTCCTTGCACCTGGTAAACCTTGCCGCACAGTTCGACAAGCATCGGCCAGTCCTCATCCCCTTCTGGTACCGCGTATTCATCCAGCTGGCTCTGTTCCGCGGGCGGCTGGTCATCGAGCCCCCAATCTGGCTCGCTTGGTAGCGATCGGCTCGACTGCGGCTGGCAGTTCTCCAGCCAAAGTGTGAAACCGTCTGCCCTTACGCTGGCCCCAGCCCGCAAACGCTCGATGGAGAAGGGCGATAAGCCCCATTGTTCCCTCATGATCTGGTCTGCGAAGGCATCAGGATCTGGCCGCGTACAGTTATTGTCAGAGCTCCAAGGTGCCGGGCTGTCGCCCGTCTTAACCCCAACCCCCCTCGCTGCAGCCTCGGCGGCTTTTCTGGCGTCATGGGTGCCGGCAGGCACAATTTCCCACCCTTGCAGGCGGGTCTTGATACCCAGGCGAGCGGAGGTAATGCCCATCAGGCGTTTGATGTCTTCGCCATAGCTGTTGGCCTGCTCCTCGATGAGGTGGGCCAGCTTGATGGGGTGTTCGGCACGGGTTGCCAGTGCGCCGCCCATGGCGTGCAGGTAGCAGCGGAAGATGCCGTTATCTGCGGCAAAGCGGGCGGCCTCAAAGCGCGGGTCTTGCAGCACGGGCTTGGGTGGGCCCACCTGTTCGGCATGCTTCTTGGCGTTGCTGATGCGGCGCAGCTCGCGCCATACCCCGACCGGGGCGCCGCCGATCTGCTGGAAGGTGCGAATGCCCCACCAACTGGCCCAGGCCACGGCATGCAGGGCGCCCTCATCGGCGGCGGTGCCGGCCTCTTCGTCGTCGTCCAGGTAGGCGCCGTCGATGTTCTTGGCAATGTATTTGGCGATATAGCCCGCGGCATCGCCCTTGGCCGGGTCTATCTCTTTCCAGTCAAAGCGGGGTGTGAAGTCGGTAAAGGGTGGGGCGCCCTTGATATCCCGTACCAGCTCTTCGTGGTCATCGGTCAAGGCATAGCGTTGCAGGATGCCGATCACCCGGTTGCGATCTTCCGGGCGCATAAATAGCAGCAGATGCCAGTGCGGGGTGCCGTCGTGGTGAGCCTCGCACACGCGAAATCCATAGACGGGAGCGTTCCACCGTTTGAGAGCGGCCCTGGCGCGGCTCCAGAGCTTGGCCAGATAGGCGCAGGTCTCCCGCGGTGTGGCCCCTTGATAGCGTTTGTTCTCTACCGCTTTGCCGTTGTGCTTTTGTGTCCAGGCATGAAAGCGGCTTGGGGCGGTCCAGGTGAAGAAGACCCCCACATGACCTTGCTCCTCGGCATAGTCATTGAACCCCCGAGCACGCACCATCATTTCGTTGCGGCGGTTCACCGGGTTGGCGTTGCTGGCCTCCCAGCAATCCTTCATCGACACGACCAGGTCATACTGCTCGTTGACCACTTCCGACTCGGCCAGCCAGCGCATCATGGCCCGCTTGCGTTCGCGCACCACCTTCATAGTGGCGTTCGATACATAAGCCGACACGCCCTTGCGTACCTTGCCGAGCAGAATGTTGATCTGCTCCTGCAGGCGGTCCCAGCAGCGGTTGACGCGCTTCTCCCACCACTTGGCAGAGAGCAGGCGC
The DNA here is from genome assembly GCF_051919545.1 of Aeromonas sp. 61P. Classification (NCBI taxonomy): domain Bacteria; kingdom Pseudomonadati; phylum Pseudomonadota; class Gammaproteobacteria; order Aeromonadales; family Aeromonadaceae; genus Aeromonas; species Aeromonas sp. 61P. Next base: position 1,125,727 of record NZ_JBQBEL010000001.1, read on the forward strand.
ACCAGCACGCTCAGGATCCAGTTATCCCGCACCTCGTCGGATTTGAACTTGGGCATCTTACCGATAAAGCCCCACTGATTGGCAGGCTGGCGCATCAGCTCCCAGGTCTGCAGCAGATCCGGTTCGGCCCCTTCTTTTATGTCCTGCTCGATGTGCTTGTAAATGGCTGCGGTCTGGTTGGCGAACTGGTGGGCCACCTTCTTGCGGCCGTCTTCATCGCGCATCTCCCTCGGGTTGACCGGGATGGAGTGGAGCAGCTGGCGCACCCAGCGGGTTCGCTCACGCAGCCAGATATTGGCCGCCCGACAATGGGTGAAACTGCAATCCTTGCGGCGCCGCGCGTACTGCTTGAACAGGTCGCGGGTTAGCTCGGGGGAGAGGCCATCGAGCAGTTGGATGGCCCACAGCAGATCGTATTGGCCGCGTGGGCCGCCGAAAACGGCGTCAAAGTTGACGCCGGGCAGAGAGTTGCAAAGGGTGTTGACGCGCTGCAGCTGTGCTTTCCTCGACAGCGGCAGCCGGGTGGTGAGCTTGGTCATGCGTTAAGCGGATAACGTCTTGATGCGAAACAGGCATCCACAGATGCGTTGTTGGGCATGGTTTTTCATTCGACGGGCGGCCGCACACTGGCGCAGCAACAGCTTGATGCTGACGCGGGGACGGGCAGGTAGCCGACGCGCATGGGCCAGCTCCCGTTGATAAAGACGCAGCCGCGCTGCGTCCTCCCGATAGGTCTCTTGCCAGCGATACATCAGGCTGGTCAGTTCCTGCTGCAGGTGATGGGTCACTTGATCACCTCACCTTGCCCATGCAGTGGCGCGCACTCCTGCCACCACTCGCCGATCTCTTTGGCCAGTGCGGTTGCCCCCTGGCCCAGCGCCAGCCAATAGACAGAACGCACGGCACCGAGCGCCAGCAGCTCCCGGGGGATATCCCGACCGCCTCTGGCCTCACCGCCGGCAGCGATAAATTCAGCGCGAGCAGCCAGCCAGTGGGTGGTCAGCGTGTTGTGAGCGGGGAGTTGTGCCGCCTCTTCATCGTCTTCATCGCCGTCATCATCAAGCAGATCAGCCGGGTTGCTGGTCGCAACCAGCTGTAGCTGGATGTACTGCTGGCCGGAGTAAACCCCGCCCAGGGCGATGCGGTTGTCTTCGGCATTGGCGGCGAACATATCGGCCAGCAGCCCTTCGACCACTTTGGGCGCCTGGCGGGCAATCTTGATGATGTCGCTCATTGGCAGGCCCTCCGGTTGATGCTGACAAACAGTTGGTGCCAGCGCAGGGCACGCTTTGCCTGGGCCACCAGGGATTTACCCTCAGTGCCTCGATATTGGTGAGCGTGTCGTGCTTTGGCGGTGAGCCGCTGGCGCAGGCGCGGCAACTCGGCCAGCGCCTCCTGCTCGGATACGGGATGGAAGATCTTGGTCATGCCTGCACCTCCGGCGTGGCGATGCCGGTCAGTAGCCAAGCGACATGGCGTTTCAGCTCAGGGTGGTTGGCGATCAGCAGGAACAGGCCGCCCCCAATCTCGCGGTATCCCAGCTCGTAGTTCTTGAGCGTGGTGGGCGGAATGCCGAGCTGGTCGGCAAACTTGGGGCGGCTCAGCTTCAACTGTTCCCGCAACTGGCGCAGACGCTTGGCGGCATGGTGGTTGAGCAGATTGATTTGGGTCGGTTGTGCGTTCATGGTCAGGCTCCTTGTTGAGTGGTGCAGGGGTTGATGCGGCTGAACAGAGAAGCCCAAGCCAGTGCGGTTGACCGCTCCATAAGCGCAACCCCGTCCGGGTGTTGGCTAAGACGGGCGCCATAACGGCCCGTCAGCTTGCGTTGTTGGATGCGAAGGTTGCGCAGGGCGCAGGGGATCGCTAAAGTTGCCATGTCGACTTCCTCATACGTTGTTGATAGAGGCCCGCTTGGAGTTGCAGCTCCGTAATGCGGGCTTTTTTATTGCCCAATAGGACGTGGGCCTTGCCCGGTCATCTGGCTTGCTGCCAGCACCGCGCGTTTCATGCGCAGTTTTGCTGCCCTCTCTTTTTTCTCCCTCTCGATATCCCTGATAGATCTGGTGACCGGAGCCGGGTGCCACACCTTGGTGTCACAGCCGCCGCGAAATTCGCTTTGGTACTCCAGTGCAATCACTGCAAGGCGGATTGCCTCGCGCTGCGCATGCGGCAATGCCGACAGCGTGGCGCTCATCAGTTCGCCCCGAGGCTGGCGGGCGATGGCACAGATGGCCGCTTTTTTGGCCTGGCCCAGTGCCAGCCAGTCGGTGTCGAGGCTCGAACGCTTCTTGCCGAACATCTCGCGCAGCAACATGCAGCCGGCGGTGTTCATGGCCACCTGTTCTTCTGGCGTCAGGCCAGCCAGATTGCGTTGTTGATGGTCAATGCGTTGGGTATGCATGGGTTCCCTCCTTACATGGTCATGGTTTGCATCAGGATGTCTGACGCACAGGCCAGGGTCGGCACCGCCTGAAAGCGGGCCTCAATGTCGTGGATCAGGATGGCGAGTGACCCCATGGCCGAGGTGGCCACGCTCACCAAGGTGTTGCGCTCAGAGCGGGTGATCCGGCCGCGGTCGGTCAGCTCCAGCGCTCGCTGGCCAATGCTGGCGATCTTGGCGTTCAGATCGATGGCCTGGTGGGGCAGGGAAGGGGCCCGATCAGCTTTGGGAATAGCCACTGCAGTGAGGCCACACTCCAACAGCAAACCGTCGAACAGGGTCTCGTCCCCCTCGGTGGCGTGATAAATGGCCACCAGTTCCCGGGCGGTGAGTTGGTGCGGTTGTGCTGGGTTTAACTTGTTGCGCAGTAACTGTTCGCCAATACCTGCAGCGCGTGCCACCTCGGCAAGGGAATGGCTGGCGGCGAAGCGTGAGCAGGCGGACTCGAAGTGCGGTTGTTTGGTTGAACTCAGGTCAAACATAGTGAACTCATCCTTGGCCGGTTATGGTTAACTCGCGAGCTTGAAGTTGTGTACTAACATCGAGCCGGCCATCTGCTTAGCGATGAACACATGCACCTTGACCATCACCAGCTCGTTGCCTCTGGTTTTTTCCATGACATCGAGGCGGCCGGCTCTGACCCAGTGGCGAGCAGTGTCGACAGAGACACCGATCCACTCGGCGAACTTGGCGATGGGCATCAGCGGTGGAATGTCAGGGGAGATCACAAGGTTGATCGCACTGACAGTCATCGCTGGAGCATGCGAAACGGCAGGGTTGATATGACGAGGTGGCATAGACTCAACCCTTACTGCGCAGGGCGAGACTGAGAGGAGTTAGCTTTCAGCTTGCCGCCGGTCATCAATTCGAGCTGATAGGCGCGACCTTGGGGAATTGTCTCGCCCCACTGTGAAATTGATTGAGGCTTGATACCTAGAGCGGCAGCCAATTGAACAACGCTGCCATAATGCTGAACTGCGTCATGCTTTTTCATTTTCTTACTCTCCTAGCAGGTTTTACATGCTTTATGGAAGTAAATGTAAGATCGCTTGCTAGCAAAAGCAACAAAAACTTACCAAAAAAGAAAGTAAAAACTACGGAGTCGTTGTGTAAGATAACTTACATGAACATACATTCGCGCATAAAATCACAACGATTAGTTCACGGCTTGACCCAAGAATCCTTGGCTAAAAAGCTGGGGATTAACCGTGTTTCAATCAGCCAGTGGGAGCGGGGAGACACCTCGCCGAAAGGTAACAACCTAGTGAGGCTTGCTGAGATTCTTGGTGTTAAGCCGGAATGGCTGCTTTTTGGAGAAGATGCAGTAAGCAGCACTGGGACAAACTTGCCCGGTTATCACAACGTTGAGCCAGCAGTGATCCCTCAAGGGAGCCGTGTTCCGATTCTGAGTTATGTCCAGGCTGGTAACTGGCGGGAGATGTGCGAGCAGGCCACTACCTTCGATGGCAATGTTGAGTTTGTGTCTGCCAGTGTAGATATCGGCCCTTGCGGGTTTGGTCTCTGGCTACGCGGAAATTCCATGACCCCATTCTTCAACGAAGGGGATCTGGTGATCGTTGACCCTGACGAACAGCCTCGCCCAGGGGACTACGTAGTGGCTAAGAATGGTAGCGAAGAGGCCACCTTCAAGAAGTACCGGCCCCGCGGCATTGATGAGAGCGGGCAAGAGGTGTTCGAGCTGGTTCCCCTCAATGACGATTACCCCACTATGCACTCCGACCGGCAGCATATCGAGATCATCGGCGTGATGGTCGAGCATCGAACTTTCCGGAAACGATAAGGGCGCCAAGGCGTCCTTTTTTCAAGGTACCCATACTGATGAATACAGAACATCCGCAGGATGATTGCGAGCTGGACTTTGAGACCTTGGTTGAAACTTGTGAGCTTGAGTGCAAGTTGGCTCAGGGGGCCGGTGGCAAAGGGGAGTTACCTAAAGATTTTTGGCGAACCTACAGCGGCATGGCTAACGCCAAGGGCGGTGTTGTTCTACTCGGCGTCAAAGAAAACAAAGGTCAGTTTTCTGTTGCTGGAATAGAAAATATTGAGAAGGTGAAGCAAGACCTTTTTAACCAGCTAAATAATCCATCCAAGGTTAGTTCTAACCTGCTGTCAGAAGACGATGTCGTCACGCTGAGCCAAGACGGCAAGCAGTTTCTTCGTATTAACATCCCTGCCGCGACGCGGAAACAGAAACCAGTATTCATCAACAACGATATGTATTCGGGGACTTATCGACGACTCCATGATGGTGATCGGCCATGTGACCGTGAAACGGTCAAACGTATGGTTGCCGAACAGATAGAGGATGAGCGTGATGCCAGAATTCTTACCGGTTTTACTTTTGATGACCTGGATCCTGAGAGCATAAGTGCTTACCGAAATTACCTTTTGGCTGCCAAACCGGGACACCCTTGGTTAGATCTTTCCTCAGAAGAGTTGGTAAAGAGCTTACGAGGCTGGCGGCACAATAGAGCAACGGGTGAGAAAGGGATAACCCTTGCTGGATTACTCATGTTTGGAAAGTGGGATGCCATTCAAGAAGGTGTTCCGCATTATGTTGTGGACTACCAAGAGCGGCCAGAAGCCAGGGCAGAAAGGCGCTGGATCGACCGTGTGTTCCCTGATGGAAGCTGGTCAGGCAACTTGTTCGATTTTTACCGTAAGGTCTATCGCAAACTCATTGCTGACCTCAAAGTCCAATTTACTCTGACAGAAGGTTTACGTGTCGAGGATAGCCCGGTCCATGTCGCGCTGCGTGAGGCCCTGATTAATGCTCTTGTTCATGCGGATTATTCTGGGAACGTATCGGTATTGATAGTTAAGCGGCCCGATATGTTTGGTTTCAGAAACCCTGGCTTAATGCGAATCCCCTACGAGCTGGCCATTAAGGGTAGTAACAGTGATTGCCGCAACGGGATTTTGCATCAGATGTTCTTGATGATTGGCCTTGGTGAGCGTGCAGGGTCTGGGATACCGAAGATTTTTAGCGGCTGGAAGAGTCGTCAATGGGCACAGCCTAGGCTGCGAGAGGTTGAGCTTCCCGAACAGACTCTTCTTGAGTTGCACATGACAGACATTATTCCTTTGGAAAAGATGAATGAGCTTTCCCATCGATTGGGAATTGATATCACAGCACTACCAGCACTAGAAAAGTTGATCCTTTATTATGCTGATTTGGATGGGTGGGTAAACCACGAAAGGATATGTGGGGTCACAGAAGATCACCGCAGAAACATTACTGTCGCGCTATACAAACTGGAGCGACAAGGGTTGCTACTATCCAAAGGAAGCCATAAGAGCAAGTTCTACCATCTACCAGATGTACAACCGATGACACCTGATGATGAGTTTGGACAGGAATTTATGGAAGCGGTGTTTATCCAGAATCCTAACAGCATGAAGGATTGCAGTTACCCTCACAATCCGGAACTAAGTCCGGAGCTAAGTCCGGAGCTAAGTCCGGGGCTAAGTCCGGAGCTAAGTCCGGAGCTAAGTCCGGAGCTAAGTCCGGAGCTAAGTCCGGAGCTAAGTTCGGATTCGGATTATTCATTCGGGGCATCTCCAGACGAATACCAGTCATTTTTAGCATCAATCTGGTCCATTCTTGAGGCTCGAGTGGCGCCATATAAGGCGATTCCAAAGCGTAAGACAACAGAAGAACAAACTCGGCAAGCAATTATGGATGTTTGCAGTGCAGGTTACCTGACGCTGGCAGATATCAGCACTCTGCTGGGGCGGAGTGCCGACTCACTACGGAAAAATTACCTAAAGCCAATGGTTAGAGAAGGTCTACTAACTCTCGCTTTTCCCCAAACCCCCTCACACCCTAAGCAGGGCTATTGTACTTCGTTAGAGCATTGGCTTGACCCCGAAGCTGAAGAGCAAGAAAAAACAGAAGATTCATGACCGTTCGTAAACTTTCCGATGGCTCAACCAAACCCTGGTTGGTTGAGGTTTACCCTCAAGGCCGTGATGGCCCTCGCATGCGCAAGCGCTTCGCTACCAAGGGCGAAGCGCTTGCGTGGGAAAAACACATGCTGGCGCAGCCCTGGCAGCGGCCAGAGGTGGGTAATGCGGATGAGCGGCGGCTGAGTGACTTGGTGGCGCTCTGGTATGGTCGCCACGGCCAAACCCTGACCGATGGTGAGCGACGCCGCGACAAGCTGAATTGGCTGGCGGAGGCGCTGGGCAACCCGCTGGCTACCGAGTTCACGGCCCAACAGTTTGCGGCTTACCGCGAACGGAGATTGGCGGGAGAGCTGTATGTGCCCGGTCAGCGCAAACAGGTATCCCCGACCACCATCAACCGCGAACTGCTCTACCTGCAGGCGGTGTTCAATGAACTTGGCCGCTTGGGTGAGTGGGAGCACGGTAACCCGCTAGAGGTGTTGCGTCAGTACAAGGTGCAAGAATCCGAGCTGGCGTTCCTGAATCAGGATGAGATTGAACGGTTACTCGCGGCCTGTACAGGCCTGAAAGATTTGTGGCTGATCGTGATGCTCTGCCTTTCGACCGGGGCTCGCTGGTCAGAGATCGAGAAGCTTACCCGCTCACAGGTTGGCATCGGCCGGCTTACTTTCACCCGAACGAAAGGCAAGAAGAATCGCACTGTGCCGGTGGCAGGTTGGCTATTGGCCTTGTTGCCCAAGCGCACTGGCCGCTTATTTGGTGACTGCTACGCTGAGTTCGAGAAGGCGATACGGCGGGCCGAGATTGAATTGCCTGCAGGCCAAAGCACCCACGTTCTGCGTCATACCTTCGCCAGTCACTTTATGATGGGGGGAGGTAACATTCTGGTGTTGCAACGGATCCTAGGGCATACCGATATTAAGATGACAATGCGCTATGCTCACTTTGCCCCGGATCACCTTGAAGATGCAGTCAAACTCAACCCGATCACCGCGCTGAAAAATGGCGGCAAAATGGCGGCAGCGCTCACCAGCGATACCCAATAAGCCCCATCCATCCCCAAGCAAACCCGCGAAAACACGGCAAGTTATTGATTCAACATGGCTTGCGATGGTTTCAAAATCCGCCGGTGAATAACCGTGTCGGTTCGAGTCCGACCCCGGGCACCATCAAATTCATGACAAAAGGCCATCAGCAATGATGGCCTTTTGTTTTTTGGCGTTCCTGCGCATTGGTGCGTTGCTGCTGAGTAGGCAGTACTTCCCGTTACCTCTTGGTATCCCTTCTCTTTTCCCGCTCTCCGTTATTTCATTTCCTTGATATAGCCGCTGACTGCATCACCGCCAGCGGCCTGTCTCTATTGCGGTTTTCTTTCCAAACCTTGCTGCATCAGAACATGGTTGCAGCGTTACCCCAGCAGGGCAAACAGCAGGGTGCCGAGGCTGCCTGCGAGCGTCAGCACGATGATGGCTCTGGGTGTACCGTGCAGCTTGGTCCACATAAACAGGCTGGTGAGGGCGAGCAGCAGCAGAGCCAGGGCGGCGATATCGCCAAACAGCTGCCAGCCGAGGCCGGTACCCATGCCGCGGTGCAGCCGGTTTAGGCTGGCGGCAAAGTTGGCCAGTTGCAGGTCGGTACGTACCAGCAGGGTGCCCTCGACATAGCTGGCGGCCACGCTCTGGCTGAGGGTAACGCCGCGCATCTCCCACTTGGCGGGCAGGATGAGCGGGCCGTTCGGAGTGGGCAGGGTCTGGGCCGGGGTGATCATGGTTCGCCCGTCGGCAAAGGTATCGGGATAGCGCTGTTGCAACAGGCTTTTCAGCTGCTCCGGGCTGGCGAGCGGCGCCTCCAGCACTATCTCTTCACTCGATTTGTCGGTGTGGGGGCCGGGGATGGGCAACACGGCACGGTGTTGCAGCCAGAGACCGGTGATGCCGTACATCAGCATCAGGGCGAGGGTAAAAAAACCGGCCCAGGCATGGAGGCGGCGTACCCATTTGTTGTTGTGAAGGGGAACTCTTCTGCGTTTCATCGTGGTTGCTTCATAAAAAAACTGGCCAGCAGGGGCTGGCCAGTCGGGGTGGTTGTCACAGAGATCAGAAGCGGTAGGTACCGGTCAGACTCAGCTGACGGGGCGTACCCGGCATGATCTGGGTGGCACTGGTGGCGCTGACAAAGTACTCGTGATCGGTCAGGTTTTCGGCGCTCAGCTCGGCTTCCCACTGCTGCCAGCGATAACCGGCGCGCGCATCGAAGCGGGCGTAACTGGGCAGTGTGGTGGTGTTGGCGTTGTCGGCGAAGCGATCGCCCACCGCCGTTACGCCGGTTTCACCGAACCAGCCCTGCTCGCCACTCTTGTAGCCGAGGTAGAACTGGCCATTCTGGCGGGAGACGTTCATCGGGCGCTTGCCCTGCAGATCCGCGTCCGCCTTGACCTGCTCCGCATCCTGAATGGCGAAGCCGCCACGCAGGTAGATCTCGTCGGTCAGCTCGGCACGTGCGCTCAGCTCGACACCCTCGGTACGCTGCAGGCCGGTGAGGATCACCTTGGTGGGATCCAGCGGATCCTTGGTGCGCTTGTTGTACATCTCCAGTCGATAGAGGGAGAGAGTGGTCGCCAGCTTGCCGTTCAGCCAGTCACTCTTCACCCCCCCCTCGTAGAGGCGGGTGTGCTGGGGTTCCAGCCCGTTGTTCTTGTCACCTGGGGTGATGCCGATCAGCTCGCCGCCCACCGGAGTGAAGGTCTTGCTGTAGGAGGTGTAGAAGGCGTGATCCTCGAGGGGATTCCACACCAGACCGAGGCGCGGGCTCAGGCTGTTGACCGAGACGCTCTCCTCCTTGTTGAGGTCGTAGCGGCGACTGGTGACGGTGAAGTCGTCACGGCGCAGCCCGCCCACCAGATGCCAGTCACCCAGGGTGAGCTGATCCTGCAGATAGAGGCCATTGCCGCGCACCTTGTGTTTGGCGTCGCTGGAGAGCTTCATGGCGCCATTGTAGGTGGGCAGCGAGCCCGGATCGTAGAGATTACCAGACGGGATGGCGGTGGCGTTCTGGTAGAGCTTGGGTGTGCGCTCCTGCCAGTTCTGCTCGAAGCCAACCAGCAGGCGATGTTCCACCGGGCCGGTCTGGAACAGACCTTCGGCCTCGGTGTTGCTGATCAGGCTCTTCGCTTTCAGATCTTGCTGCCAGCGGGAGCGGGTCACCTGATCCCCTTTGACGCTGGTGACATAGGTGTTGTCAAACTGGCTGTCGAGGGTGGAGTAACCGAGCTGCTGGCGCAGCTGCCACTGATCGTTGATATCCCAGGAGAGGCGGGAGCGGGTGGATTGCGCCACGTCATCGATGAAGTCGCGACTGGTATCGCTGTAGACATACTCCCGCGGCACATCGGCCGGGCGACCATTGATCCCGGGAATGCCGCGATCCGGGGTGCGGTCATGTTCGTTGCGCTCGTACTGTACCAGCCAGTTGAGGTTGTCGCTGATCTCCCAGTTGACGGAGGGGGCCAGCAGGGTACGCTTGCTCTTCACGCCGTTGCGGAAGCTATCTTTGTCCTCTTGCGCCATGTTGAGGCGCAGCTGTACCTGTTCGCTCGCCTCACCATTGAGGTCGGCGGCCAGTCGTTGGCTGTCAAAACTGCCGACCCGGGCGGTAACGCTGGACTCCTCTCCTTTCTGCGGCTTCTTGCTGACCCGGTTGACGATGCCCCCCGTGCTGCCGCGGCCGTAGAGCACGGCAGCCGGGCCCTTGAGCACTTCCACTCGCTCGATGTTGCCGAGATCCCGGGTGTACTGCATGTCGTCGCGGAACCCGTCGAGATAGAAGTCGTTGCTGGCGCTGAAGCCGCGGATGTTGACCCCGTCGAAGCGGGTATCACCGCTGGCGTTGACCCCGGGAATGCCGCTCAGGGCTTCACTCAGCGTCGGTTGGCCGAAGGCGGTCAGCTCGCTGACCTTGACGCTGTCGATGGTCTGGGGAACCAGCTTGGCTGGCGTATTGGTACGGGTAGCGGTGGCAACTTCCTGATGCTGGGAACGTTTACCAACCACAGTCATGGTTTCATCGGCGGCCTGGGCTGTGAAGCCGGTGCCCAGCAGTGCCAGCGAGACCAGCGTTCTGCGAAAGTGAGGGTGCTGCATATTCAATGTTGACTCTTTGGATGTCGACCTGACGGCTCGAACATATTGATTTAATTATAATTAGCCTGACCCGCTCAAGCGGGATGCCAATGATATTGATTTTCATTTGTCTGGCAAGGTGAAAATAGAGGGGGGCAGTGGTGGCAGGTTTTACGGTTGGGGAAGCGCGGCTGAAAAGTAGAACCATTGCAGCAAACCGCGCGAACGACGCAAGGGAAAAAGGGCGTAGCGGAAGAGAAAGGGACAAAACGTGAAGAGGCATCCGGCCCGATAGGACGGGCCGGATATCGGACTCAGTAGGTGCGCAGCAGTCGGCGGGCGAGGGGGAGGGCCGCCATCAGGCGATAGGCCAGCAGAGACGCTCCCAGCAGCAGCGGCACCTTGGCAATCTCCCACAGGATGGATGCGCCCTGCGGGCCGAACACGAAGAGCCAGACCACCAGCATCATGTGCAGGCAGTAGATCCCGAGCACTTTGGGGGCCTGGCGCTCAAGCCAGCTGCCCTTGCCCCACTCGGGGTTGGCCAGCAGCAGGCCAAACAGGCCGATAGCCCAGGGAAGGGAGCCGAGCAGGAAGTCGTGGCGGGTGAGCGGCACTGCGGCAAAGTGCTGCAGCGCCCAGGCTTCACAGCCATAGAGCGCCACGCCCGCCAGCAGCAGTTGCCAGCCGATGCGGGCATCGGGCTGCCACTGACGCTGGCGCAACAGGGCGCCGAGCGCCACAAACAGCAGGGAGAAGAAGGGGCCGTTACGGGTGAGCAGTGGCCACTCGGCGCCCAGCAGCGGCTTGGCATAGGAGCCCCCCAGCAGCGCCAGCAGGTAAAGGCCAAGACCCAGCCAGAGGGCGAGCGATGGTCTGCCAAGCCGATAGCAGAGTGCCAGCAGGGCCACCGCCATCACCAGGGCTGGCAGAAACCAGAGGTGGATCATGCCGCCCACCAGCCAGCCATTGAGGGGGTCGCCGAGCTGGAATTGCCACTGCCCGCGCAGGGAGGCCAGATAGCCTTGCTGCACGGCATCCAGCGGATTGAACGGCACCAGCAGGTAGACCAGACTCCATACCAGCCAGAGCAGCAGTAAGGGGTGGCAGTAGCGCCAGGCAACGGTCAGCGGCGCTTCGCGGCTCAGTCTCGGCTGCAGAAAGTAACCGGCACAGAGGAAAAACAGCGGCACGGCAAAGCGGCATAACTGGTTGATTGTGCCGCTCAGCCAGAGCCAGGATCCGCTTCCCCACAGGGCGGGATTGAAGGGATTGGCGAAGGGGGATACGTGAATGGTCATCACGGCCAGAATGGCCAGTACCCGCCCGCACTCGATACTGGAAATACGCATGGTGGCTCGTCGCTACAGGGGTTGTGATGGCACGCTAAAATTCTTGCCGAAAACTTACAACCAATTGATTCTATTAGTGTGAATCACGCTGTTGAGTAGTTACGTTTTGTAACGGGATGGCGGAAGGTGTTACCTGTAACGGGAGCAAGCTCCCGTTTTTGGGCGCGCTCATGCAGATAAAAAAAGCGAGGCGGGCGCCTCGCTTGGTTGGGGATGTTCGAGCTTACTGGTGAGTCAGCATGCTGCTCTGGTTGGCTGCCAGGGTGGTTCTGCCCGAGCTCTCCAGCCAGGTTTTGATCCGCTTGGCGTCGGCGACCCGATCGTTGGTGGTCTCGGCATTGAGCAGCACCATGATCACCGGCTCACGATTGACCTTGGTGCCCAGCACCAGACAGCGGCCCGCTTCGCGGATATAGCCGGTCTTGGAGAGGGTGAACTCCCATTGCCCTTCGCGGATCAGCCGGTTGGAGTTGAGGTAGTGCAGCTGGCGCTTGTTGGTGCGCACATAGCTCTGCTCGTCGGTGGAGTACTGGCGGATCAGCGGATAGGAGGCAGCTGCGGCGGCGAGCTTGGCGAGATCCTGCGCGGTGGAGACATTGCGCGGGTTGAGTCCGGTGCTGTCGGCGTAGCGGGTATTCCACATCCCCAGCATGCGGGCCTTGGCATTCATCGCCTCGACGAAGGCGCGCTGGCCGCCGGGATAGTGGCGGGCCAGCGCCGAGGCTGCGCGGTTTTCAGAGGACATCAGGGCGATATGGAGCATTTCGGCGCGGCTGAGCCTGGAACCGATGGCCAGGCGCGAGCCGGTTCCCTTGATGCGGTCGATGTCGGCATTGGTCACCGTGAGCATTTCGTTAAGGCGCAGGTTGGCATCCAGCACCACCAGCGCCGTCATCAGCTTGGTGAGTGAGGCGATGGGCATTACCCGGTTGCCGTTGCGCTCGGAGATCACCTCGCCGGTTCTGTGGTTGGCCACCACGAAGGCAGCCGAGCTGAGGTTGGGCACATCCCGTCGCTCGAGAAAGCCGCTGCTGCTCTTGCTGCTGGCGGCAAAGGGGTTGGCATGGGCACTGTCCATAGTGGCCGGCAGCATTACTGCGCCAAGCAACAGGGGAAGGAGGGAACGCATCATCATGATCAGCTCTACCGGACGAAATACAGGGATATCTCGCTAAGTTATATGTCGTGAACTGGCGCTTCACAATCATTCTCACCTTGATATTGATAATTTACGGCGTTGAGCGCGCTCTGACGGCGAGGAGAGCGTAAAAGAGGTCTCCATAGAGTCTTTTCTTACATTGAAACTATGGACTGGTCGTGATGGCGAGCGGAAGCCGGCACTAAAAAAATCGGGACCAGAACAGTCCCGATTGGCATGGAGCATTGCTTGCCGTTTAGTGGGCATCTTCCTGCTTTATCTTGAAGCGCATGGCGATCACCACGAACAGCAGCGGGCCAATGATGGTCCAGACGCCGGTGGAGATATCGCCGGAGATAAAGGGGGCGACCACGGTAAAGACGTTGCCGAAGGCGACCAGGATCAGGCTGATGATGGTGGCCAGCAGTACCGAGCCCGAGCTCTTGAAGAAGATCAGATCCTTGTCCAGCGCCGGGTTGTTGCGATAGCGATACCAGGCGTAGATGAGGAACATGTAGGGCAGGGTCATGCCGACGTTGGTCATGGTGATGATCAGCTCATAGAGGGCGGCGGCCCCTTCCGGGTTGATCAGGGTAAAGATGGACTTGGCGGCAATGAACAGACAGACCACCCAGGCTTGCACCTTGAGGGCTTCAATGCGCACGCCATTCTCGTTCTCGCGTTGGAAACGCTCCGGCCAGAAGTAACTCGGGGTGCCGGTGATGAACTGGCGCAGTGGCGCGTATGAGAGGGCGATAAAGGCACCCAGATAGCTCAGGAACATGCCAAGGCCAGCAAAGCGCATGAACACCTGTCCCAGCCACTCGCCACCGAGATGGCGCCCCAGCTCCAGCATGATGATGAAGAGGGCGGAGAGAGAGGTGATCCCCTCGGCCGGGAAGTCGCTCCAGCGCATGATTGAGCCGACCGCCAGAAAGCCGATGATGTAGCAGAGTACGATGAAGGCGCCGGAGAGGAAGATGCCGCGCTTGAGGTCACGCTCGGGATCTTCCAGCTCGTCAGCCACCCCGGCCATCGCCTCGACCCCGCCGTAGGCGAAGATGGCGAACACCATAAAGCCGAGGAAGGGGATGATGTCGTTGAAAGCGGCATTGGGAGACGCCGTCAGCGATGCCTGGGTGAAGGGCTCCTGCAGAGTCATGCCGCTCACCGCGAAGGTGAAGACGCCACCGACCAGCAGCAACACGTTGAGTGCCACCACTGAGAGGCCGCCGATGGCCGCCACTTTGGCGAAGCGGGCGCTGCCCAGAGTGATGAGCTTGGTGACGGTGGCAACCAGCGCGATGGCGACCACTCCCAGAATAAAGGGGCCGAAGTCGATAGCGGTGCCCAGGGTGACCGGGATGACGGTGATGTCGCGGCCAAACAGCATGAAGGAGAGGGGCACCCACATGGAGAGCGCCTTGCCAAACATCCAGATGACGTAGGAGGCGAACCACATGGTCAGACCGATAAAGGCGAATCGGGTCGAGACCGAGTGGCGCATCCAGGTAAAGATACCGCCCGCCTCTTTGCGAAAGCCGGTACCAAACTCAATCATCATCAAAATGAACGGGATGAAGAAAAACAGACCGCCGATCACGAACATCGGAATGGCGGCATATCCCATTCGGTAAAAACCGATCCCGATATTAGTGACGCCAAATACCGATGTTAATATCATCAATATAAAGGCGCCCAACTTCAGCTTTTTTGCCGACATATTAAAAACTCCCTGATGGTGCTGGATTTAAAATAATCAAAAATTAAACAGACGAAACCGGACCCATTAATAACGCGGTAGCGCCATGCCATCCTGCTGTGGCGGGCGCGATCGGGTCATCTCTGACCGGGCTGGCTTACCCGTCAGGCGGTCAATGAATGTATGGCGGAGCGGCATGGTCTGTGCCATGCGCGGTATTGGTCAGCGTTGCCGAAAATTAACTGTGAACGATTTTATCATTAATGCTGCTTGGCAGGTAAGTTTCCCGAATGAAGCTGTGGTTGAAATAAACAGACCTGCCAGTTAATTGATACGTTGCGGATGTAAACATTTACGCCTGGGCTGACACTTATTTCCATTATTGGTATTCGGCATATTTGGCGGAGTGAATACGCTATCCTGCCTGATAAATACGCCCCAATGGCGACAGCGCTTATCCTCCCAGCCGGGTCAGCAGCACGCCGCCGGTAATAATGGCCGCCGCCGTCAGCCGCATGCGCCCGAGCGGCTCTTTCAGCAGCCAGACCGAGAGCAGCATGGCAAACAGCACACTGCTTTCGCGCAGAGCCGCGACCACGCCAATGGGGGCTTGGGTCATGGCCCAGATAACAATCCCGTAGGCGAGCAGTGACATGGCACCTCCTGCCATTCCCGCCATAGCATGGCGACGGATCTGGCGCCATGCGTTGCGTTTCTGGTTGACGAGCAGCACCAGCAGCATCGCCAGCCCGGTGCAGGCAAAGAGCCAGAGGGTGTAGCGTACCGGTTCACCCCCTGCGCGGGCGCCGGCTCCATCCGAGAGGGTATAGGTCGCCGTGAACATGGCCGTGATCAGTGCTGCCCGAACCGCTTTGCTGGCAAGGCGCTGCTGCCCACCTCGCCAGGCCATCAGCAAGACCCCCATGATCAGCACGCAGGCGCCGATGATGCCGCCGTAACCGGGGTAGTCCCCCAGCAATATGGCACTTAACGCCATGGCGAGCAGCGGGGCACTGCCACGGGCCAGCGGATAGATCTGGCCAAAATCGCCCTGATTGTAGGCATGACTGAGAAACAGGCAGTAACCGATATGGAGCAGGACTGAGAGGCCGAGCCAGGGCAGCTCGGCAGCAGAGGGAAGCCCCATGGGCAGCAGCGCCATGGCGGCGATAAGCCCTGAGAAGATCGCCACCAGTGACACGCCCACCAGCCGCTCTTCGCCAATTTTGACTAGCGCATTCCAGCTGGCGTGAAGCAGGGCTGCCAGCAGAACGGCAAAAAAGACGGTGGTGCTCATGGGAAAGGACTCTCGGGCGATGGGGGTCAACAGCATACCCGCCCGGAGCCTGATTGGCCGAGATCTTTATCAAGGCTTCGGCTTTGCGGGGCTCTCCTCCTGCGTGGTGGCGTTACCCAGCTGCCCCAGCACCAGTTTGGGATGGGGGTCGGTCTGCAGCGGAATATCCTGCAACTCTGTTCCCTGCTGATGGCGATGGATGATCCCGGCGGCCATCTTGCCCAGCGCCTCGTAGCTGCTGATGGTGCCAACGCTGCAGCCGTGTTCGACGAACAGCTCGGCGCTGCAGATGGTAGGGATGGCAGCTTCGTTGAGTGCATTCAGCAAACGGGGGGCGATGGAGAGCAGATAGCTGTCTGCGGCCAGAAAGACGATGTCGTTTTTGGCATCCTGTTGCAGCCGCTTCAGTTCGTTGTCCAGCCGCCGTGGGTCAGGGGCCATTCGCCAAGTGACCATCTGCCACTGATAGCGTTTCGCTTCATTGAGCAACATATCGGCCACCAGCAGGGTGTTCTGCTCACGGGGGTTGAAGGGTAGCAGCAGCCGTTTGCCGGTGGCCAGATGCTCGCTGGCGTTAGCCAGTTGCAGTGCCATCGGCACCATGTTGCTTACCCCGGCCACCATGCTGTTCTGGGCTTTGTCTTCCGAGAGGATGTCTGCCCCGACCGGATCGGATACCACGTTGAAGATCAGTGGCTTGCGGTTGGCCACCAGACTCTTGGTCATGGTGGTTGCGGTGGTGCCAAAGGTGTAGATGTAGTCGTATTCGGCCAGTTTCGGCAGCATCTGCTGGCGCAGCATGGTTGCCAGCGCCGTACGATCCTGATCGGCGTTATAGGTGGTGATGGTGGCCTGATAGCCAAGGCGGGTCAGCTCTGCCCGAAAGCCCGCTTCGGCTGCGGTTTCACCGCGCCACAGCACCATGGCGATAGAGAGGGCGTGAGCGGGAAGAGCCAGCAGCAACAGCAGGACGAAAGGCAGCCTGACCATAATCATCTCTCCGGCGATACATCTACTGTTGAGCCTAGGCTACTTTATCCGGTCGTGAACGACGCCCAGCAAAAAGCGCGATGGCAAGCCATCGCGCTTTGGGGATCCGCAAAACCTCGATTAGAAGTCGTAGCGGGCAGCCAGCTGGAAGTCATCCTTGACGTTGAGCTTGCCGCTCTCCTTGCTGTCCAGATTGTTGATGCGGTACTCGCCAATCACCCGCAGGTTCTTGTTGAATTTGTACTGGGCACCCAGGGTGTAGTAATCCACGTTGTCTTTCTTGATACCAGTCTTGTCCTGCTCCTGTTTGTTCCACAGGGCCATCAGACCGAAGCCGTTCTCGAAGTTGTAGCCCAGCGCGGCTTCCCAACCGGTGTGATCGGTGCCGGTCGCCAGGAAGTCGCTGCCATCGGCATAGCTCAGGGCGGCGTAGGCAGCCTTGTTGTCGAACTTGGCAGAGATCAGCCACAGCTTGGCATCTTCTTCACCGCTCTTGTCGCGGATACCGACGTTGTAGGCGGTACCCAGTGACAGGTTGAACGGGAAGGTGTAGGCCACGGCAGCACCGTAAGCGGCGTCGCTATCCTTGCTAGTGGTCTCTTCAGTGTCACCACCGTCGAACTTGTAGCTGGTGTCGAGCTGGAAGCCATTGAACAGGCCGGAGTATTTCAGCACGGAACCGGCGCGGTTGGTGGCGAAGGTGTCGGTCTTGGCGCCCAGCGCTTCGTTGCCGTAGCCGTCGGAGAGGGAGACATCAGTCCAGTCGGCCAGGAAACCCGGGGCCCCTTTCTGGCGACCGAAGGTCACGGTGCCCCAGTCAGCGCCGACACCGGCGAACGCCAGACGGGTGCGCAGGTTGTCGGAGTTCTCGCTGATGGTCTTCTCGCTGTCATTGATATACATCTGTACTTCGTACTGAGCCAGCGCCTTCAGGCCGCTCTGGATCTGGGTCTCGGCCTTGGCGCCGAAACGGACAAACTGGTTGGCACCCTGTTTGTCGCTGTATTCGCTTTTCGGTTTGCCGCTGGCATCCAGTTCCTTCTTGTCACCAAAGAAGTGGCCAGCGTAGATACGGCCATAGAGATCCAGCATGGAGGTGTCATTTTTGTACACTTCAACGGCTTGAGCCTGGAAGGCTGCGGTGAGAGCCAGTGCCACTACAGTCAGCTTTTTCATCGTAATCCCTTGTGGTGTTGCAAGCTTTTGTTTTGAAAACGGGGTCATGCTAGGCAGCAGGGATGACAGCGGGGTGACAGTTGGATGAAGAGTCGATGGCAATTGGGTTGCAATTGGATGAATTGGCTACATTCTTGCTCGCAGCGGCTACTTTTGTGCGCAAAGGTTTGCCCTTGTGGTAGAATGCCGCCCGTTTTCGAGCTCCATAGGTTGGATATGCGATGAGACGTGAACTGGCAATCGAGTTTTCCCGAGTGACGGAAGCGGCTGCACTGGCTGGCTACAAGTGGCTCGGACGTGGTGACAAGAATATCGCTGATGGGGCGGCCGTAGCGGCCATGCGCCACATTCTCAACCAGATCGAGATCGATGGTGAGATTGTGATCGGCGAAGGTGAAATTGATGAAGCGCCGATGCTCTATATCGGCGAGAAGGTCGGTACCGGACACGGCGACGCGGTGGATATCGCGTCGATCCCATCGAGGGTACCCGCATGACTGCCATGGGTCAGGCCAATGCGCTGGCCGTGCTGGCGGTGGGCGACAAGGGTTCTTTCCTGAAAGCGCCTGACATGTACATGGAAAAGCTGATCGTCGGGCCCAAGGCCAAAGGCGCCATCGACCTGGATCAGGCTCTCGAGCTGAACCTGAAGTCCGTGGCCAAGGCGCTGGGCAAGCCGCTCTCCCGTCTGACAGTCATTACCCTGGCCAAGCCGCGTCATGACAAGGCAATCAAGGAGATGCAGGGTCTGGGCGTGCGGGTGTTCGCCATTCCTGATGGTGACGTTGCCGCCTCCATCCTCACCTGTCTGCCGGACAGCGAAGTCGACATGCTGTATGGCATCGGCGGCGCACCGGAAGGGGTGATCTCCGCGGCGGTGATCCGTGCGCTGGATGGTGACATGCAGGCCCGTCTGGTGCCGCGTCACCGCGTCAAGGGCGACAGCCCGGAAGTGCGTACGCTGGGCGAGCAGGAAATTGCCCGCTGCGAAGCGCTGGGCATCGATGTCAACAAGGTGCTCAAGCTGGAAGACATGGCGAAGAATGACAACGTCATCTTCTCCGCCACCGGCATCACCAAGGGTGATCTGCTGGATGGCATCACCAGCGATGGCGTGATGGCGACCACCGAGACTCTGTTGATCCGTGGTAAATCCCGTACCATTCGTCGTATCAAGTCGATCCATTACCTGGAACGCAAAGACAGCGTGGTACGCGACATCATCCTGTGATGATGGCTCGCTGAACCGGCTGTGTTGTCTGAAGCCCGATCGCCCGTGCGGTCGGGCTTTTCTTGTGCGCCAGCTACGTTTGTGCCGCCGCTTCGGCTATGGTGGCTCAGACCGTCCCAAAGGAGTGGAGTCTATGGAGTGTCGTAGCGGCTGCGCAGCCTGTTGCATCGCCCCCAGTATCAGCAGTGCCATTCCCGGTATGCCAGATGGCAAACCGGCTGGCGTCCCCTGTATCCAGCTCGATAGCGTCCTTGGCTGCAAGATCTTCGGTCAACCGGAGCGGCCGGCGGTGTGCGGCGGTTTCCGCCCCATGATGGATGTGTGCGGCAGCCACCGTGCCGAGGCCATCTGGCTGATCGGCGAGCTGGAGCGGCTCACCACCTGACGAGGGCAGGGCGAAGAGATAAAAAAAGAGGCCGCATCATGCGGCCTCTCGCGTTTCTGTTTGCCGGGGATCAGATCCCCGCCAGCTCCAGTGCCTGACGATAGTACTCGTTGGCCTTGTTGGTGAGGCGGCGTTTGTCCATCAGCTGGCCGAGAGCGTGATAGGCGGCGGCGCTCGGCGCCCGCTCCACCTCCTGTTCCAGCAGCTTCTGGGCATCGTCCAGTTGACCTGCCAGCAGATAGAGCTGGGCCAGTGCGGTGTCCACTTCCGGTTGTCCCTGCTGTTTTTGCAGCAGCGCCAGCAGCGGCTGGTAACTGTCGAGTTTCAGCTTGGGCAGGCGAGCCAGCAACTGGGGCATCGGCTGTTTGCGCAGCGCCTCCTGCCACAGGGTGGCAGCCTCGCTGTCAGCACCCAGCTGGCGCAGCAGATCGCCGTAGCAGGCCAGCAGTTCTGGCTCGAGGCGCAGCTTGCGCGGCAGATCCTGCCATACCGCTTTGAGGGTCTCGAGGCTGCCGGCAGCCTGTTGCAGGCGGCCACACCAAGCCTGTTGCAGCAGATCTTCTTCCTGTTTCGGGGTCAGCTTGCCCACCTTGTGCAGCGCCGGGATCAGGTCGCACAGGGCGCTCCAGTCCTGACGGGCCAGATGCACCTGGCGCAGCTGATCCAGCACCATGGGGTGGCGCGGGTTGAGGGCGTAGACCGACTCCAGCATCGCCAGCGCGGTATCGTACTGGCCCTGCTCGATCTGCAGCTGGGTCTGGGTCAGGGTGAGCGCCAGCTCTGCCTTGGGGTTCTCCTCCTGCGCTTTTTGCAGGTATTGATCCCGGCGGGCGTCGTCACCACGGGCCTGTGCCGCCTTGGCGGCGCTCAGGTAGTTGAGCAGCGGGGTGTCGCTGTTGCTGGCCCCCTTGATCATCAGCTTTTCAGCCTGACTGTAGTGCCCTTCGGCCATCGCCAGGGTGGCGGCGATGGTCTGTTGATTGGCCTTGCGGCGGCGGCGCGAGCCGTACCAGCCGAGGGTCTTGCGGCGCAGGCCGAATACCCGTCCCAGCAGCCACTCGACGATCAGCAGGGCTCCGTAGAACAGCACGGCCAGGATCACCGCGCTGGTGACGGAGGATTCGATGGTGTAATTGCCAAGGGCAATCAGCACATAGCCCTTGTTACCGGAGGCTTGCGGGCCAAAGATCAGCCCTGCGACCATCACGGCAACCAGAATGATTATACGGATCATGGTGCCCTCCTCAGCTGCTGGCCAGAATGCGTTGCAGGCGTTCGGTCAGCACTTGCTCCAGCATCGCCTGGGTCTTGAACTGGGCCGGATAGTCGATCTGGATCTGCTCACCCTTGAGCTTGTCGATCTCGCCCTGCATGTAGCGGGTGGCGCTGTTGTCGGTGTCGAAATATTGGGTCAGCCAGCGCTGGGCCTTGTCCAGGCTGTCTTCGTAGAGCGCCTGCTGCTCGCGATAGACGGAGAGCTGGGCCTGCAACAGCTTGGTTTTGAGGTTTTCACGCAGGAAGATCTCCTGCTGCGGCGAGAGCAGCGCCTCGACCGCGCCATCGCGGCGACGGATGGTGACGAAGTTCTCGGTGAACTTGACCCAGTTCTTCTTCAGGTTGCTCTCCCACTCGTCGGGATTGGCGCTGACCGCCTGATCCGGCTCGGCCTTGGCTTCCGGCATGCTGACGGTGGAGAGAGGCAGCAGCTCGATCTGGTCGGACAGCGCAGCCAGTTTGAGGGTCAGCCCCTCGCGGTCGATGCGCGGCATCCCCTTGAGCTTGGCGATATCCTCGGCCAGCGCCTTGCGGATCGGCATCAGGCTGGGGTCGTTGAGGGCGGCGATGCGCTCGTCAGCATTGCCGAGCAGGGTGATGGCGGAGACGAGGTCATGCTCCAGCCACAGTTTGCGGCCCGCCATCCGTACCAGATACTCGGATTCGGCCAGCATCCAGTCGTTGGGGCGCTTGTCATTCAGGTCCAGTACCCGGTTCTGCAGACCCTGCATCTCCCCCTGCAGCCGCTGCTGGGTTTGAGCCAGCGCGGCCAGCTGCTCGGCATCCTTGCTGCTGGTCTGGTCGATCTTGCTCAGGGCGCTCGCCAGCTGTTGCTTGAGCTGGGCCAGTTCGGCCTGCTGGGCCACGGCATTCTTGTGACCGTGCAGATAGAGACCGCCGGTCAGGCCAAGGGCCAGCAGGATGGCGACCCCTCCCAGTACGGCACCGGAGCGGCTCTTGCTGCCATTGACCGCAGCGGTCTGCTGGGGTTTGACCTGGGATTCTTGTTGTTCTGTCATTCCATCTTCCTCAGTTCCAGTGCGGCCGTCAGGGCCTGGTTGGATGCACCTTGGGCAATCGTGATATGGATAAAGCCCGCGGAGTGGGCCATCTCGGCCACGCGCGGGCTGGGGACCACCAGCAGGCGGTCAAAAAGCCAGGGCTGCTGGCTGGTGGGAACCAGCTCCAGCAGGCGTTGCAACAGTTCACCACTGGTAATGAGCAGGCTGTCCAGCCCCGCTGCCTGCCAGTGGCGGGTTAATGTGTCCCCGTCTAGCTCGGGGTAGTAGCGCTCATAGGCCGCACAATAGTGCACCAGAGCACCGCGTGAGGCCAGCGTGCTGGCGATGAGATCCCGCCCGCCATTACCGCGCAGGATCAGTACCCGTTTGCCTGCTACCTGCTGCAGGGCGGGCAGGGCCAGCAGCCCTTCGCTACGCGGGTCATCCGGGCAACTTGCCGTGATGCCGATGGCGGCAAACGCATCTGCGCTGGCCTGACCCACCGCAAAGTACTCAATATGTGGCCAGGTCTGACCAGTTTGCAACAGAAAATCGTGTGCAAAATGAACGGCATGGATGCTGACCGCGATAACGATATCGGCGCTGTGCAACAGGTCGGGCAAGCGGGGGAGTTCACTGCCCGCCACGGTTTCCAGCAGCGGGCAGCAGAGTGGTGCATGGCCGTGCTGGCGCAGCAACTGCACCAGCTCGGCGGCCTGGGCGGCCGGACGCACCACCAGCGGGGTCATGCGCGGTAGACCTCGGCCAGGATCTCGTCGGCACCGGCGGCCAGCAGGCGCTGGGCCAGCTGTTCGCCGAGGGCCTCACCATCGGCCAGCGGACCGCGAATCTCGTCGCGGATCACCTGGGTGCCATCCGGGCTACCCACCAGACCGCGGAGCCAGATCTGCTCGCCTTCGACCAGTGCGTAGGCACCGATAGGCACCTGACATCCCCCTTGCAGGGCGCGATTCATGGCGCGCTCGGTCAGCACCCTGGCGCGGGTCTCGGCGTGCTCCAGCGGCGCCAGCAGAGCGTGCAGCTCAGTATCGTCGAGGCGGCATTCGATGCCGACAGCCCCCTGACCGTTGGCCGGCAGGCTCTGCTCCGGCTCGATAAAGGCGGTGATGCGGTGCGCCATCTCCAGTCGTTTCAGACCGGCGGCGGCGAGGATGATGGCGTCGTACTCACCGGCATCCAGCTTGGCAAGGCGAGTGTTGACGTTGCCGCGCAGATCCCGGATCACCAGATCCGGGCGGGCGGCGCGCAGCTGGCACTGGCGACGCAGGCTGGAGGTGCCGACAACGGCCCCTTGCGGCAGTTCGGCAATGGCCTTGAAACGATTGGAGACGAAGGCATCGCGGGGATCTTCCCGTTCGCAGATGGTGTGCAGGCCGAGCCCCTCGGGGAACTCCACCGGAACGTCTTTCATGGAGTGAACGGCGATATCGGCCCGCCCTTCCAGCATGGCGGTCTCCAGCTCCTTGACGAACAACCCCTTGCCACCGACCTTGGCCAGCGGGGTATCGAGGATCTTGTCACCCTGAGTGCTCATGGGCACCAGTTCGACCTGCAACTGCGGGTGCAGGGCTTCGAGCCGGTCTTTGACAAAGTTGGCCTGCCACAGGGCCAGCGGGCTCTTGCGAGTGGCAATTTTCAGGGTTCGGGCTGCCATATCAATCAGTTGTTTCATTTTTAGAAGGAAATCGATATTACCACCCTTTGCCCGGGCTTTCATGGCGGAGCCGGCAAAAGCGGGGCCAAGCTCAAAAATGCATGCTGAAAATGATTTTCATTAAGCAAGTGGTGTTGATTAATTCATTGAATGTATTGGAGTTTAATGATTTCCCCTGATACTTGATGTGGTCATACCAGAAATAATCTGACGTTTAGCTGAAGGCTTGTTTACCACCGCTGTTTGCATTGTTAACATGATCACACTTTTTTGACGTATCCCCCTTTTGGTGCGTCATTTTCACTTAGGTGATAGGCAGGGCATTGCAGGAACACATCGATACGCTGGTTGCGCGTTATGACGACATTACCCGTCTCAAGACGCAACGGGCGTTAGGCCTCATGAGTCGCTATGGGCAGCAGGTATTCCAACTGCTGCCTGTCATGCTGCACTTCAATCATCCCCTGCTGCCCGGTTATGTCTCCGGTGATGTCCCTCATGGCATCTGGAGCTTCAGCGCCACCGCCGAACAGCAAGCCTTTATCGATGACCTCTGTCGCAACGCCAACTGCCAGAGCGGTCTTGCCACCCATGATCGGGCCATTCAGGGGCTCTACTCCATGGGCAGCACCTCCTCCATCGGCCAGTGCTGTCACTCCGATCTCGATATCTGGGTCTGCCACGTGGCCGGTTTGTCGCAGGAGCGGCTCGATCTGCTGGAGCTGAAGTGCCAGCAACTCTCCAAGTGGGCCGAACAGCGCGGGGTCGATCTCAACTTCTTCCTGATCCCGGAAGACAAGTTCCGCCAGACCAACGATGCCCAGATGCAGGGGGAGAGCTGCGGCAGTGCCCAGCACCTGCTGTTGCTCGACGAGTTCTACCGCAGTGCCATGCGTATCGCGGGCAAACGCTTGATCTGGTATCTGGTGCCCACCGAGTGTGATGATCACTACGATGAGTATGTGAACGAGCTGTTCGAGAGCGGCAAGCTCAAGCAGGACGACTGGCTCGATCTCGGCAGTTTTGACCGTATTCCGGCCGAAGAGTATTTCGGCTCCGCCCTGTGGCAGCTCTACAAGGGGATCGACTCCCCCTACAAGGCGGTGCTCAAGTCGGTGCTGATGGAAGCCTACTCCCACGAGTATCCCAACACCCGCCTGCTGTCGATGATTGGTCGCGACTGGTTCCAGCACAACGAGGGGATGCACTACCGGCTCGACAACTACTGTCTGATGCTGGACAAGGTGACCAACTACCTCAAGTCCATCGGCGACATGGCGCGGCTCGATCTGGTGCGCCGCTGCTTCTACCTCAAGGTGTGCGACGGTCTCAGCCATCCCAAGGATGATCACTCCCCCGAGTGGCGCCGCGAGCAGATGAGCCAGCTGGTCTCCTACTGGGGCTGGAGTCAGGACAAACTCTATCAACTCGATCATCGCCACGAGTGGAAGATCGAAGAGGTGAAGATCGCTCACGCCGAGCTGCTGGAAGCCCTGATGCAGAGCTACCGCAACCTGATCCAGTTCGCCCGCCGCAACAACATCAGCGAGTCGATCAACCCGGAAGATATCGGCATCCTGTCGCGTAAACTATACGCCGCGTTCGAGAGCCTGCCGGGCAAGGTGCAGCGGGTGAACCTCAAGATCGCGCCGGATCTGAGCGAGCCCGACCTTAGCTTCGTGCAGGTGCCCCACGGTCGCCTCAACCGCGCCGGCTGGTATCTCTACAAACATTCGCTGGAGCCGGTGGACATCATTGGTCGCGCGCCGCTCGAGTTCAACGGCTACATCAGCAAGCTGGTCTCCTGGGCCTACTTCAACGATCTGCTGACCCCCCAGTCGCGGGTGCACCTGTTCAATCAGGGCTCGGATCTGCACATCGACAATCTGCACCAGTTCTGCCGCGATCTCTCCGGCTGCTTCCCCGAGAAGTACCCGCTGGCCACCAACCTGGCGCTCAGCCGACCGTGCGAAATTCGCCAGCTCTCCATCTTCCTCAATCTGGAGATGGACCCGACCAGCCACTGGGTCGGTCAGGTGATCGAATTTGACGCCAATACCGTGGATGTCTTCTCGTTCGGTCGCAATCAGGAGTGTCTGGTCGGTTCGGTGGATCTGGTCTATCGCAACTCCTGGAGCGAGATCCGTACCCTGCACTTCCAGGGGGACGAGGCGGTGGTCGATGCCCTCACCACTATCCTCGGCAAGATGCATCAGGATGCCGCCGCCCCCGAGATGATCGAGGTGTTCTGCTACAGCCAGCACTTCCGCTCTCTGGTGCGCTCCCGCTTCCAGACCCTGGTGGCGGAGTGTATCGACCTGCGCCTTGCCCGCGACAAGCAGCAGCTGGTCAAGACCATGGCCCTTGGCCGCGAGAAGTACGGCATCTTCTTCGAGCGGCGCGGGGTGTCGGTGAAGAAGCTGGAAAACGCCATCGATTTTTACCGTCACATCTCCCACAACAAGCTGGATCACCTGCCGCTGCGGCTCGACAAGACCCACAGCCAGCATCTGCCGAGCATCGTCGATGCCTACGCCAGCGAAGGCTTGGTGCAGTTCTTCTTCGATACCCGGGATGCGGGCACCAACATCTATATCCTCGATGAGGCGAACCGGGTGGAGATCTACCAGCACTTTGCCGGCAACAAGGATGAGCTGGTGGCGGGGGTCAACCGCTTCTACACCTCGAATCACGAGCGGTTCAGCGATGATGGGCAGTTCATCAACTTCAACCTGCCCCAGTACTACGAGATAGTACAAGTGAATGGCGAGCTGGATGTGATCCCCTATCGCAGTCAGGGCACTCTGCGCGAACAGGTGCCGCCCGCTCGAGAAGTGGGCTGACCCGCCAGTTGGAATCGTCATAAAAAACGGCCTGCAGATGCAGGCCGTTTGCTTTACCGGAGAGGCTCAGGCGCCGAGGCGAGCCAGCAGCCAGCTGCGAATGTCGCCCAGCTGCGGGCGGCAGATCTCGTGACGCATCGGGTACTCGTGCCACTCGGGGGCGAGTCCGGCGCTTTCCAGCCGCTTCTTGGCATCCCAACCGAGCGACAGGCTCACCACATCGTCATAGATGCCGTGCATGTAGCAGATGGGCAGGGTGCGAGCGGCCTCGCTCATCTCGCCGAGCAGCTGGTCGGGGGCTGCCAGATAGGTGGACATGCAGAGCAGGCCCGCCAGCGTTGCCTGATAGCGCAGCGCGGTGAAGGAGGCAATCACCCCGCCCTGAGAGAAACCTGCCAGCACGATATGCTCGGGGGCAAACCCGTCGGCCACCAGCTGATCGAGCAATGCGGCAATCTGGTTGGCCGAGTCACGGACATGGGACTCCACGGCCCGCTCGGCGGGATCCTCGAAGCTCTTGATGTCGTACCAGCCGCGCATCTTGTAGCCCATGTTGATGGTGATGGGGCGCTCGGGGGCATCCGGCAACAGGTGACGCACCGGTAGCTCGGCGGGCAGATCCAGCGCCTCCACCAGCGGGGCGAGACCGGCGCCGGAATCACCCAGCCCGTGTAGCCAGATCACCGCATGACGGGCGCCCTGCGGGTGCAGGTCGATCATGGGAACACCACCTCTTCGCCCGCCTGGGCGGTGCAGGATTGGCTCAGCAGCGCCTTGAGCTCGTGGCCGAAGCGGTTGTCGATCCAGGTGTCACCCTGCAGTTCGAAGTGGAAGCCGTTCTCGCGGGTGGCGACCCAAATCTGGTGCAGTGGCTCCTGCTTGTTGATGATGACCTTGGTCTTGTTCTCGAAAGAGAGGGTCAATACGCCGCCGCTGCGTTCGCAGTCGATATCCGGATACCCCTCGTCGAGCGTGTCTTCCACATATTGGAAAAAGGCGTCGGTCAGGGCGTGATACTCGTGATCCTTCATCGGTTTATCCTGTTGCTTTTAACAATGTGAGTGCGATTATAGAGGGCCAAAAATTTTTTCGCAGCGAACCATTATGATCACTCAGTTCACCAAGTGTCTGCTTGCCACTCTTCTGTCCCTCGGGTTGGCCGCGTGCGGTCTGAAGGGGCCGCTCTATATGCCGCCCCCCGAGCAGCCACAGAGCCAGAGTACACCGCAAGCAGCACCGCCTGCGACCACTGAGGCTGCCACCGAGGCCGCGCCGCACTAATGCCGCACCCATTCTAGGAAGGAACCGCCCCCTTGGATCACTTTAACTACGACGCCGCCGGCCAGCTTCAGGCCGAGCAAACCCCGCTGCAACAGCTTGCCGAGCAGTACGGTACCCCGCTTTACGTCTACTCCCGTGCGACCCTCGAGCGCCACTGGCACGCCTTCGACAAGGCCGCTGGCGATATTCCCCATCTGATCTGCTATGCGGTGAAGGCCAACTCTAACCTGGCGCTGCTCAACCTGCTGGCCCGTCTGGGCTCGGGGTTTGACATCGTTCCGGTGGCGAGCTGTCGCGGGTACTGGCGGCGGGCGGTGATCCGGCCAAAGTGGTCTTCTCCGGGGTCGCCAAGAGTGAAGCGGAGATGCGCCTCGCGCTGGATAAAGAGATCCTCTGCTTCAATCTGGAGTCGGAAGCCGAGCTGGAGCGCCTCAATCGGGTGGCGGGCAGCATGGGCAAGAAGGCTCGCGTCTCGGTGCGGGTCAATCCGGATATCGATGCCGGTACTCACCCCTATATATCCACCGGCCTCAAGCAGAACAAGTTCGGCATTCCCATCGAGCTGGCGCCAGCCATCTATCGCAAGGCGGCCACGATGGCGAACATCGAGATCGTCGGGGTGGATTGCCATATCGGCTCGCAACTCACTGAATTGAATCCCTTTATGGAGGCGGCTGACAAGCTGCTGCGGCTGATCGATGGTCTGGCGGCGGAAGGTATTCATATCCACCATCTGGATGTGGGTGGCGGCCTTGGGGTCAACTATGGTTCCGAGCAGCCACCCCATCCGACCGAGTATGCCGAAGCGCTCAAGCAGAAGCTGGCGGGCCGGGATCTGACCCTGCTGTTCGAGCCGGGCCGCGCCATCGTCGCCAATGCCGGCGTGCTGCTGACCCGGGTCGAGTACCTGAAACCGGGCGAAACCCGCAACTTTGCGCTGATCGATGCTGGCATGAACGACATGCTGCGCCCTTCGCTCTACGGCGCCTGGATGAACATCATCGAGGTGGATAGCCGTGCCGGCCATGCTCCCGCGATCTATGACGTGGTGGGCCCGGTGTGCGAGACCGGCGACTTCCTCGGCAAGGAGCGCACCCTGGCCATTGCCGAGGGCTCCCTGCTGGCAGTGCGCTCGGCCGGTGCCTACGGCTTTACCATGTCATCCAACTACAACACCCGTCCGCGCGCAGCTGAAGTGCTGGTGGATGGTGCCGAAGCACATCTGATCCGCGAGCGTGAGCAGTTGGCCGATCTCTGGCGCGGTGAGCACCTGCTGCCCTGATGGTGCAGGCTGGGACAATGATTTCATAACGGTTGACGGTGAGTTTTTACAGCCCTAACAGCACAGGAATGCACGATGTTGATAGATTTTTCCAAGATGCATGGCTTGGGCAACGACTTCATGGTGGTGGATGGCGTCACCCAGAAGGTATTTTTCAGCAATGACGTCATCAAGAAGCTGGCAGATCGCCACTTCGGGATCGGCTTTGACCAGCTGCTGCTGGTGGAGCCGCCCTATGACCCTGAACTCGACTTTCACTATCGCATTTTCAATGCCGATGGCAGCGAGGTGGAGCAGTGTGGCAACGGTGCCCGCTGTTTTGCCCGTTTCGTGCGTCTCAAGGGGCTGATAAACCGGGATCGCATCGCGGTCAGTACCGCCCGGGGTCGCATCGTGTTGCAGCTGGAGGGGGAGAATCAGGTCACGGTCAACATGGGTGTTCCCCAGTTTGAGCCGGGCAAGATCCCGTTCCGGGCCCAGAAGGCAGAGAAAACCTATCTGCTGCGGGCGCAGGAGCATACCGTGATGTGTGGCGTGGTCTCCATGGGCAATCCCCACTGCGTTATCGAGGTGCCTTCGGTCGCCGATGCACCGGTCGAGACGCTCGGTGCCATCATGGAGCGCCACGAGCGTTTCCCCGAGCGGGTCAACGTCGGTTTCATGGAGATGGTCAACGCCACCGAGATCAAGCTGCGTGTATTCGAAAGGGGCTGTGGCGAGACCCTGGCCTGCGGCACCGGTGCCTGTGCGGCGGCAGTGATTGGCATCAGTCAGGGCAAGCTCAAGGAGCGGGTCACCGTCAGCCTGCCGGGCGGCAAGCTGACCATCGCCTGGAAGGGGCCGGGCCAGCCGGTCTATATGACAGGTCCCGCCGAGCATGTGTTTGACGGCCAGATAGAGGTTTAGCCGATAAAGGTTCAGGTACGGGGGGCGTTGGCCCCCTTTGCCCATGATGTCGGGGCAGCGAGCCCCATTTCTCTGATGGATCAACCAATTTATGAGCGAACTCAAACGGCAGGAGCAATCGGTGGATGAAGCCACTGTGCTGGAGTACCTGGCCCGTTATCCCGAGTTTTTCCAACGCCATGCCGCCGTGCTGGACCGGATCCGCATTCCCCATGAACGCAAAGGGTCGGTCTCGCTGGTCGAGCGCCAGCTGGAGCGTCAGCGCGAGCGGATCGAACAGCTGGAGCAGGAGATCACCGAATTGATGGGGATCGCCAGCGAGAACGAACGGATCTTCCGGGTCTATGCCGATCTCTACGGCGAGCTGTACGGTTGCCAGACCCTGTTCGAAGTGAGTGCCGTGATGGGCAAGGCCTTTGTCCAGCGGCTGCGCCTGACCGGGCTGCGGCTCTGGCTCAATCCCAAGAAGTTTGCCCTGAGCGGGCCCGAGCAGCGTTTTCTGGCACAGGGCAAGCAGCTCGAATCCCTGCTGGGTCAGCGTCTGCCGGGGCAGGATTACTACTTTGGCCGCCTGAGCCAGAGCGAGAAGCAGGCGCTGTTTGGCCACGATGTGCTGGTCAACTCGGTGGCCCTGATGCGGCTCGGCGATCTCGGTGTGCTGGCCTTCGCCAGCTCGGATCCCGGCCACTTTACTCCCCACAACGACACCCTGCTGCTGGGCCAACTGGGGCGCCTGCTGCAACTGCGTCTGCCCGAGTTGACTCATGGCTAGAACACCGGCCAGGGCACCCGCCAAAGCTCCCGTCGTCGCACCGACACTGCCTGCGGCACTGGCGGACGAGCTGGCGGCCTTTATCGAATACCTGAGGGTCGAGCGTCAGCTCAGCCCTCATACCCGCAATAACTATCAAGCCCATCTGGAGGCGATGACCGCCGAGCTGGTGGCCCTCGGGCTCACTGACTGGGGTCGGCTCGAGGCGAGTCAGGTGCGCACTCTGGTGACCCGGATGCACAAGGCGGGCCTTGCTCCTCGTTCCCTTTCCACCAAGGTCTCGGCCCTGCGCAGCTTTTGTGACTGGCAGGTGCGGCAGGGGCGGCTGACCGCCAATCCGGCCCGTGGCATCGTCACCCCCAAACAGGGGCGGCCGCTGCCGAAAAACCTCGATGTGGACGAGATGCACCAGCTGCTCAACATCACCGACGAGCAGGATCCGCTGGCGGTGCGGGATCGCGCCATCATGGAGCTGATGTACTCCTCAGGGCTGCGTCTGGCCGAGCTGGTGGGGATCAATCTGGTGGATCTGAAGCTCGACGACCGCCAGCTTAAGGTGACCGGCAAGGGCTCACGGGAGCGGGTGCTGCCCATCGGCCGGATGGCGGTCGAGTGGCTGCAGAAGTGGCTCAAGGTGCGCCCGCTGCTGGCCGGGGACGAGAGCGAGGCGCTGTTTGTCTCCAGCCGCAAGCAGCGGCTGTCGGCCCGTTCGGTGCAGGCTCGCCTTGATGGCTGGGGCAACAAGCAGGCGCTCAACGCCCACGTCCATCCCCACAAGCTGCGCCACAGCTTCGCCACCCATATGCTGGAGTCCTCCGGCGATCTGCGGGCGGTGCAGGAGCTGCTGGGCCATGCCGACCTCTCTACCACCCAGATCTATACCCACCTCGACTTCCAGCATCTGGCCAAGGTTTACGACAGCGCCCACCCCAGGGCCAAGCGTGACCCGGATGCGCAGGACGATGAATAACGGGCCCTGAGCCCCGTTGCAGAGGAGAGTCCATGCACTTCTATCGCCGCTGGCAGCCGGTTGCTGCCATCTCGTTTGACCTCGATGACACCCTCTATGACAACGGCCCCGCCATCGTGCGCGCCGAGCAGTGGATGCTGAGCCATCTGCGCAGCGAATATCTGGCCACCGCCATGCTCGACAAGCCGCGCTGGCTGGAACTCAAGCGCAGTGTGCTGAACGGTTCCCCCGAGCTGCGCCACGATGTCAGTCTGGCGCGCCAGCAGACCATCCGCGCCGCCATGGTCGAGGGGGGGATGGCTGACCAGCATGCCAGTCGCGAGGCGGAGCAGGTGTTTGCTGCGTTTCTGGCAGAGCGCTCGAAGATCGAGGTGAGCGAGTCCACTCATCAGCTGCTGGCCAGACTGGCCGAACGCTACCCACTGGTGGTCATCACCAACGGCAATCTGGATCTGGCGCAGGCAGGGCTGGATCACTACTTCACGCTGGTCTGCAAGGCGGGGGCGGGCGCCAGAATGAAACCGGCACCGGATATGTTTGAGCAGACCCGCAGCACCCTCAAGTTGCCAGCAGAGCAGATCCTCCATGTGGGGGATCATCCCGAGACCGATGTGCTGGGTGCCCGCTTGCACGGCTTTCGCGCCGCCTGGCTCAACGAGCGGCGGCAACCGTGGCAACAGCTGCAACTGCTACCGGACGTGGAGCTGACGGCTCTGGAGGATCTGGCCGAGCTGCTGCTCTGATGGCGCTGGCGGGTGGCCACGCTCAGGCGGTAATGGCTGTCAGCGAATAGCGATATATGGCAAGGGGTTACGCCCGCTATTTGCGACAAACCAACCCGAGCAGGGTGTAGCGATCGCGCTGGTTGACGCGGCAGTAGCTGATGCCGACGGGCAGCGCCTGCTGCAGGGTGATGGCGCTGTTCTGATAGCGGCAGACCAGATAGAGCGGGCGCAGACTGCTATCGAGCTGGCTCCAGTAGTGGATCTCGTCGCTGTCGCCATTATCCGGTTTGAGTTGGGCCAGCTCGGCAGGATCTCCGTCGAACAGGGCCAGATTATCGAGCCGGTGGCTGAGGGTTTCGTCCGGTTTGCCATCGTCATTGCGGGTGAACGCCTGCCAGCCCTGCTGCGGGGTCAGCAGCTGCTGGCGACTCTCGATGGTGGCGGGACAATCAAATTGCAGGCTGGCGGCAAGGGCCAGGGTGGTCAGTAACATGGCTGCGGTTCTCTCTTCATGTCCTCAATACGATGCCATGCTACGTCATCTTCCGCCGAACAGCTTCATCAGTTTATCAAGCAGATCAAGCTGTTGTGGTGGTTGCTTCATGGCTTCCGCCTCCCGCTCCAGCAGGGCCCGCTGCTCCTGCTGGCGGTCGCTCAGCACCCGGTAGAGGGGCTCGACCAGCGCCTCGCGCTGCATCACCAACTCCTGAAACATTGCCTGATTGATGCGATAGGTTTCGACGGTGGCCACCGCCCGCACCGTGAAGGAGCTGGGCTCGCCGGTGAGCAGGCTCAGTTCGCCAAAAAAGTCTCCCGCGTTGAGCGTACCAAGCTTCAGCTCTCGCCCTTCGACATTGACCACCATCTCGGCTTCCCCTTTGACCAGCACGAACAGCCAGCTGGAGACATCTCCCTGCTCCAGCATGATGTCGCCACTGACGAAGGGGGCGAACTTCACCTGATCGGCCAGCTGGAGCAGCTCGTTCTCCTGCAACATGGCAAACAGCGGCAGCTTGCGCAGGGTATCGGTTCGTTCGGCGGTGTGGCGCTTGTGGCGGGCATCCAGATGCTGCTTCTCCTTGGCCATAAAGACGTTGAAGATCGGCGGGGTGAGGCGGCGATCGTTGCGGCGCAGGGCGGCATCGATCAGGCTGCGCACCATGGAGTCGGTCGGATCGTCGCGAGCCAGATCGGTCAGCCAGTAGCGCACTGCATAGCGGGCGATGCCCCCTTCGACGTTCATCAGCAGGCAGTCCGGTTGCGGATGCTTGGCGACACAGGGGAGCTTGGTCTCCCGCAGGGATTTCTCGATCAGCGCGATGATCTGGGTCGGCAGGGTATCCAGGGTCAGATCGAACCAGACCCAGCGCCGCCACTGCAAGGGTTCGCCACGGCGACGCCCGAGCACGGTGAAGCGCTGTTTAAGCAGGTGGCTGTTGGGGATGACGACAGTCTCCCAGTTGCGGGTCTCGATGGTGGTGGCACGCCAGTTGATCTCCACCACCCGGCCCTGGGTGGTATCGACTTGCAGCCAGTCACCGATGGCGATGGAGTTGTCGAGCTGAATGGAGACCCCGGCCAGCAGGTTGCCCAGGGTGTCCTGCATGGCGAAGGCGATGACCGCGGTGATCACCGCGGAGGTGGTGACTATCTCCCCGAGCGCCATGCCGGAGGCGTAGAGGCGAAACAGACCCCAGCCGATATAGCCGATGGTGATGACGATATCGGCGATGATCCGCGGGATCCGCACATGGCAGAGGGGGAGCAGAAACTCGAACAGCAGGATCCCCCATATCTTGACCAGTATCAGGCCAGCCAGCAGGGTGGAGATCTCGATCAGCAATTGATGGGGCAGCGGCAGTTTGAACCAGCCCCCCTCCAGCTGGATCAGCAGGATCACCACCGCGCTTATCATCACGAAACTGAGCTCGGAGAGCAGCTCCCGTCGCTGTCCCGGACGGCGCCAGAAGTGGATCAGCATTAGGGAGAGGGTGAGCAGGGTCCAGAACGGGTGTTCGCCAATCCAGATCAGCGTCGGTAGCGCGGTGAGGTTTTCGCCAGCCATAGCAGCACCTTATTGTGGTTTTATTTCCAGCATAGCTGCTGCGGCGCGGGGAAATGGTGCGTTGGGGCGGCAATTTATTTATCCTGTGCAGAACCGGGCAAAGGAGTGCGATTGAGTGAAATTTTCAAAGAAAATCATCTGTTTGATGGCCCTGTTGCCATTGGCTGGCTGCGATCTGCTGGCCGAGAAGTATCGGGTCGAATTCCGGGATGGCTCCTGGCGTGAAATAGCCATTACCCCCTTCTCCAGCGAGGCGCGCTGGCGCGAGGGGTGTGCCACCGGCGAGGTGCTGAGCGACATGAAGGTGCCCATCAAGCGGGGTGACACGGTCAATGGCCGCGAGCAGCTGCTGATCGGCGGCGAGAAGTTCGAGCTGGATGACAACAATCTCTACCGCAGCAACGGTATGGTGTTTGGCCATTCGCCTGACCATATCCAGCGCGGGCTCAAGGGGATGGATATCTGCCGCACCTTGCGCCCCGAGCGGGGCGGACTGCCCAAGCTCAAGGCGCGCGGGTTTGGCGACTGAATCGATGAGGGATTAACTAGCCGCCATCAATGCACTGCGTTGGCGGCAGGCATCGCCAAAGGCTTGAAAGATCTTGATGGAGTGGGGGTTTTCATTGGCCTTCCACTCCGGATGCCACTGCACTGCCAGCAAAAAGGGTGACAGTGCGGGAGCATGAAGTGCTTCGATCAGCCCATCTTCGGCGTGGGCCAACGGCTCCAGACCCTTCCCCAACCGGTTGATGCCCTGTCCATGCAGGGAGTTGACCGGAATCTGTTCTTCCCCCATCAGTTCGGCAAACCAGCTACCCGGCAACAGTTTGATCTGATGGCTCGGCCCATACTGCTCGTCGACCGGATCGTCGGCATCCTCCCGGTGATCGTCATAACCCGGCTCGTTATAGACCTTCTGATGAATGTCTCCCCCCAGTGCCACGTTGATCTCCTGCATGCCGCGGCAGATCCCGAGGATCGGCAAACCACGGGCAAGCGCCCCCTTGATGAGGGGCAGATCGAACAGGTCGCGATCCCTGTCTTGCTGTTTTTCTGGCGTGAGGTTCTCCTGGCCGTAGAGGGCCGGATCGATATTGGAACCGGCGCCGCTCAGATAGACCCCATCGGCGAGATCCAGATACTGCTCCAGATCGGCGGTGCCGCAGCAGGTGGGTACCAGCAGCGGGACGCAGCCGCTTATTTCCACCAGCGGCATGATGTATTTGTGGGTCATTACCTGATAGGCGTGGCCGTTGCGGGGCTGGGCGCCCATGGTCATCAGCACGACAGGTTTACGGGTGGCGGGAGGCTGGGGATTTGGCATAGGGCACCTTGATTATCCTTGGCGTTGAAGTCTCATCCTGCGCCTTGGGCAGGCCCTTGCAAACCGGCAGGGCAAGGGCATGCCTCAAGGCATGGTCATGGGATCCCGCGTCGGGCCGAGTGACAGAATCGTTGGTCAGCCTGGGCAGCGACGGTATGGATCCTCTCTTCAGTCTGCCAAGGCCGTTCAATATGTCAAACAAAATGATCCCAAGTTGTTAACAGATTTGTCTTGAACTGCTCTGAAGCGGCGATTTAACGGGGCTGTTGAGATGAGCCGTTATGGTTGGGGTAGCAAAATGGTGGATATATTAAACGCGCAGGGATGGCGGGGGATGTGGAGAGGAAAAGGCATCAATAGAAGCACGCCTCCTCGAGGGGAGGCGTGTTTCGGGGATCACAGCAGGTCTTCGATCTCGCCGCGCAGATACTGGTACATCTCGCGGTAGGCGACCGGCGGCTTGTTCAGCTCCCGCTCCTTGTTGGCGTTGCGGATCAACTGGCGCAGCTTCTGGCGATCCAGCTCGTGGAACTGGGACATCAGCTCATTGAGGGCGCTGTCACCTTCGGTGATCAGGCGTTCGCGCCACTGCTCCAGCCGATGCAGGCGTGCATTCACGGTGGAGTGACGGTTCTTGATGATGGAGAGCGCTTCGGCAATCGGCTCGATATCGCGGCTGCGCATCAGGCGGCCGATGAACTGCAGATGGCGACGGAAGGACTCATCCTTCTTCGGCTTGAGTTTGCGACCCAGCTCGACAGCTTCTGCAAGCTCTTCATCCAACGGGATTTTTTCCAGCTCGCTGTGGCTGAGGGAGACGATCTCTTCCCCCATTTTCTGCAATGCTTCGGCATCGCGCTTGAGCTGGCTCTTGCTGGGGCCCCAGTCTTCGAACTCGTTGTCGTCTTGATATTGACTCATCGGTCTCTTGATTCCTGTCATTCACGTTTGGCGGATATGTTACCAGCTTCTCCCGCTGGGCGCAGGGGTCTGATATGCTTACCCCCCTTTCCTTCTTTCATACAGATGTGAGTTATGGATCAGCAAGACCAAATCCGCCAGGATCAAGCCCATCTCGAGGCCGTGGTTGCCGAAGCCCTGGAGATAGCCAAAGGACTGGGCGCCTCGCTGGCCGAAGTCTCCATCAGCAAGCAGACCGGGTTATCGGTGAACACCCGGGGTTGTGAACTGGAAAGCATTGAATTCAATAAGGATGGCGCCCTCGGCATCGCTGTCTATCGCGATGGTTGCAAGGGATCTTCCTCAACCACCGATCTGAGCAAACCCGCCATTCGTGCCGCCGTTGAAGCGGCCATCGAGATTGCCCGCCACACCTCGGCGGATGATTGCGCCGGTCTGGCGGACGCCGAGCTGCTGGCCTGGGATGCCCCCGATCTGCAACTGTGTCACCAAATCGAACTGGATCCCCAGTGCGGCATCGAACTGGCCATCGAGTGCGAACGACTCGCTCTGGGTCGCGATGCCCGCATCAAGCACTCCGACGGTGCCGGTTTCTCCAGCCACCTCGGCATCAAGGTCTATGGCAACAGCCACGGCTTCGTCAAAGGCTACGCGGCGTCGCGCAACTCCCTGAGCTGCGTGCTGATCGGCGAGCAGGATGGCGATATGCAACGGGATTACGGCTACTCCTCCAGCCGTACCCTCGACGGGCTCTGGAGCCCGCAGCGTATTGCCGATGAGGCGGTGGAGCGTACCGTCTCCCGCCTCGGCGCCCGCAAGATCTCTACCCGCCATGCGCCTGTGCTGTTCCACCCAGACACTGCCTCCGGCCTGTGGGGCCATCTGGTGATGGCTATCAGCGGTGGCAACCTCTATCGCAAGTCGAGCTTCCTGCTCGACAAATTGGGCAAGCAGATCCTGCCCGAGTGGCTCACCATTCAGGAGTTCCCCCACCTGCTGGGCGGGCTCGCCAGTACCCCGTTCGATGGCGAAGGGGTGCGTACCCGCGACATGGATATCATCCGTAACGGCGAGCTGATGAGCTGGCTGCTTACCTCCTACTCTGCGCGCAAGCTGGGGCTGACCACTACGGGTCACGCCGGTGGCATCCACAACTGGCAGGTCTCCAATACCGGCCAGGATTTTCAAGGCATGCTGCAAGAGATGGGCACCGGTCTGCTGGTGACCGAGCTGATGGGGCAGGGGGTCAATATCGTCAATGGTGACTACTCCCGCGGTGCTGCCGGTTTCTGGGTCGAGAATGGCGAGATAGCCTATCCGGTCGAAGAGATCACCATCGCCGGCAATCTGGCCGAGATGTTCAGCCATATCGTGGCGGTGGGTCGTGACGAGGATGAGCGCTCCAGTCTCAAGACCGGCTCGGTGCTGGTAGAGAATATGAAGCTGGCGGGCCACTGATCCCGGTTTCAACAGAACCGAAACCATGAAAAAGGCCCCCTCGCCAACGCGAGGGGGCCTTTTTATCGGCCAGCGATCAGGAGGCTATCAGCCCTTGATGCGCTCGATGCGGCCACCCAGACCCTGCAGCTTCTGCTCGATGTCTTCGTAGCCACGGTCGATGTGATAGATACGGTCGACGATGGTGGAGCCTTCGGCCACGAAGCCGGCCAGTACCAGACTGGCGGAGGCGCGCAGATCGGTCGCCATTACCTGGGCACCCTTGAGTTGCTCGGTGTCACGGCAGATGGCTACGTTGCCCTGCAGTTCGATGTCTGCGCCCATCCGTACCAGTTCGGGAACGTGCATGAAGCGGTTCTCGAAGATGGTCTCGGTGACCATGCCGGTGCCTTTGGCGACAGCGTTCAGCACGGTGAACTGTGCCTGCATGTCGGTCGGGAAGGCCGGGTAGGGGGCAGTCTTGATGGTGACCGGCTTGAGGGTGCGGCCAGTCATGTCGAGGGTGATCCAGTCTTCACCCTTCTCAATCAGGGCGCCAGCCTCTTCCAGCTTGACCAGTACCGCTTCCAGCAGAGTCGGGTCGGTCTTGCGGCAGGTGATCTTGCCGCCGGTGACAGCTGCACCCACCAGGAAGGTACCGGTTTCGATGCGATCAGGCTGCACGCTGTAGTTGCCGCCGTGCAGACGCTCGACACCGTCGATGGTCAGGGTGTCGGTGCCCGCCCCCTGGATCTTGGCACCCAGGGTATTGAGGAAGTTGGCCAGATCGACCACTTCCGGCTCGCGTGCGGCGTTTTCGATCACGGTGCGGCCATCAGCCAGGGTGGCGGCCATCATCAGGTTTTCGGTACCGGTCACGGAGACCATGTCCATCAGGATGTGGGCGCCTTTCAGGCGACCATCGACACGGGCCTTGATGTAACCATCTTCGATGGTGATCTTGGCACCCATCAGCTCCAGGCCGTGGACGTGCAGGTTGACCGGACGGGCACCGATAGCGCAACCGCCAGGCAGGGAGACGTCAGCCGCGCCGAAACGGGCGGCCAGCGGGCCCAGCGCCAGAATGGAGGCGCGCATGGTCTTCACCAGCTCGTAGGGGGCGACATGGTTGTTCACCGCACCGGTCAGCACGGTGACGTTGCCGTTGACCTTGGTGGTCGCGCCCAGCATCTCCAGCAGCTTGATGGTGGTGCCCACATCTTTCAGACGCGGCACGTTGGAGAGGTGAACCTCTTCATCACAGAGCAGGGTTGCGAACAGGATCGGCAGCGCGGCGTTTTTGGCGCCGGAGATGGTCACTTCGCCGTTGAGAGTACAACGACCATCGATTTTGAATTTGTCCATTTTTACTTCGTTACCAAATCAGGAGGGCAATAGGAATTTACGTTCGCGTTTCCACTCGGCGTCGGTGAACGCCTTGATGGAGAGGGCGTGAATGGCGTTGCTGGCGATCTTGTCCATCAGCGGGGCATAGATGGCCTGCTGCTTCTTGACCCGGCTCATGCCGTCAAACATGTCACCGACGGCGATCACTTGGTAGTGACTACCGTCCCCTTTGACATGGACTTCGGACAATGGCAGAGCCTCAAGGAGTATCGCTTCAATTTCAGAGACTTGCATTATGCGTCCTCAGTTGTGAGCGGGGTTGACTGAAACAGCCCGGCCACCCCGTAGAGGTTGGCCAGGGTATAGAAATCACTGGAGGCGCCCACCAGTTGCGGTGTGGCGCCTCGCGCTAATACGGCTTTGGCCCATTTGACCAGCAGGGCCAGTCCGGCAGAGTCGAGGGTGGTGACGCCGCCGAGCTCAAGCTGGTCGTCCTGCCACCATTCAGCGCGGCGTTGCCACAGGTCATTGACCTGTGGCGCCTGCAGCTCACCGCTGAGGGTCATGGTTTGAGTACCAGCGGCTTGGCGTTGTGCTCGCGCAACTGGGCGATCACCGCATCGATGCCGTTCTGGCGGATCAAACCGCCCAGCTCGCTCTGCTTGGCGGAGAGCAGGCTGATCCCCTCTGCCACCATGTCGAAGGCTTTCCATTCGCCGGTCTTGTTGTTCTTGCGCAGCTTGAACTCGAGGAAGATGTCCGGCTTGCCGGCCTCTTTCACGCTGACGTTGACGGCGGTGATATTGCCGCTGGGGGCTTTGCCCGGCTCGACCTTGACGGTCTGCTTGTCAAAATGGGCCAGCGCATCGGCGTAGGAGCTCACCATGTACTCGGTGAACACCTCGACGAAGGCATTGCGCTGCGCTTCGGTGGTCTCTTTAATCTGGTTGCCAAGCACCTTGTAGGCGGCGAAGCGGTTGTCCACATAGGGCAGCAGCTCTTCGCGGATGATCACCCGCAGGTGATCCGGATTGCTTTTCACCTGGGCCTGATCGGCTTTCAGGCGGGCAAAGGTCTGCTTGGCAGCCTGATCCACCAGCGCGTTGGGGTCGGTGGCATCGACTGCGGCCTGGGCAGACAGGGAGAAGAGCATGCTGGTCATCAGACCCAGCAGCAGGGCGATTTTCTTGAACATGGTTACTCCTTCTTGCTGTCTGATTTGCTGTCGGAGGATTGGCTGTAGAGGAACTTGCCAATCAGATCTTCCAGCACGATGGCGGATTTGGTGTCTTCAATCAGGTCGCCATCCTTGAGCATCTCGGTGCCCATCTCCTCATCGCTGAAGCCGGGGGCCAGACCGATGTACTGCTCGCCGAGCAGACCGGAGGTGAGGATGGAGAGGGAGCTGGTATCGGCAAACTCGCCAGCGCTCTTTTGCATCATCAGGGTGACTTCGGGCACCTGGGTTTTCGGGTCCAGTACGATGTCGCTGACCCGACCGACCACCACGCCGCCGACCTTGACCGGAGAACGGACTTTCAGGCCGCCGATATTATCGAAATGCGCGCGCAGGGTATAGGTTTCTCCTTCCGGTTTGAAGCTCAAACCGGCCACTTGCAGGGCCAGTGCCAGAATGGCACCGATGCCAGCCAGCATGAAGGTGCCGACCAGGAATTCTACTTTGCTGAACTTCATCTTTACCTTATCCAAACATGACTGCAGTGAGTATAAAATCCAGGCCGAGCACGGCGAGGGATGAGTGGACCACAGTTCGGGTCGTGGCCTGACTGATCCCGGCCGAGGTCGGCTTGGCATCATAGCCGTTAAAGAGCGCAATCCAGGTGACCACCAGGGCGAAAATCAGGCTCTTGATGGCGCCCTGCATGATGTCTTCATGCCAGTCGACGGAGGCCTGCATGGCAGACCAGAAGCCCCCTTCGTCCACGCCGAGCCAGTCCACGCCGACCAGCTTGCCGCCGAAGATACCGATCAGGCTGAACATAAAGGCCAGCAGCGGCATGCTGATGACGCCAGCCCAGAAGCGGGGGGCAACCACCCGGCGCAGCGGGTCGACCGCCATCATCTCGAGGCTTGAAAGTTGCTCGGTGGCCTTCATCAGGCCAATTTCAGCGGTCAGGGCCGAACCGGCACGGCCGGCAAACAGCAGTGCCGTGACCACAGGCCCCAGCTCCCGCAGCAGGGAGAGGGAGACCAGCGGTCCCAGGCTCTGCTCGGCGCCGAAATCCTTCAAGACGTTGTAACCCTGCAGCGAGAGCACCATGCCGATGAACAGGCCGGAGACCAGAATGATGGCCACCGACTGCACACCCACCACATAGAGCTGCTGGACAAGCAGCGGGAAGTGCTTGCGCGGCTCGGGTTTGCCCGCCAGCGCATGGAACAACATGATGGTGGCGCGACCGACGGAGCTGATAAACCGCACTCCGACCCGCCCCAGCTTGCTTATTTGATTTATCAACATCAGAGATCCTGTAGCAGATCGCCTGCCGGAAAATGAAACGGAACAGGACCATCGGGCAATCCTTTGAGGAACTGCTCGACTTCGGGATTGTGCTCCTCGCGCAGCTGGTCCGGCGTGCCGTGCGCCACCACCTTGCGATTGGCAATGATGTAGGCGTAATCGGCGATGCTCAGCACCTCTTTCACGTCGTGGGTGACGATGACTGAGGTGATACCGAGGGCATCGTTCAGCTCCTTGATCAGCTTGACCAGCACCGCCATGGTGATGGGGTCCTGCCCGACAAACGGCTCGTCATACATGATGAGGTCGGGGTCAAGGGCGATGGCCCGAGCCAGCGCAGCCCGGCGCGCCATGCCGCCGGAGAGCTCGGAGGGCATCAGTTTCGCCGCGCCGCGCAAGCCCACCGCCTGCAGCTTCATCATGACGATGGTGTGGATCAGCTCCTCCGGCAGGCCGGAGTGCTCCCGCAGCGGGAAGGCCACGTTGTCGTAGACCGTCATGCCGGTAAACAGGGCGCCGCTCTGGAACAGCATGCTCATCCGTTTGCGCACTTCATAGAGGCGCGAACGGGAGAGGGTGGGGATATCTTCCCCGTCAAACAGAATGTGACCGGACTCCGGCTTGAGCTGGCCACCGATCAGCCGCAGCAGGGTGGTTTTACCGATGCCGCTCGGGCCCATGACGGCGGTGACCTTGCCACGAGGAATGGTCAGGTTGATCCCGTCATACAACAGCCGATCTCCGTGACTGAAGGTCAGGTCGGAGATGGTGATCAGGTCATTGTTCAAACAATTGTCCATCCGGTGTAAATGAGGTGCGAATTTTATGGGGTAGTCTAGGTCTAAGCAACAGCAAGGAACAACTATTGAACAGGCTGCAAGCCCATTTGCACGACAGTTTTCTGTAACAAAGTGCGTCATTGAGAGCGGGACTTGCCATCCGATTCGCTTATCCGGGCAGACTTTTTTATAATCCCGCAGCTAATTTCGGCCCGGAGCTGTGTCTTTATGTCTGTAAAGCCTGAGAAAGTGTCTGAACTGTTCGATTTTCGTCGCAGTGCCCGCGCGGTGCTGGACACAGAAAAGCAAGCCATTGATGGACTCTATCAGTATCTGAACGACGCCTTCGACAAGGCGTGCGAAATGGTGCTGCGCTGCGGTGGCAAGATAGTGGTCACCGGCATGGGCAAATCGGGCCATATCGGCAGCAAGATCGCCGCCACCCTCGCCAGCACCGGCACCCCGGCCTTCTTCCTTCACCCGGGAGAAGCGAGTCACGGCGATCTGGGGATGATCTCCAGCGGCGACCTTATCATCGCCATCTCCAACTCCGGCGAGAGTGACGAAATCCTGGCCCTGCTGCCGGTACTCAAGCGCCGCGGCATTCCGCTCATCTGCATGACCGGCAATCCTGCCTCCACCATGGCCAAAGAGGCCAACGTGCACCTGTGCATCAAGGTGGAGAAAGAAGCCTGCCCTCTGGGTCTGGCACCCACTTCCAGCACCACGGCAACCCTGGTGATGGGCGATGCCCTGGCGGTCGCCCTGCTGGAAGCGCGCGGTTTTACCGCCGATGACTTCGCCCTCTCTCACCCGGGCGGTTCCCTTGGCAAGCGTCTGTTGCTGCGGGTCGGCGACCTGATGCACAGTGGCGATCTGTTGCCCCGGGTAGGGATAGATGCCACCATCAGTCAAGCGCTGCTGGAAGTGAGCCGCAAGGGGCTCGGTATGACGGCAGTGGTCGATGGCAATGGCCTGCTGGCCGGGCTCTTTACCGATGGCGACCTGCGCCGCATTCTTGACCAGCAGATCGATATCCATCACACCCCCATCAGCCGCGTGATGACGGCCAACTGTGTTACCGTAGGTCCAGAGATGATGGCTGCAGAAGCCGTCAAGCTGATGGAAACGAGAAAAATCAACGGATTACTGGTCGTGGATGAAGAGAAACGCCCGCTCGGCGCCTTCAACATGCACGACCTGCTGAAAGCCGGAGTAATTTGATGCAAAACGTACCGACCCTCTATGGTCCGGTGACGCGCAGCCAGTTCGACAAGGCGGCGCAAATCCGCCTGCTGGTGTGCGATGTGGACGGGGTGCTCTCCAACGGCCTCATCTACATGGGAAACAACGGCGAAGAGCTGAAAACCTTCTGCACCCGCGATGGTGCGGGCATGCGAGCACTGCTCAATGCCGGGATCGAGATCGCCATCATCACCGGGCGCAACTCCCGTATCGTCAGCGATCGGATGAAAAGCCTGGGGGTGTCTCATGTGGTGCAGGGGGCTGATAAAAAGCTGCCTCACTTCGAAGCGCTGCTGGCCAAGCTTGGGCTGACTGCTGAACAGGCCGCCTATATGGGCGATGACACCATCGATCTGCCGGTGATGGACGCTTGCGGCCTGGGTATCGCGGTGGCCGATGCCCATCCGCTGGTGCTGAGTCGTGCCGATATGGTGACCCGGCTTGGCGGTGGCATGGGCGCGGTGCGCGAGGTGTGCGACCTGATCCTGCAAGCGCAGGGGGGGGCCGATGACCAGCCCGAGGCTTCGGTATGAGCAGACAGACCCTGTTGTTTGCCCTGCTGTTTCTGGTCGCGCTGGTTGCCTGGCAGTTGGGCAAGGTTGAGCTGGTGCCTGAGAGCGCCGCCAAAATCGAAAACTATCAGCCGGATTTTGTCGCCAAAGATCTGGTGACCACCCGTTTTGATATCAATGGCAAGCGCACCGAGCGGTTGGAGTCGACCTACGCCGAGTATTATCAAATCCTCGAGCAGGCCACCTTCGACAAGCCGGT
This sequence comes from Aeromonas sp. 61P, assembly GCF_051919545.1. Taxonomy (NCBI): domain Bacteria; kingdom Pseudomonadati; phylum Pseudomonadota; class Gammaproteobacteria; order Aeromonadales; family Aeromonadaceae; genus Aeromonas; species Aeromonas sp. 61P. The sequence goes on from NZ_JBQBEL010000001.1 coordinate 1,170,587, forward strand.
GGTCTACATGTATGACGATCAGGGTGCCGCCGAGTGGAAGGTGACCGCCGAAACCGGCGTGCTCAACACCGGCGACAACGTCATCCTGCGGGACAAGGTGCATCTGGATGGTCTGCTGCCCACCTCCTTTATCTCCACACTGGATACCCCTTATCTGGAGCTGGATCTGGTGACACAGGATGTGCGCAGCAACCGGGAAGTGAACATTCTGGGTCGGGATTTCCAGACCCAAGGGGTTGGCCTCAAGGGCCATCTGGACCGCAAATATTTTGAGTTACTGGATCAAGGCCATGCCATCTATTTCAATGAAAAACGCTAATCTGGCCCTCGCAACCCTGTTGTTGTGTGGTGCGGTGACCGCCAAAGAGTCCGACTTTGCCGAGAAGGTCTACGTCGATGCCGTCAAACAGGTGGCCGAGATGCAGGACAACCGCATCACCTTCGAAGAGGATGTGACCATCAATCAGGGCACCATCCGGATCAAGGCTGACAAGGTGGTTGTGACCCGTTCCGGCGAGAAAGGGGCCGAGGTGATGACTGCCTACGGCAAGCCCGCCACCTTCTTCCAGATCCTGGATAACGGCAAGCCGGTCAATGCCCACGGCAACACTATCCGCTACGAGCTGAAGAACCGGCTGGTGACCATCACCGGCAACGGTCAGCTCAAGCAGGAAGATAGCCAGGTCAATGGCGATCTGATCCGCTACGACATCGTCAAACAGAAGATGATCGCCGAGAGCAAGAGCCCGAGCCAGCGGGTCAAAACCGTGTTCCTGCCGGATCAGGTAGAGAATTTCGACAAGCCCGCCGACCAGAAGAAGCAGGGAAAATAAGCCATGGCAGTGTTAAAAGCAGTGGGCCTGCAGAAGAGCTACAAGCGCCGCATGGTGGTGAGTGACGTCAGCCTTGAAGTGGGCGCTGGCCAGATTGTCGGCCTGCTCGGTCCCAACGGGGCGGGCAAGACCACCTCCTTCTACATGATCGTGGGGCTGGTGCAGCGCGATGCCGGTCTCATCACCATCGACGATCAGGACATCAGCCTGCAGCCCATGCATGTGCGGGCGCGCAACGGCATCGGTTACCTGCCGCAGGAGGCCTCCATCTTCCGTCGCCTGTCGGTGTTCGACAACCTGATGGGAGTGATGCAGACCCGCAAGGGGTTGAGCCGTGAGGAGCGTGAGGACAAGGTTCAGCAACTGCTGGAAGAGTTCAATATCACCCACATTCGCGACAACCTGGGTCAGAGCCTCTCCGGCGGTGAGCGCCGTCGGGTCGAGATCGCCCGTGCGCTGGCGGCCGAGCCGCGTTTTATTCTGCTGGATGAACCCTTTGCAGGGGTTGACCCGATTTCTGTGATAGACATCAAGAAGATCATTCAGCATCTGAAAGATAGAGGTCTTGGCGTCTTGATTACCGACCACAACGTCAGAGAGACTCTGGACGTATGTGAGAAGGCCTATATCGTCAGCCACGGCAAGATGATTGCCGAAGGTGCACCGGCTGACATCCTTGCCGATGAGCAGGTCAAGCGCGTCTATTTGGGCGATCAATTCAGTCTATAGTAAGGGGGCATGCCTTCATTTCCTTTGACGAGTGCCTCGCTGAACATAAGGATATCCCGACGTAGATGAAGCCGACATTACAGTTGCGTCTCGGTCAGTCCCTGACCATGACGCCGCAATTACAACAAGCGATTCGTCTGCTCCAGCTCTCCACTCTGGAACTTCAGCAGGAAATTCAGCAAGCGCTCGAAAACAACCCTCTGCTGGAGCAGGAAGAGAGCGAGGCGCAAGAGACCAGTCCGGAAGCGCCGGTCGATGCCAGCCAGCTGGATTCCAGCGATGCCATGGCTCAGGAGCAGATGCCGGACGAGTTACCGGTGGATACCACCTGGGACGAGGTTTACTCTGCCGGCACCGCCCAGAGCGCGGGCCCCATCCACGATGGGGAAGATAGCGTCTATCAGGGAGAGACCACCGAAAACCTGCAGGATTATCTGCTGTGGCAGATGCGGCTCACACCGTTCAGCGATGTGGATGCCGCCATCGCGCTCGCCATCATCGATGCCATCGACGAATCCGGTTATCTGACCGTTGCGCTGGAGGATATCCAGGCTGCCGTTACCAGCGATGACGTAGAGGTGGAGCTCGATGAGGTCGAGGCGGTACTCAAGCGGGTTCAGCACTTCGATCCGGTCGGCATTGCTGCCCGTTCTGTGCAGGAGTGTTTGCTCATCCAGCTGGATCAGTATGACCCGCAGACCCCCTGGCTCAACGAGGCCAAAGAGGTGATCCTCGAGCACATGGAGCTGCTCGGCAACCGGGATTACCGCACCCTCGCCCGCAAGACAAAACTCAAGGAGAGCGACCTCAAGGAGGTGCTGGATTTGATCCAGCTGCTGGAGCCGCGTCCCGGCAATGGCATCATCCAGAGCGACTCCCAGTACGTGATTCCCGACGTCTCCGTGGTCAAGAAGGGCAGCAAGTGGGTGGTCGAGCTCAATCCCGACTCCGCCCCCCGCATCCGGGTCAACGAGACCTATGCCGCCATGGCCCGCAACGCCCGCAGCAGCACCGACACCCAGTTTATCCGCTCCCATTTGCAGGAAGCCAAGTGGTTCATCAAGAGCCTGGAAAGTCGCAATGACACCCTGCTGAAAGTGGCCAGTTGCATTGTCGAGCAGCAACAGGGCTTTTTCGAGTATGGTGAAGAGGCGATGAAGCCGATGGTGCTCAATGACATCGCCGAAGCGGTAGAGATGCATGAGTCGACCATCTCCCGGGTGACGACCCAGAAGTACATGCATACCCCCCGTGGTATCTTCGAATTGAAGTTTTTTTTCTCCAGCCATGTGAACACCGAAGGAGGAGGAGAGTGCTCATCGACCGCAATTCGCGCGCTCATCAAGAAGCTGGTCACGGCAGAGAATCCTGCCAAGCCGTTAAGTGATAGCAAGATCGCGGATTTGCTGGCCGAACAGGGTATTATGGTGGCGAGACGCACGATCGCTAAGTATCGCGAATCCTTGTTTATCCCACCTTCCAATCAGCGCAAACGCCTGGTTTAGGCAAACAAAAGGATGATGTTATGCAAATTAACCTGACCGGACACCATGTCGAGATCACCGAAGCTCTGCGTGATTATGTGAATAACAAATTTGCCAAACTCGAGCGTCACTTCGACCACATCAACAATGTTCATGTGGTGCTTAGCGTGGAAAAACTGAACCAGATAGCGGAAGCCAAATTGCATGTCAGCGGTGGCGAAGTGTTTGCCAACTCTGAACATGCCGATATGTATGCTGCGATAGACACCTTGCTCGACAAGCTGGACAGGCAGATCATCAAGCACAAAGATAAGTTAAATAAAAAATAACCATGCAACTTGAACACATACTGAGTCGGGACTGCACCAAGAGTGCAGTCCCTTGTACCAGCAAGAAACGCGCCCTCGAGATCATCAGCGAGCTGGCCGCCGAACGCCTTGGCACCTCCCGTCAGGCGCTGTTTGAATGCTTGCTGGCCCGCGAAAAAATGGGTAGTACCGGGATCGGTGCCGGTATTGCGATCCCCCACGGTCGCATTGACGATGAGTTCCCGCCAACCGCGATCCTGATGACCTTTGCCGACCCTATTCCTTTCGACTCCATCGACAATCAACCGGTTGACCTGCTGTTTGCCTTGCTGGTGCCGGAAAGCGAGTGCAAGCAGCATCTCAAGACCCTTTCTCTGATGGCTTCCAAGCTGGGTGACAAGGCGGTTTGCCGCCAGTTGCGTCAGGCAACCAGCGACGAAGAGCTCTATCAGATCATGACCTCGGCCTGACAGCAGGCCAAGGATGAGACACCCGTTTTGGCGTGAGGGAACAAGATGCAGTTAATCGTGGTAAGTGGACGTTCGGGCTCCGGTAAAACGGTAGCCCTGCGAGTGCTGGAAGATCTGGGTTACTACTGTGTGGACAACCTGCCGGTCAATCTGCTGCCCCAGCTGATTGTCTCGGTGGAGAGCCAGTATGACAAGCTGGCGGTCAGCATCGATGTGCGCAACCTGCCGAGCGATCCGGAGAAACTGGAAAATCTGCTGGCACAGGTGCGCAATGAGGGGCGGGTAGAGTTCTCCAGCTTCTTCTTCGATGCCGACAACGGCACCCTGCTCAAGCGCTATGGCGAGAGCCGCCGTTTGCACCCCCTCTCACGCAACAAGCTGTCGCTGGATGAGGCGATTCGGGAGGAGACCCACCTGCTGGCGCCCATCTCCTCGACCGCTGACCTGCGCATCGACACCACTACCCTCAGCATTCACGACCTGAGCGAGCTCATCAAGACCAGGGTGCTTGGGAAGAAAGAGAACGAGCTGGTGCTGGTGTTCGAGTCGTTCGGCTTCAAGTACGGCATTCCCAAGGATGCCGACTTCGTGTTCGATGCCCGCTTCCTGCCTAACCCGCACTGGATCCCCGAGCTCAAGCCGTTCACCGGCAAGGATGAGCCGGTCGCCAACTACCTCTCGGCGCAGGCTGACGTGATGCTGTTTACCCAGCAGATCGAAAATATGCTGGCGACCTGGTTGCCCCATCTGGAGCGCAACAATCGCAGCTACCTCACGGTCGGCATCGGTTGCACCGGCGGTCAGCACCGCTCGGTCTTTATTGCAGAACGGCTGGCCAGTGCATTTCGTTTGCTCGGCAAGAACGTGCAGATCCGCCACCGCACTCTCGACAAGAGTGCTCCCCAATCCTGACGGACCAATAGGACGACCCGATGACTGTTTCCGCCTCGGTTGAAGTGAAAAACAAGCTGGGTATTCATGCCAGACCAGCCATGATGCTGTTCGAGCTGGTGCAGGGTTTCGATGCCCACGTGCTGCTGCGCAATGAAGATGGTGTGGAGGCTGATGCTGACAGCATCATCGGCCTGCTGATGCTGGATTCCGCGCAAGGGCGGCAGGTGGAAGTACAGGTTGAGGGCCCCGAAGAGGTCGAGGCCCTGGCCGCCGTGGTGGAGCTGTTCACCTCCGGCTTTAACGAGGAGTAGTCACTCCTCGTTTTATGTTATGAACCGGTGCGCGCCAGCGCTTTGAAGCTGGCAAAATCGCGACAAGCCAGCAGATTCCTGCTGGCTTTTTCGTTCATCAGTGCCAGAAACAGGTCGTAGAGACCCATCGCCTCCTCGTAATCGGCCTTGCTGATCGCCAGCACGAAGATGAGCGTCGCGATTTCCCCGTTGCCCCAGTCGATCCCCTGCGGTGCCAGCACGGTGTAAACCAGAGTGCGGCGCGCCAGCAGACCGAGGGAGTGGGGCAGGGCGATCCCTTCTCCCAACATGGTGGAGACGATCCGCTCCCGCTCCTGCAGTGAGGCTCTGAAGCCGCTCTCCACCAGGTCTTCCGCCTCCAGCTGATCACAGATACGGGCAAACAGTTCGGCCTGGGTAAGGGGTTCTTTGACCACCATGAAGTGGTCGGCATCGAAATATTTGTCGAGCATGTAGGGGCGGGTGCGGTCGATCAGCACCAGCTTGCCAAGCTGCTCCAGTTGGTATTGGGTCGGGAAGGGGGCAACGAGTACCACGGGGGCGTTTTTTTCGTTCACCTTGACGGTACTGATGACAAAGTCCTGCGCGATCTGCGCCAGTCCTTCGTAATCCCGCACCGATTCAAGCGTGGTCAGCTGCAACTGGGGATACTCCCGCTTGATACGTGCTTCCAGCACCCGGAAGGTGGCGTTGCCCGCATCGCAAAGCAATAGCGCCTGCGGGCGGCGGGTATAGCCGATATCGTAATGGCGCTCCAGACCGACCCCGATATGGATCACCAGATAGCCGATCTCGTGGTGGGTCAGTCGGTAGGGGGTCTGCTTGATCCACTCCGAGATGGCTGCCAACGTGATGTCGTAGGCGAGGGGGTAGTACTGCTTGATGTGATCGGCCAGCGGGTTGTGGTTGCCAATCTGGTATTTAACCCGTAGCAGCATGGCGCTGATATGGGTTTGCAGGTCGGCTCGCAGCTGTTGGTCGCCTCGCAGGTCGTAAGGGTAGTGTTGATGAATGTAGGTCAGCAGATGCTCCACCAACTGCTCGCTCTCGGCGGCCATTGCCGGGCTGAGCTGGGGAGTATCGGCCATCAGGCGCGCCTGGATCTGGATAGCGAGACCGGCGATCTCGTCCTCTACGGGGGGCATCAAGGTTGGCAATACCGCATAAATATCGCGAGATACTGCAAGCAGCGGCAGAGTCAGATCCTCGCTGGCGAAGTGGCGCAACTCGTGACCGGATGCCTGACGCAGCAGGGCAACGGCGCAGTAGATGGTGAGCTGCTGCAAGCTCTCGTCAGCGAGACGCAGCTGATGTCGGGCAAGCTGGGCATGGATGTGATTGCCCACTACCTCCATCGTCTTGCTGGGGCAAAGGTTGGGCAACAGGGTTTGCAACTGGTTGTTGTGCAGCAACTCCTGATAGAGCAGTTGGGTCAAACAGGCACGGATCGCCGTCTCCTCCCCCTGAATGCGCATCCCCAGGCGGGGTTTGCTCTCGACGCTGAGCCTGAAGTGGCTGAGTTGCTCACGGACTTCCGCCATATCCCCCTGCAGTGCCGCCCGGCTCAGATACCAGGTATCAGCCAGCTCATCGAGCTTGATCCCCTGCTCTGCCGTCAATAGCAGGATCTGCAGGTGCAGCACCCGCTCCCGGCTGGTGCGTGGCAGGCCGCTATCCTGACCCTGGGCCGCCAGCAGAGCCTCGAACAGTCCCTGATTGTAGATCTTGAGCTGGTAGCCACTGCCACGCTGGTGGATCAGGTGAGCGCCGTGCGTGGCAATCAGTTCGTTGAGGGTCGCCACATCGGTGCGCACCGTGCGGGTGGAGACATTGAGGCGACGAGCCAGCTCCTCCTGTGGCAGTGGTTCGGCATGGAGCTGGATCAGCAGTTGATGGAGCCTGGGGTGTGGCAGCTTGATCATAGGGGGTATGCAAGACTCCTGTTGCGAGATAAAGGGCCGATGTTAACAAGTGGGTCATCAACAAGCCAGGCACCGGTCAGTGATTGAACCGACGCCCGTGACTGCCATCAGGCCAACAGTCGTTTCACTATGGTCAGCAGAGTGCGAACATCCTCGGGGCGAGTGTGCCCGCTCGCGCTGTCGATGATGGAGCTGTAGACGTGAGGGATCACCTTCTCGACCCCGGCGTCCAGCGCAATCCGCACAATCTCTTCAAAGTTGTCCAGATCGATGCCGCCGGTGGGCTCCAGCCAGAAGTTTGCGGGCACAGGCCTCGGCCACTGCCTGATACTCGTCGCGACAGGCCAGCCCCCCCATGGGGAAGAATTTGACCGAGCTGCCGCCCATGTCCTTGAGCAAGGCAATGGCGGTATCGATGGGGACGATGCCATCCGGCTGTCCGGCGCTGAGTGGACCGGTGGAGATCTTCACCATGCCCGGCATGCCGGTAGGGGAGATCAGGCCGTTGACCAGTGTCTCTGACTGACCGAGCAGCGCCCTGCTGGCGCCAACACCGGTGAACACCTGATTGACGTGCTGGGGCTGCAGCTGGCAGGCCAGCTCGGCCACCATGGCGGATTGGCGTGGATCGCCGGCGCCCAGCCCGATGGAGAGGGCGTTGTCGATAAGCTTGGCGTACTCCTTCATATCGGCAACTGCGGAGGGAATATCCGGGTAGTTTTTGGAGAGCACACCGACCAGCACGTGGCCTTCGGCTGCGTCGTATACCTCGACGGCATTCTCTTTGGAACCGGCCAGCACGTTGAGGCAGACCCGATCGCGGTAGTAATTGGGAGTCAAAGACATCAGTTGTTCTCCTGAACGAGGTGGGCAATGGCGGCATGGATCTGGTCGAGCTGGGGCACGGTGACGCTGCGCACGTCTATCTCGATATGCCCCTCGTTGGCCTTGTAGCCACGACAGTAGATGGCAGGTGTGCCCTGTTGCAGACGGGTGACGACCTGCACTGTGGTCATGCCGATCTGCTGGTGGTCGAAGGCGATATCGGTGCGGGCAATGTCGCGTCCTGCGCTGTCCCACACCACCTTGGCGGTGACGCCGGGCAGCAGGTTGAGGCGCTCTATGAAGGGGCTCATTTTGGCGACCATGGCGGCGCCGCTCTCTTTCTCTTTGGCCAGATAGCGCTCGATAGCGTGGGTCAGGCCGAGGATCCCCTCCTTGCCCACCTTCATGGCGCGACCGATGCCGTTGGCCTGTTGTTTGACCCACTCCACATACTGGCGCTTGCCAACTACCAGCCCGCTGGTGGGCCCTTCGATGGCTTTGGCTCCGCTGTAGATGACCAGATCCGCCCCTTGGTTGTAGTAGAGGCGCAAATCCTCTTCGGCAGCCGCATCGACGATGAGCGGGAGCCCGTGGTTCTTGGCGACCTCGGCGGCCTCTGCCACCGACAGAATGCTCTTCTGCACGCAGTGGTGGGATTTGATGTAGAGGATGGCTGCTGTGTTGGCATTGATGGCAGCGGCCAGCTGGGAAGGGGAGCACTCGTTGGCGTACCCGGCTTCCACTACTTTGCCGCCACCCAGATTGACCATGGTACCGACCGGGGCGCCGAAGTTGACGTTATGCCCCTTGGGCAGCACGATTTCACTCGGCACGTCATGGGGATGGGCGAGCAGGTGCTCGAGGCGGTAGGGATCGCCGCGTACTATCATGGCGGCGACTGACTGGGCGATGCCGGCGCTGGCACAGGAGACCACCACCGCATCTTCCACATCCAGTAAACCAGCCAGATAGGCGCCGGTCTTGTTGACCAGATCCTTGACCTCGAAGTAGTGGCCCAGGCCAAAATTGACCGCATCGACCACCTCCTGCTCGGGGGTGGAGACGCCGAGTATGGTCATGCGCCCGGAGGCGTTGATCACCGGTTTGAGCTGATATTTCTCATAAACAGAAGGCATGGTGTGATTTCCCATAGTGAGTCAGAACCAGTTCGCCACCGACCAGGGCGGCGAGAGGCTGCAGTTGTTGGTCACCGCTGCGGGACTGGGCTTCGGTATCCATAAACAGGGTCGGGCCGCTGGCGACCTCGAACAGGGTCAGATCGGCATCGGAGTCTACCTCGAGCCGCCCCTTGCCGGACAGGCGCAGGGCATCGGCCGCTTGATGGGTGACACAGGCGAGCACCTGCTCCAGCGTCATGCCGATGGCGAGAAACTTCGACATCACGTGAGCCAGACTGTAGACCGGCCCCTTGATGCGGTTCTTGCAGTAGATGTCGGAGCTGATGGTGCGGGGCAGGATCCCCTGTCGGATAGCCAGCTCCGCCACCTCGAAGCTGAAGCTGGCGCCGCCGTGGCCGATGTCGAGCAACAGGCCCCGTTTCATCGCCTCGCGCACCGCGACCCGCAGCTCGCCAGCCGGAGTCAGGATGCGGTTCGGTTTGCCGTTGAAGCAGTGGGTCAGCAGGTCGCCATCCCCCAGCAGGGTCACGATCTCGTCCAGATCCGGCGGCGTGTTGCCCACGTGTACCATCAGCGGCAGCTGGCCGTGGGCCTGTTGCAACGCCTTGGCCATGCGCAGCGGTTGCAGGCCGTTCTCGCCTACCACGCTACCGCTCATCCGCGCCTTGATGCCGACAATAAAGTCGGGGTGGCGGCGAATGGCTGCCGAGGCGAGATCCATATCCAGATCCCGGCTATCAGCCAGTTCGTTCTGGCGTAGCAGACCGATGCGGGAGATGTTGAGCAGGGCATGCACCCGGGTCTTGCAGCCCGCAGCGATCTGCTGGAAGTCATCCACATTGTCGGCTCCGGTGCTGCCGGCGTCGATGACGGTGGTGACGCCGGACTCTACGCCTACCTTGTCCGGCTCATCGTGATAGATGGGGGAGGCGGGGTAGCAGTGGGTGTGGCCGTCGATCCAGCCTGCGCTCACATGCACCCGGCCGCCGAGATCCAGGATCTGCCGCGCCGTTGCCGTCCCCGGCAGGGAGCCGATGGCGGCGATTTTGCCCTCCCTGATGGCGATATCGACGAGCTGGCCATCTCCCTGGCGCCCCGCTTTGATGATGATGTCGTACATGCTGAGAACCTCTGGCGAGCCGCCCCGCAGGGCGGCTGTTACTTACACAAGGGCGACCGGGAAGAAGGTACCCAGCAGCATGGCTCCCAGGATGGCACCTCCGGTGATGGGCTTGCCCCACACGTAGAACAGCAGGGCACCCAGCAGGGAACCGATACCGATGGGGATCGAGGCGCCCATGGCGGAGAGGATGATGAGGGGGCCGAGGAAGCGGCCAGAGCTGTTGCCTGCGCCCATCATCACGTCAGCACCGTAGGTGGAGTTGCTCTGGTTGATGGTGAACTTGCGCGCCAGAATGATGACGTAGCCGATGGCCAGACCAATCCCCATGCCGGTTGCCAGCGAGGCGCCGAAGTTCTCCACCGGATAGACGATGCCGGCCCCCAGCAGAAGTGCTGGCACACCGAGGCCAACCCCGGTCTGGATGGCGCCGCCGATATCCAGGATCCCCACCAGGGATCCCTCTATGATGCGGGCGAACAGGAAGCTGGCACCGAACGCGGCTACCGCGCCGTAGGCACCCGTATCCATTCCCGCTTTCAGCATGGCGACGAAGGCTACCTCGTTGAAGGCACCGACCCCGTACAGATAGAACATGTGGGTTCCGGCAAAGACCCCGGCCGAGAGCAGGCCAACGAAGATGGGGAATGACCAGTCGGCATACCAGAAGTTGTTTTTCAGTTTCTCATCCATGGTGTGACCCCTTATTTGCCGCTCAGCAGGTTATGGGCGTTTTCCAGCCACAGGGGGACACCCATATGGAAGGATTCAATCAGTTTCATATCGAAGCCGCGGAAGAAGCCGCTCAGCACGAACAGCAGGACGATGGCCGTCATCATCACCTTGGTGACGTGGTTCCAGCCGCTCTCTTCCACGCCCTTGCCGATCAGGATGCCGAGTACCAGACCCGGTACCGCGTTGCCCATGATGAGTTGGGCCAGACCGCCGAAGATGGTGGCCCAGAAACCGGATTTCTTTCCCGCTTCGATGGCGGCCAGCCAGAAGATCACCGGCATGACGGTATTGACCAGCAGGTTGGCAGCCGGTACCAGCACCTTGACCGCAGTGACCTGCAGGGCGGCCGGGACGGCTGCGGCCGTGCTGTTGAGGAAGGCAACCACGATGGCACCTATGATGCCGCCGGCGATGGCCATCTTTTTCGGGTCGTGCAGAGTGGTGGCGAGATCCCGATTTTTGAACAGCAGTGCCGCCGTGGCCCAGTGCGGGATGATGCGGTGATCCACATCCTGGGTGAAGGCGCCTGCCGCCACGGTCGAGGCCCAGGCGTTGAAGAAGAAGCCGAGGCCAAACGAGAAGTGGGAAGCGGGATCCCCTTCGCAGGAGTTAAGTTCGCCCAGGGTGCGGAAGGCACCCATGCCCTGTACGGTCGGGGCGTGGAACATCCGCGCCGCGCCGGCCCCCACCCCGACGCCAACCAGGCCGCCAATGATGAGTGACTTGATAAAAATGATTAGAAACATCCAACGTATCCTTCTTGTGGGGTTGTGCCTGCACAGGCATCACACCTGGGTGAACGTCACCTTGGCGACGTCGAGACTGGTGACCTGAACCTTGATCTCCAGCTGGACGCGGTATTCGCGGCGCTGGCGCGGCAGGAAGAAGAACAGGAACTTCTCCACCCGGACCGACTCCTCGGCTTTGAGCACCTGTACATCGACCGGCTCAATGCGCAGCAGTACCTGCTGGTTGTCCTTGAGCAGTGTGGGTTGCACCTGGCTGAGGGCGGAGGCAAACGCCTGCTGGCGCGTCGTCCCCTTGCCGTTGACGATGACCTGGGTGGTGAAGTTCTCTTTCATCAGGCGCGTCCGTGCTTCTTGGCGAAGGCTTCGACCAGCTTCTGGCCCAGCTCTTCCTTGTCCATGAAACCGAAGCCCAGCACCACGCACCCTTCGTTGATGGCGGTGACGCCCTCTTCAACAGAGCGCATGCCGTAGCGGCACTTGTAGCCGTATTTGGTCTGGGCGGTGATCGCCCCGGCACCGCCGCTGCCGCAGAAGGAGATGCCGAGATCCGCCTGCTCCTTGTTCATCACGTCGCCGAGCTTCATGTCAGCGGCCATGCCGGGGATGATGGTCACGTTGGCCCCGACAGCTTCCGCGCCTGCGCCCACTTTCTGACCCTTGCCGAGACGGTCTCCAATCACGAGTTTGATGGCTGTCATATCGATTTCTCCTTGAGTTACGGGTTCTGCACCGAGCTGAGTTCGTTTTCTTTGGCGACTTCAAAATGGACGGACAAGAGGTGTGCCTCCTCATAAGCAAGCTGATCCAGCCAGCTGACGACCTGTTCGGCGAGACGCAGTGAGAGGGGGAGATCTCTTCAAACAGGCTGAGGTCAACCTCCGGCAGGGGCTCGCCGCTGTGGGAGCGCCACACCATGGCTTTGACATGGGAGGCCAGCATTTGCCGTTGCACCTCGTTGGGGATGATGCCCTGTTCGGCCAGCAGGGGATAAATGCGCGCGAGGATATGATCGGTCTGGCGCAGCAACTCCGGGCTGTTCGGGGTCAGGGTCTGGTCGTGAGTCTCTGTTTGCAATGTCTGCTCTCCAAGGCTGGCAGAAGGTATGTCGTTACCCTAAGCCTGCGCGTCGATGTGGAGGAGGCAGTGTTTTTCCGATTCGAAGCGGAAATTCCTGAGGAAATGGCCCCGAAGTGATCGTTTGGATACTGAAAAGGTAAAAGGAGTGCTTATTGAAGCTGGTTTTGTGTGATCGGTAGCGCACAAATCGGGGGGCGGGGGCAGGGCAAGCGTTGCGGGAAACTGTGAGTCATCTCACGGTAAGAGACGTTGCCGAGAGGGCAGATATGGAAAAGGGCGGTTTCCCGCCCTTCTCATTAAAAGGAGTGACGCTAGCTGGCCGATGCGGCGCTCGAGCTGGCGGTTCTCTGCTGATAGCGCAGGTCTTCCTCTATGGTGACCACCACTTCCAGCGGCTTGCCGGAGCGGAATACCGAGATGGTCAGCTTGGTGCCGGGGCGGCTCTCGACAATCTTGTCCATGGCGCTGCGTACGCCACTGATGGCCTCTCCGTTGATCTTGAGTAGCACATCCCCTCGCTGCAGGCCGCCTTTGGCCGCCGGGCCGTTGGGATCCAGGCTCTCCACCACCAGACCACGCAGGTCGCCGAGGTTCATCATCCGCGCGACTATGGGGTTGATCTCGACGCTGGAGATCCCGAGGTAGCCGCGGATCACCCGGCCGTTGGCGATCAGCTCATCCATGATCCGTTTTGCCAGCCGGTAGGGGATGGCGAAGCTGATGCCGTAGCTCTCCTGATTGCCGTTGAGGTGATAGGTGGCGGTGTTGATCCCCACCAGATCGCCACGGCCGTTGACCAGTGCTCCGCCCGAGTTGCCCTCGTTGATGGCGGCATCGGTCTGCAGCAGATCCTGACGGCCATTGCTGTCGGGCCCCATGCTGGAGAGGCCGGTACGGCCGGTGGCACTGATGATGCCCTGGGTGATGGTCTGGCCGACGTTGTAGGGGTTGCCGATGGCGAGCACCACATCCCCCACTTCTGGCAGTCGCTCGGGATCCTGCGGGATCACCGGCAGGTTGTCTGACTCGATATAGAGCACGGCGAGGTCGGTGAGCTGATCGGTACCGACCAGCTCGGCACTGAAGACCCGGCCATCCTGCAACGCGACGATGATCTGGTCGGCATCGGCGATGACGTGGTAGTTGGTCAGTACATAGCCGCGCTGATTCATGATGACGCCAGAACCCAGCCCTTGCGGGCGCAGTTCCCCCTGATTGCCCTGATTGGGGGCAAAGCTGCGGGTGTAGATGTTGACGACGGCAGGGCCTGCCCGATGGGCGGCATAGGAGAAACTCAGTTCACGGGCATTGGTGATGATGCCGGGCAGTTGGGCACCACCGCGAAAATGGGGAAACAGCAGCAACAGCAGCGCTGCGACGGTCAATCCAAAACCGACAGACTTGCCCAAGTAACTGACTAAAGGGGGGATTTTCATGTCATTCTCATCCGTACAGGCTGCGCGCAGAGAATAACACTATCGATGGATAAAAATCACCCGCGGTGAAGGCCGCGGGTGATAGAGAGAGTAGCGAACAACTTGAGCGTTAGCGGATCACCAGATAGAGCGAGGAGTCGCCGCGCTGGATGTTGAGCGCCAGCACGTCAGGCTTGTTCTTGAGCGCCTTGGTCAGCTCGCCCAGGGTGTTGATGCGCAGGCGGTTGACCCCGATGATGATATCACCCTTCTGCAGGCCGGAAGCGGCTGCCGGAGAGCGCGGATCAATATCGGCCACCGCGACGCCGGAGACCGGGTCGGTAGTGGTGCTCAGCTTGGCCCCTTCCAGTGCCGGATGCAGCGCGCTGGCGCGTACTTCGCTGTCATCAGCCTGCTTCAGGGTCACCTTGGCCGTTTGTGACTTGCCATCGCGGATCAGTCCCAGCTCGACCTGCTTGCCAGCGCCCATGGTAGCGATCTTGGCACGCAGCTCGCCAAAGGAGCGAACCGGTTTGCCATCGATGCTGACGATGATATCGCCAGCCTTGATGCCCGCCTTGTCGGCCGCCGAATCAGGCATGACCTGATTGACGAAGGCACCATCCTTCTTGTTGTAGCCGAAGGTTTTAGCGATGTCGGAGGTGAGCTCGGTGCCGGTAATCCCCAGCTGGCCACGACGCACTTCACCGTACTTGACGATCTGCTCGGTCAGATCCCGCACCATGTTGGAGGGGATGGCAAAGCCGATGCCAATGTTGCCGCCGTTCGGGCCCAGAATCGCGGTGTTGATACCGATCAGCTCGCCACGCAGGTTGAGCAGAGCGCCGCCGGAGTTACCGGAGTTGATGGCCGCATCGGTCTGGATGAAGTTCTCCAGATTCTCGATGTTGAGGCCGCTGCGACCCAGCGCACTGACAATACCGGAGGTGACGGTCTGACCCAGACCAAACGGGTTGCCGATGGCCAGCGCATAGTCACCCACCCGCAGCTCGTCGGAGTCGGCAAACTTGATCTGCACCAGATCCTCGGCCTTGATTTGCAGCAGGGCGATGTCGGACTGCTTGTCTTCACCGATCTTCTTGGCCGCGTACTCACGACCATCCTTCAGGTTGACCTTGATCTCGTCCGCCTCGTGAACCACATGGGCGTTGGTGATCACGTAACCCTTCTTGGCATCGACTATGACACCGGAGCCGAGCGCCTGGAACGGCTGCTCGCTCACCTGTTCATCGGGCATGTTGGGGCCGAAGAAGAACTTGAACTGTTCCGGCAGACGCTGACGGGTAATTTTTTTGCCAGAAACCGAGATATTGACCACCGCCGGGGTGACCTGTTCGAGAACAGGCGCCAGGCTTGGCATCTCCTGATTTGAACCTAACAGGGAAGGCAGTGCAGCCTGAGCAGGGGCCGCAGACATGGCGATACCGACACTGAGGGCTAGCACACTGAGCATGGAAAGAGGTTTACGCATATGAAAAACAGCTCCCAGAAAAAGTTGCATTGCAATCGTCAAGGTCAGACCACGGGACTGGCCAATTAGTTCCGCGAGGAACTAGTTTGGTTGCTTGAGCAGTCCGGAAGAGGCGCCAGCATAGTCGCGAGGCGGAACGCCCGGTTCTTCTGCCACATTGGCAGGGGCTTCTTCTACCAATGACTCGCGGAACAGCGGTTCCTGCGCCTTGGCCAGGAATTTGCTCTGCTCGGCCATGTGGCGATAGAGGGTCTGATACTGCTCGGCCAGTTGCTCCATCAGGGCAGCGCTGTCGGCGAAGTGGGTGTTGATCTGGCCCTGATAACTCTCGAGCTCCTTGTGGGCCTTCTTCAGTTCCTGTTCCAGACGGCCAGCATCGCGGCTACGCACCGAAAAACGGCCGAGAACGATACCGATAATCAAGGCCGCGACAGCCAGCAGGATCCCAGTTAACAGACTCATAGATGCTCCTTGTTACAGCTAAAACAGAGTGGGTTTATGCGGTCGTCATAACCGCCATGCCTTGATGGCACTATACCGTGCGTCCTGAGGCCGTGATACCATTTTGTCCTCGATTCAGGGACTTGGAGAGGCGCTCAAGGATGACACCGCAGCAAAAATACCAGCAGGATCTGCTGCGCCCCGGCTTTGTGGCCGACCCCGCGCAGGGGATGGCCATTAGCAGGCTGGAGCGACTGTATCAGGATTTGCTACGGCGCCCGACTCCGACCAGATCTCGAGGGCTGCTGGGTTGGCTGCAAAAGCCCAAGCCGCCGGAGCCCGTCCTCGGTATCTATATGTGGGGCGGAGTGGGCCGAGGCAAGACCTGGCTGATGGATACTTTTTTCGACAGCCTGCCTGGGACGCGCAAGATGCGCAGCCATTTCCACCGTTTCATGCACCGCATTCACGATGAACTGCAGGAGCTGAGCGGGCAGTCCGATCCCCTCAAGCTGGTGGCCAGCAAGCTTGCCAGTGAAACAGACATCATCTGTTTCGACGAATTTTTTGTCTCCGACATCACCGATGCCATGTTGTTGGGCACGCTGTTTCAGGAGCTGTTTGGTCACGGTGTTGTGCTGGTCGCCACTTCAAATATTCCGCCGCAGGATCTTTATCGCAACGGGCTGCAGCGAGCCCGTTTTCTGCCAGCTATCGAGCTTATCGAGCGTCATTGCGAGGTACTTAACGTGGATGGCGGTATCGACTATCGCCTGCGTACGCTGGAACAAGCCGAGATTTATCACTGCCCGCTGGACTTGCAGGCAAAAGCCAATCTTGACCACTATTTTCAGCAATTAACCGGTGGGCACACGGCTTGCGAGGGGACGTTCGAGGTCAATCATCGTCAGCTGGCGTCGCTCGGGATGGGGGAAGGGGTGCTCTACATGGAATTTGAGCAACTTTGCTGTACTCCCCGCTCCCAGAACGACTATATCGAGCTGGCCAGGCTGTTCCATACTGTTCTGCTGGCCAATGTGCAACCAATGGGCACAGGCACGGATGACGCGGCTCGCCGCTTCATTGCCATGGTCGATGAGTTCTACGAACGGCACGTCAAACTCATCATGTCGGCGGCGGTTCCCATGACAGAACTCTACGGCGAAGGGCTGCTGAATTTCGAATTCAAACGCTGTCTTTCGCGGCTTCAGGAAATGCAATCGCACGAATACCTTGCCAGAGTGCACCTTCCTTAGTCACAATACCGCGCCTGCCAGTCGGATGGGCATCTGCGGCAGGTAGGGCGGGCGACATTTGCTGGTTTCATGGCAGTGAAATTAGCAGGTGATATTTAAGGCAACTTCACTTATAATCGCCCGGCCCACGTTACAGCTGTCGATAAGACAGCAACACTTTAAGCTTTACTTGTATTCGAAGGGGTACAGGTAGGCCATCGTTTGTTGTTTGTGGGAGAGCCCCCATAAGCAATTGGGTCTGTAACAGGTAATTGGGTTTAACTTAATGAAAACTTTCGTTGCCAAGCCAGAAACCGTAAAACGTGACTGGTACATTGTGGACGCAGAAGGTAAAACTCTGGGTCGTATCGCAACCGAGATCGCTGCTCGTCTGCGTGGTAAGCACAAAGCTGAGTACACTCCGCACGTTGACACCGGTGATTACATCATCGTTGTAAACGCTGAGAAGGTACACGTAACCGGTAAGAAATTTACCGACAAAATGTACCACGCTCACTCCGGTTTCCCGGGTGGTATCAAGTCAATCAGCTTCGACAAGCTGATTCAGCGTAAACCGGAAATGGTAATCGAAGCAGCCGTCAAAGGCATGCTGCCGAAAGGTCCTCTGGGCCGTGCCATGTTCCGTAAACTGAAAGTTTACGCAGGCGCCGAGCATGCTCATGCTGCTCAGCAACCTCAAGTACTGGATATCTAATCGGGAACTGGCAACATGGCAGAAAATCAATACTACGGTACCGGCCGTCGCAAAAGCTCCACTGCTCGCGTATTTATCAAAGCGGGTAGCGGCAAGATCGTAATCAACCAGCGCTCCCTGGAGCAGTACTTCGGCCGTCCGACTGCCCGCATGGTAGTTCGTCAGCCGCTGGAACTGGTTGAGATGACCGAGAAACTGGACCTGTACATCACCGTTAACGGTGGTGGCATCTCCGGTCAAGCTGGTGCGATCCGCCACGGTATCACTCGTGCTCTGATGCAGTACGACGAAACCCTGCGTTCCGAACTGCGTAAAGCTGGCTTTGTTACTCGTGATGCCCGTAAGGTTGAGCGTAAGAAAGTTGGTCTGCACAAAGCTCGTAAGCGTCCGCAGTACTCCAAGCGTTAATTCGCTTTTGGTACTCACTCTTTCGAGTGTCAAAAAAGCCTGGCAACCGCCAGGCTTTTTTTATTGGTAATATTACCGACATCAATGCTAACCACGCGTCACAAAAGACAAAAAATTGTTTCTTTATTGTTTTCATTGCTCACCGCTCTTTCTTGTCAAGTTGTTATCTTTTCTTTAAAATTTCCCCTGTTTTCTGTGGCAATTGTAAATCCAGCTTCCGCCGCTGTTGTCACGGGAAAAATGGGGAACAGGGACACTATAAGAATGTGCGGAGTCCACATGGGAGAGTTTTTGGATGAGCAATGCGCCAGTTGATACCGGTCGCCGCAGATTTCTTACCTGGTCAACGGTTGCCGTTGGTGGGGTAGGAGCTGCGTTTACCGCAGTGCCGTTTATAAAGTCATGGAATCCGAGCGCCAAGGCCAAAGCAGCCGGTGCGCCGGTTGAAGTCGATATCAGCAAGTTGGAACCGGGTCAGCTCATCCGTGTCGAGTGGCGAGGCAAGCCTGTCTGGGTGGTGAAACGCACCAAACAGACGCTGGATGCCTTGGCCGCGCATGATGACAAGCTGCGGGATCCCTCATCTGAAGAGCCGCAGCAGCCTGACTATGCCCATAACGGGTACAGATCGATTAAGCCCGAAATTTTTGTCGCGGTCGGTATTTGCACCCACTTGGGGTGTTCACCTTCCTATCTGCCTGACAGCTTTGGCGAGCAGGTGCAGGGCGTTACGTCCGGCTTCTTCTGCCCGTGCCATGGCTCCAAGTTCGACATGGCCGGCCGTGTGTTCCAGGGGGTGCCTGCACCACTGAACCTGGTCATTCCGCCCTATCAATTCATTAATGACACCACCATCCAGGTCGGTGCCGATGGCAAGGAGGCCTGACCATGTTGAGTAAACTGATGGGCTGGATCGATTATCGATTCCCGCTCACGGCCATGTACAACGACCACATGGCCAAGTATCCGGCACCGAAGAACCTGAACTTCTGGTACTTCTTCGGCTCGCTGGCCATGCTGGTGCTGGTCAATCAGATCATCACCGGTATCTGGCTGACCATGAACTACAACCCCTCCGCGGAAGGTGCGTTTGCCTCCGTGGAGTACATCATGCGCGATGTGGAGTACGGCTGGTTGCTGCGTTACATGCACTCAACCGGTGCGTCTGCATTCTTCATCGTGGTCTACATGCACATGTTCCGCGGCATGATCTATGGCTCTTATCAGAAGCCTCGTGAACTGTTGTGGATCTTCGGCATGCTGATCTTCCTGGTGCTGATGGCAGAGGCCTTTATGGGCTACTTGCTGCCCTGGGGCCAGATGTCATTCTGGGGGGCCCAGGTCATCATCTCGCTGTTTGGCGCCATTCCGGTCATCGGTGACGATTTGACCCTGTGGATCCGCGGTGACTACGTGATCTCCGGTGCGACCCTGAACCGCTTCTTCGCGCTGCACGTCATCGCGTTGCCGCTGGTGCTGGTGATGCTGGTTGCGATGCACATTCTGGCGTTGCACGAAGTGGGCTCCAACAACCCGGATGGTATCGACATCAAGAAGCACAAGGACGAAAACGGCTGGCCGCTGGATGCGGTGGCGTTCCACCCTTATTTCACCGTCAAGGACATGATCGGTGTGGCGGGCTTCCTGTTCTTCTTCTGCGCCATCATCTTCTTCAAGCCGGATATGTGGGGTTACTTCCTCGAGAAGCCGAACTTTGAAGTGGCCAACGGCCTGAAAACCCCGGCGCATATCGCGCCTGTGTGGTACTTCACGCCGTTCTACGCCATTTTGCGGGCGGTGCCGGACAAGCTGCTTGGCGTCATCATGATGGGTCTCTCCATCGTGGTGCTGTTCCTGCTGCCGTGGCTGGATCGTTGCAAGGTGCGCTCGGTGCGCTATCGTAGCAAGCTGCACAAGCTGAACATTGCCCAGTTTGTGGTGTGCTTTGTTATTCTGGGGATCCTCGGGGTGCTGCCGTCGACGCCGACTCTGACGCTGATTGCCCAAATTTGTACCTTGGGTTATTTCGGGTTCTTCGTCCTGCTGTTCTTCTATAGCAAGAATGAAAGCACCAAGCCGCTGCCGGAGAGGGTGACATTTAAATGAAAAGAATAATATTTGCAGTGCTGACCCTGCTGCCGTCACTGGTGTTTGCCAATGCCGGAGCCGTGCATCTGGACAAGGCCAACTATGACCTGAGCGACAAGGCTTCTCTGCAGCGTGGCGCAGCCACCTTCATGAACTACTGCTTTGGTTGCCACAGCACCCAGTACCAGCGTTACAACCGGGTGGCAGAGGATCTGGGGATCCCGGCCGATCTGATGGCTGACAATCTGATCGTCAACGGTGCCAAGATTGGTGACCTGATGGAAAACTCGGTCTCGGAGAAGGATGCCGCCAAGTGGTTTGGTGCGCCGCCCCCCGATCTTACTCTGGTTGCCCGGGTGCGCGGTGCAGACTGGATCTACACCTATCTGCGCTCCTTCTACGTGGATGAGACCCGTCCGTTCGGGGTGAACAACGCCGTGTTCCCGTCCGTGGGCATGCCCCATGTGCTGGAGCCGTTGCAGGGAACCCCCCGTGCCGAGTTCGCTACTCACACGGTTGACGGAGTGGAAACCCAGCAGGTTGTCAGCATCAAATCTGACGGTAATGGTGAAATGGATGACGAAGAGTATGATCAGACGGTACTGGATCTGGTAAACTTCTTGGTCTACTCGGCTGAACCGGTACAACAGGAGCGTGAACGCATGGGCTTCTGGGTGCTTGGTTTCATCGTGATCTTCTTCATCTTCACTGTGCTGTTGAAGAAGGAATTCTGGCGCGACGTTCACTAAGCGACCAGATCCGGGTAATATAATGCACGGCAATGAAGACCAAGATGCTTCATTGCCGTTTCTGCTTTTTAATGACGGGAGGGTTCAATGGCTGTAGCTGCCAATAAGCGTTCGGTAATGACGCTGTTTTCCGGTGCCAACGATATGTTCAGCCATCAGGTGCGTATTGTCCTGGCGGAGAAGGGTGTTAGCGTGGATATCTGCCAGGTTGATCCAGCCAATCTGCCGGATGAGCTGGCCGAGCTGAACCCGTACAACTCTGTACCGACCTTGGTTGATCGTGAGCTGGCACTCTACACCTCGCGCATCATCATGGAGTATCTGGACGAGCGCTTCCCGCATCCGCCCCTGATGCCTGTTTACCCGGTTGCCCGTGGTAACAGCCGTCTGATGATGCACCGCATTGAGCTGGACTGGTACTCCCTGGCCGACAAGATCATGGCCGGTACCGATGCTGAAGCTGCACGCAACGAACTGCGTGACAACCTGCTGGCCATCGCGCCGATCTTCGGTGAAATGCCCTATTTCATGAGCGAAGAGTTCGGTCTGGTGGATTGCTACATGGCACCGCTGTTGTGGCGTCTGCCGAGCCTTGGCATCGACCTGACCGGTCGTGGCGCCAAAGAGCTGAAGGCCTACATGGTTCGTCTGTTCGAGCGTGAGTCCTTCCAGGCTTCCCTGACCGAAGCCGAACGCGAGATCCGTGCTGGCGTATGAGCATGGAACCGACAATGACACCGAGCCGCCCGTACTTGTTACGGGCATTCTTTGACTGGTTGCTGGACAACGATCTGACCCCTCATCTGGTGGTCAACGTCAACATTCCCCATGTGATGGTGCCGATGCAGTTTGCTCAGGACGGGCAAATTGTACTGAACATCGCGCCCCGAGCCGTGATGCAATTTCACATGGATAACGAGGCTATCAGCTTCAGTGCCCGTTTTGGCGGGGTCTCCCAGCAGGTTTACATCCCGATGGCGGCAGTGTTGGCTATCCATGCCCGGGAGAACGGTGTGGGCACCATGTTCCCGCCCGAGCCGGGTTACGATATCTGGCTTGAGCAGGCTGAAGCGCCGGTGGAGCCTGAGCCGGAACCGCCGCGTCCAAGCGGTCGTCCGACCCTGAAGGTAATCAAATAAAAAACGCAGCCGATTGGCTGCGTTTTTTTTATGTGCGGTCGGGCTTAGTTCTGGGCGAACTCGAAGGCTTTGATCACGCGCTTCACGCCGGTTACATGGCGGGCGATGTTGACTGCCTGCTCTCCCTCCTGGCGAGTCACCAGACCAATCAGGAACACCTCGCCGTTCTCGGTAACCACCTTGACCTTGGTGCTGTCGAAGTTCTTGGTGCCGAACATATCGGCTTTCACCTTGGAGGTGATCCAGGAGTCATTGCTGCGAGTGGTGAAACTGGCAGGTTGGCCGATGCGCAATTCGTTGTAGACGTGGCGCACCCCTTCGATGCGACTGACAATTTTGCCCGCCTCAATCTTGTAAACGTCAGAAGGTGTCTGGCCGACCAGCAGGACGCGGCCATTGTTGCTGTAGACGCTGATCTTGCTGGCTGCGCTGAGCGGCTTGTTGTCGGCCAGCAGATTGGCCGCTTTCAACTCGATGGTCTGGTCATCCCATTGCGCGCCGAGCGTTCGGCGATCGCCAGAGGCCTTGGCAGTCCCTGCGGCGCCGCCAACAACCAGGGCTGCGCAGCCTTGCAGCAGCAGGGTGCTAACCAGCAGACCGAGCAGGATAGTGTGCTTTTTCATGGTTTCAATCTTCCTGTTGCGGGAAAAGTGTCTGGTCGATGAGATCACACAGGCAGTGCAGGGTCAACAGGTTCACTTCCAGAATGCGAGGGCGACGGGCGGAGGGAACACGGATCTCCACATCGTTCGGGCCGAGCAGACCTGCCATTTCGCCACCGTCACCCCCGCTCAGCACCACTATGGTCATGTCGCGGGAGAGGGCGGCCTCGGCGGCCTTGATCAGGCTGCGGCTGTGGCCGGAGGTGGTGATGACCACCAGAATGTCGCCAGGCTGGCCCAGCGCGCGGATCTGCTTGGCGTAGACCTCTTCAAAACCGTGGTCGGTGGCGATCGCGCTGATGGTCGCCATGTCCGGGGTCAGGGCCATACCGGGCAGGGAGGGGCGCTGGGTCTCGTAGCAGTTGACCAGCTCGGAGATGAACAGTTGCGCCAGTGCGGCAGAAGGACCGTTACCGCATGCCAGCACCTTGTGGCCATTGAGCAGGCAGATGGTGATCATCTGGGCTGCAGTATGGATGGCATCCGGCAGCGCCTCGGCGGCGGCTATCTTGGTCTGGATGCTTTCGGTGTAGTTCTCTTTGATGCGGTCAGTCATAGGGTCCTCTTAAAATGCGTTCTGGATCCAGGCTGGCTGGTCGCCCTCGAACGCAATCACATCGAATCGGCAGGCCTGATTGGCCTCGTTGATGGCATGTTGCTTCAAATAGTGGCGCGCTGCCAGCATGATCTTGTGCTGTTTGCTGCGGGTGACCGAGTTGGCGGCCCCGCCATGGCTGCCGGTGGCCCGGTAGCGCACCTCAACAAACACCAGGGTCTGGCCCTGGCGCATGATGAGATCTATTTCACCGCCACGACAGCGGTAGTTGCGAGCTACCGGTTGCAGGCCCCGAGCCTGCAACCAGCGTTCAGCGACTTGTTCAAAGTGCTGTCCCTTGCTCGTTGGTGAGGGGAACAGGCTCGGCAACTGCTGGCGCATCCGTTTCCATAGTTCCTTCATTGGAGGGCTCCTCCAGCTGCTGAACGGCGTTCTCGTCGACCAGTTTGCCGTTCTGGTAAGTACCCCAGCTCAGCATCCGCACGATATTACCCTGGGCATCCACGCTCAGCTGACCGCTCATGCCGGCCTGCTGCATGCCACCCACCTTGCGCATCTGCTGCAGGTTCTCTGCCAGACTGACGGCATCGTAGCCCATGGCAAACAGACGCAGCAGGTCACCCTGGGTCTGCGGCCAGAGCAGGGCGATCTGCTCGCGTTGTTTCTCATAGCCGCCCAGCAGCAGCGGCATATCGGCGATATGCATGCCGTTGAGCTCGGAGGCGACCTCGGTGGCGGCGCTGTCGTAGCCACGGGAGCTGGTGTAGATGGGCAGGCTGCCCATCGGATTGACCGAGACATCCACGTAGGGCTTGATCATCCGGGTTTCCAGGCTGTTGGCCACAACATAAACGGCATCGATGCTGCGTGGTGCGGCATCAGAGAGTTGCACTACCTCGCCAGCTCGGGCGGTAGAGCGGCCGCTCAGGGCATTCTTGACCATCCCCTGCACTTCGTTGCGGGCACCGAAGGTGGCAACGACCGGCTTATCCTGGCTCAGGGTGGCCCAGCTCTGCTCGAACGCTTTGATACTGCTGTAACCGATCCGCCCCTGGGCGGCGATCAGCAGCGGTTTGCGGTAGCCCTGGGTGTAAAGGTACTGGGCTGCCTGCGCGGCATCTGCGGCGGCAGAGAGGGAGAAGTAGTAGGTGGTGTCGTTGACGACCGGCTTGTCCAGCTCGTTGAGCGCCAGTACCGGCACGGTCGGATTGGCCTTGAGCAGCTCCTCGACCCTGTCTTTCAGCAGCGGGCCGATGATCATGTCTGCCCCTTCCTGAATCGCCTGCTTATAAAGGTCGCCGGTCGACTTGCTCTGGGTGTCGTAGAAGTTCAGGGTGAATTGCCCCTGATTTTCCTTATAAGACATCAGCATACCGTTACGGATGGCGGCGCCCTGCGGTTCCAGATTGCCTGAGAGGGGCAGCAGCACAGCGATCTGTTGCACCGAGGTGCTGGCAGTGGCCGCCAGATCGCCCAATCCTGCCGGCATATCTTTCTGGGCCGGATGGTTGGGGAAGTCACGCTTCCAGCCTGCCAGCTGGCGGGCCAGCAGGTTCGGCTGGGCGCCAAACTCGTTGACCAGTGCCGCCAGTCGCAACCAGCCGGTGGTCACATCAGGGGCCGGAGCCTCTTCCAGTGCTTGCAGGGTGGAGGGGGTCATGCTTTTGAGCAACGACCAGATTTGCTGATGGTTGGTCGCCTGCTCGCTCTGATTGAGGTAGGGCTCCAGTGCAATCAACGACTTGGCTGCGCCAAATTTGTTGTTGATGTCGAGCTGTAGCACCACGCGCTGGCGATACCAATCCTTCTGGGTATCGGCATCCAGCACCACCTCGGGTTTGCCTTCCAGCAGGATCAGCGCCTGATTGGCGTGGCCTTGTGCCAGCAACAGATGGGCTTGCAACAGTTGCAACTGTGCCTTCTGGGCGGGGTCCTTGGCCTGCTTCTGCAATTGCTGGAACAGTGCCGAGGCCGGTTTGGCCTGGCCCAGCGCCAGATAGCTGCGTGCCGCCAGCATCTGCCAGGTAAAGGCCTCGGCCGGCTTGGCCGGGTCCACCTGCTCAAGATACCACTGGGCATTCTTGGTCAGATTGGAGAACGCAGAGGGCATGCCTGACTGCCCTGACGGTTGATTGGGCTCCGACGCACAGGCGGCGAGCAGTACTGCCGCGAGTATGATGCCGAAGAGTCGTGATACACTTAGCTGCTTTGTAACCCGGTTCAAGTTCATTCCCCGACCAGTGTTGAAGTTCCCCATAGTGTAAACGGGCCAATATGGCGACACAATTGTCGGGGCACTCGGAGATCCCATGAGTGACATCCCAACCCTGTATATAGTCCCCACTCCGATCGGCAATCTGGCGGACATCACCCAGCGTGCATTGGACATTTTACGCAGTGTCGATCTGGTGGCAGCTGAAGATACCCGTCATACCGGTATCCTGCTCAGCCACTACCAAATCTCGGTGCCGACCTTCGCCCTGCACGATCACAACGAGCAGCAGAAGGCCGATGTACTGATCGGCCGGATCAAAGAGGGCAAGAGTGTTGCGCTGGTCTCCGATGCCGGCACTCCGCTCATCAGCGACCCCGGTTATCACTTGGTCACCCGCTGTCGTGAAGCCGGGGTCAAAGTGGTGCCGTTGCCCGGCCCCTGTGCCGCCATTACCGCCCTGAGCGCTGCCGGTCTGCCCACTGATCGATTTGCCTTTGAAGGCTTCCTGCCCGCCAAGAGCAAGGGTCGCGATGATCGTCTGCAAGCCGTTATCGAAGACACCCGCTCGCTGGTGTTCTACGAATCCCCGCGCCGTGTGCAGGATACAGTGGAAGCGATTGCTCGCATTCTCGGCGAGCGTCAGGTGGTGGTGTGCCGCGAGCTGACCAAGACCTTCGAGTCGATCCACGGTCTGCCAGCCTCTGAAATGCTGACCTGGCTCGGTGAGGATGACAACCGTTGCCGCGGCGAGATCGTGCTGGTCGTGGCGGGCGCCTCCAAAGATGAAGAGGATCTGCCTGCCGAGGCGATCCGCACTCTGGGACTGCTGGTGACCGAACTGCCACTGAAAAAAGCGGCCGCCCTGACTGCCGAGATCCACGGCGTGAAGAAGAATGCCCTCTACAAATATGGTCTCGAGCACTATTGAGCCGATGAAATAGGCCAGCAGACTGTTTTCTGACCTGTGCAATCCCCCATATCGATAAGCAGTCAGCCTGTAAACGGGGGCCAAAGCGCGATAAATGGCTGTAAACGGGAATTGCCGGTTTACCCCGTGCATATCGCAAGGCTATAATCCGCGCCTCGGAGTTGGCTGGGCAATCGCTGCTTCGTCGTTGTGTCCCTCGGGACAGACGGGCGGAGGGGAGGAAAGTCCGGGCTTCACAGGGCAGGGTGCCAGGTAACGCCTGGGGGGCGCGAGCCTACGACCAGTGCAACAGAGAGCAGACCGCCGATGGCCCGCAAGGGATCAGGTAAGGGTGAAAGGGTGCGGTAAGAGCGCACCGCGCGACTGGCAACAGTTCGTGGCACGGTAAACTCCACCCGAAGCAAGACCAAATAGGCCCCTATTGGCGCGGCCCGCGTTGGGGGCGGGTAGGTTGCTTGAGCCAGCGAGCGATTGCTGGCCTAGAGGAATGATTGCTACCCGGGGCAACCCGGTACAGAACCCGGCTTACAGGCCGACTCCGACCTCATTCCGCGTGAACCGTCACGCTAAAATCCCGGTGCCTAACGGCACCGGGATTTTTATTATTCAGCCGAGATGCACCGCATGGCGGCTTTCTGAAATTTGTAATAAAGTTCTCACCCTTTTTGGTCGATATACGTCGGCTGGACTGTCTGTATCTATCACACTGCTGGCCTGATGAGCGACCCTGTGGCAGTAAGGCGAGATGAAATGGTTAAGGTGGATTATTAATGTCATCAAGCAGCGCAATGCTCACACCTTCCCGGCTGCTTAGCGCAGAACGGGGCAGAACCCTGCCTCATTATGATCTGTTGGGTGTCGAGCGGTTAAACCACGCCCGTTTAAAGCAGGTCAATGGCCAGTTGAGCACATTTTCCCTGCAAGCTGCGAGTTGTATGGCCCAGCTGTTCAATAGTGCGGAGTGCGAACTGAATTATGGCGAGTTCGCCTTTTCCGGTCCGGCAGAGATAGATGACGCTCATATCTGGGTCGAAGCGAGAAGTCCGCTTGAACCACAGCGCGCCGTCTATTTCTCGATCGCACCTCTGGTCATCTATCGTCTTGCGGTCCTCTTTTTCGGCGGCACCTTGCAGCAAAAAGAGGAGCATGTTCAGTCTGGCAAAGGGCTGACCGATACCGAACAGCGGCTGTTATTGCGGCTTTGCCAGTATCAGGTTGATATCTGGTGTGCTTGTCTGGGGTTGGGGGATCTGAAGTGGCAGTTGCATGTCGTGCCACGGGATTCCATCGCCCACTGTCAGCTCTGGACCACGCAGGCAACCCTGCAGGCAGGTAATTGCACTCATCACTGGCAGATGTGGTTGCTTCCCCCCGAGGAGTCCATTTCTCCGGTCAGTCATTCATTGCCGGCAGGTCAGCTGGAACAGGCTCTGACTCATGTCCCGGTACGTCTGCGGGTGGTGATGGGCCAATTGTCCATGACGCTGGCGGATCTTGAGTGTCTCCAGGTGGGTGATGTGCTGTCACTGGACTTGCCTGAGGTGGTGCCAGCACTGATTGGCAGCCGTCCCTGCTTCAGTGGACGAATCGCAGAACACAAAGGCAGCCTGGTCTATCAGGTTGCGACGGTTGTAGAGGAGTAAATTGAATCATGAGCGAGCACAATATGAATGATCCGCTGGATCTGGATGGACTGGATCAACTGTTTGGTGACGACATCAGCATGCCCAGCGCTGCAGACTACTTGGCCCCCACCAGTAGCAGCAAACAGCGGGATCTCTCCTTCTTTCGCCAGATCCCGGTCAAGGTGACGCTGGAAGTGGCCAGTACCGAAGTGCCGCTCGGCGATTTGATGCGCGTCGAGGAGGGGGCTGTCATTGAACTGGACAAGCTGGCGGGTGAACCGCTGGATGTGCGGGTGAATGGCCGTCTGCTTGCCAAGGGCGAAGTCGTCGTCGTGAATGGCAAATATGGTCTGCGCCTGGTCGATGTCATCGATACCAACCTGCTGGGTGGCATGGACGACTGATGCGCTATCTGCTGCTGACGCTGCTGTTATTTTCGCTGCCCGGCTGGGGGGCGGACATGACCCTGTTCTCGGTATCGCCAGGCGCTTCAGGGGGCGATGACTACAACATCAAGTTGCAGATCCTCTTCTTCATGACCCTGCTGGGTCTGCTCCCGACCTTGTTACTGATGATGACCAGTTTTACCCGGATCATCATCGTACTGGCCATATTGAGACAGGCACTTGGCTTGCAGCAGAGCCCTCCCAACCGGGTGCTGATCGGCATCAGCCTCATCCTGACTGTGGTGATTATGCGTCCGGTCTGGACGGACATGTATCAGAATGCATTTGTCCCTTATGACCAGAATGAAATAACCCTGTCAGAGGGGATCGCCAAGGCAGAAAAACCCCTGCGCAAATTCATGCTGGCCCAGACCCGTGAACCGGATCTGGAGCAGATGCTGCGCATCTCTGGCGAACCAACTACGGTCGCCAAAGAGGATGTGCCTTTCGGGGTGCTGTTGCCCGCGTTTGTCTTGAGTGAGTTGAATACCGCATTTCAGATTGGCTTTATGCTGTTTATCCCCTTTCTGGTGATTGACTTGGTGGTCGCCAGCGTCTTGATGGCGATGGGGATGATGATGCTCTCACCGCTGATCATTTCCTTACCCTTCAAACTGATGGTGTTTGTGCTGGTTGATGGCTGGTCGATGACCGTCGGCACTTTGGCTGCCAGCTTTGGTGGGGGAGGCTGATATGACCCCTGAGCAGAGCGTTGCCCTGGTTGGTGGCGCGGTCAATCTGGTGGTGACCATGGTCTCGGTGCTGATTGTACCGGGCCTGATCGTAGGTTTGGTGGTCAGTATTTTTCAGGCGGCCACCCAGATCCAGGAGCAGACGCTCAGTTTTCTTCCCCGTTTTATCGTGACTCTGATGACCCTTATCTTTACGGGTAACTGGCTGTTGTCGCAGATAACCACCTTGTTCCAGGATCTTTTTCTTAAAATTCCCGGGTTTATCGGATGAATTCGCTGCTGTCCCTCAGTGCTGCTGACCTGACCGCATGGTTGGGACAGTGGTGGTGGCCGTTTATCCGGATCGGTATGGCATTCTGGGTGATGCCGGTCTTTGGGGATACCCGGGTGCCTGCGCAAGTTCGCCTGATGCTGGCGTTTATTATCAGCCTGCTGCTCGCCCCCATGATGAAGGATATGCCGGTTGTCGATCCTTTCAGTGCCGGTGCGCTGGTCCTGGCGGTGGAGCAGCTGCTGTTTGGTTTGCTGTTTGGTCTGTGTGTCCAGCTGCTCTATATGGTGATGACCACTGCGGGGCAGATCCTCTCCATGCAGATGGGGCTCGCGATGGCGGTGATGAATGATCCGGTCAACGGGGATTCTGCACCCATCATCAGTCAGGTCATGATGGTGTTTTGCGCATTGCTCTTTCTGGGGCTGAATGGCCACCTGGTGGTACTGGATATTCTGGTGCAGAGTCTGCGTAGCTGGCCGCCGGGTTCATCTCTGGATCTGATCGATATGAAAGGTGTGATCGGGTTGTTTGGCTGGTCTATCGGTGCCGCCCTGTTGCTGACGTTGCCTGCCGTTGTTGCCATGTTGATGGTTAACCTGACCTTCGGGGTGATGAACCGGACCGCCCCTTCGCTCAATATCTTCTCCCTCGGTTTTCCCATGACCCTGTTGCTCGGGTTGCTCACCATGGCGCTCTCCATCAGTGGTGTGCCCTCCCGTTATCTGGATTTGGTGACCCATGTGCTTGAACAACTACGAGGGTTGACCCCGGCATGAGTCAGAACAGCGCACAGGACAAAACCGAAGAGGCCTCCAGCCAGAAACGCCAGAAAGCGAGAGATGAGGGGCAGATCGCCCGCTCAAAAGAGCTCAGTTCTGCCGGTTTGCTGCTGCTTGGCGGGTTGGTGATGCAGTGGATGGTGCCGGGGTTTGGCCAGTTCTTTGCCGAGTTGATGAAGCGTCCGCAGCGTTTTGACTGGCAAGGTGCCCGTGACCCGCAGATGATGATCCATTGGTTGGGTGAAGCGCTCATAAACATGCTGTGGGTGCTGCTGCCCCTGTTTGGCTTTCTGGCCCTGATGCTGGTGTTGCTCAGCATTGTGCCGGGCGGTATGGCGCTGACTTGGAAAAAGCTGCTACCCAGTGGCGAGAAGATGAACCCTTTGAAGGGGCTGGGGCGCATGTTCTCCAAGAACAGCCTGATGGAGTTGCTGAAGTCACTGCTCAAGGTGACGCTGATCGGCGGCACGCTGGCGTTGATGTTAAATCATCAATGGCCTTCCTTGTTGATGATGAACCGGATGCCCCCTCAGGCGGCCCTCGAGCAGGCGCTACGGATCCTCTCCCAGGCATTTATTTTGCTGGGGAGCGTTCAGATGCTGATTGCCGTGCTGGATGTGCCCTATCAGCGTTGGTCGCTTAACAAGCAGCTCAGGATGACCAAACAAGAGGTCAAGGATGAGCACAAGAACAGCGAAGGGCGTCCCGAGATCAAGGCCAAAATCCGCCAGGTACAGGGAATGCTTGCTCGTGCGCGTATCGAGCAGCGGGTACCGCAGGCAGATGTGATTATCGTTAACCCGACCCATTATGCGGTGGCCATAAAATATGATGCGACTCGTGCCAATGCCCCTTTCGTGATTGCCAAAGGGGTCGACAGCATGGCCGAGCGGATCCGTCAGGTCGCCAAACAGCATGACAAGATGGTGATGAGCTTGCCCGAGTTGACGCGAGCCATCTATCACTCGACCAGGGTGGATCAGGAAGTCCCCGCAGGGCTGTACACGGCAGTTGCCTATGTATTGAACCATGTATTGCAGTTAAGGGCGTATGAGGCAGGCAAGGGGAGGAAACCGACCCCTCTTGCCCCGTTATATGTACCGCCCGAGTTACGTCAACCTGAGAGGTAAGTTGTGAACTGGCGTGTATTCACCCAATCCTATACCGCAATTCCGCTGATGTTATTGGCCATTCTGGCCATGATGATCCTGCCTCTGCCCGGTTGGCTGCTGGATGCGCTCTTTACCTTCAACATCGTGTTGGCGGTACTGGTGTTGCTGGTATCCGTCTCGGCCCGCAGACCACTCGATTTCTCGGTATTCCCAACTGTGTTGCTGGTTGCCACCCTGATGCGGCTGTCGCTGAACGTGGCCTCTACCCGTGTGGTGTTGCTGCACGGTCATGAAGGGCATGAAGCGGCCGGTAAGGTCATTCAGGCGTTCGGTGAAGTGGTGATCGGTGGCAACTATGTCGTCGGTCTGGTGGTCTTCGTGATCTTGATGATCATCAACTTTGTGGTGATCACCAAGGGTGGTGAGCGGATTTCGGAAGTATCCGCCCGCTTCACTCTGGATGCTATGCCCGGCAAGCAGATGGCCATCGATGCCGACTTGAATGCCGGCACCATGGATCAGCATCAGGCCAGGGCTCGCCGTGAGGAGATCGCACGAGAAGCAGACTTCTATGGTGCAATGGATGGTGCTTCCAAGTTCGTTCGTGGTGACGCGATAGCTGGCATGTTGGTGCTGATCATCAACCTGGTGGGTGGGTTGGCCATCGGTATCTTCCAGCATGCCTTGCCCGTCGCGGAGGCCTTCCAGCGCTATGCACTGCTGACCATTGGTGATGGTCTGGTTGCCCAGATCCCGTCCCTGCTGATGTCGACTGCTGCGGCTATTATCGTGACTCGGGTCAGCGATGAGGGTGAGATGGCTGATCAGGTAGGTCAGCAGATCCTGGCATCGCCTCGCGTTATCTATACCTCTGCAACCATCATGCTGATCCTGGGTCTGGTGCCCGGGATGCCGATGCTCGCATTCCTCAGTTTCGCAGCTGTACTGGCCTGGACTGGCTGGAGTGTCAGCAAACGAGCCGTCAATGTGCCGGATCTGGATGCTGCGCAAGAGCTGACTCGTCAAATGATTCAGCCTGAACAGCAGGCACTGGAGTGGCAGGATTTGCCGCCAGTCGATACGGTCGCCATCGAGCTTGGTTATCGTCTGGTGCCATTGGCGGAAACGGATAAAGGGGCTGAACTGCTTGCACGAGTGCGCGGGATCCGCAAAACCCTCTCCGAGCAGTACGGTTTTCTGCTCCCCGAGATACGGGTGCGCGACAATCTGCAGTTGCAGCCGGATCAGTACCGGATCAAGTTGTCCGGTGTCGCGTTGGCGATGGGGAATGTGGATTGCCAGCGCTTGATGGCCATCAGCAGTGGTGAGACTTATGGTGCGCTCGATGGCGAGCTGACCCAGGACCCGGCCTACGGCATGAGTGCGGTCTGGATCTCCCCTGAGCAAAAGGCCAAGGCCCTTAATCTTGGTTACTCGGTGGTGGATTCGGCCACCGTGATTGCCACTCACGCCAGCAAGCTGTTGCGTGAACAACTTGATGCGTTGTTTGGTCACGATGAAGTGGGCAAGCTGGGCCAATACCTCGCCAGTCAGTCCCCCCGGTTGGCTGAAGAGCTCAATCTGGCGCTGACCCAGATGCAGCAATTGAGAGTTTTTCGTCAATTGCTAAAGGAACAGGTCAGTCTTACCGATATACGAACCGTTGCCACGACGCTGCTAGATGCGAGCGAGCTGACCAAAGACCCTGTCTTGCTGGCATCTGATGTGCGCTGTGCCTTGAAGCGCCAGATTGTGCGGCAGGCCATTGGTAATCGCGATGTGCTGGCTACGTTTACGCTGGATGATCGCCTTGAGCAGACCTTGCTGGCTGCAATGAATCAGTCACAACAGCAGGGCAAAATCCAGCTGGACAGCTTCCCGGTTGATCCACAACTGCTGGCCCAATTGCAGCAAAATATGCCGTTGGTGAAGGAGCAGTTGCAGCAGTTGGGACATGCCCCTGTGTTGGTTGTTATGCCGCAACTGAGACCGTTGATGGCTCGTTATGCTCGGTCATTTGCAAAAGGCCTCAAAGTGCTTTCTTATAACGAAATACCGGAAGAGTTACGTGTGGAAGTAATTGGTTCGCTGGGTTGATATGTGCTTAATTAATGCCCTGAGGGGAAGTGGTTTTTCCGCATTTGGCTTGAATTGCCGTATGAATACTATATTATGTGGCGAAATTTGACGCAGCAATGTGTGCAGTATAAATAACAAAAAAGACAATACAATGTGTTACTTCACGGTCAATTGAACATTCTGGCCGTTTCGTCCGGTTTCGGACTATCACATGATAAGGGCAAACTGAACTGAAAAGTCAGGACGCAAAGCCTCCGGTCTAACAGCAGGAAAGCTAATGACAGCGGGGTTACCAAGGTGTATCTGGACATATCCTTGATACCATATCTAAACAAAATCACGCCCTTTTTGGTGTGATTTTGTACAGCGCCTTTGTGTCTGACTCTCCATTTTTATTGATTGTTCTATCCACTGTAACAGGTGTCAGACTTCTATGTTTTCGGGATTATCCATAAATACAACAGTCGGGGTGTGTAGTCGCAGTTCCACACCACATATATTATTGATACAGCCAGTATTAACGGTTGAAAATGATGTCAAACAGGCCTTGTCCATAGAGGGATTCAGGGTATCAAGTGTAAATTCTGTTAAACAATCAAAGGGCATTATCGCTGATGATAATGTCAATTTGATCCTGCTCGACATGGATGCCATGACCGAGCTCGGGCCGCGTATTCTGCGTGAATTCAATGGTCTCGATTGTGTCATTATTGTCAATGAACATCAGGCAGCCATTGCTGCTGAGGCCATGTGTGCCGGAGCTATCGACTATATAGTCAAACCCTTCTGCCCCCAGCAATTGCTCGATGCTGTCCGTGGTGCTTTACGCCTTCGTCAGGCAATCCCTAATCTTATCGCCGTTTCTCCCATGAGCCTGCAGGTGTTGCAACTGGCCCGACGAGCAGCCAAAACCTCTGCCACCATTCTGATTGGTGGTGAGTCAGGAACAGGTAAAGAGCGGTTAGCCCGTTATATTCACGAAATGTCTGCCAGAGCGGAAAAACCTTTTTTGGCGATTAATTGTGCAGCCATTCCTGAGGCAATGCTTGAGTCAATTCTTTTTGGCCACAATAAAGGTGCATTTACCGGTGCTGTTTCTGCCCAGCCCGGCAAATTTGAGTTGGCACAGGGGGGAACCTTGTTGCTGGATGAAATATCAGAGCTTCCTTTGAACCTGCAGGCAAAATTATTACGGGTGCTGCAAGAAAAAGAAGTTGAGCGACTTGGCAGCAATCAAACGATTGCTCTTGATGTTCGAATCATTGCCGCCAGCAATAAAGATCTGCGTAAACTGGTTGCCGATGGATTGTTTCGTGAAGACCTTTTCTATCGTCTGGATGTATTGCCGATGAATTGGCCCGCATTGCGGGAGCGCCCTGACGATATTATTCCGCTGGCCAACTACTTTATTGAACGTTATGCATCCCAGCGGGGCTATCGCCTGAGTGAACGTGCCTGTCAGCTATTGCTGTCATATGAATGGCCAGGAAATGTACGAGAGCTGGATAATGTCATTCAACGGTCATTAATTATGGCGCGTGGTTTGCATATTCAAGCGGTCGATCTGATGCTGCCACACTGTGTGGCAGAGCCAGAAATGGTTGAATCAGAGGCGTGGCATGTTCCGGAGGGGTTGAGTGAAACCCGGCGGCATGCCGAGTTCCAATTTGTATTAGAGACCTTGCGCCGCTTTCGTGGCCATCGTACCCGCACAGCCGATGCACTGGGCATGACAACCCGGGCATTGCGCTACAAGCTTGCGGCGATGCGTGAGCAAGGCATTGATATTGAACAGCAGATTCAAGCAGAGGGATAAAGAGTGAAGATTCAGATGATGTCATCACAGGTGACGCTACTGCAGCAGATGCAGGAGATGCAGCGTGTCGCAAGTCAGACCCCTTCTATCGAATCCAATGATCTGTCGGGAGCATCATTTACCGATGCCATGCGGGATGTGGTCGGGCGTGTCAATGAACAGCAGAATGTCGCGTCAAAATTAATGGCATCGGTTGATGCTGGGCAGAGCGATGATCTGGTGGGCGCCATGGTGGCGAGTCAAAAAGCCGGCTTGAGTTTTTCAGCCTTGATGCAGGTTCGCAACAAGCTGATGACCGGTTTTGACGACATTATGCGCATGCCGCTCTGAGGTAACAGATGACTGAACTGGTAACGTCTCCTCAGGGGGCAGCCCCTGATTCGCTCAAAATCAGGCTACAAGAGGGATTACGCAACTGGCGTACCCTCTCCCGTGACAACAAATCGATCCTGACCATTGCTCTGCTGGCTGCCATTGTGGCAGGCACCATAGTCGTTATCCTGTGGACCTCCAGCAAAAACTATGTACCCCTGTATGGCAAACAGGAGCTATACGATACCGCCAACATCATGGAGATGCTGGAGAAAGAGCAGGTGCCTTTCCGTCTGGAAAAGAGTACTGGTCAGGTACTGGTTCCTGAAAACCAGCTTGCTCATGTCCGGATGGCGCTTGCTGCACGAGGGGTGCGTGCAGCCATGCCGTCTGGTCTGGAAGGGCTGGACAACGTAACCGGACTGGGTACCAGCGAATTTATGGAAGGGGCGCGTTATCGTCATGCCCTGGAAGGGGAGCTGGCCCGTACCATCATAGCCCTCGATGCCGTGCGCAGTGCCCGCGTTCATCTGGCTATTCCGAAACGCACGTTGTTCGTGGGGCGCGATGAGGAGAAACCCAGCGCATCGGTAATGCTCGATATGCAACCGGGCCAATCCATCGAAGCGGGTCAGGTCGAGGCGATTGCCAACCTGGTAGCAGGTAGTATCTCCGGAATGAAGCCCGGTGCCGTCACTGTGGTTGATCAATCCGGCCAGTTGCTCAGCGCAGAGCTGGGGGACAAGGTCGGTTTTGGCAAGCAGAGCGTTCAACAGATGGAGTATGTCCGCAAGCTGGAACAATACATTCGTCAGCGTGCCAATGACATGCTCTATCCCATGCTGGGCAGCACCAATTTCAAGGTGCAGATTGCGGCAGACGTTAACTTCAACGCTGTCGAAGAGACCCAGCAGCAGCTCGATCCGCAAGGTGTGGTGACTCGCGAGTCCAACAAGTCAGACAAGACCATCGATGCGTTGGCGATGGGGATCCCGGGGGCGTTATCCAACCGCCCGCCTGAAACGGCGGCAAAAGATGAAAAGGCTGGTGCTGACAAAGGCAATGCCAATACCGCGATACAACAGAATGACACTCGTACCGAGCGTCAGGAAGTCAGCAAGCAGTACGAAAACAGTCGCACCATAGTGCACACCCGTTACCAGCAGGGACGTCTGGAACGAATTAACGTATCCATTCTGCTTAACCAGCAGATTGCTCCGAAAGGTGGCTGGAGTGCCGAGCAATTGGAACAGATCCGTCAGATGGTAGAGCGTGCAGTCGGTTTCGATGAGTCACGTGGCGATCAAATTAGTCTGCAGGCCTTCGATTTCAATGGTGCAGTACAAGTAGCCGCTCCCGAATCCAGTTGGTGGGAGACCCCTTACTGGCAAGACTCCCTGCGTTATCTGGTCGGCGGTTTGCTTGGCCTGACACTGGTCTTCTTCGGTATTCGTCCGTTGGTGAAACATCTGGTGTACCCAACAGCAGCCGGATATGGAAATGGGTGAGACGGAAGAAGAGCTGGAGCCCACAGTCGGATTGTCCATGCGCAGGGATGACGATGATCCCCAGCTGACGTCTGCTCTTTCAAATAGTCTGATCCGTACTGACAACAAGATGGAGCCCCAGTTCTCGTCACTCGATATGGAGTCGTTGCCGGAACCTGGATCCGAGCTGGAGGTTCAGCTCAAGCATTTGCAGTTGCTGGTTGAAAAAGATACCGCCCGGGTGGCGGAGGTTGTCAGAGCATGGGTGAGTGGCAATGAACAGCGTTAACTTGAATCAGAGTGCCGTCGATATCGATATCGACAACCTTGAGAAGGCCGCCATCTTGTTGCTGAGCATGGGGACCGAATCTGCGGCCAAGGTGATGCAAAAGCTCTCCCGCGACGAGGTGCAGCGTTTGATTTCCAAGATGGCCTCTCTCTCTGGCGTCAGTTCGATGGAGGCAAAGTGGACGTTGCAGCAGTTCTTCAATCACTACCGTGAGCAGAGCGGAATTGGCAGCGCTTCACGGGAGTATCTGGAACAGACGCTCGATCTTGCTCTGGGGCAACGACTCTCCCGTAGTCTGCTCGACAGTCTGTACGGCGATGTGATGAGCCAGGATATCCAGCGTCTGCAGTGGGTACCTGCCGATGTGCTTGCCCGTTTCTTCCGCAACGAGCATCCCCAGATGCAGGCTGTGCTGCTGGCCTTCCTGCCGCCCCAGACTGCGTCCGCCGTGCTTGATGCCTTGCCCGGCTCGGTGCATGACGATTTGCTGGTGCGCGTCGCCAGTCTCAGCAGTGTCAGTGAACATGTGCTGGGCGAACTCAGGCTGACACTGGATCGCTGTCTCACCTACGTGGCGGATCAATCCGGTGCCAAGGTAAACGGGGTGCGGCAGGTAGCCGATATTCTCAACCGTTATCAGGGTGACAAGGAGCAGATGCTCTCCCTGTTGCGGGAACACGATGGTGACATGGCGCTTGAAATTGAGAAGAACATGTTCGATTTCATGGCGTTGCGCCGTCAGAGCGACGACACCTTGCAACGGTTGGTGCAGGAGCTGCCCAGCGAATTGCTGGCATTGGCTCTCAAGAACACCGAAACCAGCTTCCGCAAGGTGGTGTTGGGTGCCATGCCGAAGCGGATGGCTCAGGCGTTGGACGATCAGATCCAGAACCAGGGCAGTGTCTCTTTGCGCAAGGTCGAGCAGGCAAGGGAAGAGGTCATGCAACTGGTCCGCGAGTTGGTGGAGCAGGGCGAGATCGAGTTCCAGCTGTTCGAAGAGCCCACCGTCAGTTAACAGGAGGCATTCATGAGTCACAATGTGCGCAAATTGATGCCTGGGGCGACCCGTCTGTATCGTTTCCCTGCGCTCGGTCAGAGTGGGGAAGAGGCCCGGAGTCAGCAAGAACAGTTTGAATTCGGCTATCAGCAGGGGCTGGAGCAAGGTCATGACGAAGGTTATCAGGCCGGCTATCAGCAAGGGCTGACCAGCGGCCTGCAGGAAGGCGAGAGTACCGGTTTGCAACAAGGGCAAACCCGCGGGTTTGCTCAGGGCCTTTCGGAGGGGCGAGCCGCCTTCGAACAGGCAATGGTGCCGTTTGCCAAGCTGCAAGAGCAGTGGGAGTCACTGAGCCGGGCCCGGATGGCCGCGCAGAAAGAGCTGATTGCCCAGCTGGTGGCGCAGGTGGCCAAGCGGGTCATCATGGCCGAGTTCACCCTCAATCCGCAGCAGGTGATGAATCAGGTCGAGCAGGCGCTGGCTACCTTGCCGAGTGAGTCGGAAGAGCTGGTGATCTATCTCAATGAGGGAGATCGACAGCGACTCGCCGAGCAGGGGGTGACTCGCTGCGAAGGGTGGCCATTGCAAGTGGATGCAGCACTTGGGGTAGGCGATGCCCGAATCGAAACGCGCGCTGCCGTCGTCGAGGTAAGCACCAGCTCCCGTCTGGCAACCTGCATCGAACAGCTCAACAGCTCGCTGGACGTACCGCAAGATGCATGAAGCCTTGCAGCAGGCACTGACCAGTGCGCTGGATAATCTGGATGAACTGCCCGCGTTTCGTCGTTTTGGACGGTTGGTGCGAGTGACCGGCTTGACTCTCGAGGTAGTCGGTTGCCAACTGGTGATGGGGCAGCGTTGTCGTGTCAGCACGGCAAGTGGCGCCCCCTTGCTGGCCGAGGTGGTCGGTTTTAACCGGGAGATCTCTTACCTGATGCCGCTGCAGCCGATGAGTGGCCTCTTCGCGGGAGCTCAGGTCGAACCGATCGATGGAGAGGAAACCGTTCGGCTTGGTCGTCATCTGCTGGGGCGGGTACTCGATGGCCTGCTGCAGCCCCTCGACGGGCAGCCGTTACCCGATGTTGGTGACAGTGTCCCCCTGTTTGCTCTTCCCCCCAATCCGCTATTGCGAACTCCGGTACGCGAACCGCTGGATGTCGGTATCCGCGCCATCAATGGCCTGCTGACGGTTGGCAAGGCAGCGTTTGGGGCTGTTCGCCGGCTCGGGGGTCGGCAAGAGTATGTTGCTGGGCATGATGACCCGCAATACCGCAGCCCAGATTGTGGTGGTGGGACTGATTGGTGAGCGGGGCCGTGAAGTGCGCGAATTCATCGAACACAGTCTGGGGGCCGATGGTCTGGCTCGCGCCGTGGTCATTGCGGCGCCAGCGGATCAATCTCCCCTGATGCGGCTGCGAGCGGCCCAGCTATGCCACCGGATTGCCGAGTATTTCCGTGAGCAGGGGCAGGATGTGCTGCTGCTGATGGATTCACTGACTCGCTATGCCCAGGCGCAGCGGGAAATTGCGTTGGCTATCGGTGAACCCCCCGCGACCCGGGGCTATCCGCCCTCGGTATTCAGCATGCTGACCCAGCTGGTGGAGCGAGCCGGTAACGGCACACATCCGGATGGCAGTCTGAGTGCGTTCTACACAGTGCTGGCGGAAGGAGATGACCAACAGGATCCGGTGGTCGATGCGGCGCGCGCCATTCTCGATGGCCATATCGTGCTGACCCGCCGTCTTGCGGAAGAGGGCCACTATCCCGCCATCGATATCGGTGCCTCGGTCAGTCGGGTTATGCCGCAAGTCGTACCTGCCGAATGGCAAAAGCTGGCGGTCACCTTGCGCCAGCTATGGGGACGCTATCAGCAGGTGCGTGAGCTACTGCCACTGGGCGGTTATCAACCCGGGGCCGATCCGCAGATGGATGAAGCTGTTCAACGTTATCCGGGGATTGCCGCATTCCTGCAGCAAGGCCTGCATGAAGAGATGGCCTTTGAACAGGTGATGGTTGGTCTCAATCAGGTGCTGGGGCAGGGATAAGGATTCGTTATGCTGAAGTCTTATCTGGGGTTGCAACAGGAAGAGCTGGAAAATCTTGGCGCCGAGCGTCAGCGTTTGCGGGAGCTGGCGTTGCGGGAAGAGCAGCGAGCACACAAATTGCAGGAAGTGATCTCCTCGCTGCGACCCGGTTCCGACAAGTTTCACCCTTTGCTATGGCAAAACAAGCAACAGATGGATGGCCAGTTGCGCCGTTTGCTCTCCCATCAGGTGCAGCAATCTGCGCTGGCCAGACTGGATCTGGAGCGCCACGAAGGGGAACTTGTCCGGCAGTTCGGGCGGGTCAAGGGGCTGGAGCTATTGCTGGCACGGCGTGATGATGTTGCTCGCCAGCAGCAGGAGAGGCGGGATCAACTGCAGTTGGATGAGCTGGCGAGTTTGCGTCACCTGACCCGCAAAGAGTAAGACGGAAGGTTAATCCGTAATGCTGTCCGGGTCGCGATAACCTGACTCTTGTCCCAACAGTGAATGAATCGTCTCCATCTGGCCTGCCAGCAGGCGGCCATTGAGATCATTCTGGCGCAGACACTGGTGCAGCAGCTGTTCAAGCTGTTGCCATTGATTGGCTACCGTGGTGCGCAGGGGAAGTGGCAGCTTGGCTATCAGGGTGGCCATTCCCTTCTCATCGGGTTTGAGGCCCAATGTCTGCAGCTGCTGGCAGCGTAACTTTGCCTGTTGTGTCACCTTGGCCATCAGCGCTGTCTGCTGCTCGTTATGGACTTGCAGGCCATCGACATCATGGCTTGCCAGCAGTGCATGCTGGCGCAGCAACAGGGCGGTGAGTTCGGTATAGTGGCCGTAATCCTGCTGGATCCCGAGGATCAATGCCTTGACGGTGGCCTTGGTATCCACGCTCATCGGCGATGCATATCCAGAATGGCCTGACCCAGCGCATCCAGATCGATCTCCAGCTTGCCTTCACTGATGGCTTTGCGGATCTCGTTGACCTTGTCCATGTCGACGTCGGATGTGGTGGCCAGCTGGCTGCGGGCGCTGGCTACTGACTGTGCTGTGCTGCTGATCCGTGCTTCGGATGACTGTGCAGGTCTGGTTTCCGGCTTGGTCGTGACATCCGGTTTGCGGCCAGGCTGATTTTGAATATAGAGCGAGTCAGTACGGGTAATTTTCATAACATAAATTCCTGATGGTCTGTTTATGACAAGCGACCCAAGGCTTGTCGAACTTGAATCAAATTGCGATCTTGGTTCAAAAACGGGTTTCAACTTCCCCTATATCAGTCACCCATGCCTGTATCTGCTTGCCAGAGCTAAGATTTTTCACTCTGATCCCGTCGCCTATTGCGCCATTATCGAGGGCCTCCCCTCTGGTTGTGGCGGAGAACTCACCTTTCCCTGCACGAATTAGTACCCCTTCCCCCTGTTTGACCGCCCAACTTTTTTGTAAGTCCAGCTCACCGATGAGTTGCCCGCTTCTCAGATGCCGGTTGCTTTTATGGCCCAGCAGGGAGTGATTGCTCGGGGTGAACCCGCGCTGTATGCGGCTGACATCCAACTCTTTCTCCACCAGATCGCTGGCGCTGATGGCCTGACCTTTTGCGATATCCCGTGCAGCAACCCAGACCGGCAACAGTAGCGAGACCTCTACCCGCCCGCGCACTTGCCAGGCGGGATCTGTGCATTCGATGAGATAGGGGCGTCGTCCCCAGGGTTGCCGATACTGGCCACCTGCTTGTAACGAGAGGGAATGTGAGGGACAGCGAGGAAGGTGCTCGGCGGAAGGAGCAAGCCAGACTCGAAACTCTCCTGAAGTTGCAGGCCATCCCTGCTGGGTGATGTAGTCATCAAGACTCTGGCGGGCATCTTGTTCAAGCAACTGTTCAAGCATGGCGCTTTGCGCCTGTGGGGCACCGTGCACGAATGCGCTCAGCAGTAGCCAGAGGATGCCGCTCCATTTCCACACGGGAAGTCGCACTTCCTCATTTCTCATCTGCTTGCGGCGGATGGTGCATGGTAACCGCTTGAAACTAGGTATCTTCATGGTTGGCATGAGTCTTGATAAGGGTAACCCCGGTCTGAGTGAACGATAAAGGATGAAGCATGAGTATCTCATTTGACAGCGCCCTCGGCGTACACCCTTATGCCCTCGATGTCAGGGCGGAGCGGGCGCGTATTCTGGCGGGAAATCTGGCCAACGTGGATACACCGGGCTATCTGGCTCGGGATGTCGATTATAAGACGATTCTGGGCCGTGTCGCGCAGCAAGTTGCTGCGGGCGAGGAGAGTCAGGCCATCAGCCAGGGCGCCATGCGTGACGATATGCGTCACCCCCTCTATCGCATTCCTTATCAGGTCTCCATGGATGGCAATACCGCCGAATTGGGGGTTGAGCAGGGCAAATTTGCCAACAACGCCACCGATTTTCAGACCAGTCTCACTTTCCTCAATATGAAGATTACCGGGATCGCCAAGGCGATCGAGGGCCGTTAACCATGTCGTTCAACAAGATTTATGACATCGCCGGCAGTGCCATGCGCGCCCAGACCGTGCGGCTGGATACCGTTGCCTCCAACCTGGCCAACGTGGATAGCGCGGCCGCCAGTGAAGACGCCGCGTTTCGTGCCATCAAGCCGGTTTTTTCCACTCTCTATCAGAAGATTCAGGATGCCGATGGCCTCGGAGCTGCGTCGGTGCAAGTGGCGGGTATCGTACAGTCCGACCGTCAGGTCGAGAAACGGCTGGAGCCGACCAACCCGATGGCCGATCAGGATGGCTTTGTTTACTACTCCAACGTCAACGTGGTGGAAGAGATGGCCGACATGATGAGCGCCTCTCGCGGTTTTGAAACCTCGGTAGAGGTGATCAACCGGATCAACAGTATGCAGCAAGGTTTGCTGCGTCTTGGTCAGGGAGCCTAAGCCATGAGTCTGCCACAGATAAGCAGTCTGGATACGGCGCGTGGTACGGGTCAGGCTGTTGCTGACCCCAAGATCGCCACCAATGGCGCCGGTGCTGCTCAGGAAACGCAAGCCAACCAGAATAGCGGGATGCAGCTACGTAACGAATTCCTGCAGATGATGGTGGCACAGATCCAGAACCAGGATCCCACCAACCCGCTTGATGGGGCCCAATATGTCACCCAGCTGGCCCAGTTCAGCATGGTGGAAGGGGTCGAGAGCCTGAAGCTTCTGCAGCAGAAGTCCATCAACATGATGGATACCCAGCAGGTACTGCAGAGCACGGATCTGATCGACAAAGAGGTGATGGTACCCAGTAAGACCCTCACCAAGAGTGATGACAAAGCTATTCGCGGGCAGGTCGAGCTGGCGGGGGCCGCCGATCAGGTCGAGCTTAAGGTGTATGACGAACACGGCACTTTGGTGGCGACCAAGAGCTGGGGTGAAAGCAAGGCTGGTGGTCTGGATTATGAACTGCCGGAGCTGCCTGCCGGGGAGTACAGCTTCGAGGTCAAGGCGTCACTCAACGGGGTTGCCATCACATCCAAAAATTATGTTGCCAGCAAGGTGGAACGCGTCACTTTGCCCGGTACGGGTGAAATCATGCTGCAGGTTGCCGGTGTGGGCGATGTCCCGTTGTTCAGTGCAATCCAGTTCGGTAAATCGGCGTAATCAGAGAGGAGCGACACTGTGTCTTTCAGTATCGGATTGAGCGGCCTGCGCCGTGAACCAGGAATTAAGTGTAATCAGTAACAACGTGGCCAATGCCAGTACCGCAGGCTTCAAATCCAGCCGTGCCGAGTTTGCCGCCATTTA
Source organism: Aeromonas sp. 61P (assembly GCF_051919545.1). NCBI lineage: Bacteria > Pseudomonadati > Pseudomonadota > Gammaproteobacteria > Aeromonadales > Aeromonadaceae > Aeromonas > Aeromonas sp. 61P. Next base: position 1,214,927 of record NZ_JBQBEL010000001.1, read on the forward strand.
TGGTGGTGGTCAGGCTGGCGGTGTCGAGATGAACAACGTCTCTCAGAACTTTGATCGCAACGGCGATGTGATGCGGACCGGGCGTGGGCTCGATCTGGCGATTTCTGGCAGTGGCTTTTTTGTGCTGAAAGATGGCAGCGGACAGACCTCTTATACCAGAGCCGGTATGTTCCAGCGGGATCCGAATAATTATCTGACAACAGCCAATGGCAACCGACTGCAGGGTTATACCACCAATGACGCTGGTGAGCTGCAATCCGGCGTGATCGGTGACATTCAGGTAAAAGCTGGCAGCCTGCCTGCCAAGGCATCCGACAAGCTGGAGTTCGTTGCCAACCTGAAGGCGGATGCCAGTGTGATTGATACCAAACCTCCTTACAATTTTGATCCTAAGAAATCGGAAACTTTTAGTTATTCACAGTCTAGTAAGGTCTATGACTCGCTCGGGGTTGAGCACACCGTCACCCAGTATTTTGTCAAAACGGCACCCAATGAGTGGGCCGTGCATTACACATTCAATGGCACTGATATCACCCCTGCTGGCGGGGCCAAGATGAAATTCACCGCTGATGGCAAGCTGGATACGGGGGCTTCGACCATTCCAGCCAATTTGGCGCTGGCACCCGCGGGTGCCTCTCCAATTGCCCTGCAACTGGATATGAGCCGAGTCAGTCAGTACGCCTCCGATTTCAATGCCACTCGCAACCAGTCCAACGGTTACACCGCTGGCGATTTGACCGGTATACGGGTTGATGCCGATGGTGGTGTCTATGCCACCTTTACCAACGGTCAGAGCCTGAAGCAGGGTCAGGTGGTCATGGCAAACTTCGCCAACCCCAATGGTCTGCTGCAGACCAACAACACCACCTGGCAGCAATCTTTCAGTTCTGGTCAGCCTGTACTCGGGGCGCCGGGAACCGGCACCATGGGTCAGTTGACTGCCGGGGCCTACGAGAGCTCCAACGTGGATCTGACCGGTGAACTGGTTAGCCTGATGACTTCCCAGCGTAACTATCAGGCCAACGCCAAGACCATCAGTTCCGCTGACAAGATGACCCAGGTTCTGTTCAACTCCTTCTAAGGGTAACCCGTGGAAAAGCTTATCTACACCGCCATGTCCGGGGCACAACATACCCTGATGGCCCAGCAAATCCGGGCCAATAACCTGGCTAACGTCAACACCGCCGGTTTTCGGGCTGACTTTGAGCGGGTTTCGGCTTATGCCCTGACGGGCGATGGTTACCAGAGCCGAGTGATGGCCAGAGAAGAGATGGCCGGGACCAACTTCAAAGCTGGCCCTCTGATGCAGACCGGTCGCAAGCTGGATGTAGCGATTCGTGGCGAGGGTTTTCTGGCGGTGCAGACGCCTGATGGCAAAGAGGCTTATACCCGCGCTGGTAATCTGGAGGCCGATGCCGACGGGCTGTTGACCCTCAATGGTCGGCCGGTGCTGGGGGAGGGGGGCGAGCTGGTGCTGCCCGCTTATCGTGACATCAGTTTCGGCAAGGATGGCACCCTGAGCATCACTCCTCCGGGTGGTGGCTCCCGGCTCGATGTTGGCCGCCTGAAGCTGGTCAATCCTGATCCGGCTGAGCTGGTAAAAGGCCACGATGGCCTGTTCCGGATGCGCCAGGGGGGGGATGCCGAAAGTAGCGAGCAGGTGGTAATGGCATCCGGCTTTTTGGAAGGGGCCAACGTCAATGCCGTGGATGAATTGGTGAGCAGCATGTCATTGACCCGCAATTTCGAACTGCAGGTCAAGTTGATGAAAGCGGCGGATGATCAGGCTCGTCAAGGGGCCAAATTGATTTCCGGTCAGGGTTGATATTGACGATATCGGGCTGATGTCCGGTATCCGGCCACTCCTTTATGGATTGGGCTTGATGAACAAGGTGGAATAACAATGCACGCAGCATTATGGGTCAGTAAAACAGGTCTGTCGGCACAAGATGCCAAGATGTCCAGTATCTCCAACAACCTGGCTAACGTGAACACGGTCGGCTTCAAGCGTGATCGGGTAGCGTTTGAAGATCTCTTTTATCAGGTGCAGCGCCAGCCTGGTGCCCAGCAGGATCAGCAGAATCTGGCGCCTATCGGTATTCAGATGGGTAATGGTGTGCGGGTGGTGGGTACCCAAAAGGTCTTCACCTCCGGCCAATTCCAGAATACCAATCAGGAGCTGGATATGGCGGTGGTTGGTGCCGGTTTCTTCGGCGTCGAGCGCCCGGATGGCGAGACGGCCTATACCCGTAATGGTCAATGGCATCGCAATGCCGAGGGGCAGCTGGTTAACGCGGATGGTTTGCCCATGGTGCCGCAGATCCAGATCCCCGATAACGCCACCAAGATCTCCATTGGTACGGATGGTACCGTCAGTGCATCTTTGCCCGGTCAGCAAGAGAACGTCGAGCTGGGCCGTATCACCCTGACCAATTTCGCCAACCCGGCCGGTCTGGAAGCCCTCGGTGGCAACCTCTACCGTGCAACCGGCGCGTCCGGTGAGCCCATTGAAGGTGTACCGGGTGAAGAGGCGATGGGGGCCGTCAAGCAATTCACGCTGGAGAGCTCCAACGTGAACGTGGTCGAGGAGATGGTTGACATGATCACAACCCAGCGGGCTTACGAGATGAATGCCAAGGTGGTCTCTTCCGCCGACCAGATGCTCAAGTTTGTCACTCAGGCTCTGTAATGATGAAGTCGATGCTGCGTTATATCTGGTTGGTATTGCTGTTGGGCGGCTGTGCCACCTATGAGCTGCAGGCGCCCGAGCCAGGTGACGAGAAATGGGCGCCATCCCGTCCCAAGGTGACCGCGGCTGCGCAGAGCGAAGATGGTGGCCTCTATCGTGGCAACTACATGATGACCCTGTTTCAGGATCGGCGAGCTTACCGTGTTGGTGACATTCTCACCGTGGTGCTGGAAGAGCGTACCCAGTCGAGCAAGAAAGCCAATACCAGCATGAGCAAAAACAGCAGCATGAATGTGCCGGCCCCCTCTATTGGCGGTAAACTGCGCCCCGACTGGGGGGCAACCCTCAGTGCTGATCGGGATTTTGATGGCGGTGCGACCTCCAGCCAGCAAAATACCCTGGCAGGTTCCATAACCGTGACGGTCGCGGAAGTGATGCCCAACGGTGTGCTGGGGATCCGCGGTGAAAAGTGGATCCGCCTCAATCAGGGGGATGAATATATCCGCTTGGGCGGCATGGTTCGGGTTGAAGATATTGACCAGAGCAACCGTATCTCGTCCCAGCGCATTGCTGATGCCCGCATCACCTATGCCGGTCGTGGTGCCCTCGCCGACAGTAACCAGATGGGGTGGCTGGGCCGCTTCTTTAGCTCGGCGTTTGCGCCATTTTGAGGAATCACATGAACAGATGGTTTATCGCCCTGCTGTGTCTCTGCTTGCCCTTGTTTAGTCAGGCTGCCGCACCGGCCAAACGAGCCTTGCTGGATATTGCCGATGTACAGGGGCTGAGAACCAACCAGCTGGTGGGTTATGGTCTGGTGGTTGGTCTCTCCGGGACCGGTGACAAAAGCCAGGTCAAATTTACCGGCCAATCCATGGCCAACATGCTCAAGCAGTTTGGCGTGCAGTTACCGGACGATATCGATCCCAAGCTCAAGAACGTGGCAGCCGTTTCGGTTCAGGCCACGCTACCCGCCTTGGCTGGCAAGGGGCAGTTGCTCGATGTGACCGTGACTTCCATTGGTGATGCCAAGAGTCTGCGCGGTGGTTCTCTGCTGCTGACCCCCCTGCGTGGTATCGACGGTGAAGTCTATGCCGTGGCGCAGGGCAATCTGGTTGTCGCCGGTGTGAAAGCGGAAGGGCAATCGGGTTCATCGGTCACGATTAACGTGCCGACGGCCGGGATTATCCCTAACGGTGCCACCATCGAGCGAGAGGTGGTAAGCAATTTTGCCGAGAAGCCGGAAGTGACCCTCAATTTGCACCAACCCAACTTCAAGACAGCCCGCAATGTGGAGCGCGCCATCAACCATCAGCTGGGGCCGGTTGCCCGAGCGGTGAGTGCCGGGCGGGTTCAGGTTGCAGCCCCCAGGGACGAGAGCCAGCGCATCGCGTTTATGGCTTTGTTGGAAGATATCAAGGTGGATCCGGGTCAGGAACGGCCGAAAGTGGTCTTCAACAGCCGAACCGGTACTGTGGTGATGGGGCAGGGGGTCAAGGTTCACAAGGCTGCCGTCAGTCATGGCAGTCTGACGGTGACGATTGGCGAGAGTCAGACGGTCAGTCAGCCCAACGCCTTCTCCAACGGGCAGACCACGACGACCCCCAATTCCAAGATCCAGGTCGATCGGGAACGTAACAACATGTTTGTCTGGCCGGATGGCACTTCCTTGGAAGTGATCGTCAAGGCTGTCAACTCACTCGGTGCAACCCCTGATGATGTTATGGCCATCTTGCAAGCGCTTGATGAGGCTGGCGCCCTCGAAGGTGAGTTGGTGGTTATCTAAGGATTATCATGACCAGAATTAGCTCGGATCCCGGTTTTTATCAGGATCTCAATGAATTGCAGCAAATCAAAAGCAACCCGGATCAGCGTGCCGCGCTGGATGCTGCAGCCGGTCAGTTTGAAGTCAGTTTTTTGCAAACCGTGCTCAAACATATGCGCTCGGCGACGGATGCCCTGCAGGATGAGGACGACAAGATTATCAAGGGGCAATCCCTCTATCGCGATATGTATGACAGCCAGTTGGCGATGAGCATGGTCAAGCGAGGTGGCATAGGTCTGCGGGAGCAGATGGTCAACCAGCTGGCTCCGTCATTAAAGAATCCGGACGGGGTGGTCGCTTCAGAGCAGCAGACCCTGGCTGCGTTCAGCCAGCCTCTCAACTCGGTAAAAATGAAGAAGGTTGATTGATGTCGCTGCTCAATATCGGTTTTAGCGGACTTAACGCGGCCCAAATCGCGTTGAATGTCACCGCCCAGAATATCGCCAACGTCAACACCATCGGCTACAGTCGCCAGGAGGCCATGATGGGCAGCCTGTCCGGTTTTGGTCGGCTGGATAATGGCCAGGGGGTAGAGGTAACCGGTGTTCGCAGGATCACGGATGATTATCTGGTTTCCCAGCATTGGCGTAGCCGCTCGGCGACAGGCTCCTCCTACTCGTTTTACCAGTACATCAACACTACAGAGCAGCTGCTGGGTAGTGAATCGATGAATATCACCAAGGGGCTCGACAGCTTCTTTGCCTCCCTCAGCGCTGCGCTCGACAGCCCGGAAACCCCGGCACAACGCAGCCAGATCGTCAGCTCGGCCGGTGCGCTAGCGAACCGTTTTGGTCAGCTCAACGAGAGTATGTTGACCCAGGAGAAGCAGATCGACGATCAGCTGAACAGCACGGTTTCTCAGGTCAACAGTTATCTGAAGCAGGTTGCCGAACTGAATACCCAGATCAGCGAACAGGCTTCCAAAGGGGTCAATACATCCACACTGGAAGACAGCCGTGAACAGGTCGTGCGCGAGCTTTCAACCTATATGGAGGTGAGGGTTAACCGGCAGAGCGATGGTTCGTTCTCGATCAGTTTGCCTCAGGGGCAGCCGTTGGTTCTATCCGGCAGCAGCAGTACCCTTTCGCTGGCCGGTGACAAACTTAGCCTGAGTTTCGGTCCGCAAACGTTTGAGGTTCCAACGCTGCATGGAGGGTCTCTGGCTGGGGTGATGGATTATCGCGCCAATGTACTGCGTCCGCTTCGCGACGAGCTCAATCAGATGGCGAAGAAGCTGGCTGATGACTTCAATGCCAAACAGGCCGGTGGTGTCGATTTGAATGGTGATCCAGGTAAACCCCTGTTTAGCTACGATCCGCTCAACCCTTCCGGAACCTTGAAGGTTGCCGATGGTTTTACCGGCGATCATCTTGCCTTTGCAAAGGCCGGCGGTGGTAAAGGTGACAATCGCAATTTGCAGGAGATCATCACCATCAAGGAAGGCCAGTACGACGCGTACAGTGCTCTGCTTGGCCGGATTGCGGTACAGAGTGGACAGGCCAAGGCGACCATGCAGGCTGATGCCAATATGGAGAAGCAGATGGCCACCAAGCTGAGCAGCGTGAGTGGGGTCAACACCGATGAAGAGGGGGTCAAAATCATGGCATACACCAAGGTTTATCAGGCCAATGCCAAGGTGATCAGCACCTCGGATCAGCTCTTCAATTCCATCCTGAACATGTTCTGACGGAGTGACCATGCGCATCAGTACCAACCAGATCCAGCTCAGCATGCTTGATAATCTGCAGCACGGTTTCGGCGAGTATGCCCGCCTCGATCGCCAGATCTCCTCAAACAAACGGATCCTTCAGCCTTCCGATGATCCTGTGGGAAGTGTGCGGCTGCTCGGCCTCAAGAAGGAGCAGGTGGCGATGGAGCAGTATCAGAAGAATATTGCCAATGCCAAAAGCCAGCTTTCTCAGGGCGAAATCCAGCTGGAGTCGATGACCAACATGCTGATGCGCTTGCGTGAGTTGACCCAGACTGCTGCAAACGGCTCGCTTTCTGAAGATGATCGCCGTGCCGTGGCGACCGAGGCGGCGATTATCAAAGATGGCTTGTTCGATCTTGCCAATGCGCGCAATGAGAGTGGTTCCAGCCTGTTTACCGGTAGCAAGGTCGATCAGCCTGCCTTGGTCAAGGTCACAGATCCGGCAGATCCTGACTTCGGCAGTTACAAGTACCATGGCGATAGTCTGGTTCGCGAAGTCAGCATTGCCAATGGTGTGACGGTGGGTCTCAACCAGACTGCGGACAAGCTGTTTATCGACAATGGCGACTTCTTCAAACAGCTGGATTCCATGGTCGCCGCGATGGAGAGCGGAGCCCCCGATGCTGCTGATCAGGCTCGCGGCATGCTGGATCGCAGCAAGGTGTTGCAGGACGATATCAGCCAGATGGTGAGCACCATCGGTGCACGTATGAACCTGCTTGATCAGGTCGATGAGGGGCATGCCGAGAAAGGGGTCTATAGCAAGGAAGTGAGCAATCAGATAGAGTCCCTCGACTATGCCAGTGCTGTTACCCAGCAGGCCCATGTGTTGATGGCTTTGCAAGTTCAGCAGCAGGCATTTGCCAAGGTTAACGGACTCAGCCTCTTCAACTACATGCCATAAATTCAGGTTCAGGGAGCCATGATGCAGATTCAGCAAACCCGTTTGGGTGGAGTGGTCGAAACACCTGCCCAGCCCAGATTGCACGGGCGCCTAACTGCTCAGAGTGCGTCCCGGCCAACCGGCGAAACTGAGCGTCACCCCAATATCGTCCGGCTGGATCGGTGGGCTTTGATCGGGACTGCGCAGCAGCGGATCGCTCAGGCTCAAGGGGGAGAGCAGGCTTTGAGCCAGATTTGGGGTGAATTGAAGCGCCTCGAACAGCAACTTGGCCAGAATCGGGCGGCGAGCGGCGATCTGGTGTCACGCCTGAAAGTGTTGGAAGAGAAGTTGACCCAACCCCAAGCTCCCCTTAATACCGAATTAAAGCCACGTTTGCTGGCATCTGCAGGGGACAGTCGGGTGAGTTACGGGTCAGAGCGGCTTGACCTGCTCACCCCCAAGTCGGGCGCCGAGCGCCTGGTGTTCTCTTTCCCACAGAGCAGCAGTGCAGTTGAAGTGATGCTGCCTGCTGGAGCCAATGAATCGGAAGTGGTCACCCGGCTGGATCGTGCACTACGCAAAGAGCACATTCAGGCGCGTCTCAACGAGTTGGGCAAGCTGGAGTTAAGCGTGCCGGAGTTGCATCGACGTAAACTGGACGAGCCGGTTCTGCTTAGTGGGGAAGGCATTCGTATTCCGGCCGGAAACCCTGTTCCGGTGCAATTTAAGGCAAAGCCGGGGCAATTGACCCTGCTGGGCGAAGGTATCGACAAAGGTGAGCTGCGACAGGAGCAACAGCGCCTGAGAAGATTGCTTGGGGAGATTGAGCAGTCGGTGCGGGAGCTGAAGCAGTTCCGCCAGCGAATGGTCAAGCAGCTCGATCGGGTCAAGGCGCGTAGCCAGAATATGAAACAGCAGGAGCTTGAGCAGCTTCAGGGCAAGCTGGGTGAGCAGCTCAGGGAGGGTGGTTTTATGGGAACCATGTCAGGTCTGCTGGCTCAGGCCAACGTATCGCGCCAGAATGTGGTGGCACTGCTCACATAAAGGATGACGTGCTACATCACCGCCAAGATGGAAAAAGAGACCGCCAGCAACATGCTGGCGGTCTTTTTTCAGGGTTTCAGCAAGGCGTATAGAGTGAGGTCGGATGAAAAACCTGAGGTACTTAGTCCCTCTTCTATGGTCTTGAGAAAGTTCCGGTTGTGCTGGCGTATGGTGTGATAACTGTAGAAAAGATCGATGACATCCTGTTCTTCCAGCTCCTTGTCCATGGCCAGCAGACACAGGTAGTTGCGCAGCAGGAAGTAATCGATCACCAGGAGCTGATAGCCCTGGAAGGGCGTAGTCTGCTGTAGTGGAAAGTTGTTGTTGTAGACGTAATAGAGCAGGTAGTTGTTGAGAATGTGAGGCCTTGTGGCCAGAAAGGGAGTTACCTTGTTGAGCCAGGCTTGTTGCAGCAATGCAAGCTTGCTTTCGTCATAAACGCCCTCTAGTACCTGATTTATTTTGTCGAGGCAGAACTGCATGGTCTGCCGGCCACGCCTTCCCTGCGAATATGCAACCAGCTGATGGGTGATCGTTCTCAGTCCCCACCACTGCAATGTGGGCATGGAGGGCAACTGTTCGAACATGGCGTGAAGTTCCCCTTGGTCGGCCATTACCGCGACCTGCTCGAGAAATGCTTCGTGCGACAAGGAGGTTGCATTCCTATGAAGCAGCAGTCCGATAAGCCATAGGCGCTGTTCGACCGGGAGATCGGTGGTTGTCAGCACGTGGATGCTCAGACTATGCAGGGTTGCCATGGCTGTGGATGGCGGCGTGGTAAAGGGGAGAGGCTGCCTGAGCTGGGCCTCCTCAGTCTGCATTGCCATTGGGTCTAGCAACAGGTGCCGGCAGACCTCGGGACAGGAGAGAACCAGAGATTTCTTGAGCTGGTTGGCGAGCTGGGTTTGGGTTCTGGGGTAGGTCTTGCAAGTCTGGCTGAGTGCATCTGGCCCTGCCTTGCCGTGGATCTGACACAATCGTTTCTCGTCAAGAAAAGGGCAGGCTCCCTGCTCGTCAAGGGTTATGACTCCCCACTGTTCATTGCTTTTCTTTACTTTGCGGATGTGTTGTTTGCTCAGCGATTGTATTACGGGATCTGGGTGTTTTTCGTAACTGCGGAACGTCGCTTTATCGATACTGATGGTCCAGCTATGACAGCAGTTGTCTTTGCAGCCATCTCCAATGCATTGAAATTGCGTGACAAACCGAGGGGTATATAGAAATGCTGCCATGTCGCTTTCCGATAGTGAAGGATTGCAATTTAAAGCAATAAACATGCCTATAAATTAATCCGGCGAGTTTAGCACGGCCATTCCTATCCATTGATCAACCTGAAAAAAATATAAGAACAGAGCTCTAAATTTCCGGCAAAAAGTTGTCGTCTATATCTGATGTCAACCTAACATGCTGCGCCGCAGCGTCATATCGAGGATTACATCATGGGCTTGTCTATTCATACCAACTTTGCTTCTCTGACTACTCAAAGTCAGCTCAATACCACCAACAAGATGCTGGGTACCGCCATGCAGCGTCTGGGCACCGGTCTGCGCATCAACTCTGCAGCTGACGACGCTGCCGGTCTGCAAATGGCTACCCGCCTGCAGTCCCAGTCCAGCGGTCAGAAGGTTGGTATGCGTAACTCTCAGGATGCCATCTCCATGATGCAGACTGCTGAAGGTGCTATGGATGAGATGAGCAATATCGTTCAGCGCATGAAGGATCTGGCTACCCAGTCTGCTAACGGCACCAGTACCGCAGAAGACCGTAAAGCCATGGATGCCGAGTTTACCGAATTGCGCTCTGAGCTTGACAACATCACCAACAACACCACTTTCGGCGGGCAAGAACTGCTCAAGACTGGCAAGGGCTTCCAGGAAGATGTGACATTCCAGATAGGCGGTACTTCCGCTGAGAAGCTTGAGTTGAAAAAAACAGGAACCCTAGCCAAGGCTCTGGCGGAGGTCGTTGGCACTGGTAAGGGTACCTTGGACACTGATATTGCTGCAGGGATCGGGGATCAAAAGAAAGCTACCGATGCTATGGCTAAGCTGGATACTTTCTCCCAGAAAATCGGTGAGTCTCGTTCTGCATTTGGTGCCAACATCAACCGTCTGGAGCACACCGTCAACAACCTCTCCAACATGAAGGAGAACACTGACATGGCGAATGGCCGCATTATGGATGCTGATTTCGCTCAGGAGAGCACCAACATGACCAAGAACCAGATGCTGATGCAGGCTGGCATGTCCGTGCTTTCCAACTCCAACCAGATGACCGGCATGGTAACTTCCCTGCTGCGTTAATTCTGTGCGGCACTCATCCTGATTTTTGGTGTGGGTGCCTTTTTTATTTTCTCTCTTCAGCCCGCTCTTATTTTCTTCTGTTTTGCCTCTATTCCTCTAATTTCTATTTCCTGATTCAAGTCTTTGCTCACAGCTGTCGCTTCTTACTTTTGTACAGTTATTTGCTGCGAACGCAGCTTTAAATGAGGATCATGTTATGGGTTTGTCTATTCACACCAATTTCGCTTCTCTGACTACTCAGAACCAGCTGAACTCCACCAACAAGATGCTGGGCACCGCCATGCAGCGTCTGGGCACTGGTCTGCGTATCAACTCCGCTGCCGATGATGCCGCAGGTCTGCAGATGGCTACTCGTCTGCAAGCGCAGTCCAGCGGTCAGAAAGTTGGTATGCGTAACTCTCAGGATGCCATCTCCATGATGCAGACTGCTGAAGGTGCTATGGACGAGATGAGCAATATCGTGCAACGCATGAAGGATCTGGCCACCCAGTCTGCAAACGGAACAAGCACTTCTGCAGATCGCACAGCTATGAACTCAGAATTTACTGAGCTGCGCTCCGAGCTTGATAACATCACCAACAACACCACTTTTGGTGGTCAGAAACTGCTTGCTGCAAGTAGTGGTTTCCAAGGGAACGTAACTTTCCAGATCGGGGGCACCACCGCTGAAAAACTGGAATTAAAAGATACAGGTACACTGGCTACAGCCCTGAAAAGTGTGATTGGTACTGGTAAAGGTACCGATGGTACTAATGTGAAGGCTGGCATTGCTGACCAGGCCAAAGCAACGGCAGCGATGACAGATTTGGATACTTTCTCTAAGGGGATCGGTGAGGCTCGTTCTGCTTTCGGTGCCAACATCAACCGTCTGGAGCACACCGTCAACAACCTCTCCAACATGAAAGAGAACACCGATATGGCGAACGGCCGTATCATGGATGCCGACTTCGCCCAGGAGAGCACCAACATGACCAAGAACCAGATGCTGATGCAGGCTGGCATGTCCGTGCTGTCCAACTCCAACCAGATGACAGGCATGGTCACTTCCCTGCTGCGTTAACAGGTGATATAGCCGCTCCTATGGGGGCGGCCTTTTGTTTAGCCATTACGTGTCGGTTGGAAAGGGATTAAAGGACATTTTCCAACAGGCATGCCACAGAATAAGGGGGTAGTGATGCAAGTAGATCCGGCCAGCATGGCAATGCAACTGGTAGCTATCGAGCGCCAGAATATGGATAAGCTGCTGAAAAAGCAGATGGACAGTATCAAGGGGCAGCAGAGTGCAATCAGCACACTCACGACCAAGCTGTCGACCTTCCAGACCATGCTCAAGGATCTGAATAAGGCATCCAACCTGCAAGCCCAGAAGGCCACCATGTCCCAAGAAGGGCTCATGACGGTGACGAGCAATGGAAAGGCCAGCTCGGGGCAATACAACTTCTTTGTGGAGACAGTTAGCCCAGTCTCACCAGGTTGGTCTTAGCCTTGATAGCGAGACGGCCCCCCTGCCTGCGGATGGTATCTTTTCTCTCACAGTCAAAGGCAAGACGCTCGATATCGATCTGGCTACCCTGCCTGCTGGATCGACAGTGAAGGATCTGGTTTCCCATATTAACAATGCCAAGGATAACCCGGGTGTGAAAGCCACACTGGTTCGGACTGATGGCAAGGTCAACATGGTGTTGACCAGCAAGGATAGTGGTGAAGAGAATGCCATTACGGTGAATTACAGCGGTGATGCAAGCTCTTCCTTGGGAACTGCCATTGCCAACAAGAGCGAGATCACCAAAGCCCAGAATGCCAAGTTGCAGATGGGCGGGAACAATCCGCTAACCATCACCTCGGCCAGCAACAAGATTGAAAATGTGGTCGATGGCCTGACCCTCCAGCTCACCAAAGCACAGAAGAGCGGCGATGCGCCTCTGCAGGTGACTGTCGAACAGGATAAAGAGGCGGTCACCGGCTCTCTCAAGAAGTTCACCGATAGTTATAACGAGCTGATCGACGAACTGGCCAAGATGATGTCCAGTGACCCCAAGGCTCCTGGGGCGCTCTCTTCCGATAGCGGAGTACGCAGCCTCAAGAGCGTGCTTTCCAACAGTGTGCGAGATCTGCCCAATGGGCTCAGCCTGAGCAGCCTTGGCATCAAAACAGACAAGACCGGCAAGCTATCCTTCAACGAGACTGACTTCAACAAGGCACTGGAGAAAGATCCCGAGCTGCTGGGCAAGGCACTGATGGGGGATGATGGTCTGCTCAAGCGGATGAGCACTTCACTCGATCCCTACACCAAGCGCGATGGCGCACTCAAAGGGCGCAAGAGTGGCTTGGAAGCCAGTGAAAAGCGGGTGAATGAGCGAATGGAAGCGCTGGATCGCCGTATGAATTCCGCGTATAAGCGCTACCTCAACCAATTTACCACCATGAATCAGATGATGCAGACCATGGGCGCCCTGTAAGGGGTCTTGCTATTTGGCTGCCTCATCCGGAGCAAGCGAGTTTTACATGTTTGAACATCAAGATGGTTACGATGCTTATCAGTTTGCCGCTACTCAGGCCAAGGCTGCTAGCGCTGATCCGCATCAGTTGGTACTGATGCTGATGGAGGGGCTGCTCGACGAGATGGCCAGAGCCGAAGGACATATTCTTGCCCGCCAGTTTGAACGAAAGGGTCAGGCAATCAGCAAGTGTTTGCAGATTCTTGGCGGGTTGGACAGCGCACTTGATATGGATAAAGGTGGCGAGCTGGCAGCCAATCTGCATCGTCTTTATGACTACTGCGGTCAGAAATTGTTCGAGATCAGCGTCTCCAACAATGTTGAGGGATTTGCCGAAGTGCGCAAAATCCTGCAAGAGCTGAAAGAGGGTTGGGAAGCAATGGCGCGTCATCCTCGTTAATACGGAAGTAGTACTTCCTTCCTCTCCGTTCTTCCTCACGCCCAACATATTGAAATTTCTTGGTTCTCGGTCTGGCCCACTCCTTGCTTGTGGGCTGATTTATCTTCTTTTTGGGGCTCGTCATGTCAGGTATTGCTCCCGTGTTGCGTGAGACCGAATTGCAGACTCGCCAGCGTCAGTTATTGGGGTTGGGTACGCTCTTGCTGCAACAAGCGCAAGCTGGCCAGTGGGATGCAGTCAGGCTAACCGATGGACGTTTCGCACAATTTGTCTCTCAAGTTAGCCGGAATCCCCAACTCTGGGCTGCGTTGCAACCAGCAAGAGATAAAGCCCGAATTTTGTATCGACAGGCATTGCAACTCTGCGAGCAGGAAACCCTGGTTCGTAAACAGGAGTGGCAGCAGCTTTCTTCGATTCGTGAAGGCTTGACCGCCTACGGTGAGACAGAGCAATGGGATTGATTCAATTTAGCGGTTTTGACGCTGCGTATTCGCCTGATGTCACGGCCTTGAACCGTTTGTCCGGCCAAGCCGGCAGTGAAGGTGAGCTGTATCAACCGCTGGATGAGGCGGTTGACCCTCTGCTTGCATTGCCCTTGCCCGAGCTGGCTGCCAGCGATGTTGCGGTAGAGGAAAAAGAGAGAGAACAGCCGGGGGCGGAAGGCGACCCGGCTGAACAGCTGCCGGCGTTTACCAATATGCCTCCTCTCTTTGTCAGAGTAAGTGATGCCGATCTTGATGGTTTTCGTGTGAGCCGTACTTTTTCCCGAGCTGAAGGTAGCACCGGTGGCCAGCAGGTGGTGGTGGATAACAAATTGCCACCCTCTCTTCGTACCTTGATGGGGAGTGCGACAGCGCTGCCCGAGCAAGAGGTGATGCCGCGTCGTGAAACGGTCTCTGCCGCTGCAGAACAGGCGCTCTCTACGTTGCTTGTCAAATCGAATGGGCAAACCGGTGTATTGCCCGGCCGCTTCACCTTGCCGGTTATGGCTGCCGGTTTGGATATGGGAAGTGTGCCTGACACCGCTGCGGTAGAAAACAGGTTGCCAGATGCTCGCCAGCTGGCAGTCGGACAACTCGCCGCTGCACCGCTGCGTCCGGTCGACTATCAATGGGCTCCTGTCCGGTTGCCAGACAACCAGAGCCAGTGGGGACAGCAGCTGGTTAGCCTGCTTCAGGACAAGGTTGAACTGCAGGTCAATCAACAGGTGAAACAGGCTCATATCCGGCTGGACCCGCCAGAGCTGGGGCGACTGGAGTTGACCGTCAAGCTCGATGGTGACCGGCTCAATGTCCAGTTGAACGTGACCAATCCGGCTGTGCGCGATGCGATGATCCAGTCGATGGAGCGCTTGCGCATGAGCTTGGCTCCCCATCATGCCGGTGGGGTCGAGGTCAATGTGGGGCAGGGTGGCGAACAGGGACAGCAGGAGCGGTGGCAACAGGAGAAGATCCTGGCTGGCCGCCGCCAGTGGCAGGATGATCCGGATTCCCAATGGGATACGGTGCACGACTGGCTCAATACACTGGTCTGATTTTTAACCCGTAATAACGAGAGTGGTTTTACATTATGCGGCGTGTCATGAAGTGGTTGATGATATTCGTCATGGCTCTGTGTCTGTTGGCCATACTGGCCTATGGCGCATGGCTTAAGCGCGATGTGGTCGAAGTCTGGCTCGGATTGGCAGAGCCAAAGCCCGAGCTGAGCAGCACTCCGCTGTTCAAGCCGATGGAGCGCTTTGTTATCAGTCTGGAAGGGGGTGAGCAGTCTCATTATCTGGTGCTGGAGCTGGCACTGGTGACCTACAACCCGGCGCAGGTTGCCAAGCTGGATGAACTGACGCCACTGATCCGCAATGCCATGGTGCAGTATTTCAGCCACCGCTCCCATGATGACGTAAAAGTCGAGCTGCAGAATATTTCCAAGTTGCAAGTCTCTCTGCGCGACAAGCTGGTCACTACGGTACAGGGATATGGCTATAAGCCCTATCTTGATGAAGTGCTGATCACCAAGGTACTGGTACAGTAGCCACGATATGACAGATTCCGTTTGGGATGCTCAACAAGAGTTTGCCGATACTCCGCAACTTCCTCGCACGGGAGAGCCCGCTATTCTTGCTCGCTATCTACCCTTGGTGAAGCGAGCCGCCAGCCATCTGCGCAGCCAGGTCAGTGCCTGTTTTGATCAGGAGGACATGGAGCAGGTGGGAATGATGGGATTGCTGGAGGCGTGGCGCCGTTATGGCAGCGAGCCCGATGCCCAGTTTGAAAGTTATGCCTTCAAACGGATTCGTGGCGCCATGCTCGATGAGTTGCGCCGTCTGGACTGGCGACCCCGCCAACTGCGACAGCAGGTACACGGCCATAATCAGGCGCAGCGTGAACTGCACAATCGTTTGGGGCGCCCCCCCTCAGAGCAAGAACTTGCTACTGCGCTCGACTGTTCGGTGGATGAGGTGCGTCAGTTGTCCTACGCCAGCCAGGCTGAAGCGCTGCAGAGTCTGGAAGAGTGGCTGGAGAATGGCGGTAAAGCCCCGACTACCGAATCTGATGATGTCGATATGGCGATGACCATCAGCAAGGTGTTGGCCACTCTGGATAAACGCGAGCAGTTATTGCTTTCCCTCTATTACCAGCAAGAGCTCAACATGAAAGAGATCGCGTTGGTGCTGGGATTAACCGAATCCCGGGTTTGTCAGCTGCACAAACAATGTGTACTTCAGCTAAAGCAGCGATTGGTCGACTCCATATAGTAGTGCTTCACCTTTACTGGTGACCCTTCTTGTATCGTGCGGGAACATTCATGCAAAAACAGATTGGCATCGGCGTCATATTAGTGTGCGTGCTGGGTGGCTTCATGATGGCCGGGGGAAACCTCGCAGCCTTGTGGCAGCCAGCCGAGCTCATCATCATCATCGGCGCAGCGGTAGGCTCCATGTTTCTGGGCAACTCGAAAGAGGTGATGCATGAAATGTGGCGGCAGATAAAGATGTGCTTCAAAGCGAATAAAGAAGATAAAGAGGTCTATCGTGAACTGCTGACTCTGATGCATCAACTGCTTGAAGAGACACGCAACAAGGGGATGAAGGCGCTCGACGAGCATATTGAAAATCCCCAGCAGAGCTCGGTTTTCTTGATGTATCCCCAGATTTCGGAAGATCCCCAACTGCTTGGTTTCATTATCGATAACCTGCGTTTGCTCGGAATGGGCAAGATCACACCCCATGAACTGGATACCGTACTGGAGCAGGAGATCATGGCCATTGAAGAGGACATGCTCAAGCCTGCTCATGCCTTGCACAAAACCGGTGAGGCCTGCCCTGGCTTCGGCATTCTTGCTGCGGTGATGGGGATCATCATCACCATGCAGCAACTGGACGGCCCTCTGAGCAATATCGGTGTCCATGTGGCGGCCGCTCTGGTGGGAACTTTTATCGGTATTTTCCTCTGTTACTGCTTGCTGGAGCCAATCAGCAATGCCATGGAAGAGATGGTCAAGCGCCGTATCGGCCTGTTGATGTGCATCAAGTCGATCCTGATTGCCCAGTTGCGTGGCAAGACACCGCTGCTTGCCGTCGATTCGGGTCGCAAGATCCTGGAGCCTGAAGTCAAACCAAGCTTCCTTGAGCTGGAAGATTGGGTGACCAACAGGGCGATGTAATGCGCAATCACGAACAGATTATCGTCAAGCGTCAGCAGCGTCGTAACAGCGGTCCCAAAGGGGGAGGCGCCTGGAAGGTGGCATTTGCCGACTTCACGTTGGCCATGATGGCGTTCTTCATGGTGCTCTGGATCCTCGCTGTGTCAAATCAGGAGGAGCGGGAAGTCGTTGCCAGTCGCCTGCGGGACTACAGCATCATGGACAGTGAGGCAAACCCGTTTGATATTCGCAACAGCCCCTATCCTGTCGATCTCGGTGGCAACCCCTCTGTGATGGATGAGCTTAACCCCAAGTTCGATCAGCAGGGTCAGCTGATGCCCAGGCATATGGACCGTAATCAGAGCATTTTTTCTGACGGTCCAAGCGGTGGGTATGAAAAGCTGTTGATAGGCAAGCTTGAGGGTGAAGCCCAGATGAAGCAGCTGGCCAGCTTTATCGACCATCTTGCTGAGCAGATGCAGGCGAAGAATAACCTCGAGATTCAAATTGTTCCCCAAGGGTTGCGGATCCTGATCCGTGATGACGCGGATCGGGAAATGTATAGCCGCGGCAGTGCACGTATCACTCCATTTTTTCGTCACCTGTTGATGGCATTGGCCCCCATTTTCCAGCGAATTGAGAATCGGGTCATGATTTCTGGCCATACCGACAGCACACCGTTTGCCGGTGACAATTACAGCAACTGGGAGCTATCGTCAGACCGCGCCATGATGGCAAGACGGGTGTTGCTGGCGGGAGGCATGCCACCTGAACGGGTCGGACAGGTTGTCGCGATGGCCGATACCATGCTGGAAGATACCCGCAATCCACAAAGCAGCCGTAATCGGCGCATTGAATTGCTGGTCATGACAACCCAGGCAGAAACTAATCTGGAGCAACTTTTCAGCTCCCAAACGCAAGCGGCAACCACCCATGCCAAGGAGATGATTTCCCATGGACGACCCTGAGATCGAGTTTCCGCTGCATACCTCGCACAATGATCCACGCCGAAAGGTGCCGCGCTGGTATCTGCACGATGGAACAACGCCTTTCGAGTCACAGAGTTGCGGGATTGCGGCCAGATTGCTGATTTCCGGATTGCTGTTTGACAAGAGCATCGGCCGCGCAGTGATCAAAGATATTGGCCCGGGAGGGGTCGGTTTCCTTGCTCCGGCCCGATTTGAATTACCCGAAACGGTGACGCTCTCCCTGTTGCCGCGAATTGCGCTGGATTGCAACATCACTCATCGTCGCGCTATTGGTCGGCAGCTCTGCTTTTACGGGGCTCGCTGGTCATATCCGGAAGAGGTTGATTTGGCTCCGGTACTGAGCCATTGGCGCCACTGTTTCATGGTGCCGCAATCAGCGGCCGCTTCTGCTGAATCCCAAGAGGATCAGGCAAGCGTTCCAGTCTGATTTCTCCTCGACTCATATCAAGCCCCCTGGCAGCTTTAAGTAAAAGGGGGTCATGCAGACTGTCCAGTGAGACCGCTTTGACAATGGCGGTCGCCCCTTTCTTCTGGTTGGCGGTGGGGGCTTTGCCCTTGCTATAGACGATCGGGCAATGGGTTATCCCTTGCGCGACAGGGAGTTGCCAGGCCGGATTCCAGCTGCTGGCTTCATTCATTGATACGCCCTTCGCCTGAGCCCACGCGGGCAGTGAGCAGCCGTTCGGATGACGGAATATTTGCAAGTCATTGCCGCTGTGCCATGGCGGAAGTTGAAACTGATAGCTGTCAGCCATATCAAGCAGTCTTGCCAGCGCAACAAAGCGCGCGACATAAAAGCGTGTTTCAGTCGGAAGCTCCAGTTCCCATATATTACGTGTCCCCGCTTTTAAAACCGCATTGAGTACCCGCCCTTCTCCTGCGTTGTAGGCGGCCAAAGCAAGCAGCCAGTCATTTCCAAAGAAGCGATACAGCCATGCCAGATAGGAAAGGGCTGCCTCTGTCGCCAATGGCAGTGAATAGCGTCCATCAAATTCGCTGGTGATGGGAATGGCAAATCGGGTGGCGGTATCTGGCATCAGCTGCCAGGGGCCTGCGGCGCCAGCAGAAGAGACCACATCCAATCGGTAACTGCTTTCCAGTAAAGGAACAAAGGCAAGCAAGGGCGGCAGTTTGCGTTCGTGAACCTGTTCCGCGACCCAGCGAATAACGGGCTGTGTCTCCGCAAGACGTTGTTGAAGATAATGGCGCTGCTTCAGCAAGAATTGCTGCTGCTGACCGACCAAATCTGCCCCTTTACCCTGAATCGGGACAGGGAAGCCAACTTGCCACTGATAATTGTGATAAGCATGGCAAGATGTTGATATCATTAACATCCCGCACATTAGTAAAGAAATGAGCCGGGTCATGGGGCAATTGTTGAGCAAGGATCGCGCAATAATAAAAACATGATATATCTCAACAGTTTTTTGAATTTAAGGTCGTCTGATCATGTGTAATCCAGGACGTAGCAAGCATGATAACACGAGTAAAAAAGAGCCCAAATTCGGGTAAAGCGATTCAGAAGTTTTTGCTGTATCTGATACTCGCCAATTTCATTCTGATGGGCTTGTACATTGGTTACGCTCAAGAGCTGACATTTGCCACCAATATTCTGCTGACATCCCTGCTGATTATTTACAATCTGTTGCTTTGTCAGCTGGTGTCTCTGCGTGCTCGCCGTTCGAAAGATGGTTACATCATCTATCCAGTGATATGTGTCAGTATTTTGCTCTGTGCAGTGGTATTGTTCCGTTTCATCATATCGCCCAGATAGTGACCGCTCACCGACTTGCTGCTTATTAATCACTTTCTGTTTTTTCAGCAATAACTCTTGGAAAATCAACCCACTCAATCTGCGGTATGCAATTGCTGCGTCAATATGTTCCCTCTGTCCCATCTCCTTGCTTGAAAAGCCCCCTGCACGTCCTTAAACTTCAAGGTGGGGAAAAGTGGATCAAAGTGGTTTTTAGAGGGGCAATCTGCCTGCTCACTCACCTTCAGGGACTGCAATTTGTTGCGTGGCGCTCATGCCATCAGCCTGGACAGTAAAGGGCGGCTGGCAATTCCGACCAAATTCCGTGATTGGCTGCGCGACGAAAGCGACGGCCAGCTGGTCTGCACCATCGATATTGCCCATCCCTGTCTGCTGCTTTATCCCCTGAATGAATGGGAAGAGGTCGAGCGCAAGCTCAAAACTCTCTCCAGCATGAATCCGCAAGAGCGCCGTTTGCAGCGTCTGCTGCTGGGACATGCAACTGAATGCGAGCTGGATGGCAATGGCCGTCTGCTGCTCAGTCAGCCACTGCGCAACCATGCGGGGCTGGACAAGAAAATCATGCTGGTGGGCCAGCTCAACAAGTTTGAGCTGTGGGATGAAGCCCGCTGGCAACAACAGGTCAATGACGACATCTTGGGTCTGCCCGGGGACGATTGGGCAAGCTCACCACGACTACAGGATTTCTCTTTATAAATGACCCAAGCCGCTGAACACATCACAGTGCTGCTGCACGAAGCCGTTGAAGGTCTGGCCATCAAGCCGGACGGTGTCTACGTCGACGGTACTTTTGGCCGTGGTGGTCATTCTCGTCTGATCCTGCAGCACCTTGGCCCCAATGGCCGCCTGATCGCCATCGACCGCGATCCCCAGGCGATCGCCGAAGCGGCCAAGATCCAGGATCCCCGTTTCGAAATCGTGCACGGCCCCTTCTCCGGCATAGCCTCCTATCTGGATGAGCGCGGTTTGCTGGGCAAGGTGGATGGCTTCCTGCTGGATCTGGGAGTCTCTTCACCTCAGCTGGATGATGCCGAGCGCGGCTTCAGCTTTATGAAAGATGGTCCGCTCGATATGCGGATGGACCCCACCTCCGGCCAGAGCGCCGCCGAGTGGCTGGCCAAGGCCGATGTGGATGACATCGCCTGGGTGCTGAAGACCTTCGGTGAGGAGCGTTTTGCCAAGAAGATCGCCCGTGCCATCGTGCATGACCGTGTGACCGAGCCTTATGTGCGCACTCGCCAACTGGCGGAGATGATTGCCCGGGTCAATCCGAGCAAGGAGAAGGGCAAGCATGCGGCAACCCGCAGTTTCCAGGCTATCCGCATCTATATCAACAGCGAGCTGGACGAGATCGAAACCGCGCTCAACGGTGCACTGGACGTGCTGGCACCACATGGCCGCCTGTCTGTGATCAGCTTCCATTCGCTGGAAGACCGATTGGTAAAGCATTTCATCCGCAAGCACGAGAAGGGGCCGGAAGTGCCTTACGGCATTCCGTTGACCGAGGCCCAGTTGGCTGGCGGTCGCAAATTGAAGTCGGTCGGCAAGGCGCTCAAGCCTTCTGATCATGAAGTATCTGAAAATAGCCGGTCACGCAGCTCGGTGCTGCGGGTTGCCGAACGGCTGGCGGAGTAAGCGATGAGTGAAGTGCGTGTTCATCTGGCCAAGGAGATCGTTGCCGATCTCTGGCGGCACAAGCTGCAGATTTTTCTGTCGGTCGCCGTGCTGGTGACCGCGTTTGCCGTGATCCTGGTGACCAACATGACCCGTGGTCTGACGGCCAAGCAGAACGATCTGATGGCGGAAGAGGATCGCCTCAATATCGAATGGCGCCACCTGCTGCTGGAGCAGGGCACCCTGGCTGAACACTCCCGGGTGGCGAGTCTGGCGATGGACAAGTTGCAGATGGGTCGTCCGCTGGTGACCACCGAGAAGGTAATTACCCAACCATGAAACGCAAGGCTACAGCCAAAGCTGCCAAAGCGAATGTCAAAGCGCCATCGATCTATCCGTGGCGCTTTCGCACGCTTGCGGTGTTTATCGGCATCGCGTTTGTGGGTCTGATCCTGCGTCTGGCCTGGATCCAGGTGATCAATCCGGATCGTCTGCGTCAGGAAGGGGACATGCGTTCCCTGCGTACCACCTCTACCCGGCGGTGCGCGGCATGATCACCGATCGCAACGGCGAGCAGCTGGCGGTTTCTGTGCCGGTCGAAGCTGTCTGGGCCGATCCCAAGACAGTGCATGAATCCGGTGCCATCAATAATGAGCGAGCCTGGCTGGCGCTCTCCGCCGTGCTCAAGCTCGACATCAATACCCTCAAACACCGCATCGCCAACCCCAGCAAGCGCTTCGTCTATCTGCAGCGTCAGGTTACTCCTGCGGTGGCAGAATATATCAAGGGGCTCAAGCTGGGTGGCGTCTACCTGCGCCCCGAAGCGCGCCGCTTCTATCCGACCGGCGAGATCAGCGCCCATCTGGTGGGGGTGACCAACATCGATGGCAGCGGTATTGAAGGGATTGAGCGCAGCTACAACGAGTGGCTGACGGCGACACCCGGCGAAATGCGGGTGCGCAAGGATCGTCAGGGCCGCGTCATCGAACGGCTTGGCATCGTTAAAGAGGGCAAGAACGCCAACGATCTGCAGCTCATATCGATCAGCGGGTGCAGGCATTGGCCTACCGTGCCCTCAAGCGGGCAACCGACGAGAACAAGGCGACCTCCGGCTCCATGGTGATGCTGGATATCAAGACCGGTGAAGTGCTCGCAATGGTCAACACCCCCTCCTATAACCCGAACAACCGCGGCCAGTATCAGAGCTTCCGGGTACGCAACCGGGTGGTGACCGATACCTACGAGCCGGGTTCGACCGTCAAACCATTGATTTTGCTCAGCGCCTTGCAGGCAGGTGTCACCAGCTGGAAAGATTTCATTCCCGGTGGTCCGCTCTTTATCGGTGCCAAGCAGATCAAGGACGTCAGTATCCACAAGGCGACCAACCTCTACGATATCCTGCGTTACTCCTCCAACATCGGTATGTCGCGCATCGCGTTGCGGATGCCGGCGCAGGAGATGATCAACACCCTCAGCATGTTCGGTTTCGGCATGGATACTGGCAGCGGGCTGATGGGCGAGAGCAGCGGCATGCTGCCCCAGCGTCGTCGCTGGTCCGATATCGAGCGGGCGACCCTCTCGTTCGGTTATGGCCTGCGGGTCACCCCGCTGCAACTGGCTTCCGCCTACGCCACCCTGGCCAACAAGGGCAAGCGGGTGCCGCTCTCCATCGTCAAGGTGACTACGCCGCCCAAGGGTGAGCAAGTTATTGATCACAACAACGCCGCTGCCATGTTGCAGGCGCTGGAGTACGTGGTCGACAACGCCATTCCCAAAGCCAAGATCCCGGGCTATCGGGTTGGCGGCAAGAGTGGTACCGCCAAGGTCGCCGTCGCCGGTGGCTATGGCAAGGATTACATGGCCTGGTTTGCCGGTTTCGCACCCGCCAGTGATCCCCGTTTCGTCATGGTGGTGGTGATCAACGAGCCAAAAGGCAGCGCCTATTATGGCGGCGCCGTGGCGACCCCACCGTTTGCAGAGGCCATGGGCGGGGTGCTGCAGCTCTTCAATATTCGTCCCGATGCGGTGCCGCCAGCGGTGCCCACCAAACTTGCCCGTACGGAGGCTTCTCTTGTCCCGCGCACTTGATGCATTACTGCGCCCCTTCGGTATCCAGGCGCCGGCGCTAACCCTGACCGATATCCAGCTGGATAGTCGGCGGGTTGGCCCCGGCTCGCTCTTCGTGGCCATTCGCGGTCATCAGGTGGATGGCAGACGGTTTATCGAACAGGCGGTGGCTCAAGGAGCAACCGCTGTTGTGTTTGAGGAGGATGGTGAATTTATCCCACCATCGACTCCGGTTCCCTGTATCGGGATGCGGGATCTGCCCGCTCACCTCTCAGCACTCGCAGGTACCTTCTACGACCAGCCAGCGAACAAGCTGCAACTGGTGGGGATCACCGGCACCAATGGCAAGAGCACTACCGCTTTGCTGGTCGCCAACTGGCGCACCCTGCTGGGTGGCAAGGCGGGTGTGATGGGCACCATCGGCAACGGCCTGTTCGGCAATTTGACCGAAGCGGAAAACACCACCGGCAGCGCCGTGCAGGTGCAAGCCAATCTGGCTGCGCTGCAAGCGCAGGGGGCGGATCTGGTGGCGATGGAGGTCTCCAGCCACGGTCTGGTGCAGCATCGTGTTGCCGCACTGCCGTTTGCCGCTGCCGTTTTCACCAACCTGAGCCGGGATCACCTCGACTACCACGGCACCATGGAAGCCTATGGCGCGGCCAAAGAGCAGTTGCTGCAGTTGGTCGATGAGTCTAATGCGGTGATCAACCGTGACGACGAGCTGGGTGCCAAGTGGATCGAAAAATACCCGGCAGCGGTGGCCTTCAGTGTGGATGGCCCGATTGAACACCATTCTGGCCGTCAATTAACGGCGCAGCAGCTCGATTTTCACCAGCAAGGTTTTCGCGCGCAGATTAACTCCAGCTGGGGGAATGGTGTATTATCCGCCCCCTTGCTCGGGCGCTTCAACGTCAGCAATGTGCTGGCCGCGATGGGCGTGATGCTGGTGCTCGGCTATGACTTCCATGAGCTACTGGCAACGGCCCCGAAATTGCAGCCGGTGACGGGTCGTATGGAGTGTTTTGGCGGTGGCGATACGCCGCTGGCGGTAGTCGATTACGCCCACACCCCGGATGCGCTGGAGAAGGCATTGCAGGCACTGCGGGTGCACTGCACAGGCCAGCTCTGGTGTCTGATCGGTTGTGGTGGCGACCGCGATCGCGGCAAGCGCCCCATGATGGCCGCCATGGCCGAGCAGTATGCGGATCGCGTGATCCTGACCGACGACAATCCCCGTACCGAGGAGCCGGCCCGGATCATGGCCGACATGGTGGCGGGTCTTCGCGATCCTGCTGCGGTGCAGGTGGAGCACGACCGGGTCAAGGCGATTGTGCTGGCCATTGGTCAGGCGAGTAAACAGGACATCATCCTGGTGGCCGGTAAGGGTCACGAGGATTATCAGATCATTGGAACCGACAAGCGGCACTACAGCGACCGGGAAACCGTCGCGGCCGCCTTGCACACATTATTGGAGTCATTCAAATGATGACCCTCAGGCTTGCCGAGCTGGCGCAGGTACTCGATGCCCGCCTGATTGGTGACGATGGCGAGATCACCGTCGTCAGTACCGACACCCGCACTCTGGGCGCGGGTGCCCTGTTCGTTGCCCTGCGCGGCGAGCGCTTCGATGCCCACGATTTTTGCGAACAAGCCGTTCAGGCAGGGGCCTCTGCCCTGCTGGTCGAGCGTGAGCTGCCGCTGGCCATCCCCCAGCTGGTGGTAGCCGACAGTCTGAAAGGACTGGGCCGACTCGGCAAACTGGTGCGCGAGCGTATCAACCCGAAAGTGCTGGCCATTACCGGCAGCTGCGGCAAGACCACGGTGAAGGAGATGGCAACCGCCATCCTGCGCAACGAAGGGGAGGTGCTGGCCACCGCTGGCAACTTCAACAATGAGGTGGGCGTGCCGCTCACCCTGCTGCGCCTCGAACCGCAACACAAGTTTGCGGTGATGGAGCTGGGTGCCAACCATCCGGGCGAAATCGCCTGGACTACTTCACTGGCCAAACCCGATGCCGCCATCATCAACAACGTGGCGGCGGCCCATCTGGAGGGCTTCGGCTCGCTGGAAGGGGTGTTCCACGCCAAGAGTGAAATCTTTGAGGGCTTGAGCGAGGGTGGCACCGCCATCGTCAATGCCGACAACGAATTCTGGCCGAAGTGGCGGGAACGCGGCATTCAGTGCGCCTTCTCCATCGACGATCAGAGCCAGCCGTTCCACGCGCGCAACCTTGTACTCAATGAGCGAGGCTGCGCCGAGTTCGTGATGGTGACCCCGCAGGGTGAGCTGAGCCTGACTCTGGCTATCCCGGGTCGCCACAACGTGGCCAACGCACTGGCTGCCGCCGCGGGCTGTCTGGCCCTCGGCGCATCCCTCGGCTCCGTCAAGGCGGGGCTGGAACAGATGGCGCCGGTCAAGGGGCGCTTCTGCGTCCAGCGCTGGGGTGGTCTGACTCTGGTGGATGATACCTACAATGCCAGCGTGGAATCCGTGCTGGCGGGCATCGATGCCCTGACAGCCATGGGCGGCTTCAAGGTACTGGTGTTCGGTGATATGCGGGAACTGGGTGAGGAGTCTGCCGAGCAACACGCGCGGGTTGGCCGTCATGCCCGCGAGCGCGGTCTGGATGCCGTGCTGACAGTGGGGGAAGAGAGTCGCCACACCGCAGATGCCGCGGCTGGCCGACATTTCGATAACAAGGCATCGTTGTTTGAAGTGCTTGCGCAAATGATAAATACACATCAGGAAATTTCGATTCTGGTCAAGGGGGCCCGTGGCTCCCGCATGGAAGATATCGTCGAGATGGTCAAAGGCCATCAGGAGTCAGCCACATGCTAGTCTGGCTGGCCGAACTGCTCACCCCGCACTTCACCTTCTTCAACGTCTTCTCCTACCTGACGTTTCGCGCCATCCTGTCGATCATCACCGGACTGGGGGTTGCCCTCTGGATGGGGCCGCGGCTGATACGTCGCCTGCAGATCCTGAAATTCGGTCAGGTGATCCGCAACGATGGTCCCGAGTCCCACCTCAGCAAGCGGGGCACCCCGACTATGGGTGGCCTGATGATCATTGCTGCGATTTTCACGTCTGTGCTGCTCTGGTGCCGCCTCGACAACCCCTATGTCTGGTTGGTGCTGTTTGTGCTGGGTGCCTACGGCGCCATCGGTTTTGCCGACGACTACCTCAAGGTGGTGCGCAAGAATACCGACGGCCTGATCGCACGCTGGAAGTATTTCTGGCAATCCGCGGTAGCGCTGGCGGTGGCGGTGTTCCTCTATGCGACCGCAACCCATGAGGGGCAGACCCAGCTGGTGGTGCCTTTCCTCAAGGATGTGATGCCGCAGCTTGGCCTGATGTTTATCGTGCTGACCTACTTTGTCATCGTTGGCACCTCCAACGCGGTCAACCTGACCGACGGTCTCGACGGCCTGGCCATCATGCCGACCGTGATGGTGGCGGGCGGCTTTGCCCTGATCGCCTGGGCCACCGGTAACGTCAACTTTGCCAACTACCTGCACATTCCCTACGTGCCCTATACCTCCGAGCTGGTGATCGTCTGTACCGCCATTGTCGGGGCGGGTCTGGGTTTCCTCTGGTTCAATACCTATCCGGCGCAGGTCTTTATGGGGGACGTTGGTTCCTTGGCGCTGGGCGGCGCGCTCGGTACCATCGCCGTGCTGGTCCGTCAGGAGTTCCTGCTGGTGATCATGGGCGGCGTCTTCGTGATGGAGACCGTCTCAGTGATCCTGCAGGTGGGTTCATACAAGCTGCGCGGCGTGCGAATCTTCCGCATGGCGCCGATCCATCACCACTACGAGAAGAAGGGCTGGCCGGAGCCGCGCGTCATCGTGCGCTTCTGGATCATCACCCTCGTGCTGGTTCTGCTGGGTCTTGCCACCCTGAAGGTGAGGTAAGGCCATGGTCATCATCATCGGATTGGGCAAAACCGGGCTCTCCTGTGTCGATTACTTCCTCGGCCGTGGCGTGACGCCACTGGTGATGGATACCCGCGCCAACCCGCCCGGCAAGGAGCAACTGCCGCCTGAGGTAGAGCTCATTCACGGTCTCGACGAGGGGCTGCTCAAGCAGGCGCACATGATTGTCGCGAGCCCGGGTATCGCGCTGGCGACCCCCGAACTGAAAACGGCTGCCGAGTGTGGTGTGCAGATCGTCGGTGACATCGAACTGTTTGTTCGCGAGACCCAGACTCCGGTCATTGCCATTACCGGCTCCAACGGCAAGAGCACCGTTACCACCCTGGTGGGTGAGATGATTGCCGAAGCGGGACTCAAGGTCGGTGTGGGCGGCAATATCGGTACACCGGCGCTGGAGCTGCTCAAGCAGCCGATGGATCTCTGTGTGCTGGAGCTCTCCAGCTTTCAGCTGGAAACTACTCACAGTTTGCGTGCTGCCGCCTCCGTGGTGCTGAACCTCTCAGAAGATCACATGGATCGTTATCAGGGCATGGCCGACTATCGCGCCGCCAAGATGGAGATCCATCAGCACTCCAAACACATTCTGGTCAATCGTGACGATGCCCAGACCCTGCCCGATGTAGGTCAGGTGTGGCAGAGCTTTGGTCTCGATTGCAATGGCTATGGCCGTTGCCTGCTGGATGGTCGCTACTGGTTGACCCTGCACGGCGAACCGCTGCTGGCGGTGGACGAGATGAAGATCGTCGGTGCCCACAATCAGGCCAACGCCCTTGCGGCCATGGCGCTGTGCGATGCGGTCGGTATTCCCCGTGCGGCTCAGCTTACCGTGCTGCGTCGTTTCGAGGGCTTGCCCCATCGTGCCCGCTTCGTGCGGGAGGTGAACGGGGTGCGCTGGATCAACGACTCCAAAGCCACCAACGTGGGGGCCACGCTGGCTGCCGTTGCCGGTGTGCGCGAGTCGGTCAAGGGGCGCCTGTTGCTGCTGGCCGGTGGTCAGGGCAAGGGGCAGGATTTTGGCCCGATCCAGGCGCTGCTGGGCAACCAGATCGATCACATGTACTGCTTCGGTCAGGATGCCGAGGTGCTGCTGGCACTGGGCGAGCAGACCGAACGGGTGGCCGACCTGGCCGCTGCGGTTGCCAAAGCGGCGGCCGATGCCAAGCCCGGTGACTGGGTGCTGCTGGCGCCAGCCTGTGCCAGCCTCGATCAGTTCAAGTCGTTCGAGGTGCGCGGCGATCGCTTCACCGAGATGGTGCTGGCGCTATGAACGCCCTTCGCGCAGCAGCAGGTCTGTTCCAGCGCTGGTTGTTACCGGCGCGTCCTGCCGGTCTCTACGATCGGCAGCTGGTACTGCTGGCACTCTCTCTGATGGCGGTCGGGGTGGTCATCGTGGCCTCGGCGTCGATCCCCGAAGGGATTGCGCTGGGGGATGACCCCTTCATGTTTGTGAAACGTCACGCCCTGTTTCTGGTGATGGCGCTCGGTATCTCCTGGTTTGTGTTGCAGGTGCCGATGGCGCGCTGGCAACAGCACAACGGCCCCATGCTGCTGCTGGCGATCTTGATGCTGGTACTGGTGCTGCTGGTGGGGCGCAACGTCAACGGTGCGGTGCGCTGGTTGCCGCTCGGCCCCTTCAACCTGCAGCCTGCCGAGTTTGGCAAGCTGGCGCTGTTTGTCTATCTGGCCGGCTATCTGGTGCGGCGCCAGAGCGAAGTGCGTGAAGCCTGGATCGGCTTCCTGAAACCGCTGGCGGTGTTCGGGGTGCTGGCGGTCTTGCTGCTGTTGCAGCCTGACCTGGGTTCCACCGTGGTGATGTTCGTTACCTCGTTTGGCATGCTGTTTCTGGCCGGAGCCCGACTGGGACAGTTTTTGACCCTGATCGGCGCGGGTCTCGGCTCGGTGGTGATGCTGATCATCGTCGAGCCCTACCGGATGCGGCGGGTGACCTCCTTTATGGACCCCTGGGCCGATCCGTTTGGTAGTGGCTACCAGTTGACCCAGTCGCTGATGGCGTTTGGTCGTGGCAGCTGGTTTGGCGAAGGGCTTGGCAACTCTATCCAGAAGATGGAGTACCTGCCGGAAGCGCACACCGACTTCGTGTTTGCGATCCTCGGTGAAGAGCTGGGTTACGTCGGGGTGCTGGGCGCCCTGTTCCTGATTTTTGCACTGGCGGTCAAGGCGCTCAAGCTGGGGCATCGCGCGCTGGTGGCAGAGCGGCTCTATGACGGTTATCTGGCGATCGGCATTGGCATCTGGTTCAGCTTCCAGACCTTCGTCAACGTCGGCGCGGCCAGCGGCATGATGCCGACCAAGGGCTTGACCCTGCCGCTGGTGAGTTACGGTGGTTCCAGTCTCATCATCATGTCGGTGGCGGTGAGCATGTTGATTCGAATCGATTTTGAGTTGCGTCAGGCGACAGCCCAGGCGCGCGTGCGGGAGGTTTAGTGAGCAAGACTCTGTTGGTGATGGCAGGTGGTACCGGTGGGCATGTGTTCCCCGGTCTGGCCGTGGCCGATCGCCTGAAGGCCCAGGGCTGGACTGTCCACTGGCTCGGCACTGCCGACCGGATGGAGGCGGAGCTGGTGCCCGCCCACGGTTATCCCATCTCCTTCATCGATATTCAGGGAGTGCGTGGCAACGGCATCAAGCGACTGCTGGTTGCCCCCTATCGCATCGTCAAGTCGATCCTGCAGGCGCGTCAGGTGCTCAAGACCGTTCGTCCTGATGTGGTGCTCGGCATGGGCGGTTTTGCTTCCGGCCCGGGTGGCGTGGCGGCCTGGTTCTCCGGCATCCCGTTGCTGCTCCATGAGCAAAATGCTGCTGCAGGCATGACCAACAAGCTGCTGGCCCGTATCGCCAGGCGGGTGCTGATGGCATTTCCGGGTGCCTTCGCGCCGAGCCGTCGCACCGCCGTGGTCGGTAATCCGGTGCGCCCCGAAGTGGTCGCCCTGCCGGATCCGCAACTGCGCAGCGGGGATGAGCCACTGCATCTGCTGATCGTGGGTGGCAGTCTGGGAGCGCGGGTGCTCAACGAGCAGGTACCTGCTGCGGTGGCGGCATCCGGCGTGCCCATTGAAGTGCGTCACCAGTGTGGCAAGGGCAATGCCGAGGCTGTCTCTGCTGCCTATGCCCAGCACGGCATCAATGCCGAGGTGAGCGAATTTATCAAGGATATGGCCAGCGCCTACGCCTGGGCCGATCTGGTGGTCTGCCGTGCCGGTGCGCTGACTGTTTCCGAAGTGGCTGCCGCCGGTGTGGCCGCCATTTTCGTGCCGCTGCCCCATGCGGTGGATGATCACCAGACCCGTAACGCCCTGACCCTGGTCGACGGCGGAGCGGCCGAGTTTCTGCCCCAGTCCGAGCTGAACACAGCCTCACTGGCGGCACGCTTGACCTGGTTGGCAGGTCGCCGGGAGACCCTGTTTAACATGGCGAAAGCGGCTCGACGCGTCGCCATCACCGATGCGGCCGAGCGGGTTGCAGATGAGTGCAAACAGCTCGCAACCGGGCAGCGTGGTAAAGATTGATGAGCAAGGTTGCAGCGGTGACACCGGGCAGCCTTGTACCTGTATGTATTGATGCCGCCGTGCAGCCGTGCTTTGACGGCACATGGCCTGCGGCAGACTAAAGAGACGATTATGACCAAGGTTGAACTGGCAAAACTGCGTACTGTGATCCCCGAAATGCGCCGCGTGCGTCGCATCCACTTTATCGGCATCGGTGGTGCCGGTATGGGCGGGATCGCCGAAGTGCTTGCCAACGAAGGGTATCAGGTAACGGGTTCTGATCTGGCTCGCAACGCCGTGACCGAACGGTTGGCCGGACTGGGCGCGCACATCTTCGTCGGCCACAGTGCCGAACACGTTGAGGGTGCCAGCGTGGTGGTGGTCTCTACTGCCATCAAGCAGGACAACCCGGAGCTGCTGGCTGCCCGTGAACTGCGGATCCCGGTGGTGCGCCGTGCCGAGATGCTGGCCGAGCTGATGCGTTTCCGCCACGGTATCGCCATCGCTGGTACCCACGGCAAGACCACCACCACCAGTCTGGTGGCGAGTATCTATGCCGAAGCCGACCGCGACCCGACCTTCGTCATCGGTGGCCTGCTCAACAGTGCCGGTACCAATGCCCGCCTGGGCAGCAGCCGCTACCTGATTGCCGAAGCGGACGAGAGCGACGCCTCTTTCCTGCATCTGCAGCCGATGGTCTCTATCGTGACCAACATCGAAGCGGATCACATGGATACCTACGGCGGTGATTTCTCCAAGCTGAAGGCCACCTTCATCGAGTTTCTGCACAATCTGCCCTTCTACGGACTGGCGGTGGTCTGCATCGATGATCCGGTGATCCGTGGCATGTTGCCCGAGATTGCCCGTCCGACCTTGACCTACGGTCTCTCTGACGATGCCGATGTGCAGGTGCTGGATTTTGTCCAGACCACCAACCACAGCTGCTTCCGTGTTCGCCGCAAAGAGGCGGGTGAGCTGCAGGTGACCCTCAATTTGCCGGGTATTCACAACGCATTGAACGCCGCAGCGGCGATAGCTGTCGCGACAGAGGACGGTGTTAGCGACGAGGCCATCATCTCTGCACTGGCCAAATTTGAAGGGGTCGGTCGTCGCTTCCAGCAGTATGGCGAGTTTGAAACCGGTCGCGGCAAGGCGATGCTGGTGGACGATTACGGTCACCACCCGAGCGAAGTGAAGGTCACCATCAATGCCGCCCGTGCCGGTTGGCCCGAGAAGCGTCTGGTGATGGTGTTCCAGCCGCACCGTTATACCCGCACCCGCGACCTCTACGAGGACTTCGCCGATGTGCTCTCCAAGGTAGACGTGCTGGTGATGCTGGAGGTTTATGCTGCCGGCGAGGAGCCGATCCCGGGCGCTGATGGACGGGCACTGTGCCGCTCCATTCGCTCGCGTGGCAACCTGGAACCCATCTTCGTCGCCACGCCAGATGACGTGCCAGCCGTGCTGGCCGACTTGATCGGCGAGGGGGATTTGGTGCTGACTCAAGGCGCCGGGAACGTCGGGGCGCTGGCCCGTCGTCTCGGAGAGATGAAATTGAGCATAGATAGCATGAAATCTGGCGCCTGAGGGCCCAATGAGTATTTTGACCGCCAAGCCGGGGCCTATATAATGGCGAACCGGTCTGTCAAAGGCCGGTTTAGCGCGTTACACGGGGATCGATCGGGTGGAGGCAAGGGCACAGGGGCGCACCAAGGGTGGCTTCATCGCAGGGGTAGCATTTTTCCTGCTGGTGATATGGGGCTGCTACCGGACGGCGCTGGATGTTAAAGGTTGGCTGACAGATGCCAACCGGTTGCCCATGAGCGAGCTGTTGCTGCAGGGGCAACACCAGTATTTGCAAACCGAAGAGCTGCGGATGGCCGTGCTGGATGGCGCCGAGCTGCGCAACTTCTTCGAATTGGACGTCAACGAATTGCAGGCAAGGCTCAATGCCTTGCCATGGGTGGCCTCGGTCTCGGTACGAAAGAAGTGGCCGAACAAGATCAAGATCTACCTCACGGAACAAGATGTGGCGGCGCGCTGGAATGGCAACCGCTTCGTCAACACCAGGGGCAAGGTATTCAGTGCCCCGGATCGGGTCAAGACGCCGCTGTTGCAGCTGTCAGGGCCGGATGACCAGGCCGCCCGGGTGTTGAAAGAGAGTCGGCAGTACGAGTCGCAACTGGCTGCCAAGGGATACAAGTTGCTGGGGGTGAATCTGACCCCCCGCCATGCCTGGGAACTGACCCTGGATGGCAATATCAAGCTGTTCCTGGGACGCAATGACATTGCGCTCCGGCTGCAGCGGTTTATCGATGCCTTCCCGGTTATCGAACCTCGTGCGCAAGTCGCCTACGTGGATCTTCGATACGACACCGGAATGGCAGTTGGCTGGAAGAAGAGCGAAGAGAAAGTGCATGACCAACACCGCAGATAGGAATTTGATTGTCGGACTGGATATCGGCACAACCAAGGTGGCGGTTCTGGTCGGGGAAGTATTGCCGGACGGTGAACTGAATGTCATCGGTATGGGCAGTCACGCTTCTCGCGGAATGGAGAAGGGCGGGGTCAATGACCTCGACTCCGTGGTCAAGTCACTGCGCCGCGCGGTGGAAGAGGCCGAGATGATGGCAGATTGCCAGATCAGCTCGGTCTATCTGGGGTTGTCCGGCAAGCATATTGATTGCCGCAACGAGACCGGTATGGTGCCCATCTCCGATGAAGAGGTGACCCAGGAGGATGTGGACAACGTGATCCACACTGCCAAGTCGGTTCGCCTCTCCGACGAGCTGCGGGTGCTGCATGTGCTGCCTCAGGAGTTTGCCATCGATTATCAGGAAGGGATCAAGAATCCGGTCGGCCTCTCCGGTGTGCGGATGGCGGCCAAGGTTCACCTGATCACCTGCCACAACGACATGGCCCGCAACATCGAGAAATGTGTGGAGAAGGTCGGCTTGCGCGTGGATCAATTGATCTTCTCCGCGCTGGCCTCCAGCTATGCGGTGTTGACCGAAGACGAGAAAGAGCTGGGTGTCTGCGTGGTGGACATCGGTGGCGGCACCATGGATATGTCGCTGTTTACCGGCGGTGCCCTGCGCCACACCAAGGTGATCCCGTATGCTGGCAGCACTGTGACCAGCGACATCGCCTACGCCTTTGGCACGCCGCCGCTCGACGCGGAAGCGATCAAGGTGCGCTACGGTTGCGCCCTAGGCCGTCTGGTCAGCAAGGAAGACAATATTGAAGTACCCAGTGTCGGCGGTCGCCCGGCGCGCAGCCTGCAACGGCAGACACTGGCTGAAGTGATTGAGCCCCGTTACACCGAGTTGCTCTCCATGGTGAATGATGAGCTGGTGCGGGTACAGAGCGAGTTGAAAGCGCAGGGGGTCAAGCATCAGCTGGCAGCCGGTGTGGTCTTGACCGGCGGCGCTGCCCAGATTGAAGGCATTGTGGAGTGTGCAGAGCAGATCTTCCAGAGCCAGGTCCGGGTGGGAGAGCCCATGAACATACGTGGTTTGAGTGATTACGTGCAGGCACCGGTGTACTCGACTGCGGTCGGGTTGCTGCAATATGGCCGCACCCATCAAGCCACAGGTAGCAACAAAGAATATGCCGCCAAGGCAAGCGTCGGTGGCCTGGTCAAACGGGTTAGCAACTGGCTGCGTGGCGAGTTCTAAGAATTTTGCTGAGTCAGGCAAATAAAGCGGAGAGACAACATGTTTGAATTTATGGATAGCCACACTGACGAAGCCGTCATTAAAGTGATCGGTGTAGGTGGCGGCGGCGGTAACGCTGTCGAGCACATGGTTCGTCAAAATATTGAGGGTGTTGAGTTCATTACCGTCAACACCGACGCCCAGGCACTGCGTAACTCCAGCGCCAACACTACGCTGCAGATCGGCGGTGGCATCACCAAGGGTCTGGGTGCCGGCGCCAATCCGGAAGTGGGTCGTGATGCGGCCATGGAAGATCGCGAAGCACTGCGTGAGCTGCTGACCGGTTCCGACATGGTGTTCATCGCCGCCGGTATGGGTGGTGGTACCGGTACCGGTGCTGCGCCGATCGTGGCCGAAGTGGCACGCGAGATGGGCATCCTGACCGTTGCTGTGGTGACCAAGCCGTTCTCCTTTGAAGGGAAGAAGCGGATGGGCTTCGCCGCGCACGGCATTGAGGAGCTCTCCAAGAACGTCGACTCCCTGATCACCATCCCCAACGACAAGTTGCTGAAGGTGCTGGGTCGCGGTATCTCCCTGCTGGATGCCTTCAAGGCGGCCAACGATGTACTGCTTGGCGCGGTACAGGGCATTGCCGAGCTGATCACCCGCCCGGGCTTGATCAACGTCGACTTCGCGGACGTGCGTACCGTGATGCGTGAAATGGGTACCGCCATGATGGGTACCGGTTCCGCCTCTGGTGATGACCGTGCTGAAGAAGCGGCCGAGAAAGCCATCTCCAGCCCGCTGCTGGAAGATGTGGATCTGGCTGGCGCCCGTGGCATCCTGGTCAACATCACCGCCGGTATGGATATGACCATCGAAGAGTTCGAAACCGTGGGTAACGCGGTCAAGGCCTTCGCTTCCGAGAACGCCACTGTAGTTGTGGGTACTGTAATCGATCCGGAAATGCACGACGAACTGCGTGTGACCGTGGTTGCTACCGGTATCGGTGCCGAGCGCAAGCCTGACATCACACTGGTCAAGAGCAGCCAGGTGCAAGAGCGCCCGGTGCGTCAGCCGCTGGTTAGCGACATGATGCAAGGCCGCGTGATGGACGAAGCCCCGGCCAAGGTGGTCAACGCCGAGCCGCAAGCTCGTCGTGAACCGGATTACCTGGATATTCCGGCGTTCCTGCGCAAGCAAGCTGACTAAGTCTCTTATGGCTCTCGTTTGTTTGTTGTTCAAGGAATGTGCTAAGATGGCCTGCCAACGACCATCTGGTCCGGATTTTAAGCTGTTTAGGGTACACCCATGATTAGACAAAGAACCTTGAAAACGAGTGTACAGGCGACTGGTGTCGGCCTGCATTCGGGCCGGAAAGTCACCATGACGTTCCGTCCGGCGCCTGTGAACACAGGGATCGTTTACTTGCGTACCGACCTGAATCCTGTGGTGGAGCTGCCAGCCAATGCCGATCAGGTGCGCGATACCGTGCTCTGTACCGCTCTGGTCAATGAAGCCGGTGTCCGTGTCTCTACCATTGAGCACCTCTCCGCCGCACTGGCCGGGATGGGGATCGATAACCTCTACGTTGAGGTTGACGCGCCCGAGATCCCGGTGATGGACGGCAGTGCGCATCCCTTTATCTACCTGCTGCAGGAAGTCGGGATCCGTGAGCAGAATGCTGCCAAGCAGTTTGTGCGGATCAAGAAGAGCATCCGGGTTGAAGATGGCGACAAGTGGGCGGAATTCCACCCCTATCGCAACGGCTTCAAGATGGATCTCGAGATCGATTTCCAGCATCCGGTCTTTGAAGGGCGCAATCAGCGTTGCGTGCTGGACTTCTCCGGTGCCTCCTTCGTGAAAGAGATTAGCCGTGCCCGTACCTTCGGGTTCATGCGCGATATCGAGTACCTGCGTTCCCAGAACCTGGCGCTGGGCGGAAGCCTGGAAAACGCCGTGGTACTGGACGACTATCGGGTGCTGAACGAAGACGGTTTGCGTTATGAGGACGAGTTCGTCAAGCACAAGATGCTGGACGCGATTGGTGACCTCTATATGTGTAACCGCAGCATCATCGGTGAGTTCCGTGCCTACAAGACCGGACATGCCCTGAACAACAAGCTGCTGCGTGCCTTGCTGGCCGAGCAGGAGGCTTGGGAACTGGTGACCTTCGAGGGTGAGGGCGACAAAGCGCCTATCGCTTACTACGATAACGGTCTGGTTCTGGCCTGATAGCTGTGCAA
This sequence comes from Aeromonas sp. 61P, assembly GCF_051919545.1. Lineage (NCBI taxonomy): Bacteria > Pseudomonadati > Pseudomonadota > Gammaproteobacteria > Aeromonadales > Aeromonadaceae > Aeromonas > Aeromonas sp. 61P. Next base: position 1,251,706 of record NZ_JBQBEL010000001.1, read on the forward strand.
CGGAACGTCGGTCCTCTCTCCGCACCGACGTTCCGTCATTTGTTTACTCCATCCTTTAATACCGATTATCTCCCGGTTTTATTTCCCGTGCAGGCTCCTGGCCGCACCTGACCGAGCAGACTGATTTCTATGAGCATTACCCTGATCCTCCACGGCAAGCAGCGACGCAAGTTGCACCTGCCCAAACAACGTCTGGCCTGGGTCGGCGGTATTCTCTTCTCCCTGTTGGCCTTTGGTGGTGGTTGGCTCTGGCAGAGCTGGCACCAGAAAATGGAGGCGCTGGAAGTGGCGCTTGCCGTTGCCGAGCAACAGTCCGTTGACCAGAGTGGTGACGAAGCCCGTGAACAGTTGGCGATGCTGGCTGCTCAGGTGGGCACCATGCAGGGCCAGCTTGGCCGTCTCAATGCCCTCGGCGAACGATTGACCGAGCAGGCCGATCTCGATCCTGACGAGTTCAATTTCAAAGAGCTGCCCCCCATGGGCGGCCCTTCTTATGATGAAGAGCTGGAAGTGAGCCTCAACGAGCTGCAAGCCTCGATGAAGCACCTCAGCCAGCAGCTCAGCAGCCGTGAAGAGCAGCTGTCGGTACTTGAATCTTTCATCATGAATCACCATATCACCGATGCCGGTTTTATTTCCGGCACGCCAGTCAAACAGGAGCGAGTTTGGGTCTCGTCCGGGTTTGGTGGACGGGTCGATCCGTTCAACGGGCGTGCCAAGATGCACAAAGGGGTCGATTTCCGTGGCAAACCCGGAACCCCGATTCTGGCTACCGGGCCCGGCATTGTCAGCTGGGCGGGCCGTCATCCGGAATTTGGCAATATGGTGGAGATTAATCACGGCAATGGCCTGGTCACCCGCTATGCCCACAACTCCAAGTTGCTGGTCGAGGTGGGCACCTTGGTTGATCAGGGTCAGAAGATTGCCTTGATGGGACGCACCGGTCGCGCGACCGGGGTCCATCTGCATTACGAAGTGTTGAAAGATGGTCGTCAGGTCAACCCCGCACGCTTTCTCAGTGCCAGACGGGGTTAGGTTTTTTTCTTCAGGTTCCAGTGACGGAACGCTTTTATAACCAGAAATAGTTGGTACCCATGATTAGCACACTGCTTACCAAGATTATCGGCAGCCGGAACGACAGAACGCTCAAGGCTTTGCGCAAAATTGTAAAACAGATCAATGCCATGGAGCCGCAGTTCGAGGCTCTCTCCGATGCCGAGTTGCAGGCCAAAACGGCTGAATATCGTCAGCGTATCGAGCAGGGTGAGACCCTGGAGCAGTTGCTCCCGGAAGCGTTCGCGACCGTGCGTGAAGCCTCCAAGCGGGTGTTCGGCATGCGTCACTTCGACGTGCAGCTGATCGGCGGCATGGTGCTGAACTCCAACCGCATCGCGGAAATGAAAACCGGTGAAGGTAAAACCCTAACCGCAACCCTGCCAGCTTACCTGAACGCCCTGAGTGGCCGTGGTGTGCACGTGGTCACGGTGAACGACTACCTGGCCAAGCGTGATGCGGAAGCGAACCGTCCGCTGTTCGCCTTCCTTGGCATGACCGTCGATTGCAACGTGCCCGGCATGGATGCGTCGCAGAAGCGTGATGCCTACGCCGCCGACATCACCTACGGTACCAACAACGAATTCGGTTTTGACTACCTGCGTGACAACATGGCGTTCTCGCCGGAGCAGCGCGTCCAGCGTCCGCTCAACTATGCGCTGGTGGATGAGGTGGACTCGGTGCTCATCGATGAAGCTCGTACTCCGCTGATCATCTCCGGCCCGGCCGAAGACAGCTCCGAGCTCTATATTCGCGTCAACAAGCTGATCCCGCTGCTGGTCAAGCAGGACAAGGAAGACACCGAAGAGTACACCGGCGACGGTCACTACACGGTGGATGAGAAGAACCGTCAGGCGCTGCTGACCGAAAACGGTCAGATCTTCGTGGAAGAGCTGCTCAAGAAAGAGGGGCTGCTGGACGAGAACGACTCCCTGTTCTCCGCCTCCAACATCAGCCTGCTGCACCACGTCAACGCCGGTCTGCGCGCCCATACCCTGTTTGAGCGCAACGTCGACTACATCGTGCAGAAGGACGAGATCGTCATCGTTGACGAGCATACCGGCCGTACCATGCCGGGTCGTCGCTGGTCCGATGGTCTGCATCAGGCCGTTGAAGCGAAGGAAGGGGTGAAGATCCAGAACGAGAACCAGACGCTGGCATCCATCACCTTCCAGAACTACTTCCGTCTCTATAACAAGCTGGCGGGCATGACCGGTACTGCAGATACCGAAGCCTTTGAATTCCAACAGATTTATGGCCTGGATACCGTGGTTATCCCGACCAACAAGCCGATGGTGCGCAAGGACATGGGCGATCTGGTCTACCTGACCGCCAACGAGAAGTATGCCGCCATCATCGAAGATATCCGTCAGTGCGTGGCGAAGGGCCAGCCTGTACTGGTTGGTACCGTCTCTATCGAGAACTCCGAGCTGCTCTCCGGTATCCTGACCAAAGAGAAGATCCCGCACAAGGTGCTGAACGCCAAGTTCCACGCCATGGAAGCGGAGATCGTTGCCCAGGCCGGTCAGACTGGTGCGGTCACCATCGCCACCAACATGGCCGGTCGTGGTACCGACATCGTGTTGGGCGGTAACTGGCAGGCAGAGCTTGCCAAGCTGGAGAACCCGACCAGCGAGCAGATTGCCGAGCTGAAAGCCGCCTGGCAGGTGCGTCACGATGCGGTGCTGGCCGCCGGTGGTCTGCACATTATCGGTACCGAGCGTCACGAGTCCCGCCGTATCGATAACCAGCTGCGCGGCCGTTCCGGTCGTCAGGGTGACCCGGGCTCCTCCCGTTTCTACCTCTCCATGGAAGATACCCTGATGCGGATCTTCGCCTCCGATCGCGTGACCGGCATGATGAAGAAGCTGGGCATGGAAGAGGGTGAGGCCATCGAGCACCCGTGGGTCACCAAGGCGATCGAAAATGCCCAGCGCAAGGTGGAAGGTCGCAACTTCGACATCCGCAAGAGCTTGCTGGAGTTTGATGACGTTGCCAACGACCAGCGCAAGGTGGTCTACGAGCAGCGCAATGAGCTGCTGGATACCAACGACATCTCCGAGACCATCCATGTTATCCGTGACGACGTCTACGGTGCGGTGATCGACGAATACATCCCGCCCCAGTCTCTGGAAGAGATGTGGGATGTGCCGGGTCTGGAAGCGCGCCTGAAGGCGGACTTCGCGCTGGATCTGCCGCTGCAACAGTGGTTGGCGGAAGATGACAAGCTGTACGAAGAGAAGCTGCGCGAGCGCATTCTGGACGAAGCCACCAAGCTCTATGCCCACAAGGAGGAGCTGGTCGGCAAAGAGGTGCTGCGCAACTTCGAGAAGGCAGTGATGCTGCAAACTTTGGATGGCTTGTGGAAAGAGCATCTGGCGGCCATGGATCATCTGCGTCAGGGCATCCATCTGCGCGGTTACGCCCAGAAGAACCCCAAGCAGGAGTACAAGCGCGAATCCTTCGATCTGTTCACCCAGATGCTGGAAACCCTCAAGCGCGACGTGGTGAGCATCCTGAGCCGTGTTCAGGTGCAGGAGCGCGATGTGGAAGCGATGGAAGAGCAGCAGCGCCAGCAGGCGGAAGCCGCTCCCCGTACCTATACCCACGCCGCAGCTGAGAGCCAGCTGTCCGATGAGCAGGCCGCAGGCGAAGAGGGCCACACCACCTTCGTGCGCGACGAGCAGAAAGTTGGTCGCAACGATCCCTGCCCGTGCGGCTCCGGCAAGAAGTACAAGCACTGCCACGGTCAGTTGACCTGATCGACGCTATGCCATAACAGGCGGGCCAAGTGCCCGCCTTGTTATTGGTGGCAACAAGCGAACAGAGGTAATTGATGGAACAGAAAAAACGGATCTGGGTGGCGGTTGGCGTCATCGAGAATGAACGGGGCGATATCTTCATCGCCAGACGCTCCTCCGATCGCCATCAGGGGGATCGCTGGGAGTTTCCCGGTGGCAAGGTGGAGTCGGGCGAGGATCTGCTGACTGCGCTGGATCGGGAGCTGTGGGAAGAGATCGGCATCCGGGTTTTGGATTGTGCCCCCTTTATGGAACTGCAGCACGACTACCCCGAGAAGCAGGTGTTGCTGGATATCTGGAAGGTGACCCGTTTCAGCGGCGAGCCGTTCGGCAAGGAGGGGCAGGAGTGTCTGTGGGTGCCGGTGGCCGAGCTGAACAACTACCACTTCCCCGATGCCAATGGCCCGATTGTAGCGCGGCTTCAAGGCCTGCTGGCGTGAGCCGGTAGTAATCAACAAGCATGAAAAAAGGGCCAATCGGCCCTTTTTCATATTGCAGAGGTGAGTGACCGGAGGCTTATAGCCACTGGTCACCCTCTTCCGGCTCCGGCAGCAGATCAGGGTTGATTTCGCCGGGAATGCGCTTCTCTTCATCGGCCCACTCGCCAAGATCGATCAGCTGACAGCGCTTGCTGCAGAAGGGGCGGAACGGACTCTGCGGGCCCCATTCCACTTCGCTCTGACAGGTCGGACACTTTACCTTGGTGACCATAAGCGCTCCTTAGCAGCAGGCGAGCTGGAACGGCACGTCGCCAATCGGCTGTTCTGCGGTGGGCAGAAAGCGCAGGGCGAAGCGGTTCTTGTGGCCGCTCAGGGTCGGGTAGCAGAACAGATTGCCCGGCAGCTTGATGCGGATCAGCTCGGCGCTCTCGGCGGTGTCCTGGAAGAAACCGTTGCTGGCAACCTGCTCACTGAAGCTGCCTGATTCACGCCACAGGCGCAGCAGCAGGGTGATGGCATTCATCAGCAGGTTAATGTCGCTCAGCCAGCCTTGCATCTGCTGGTGACGGGTGATGGCCGGGGTACCGAGCCAGTGGTGCAGCTGCGGCACATCGAAGGCACACAGGCCACCCGGGATGGAGAAACGCTGGCGAATGGAGCCGAGCAGACGATCCTCTTTCAGGCGGGCACCCGGGCGTGGCGAGTTGAGCAGGTTGCGGGAGAGCTGGCTGCTCTCTTGCTGCATCAGTTTGATCTGCTCCAGATCGACGTCGGGCAGGCTGGCCCAGTGGCTCAGACGCTGGCCGAGACGCTCCAGATCCTTGATGAGGTCGGCGCGCAGGTCACCACGCTCCAGCAACTCCTGCAGATCGAACAGCCCCTTGAAGAAGGCGATATGTGCCCAGGATTGTTCACTCTCCAGATTGTCGCGGATCTGGGAAAACAGGGACTCCAGACGAAGATAGGTCCGGCTTTTTTCATTGAGGGGGAAATCGTAAATCATGCCTAATCCTGGCCAGCCATAAACCGGCCTAGTGTACTCACACTTGGCGGCCTTGTTGAGAGGCAATTGCCAGATATGTCTCGTGCAGCGCCAAAATCCGCGTTTTAATCGCCATTTCGCTGCCATTGTGGTTTTCGATTACATCATCCGCCGCAGCGAGACGTTCCGACCGGCTCGCCTGAGCAGCGATGATGGCTCGGGCCTGCTCGGCCGATACCCCATCACGGCGACAGGTGCGCTCAATCTGGGTGGCTTCATCCACATCGACCACCAACACACGGTTGGCGAGACCAGTGAGTTTGTTCTCCACCAGCAGCGGCACCACCAGCAGGCAGTAAGGAGAACTGGCCGCGGCACATTGGCGCTGCATTTCGCTGCGAATAAGCGGGTGAAGCAAAGCATTGAGCCACTCCTTGGCCTGTGGGTCGCTGAAGACCCGCTCGCGCAGGGCGCGACGGTCGAGTTGACCGCTCGGATCAATCACATCCGGGCCAAAATGGTCGGCGATGGCGGCAAGAGCCGGGGTGCCCGGCTCTACGACCTCGCGGGCGATCACATCGGCATCCACCACCTCGATACCCAGCGCAGCAAACTGATTGGCGATGGTGGTCTTGCCGCTGCCAATACCACCTGTGATAGCAACTACATACATGGGGGCCTCTTGCTCAAAGCAGGGTAGAGAGATACCAGCGGGTGATGGTATCGCCCCACAACAGGGCGATCCAGCCCGCGATGGCGAGGTAGGGGCCGAAGGGGATAGGCTTGCCCTGATGGTGTTTGTGCAAGGCGATCAGACTGATGCCGATCACGGCGCCGACCAGGGATGAGAGCAGCAAAATAATGGGCAGCGCCTGCCAACCGAGCCAGGCGCCCAGAGCTGCTAGCAGCTTGAAGTCGCCATAGCCCATCCCCTCCTTGCCAGTGAGCAGCTTGAAAGCCCAGTAGAGGCTCCAGAGCACCATATAGCCCACCATGGCGCCGATCACGGCATCCGCCTGCGGCACGAAACCACCTGCCAGATTGAACAGCAGCCCGCCCCACAGCAGGGGCAGGGTGAGCTGGTCTGGCAGCAACATTTTGTCGAGATCGATGAAGGTAAGGGTGACCAGTACCCAGGTCAGGAACAGGGCGGCCAGTGTGCCCCAGCCCGGCGTTATGACCATGGCAACGGCCACCGAGAGCAGGGCGGTCAGCAGCTCTACCAGCGGATAGCGGGCCGAGATGGGGGCCTGACAGTCACGGCAACGCCCTTTGAGCCAGAGCCAGCTCAACAGCGGGATGTTCTCCAGCGCTGTGATGGCGTGGCCACAGTGAGGGCATGCGGAGCGGGGGACCATCAGGTTGTAGCGCTCTGGCGCAGTGGCCTCCTCATCGGGGGAAAAGTAGCCGCGATACTCGGCCTGCCACTCCCGCTCCAGCATGATGGGCAAGCGGTGGATCACTACGTTAAGGAAGCTGCCGATCATCAGGGAGAAGAGAAAAACCAGCGAGAAGTAGAGCCAGGGCAAGCCGTGAGCCAGCTCGAGAAGAAGTGTCATAACCAACCGTCAGTTATTGAATGAGGGGGAGGGCATGGTTGTGGTGCCATGCCCTGATAAATCAGCCTACCACGTCGCCAAGCTTGAAGATGGGCAGGTACATGGCGATAACCATGCCGCCGACCAGCACCCCGAGCACCACCATGATGAGGGGTTCCAGCAGGCTGGTGAGGCCATCGACCAGATCATCCACCTCCTGCTCGAAGATGGTGGCGACCTTGGAGAGCATATCATCGATGGCGCCGGACTCCTCACCGATCATCACCATCTGGATCACCATGTCGGGGAAGAGATCGACGGTGCGCATTGCCACGTTGATCTGCATGCCTGCCACCACCTCGTTGCGGATCGCCATGACGGCGGTGCGATAGACATAGTTGCCGGAGGCCCCTGCTGCTGAAATCAGCGCATCTACCAGCGGAATACCGGCGGAGAAGGTGGTCGACAGTGTGCGGGCAAAGCGCGCCATCGCCGCTTTGTGCAGGATCATCCCGACCACCGGAATGGTGAGGACGAACTTGTCGGTATTGTCTTTCACCTTCTGGGAGGCCCGCCAGGCTCGCACGTAAAGGAAGATGCCAAGGGCCGTGCCACCAAAGAAGACATACCACCAGTTCTGCATAAAGCGGGAGATGCCGATAACAAACTGGGTGAACACCGGCAGCTCGGCGCCGAAGCTCTTGAAGATATCCTCGAACTGCGGAATGACGAACAGCAGCAGGATGGAGGTGACCACGATGGCGACCAGAATGACCATGGTTGGGTAGAACATCGCCTTCTTGATCTTCGACTTGAGCGCTTCCGACTTTTCCCGATAGGTTGCGATACGGTCGTAGATGGTTTCCAGCGCACCGGATTGCTCACCGGCTTCCACCAGATCGCAGTAGAGATCATCGAAATAGAGAGGATGGCGACGCAGCGCCTCCGACATGGGGGTACCGGTCTCCACATCGGCGGCAATCTGCCCCATCAGCTCGCGCATCGAGGCTTTCTCGTGACTGCGGGCGATGATCTGCAGGCTCTGCACCAGTGGTACGCCGGCGGAGAGCATGGTGGTGATCTGGCGTGAGACGATGGCGATATCCATCGGCTTGATCTTGGCGCCGCCCTTGGAGAAGAGCCCCTGTGATTTCTTGGCTACCTTGGTGACGTTGACCCCCTGCTTGCGCAGTTCGGTCTTGACGGTGTTGATACTGTCGGCCTGCAGCTCGCCGGAGACCTTCTGCCCCTTGCGGTTTACCCCGTGCCAGCGGAAGGCGAAGACTTTCTTGGGGGCATTGTTCTTTTTCGTTAGGGTTGCCATCTTTGCATCCTGCAATGGGGTTGGTTGTCAGAGCCGGGCTCTGCGTGTCACCAACCTGGTCAAGGTGCCCGACTGGCTTGATGCCTGCGGGGTACTGATAGGGTGGGTGGTACCTTCTTGGCGCCAGCCAGGTCACTTGAATATCTGATTACTCTGTCGTTCGGACTATCATCCGTTCCGTGTTCGTGAACGACGAATTCGTTCTGCCAACCAAATCGGCGGGTCGTTCCGTCATACGGATCAGTTGGTGGTGACCCTGTTGACCTCGGCCAGACTGGTGACCCCGAGCCGGGCCTTCTCCAGCCCCGAGGTGCGCAGGGTGCGCATCCCCTCCTTCTGCGCGATAGCTGCAATTTGCAGGGAGTTTGCTCCCTGCATAATCAATTTGGCGATGTTCTCCGACATCAGCATGATTTCGTATATGCCGACCCGCCCCTTGTAGCCGCCGGAACACTCCTTGCAACCGACCGGTTTGAACAGTCGCAGTCCGGCTGCCAGCTGCTGCGGCGTAAAGCCCAGCTCCAGCAGTTCGGCTTCCGGCACCACTTCCGGCGCTTTGCAGTGGTCGCACAGTTTACGGGCCAACCGCTGGGCCATGATCAGGGTCACCGAGGAGGCGATGTTGAAGGCCGGAACCCCCATGTTCATCATCCGGGTCAGGGTCTCGGCGGCGGAGTTGGTGTGCAGGGTCGAAAGCACCAGGTGACCGGTCTGCGCCGCCTTGATGGCAATCTCTGCGGTTTCAAGATCGCGAATTTCACCCACCATCACCACATCCGGGTCTTGCCGCAGGAAGGAGCGCAGGGCGCTGGCGAAGGTGAGCCCCGCCTTGGGGTTGACCTGCACCTGATTGACGCCGGGCAGGTTGATCTCCACCGGATCTTCGGCGGTAGAGATATTGACCTCGGTGGTGTTGAGAATATTGAGGCCGGTATATAGCGAGACCGTTTTGCCCGAGCCGGTGGGGCCAGTCACCAGGATCATCCCCTGTGGCTTGGAGAGGGCGCGCAGATACTGCGCCTTCTGCCGGTCATCAAAACCGAGTTGCTCGATATTGAGGCGTGCCGCCGAGGAGTCGAGCAGACGGATAACGATCTTCTCCCCCCACATGGTGGGCAGGGTATTGACCCGCATATCCATCGACTTGTTGCGCGACAGCTTCAGCTTGATGCGGCCATCCTGTGGCAGCCGCCGCTCGGCGATATCGAGCCGCGCCATCACCTTGAGGCGAGCGGAGAAGCGGTTGGAGAGATTGACCGGCGGTGTGGCGATTTCATGGAGAATGCCATCGATGCGAAAGCGCACCCGATACTTGAACTCATAGGGCTCGAAGTGCAGGTCGGAGGCACCACGCTTGATGGCGTCCATCAGGATCTTGTTGATGTACTTGACGATGGGAGCATCGTCATCGGCAGTATTGACGCTCTCGTCCAGCCGACTGTTTTCGTCGGAGACCTCGAGATCCGAAATCTCGGACTCGTCGATATCCTCCATGCCGAGGGCGTCATTTTCGCTCTCCAGCAGCTTGCCGATGGCGGCGGTGAGCTTGTTTTCCTCCACCAGCAGGGCTTCAGTATGAAGACCGAAGCTGAAGCCAAAGTCCTCCAACGCCGAGACATTGGTCGGATCCGACATGGCGATATAGAGGGTGTGGCCTTGGGTGTAGATGGGCAGCACATGGTGTTTCTCAATCAGCTTCTGATTGAGGTACTTCTGCGGGATCTCGGCCAAGTCGAAGGCGGCAAGATCCAGCAGAGGTACCCCATACTCCAGCTCGCAAAAGTCGGCGAGCGCCTTGCTGTCGAGGATCTCGTTTTCTATCAGAAATGTCACAAAGGGTTTGCGCTGGGCCTTGGCCTGGCTCAGATAGCGCTGGGAGTCCTCTTCACTGATCAGTGAAGAGGCGGCCAAGCTTAACGCCAGGCCGCTATTAGGGCTAGAGGTCATGCGTTAGCAGATACCTGCTGCTACGCAGGATGCTGATGAACTTGCAGCCCAATTCACTTTCCCACTTTGCACTGTAGGAATAAGAATGTACTGCTCGCCATTTAATCCGTTAGTGGTTGTAGCGGTTGCGGTTATCGCGTTAGTTGTGGTGCTTACATCTACGGTCGCAACATTTCCATTAGCTGCGCTTACTGCGGGAGGGACTCCATTAGTTCCGGCGTCACATGTTGAGAGTGTACCGTCAGGAGCGGCAGTTGTTTGTGCACAGATCTCAATTGCTGTTTTAAATGGGCCCACTGCAGATACGACTTCAGTAAACTTAGCTTTTTTGGTGTAGGTCTGATAAGCCGGCAATGCTACTGCAGCCAAAATGGCCACGATCGCGACCACGATCATCAGTTCAATAAGGGTAAAGCCTGATTGTTTCTTCATTTCGCTGTTCATGGAAAATATCCTTTTATCCTTGGTTCCTGGGAAGTGTCGGTGGAAAATCATCCGCACGTCAGTATCTTATCCGAGCTGTGAGGGGTGGCAACAGAGATTGCCGCCTTTGTTAACCACTTTTCTATCATTTACCAAAAACATGATATAAATCATAAAATAAGAGGCTTCTAACGACTCTTTTTTATGAGGCAAAGCGGGTCCGTCATTACACTCCTTTGCTGATGGATCCTGCATAAAGAAAAGGCGCCCATGGCGCCTTTTGCAAGTTGTTTATCCGGTTAGGTCGAGTATTTGCTCAGGCCTGCGGGGTGAATCTCACTGCTGGATAAAGCGCATGGAGAGATCGAGCGCCCGCACATGCTTGGTCAGTGCCCCGACCGAGATAAAATCGACGCCGGTGGCCGCAAACTCGGCCAGAGTGTCGAGGGTCACATTGCCGGAGACTTCCAGCTTGGCGCGGCCCTGATTGATGGCGACCGCTTCCCGCATCATGGTCACGTCGAAGTTGTCGAGCATCACGATATCGGCCTTTGCCGCCAGCGCCTGTTCGAGTTCTGCCAGTGATTCCACTTCCACCTCCACCGGTTTGCCCGGATTGAGATGGCGAGCTTCATTAATCGCCTCGGCAATGCCGCCACAGGCGAGGATATGGTTCTCTTTGATGAGGTAAGCGTCGTAGAGCCCGATGCGGTGATTCTTGCCGCCGCCGCAGGTGACCGCGTACTTCTGGGCGGTGCGAAGCCCGGGGATGGTCTTGCGGGTGTCGAGCAGGCGGCAGTCGGTGCCTTCCAGTTCAGCCACGTAGCGGGCGGTGAGGGTGGCGACGCCTGAGAGGGTCTGGACAAAGTTCAGCGCATTGCGCTCGCCGGTTAGCAGCAGGCGGGCAGGGCCATGGAGGCGGAACAGCTCCTGATTGGGGGAGAGCACTTCCCCATCCTGCACCTTCCACTCCACCTTCACGTCGCCGCCGAGTTGTACAAACACTTCGTCCACCCAGGGCTGGCCGCAGAAAACTCCGGCCTCACGGGTGATGACCCGGGCGCTGGCCATCCGATCGGCCGGGATCAGCTGGGCGGTGATATCGGCGCTGGCGTCCGGTTGGTCCAGCGTGGTGAGGGCATCGCCCAGATCTTCGAGTAGTGCGGCGCGCACGGCGCGGCTGACATCCTGTTGAAACATGCCTTATTCCTGCAAGGGTCTGAGCAGCAGTTGCCGCTCCTTTTGAACCAGCTCCAGCCGACCGAGGGCGTTCATGCCAACCAGCACTTCGTCACCGTCTGCCGCCGGATTGATAAAGATGGCCAGATCGTACAAGGTCAATGGCCCCATCGCCAGCGTTTCGATGGTGCCGTTGCCGACCCGGATCTGCCCCGCGGCGGTATTGACCTGGCTGCTGCCATAAGCGGTCAGGCCGAGCCGCTCGGCAACCTGCTGCGGGATGGTGATACGGGTGGCGCCGGTATCGAGCAGCAGTTGCACCGGCTGGCCGTTGATGGCACCCTCCAGACGATAGTGGCCGCTCTGGTCGGCCCGCAGCAACAGCTCACCGCTGGCGGTGACGCTGGGTTGGTTGCGGGAGTGAAAATAGAGGGTCAGCAGGCCCATCAAAGAGAGCCAGGCCAGTAACCACATCCAGCGTGCCGTGTGCTGCATACCCCATCCATATCGAGCGGAAGATGACTCAGCCTAACATACCATTTCCCTTGGATTCAGTGAGTTGGTGCCGGATTGCCTATCAGGTATCTTCGTTTTCTCGCCATTTATCAGCCAACTCGAGTAGCCGATGACTCAACTCGCTTCGCAACCTTGTTTCTCTATCGATGCCGCAGGCTGGTGCCAGCAGGCGCGCCGGGTGCCTTCTCCCCATCACAACGAGCGGGCCGTGCCGGACGATATCTCCCTGCTGGTGGTGCATGGCATCAGCCTGCCGCCGGGGGAGTTTGGCGGCCCCTTTATCGACGATCTCTTTATGGGACGACTCGACCCTGAGGCTCATCCCTATTTTGCCGGTATCCATCAGCTGCGGGTTTCGGCACACTGCCTGATCCGCCGTGATGGCGAGCTGGTGCAGTATGTACCGTTTGGCGAGCGCGCCTGGCATGCGGGAGTATCGAGCTGGCTGGGAAGGGAGGCATGCAATGACTTCTCCATTGGCATCGAGCTGGAAGGGACTGACGAAACCCCCTATACCGAGGCTCAATACCTGGCATTGGCAGGGCTCACTCGAGCTATCTCGGAGCGCTATCCGGCGATTACCTACGAAAAAATTGTCGGCCATTGCGATATCGCACCAGGGCGCAAGACGGATCCCGGAGCCAGTTTCCAGTGGGATTACTACCGGCAACTACTAAACAGCTAAAGTAAATATTCAAATTTAGTTTGGATTTTAAAATCAATGGCTTGCCTATCTGGCAGGCCGTTTTTGTCTCTGGTTGCGCAAATGTTATTTGTGAGCGTGGTCAAGAATATTGGTCAGACCATTTTCTATGAGCTAAATCATGTTTCCCCTGCTTTACCCCTTAAGTGGTGGGGTTGATTCTTGACTCAGATCATCTTTTGAGTGGACTTTTCAAAAGGCCTCTGCTAATTTTCGCCCCATCCATAAAATTGGTAATACCAATTTAACAAAGTAGCCTCATGCCCTATCGCAAGATTACGCAACCCAAGTTGGCCGACTCCATTGTCGCCGAGCTGGAACAGATGATTCTGGAAGGCAGCCTGCAGCCGGGGCAGAAATTGCCTCCCGAGCGGGAACTCGCCATCCAGTTTCAGGTATCGCGCCCCTCCTTGCGCGAAGCCATCCAGCGACTGGAAGCGCGCGGATTGCTTTATCGCCGTCAGGGCGGCGGCACTTATGTGCAGAATGCCCTGAGCAAGGGGATCGCCGATCCTCTGTTCGAACTGCTCAGTACCCACCCGGAAGCCCAGTATGACCTGCTGGAGTTTCGCCACGCGCTGGAAGGCATCTGTGCCTACTACGCGGCCTTGCGGGGAACCGGGTCTGATTTCGAGCGCATTCGTCAGGTGCAAACCACCATCGAAGAGGCGGGCCAGCTGGGCTCGCTGGTGGCCGAATCGGCAGCCGTGACCCAGTTCTATCTGGCGGTGGCCGAGGCCTCCCACAACGTGGTGCTGCTGCACCTGCTGCGGGCCATGAGCCCCATGCTCGAACAGAACATTCTGCAGAATAACGAGATTTTGAATCGCCGCCCGGGAGTGGTAGCCAAGATACGTCGCCATCGCGCGAATCTGATCGAGGCTATTCTTTCGGGGGCTCCGGAGCGGGCCAGAACAGCTTGTCATGAGCATCTGGCCTTTATCGAGGACACCTTGTTGGATATGCAGAGGGAAGACAGCCGGATCCAGCGATCCATGCGTCGGATCCGTCAGCAGGAAAACTAATCCCACAAGGCTTTATTGTCGAATGCTTGCGCCCTTCGCCGTGCAATGCCGTGCAATCACAACAACATAGGAACCAGCCATGTCTGATATCCTGAAGAACGATGTGGACCCGATAGAAACGCTGGAGTGGCTTGCCTCTCTGGAATCCCTGCTGCGTGAAGAGGGTCCGCAACGCGCTCAGTTCATCCTTGAACAGTGGCCGAGAAAGCCCGCGTAAGCGGTGTGGACGTGGCTGCCAAGGCAAATCGCGATTACATCAACACCATCCCGTCCAGCGATGAGCCGGACTACCCGGGTGACCTGGAGATGGAACGCCGCATTCGCGCCATCATCCGCTGGAACGCCATGATGATCGTGCTGCGCGCGTCCAAGAAAGACCTGGACCTGGGTGGTCACATGTCTTCCTTCGCTTCTTCTGCGACCATCTATGATGTCTGCTTCAACCACTTCTTCCGTGCTCGCAACGAGAAGGATGGTGGCGATCTGGTTTACTTCCAGGGTCACATCTCCCCGGGCATCTATGCTCGCGCCTTTGCTGAAGGTCGTCTGACCGAAGAGCAGCTGGACAACTTCCGTCAGGAAGTGGACGGCAAGGGTATCCCTTCCTATCCGCACCCGAAACTGATGCCGGACTTCTGGCAGTTCCCGACCGTCTCCATGGGTCTGGGCCCCATCGCCGCCATCTATCAGGCTCGCTTCCTGAAGTACCTGACCGACCGTGGCATCAAGGATTGCTCCGAGCAGACCGTTTACGCCTTCCTGGGTGACGGCGAGATGGACGAGCCGGAAGCCAAGGGTGCCCTGACCGTTGCCGTGCGTGAAAAGCTCGACAACCTGGTATTTGTGGTCAACTGCAACCTGCAGCGTCTGGATGGTCCGGTTGTCGGTAACGGCAAGGTCATCAACGAGCTGGAAGGCCTGTTCGCTGGCGCCGGTTGGGATGTCACCAAGGTTATCTGGGGTCGCAAGTGGGATGAGCTGCTGAAGAAAGACACTTCCGGCAAGCTGATCCAGCTGATGAACGAGACCGTGGACGGTGACTACCAGACCATGAAGTCCCGCGACGGTGGCTACATCCGCGAGCACTTCTTCAACCGTTATCCGGAAACTGCCGCGCTGGTCAAAGACATGACCGACGAGGAGATCTTCGCTCTGAACCGCGGTGGTCACGATCCTCGCAAACTGTTCGCCGCGTTCAACAAGGCGACCCAGACCAAGGGCAAGCCGACCGTTATTCTGGCCAAGACCATCAAGGGTTACGGCATGGGTGAAGCGGCCGAAGGCAAGAACATCGCTCACCAGGTCAAGAAGATGGAGCTGGACTCCGTGCGTCACCTGCGTGACCGCTTCAACCTGCCGGTGGCCGACGAGCAACTGGCCGATCTGCCGTACCTGAAGATCGAAGCCGGTTCTGCCGAGCACAAATACCTGCACGACCGTCGCACCGCCCTGAAAGGCTATGTGCCGACCCGTCTGCGCGAAAGCACCACCAAGCTGGAAATCCCGGCACTGGATGCCTTCGGCCCGCTGCTGGGTGAGCAGGCGCGCGAAATCTCCACCACCATGGCGTTCGTGCGTTCCCTGAACGTGATGCTGAAAGACAAGTCCATCGGCAAGCGCATCGTCCCGATCCTGGCTGACGAAGCCCGTACCTTCGGTATGGAAGGTCTGTTCCGCCAGATCGGTATCTACAGCCCGCACGGTCAGCAGTACACCCCGCAAGACCGCGACATCGTCTCCTACTACAAGGAAGACAAGCAGGGTCAGGTTCTGCAAGACGGTATCAACGAGCTGGGCGCCATGTCCTCCTGGCTGGCTGCTGCGACCTCTTACAGCACCAACGACTGCCCGATGATCCCGTTCTACATCTACTACTCCATGTTCGGTTTCCAGCGGATCGGCGACATGGCGTGGGCAGCCGGTGACCAGCAAGCCCGTGGCTTCCTGCTGGGTGCAACCTCCGGTCGTACTACCCTGAACGGCGAAGGTCTGCAGCACGAAGATGGTCACAGCCACATCCTGGCGAACACCATCCCGAACTGCATCTCCTACGACCCGTCCTACGCCTATGAAGTGGCGGTGATCGTACAGGACGGCCTGCGCCGCATGTACGGTGAGAACCCGGAGAACGTGTTCTACTACATCACCACCCTGAACGAGAACTACGCCATGCCTGCCATGCCGGAAGGCGCCGAGGAAGGCATCCGCAAGGGTATCTACAAGCTGGAATCCGTCGCCGGTGCCAAGGCGAAAGTTCAGCTGTTGGGTTGTGGTTCCATCCTGGGTCACGTGCGCAAGGCTGCCCAGATCCTGGCCAGCGAGTACGGCATCGGTTCCGATGTGTTCAGCGTCACCTCCTTCAACGAGCTGGCTCGTGACGGTCAGGACGCGGATCGCTGGAACATGCTGCACCCGACAGCCGAAGCTCGCGTACCGTACATCGCTCAGGTACTGGGTTCCGAAGCCACCATCGCTGCGACCGACTACATGAAGTCCTTCGCCGACCAGGTTCGCGCCTTCGTTCCGACCGAGAACTACCGCGTGCTGGGTACCGACGGTTACGGCCGTTCCGACAGCCGTGCCAACCTGCGTCGTCACTTCGAAGTGAACGAGTTCTACGTGGTGGTTGCTGCCCTGACCGAACTGGCCAAGCGCGGCGAGGTAGACAAGCAGGTTGTGGCCGACGCCATCGCCAAGTACGGCATCGATGCCGACAAGGTCAACCCGCTGTACGCGTAAGTGGATCAAGGGTCGCGCCGTATGACGGCGCGACCCTGCCAGGATTTAAAACGGTTAACGCGAGATGTGCGTGGCGGCATCAGCCAGTCACGCGGATCGACGCAAGAGGATAAAGCACAATGTCCAAACAGATTATGGTGCCGGATATCGGCGCCGATGAAGTTGAAGTCACCGAGATCATGGTGGCCGTGGGTGACAAGGTCGAGCTGGACCAGTCCATCATCGCGGTAGAAGGCGACAAGGCCTCCATGGAAGTACCGGCTCCGTCCGCCGGTATCGTTAAAGAGATCCTGATCAAGGTGGGCGACAAGGTTGCCACCGGTTCCCAGATCATGATCTTCGAAGCCGAAGGCGCTGCCGCCCCTGCTGAAGTGGCTGCACCGGTTGCTGCTGCTCCGGCCGCCGCACCTGCCGCTGCCGTGCGCAAAGATGTGCACGTACCGGACATCGGTGACGACGAAGTGGACGTGACTGAAATCATGGTTGCCGTGGGCGACATGGTAGAAGCTGACCAGTCCATCATTGCCGTAGAAGGTGACAAGGCCTCCATGGAAGTACCGGCACCGTTCGCAGGTCGCGTGGTCGAGATCAAGGTTGCCGCTGGCGCCAAGGTCTCTACCGGCTCTCTGGTGATGGTATTTGAAGTGGCTGGCGCTGCGCCTGCTGCCGTTGCTGCTCCGGCTCAAGCTGCCGCGCCCGTGGCTGCTGCTCCGGTTGCCGCTGCTGCCAAAGAGGTCAACGTACCGGATATCGGTGGCGACGAAGTGGAAGTCACCGAGATCATGGTTGCGGTGGGTGACAAGGTTGAAGCCGACCAGTCCCTGATCGCCGTGGAAGGTGACAAGGCCTCCATGGAAGTGCCTGCACCGTTCGCCGGTGTGGTCAAAGAGATCAAGGTGAAGGCGGGTGACAAGGTCTCCACCGGTTCCCTGATCATGGTATTCGAAGTGGCTGGCGCAGCTCCTGCCGCCGCGCCGGTTGCTCAAGCTGCCGCTCCGGTCGCTGCAGCCCCTGTTGCCGCTGCTCCGGCTCCGGTTGCCCAGGCTGCTGCCGCTGCGACCGATTTCGTTGCCAACGACGCTTACGTGCACGCCTCTCCGGCAGTACGCCGTCTGGCGCGCGAGTTCGGCGTCAACCTGGCCAAGGTGAAAGCTTCCGGTCGCAAGGGCCGCATCGTCAAAGAAGACGTGCAAGCCTACGTGAAGGATGCCATCAAGCGTGCCGAGTCCGCTCCTGCCTCTGCCGGCGTAGCCGGTGGCAACGGTCTGGGCGTTCTGCCGTGGCCGAAAGTAGACTTCAGCAAGTTCGGTGATGTGGAAGAGGTCGAGCTGACCCGCATCCAGAAGATCTCCGGTCCGAACCTGCACCGCAACTGGGTCATGATCCCTCATGTCACCCAGTTCGACGAAGCCGATACCACCGAGCTGGAAGCGTTCCGCAAAGAGCAGAACGCGATGCTCGAGAAGCAGAAGGCCGACGTGAAGATCACCCCGCTGGTGTTCATCCTGAAAGCCGCTGCCAAGGCGCTGGAAGCCCACCCGCGCTTCTGCAGCTCCCTGTCCGAAGATGGCAGCAAGCTGATCATGAAGAAGTACATCCACATCGGTGTGGCGGTAGATACCCCCAACGGTCTGGTTGTGCCCGTGGTGCGCGATGTTAACAAGAAGGGCATCATGGAGCTGTCTCGCGATCTGGCCGAGATCTCCAAGAAGGCCCGTGCCGGCAAGCTGACCGCTGCCGACATGCAGGGCGGTTGCTTCACCATCTCCAGCCTGGGTGGCATCGGCGGTACCAGCTTTACCCCGATCGTCAACGCGCCGGAAGTGGCCATCCTGGGCGTATCCAAGTCCGAGATGAAGCCGAAGTGGAACGGCAAAGAGTTCGCGCCGCGCCTGATGCTGCCGCTGGCTCTGAGCTACGACCACCACGTGATCGATGGTGCCGATGGGGCTCGCTTCATCACCACCATGAACGGCGTGCTGTCCGACATTCGTCGACTGGTCCTGTAAGTGAGAGGGCGGGCCCAGAGCCTGCCCTTTTTACTTCTCATTTCATTAACATGATCGTAAACTTGCCCCGTTTTTTTCACGGCTGCAGCCACCCGTTTCGGTATAAGACTGCGCTGTCCGGGGATATAAGAACGACAAAGAGGTCATGATGAGTAAAGAAATCAAAACCCAGGTCGTAGTACTGGGTGCTGGCCCTGCCGGTTATTCCGCTGCTTTCCGTGCAGCCGATCTGGGTCTGGATACTATTATCGTCGAGCGTTACTCCACCCTGGGTGGCGTCTGCCTGAACGTGGGCTGCATCCCCTCCAAGGCGCTGCTGCACGTTGCCAAAGTGATTGAAGAAGCCAAGGCGCTGGCCGAGCACGGCATTGTCTTCGGTGCCCCGCAGACCGACATCGACAAGATCCGTCTGTGGAAAGAGAAGGTTATCAACCAGCTGACCGGCGGTCTGGCTGGCATGGCCAAGATGCGTAAAGTTCAGGTTGTGAACGGCTTCGGCAAGTTCACCGGCCCGAACACCATCGAAGTTGAAGGCGCTGATGGCAAGACCACCGTGACTTTCGACAACGCCATCATCGCGGCCGGTTCCCGTCCGGTGAAACTGCCGTTCATCCCCCACGATGACCCGCGCGTATGGGACTCTACCGATGCGCTGGAGCTGAAAACCGTTCCCGGCAAACTGCTGGTTATCGGTGGCGGCATCATCGGTCTGGAGATGGGTACCGTTTACTCCTCTCTGGGTTCCGAGATCGACGTGGTGGAATTTGCCGACCAGCTGGTTCCGGCTGCCGACAAAGATATCGTCAAGATCTACACCAAGCGCGTTGCCAAGAAGTTCAACATCATGCTGGAGACCAAGGTCACCGCAGTTGAAGCCCGTGAAGACGGCCTGTACGTCTCCTACGAAGGCAAGCACGCTCCGGCCGAGCCGGTTCGCTACGACAACGTGCTGGTTGCCGTAGGCCGTGTGCCGAACGGCAAGATGCTGGATGCCGAGAAGGCTGGCGTTGCCGTCAACGAGCGCGGTTTCATCGAGGTGGACAAGCAACTGCGTACCAACGTGGCCCACATCCACGCCATCGGTGACATCGTTGGTCAGCCGATGCTGGCGCACAAAGGTGTGCACGAAGGTCACGTGGCCGCCGAAGTGATCGCCGGCAAGAAGCACTACTTCGACCCGAAAGTGATCCCGTCCATCGCCTACACCGAGCCAGAGATGGCATGGGTTGGTCTGACCGAGAAGGAAGCCAAGCAACAGGGCCTGAACTTCGAAGTGGCCACCTTCCCGTGGGCTGCTTCCGGTCGCGCCATTGCGTCTGACTGCTCCGACGGCATGACCAAGCTGATCTTCGACAAGGAGAGCGGCCGCGTCATCGGTGGTGCCATCGTGGGTACCAACGGTGGTGAACTGCTGGGTGAAATCGGTCTGGCCATCGAGATGGGGGCTGACGCCGAAGATATCGCGCTGACCATCCACGCTCACCCGACTCTGCACGAGTCCGTGGGTCTGGCTGCCGAAGTGTTCGAAGGCTCCATCACCGATCTGCCGAACGCCAAGGCCAAGAAGAAAAAGTAATGTTCTTCCCCGCTTGTCTAAAAAGCCGCTCGAATGAGCGGCTTTTTGTTTTCTCCTGTCCCGTCCTGAATATGGTTTACACCTTTCCCCCCAATAAATGGAGAGCCCGATGGGACAAGGTGTGAAACGGACACAGCGCGATTACTCGCTGACTTTTAAACTGGCGCTGGTCGAGCAGATTGAAAAAGGCGAGCTCACCTACAAACAGGCTCAGGTGCGTTATGGCATTCAGGGCCGCTCCACCGTTCTGGTATGGTTGCGTAAACATGGTCGGCAAGATTGGAGCCAGGGGGCTTCTGTGCGTGCCGGCAGGAGCATCACCATGCCTGACCACGACAATCAGACGCCCGAACAGCGCATCAAGGAACTTGAGCAACAGCTGGCGTTGATGAGTCAGAAGGCCCAGTTCTTTGAGGCCGTCGTCGATGTACTGAAGAATGACTACGGCGTCTCCATCGTAAAAAAGCGACCCGGCAAGTCCTCTCGCAGCGGCAAGTCGAGAGGCTGACCATTGTCAGGGCTTGCCTGTTTCTGGGGATAAGCCGGCAGGCTTACTACAAGCGCAATCGGGTCGCCGACGAGCGCCATGCACAGGGATTGCAAGTGGTGCGTTTTGTGCGTCAGGTTCGACTGCGACAACCGCGGGTGGGCACTCGCAAGCTGCATTATCTGCTGCAGGGTCAGGATGATGGCGGGCTCAAGGTCGGGCGGGACAGGCTGTTTCAGATATTGGCCGAGCACCGCCTGCTGGTGCAGCCCAGGCGGGCGTATCACAAGACCACCCACAGTTTTCACCGTTTCTACCGTCATCCCAACTTGCTCAAGGCGGGGCCAGAGCAGGTCACACCGGTGGCCCCGGAGCAGGTCTGGGTCGCTGATATCACCTATCTGCCAGCCAGAAGCGGGCCGCTGTACCTGAGCCTGGTGACGGATGCCTACTCACGCAAGATAGTGGGCCATCACGTGCACGAAGGGATGCACGCCGAATCGGTGGCGATGGCGTTCAAGAAAGCACTGAAGCAACGACGTGGCGGCGGTGAACTCATCCATCACTCTGACCGCGGCGTGCAGTATTGCTCTGGGCTGTATCAGTCATTACATGAACGGTACGGGGTGAAATGCTCGATGACGGATGGGTATGACTGCTACCAGAATGCGTTGGCGGAGCGGGTGAACGGGATTTTGAAAGGAGAGTTATTGTTGCAAAGCCCGCAGGATTTGACGCAAGCGCGGGAAATGGTGCGTGAAGCAGTGGATATTTACAACGCGGAGCGGCCGCATCATGCGTTGAAATACAGAACCCCCGATGCGGTACATAGGGGGTTCTGAGTGGAGCAAAGCTAGCCGAAAATGTGTAAACCTATTTCAGGACTAGACACTCCTTGCTGCCCCGACTTCGACAAAGCCCAATATGCTAAAGATAGGTTTTGGCACTGACGAGAGAGGCACGATGCTAGAAGCACCCATTCCACCCGATGAGGCATTGCGGTTGGAGACCCTGCGGCGGCTCTCTTTGCTCGATACCGAGGCCGAGGAGAGGTTTGACCGGCTGACCCGCATGGCCCGACGGGTGTTCAATGTCCCCATCGCGCTGGTGAGTCTGGTGGATGAAGAGCGCCAGTGGTTCAAATCCTGTATTGGACTGGAGGTCCGTGAGACCGCCCGGGACATTTCGTTCTGTGGCCACGCCATCATGGGTAATGAGACCTTCATCGTGCCGGATGCTTCGCAGGATCCCCGCTTTGCCGACAATCCGCTGGTGGTGGGTGGGCCCGGCATCCGCTTCTATGCCGGACAGCCACTGCGGATCGCCAACGGCTGCAAACTGGGGACGCTCTGCATCATAGATACGGTGCCGCGGGAATTGAGCGAGGAGGATGTGGGGTTGCTCAAGGATCTGGCGGCGATGGTGGTGCGGGAGCTCGAAGCGGTGCAGCTGGCCACCATTGATGAGTTGACCCTGATCTCCAATCGGCGCGGGTTCGTGATGCTGGCGGAGAAGAGCCTCTCGCTGGCCAGTCGCTTGCAGATGCCGCTGGCGCTGCTCTATCTGGATCTCAATGGCTTCAAGGGGATCAATGATCGGTGGGGGCATGCAGAAGGGGATCGGGCCCTGATCGCCTTTGCCACTCTGCTAAAGCAGGCTTTTCGTGGCGCCGACGTGTTTGCCCGCATGGGCGGCGATGAGTTTGCCGTCCTGTTGACCAATGTGGTGGAGGCGCAGGCACAACTGGCCTATGAGCGTTTCAATGCCATGTTGGTCGAGCACAATCAGCACAGTGGTTGCGGTTATGCGCTGACCTGCAGCACCGGTATTGTCTGCTATGACGGGCGCGGTTGTGTCTCTCTGGCCGAGCTGCTCACCCGCGCGGATGAGCTGATGTATCAGCGCAAACGGGATGGCAAGGGCTGACTGCTATGCCGGATTAGCCGCCACCAAAACAACAGAGAGCGCCACGGCGCTCTCTGTTGTTGATGACTCAGGTCAAGGTCGGGGTCAGAGTCGGAAGTTGCCAACCAGCTTGTCGAGCTGACCGGAGAGCTGCTGCAGGCTGCGGCTCGATTCGGTCAGCTGGTGGGCGATATCGGCGGTCTCCATGGTGAGCTGGTTGATGTCTTCCACGTTGCGGTTGATCTCGCCGACCACGCTGGACTGCTCCTCGGTCGCGGTGGCGACCTGGATATTCATGTCGTTGATCTGGGTGATGTGGGCGGTGATCTGGCCGAGGGCGGCGTTGGCCTCATCGGCCTGGCTCACCACCTCCAGACTCTGGTTACGCCCCTGCGCCATGGCGCTGACGGCGCGGGCACTCTGCTCATGCAAGCGGTTGATCATCCCCTGGATCTCGGCGGTCGAGGCGGCGGAGCGGTTGGCCAGATTGCGCACTTCATCTGCCACCACGGCGAAACCGCGACCCTGTTCACCGGCGCGAGCGGCCTCGATGGCGGCGTTCAGTGCCAGCAGGTTGGTCTGTTCCGAAATACTGCGGATGGTTTCGAGGATGCTGCCGATGGAGTCGGTCTGGCTCGCCAGCGACTCGATAACTCCGGCCACCTGCTCAATTTCGCCGGAGAGGTCGACGATACCGTGGCGCGCCTGCGCCACCACTACTGCCCCTGCATCGGCCTGATCGTTGGCCTGTCTGGCTACTTCGGCTGCCAGCGAAGCGTTACCGGCGATCTCGCTCACAGTGGCCCCCATTTCGTGGATGGCGGTGGCCACCTGCACGGTGCGGTCACGCTGGGCAGTACAGTTATGCTGGGTCAGCTGCGCCTTGTTGGCCACCTCGTTGGCGGTGGCCGCGAGCTGGCGTGAGTTCTCCGCCACCTGCTCGATGGAGCCGTGGATCTTGGCGACGAAGTTGTTGAAGCCGGTGGCGACCTGACTCAGTTCGTCACGTCCTTCCACCTTGAGGCGCTGGGTGAGATCCCCATCGCCGCTGCCCAGCTCCTTGAACAGGCGGGCCAGCTCGTTGAGCGGGCGGCTGACCGAGCCTGCCAGCAGCATCCCCATTAGCCCCATGGCCAGCGCAATCACCAGCGAGATCATCAGGATCTCGTTGCGGGTCTGATCCAGTTCGGCATAGATCTCGGCTTCTGGCACCTGGGCCACCAGATACCAGTCGAGCAGCGGGATATAGCTGCTGGCCAGTACCATGGGCTCGCCATTGACTTCGGCGTTGATGACGGCAAAGGGGCGTTTGGCCAGCAGGCTGCCGGTATCACCGCTGGCAATGTTGCCAAGGGTGTCACGCTCGATGCGGTTGGCCTCGGGATGCAGCTTCACCTTGCCGCTGCCATCGACCATAAAGACGATGCCGCTCTCTTCCAGCCGGAAGTTGGAGACCATGGTCACCATGGTGTCGAGGGATTTGGCAAAGCCGGCCAGCCCGCGCCCGTTGAGCTGCTGGAAGTTGACGAACAGCTTCACCTCGCCGTTGCTCTCGCGGAAGATGCTGAGGGTCATCTCTTTCTGGCTCTTGGTGTAGTCATAGAACCAGGCGTCTTGCGTGGGGGTCAGGTTGCGCAGAAAGCCATCCTGGTTGTAGTAGGCTGCACTCTGGCGATCGGCGAAGGAGGCGGTCACCAGACCATACTGGTTGGCCACATCCTTGAGCTGGTTGATGAGGATTGGCTCCTGCTCTTTGGGCATGCCCCGATCCACCCAGTCGAGGATAAAGCGGTCGGTGGCCAGTTGGCGGGCGGCCTGGGCGATGCCGTGGAGATCCTGTTCAATCTCCTTGCTGATCCGCTGGGTCAGGTTGGGGAGCTCCTGCTCGAACATCCGGTTTTCGATCAGTTGCTGGGCCGAGCGTTGACTGAAGTAGCCTACCAGCAGGCAGGAGACGACCACGGCCAGGGTGACCGTGGCCAGTATTTTCTGTTTAAGAGTGAGGGTTGCCAGCATAAAGGTGCTCAAAAGGTTGAGATTGACGACGCTCATATTAGCGGCAGCGCGGCGCTACCCATGAGGCTTGCAGCCCTTTATTTGCGGATTACGTTTGCGCTCACAGGGGCGGCGACACGCCCCTTCGCCATGCAGCACAGGCGGGATGCGGATTGACGGTTGCGCTAACTGCCGGGCCCCTTATAGTAGAGGCCATCCTTGGTGACTGACCCTCTGAATAATATGGAAAATATGATGCGCAGCTTAGGTGCGGGATGGACCCGTCTGCTTTTGGTGATGCTGGCGGCCTGCCCGCTGCTGGCTGTGGCGGCACAGGGGGAGCGCCCGAAGATTGCGGTGGTGCTCAGTGGCGGCGGCGCCAAGGGATCGGCCCATATCGGCATCCTCAAGGTGCTGGAGCAGAAACGGATTCCGGTCGACATCATAGTCGGTACCAGTATGGGCTCTTATGTGGCGGGGATGTATGCCATGGGGCTCAGTGCCGAGGAGGTGGAGCGCACCACTTTGGCCATCGACTGGAACAAGGGGTATCAGGACAAGGTGGGCCGTGACGAGCTGTCGCTGCGCAAAAAGCAGCAGAACGAGCAGTATCAACTGCGCACCGACATCGGGGTGAATGGCGACACCACCCAGTTGCCGGACGGTTTCTTCCAGGGCCAATCCATGGCCAGCCTGCTGCGGGGTGCCACCTCCAACCTGCCGGTGCAGGAGAGCTTCGATGATCTCCCCATTCCCTACCGCGCCATGGCGACCGACATGGAGACGGTCACCCCCTTTGTGCTGGATCACGGCAGCCTGGCCAAGGCGATGCAGGCCTCCATGTCCATTCCCGGTGCCCTCAAGCCGGTGGAGTGGGAGGGGCACATCCTGGCGGACGGCGGCAGCGTCAACAACATGCCGGTGGATGTCGCCAAGGCGATGGGGGCCGACGTGGTGATCGCGGTGGATATCGGTGCCAAGCTGCTACCCGGGAGTCCCTCAAGTCAGGGTTGGCGATGATCGACCAGCTCACCACCTACATGACCCAGGTGGGCACCGACAAGCAGAAGGCGCTGATGGGACCGAAGGATATTTTGATCGCCCCCGAGTTTGGCGATATGGGGATCGCCGACTTTGCCCGGATGCCGGAGGGGATCAAGATCGGTGAGACGGCCGCTGACAAGGTGTCGCTGCAACTTGATAAGCTGTCGCTCACCAAGGCGCAGTACAACGCCTATCGCAACCAGAAGCTGAGCCGCCGTGCCGAGCGTAGCGGTCAGCCTGCCTACTTCATCGATAAGGTGGAGATCATCAACAAGTCGCGCCTCTCCGACGAGACGGTGCGCGCCATGCTGAAAGTGCGGCCGGACAAGGTACAGACCAACGAGAGTCTGGAAGCGGGCATTCGCCGCCTCTACGCGCTGGAGTCGTTCGATCGCATCACCTACGAGGTGGAGGAGCGTGACGGGGAGAACGTGCTGCTGGTGGATGCCAGCGAGAAGAACTGGGGGCCGGGCTACCTCAACTTCCAGTTCGGTTTCACCGATGACTTCGAGAACACCTCCAACTACAACGTCGGCATGTCCTATACCCTCACCAATGTCAACGAGTGGGGTGCCGAGTGGCTGACCGAGGCGTCGCTGGGCACGGCCAAACATATCAAGACCGACTTCTATACCCCGCTCGAACCCTCCCAGACCTTCTATGGTGAGGCGAGTCTGGCCTATGACCAGACCCTGCGCCGCCTGTTTTTCCCCAATCCGGATCCCGAGGCGGTTTCGATAAGCTATCTCGACTCCGAATACTCCTTCTTCAGCGGTGATCTGGCGGTGGGCTGGAACCGCCAGCCCTGGAGCAGGTTGTCGATGGGGCTGGAGGGACAACTGGGCACGATTGATGTGAAGAACTTCAAGGGACTGGAGATGGATGCCACGGCGTGGGGCCCCTATGTCCGCTTTGAACACGACAATCTGGATAGCCTCTATTTCCCCTATCAGGGGGTGAAATGGGACATGAAACTGGGCCACTCCCATGTCAGTGTGGATGGACTCGAGTCAGCAGATGGCCGCAGTGAAGGCTGGAATTATCAGCTCTCGATGATCAAGCCCTGGTCATGGGACAGGCACAGCCTCAACCTGATCCTCGAAGGGGGTGGCTCGGGCAGTGAAGAGGTGGTGCCGCTGCATATTCAGGATCTGGGCGGACTGTTCCGCCTCTCCGGTTTCCAGCGCTACCAGCTGAGCGGTCGCTACAGCCTGTTTGGTGGCCTGCGCTACATCTATCGGGTGGCAGACAATGACTTCGGTGCCCTCAAGATGCCGCTCTATCTGGGCGGATCTCTGGAGCAGGGCGGGGTCTGGAACAAGGGGGAGGATATCAGTCTGGAGAGCTCGTTTACCGCCGGGTCGGTTTATGTCGGGGTGGAGAGCTTCCTCGGCCCTGTGTTCCTCGGCTACGGCATGGCGGAGGGGGGCAATGACGTCTTTATCTGCAATTGGGCAGTACGTTCGAATAATGCCGAAATGATGCCAATTTGTTAACTCTGGTTGATGGCGTTCAATTAATTTTCAAAAAATACCAGTCTGTTTAATTGGTTACGATTTTGTGGTGAATAAGCAAACAGGGTTTGGATTTTAATTAGTCGTTAAAACTTATATAGTGGGGAGCACCCTACGGGGTGTCCCGCAAGGACGATCGCCGCGAGCGTGGGCGAACCCCAAAAAAAGACCAAAGAGGAATTAGTCGTGCTTGAAACATACCGTAAACACGTCGCAGAACGTGCCGCCGAGGGCGTGGTTGCCAAACCTCTGGATGCAGAGCAGGTCGCCGCCCTGGTTGAGCTGCTCAAGAACCCGCCCGCTGGCGAAGAAGACTTTCTGAAAGAGCTGTTGTCCTCCCGTATTCCCCCCGGTGTTGATGAAGCGGCCTATGTCAAAGCCGGTTTCCTCACCGCCGTCGCCAAGGGCGAAGCCCACTCTCCCATCTGACTGCAGCCGAAGCCGTTGAGCTGCTGGGCACCATGCAGGGTGGTTACAACATTCAGCCGCTGATCGACCTGCTGGATCACGCCACTCTGGCGCCGCTTGCCGCCAAGGGGCTCTCCCACACCCTGCTGATGTTTGACTCCTTCCATGACGTGGAGGAGAAGGCCAAGGCGGGCAATGTCCACGCCAAACAGGTGATGCAGTCCTGGGCTGATGCCGAGTGGTTCCTCTCCCGCCCGGAGTTGGCCGAGAAGATCACTGTCACCGTGTTCAAGGTGACCGGCGAAACCAACACCGACGACCTCTCTCCGGCACCGGACGCCTGGTCCCGCCCGGACATTCCGCTGCACGCCCTGGCGATGCTGAAAAACGCCCGTCCCGGCATTACTCCGGACAAGGATGGCGCCGTCGGCCCCATCAAGACCATCGATGCCCTGAAAGAGAAAGGCTTCCCGCTTGCCTATGTGGGTGACGTGGTCGGTACCGGCTCTTCCCGTAAATCCGCCACCAACTCGGTGCTCTGGTTTATGGGTGACGACATTCCGTTCGTGCCGAACAAGCGCGCTGGCGGTGTCTGTCTGGGTGGCAAGATTGCCCCGATCTTCTTCAACACCATGGAAGATGCCGGCGCACTGCCTATCGAAGTGGATGTCTCCAAGCTGGAAATGGGCGATGTGATCGACATCTACCCCTATGCCGGCAAGATCTGCAAACACGGCACCGAACAGGTGCTGGCACAGTTTGAACTGAAAACCGACGTGCTGATCGACGAAGTGCGCGCCGGTGGCCGTATTCCGCTGATCATCGGTCGCGGCCTGACTGACAAGGCCCGCGAAGCGCTGGGTCTGCCGTTCTCCACCGTATTCCGTCGCCCGCAGCCGGTGGCCGATACCGGTAAAGGCTTCACCCTGGCCCAGAAGATGGTGGGCAAGGCGTGCGGCGTGAAGGGCATTCGCCCGGGCACTTACTGCGAGCCCAAGATGACCACGGTCGGCTCCCAGGACACCACGGGCCCGATGACCCGCGACGAGCTCAAAGATCTGGCCTGCCTCGGCTTCTCCGCCGATCTGACCATGCAGTCCTTCTGCCACACCGCGGCCTATCCGAAGCCCATCGACGTGCAGACCCACCACACCCTGCCGGACTTCATCATGAACCGCGGCGGTGTGAGCTTGCGTCCGGGTGACGGCGTCATCCACTCCTGGCTGAACCGCATGCTGCTGCCGGATACCGTGGGTACCGGTGGTGACTCCCACACCCGTTTCCCCATCGGTATCTCCTTCCCGGCGGGCTCCGGTCTGGTGGCTTTCGCCGCCGCGACCGGCGTGATGCCGCTGGATATGCCGGAATCTGTGCTGGTGCGCTTCAAGGGCGAGCTGCAACCGGGCATCACTCTGCGTGATCTGGTTCATGCCATTCCCTACGCCGCCATCCAGAAAGGGCTGCTGACCGTCGAGAAAGCGGGCAAGAAGAACATCTTCTCCGGCCGTATCCTCGAGATCGAAGGTCTGCCGACCCTGAAGGTGGAGCAGGCGTTCGAACTGGCTGATGCCAGCGCCGAGCGTTCCGCTGCCGGTTGCACCATCAAGCTGGATAAAGAGCCGATCATCGAGTATCTGAAGTCCAACATCGTGATGCTGAAATGGATGCTATCCGAAGGCTACGGCGACCCCCGCACCATCACCCGTCGCATCAAGGGGATGGAAGAGTGGCTGGCCAACCCGACCCTGATGGAAGCGGACAAGGATGCCGAGTACGCCGAAATCATCGAGATCGATCTGGCCACCATCAAGGAGCCAATCCTGTGTGCGCCGAACGATCCGGACGATGCCCGTCTGCTGAGCGACGTGGCTGGCGACAAGATCGACGAGGTGTTCATCGGTTCGTGCATGACCAACATCGGCCACTTCCGTGCCGCCGGCAAACTGCTCGAGAAGTATCAGGGCGAGCTGCCGACCCGCATGTGGATCGCGCCGCCCACCAAGATGGACAAGGATCAGCTGACTGAAGAGGGCTACTACGGCATCTTTGGTCGCGTCGGTGCCCGCATCGAGATCCCGGGCTGTTCCCTGTGCATGGGTAACCAGGCGCGAGTAGCGGAAGGTGCCTCGGTGGTCTCCACCTCCACCCGTAACTTCCCGAACCGTTTGGGTAAAGGTGCCAACGTCTATCTGGCCTCTGCGGAGCTGGCAGCCGTTGCCGCCATTCTCGGCAAGATCCCGACCGTGGCAGAGTACCTGCAATACGCCAAGGCGCTCGATGCCACTGCGGCAGATACTTACCGCTATCTCAACTTCAACGAGATCGCCTCTTACACCAAGAAGGCCGATGCGGTGATCCTGCAGCAAGCCGTTTAACGGAGTTCTTGCGCGATTTGCGCGATAAGAAGCTAATAATGCCGCGTATTTACGCGGCATTATTTATTTGTGTGTTATTCACCGTCTTTTTTGAAGATTGTTTGCACGATCCTTGCTAGAGAGATCCAACCACCTGTTTGGTGGTTCGTTTTATAAACGCTTTGGGTTATGTTGTTCGGTTATGTGCGGTAATGATGAGGCATCGTTATCGAGGGAAAGTGGATATCTGTTCACTGGGTGCTTGCGTTGGCAGGCCTGACGAATTGCGGCGTGGTTCTTTATGTTTCTGTTCAGGATCGATCTCTCCCGAACCGGGTTACGCTTCGGCGGTGCCTTGCTGGTCTTTACCCTGCCGCTGCTGGTGGGAGCTTGGCTCATCCACAGCAATTATGTGCAGGAGCTGAAAGCGGAATCCAGCGCCTCGGCCCACAAGGCCAGAACCCTGATGGAGTCGATGCTGGATCATGCGGAGCAGGCCAACCGCTCCGTGCTGCCTCTGGTGAATGCTCCCTGTCGCGACAACCTGCTGGTGCTGCGCAAGAAGGTCGCCATCGAGCCCTTCCTGCGTTCGGTCAATCTGGTGCGAAACGGCATCATTAATTGTACCTCGCTGTTTGGTGAGGCCAATGATGCCGATGACGGTATCTACACCGGCCGCAAGCTACTGCTGATGAGTGGCAACCGGGTGCGGCAAAATCACCCTCTGCTGGTGGTGCGCACCGAACAGGGCAAGGATGCCTCCTTGAGCGCCATCGACAGTACCCAGCTCAGCTTCATGCTCTCCATGAGCGGAAAATCCAGTGCACTCTATCTGCAGGTGGGGTCGGCCTGGCTCAATGAGTCTGGCCGTTATCTGAGCGAGGCGCCCACCCTCCATCGCGGGATCAGCCAGGCCCTCACCTCATCCCATTATCCTTTCACCATCCATGCCGGTTATGCCATGCCGGTCTACTGGAAGTCGCTGTGGGCCGCGCGGCACGTGGCGCTGTCGTGGCTGGCGGTTTCCTCGCTTTTGCTGGCCTGGCTGGTGTGGTGGGTGCTGGGGCGTCCCGGCTCGCCAACAGATGAGTTGCGACGTGCCCTGCGGGCAAGGGAGTTTGTTCCCTATCTGCAGCCGCTGATTGCCAGCCACGATGGCAAGATGATGGGCGCCGAGGTGCTGATGCGCTGGGAGCATGTCAATGAAGGGGTGATCCGGCCCGATCTCTTTATCCCGCAAGCGGAGGAGTCGGGACTGATCGTCCCCATGACCACCCATATCATGAAGCAGGTGGCGACACGGTTGAACCGCTCTCAGGAGCAGTTGCCCGATGGGTTTCATGTCAGCTTCAACATCAGCGCCGCCCATTGCCACGATTTTGCCCTGCTGGCCGAGTGCCGCGCCTTTCTCGGTCACTTCCTCCCCGGCAAGGTGGTACTGGTGCTGGAGCTGACCGAGCGGGAGCTGTTGATGTCAGATCCCCAGACCCTCTCCCTGTTCCGCCAGCTGGACGAGATGGGGGTCAAACTCGCCATCGACGACTTTGGCACCGGCCACTCCAGCCTGGCTTACCTGCAGCAGTTCCATGTGGATTACCTCAAGATCGACAAATCCTTTATCGCCCGCATCGGTACCGAGTCGCTCTCGGAACATATCGTGGACAATGTGATCGATCTGGCGACCCGGCTCGGTCTGGCGCTGGTGGCGGAAGGGGTGGAGAGCGAGCGTCAGGCTGACTACCTCAGGGCCAAAGGGGTCGATTATCTGCAGGGATACCTGTTTGCCCGCCCCATGCCGCTGCGCCAGTTCTGCGAGGAGCTGCTGCCGGAAGAGGCACAGACCCGCCAGCCAGATGGGGTGCGAGGCATCCCAAATGCGACCTGATTTATCGGTGACAGACGGGCGGACACGCTCCCGTCTGGCAGGGTAGGGGAGTGCTCTCTCCCTATCCCCCCTCGAGTGCAGGGGCTTGTTTTTCATGCCTTGTGGCTCGCTTTTCGGTAGAATCGGCGCTCATTTTGACGTCAGTAAAAGATGAGGCGCGGTATGACGGTTCAGTTCCAGGCATTTCACAGCATCAAGGCGATCGGTAATCGGGAGGTGCTGTTCAACTGGTCGAGAACCAATCCCCTTGGGGCGCTGGATCAGGTGTGGCGCCCGAAAAGCCGCGACGAGTTGCAAGCGCTGCTGCGGGAGCACCCCGAGCGCAAGCTGCGCCTTATCGGCTCCGGCCTCTCCTTCGAACCCATCCACAGCGTCTATGCCGAGGGCAGTCAGGCGCTGCTGGTGGACTTGCACCACCTGCGCGGCCAGCTGGCGAAAACGGCCGATACCGTGACCTATCAGGCGGGGACGCCGCTCGATACCGTTTATGCCGAGCTGATCGCCATAGAGCGGATGCTGCCCGCATCCCCGGGCGTTATCGGCATCCAGACCCTGGGCGGCGCCCTCAGCACTGGCACCCACGGTCAGGGGTTGCACCAATCTGCCCTGTGCGATGCGGTGGAGGCCCTGACCGTGATGCTGGCCAATGGCGACATCATCCGGGTTGATCGCTCCGACCCGCGCTTCGGCGCCTTCGTTATGGGGATGGGGATGCTCGGCATCCTGCTCGACGTCACCCTGCGCACTGTGTCCAACCGCATTATGCGCTGCACCAAGTTCACCACCGATAACCCCTTCCTCTTGGAGCACAACGAGCGGCTTAACCGCGAGCACGGCTTTGTGAAGAGCTGGTGGTTTGCCTGGACCGGCGAGAGCCACATCTGGCTGGTGGATCCCGCCTCCGATGAGGAGGTGGCCCGTTACCGCGCCGGCGGCAGCGAGCCGCTGCTGCTGGATGGTGATATCGACGCCCGCATGAATGCCACCATTGATGCCACTTTGCAGAAGATGGCGAAAGACACCAAGGATGAGGCGCTGGCTGGCGAGCACTTCGAGACGGTGCGCCGCTTCAAGGATGCCTCCGATCTGGTGGGCAACGTCTACCAAATTCTCTGCAAGGGGATCCCGGCACCTCAGATCAACTGTGAGGTGGCGGTGCCGCTTCATCGCATGAACGAGGCACTGGAGACCCTGCAAGCCTGGCAGCAGGCCAACCCGGGCGTGCTGCACTACCCCTTTATCCTGCGCTGCACCGGCCCTTCCGAGGCCTGGCTCAGCGCCGCCTATGGCCAGCCGGTCTGCTGGATCGGTTTTCTGGTCTATCTGGCGGCGGACGGCACCTTCGTCAACGGTTCCATGGAGCAGATGCGCGAGCTGCAGCAACTGTTGGTACCGCTTGGCGGCATTCCCCATTTCGGCAAGCATCTGGCGATGGATCTCTACGACTTCCCGGCCCTGTTGCCACGCTGGAACGACTTCGTGGCGTTGAAAGCCGAGCTCGACCCCCACGGCCGCTTTGAAAACCGCTGGCTCAGCGACCTGTTTGCCAACCGGTAAGGATCTGACATGACCGATATGCAAGATACCCGTATCCCTGTGACCCTGCTGACCGGCTTTCTCGGCAGCGGCAAGACCACTTTGCTCAACCACTGGGTCAAGCAGCCGGAGCTCGGTGAGTGCGCCGTGCTGATCAACGAGTTCGGCTCGGTGGGGCTGGATCACCATCTGGTGCAGCAGGTGGATGAACAGGTGATGTTGCTCGACTCCGGCTGCATCTGCTGCTCGGTACAGGGCTCGTTGGTGGAGGCGTTGCAGGGGCTGTTTATGAAGGCCATCCAGCGCAAGATCAAACCGTTCAAGCGGCTGATTATCGAGACCACTGGCCTCGCCGATCCGGCCCCCGTGCTCTTTACCCTGCGCGAAGAGGGCTTTATCGCCCAGCGCTACCGCTTCGATGGCACAGTCACCGTGGTGGATGCCGGCCATATTGAGCAGCAGTTGGCGACTCAATATGAAGCGGTGAAACAGGTGGCGCTGGCGGATCTGCTGGTGGTGAGCAAGGGGGATCTGGTGGATGGCGAACAGCTGGCGCGGGTCGAAGCCCAGCTGGCGGCACTCAATCCGGCGGCCCCCATCCAGCAGGTGACCAATGGCGAACTGTCGCCAGCAGTGCTGGAGAAGCTCGGCGCCTACAACGAAGCGGCGGGGCGCGATGTGCGCCAGCTGCTGGCCTGGCTGCGCACCGAATCCCCCAAGCAGGGGCTGGCGTCACCCATGCAGCCGAAGATGCAACCGTTCGCCGCCAAGGTGGGCACAGCTGCGCCTACCCACTTCGAGCACGGCAACATCGAGAGTTTCTCTCTTCGCATCGGCGAGCCGCTCAAGCCATCCCGTCTGCTGGCTGCCATCGATGCGGTGCAGGCCCAATATGGCGATGCCCTGCTGCGGCTCAAGGGGATCTTGCAGCTGGAAGGGGAGAGCCAGCCGGTGGTGATCCACGGCGTCCACGGCCAGCTCTATCCGCTGCAGGCACTGGGGGAGTGGCCGGAGGGCAAGGCCCAGTCCCGACTGGTGTTTATCGTGAAAAGTCAGGACAAGGCCGGTATCGAGCAGCTCTTTATGGCGACCCTCAAGGCCCCCGAGCCCACTCTGGAAGAGCGGCTCAAAGCCATGCTGGGTCAGCCCGACAACTGATCTTGCGCGTTGCGGCTCTCCTGCATCGGGTCAGGACGGCGACGGTTGAACAGCACAAACGCCACCGACACAAAGTAGAACGAGAGCAGGGTCGCCAGCGCTGTGCCACCGGCGATGGCGATGGCAAAGGGGGGCCAGAAGCCGCCGCCCCCCAGCAATAGCGGGATGAAGCCGCCCACCGTGGTGATGGTGGTCGAGACGATGTGGCGGCTGCAACCGGCCACCAGATCGCGGATCTGCGGCAGATTGCCCTGTTGTGCCAGCGGGTCTGCCCTCAGCTCGGCCAGAATGACGATGGCGGCGTTGATGGCCAGCCCCATCAGTCCCAGCAGGGCGATGATCACCGTAAACCCGAAGGGGTACCCCAGTAGCCAGACCCACAGCAGCCCGAGCCCAGCCGACTGGATCGCCACCAGGGTGACGATGCCTGCCAGCCGGAACGAGTTGAAGCTGAG
The DNA here is from genome assembly GCF_051919545.1 of Aeromonas sp. 61P. Classification (NCBI taxonomy): domain Bacteria; kingdom Pseudomonadati; phylum Pseudomonadota; class Gammaproteobacteria; order Aeromonadales; family Aeromonadaceae; genus Aeromonas; species Aeromonas sp. 61P. The sequence goes on from NZ_JBQBEL010000001.1 coordinate 1,286,702, forward strand.
CACCAGCACGGCCACCAGCAGCACGGCGACCAGGCTGACGTGCGCCATCAGATTGCCCACCGATTCATCCCGCTTGGCGGCTTCCCCGCCAAACTCCAGTCGATAACCCGGCGGCAACGCCAGCGCCTTGGCGGCCAGCCTCTCTTTGACCTGCTCCAGCACGGTTTGCGGCAGTACGCCGACCGCCAGATAGGCCTCCAGCACATTGACCCGCTCACCATCCCGACGGCTGATCTCCCCCCAGCTTGGCAGCAGCTCGGGAGTGGCCAGTGCCCGCAAGGTGAGATTGGCAGCCCCTTGCTGGCCGGTGTCGGTGAGCGACAGCGGCACATTGAGCAGCGCATCCGGATCCTGACGCAAGGGCTCGGCCAGTCGCACTCGAACCGGGATTGACTCGGTGCCTTCCAGCACAGTGCCGCCCAACCTGCCATCCAGTGCGCCCGCCAGCCGGGAGGCCACATCGGTCAGGCTCATGCCTGCCAGCTGGGCGGCCTCCTCATCGACCTGCAACCAGAGTTTGGGGGCCCCGGCCTGCAAGGTGGCGCGGGTCTGCACCACTGCCGGGGTATTGGCGAGCAGACTGCGCAGCTCCTCTCCCAGACGGTGTAGTTGTTCAAGGTCGGGGCCAAACAGCCGCAGCTCGACCGGAGCATTGAAAGGCGGCCCCTGTTCCAGCTTGCGCACCAGGATCTGCGCTTCGGGAAATGTTGCATCGAGCCGCTGCTGCAGTTGTGGAATGAGCCGCTCGGCAGCATCGGCATCCTGCAGAGTGATCATCCCCTGGGCGTAATCGGCCCGCCCCTGTTTTCTGGGCACCAGGTTGTAGTAGAAGCTGGGGGCGTTGTCGCCCACCACCCAATCCTGACGAACCAGCTCGGGGAGGCTAGCCAGCTCGGCAGAGATCCCCAGTGCCAGCTCGCGGGTGCGCGCCAGGCTCGCCTGTGGGGAGAGGCTGGCCTCGATGTGGATCATGTCCCGGTCGGCAGGGGGAAAAAACTGTTCGGTGAGGCGGCCCGCCACCCAAAAACCGAGCAGGGGCAGCAGACTGACCAGCAGCAGGGTGCGCCAGGGATGAGCCAGCGCCATGGCGATGCTCTGCTGGAAACGGGCGCTCACCCGGGGCAGGTGCAAGCCATCCTGATACCAGCGTCCCCCCTGGTCACTGCCAATCCAGCGGGCTGCGAGGCCAGCCACCAGGGTGTGGGCGATGAGGTAGGATCCCAGCAGCGAACAGATCACCGCCCAGGCGATGCCGCCGACAAACTCGCCCGCCGGGCCCGGCATCAGAATGATCGGCATAAAGGCGAGCATGGTGGTGAGGGTGGAGCCCAGCAGTGGCAGCCAGAGGTGGCCGATGGCTTCCAGTGCGGCGGCACTCATGGCCATGCCGTGACGGCGCTGATACTGCACCCGATCCGCCATGACGATGGCGTTGTCCACCATGATCCCGAGCGCCACCACCAGACCGGTGACCGACATCTGGTGAATGGGCAGATTGATCAGGTTCATGCAGGCGAAAGAGAACGCCACGGTAAGCGGCAGCGACAGGGCCACGATAATGGCGGCCTTGACTCCCAAGGTCACCAGCAGCACGGCCACTATGATGAGGAAGCCCTGCACAATGTTGATGAGCAGGGTGTCGAGCCGCTGATCGGTATAACGCTGCTGATCGAAGCTGGTGACGAGGCCGATATTATCCGGCAAGTCCTGTTCCAGCTGGGCCAGCATGGTATCGACCCGTGCCGACCAGAGGTCGATGCGGTGATCCTGTGCCATGCGCAGGCCGACCACCACGGCCCGCTCACCATTGGCAAAGGCCAGCTGACTCTCTGGCTGGTGCAGGGTACGCCTTACCTCGGCCAGATCGCCAAGGCGCAGGGTCTGGCCCTGCTCGCCGGTACGCAGCGGGATCTGGCGGATCCGCTCCAGGGTATCGAGGGCGCCGCGGATCTCCACCTGAAAGCGATTGTGGCTGCCCTGCAACTCCCCGGCGGCCACTTTGGCATCGGCACCACTCAGCGCCTGGGCAAGCTGTTCGCCACTCATGCCGCTGGCACTGAGGGCGAGTGGATCGAACCGCACCTCGATCTCCTCCTGCGGTGCCCCGACCCGCTCGACGTATTCGGTGCCCGGCAGCTGGCGAGCCCGGCGTTCCAGCTCGGCGCTGTAGCGGGCGAGGCGATCCAGCTGCGGCTGGCCCGGCCCGCGCCAGACCACATTGACCAGCCGGGTGAAGGGGTAGCCCTTCTCGTCATCCAGCTTGGGGGCACTGGCGCCGGCTGGCAGTCCGGCGGCAAGATCTGCCAGCCGATCACGGACTCTGGACCAGACGGGTTCGACATCGCTGACCTCATCCTTGAGCTCCAGATTGATGATGGAGAGGCCGGGGCGAGAGCTCGACTCGATCAGCTTGATCTCGCTCTGGGCCCGCAGCCGGTTCTCGATGGGCTCGCTCACCAGCGCTTCCACCCGTTCGGCGCTGGCCCCGGGGAAGTGGGTAACTACGCTGGCAAAACGGCTGGTGAGCTGGGGATCTTCGGTTCTGGGCAGGGTCTGCAATGCCGCAAGGGCGGCCGTCAGCAGCAGCGCGACCGTCAAAAGCAGCAGGCGGCCATTCTCGATAAACGGGCGGATCATGACTGTGGCTCCGGATGGCCTGCCTGATGATCCACGCTGGTGGTCAGGGTGACCTGCTGGCCCGGCACCAGTTTATGCAGGCCATCGGTCACCAGCTGTTCTTGTCCATTCAGGGCACCACTGATCCAGGCTCGCTCGCCATCTTGCTGCAGCAGGGTGACGTCCCGACTGACCACCCGGGGTGGCGTTTCGTCGTTGAGCAGATAGAGGGTCCAGCTGCCGCGCAATCCCTGGGTCAGCGCGGTGAGCGGCACTTCGTAGGCGCGGGTGGGCTCGCGGGTCTGATGCAACAGGGTGATCAGTTGCCCCTCTGCCAGTTGTTCGCCGCCCCGGGTCAGCTGGAAGCGGGCGGTGCGGGTGTGGGTCTGCCCGTCCACTTGTACCCCCAGATTAAGCAGGCGCCCCTCCAGTGATTGCGCACCGCTTTGCAGGGGGTAGTGTTGGCCGACGATCAGGGTCTCGGCCTGTTTCACCGGCACGCCGATATCGGCCTCCCACTGGCCGCTGCGGGTCAGGGAGAAGAGAGGCTGGCCTGCGGCCACCACGGCCCCCAATGCCTGCTCGCGGCTGACCACAATCCCGTTGAAGGGGGCGCGCAGCTGTGATTTCTCCTGTTTGACCCGGTTGGCTTCGAGGGCGGCGGCCAGCTGGTTGGCGCTTGCCTCCAGCATGCGGACTTTGCCTTGCTGTTCATCCAGCGCCTGACGGGAGCTGAACTGCTGCTGGCGCAGGGCGGTGAGTCGGTCGAGCGTCTGCCGGGCAAGGGTCAGCTCGGCCTCGTTCTGGGCGGCCCGGGCAGCCAGCTCTTTGGCTTCCACTGCCAGCAGCCGGGTGTCCAGTGTGGCGAGCAGCTCGCCGGCCGCGACCGGCTCTCCGCGTCCCTTGTACAGGGTAGTAATCCGCCCTGCAAGCTCGAAGCCTATCTGGCTGTGCTCGGGGGCGATCACCCGGCCATTGAAGCGGTGCAGCACCGGGTAGTGATCGCTGGCTTGCAGCGGCTGGGCGATCACCCGGGTCAGGGCGGGTGTTTCTTCTGACTCTGTGACCGGGCTGCAGCCACTCAGTAACAGCGCCAGCAGGATTAAGCAAAGTGTCATGACATCATCCTCTGGTTGACATAACATCAAATCACACCGGTGAGTCTAGTTTTTCGAAACTAGACTGTCCAGTTTGATTGTGGAGGAAAAATGAACATTTCACCCCGTAGTCAGCAGAAGCGGGCTGCGATCCTCGATGCTGCCGGGCGGCTCTTCTGTCAGCACGGTCTGCATCTGGTCAGCATGGACATGGTGGCCAGTGAAGCGGGCGTCTCCAAGCAGACGGTCTACAGCCATTTTGCCAACAAGGAGTCGCTGTTTGCCGAAGCGGTGGGCAGCAAGTGCGTCAGCAGCGAGCTGATGCCGGAGGTATTGTTGCGTGGCAACAATGTGCGGGAGAGTCTGATTGCCTTTGGTCGCAGCTTTCGCAAGTTGATCCTGAGCGATGATGCCATCAATATCTTTCGCACCTGCATCAGCTGCAACGATGCCCAGCTGGCCACCCTTTTTTTCGAGGCGGGCCCGCTCTATGTGACCGAGATGCTGTCCAACTGGCTGGAGCAGCAGAAGCAGCAAGGCATGCTGTGCCATCAAGACAGCGAACAGGCCGCCTTGCAGCTGTTGCTGATGTGGCAGGGCAAGGAGCGCATGCTCCGTGAGCTGGGTCTGCCGTTGACCCAGAGCGCTGCCGAGCAGGATGCCTGGACCCTGAGTTGTGTCGATCTCTTCCTGACCGCCGCCGCTCCCCCGCAAAAATAATGGAGGTGGCAATGAGCCACACAGTGACAGATGCCCAGCGCAAGTGGCTGCCCCTGCTGGCGGCGGTCGGTTTCTTTATGCAGGCGCTGGATGGCACCATTCTCAACACCGCCCTGCCCAGCATGGCCGAGACCTTGGGGGAGAGCCCGCTGCAGATGCAGTCGGTGATCATCGCCTACATGCTGACGGTGGCGCTGCTGATCCCGGCCTCCGGCTGGCTGGCTGACAGATTCGGCACCCGCCGCATCTATCTGGCTGCCATCTCGCTTTTTACCCTCGGCTCGCTCGCCTGCGCCGCCTCCAATTCGCTCTCCATGCTGGTGGCCGCCCGGGTGCTTCAGGGGATTGGCGGTGCGCTGCTGATGCCGGTGGGGCGGTTGGCGGTGCTGCGGGTCTATGACAAGCACGAGCTGCTGCGGGTGATGTCGTTTGTCACCATCTCGGGGCTGCTCGGCCCGCTGATGGGGCCGGCACTCGGTGGCTGGCTGGTGGAAGTGGCGAGCTGGCACTGGGTATTTCTCATCAACCTGCCGGTGGGGCTGCTCGGCTTTATCGCCAGTTGGCACTTTATGCCGGAGCTGCGGCAGCAGACTGCCCGGTTCGACTGGCAGGGCTTTGTGATGTTCAGCGTCGGCATGGTGCTGGTGTCGGTCGGCTTGCAGGGGCTGGGGGAGCACAGCATCTCCACCGGTTGGGCGCTGTTTGCACTGATCTTCGGCTTGGCGGCGATGGCGAGCTACTGGCTCTATGCCGCCAATGCAGAGCAGCCGCTCTTTAGCCTGAACCTGTTCAAGACCACCACCTTTGCCATCGGCATCTGGGGCAACCTGTTTGCCCGCCTCGGCAGCGGCGCCATGCCCTTCCTCACCCCGCTGTTTCTGCAGCTGGGGCTCGGCTTCTCCCCGAGCAAGGCGGGGATGACCATGATCCCCACCGTGATTGGCGCCATGCTGACCAAGACGCTGGTGAACAAGCTGATTCCGAAGGTGGGTTATCGCCGCATTTTGATCGGCAACACCCTGTTGCTGGGGGCGATGATCGCCAGCTTCTACTTTATCGACAACCAGCTCCCCTACGGGGTCCTGCTGGGCTGGCTGGCGATCTTCGGCGCCATCAACTCGCTGCAGTTCTCCGCCATGAACACTCTCACGCTGCAAGATCTCAGCCCGACCCTGGCCAGCAGTGGCAACGGCCTGCTCTCGGTGGTGATGCAGCTCTCCATGAGCTTGGGGGTGGCGATTGCCGCCAGCCTGCTCGGGCTCTTCTCGGCGGGCACCTCAGCGGGCACCTTAGCGGCCGAGGGGCAGTGGCTGGCCGGGTTCCACCTTACCTACCTCTGTGTCGGGTTGCTCTCCATGCTGGCGGCGCTGATCTTCGCCCAGCTGGCGCGTGATGGGGCTACGCCGTCGGTGCGGGCAGATAGCTGACCTCGCAGGGGAGCTGCGCCAGCACTTCGGCCAGATGCTCGGTCGCCAGCAGAAAGGTCTGCTCCGGGTGGCCCGGAGTCCAGGTGAAGGCGGTGTGGTTGAGCAGTTGCGGATCCACCAGTAGCGGAATATCGGCGCGGGGCAGGAAGGGGCAGACCGCCCCCGGCAGGCAGCCGATCTCCGCCTGCATCTCTTCGGCGGTGCAGATGGAGGGCTTGGCACCGAGTGCGGCCTTGACCGCCTTGTTGTCGAGCCGTCCGTCCCTGTGGGTCAGCAGCAGGGCGAAGCGGCCATCCTTGAACTTGAGAAACAGGGTCTTGCTGAACTCCGCCTGCCAGCCGAGGCGGGCCTTGACCTTTTCATCGGTGGCGTAGTCGAGGATGGGTTCATGCTCATAGCGCTGGTGGGGCAGTTCGGCCAGTAGCTGGCAGTTGAAATGGTGAATGGTATCGAGTGGCATGGGGTTCTCCTGTAGTGGGCGCTATCCTGCCAGCCTCGCAGGGTCAGGCCCAATGACACTTTCTTATCCGTGATAAGCAACCCTGTCCGAGCAAACAACAAGGGCGCCGTGAGGCGCCCTTGCGGATCAGTGATGCTGCAATTCGCACGCTTCCCAGTGAAAGGGAATAGGGCACAGCTGCTGGGAGGCCTTGTCATAGGCTTGCCACAGCTCGCCCATGGTGCGGCCATCGACGGGGTGGCGCAGTTTGGGGGCCAGCTCGGCCAGCGGCCAGAGCACGAAGGCGTTGGTGAGCACTTCACCGCGCGGCAGCACCAGCGGGGTGTCGCAGACCAGATCGCCATAGAGCAGCAGGTCGAGATCCAGGGTGCGCGGGGCGAACTTCTTGGCATCCGGCTCGCGGCCGTGGGCGAACTCCATGGCCCGCAGTCGCTGGCAGACGGTGGTCAGCGGCAGATCGGTCTCGGCAGCCGCCACCAGGTTGTAGAAGGGGCGGCCGTTGAAGCCGACCGCCTCGCTCTCGAATACCCGGGAGACCCGCAGCTCGCCAAATTCGGCGTGCAGGGCATCGAGCCCGGCGCGGATATGGCGATCCCGCTCGATGTTGGAGCCGAGGCTGATATAGATGGTGGTCATCAGTTGCTGCTCGCGGCTGGCGTGCGATGGCGCAGGATCTCGACGCCGACCCCGGCGGCATTGGGCACGGCGCCCGGCTTGGTGAGGGTCACCTTGACCCACTGTACCCGCTCGTCGGCGAGCACCAGCATGGCAACCTGCTCGGCCATGGTCTCGACCAGCTCGACCACCTTGCTGCTGACATGCTCGCAAATCTTGTTGGAGAGGTCGGCATAATCCAGTGCCAGATTGATGTCGTCGGTGGCTGCCGCGGGGCGGTTGTCGAACCCCATCTCGAGGTCAAAACGGAGCTTTTGGCGAATGCCCTTCTCCCACTCATATACACCGATGGTGGTCAAAACTTCGAGTCCGCGAATAAACACCTTGTCCATGACTGTACTTCTTCTTTACTCTTGATGGGCTGTGATGACAGCGCAGGGATGCTGGCCGGGCAACAGGCTTGCCGAGGCGCTCTGGGTGGGCATGGGCCCATGCCAGCGTATGTGGCCCGCATCATACCCCATTCATATCGTGGTAAAAACGACCAAGATGACGGCCCTGACGATTTTGATGATTATTCTGGCCTACCTGGGTGGTTCACTATCCAGTGCTGTGCTGGTCTCCCGTTGCACCGGTCTGCCCGACCCGCGGGATCATGGCTCCCACAATCCGGGGGCAACCAATGTGCTGCGCCTCGGTGGCCGGATGGCGGCGTTGGTGGTGCTGCTGCTTGATGTGCTCAAGGGGACTGTGCCCGTCTATCTCGCCTGGTATCTGCAGATCAAACCCGTCTACCTCGGCTTTATCGGGGTCGCCGCCTGCCTCGGCCATATGTACCCCATCTTCTTTCATTTTCGTGGTGGCAAAGGAGTCGCCACGGCACTGGGGACCATGATGCCCATCGGCTTTACCATGGGGGGCGCCGTGATTGGCACCTGGCTGCTGGTGCTGCTGGTGAGTGGCTACTCCTCGCTGGCCTCCATCATTACCGTGCTGCTGACGCCGCTCTTTACCTACCTGCTCAAACCCGAATACACCCTCCCTGTCTCGCTGCTCTCCTGCCTTATCCTGATCCGCCATCACGAGAACATCTCCCGCCTGCTCAAGGGGGAGGAACCCAGAGTCTGGGGGCGAAAACGCGCGGCCTGTGCCGAAGATGTGGCAGAAATGGACGATGTTGCGCAAAAAAGAGACGAACGAGACAAAAAGTGAAATTTCCCGTTGACCATCTGCCTTAAAATCCGTTTAATAGCGCCCACGCCCAGATAGCTCAGTCGGTAGAGCAGGGGATTGAAAATCCCCGTGTCGGCGGTTCGATTCCGTCTCTGGGCACCAATTTTGGTGCCATGAAAGAAAAAATTTGTTCATGCACAATGGTTTAAAGTGTGCCGGCTTAGCTCAGTAGGTAGAGCAACTGACTTGTAATCAGTAGGTCACCAGTTCGATTCCGGTAGCCGGCACCATTTGCCCAGATAGCTCAGTCGGTAGAGCAGGGGATTGAAAATCCCCGTGTCGGCGGTTCGATTCCGTCTCTGGGCACCAATTACAATTCCTCCTTAGTTCAGTCGGTAGAACGGCGGACTGTTAATCCGTATGTCACTGGTTCAAGTCCAGTAGGAGGAGCCAATTCAAAAAGCCCTTGTCGCAAGACAAGGGCTTTTTTCTATTTGGCGCAGCCATTTTTTAACCATAAAAACAACCACACACGCACAGATGAACCGCAGGATAGATATGGAAAATCATGTAGTTATAGAGTCAAAGGGGCGACTTGCCGCCATTAGGAACTGGATGGAACCCGTGCTGGTACTGCTTATTCTCGGCAGCCTGTTCGGTTACCTCGGTAGCCAGATGGGCCTCTCTGCCATGGTCAACACCCTGTTCAATACCGCCCACCAGCTGCTGCTCAATACCGTGCTCTTTATCATGGGGATCACGGTGCTCTCCGGTGCCCTGAGCCAGCTGTTGAGCGAGTTCGGGGTGATCCGCCTGCTGGAGGTGCTGCTGGCCCCGCTGATGAAGCCGGTGTTTCGCCTGCCTGGCCGCACCGCCCTGGCGGCCCTGATGACCTTCTTCTCCGACAACCCGGCGGTGATCAGCCTCGCCAAGGACAGCCGCTTTCGCAAGGGCTTCACCCCCTGGCAGCTGGTGTCACTGACCAACTTCGGCACCGCCTTCGGCATGGGGCTGATCGTGGTGACCTTTATGGCCACCCTGCAACTGCCGAGCGGTGAATCCACCGCCAGCGCGGCGCTGATCGGGCTGCTCGGTGCTCTGGTGGGCTCGGTGGTCTCTACCCGACTGATGCAACGGATGATCCGCCCCTTGGTGGGGGAAGTGCTGAACGATGACGCTGTATCGTCCGACGGCCGCAAGGTAGGGGTGACCAAAGAGGCGGCTCCCGGCTGGCTGCGGATCCTCAACTCTCTGCTCGATGGCGGCAAATCCGGTGTGGAGCTGGGGATGGCGGTGATCCCCGGGGTGCTGATCATCAGTACCTTCGTGATGCTGCTCACCTTCGGCCCGGGCGACAAGGGCTATACCGGCGAAGCGTTTCAGGGGGTTGCCCTGCTGCCGGTGCTGGCTGCCAAGGTGAGCTGGCTGTTTGACCTGCTGTTCGGCTTCCAGCAGCCGGAGCTGGTCGCCTTCCCGGCTACCTCGCTCGGTGCGGTCGGCGCCGCCATGTCACTGGTGCCCCCCTTTATCGCCAAGGGGTGGATCACCGGTAACGAGGTCGCGGTGTTTACCGCCATGGGGATGTGCTGGAGCGGCTTCTTGAGCACCCACACCGCCATGCTCGATGCCCTCGGCTATCGCCACCTCACCTCCCGCGCCATTGTCGCCCATACCATCGGCGGCCTGTGCGCCGGGGTGGCGGCGCACCAGCTCTATCTGCTGCTGGGCTGAGTCGGGTTCAGGCACGGAAACAAAAAGAGGCTCTTCGGAGCCTCTTTTTGTTTCCCCCTGCCGCACCCTGCTCACGGGCGCACCAGTCACCCTTGCGGCGTGATGCCCTGCACCTTCAACCAGAATCGCTCCTGACAGTGGTTGTGAAACAGCTTGCGGGCTGGAGTGATGGGGATGGGACTGGCGATGACCCGATAGCTGATCCAGCACTCGGCACAAAGCTGCTGCGATGGCGCTTCGTCCTGCTCGGTTTGCTGGCGGATGACGACCCCATTGGCAAACCAGCTGGTGGTTATCTGGTGCTGGATCACAGTGCCGCTCTCATCATGCTCGCTATAGTGTTCACTCTCTTGGCGTGTGAGGGTGACGGGGCTCGCCTGTCGATGAATGGCCCTGATATAGCTGATTAGTTGATTCATTGCCGATCTTGCCGTGATGGTTGACCTGTACTGGATGAGCTGTACAGGATGAAGAGGGCTAGCGTAACGTGCTGCCTTGGTTGCGGCAATCGCTTCGGCTGCGCCGCAAGCAAACCTGAAAAGGGGAGAGCAATGGGGATCCCGCAAAACAAGGCCGAGCTGCTACTCGCGATCGATACCAATTTCAGCAAGTTGTTCAAGGCGTTGCAGGCCGTCCCCGAGAGCCGGGTGCGGGAGCCGACCCTGGCAGGGCACAGCAAGGGAACCACCATGAGCGTCGCCAATCTGCTGGCCTACCTTATCGGCTGGAGTGAACTGCTGATCAAGTGGATCGAGCGGGATGCGGCAGGTCTGCCAGTGGATTTTCCCGAAACCGGTTTTAAGTGGAACGAGTTGGGCAGGCTGGCCCAAAAGTTCTATCGGGATTACGAGGGGCTCTGCTATCCGGCGTTGTTGCAGCGATTGGCTGCCGCCAGAGGATGCATCATCGAACTGGTGGAGGCGCGCAGCGACCAGCAGCTGTATGGCTGCCTCTGGTATGAGAAGTGGACGCTCGGGCGGATGATCCAGTTCAATAGCGCCTCCCCCTATCTCAACGCCAACGGGCGGCTGCGCAAGTGGCTCAAAGAGTTGGCGATCAGGGTGTGAAAGGAAGGGGTCGCGGCTCGGGTGGGCGGCAAAACGCTTTGCCACCACATTGCCACTACCGCCCGTGGCGGCAGCTACTGGCCGCCTGACACCCCTTTGCGCTCGGCCATCTCCTGCGTGCTGGTTGAATAAATAGACCAGCCATTCAAGGGATTAGCCGGTGTGGTGCGTTTTATCATCGTGCTGGCCCCGCTTATGCAGACCTCTTGGCAACACCATCAGGGTCGTTGTCGCGGAGAGATATCATGATCAGCAGCCTGCTTCCCCTTGCCTCGATCGCCCTCAAGCTGGGCAGTCAGCTGCTTGGCAGCAGTAGCAAACCCCCCAGCCCGTGAAGCCTGCCGTGCAGGAGGCTCGCCTTGCCCCGACCGTCCAGAGTTTGTTCCAGCGACTCGGCATCAAGGATGCCGACAGCGAGCAGAACCGCGCTGCCATCAACCACTTTATGGGTGAGCTGATGCAGACTCTGGGGCAGGAGAATGGCGGCCAATCCCTCCCGGCTGCCATCGACAGCGCCCGCAACCAGCTGGCGAGCGGCACCCAGAGCACCCGCCTCGATGCCCTGCAAAGTGAGCTCGATACCCTCAAGGATTCCCTCGGTACCAGCCATCTCAACCTCTATCAGCTGCTCGGTGCCTTTAAACAGACCCTGCCCAATGGCAAGGGCGATGGGGTTGGCAAACTGCTCAATGCCAGCGCCTGAACTGCGGTGAGCAATAAAAAACGGCAACCTGAGGTTGCCGTTTTGCTTTCTAGTTCGAATGACAAGCAGGTTGGTTTAAACCGTCCGTTTTGCCAGCCAGGTTTCGGCTGCGGTCAGGGCTGCCTCTACCTGCTCGCGGGCGACGCCGCCTTTGGCGACCCGCTTGGCCAGTGTCGCTTCCAGCTCCAGATTGGGGTAGACGTCTGCACCAATCACCGGGCTAAAGCGCTGGAACTCGGGCAGCGAGAGATCTTCCAGCGGCTTCTTTGCGCCAATGGCATAAACCACAACCTCACCGACGATATGGTGCGCTTCACGGAACGGAATCCCCTTGGCCACCAGATAGTCCGCCAGTTCGGTGGCGTTGGCATAGCCGCCTTGCGCCGCCGCCATGGTGCGCTCGCCATTGACCTTCAGATCGATCAGCACCAGCGCAGCCATATCGAGGCAGTCGTGCCAGGTGTCGAGGGCATCGAACAGCCCCTCCTTGTCTTCCTGCATGTCCTTGTTATAGGCCAGCGGCAGCGCCTTGAGGCTCATCAGCATGCCCATCTGGGCGCCGACCACCCGGCCAGTCTTGCCGCGGATCAGCTCCAGCGCATCGGGGTTCTTCTTCTGCGGCATCAGCGAAGAGCCGGAGGTGACCGCATCGGAGAGCTCGACAAAGCCCGCCTCGCCGGTGTTGTAGAAGATGAGATCTTCAGCAAAGCGCGACAGGTGGGTCATGGAGAGGGACGCCACGTGCATCAGCTCCACCACGTGGTCCCGATCGGAGACCGAATCCAGACTGTTGCGGGTGGCGCCGGCAAAGCCCATGTCGAGCGCCAGTGCTTCACGGTCGATGGCGTAGGCCGTGCCCGCCAGCGCGCCGCAGCCGAGCGGGCTGGTGTCGAGGCGCTTGAGGGCATCCTGCAGCCGGGAGTAATCCCGCTCCAGCATCTCCACATAGGCCAGCGCCCAGTGGGCGTAGGTGACCGGCTGGGCCCGCTGCAGGTGGGTGTAACCGGGCAGCACCGCGGCCTGATTGGCGCGCGCCGAGGCGACCAGTCCCTGCTGCAGGGCGGTGATGGAGCCGAGCAGCAGCTCGCCCTGCGCCTTGCACCAGAGTTTCAGGTCGGTGGCGACCTGATCGTTGCGCGAGCGGCCGGTGTGCAGTTTCTTACCGAGATCGCCGACGGCGGCAATCAGTTGGCTCTCGACCCAGGAGTGGATATCTTCGGCGTCCGAACTCAGGATCTGCCGGGGATCCTGCTGCACCGAGGCGAGCAGCACCTCCATCGCCTGCTGCAGTTTGCCCTGCTCATCGGCGGTCAATACGCCCACTTTCACCAGCGCTTTGGCCCAGGCCATGGAGCCCTGAATATCCTGCTCCGCCAAGCGGTAATCGAACCGAAGCGAATCGTTGAACTGCTTGAACCGGCTATCGGCTCCCTGACTGAAGCGTCCACCCCAAAGTGCCATACTGCTCTCCTTGAATGCGTTGTCGGCGGCGCCTTGCGCCGTCGAGCTTGAAATCGTGCCCTGTTTTTCTGCGAGCCTGTTATCTCACAGAAGCGGCCCGGGTGCTGCCGCTCTTGTCACACCCGTCGATGATGGTTCAGGGGCCATGCCCTCTGCCTGTAGAAGAGGGGGCCATGCCCCCTCAACGGAATCAACGGGTTATCGCGCTTGCTTAACCGTGGGTGTGATCACCACCGATGGCCTGATGTTGCTCCTTCATGGCGCGGATCCGGCTGGCCAGGGTGTAGAGACGGATAAAGCCTTCGGCATGGCTCTGGTCATACACTTCATCGGCGCCGAAGGTGGCGAAGTCTTCGGAGTAGAGGCTGTTCGGCGACTTCTTCTGCACCGCAGTGACCTGACCCTTGTACATCTTCAGCACCACTTCACCGTCGAGATCTTCGGCGATGGCGTTGGCCGAGGCGAGGATCGCCTTGCACAGCGGAGTGAACCAGCGACCGTCATAGACCAGATGGGAGAACTCGGCACCCAGCTTTTCCCGCCAGGCGCGGGTCGGGCGATCCAGTACCAGCTCTTCCACGGCGCGCAGCGCGGCGACCATCACGGTACCGCCCGGGGTTTCGTAGCAGCCGCGGGACTTCATCCCCACCATCCGGTTTTCGGTGATGTCGATGCGGCCCACGCCGTGCTTGCCGGCACGCTCGTTCAGGGTCATCAGGATCTGGTGCGGGCTGAGCGGCTGATCGTCAACGGCCACCACTTCACCCTGCGCCACGGTCAGCTTGACGTACTCCGGCTGATCCGGTGCCTGTTCGGCCGGTACGGTCCACTGCCAGACCGCTTCGGAGGGCTCGTTCCAGGTGCTCTCCAGCTCGCCACCCTCGGTGGAAATGTGCCAGGCGTTAGCGTCGCGGCTGTAGATCTTCTTCAGGGTCGCCTTGCAGGGGATGTTGCGGGTCTCCAGATAGGAGAGCAGATCTTCCCGGGAGCGCATGTCCCAGATCCGCCACGGGGCGATCACTTTCAGCTGGGGCGCCAGCGCGGCGACCGCACTTTCGAAACGCACCTGATCGTTACCCTTGCCGGTGCAACCGTGGGAGATGGCATCAGCCCCTTCCGCCAGTGCCGCTTCGACCATCGCCTTGGCGATCACCGGACGGGCCATGGAGGTACCCAGCAGGTAGGTGCCTTCATAGACGGCGCCGGTCTTCAGGGTCGGGTAGACGTACTCTTTGACGAACTCTTCGCGCAGATCCTTGATGATGCACTTGGTGGCGCCGGAGGCGATCGCTTTCTGCTCGATCCCTTCCAGATCGTCGCGCTCCTGACCGACGTCGGCCACGAAGGCGATGATTTCGGCATCATAGTGCTCTTTCAGCCAGGGGATGATGGCCGAGGTATCCAGTCCACCCGAGTAAGCCAGTACGATCTTGTTGATTCCGCTCATGTTACTTCTCTCCGTGATGATTCGATGATGATTCAATAAAGGTGTCGTGATTCAGGTTGATTGCCGCGTTACTTGTTGCCCCGACTATTTATGCCCAAACAGGGTCAGCAACACGGCGTTCTGGATATGCATCCGGTTTTCGGCCTCGTCCATGATGAGGGAGGCGGGGCCATCCATCACCTGCGAGGTGATCTCCAGCTCGCGGTGGGCCGGCTGGCAATGCAGCACATGTGCAATGCCGGTGCGGTCGAGCAGGGCCTGATTGATCTGGTAAGGCATAAAGAGGTCTTTGACCTGCTCCATCGGGGTGTTGTCACCCATGGAGACCCAGGTATCGGTGTAGGCCACGTCGAACCCTTCGATATCCGCCACGTCATCGCTGATGTGGATGGTCGCCCCCGACTTGGCCGCCAGAGCCTGCGCCTGCAGGAAGATCTGGGTATCCGGGCCGTGGCCTTTCGGGCAGATCAGGGTGACGTCGGTGCCCAGGGTCGCCCCCAGCAGCAGCAGAGAGTGGCTGACGTTGTTGCCATCACCGAGGTAGGCAAGCTTCACCTTCGACAGATCGTCGTAGTGCTCGGCAATGGTCATAAAGTCGGCCAGCCCCTGACAGGGGTGGTAGAGGTTGCACAGGCTGTTCACCACCGGCACAGTGCCGTGCTCCGCCAGCTCGACCAGGGTCTGGTGATCGAACACCCGGGCGACGATGGCATCACACCAGCGGGACAGGTTGGCGGCGAAATCTTTCACCGACTCCCGCTTGCCCAGCGCGCCGTTCTGCTGATCCAGATAGACGCTGTGGCCGCCCAGTTTGGCGATGCCGATGTCGAAGGTGACCCGGGTGCGCAGGGAGGGCTTCTCGAACAGGGTGACCACGCTCTTGCCGGCCAGCGCCTGGCTGTACTTCTTCGGGTCGGCCTTGACCGCTTTGCCCAGCGCAATCAGCGTTTCAATCTGGGCTTTGTTCAGATCACTGTCTTTCAGAAGATGTTGCATCGGATGTTCCTTGTTCCGGTGGAGATCAAATGGCCACTTGGGTGCCGACCGCGCCGCCAGCCAGCAGCTTGAGCAGCTGATCCGGGTAACGCCAGCTGGCGACACAGACCGGCTTGCCGAGGGTCTCGGCAGCGTGCAGGGCCGCTTCTACCTTGACCGCCATACCATCGCGGATCACCCCTTTCTCCATCAGATCCAGCGCGGTCAGCTTGTCGAGCTGGGGCACCAGCTTGCCCTTGCCATCGAGGATGCCGCTCACGTCGGAGAGCATCACCAGATCGGCACCGAGCGCCTCGGCAATGGCGGTGGCCGCCTGATCCGCGTTGACGTTCATCAGCTGCCCCTCGGCGGTGATGCCGATGGAGCTCACCACCGGCAGGAAGCCCTGACCGAGGATGCCTGCTACCAGCGCCGGGTTGCCCGGCTTGCACTCGCCGACAGCGCCGAGATCCGGGTCGAGCTGGGTCACCTGACAGAGGCCGCCATCCGCCAGACAGAGCCCCACCGCCGGAATGCCGGTGGCGATCGCCTTGGCCATCATCTGCTTGTTGGCCGTCCCGGCCAGTGCCCCGGCAATGAAGGGGATCTGCTCGAACGGGGTCACCCGCAAGCCATTCTTCTTGGTGGAGGTGAGACCCAGCCCCTTGAGCAGGTCATCCACCAGACAGCCACCGCCGTGTACCAGCACCAGAGGACGGTGCTGATCGTCGAGAAAGGTTTTGAGGGTGGCGAACAGGGCGGTCAGCGCCTCGTCGTTCTCGATAAGGGCACCGCCCAGCTTGATTACCAACGTCTGTTTGTCCATGTTCGAGATCCTTCCTAAGTCCTTAAATCAGGCCGGTGGCCGGTTCAAAACCAAATTTGATATTTATGCACTGCATGGCTTGCGAGGCGGCGCCCTTGAGCAGGTTGTCGATGGCGGAGACCACCACCAGCATGTTGCCCTGCTGTTGCCAGGCGATGTCGCAGTAAGGGGTGCCCGCGACGCCGCGAATGGAAGGCATCTGGCCGGTGAGGCGCACCAAGGGCTTGCCTTCGTAAGCCTTGAGGAAGGCCTGATCCACCTGGGTGGGGGTCACGCCGTCCGCCAGCTGCACATAGATGGTGGCCAGGATGCCGCGCACATAGTTGCCAAGGTGGGGCTGGAACAGCACCTCTTTGCCGAGGTGGTGGCTGATCTCCGGCTGGTGCCTGTGATTGAAGGTGCCGTAAGGGTTAAGGCTCACTTCGCAGAAGCTGGTGTTGATAGCCGCCTTGCGACCGGCACCGGAAACCCCGGAGACGGCATTGATGATCGGCTGCCAACCCTTGGCAATCAGACCATCCTGCTGCAGCGGCTTGAGGGCGCACAGGGAGGCTGTCGGGTAGCAACCGGGCACGGCGATCAGCTGGGCGGTGGCAATGGCATCGCTGTTCCACTCCGCCAGACCATAGACGGCCTGATCCAGCCACTGTTCGCTGTCGTGGGTGAAGCCGTAGAAGCTGTCGTAAAAGCCCTGATCCTTGACCCGGAAGGCGCCGGAGAGATCGAACACCGGCAGCCCCTTGGCGAGAAACTTGGGGGCAAGCGTGGCGCTCACCTCGTGGGCGGTGGCCAGCAGTACCAGATCGGCCTGGGTCAGGATCCGGGTCATGCCGTCGTCGTCCAGCGGCAGCAGCGGCTGATCGAGGGCACCGACCCACTGGGGATGCAGGGAAGAGAAGCGCTTGTGGGCATCCTGACTGCCAGCGGAGACATAGAGGCCGAACAGTTTGAGTTGTGGATGGTTCTGTACCAGTGCGGCCAGTTCGGCTCCCGCGTAGCCACTGGCACCGACGATAACGGTGTTAAGCATGTTGAATATTCCAAGTCAGAGTTCGAGATTCACAGCATGACGCTGCAGTGCACAAGGGTGTTCGATCGCCCCTTTGCACAAGTGCGGAGGGGCAATTCAGGCGGGTGTGTGTCGTCGGTTATAGATCAGGTGACAGAACATTAACTTTCCCTTACAACTAGAAGCCTTTGTTGATGAGCCAGATATTCAGGTAAAATTACAGAATATTCATGCACTCACTTTGCATTTGTATTTTCTAACAGAAACATTCCGGGGACGCAAGGAGGAGCTGATGGCCAATCTGGATTTTTTTTCACTTTATAAGAATATTATTGCGATTCCCTCTATCAGCAGCACGGATCCCAAGTGGGACCAGAGTAACGAGGCGGTGATCCGGCTGCTGGCCGACTGGTTCGGTCAGCTCGGTTTTCAGTGCGAGGTGACGGCGCTGCCACTCTCTTCCGGCAGTAAGCTGCCGGGCAAGTTCAATCTGGTGGCGACGATTGGTCAGGGGGAGGGCGGTCTGCTGCTGGCGGGCCACACCGATACGGTGCCGTTCGATGAGGGGGGTTGGAGCAAGGATCCCTTCAAGGTGACCGAAGAGGGCAACCGTCTTTATGGCCTCGGTACCATCGATATGAAGGGCTTCTTCGCCTTTATCGTCGAGGCACTGAAAGAGATCGACCTCACCAAGCTGACCAAGCCGCTGCGCATTCTCGCCACTGCCGATGAAGAGACCACCATGGCGGGGGCCCGCGCCATCGCCGCCGCGGCCGAGCTGAAACCCGACTATGCCGTGATTGGCGAACCGACCGGACTGGTGCCGGTGGTGGCCCACAAGGGGCATATGTCGGAGGCGATCCGCATTACCGGCAAGAGCGGTCACAGCTCGGATCCCGCCAACGGCGTCAACGCCATGGAGATCATGCACAAGGCGATGGGGCAGGTGCTGCGCTTGCAGCAGGATCTGAAAGATCGCTACGCCGACCACCGCTTTGCCGTGCCGCAGCCGACCCTGAACCTCGGTTACATTCAGGGTGGTGACAGCCCGAACCGCATCTGCGGCTGCTGCGAGCTGCATATCGATCTGCGACCCACTCCGCAGGTGGGGCCAGACGAGTTGATGGGGATGCTCAAAGAGGCGCTCTCTCCCATCGAGATTCACCAGCCTGGTTGCCTGCATCTGCAACATCTGCACGAGCCCATTCCCGCCTACGCCTGCGCCGACGACTCTGTGCTGGTGCGCGAAGCAGAGAAGGCGAGCGGCCGCGCCGCCGAGTCGGTCAACTACTGCACCGAGGCGCCGTTTATCCAGCAGCTCGGTTGCCAGACCATAGTGATGGGTCCCGGCCATATCACCCAGGCGCACCAGCCTGACGAGTATCTCGACCTCTCGTTCGTCAAGCCGACCACCACAGTGTTGCAGCACCTGATCAGACGTTTTTGCCTGTAGCGGCGGCGATGAAAGGGGCGTAAAACTGTAAGTAAGTTACATAACAAGCCGGTTGTGGAGTGGTGATGGAAATACATGTTCTGAATCGGCCTGTTATTTGACCTTGCGCAGACAATCTGGGTAGATTGTCACCCTAAGATGACGGAGCATATGTTGTAATCGCACAACAATAAGTGAGGTCGTCTTGCACCCCGGATGGGTGTCAGGCACCAACAAGATAAGGATGTGGAATGAACGAAAAGTACGCCGCACTACGCGCCAACGTAGGCATGCTGGGTCAGCTGCTGGGTAAATCCATCAAGGATCATCAGGGTCAGGCCTTTCTCGACAAGATCGAAACCATTCGCCAATTGGCCAAGTCCTCCCGCAAGGGCAATGAATCAGACCGGGAACGTCTGCTCGATACCCTGCGCACCCTGAGTGATAGCGAGCTGCTGCCGGTGGCCCGCGCCTTCAGCCAGTTCCTCAATCTGGCCAACGTGGCGGAACAGTTCCACACCATCTCCCGTCGCTGCGAAGAGCAGGTCTGCACCCCGGATCCGCTGGAGCAGATGTTCGACAAGCTTAAAGCCTCCAACCTGTCGCAAGAGGCCATCATTCAGGCCGTGCGCGAGCTGGATATCGATCTGGTGCTGACCGCTCACCCCACCGAGGTGACCCGTCGTACCCTGATCCACAAGCATGTGCAGCTCAACGACTGCCTCGAGGCGCTGGAGCTCTCCGACCTGCTGCCCCGCGAGCGGGACAAGATCCTCAATCGCATCGAACAGCTGATCAATCAGGCATGGCACACCAACGAGATCCGCGAACAGCGCCCGACCCCGGTTGACGAGGCCAAGTGGGGCTTCGCTGTGGTGGAGAACAGCCTGTGGCCAGCCATCCCCGAATTCATGCGCAATCTGGACGAGCGTCTGCAACACCATCTGGGTGTGCGGCTGCCGCTGGATGCCGCGCCGGTCAAGTTCACCTCCTGGATGGGCGGTGACCGCGATGGCAACCCCTTCGTCACCGCCAAGGTGACTGCCGAAGTGCTGGAGCTGGGCCGCTGGATGGCGGTGAGCCTGTTCTACAAAGACATCAAGGAGCTCACCTCCGAGCTTTCCATGTCCGACTGTACCGACGCCGTGCGCGCCCGCGTTGGCGATCACCCCGAGCCCTACCGCGCGCTGGTGCGCGAGCTGCGTGAAGCGCTGCGCGAAACCAAGGAGCACCTCACCGCCAAGGTGCAGGGTCAGGTGAGCGAGAGTCGCGACCTGATCACCACCACCGCCCAGCTGCGCGAGCCGCTGGAGCTCTGCTACCACTCATTGCACGCCTGCGGCATGGGCAACATCGCCGACGGCATGCTGCTGGATGTGCTGCGTAAGGTCGCCTGTTTCGGCATCCATCTGGTCAAGCTTGATATCCGTCAGGATGGCGAGCGCCATGGGCTGGTCTTCTCCGAGCTGACCCGCTATCTGGGCCTGGGTGACTACGCCGAGTGGAGCGAAGATGACAAGCAGGCCTTCCTGCTCAATGAACTGAACTCGCGCCGTCCGCTCATTCCCCACGACTGGGAGCCGAGTGCCGAGGTGCGCGAGACGCTGGATACCTGTCAGGTCATCGCCGAGCACGACCCCGATGCGTTTGGTATCTATATCATCTCCATGGCCGGTGCGCCGTCCGATGTGCTGTCGGTGCAACTGCTGCTCAAAGAGGCGGGCTGCAAATTCCGCATGCCGGTCGCCCCGCTGTTCGAGACCCAGGATGACCTGATGGCTGGCACCGCCGTGATGGAGCGTCTGCTCTCGGTGGACTGGTATCGCGGTTACATTCAGGGCCGTCAGTACGTGATGATCGGTTACTCCGATTCTGCCAAGGATGCGGGCATGATGGCCGCTGGCTGGGCCCAGTACGCCGCCATGGAATCCTTGGTGGGGCTGGCCGAAGCCAACAATATCCGCCTCACTCTGTTCCATGGCCGTGGCGGTACCGTCGGTCGTGGTGGTGCGCCTGCCCATCAGGCCATCCTCTCCCAGCCGCCGGGATCCCTGCGCGGCGGTCTGCGTACCACCGAACAGGGGGAGATGATCCGCTTCAAGTTCGGTCTGCCGAAAGTGGCGATCAAGAGTCTGGAGCTCTACACCAGCGCCGTGCTGGAAGGGAACCTGCTGCCACCGCCCAAGCCGAAAGAGTGCTGGCGCGAGGTGATGGAACAGCTGGCCGCCGACTCCTGCGAGCACTACCGCAGCATTGTGCGCGGTCATCCGGACTTCGTCCCTTACTTCCGTGCCGCCACCCCGGAGATGGAGCTCGGCAAGCTGCCGCTCGGTTCCCGTCCCTCCAAGCGCAAACCCAACGGCGGCGTCGAGAGCCTGCGCGCCATTCCGTGGATCTTCGCCTGGACCCAGAACCGCCTGATGCTGCCGGCCTGGCTCGGTGCCCACAAGGCGCTGCAACAGGCCATCGACGGCGGCAAGCTGGCGGTGCTGGAAGAGATGAGCGCCCAGTGGCCCTTCTTCCGCACTCGCCTCGAGATGCTGGAGATGGTGTTCCTCAAAGCGGACGTCTGGCTCGCTGAGTACTACGACACCCGTCTGGTGCCGCAGGAGCTGTGGGGCCTTGGCAAACAGCTGCGTCAGGAGCTCGCCGAATCCATCGAGGTGGTGCTGAAACTGAGCCCGCGCGGGGATCTGCTGGAGGATCAGCCCTGGATCAAGGAGTCCATCAAGCTGCGCAACCCCTACACAGACCCGCTCAACGTGCTGCAGGCCGAGCTGCTCAACCGCTCCCGCAACCACCCGGAGACCCTGCACCCCGAGCTGGACAAGGCGCTGATGGTCACTATCGCCGGTATTGCCGCAGGTATGCGCAACACCGGTTGATCGCCAGCCCAAGCCAGCAGGCTTCAGCGATATCCATCCAGCCAAAGGGCGCCGACAAGGCGCCCTTTTCAAAATTTGTTGATTGCAGCATCATTTCAGCCTTTATGGGGGGAATCTATTCATGCGCCAACTCTATTTACTTTTCCTGCTCGTTTCTTCCGCATCATGGGCTAATACAACGGATATCAACACGGTCTGTGATGGCTTGATTACTAAAGCTCAAGACTATTCCACTATGTCTCCCGCCATCCTAAAAGAGCTCAGAGAATCAACGTTCGATGCTACCTTGGATGATTTCCGTCAGGAGTATGGTTCAACAGTTGATGACTCGATTTCTCAATTGGTTGCGTCCACTCATCTCACACATGAGCGGGCTGAGTTCAATGTTTTGCGCCAGCTCCGGATTTTCCGGAGTCTATTGATCAATATGGGCTTGAAACTAAATGGCGTTACAGACCCCAAACTATGGGGCAAGTTTCGTAAGGAGTGTATTGAACTGAATGGGCAATGGCCTGCCATGTGACTAATCGCTCCTCACCAGTTTGTTAAAAGTATTGGCTTGCTCTAACTCTTGCCGAACATCAACGTTCGAGCGTGACTTGCATCACCCAAGTGTAAGGAGCAGACTGTTTGGCCTTGTTTTTATGCGATTCGATTCAAGGCAACCATCATGACTCCTGCCATCAACCTGCTGAAGAAGCTCAAAATTCCCCACAAGCTCTACCCCTATGAGTGCGAAGCCCACGACGATTTCGGCAAGCATGCCGCGACCCAGCTCGGGCTACCGGAGGCGCAGGTGTTCAAGACTCTGGTTGCCCATCACGACAAGCAGGCGGTGGTGGCCATCGTTCCCTCATCCGGTATGTGCAGCCTGAAGCAGCTGGCCAAGGCGACCGGCCTCAAGAAGGTGGAGATGATGAAACCGGCGGAAGCGGAGAAGCTGACCGGCTACAAGGTGGGTGGTATCAGCCCGCTGGCCCAGAAGAAATTGCTGCCCACTGTGCTCGACGAGTCGGCGCTGCAGTTTGACGAGATCCTGGTGAGCGGCGGCAAGCGCGGTCTCTCGGTCGGGGTGGCGCCGCAGGATATGCTGACGTTGATGAAGTGGATCGCCGCTCCCATCGGCGAAGAGTAGTGCCGGGCAAGGTGTGAACCTGCTCTCCGGGCCTGTGGTGGCCCGGATGTATCCTTGTTGGCTCACTCCTGGCTGATATAGTGGAGATGGAATAATTGCCGCCAAGGATATGGCCCATGCGCGCATCTGCCTGCTCCCTGCTCTTTATCGCGTTGCTGCTGCCCGCCACCGGCAGCGCGGCTCCGGCCTTTACGCTGCGTACCTGCTTTGAAAACAGTGATTCCTACCCTTGGCTGCTGCAATCGGGGGAGGGGGTTGTGCAATATCACCTCAAGGCGGTTGCTACCGCTCTTGATGCCGAGATCGTGCTGACGCCGCTACCGTGGAAGCGCTGCCTTTCTAGGGTGAGCAGTGGCCAGATGGATGCCGCCATCAAGATGAGTTACAGCGTCGAGCGTGCGACCAAGGTGGGGGTCTATCCCATGCGTGAGGGCAAACCCGACCCTGCCAAGCGGCTGCTGACCGAGAGCTACAGCCTCTACCAGCTCAAGGGGGGCAAGAGCCAGTGGGATGGCACCTCCCTCAGGGTCAAGGGCATGGTGGCTGCCCAGTCGGGATTTTCCATCGTCGACTTGTTGCAGGCTGCGGGAGCCGAGGTGGATGACTCCAGCCGTGACCCGCTGATCATGTTGAAAAAGCTGGTGATGGATCGGGCGCAGGCGACCGCCATCCAGACCGAGGTGGCCGACAGCATTCTGGCGGCCCATCCCGCGTTGCAGGCTCGCATCGAGCGGCTGTCGCCGGTGCTGGTGGAGAAGCCCTACTATCTGGTCTTCTCTCACCGTTTCTATCAGGCCCATCCCCGACAAAGTCGGCAGGTGTGGGATGCCATCGAGCAGGTGCGCGACTCTGCTGCCTATCAGCGTTATGCCACGGCGCTCAGAAGCACGCCTCCGGTGGGGGAGTAGGCTGATGGATGCGACTGGCCGAAAATGGGAGGAGAGCGTGGGGTGGTGGCAGGGCCGAGCGGCCACGCTCAGGGCTACACTGAAAGTACCCCTTCAGCCAAGGCGCGGTTTATGTCACCCCTGCATCTGCTGGCCACCGCTCTGTTCTGCATGTTGTCGCTGACCGGACAGGCGGCCACCCGGTTTACCTTCATCAGCCCGGAGAGCGAGCGGGATCCGCGCACCACTTATGATCGGGAGCTGCTGCGGCTCGCCCTCGACAAGACCCGCGACCAGTTTGGCGATTATCTTCTGGAGCCTGCGCCGCCCATGACCAAGGCGCGCGAGCGGCTCAGCATGCAGCTCGACAGCTATCCCAACCTCTTTGTAATGGACAGCTACAGCAGCACCCGCGAGGATCTGGGGCTCGCCTATGTCCGTTTTCCCATCCATCTGGGCATCGTCAGCTACCGCATCTGTTTTGTCAGCCCGCAGCAAAAGGCGGCGGTGAGCAAAGTGACCGACCTCAAGGGGCTGCGCCAGTTTACCTTCGGTCAGGGCAAGGGGTGGCTGGATGTGGATATCCTGCGTTACGCCGGGATGGAGGTGGTGGAAGTGGAGGGGTACGAGAAGCTGTTCAAAATGGTGGCGCGGGGCCGCTTCGATCTCTTCTGCCGCGGGGTGAGCGAGCTGCGCAGCGAGCAGCTTACCCATAAGGAGATGACGGATCTGCTGGTCGATGACGCGCTGTTGATCTACTACCCGCTGCCCCGGGTTTTCTACACCAATCCCAACAATCGCGAGGCGCTCAAGCGGGTCGAGCGGGGGTTGCAGCTGGCGTGGCAGGATGGCTCGCTACAGGCGCTGTGGCGCAAGAGCTTTGGCCCGGCCATCGCCTTTGCCAAGTTCTCCCAGCGCCGACTGTTGCGACTGGATAATCCCTTCCTCGACGGGATCAGCTTCGATTACCGCCCCTACTTCTACAATCCGCAGACCGATCGCTTCGGCGATTACTGAGGTGCCTGCCGCTGGCGGCAGAGGGCCAGCCAAGCCTCGGCGGTGCGCGACAGATAGCGCTCGCTCGGCCAGATCACCCCGAGTCGCCAGCTCAATTCGGGCTCCAGCGGCCGCAGCACCAGACCATCCGGGGTCAGCCGGTGGCAGACCGGCTCCGGCAAGAAGGCGACCCCCATGCCGCTGCGTACCATGGCGGTGAGAAAATCCCACTGGCTGCTGCGCGCTGCCACCTGCGGCACAAAGCCCGCCTCCTGACACGCCTGCTCCAGCCGCTCGCTCAGGGTAAACGCCTGGGTATAGAGCAGGAAGGGCTCCTCCTGCAGGGACTCCAGCCGCAGCGGCGCCTCGCCATGCCAGCGGGGTTGATCAGGCAGCACTACCCGGATCGGGTATTGATCCAGCTCCAGCGCGCTGAGGGCGCCTCCCTCTTTGGTCGGCAGCATGGTGATGGCGAGATCCAGCTCCCCTTCCAGCACCGCCTGTTCAATGCGGCGACCACCGTACTCCACCAAGGTCAGTTCCACTTTGGGATAGCGGGTGCGGTAGGCGCGGATCAGATCCGCATAGACGTGACCCACCATGGGGGGAATGCCGAGGGTGAGGCGACCATGTTGCAGGCTCTGCAGATCCGCCAGTTCGGCCTCCAGCTGCTGCATCTCCGCCAAAATGGTCTGGGCACGGTTGAACAGCACCTGGCCGCTGTCGGTCAGGGTGAAGCGGCGCCCTTCCCGGTTGAGCAGCGGCTGGCCCAGCTCCTCTTCGATATTGCGGATCATCTTGCTGATGGTGGGTTGGGTGACGAACAGCTTTTCAGAGGCGCGGGTGAAGCTTTTTTCCCGCACCAGTTCGACAAAATAGCGCAGGGCGCGAATATCCATGGACTCTCTCGACTCGTGTTGGCGGGTGTGGGATGAAGTATGCCTATGCGGCATGAATTCGATAATTTTAATTCATTTCTGGCAGGTTTTGCTCAACTCTATACTGTGAGCCGGTTCACAGAAAGACGATGATCATGAAAGCCCTCTGCTTGCGCTGGTTACAGACTCCCTTCCAGATTGTGTTGCTGGCAGCCATCTGGCTGCTGGCCGATACCGCGGTGCGTACCCTCCATCTGCCGCTGCCCGCCAACCTCACCGGCATGCTGTTGCTGCTGGCCTGCATCCTGCTCGGGGTGGTTAAGGCCGAGTGGTTCAGCGCGGGTGCTCGCTGGCTGCTGGCCGAGATGCTGCTCTTCTTCGTCCCCGCCGTGGTGGCGGTGGTCAACTATCAGGAGCTGCTGCTGCAAGAGGGGTGGCGCATCATGGTAGTGCTGTTGGTGAGCACCACGCTAGTGCTCGGCACTACCGCGCTGGTGGTGGACCGGGTTTACCGCCTCGAACTGAAACTGGCCCGCCGGAGTCGTCGTCATGTCTGATACCCTGCTCGGGCTGATCTGTTTCGCCCTCACCCTGCTCTTCTACTACGCCAGCAAATGGCTCTACGGCAAAAAGCGCATTCTGCCGCTGATGCCCCTGCTGCTGGCGCCGACCCTGCTGGTGGCCGTGGTGCTGCTGTTCCACATCCCCTATCAGGATTACATGGCGGAATCCCACTGGCTGCTCTGGCTGCTGGGCCCAGCCACCGTCGCCTTCGCGGTGCCGGTCTACGAGAACCGCCAGCTCATTCGCCGCCACTGGCTGTCGCTATCGGTCGGGGTGGTCGCCTCGGTCATCATGGCGGTGGGCAGTACTGTGCTGTTGGCCCGCTGGCTGGATCTCTCCGACATGCTGCAACGCAGTCTGGCGATGCGCTCCATCACCACGCCGTTTGCGGTGGAGGCGACCCGCGCCATCGGTGGTCAGAGCGATCTCACTGCGCTGTTTGTGGTGCTGACCGGTGTCATCGGCATGGCGGTGGGGGAGAGCGTGCTCACCGTGCTGGCCATTCGCAGTCGTCTCGGCAAGGGGGCGGGGTTTGGTGCCTCGGCCCACGGCGCCGGCACTGCCAGGGCTTATCAGATGGGTAATGAGGAGGGGGTGGTCTCCAGCATGGTGATGATGATTGCCGGCATGGTGACCGTGCTGCTGGCGCCCCTGCTGGGCCGGATGTTCTGGTAGGCCGGGCTTCCCTTTAGAAGGCTGCTCGTCCCGGCGCTACACTCTAGTGAGCGTGTATTCCCGGGATGAGCAGTATGACCTTTCATCGCCTCGCTTCCTGCTTGCTGTTGTGCAGTCTTTCCCTCCTTGGCACTCCCCTACGGGCGAGCGACGTCATCACTCATATCAGCCCCGAGAGCGATCGGGACTTGCGTACCCTCTATTTTCGCGATCTGTTGCAGCTGGCGCTGGAGAAGACCCGCGACAGCTTCGGTGACTACGAGCTGCGAACCGCGCCGCCGATGAACCGTATCCGGATGCGACAGATTGTGCAGACTCAGCAATACCCCAATCTGTTTGTGGCCGACAGTCTGCGTCCGGCCGCGGAGAGCGGAGCGCTGGATTACGTCCGTTTTCCGGTGGAGCTGGGCATCCTCGGTTATCGCATCTGCTTTGTCAGTCCGCAGCAGGCCGATGCGGTGGCAAGGGTCAATACCCTGGCCGAGCTGCAGCAATTTCTGCACGGGCAGGGGCGTGGCTGGCAGGATGCTGAGATCCTGCGTCATGGGGGGTTCAAGGTGCAGGAGATCGACGGTTACGAGCGGCTGTTCAAGCTGGTGGCTCGCGGTCGCATCGACCTCTTCTGCCGCGGGGCCAACGAGCTCTTTATCGAGCAGGAGCAGCACAGTGATCTGCCCGGCCTCACCGTGGATCGGCGAGTGGCGCTGCACTATCCCTTCCTCCACCTCTTCTACACCCACAAGGATAATCAGGCCGCCATCCGCCGCATCTCGGTCGGGCTCAAGCTGGCGTGGCGGGATGGCTCGCTGCAACAGCTCTGGCTGCGCCACTTCAAACCTTCCCTCGATCAGGCACAGCTCCCCAGGCGCCTGTTGTTCGAGTTGGCCAATCCGCACCTTGATAAGGTGGACTTTGATTATCGGGCCTACCACTACAACCCCGTCGACGGGACGTTCGGGCCCGGGCTGCCTTGATCCTGATGGTGCTGTTCCCGGATAAAGGGCCGTCTCTGCTGATGTACTAAATCATGCCAAAAAGGCATGTTTTTTATTATTTAAATTCATTTTTTTGAAGGTTTGTGCGCTGCATATACTGGGGGTCGCTTCACGGTTCAGGTTTGCTCCTGCCCGCTTCTGGCTTGCGCGAGTGAGCCTGAATCGTCCTGCTGCGGCGTCTTGATGTTCTGCATGAAGGCGTCCATCACTGGGCCGGGATCGATCCCGGCAGGTATTACAGCTGACGGAGCCTTGTTATGTTTAATCCCCACTCTTGCGCCCTGATTGTCGAAGGGGGTGCGATGCGCGGCATCTTTGCCAGCGGCGTGCTCGATGCGTTTGTCGAAAGTCACCACTACCCGTTCGATTTCGTCATGGGCGTCTCGGCCGGTGCCACCAATCTGGTCTCCTACCTGAGCGAGCAGCCGCGCCGCAGCCACCACATCATCACCGAGCTGGCTTGCAGCTCCCGGTTTCTCGATCCCTTGCGTTTCGTCAAAGGGGGCGATCTGGTGGACATCGGCTGGCTGTGGCAGGCCAGTCGCCATCGCTTCCCGCTCGATCTCGAGACCTTCTGCGCCCGCGACATTCCCTTTTACGCGGTGGCGACCGATGTGGCGAGCGGCAAGGCCATCTATCTGCCGGTGCGGCCCGACAACATGGATGAGGTGCTGACTGCCACCTGCGCTCTGCCGGTGGTGCAGCACGATACCCCCTGCGTCGAAGGTCGCTCCATGGCCGATGGCGGGATCAGCGACTCCATTCCGGTGATCGAGGCTTATCGTCGCGGGGCGCGGCGGATGACGGTGGTGCTGTCGGAGCCCTGGGGATATCGCAAGAAGCCGGCCCGTTTCTGCTGGATGGTCAAAGCCTTGCTGAAAACCCAGCCTGCACTGGCGCAAGCCATGCTGGAGCGGGATCGCGCCTACAACCGGGCGCTCGATTTCATCGCCAATCCCCCTGCCGATTGCGACATCGAGGTGATCGCGCCACCGGCCGATTTCATGGTTTCCCGTTTTACCCAGGACCCGGTCAAGCTGGAGTCCGGCTATCTGCAGGGTTACTGGCAGGGGCGCCAGAGTCTGTTGCGGGCCCGTGGAGAGGCGCGAGCGGTGGCCTGACTGGTTTGCCGGGTGCTGAATATAAAAAGGGGAACCTCGCGGTTCCCCTTTTGCATGCTTGTGTTGTAGTCGCTGATTACAACATCTGCTTGAGGCGATAGAGCAGGTCCAGTGCCTGACGGGGAGTGAGCTCGTCCGGGCGCAGCGCTTCCAGCTCTTCCACCACCGGATGAGGCTGCGGGGCGAGGGCCACCGGGGCAGGGCGGCTTTCACCGGCGGCGGCCGGAGTGGCGCTCTCCAGCTCATGCAGTTTGTGACGGGCCTGCTGGATCACCGATTTGGGTACCCCCGCCAGTGCCGCTACTTGCAGGCCGTAGGAGCGGCTGGCCGCCCCTTCCTGCACCGCGTGCATAAAGGCGATGGTGTCGCCGTGTTCCACCGCATCCAGGTGGACGTTGGCCAGCCCGCTCATCAGCTCGGGCAAGCGGGTCAGCTCGAAGTAGTGGGTGGCGAACAGGGTGTAGGCGCCAATCTTGCTCGCCAGCTGTTCGGCACAGGCCCACGCCAGCGAGAGGCCGTCGTAGGTGCTGGTGCCGCGGCCAATCTCGTCCATCAGCACCAGACTGCGGGCGGTGGCGTTGTTGAGGATATTGGCGGTCTCGGTCATCTCCACCATAAAGGTGGATCTTCCCGATGCCAGATCGTCCGACGCCCCGATGCGGGTAAAGATGCGGTCGATGGGGCCGATGCGGGCGCTGTCGGCGGGGACGAAGGCGCCGATATGGGCCAGCAGCACGATCAGCGCGGTCTGGCGCATGTAGGTCGATTTACCGCCCATGTTGGGGCCGGTGATGATCAGCATCCGCCGCTCCCGCTCCAGCCGGATGGGGTTGGCGATGAAGGGGTCGGTCATCACCTGCTCCACCACCGGATGGCGGCCCGCCTCGATGATGATCTGATCTTCGTCGATGAGGGTGGGGCAGCGGTAGTCGAGGGTCTCGGCCCGCTCGGCCAGGTTGGCCAGCACGTCCAGCTCCGCCAGCGCGGCAGCAGACTCCTGCAGATCGCCCAGATGCGGCAGCAGGGCATCGAGCAGCTCCTCGTAGAGGCGTTTCTCCAGCGCCAGCGCCTGCGCCTGGGCGGTGAGCACCCGATCCTCGTACTTTTTCAGCTCGTCGATGATGTAGCGTTCGTTGTTCTTGAGGGTCTGGCGGCGGATGTAGTGGGCCGGCACCAGATGGCTGTTGGCGCGGCTCACCTCGATATAGAAGCCGTGCACCTTGTTGTAACCCACCTTGAGGGTGTTGATGCCGGTCAGCAGCTTCTCCCGCTCCTCGATACGGGCGAGGCTGGCGGTGGCGCCGTTGGCCAGATCCCGCAGCTCGTCCAGCTCGGCGTTGAACCCTTCACGGATCACGCCGCCATCGCGGATCAGCACCGGCGGCACCTCCATCACGGCGCGCTCCAGCAGGTCCAGCAGCTCGGGGAAGGTGCTGGCCCGCTCGCGCAGCTGCTGCACCGCCTCGTGCTCGCTCTCCGCCAGCAGGCGCTGCAATTCGGGCAGCTGGGCGAAAGCCTGCCGCAGACGGGTGAGGTCGCGCGGACGGGCCGAGCGCAGGGCGAGGCGTGCCAGCACCCGCTCCACATCGCCGACCTGACGCAGCAATCCGCCCAACTCGTCATAGAGGTTCTGCTCGATCAGCTCCTTGATGGTGCTCTGGCGACCTTTCAGGATCACCCGATCGCGGATCGGCTGGTGGATCCAGCGCTTGAGCAGCCGGCTGCCCATCGGCGTGGCGGTGCAATCGAGCACGGCGGAGAGGGTGTTATCGTGACCGCCGGCCAGATTCTGGGTCAGCTCCAGATTGCGGCGGGTGGCTGCATCCATGATGACCGCGTGATCGGGCTGTTCGAGGCGCACGCTGCGAATGTGGGGCAGGGCGGTGCGCTGGGTGTCCTTAACGTATTGCATCAGGCAACCGGCAGCGCACAGGGCGGTCTCGCTCTGTTCGACGCCAAAGCCCACCAGATCCTGGGTACCGAATTGTTGGCACAACAGCTTGCGGGCGGTACCGAGCTCGAACTCCCACTCCGGGCGTCGGCGCAGACCGCGGCGACCCTCGACGTGGTGCAGGAAGGCGAAGGATTCGGGGTAGAGCAGCTCCGCTGGATTGGTGCGCTGCAGCTCCGCCAGCAGGGTCTCTTCTTTCTCGAACTGGTTGATGAAGAAGCGGCCGGAGCCGATGTCCATGGTGCCATAGCCGAAGCGGCGGCCATCGTGATAGACGGCGGCGATCAGGTTGTCCTGTCGCTCGCTGAGCAGCGCCTCGTCGGAGACGGTGCCCGGGGTGATGATGCGAATGACCTTGCGCTCCACCGGCCCCTTGCTGGTGGCGGGATCCCCCACCTGTTCGCAGATGGCGGCAGATTCGCCGAGCTGCACCAGCTTGGCCAGATAACCCTCGATGGCGTGATAGGGAACACCCGCCATCGGGATGGGGCTGCCGGCCGACTGGCCGCGCTTGGTCAGGGAGATGTCGAGCAGCTGGGAGGCCTTGCGGGCATCGTCATAGAACAGCTCGTAGAAGTCGCCCATCCGGTAGAACAGCAGGATCTCCGGGTTCTCGGCCTTGAGGGTCAGATACTGCTGCATCATGGGCGTGTGGGTGCTGAGATTGGCGCTTGGCGCGGCGCCAGTAGCTTGGTGTTGTGCGGTCATGTTCTATTCCAGAAGGGGCCTCTGCGGGCCCGGGTCTGCGGTGATGAGCCTTGAGCTTGATGGCGCCATTCTACACATAAGCGCCGCGCCGGGGGAGCGGGTGTTCCGGACGCGGTTGTTCTGCACTATTGAAGGCATGACGCCGGTGCGGCACCTCACATTGCGGCAGGCAAGGGCGGTCTGCCGTGGTTGCGGGCGGCGCTAGCGGGATCGCATAATGTGCCTCTTGAGCGGATCAGAAGGAGTCGTGATGAAACTGGATGCAGAGATAGAGCACCTTGCCATCGAGCTGGGACGGGCCCTTGGCCAGCGGGGCTGGCTGGCGGCGACCGCCGAATCCTGTACCGGCGGCGGGGTGGCCAGCGCCATCACCGACATCGCGGGCAGCTCCGGCTGGTTCGATCGCGGATTTGTCACCTACACCAACGAGGCCAAGCAGCAGATGTTGGGGGTGAGCAGCGATAGCCTGGATCAGCACGGTGCGGTGAGTGAAGCCGTGGTGCTGGAGATGGCCCGCGGCGCGCTGGCGCACTCGTCTGCCTCCATCAGCGTTGCTATCAGTGGCATCGCCGGCCCCGGCGGCGCCACCGAGGGCAAGCCGGTCGGCACCGTCTGGTTCGCCTGGGCCGACCGCAATGGCCGTCACCACTCCCTGCTCGCCCGCTTCGACGGGGATCGCCGACAGGTGCGCCAGCAGGCGGTGAGACAGGCCTTGTCGGGTCTGTTGGCCCTGCTCAGATAAATTGGGCTTGATACTGTATGAATAGACAGTATACTTAGCCCAACTTCACTTCTTACTCACGATTTCCAGCGGAGATTGGCATGGATCAGAACAAACAGAAGGCACTGGCGGCTGCGCTGGGTCAGATTGAAAAGCAGTTCGGCAAAGGTTCCATCATGCGTCTGGGCGACAGCAAGACCATGGATATCGAAGCCATCTCTACCGGTTCCCTCTCGCTGGACGTGGCGCTGGGGATCGGCGGTCTGCCGTGTGGCCGTATCGTCGAGATCTACGGCCCGGAATCTTCCGGTAAAACCACCCTAACCCTGCAGGTGATCGCGGAAGCCCAGAAGAAGGGCAAAACCTGTGCCTTCGTCGATGCGGAACACGCCCTCGACCCTATCTATGCTGCCAAGCTGGGCGTCAACGTCGACGACCTGCTCATCTCTCAGCCGGATACCGGTGAACAGGCGCTGGAGATCTGCGACATGCTGGTGCGCTCCAACGCGGTTGACGTCATCATCGTCGACTCCGTGGCGGCCCTGACCCCGAAAGCGGAAATCGAAGGGGAGATGGGTGACTCCCACGTTGGTCTGCAGGCTCGTCTGATGTCCCAGGCGCTGCGCAAGCTGACCGCCAACATCAAGAACGCCAACTGCCTGTGCATCTTCATCAACCAGATCCGGATGAAGATCGGCGTCATGTTCGGTAGCCCGGAGACCACTACCGGTGGTAACGCGCTCAAGTTCTACGCCTCCGTGCGTCTGGATATCCGTCGTATCGGCGCCATCAAGGAAGGCGACGAAGTGGTCGGTAACGAGACCCGCGTCAAAGTGGTCAAGAACAAGGTGGCCCCGCCCTTCAAGCAGGCTGAATTCCAGATCTTCTACGGCGCCGGTATCTCCAAAGAGGGCGAGCTGGTGGATCTCGGTGTCAAGCACAAGCTGATCGACAAGGCCGGTGCTTGGTACAGTTACAACGGCGAGAAGATCGGTCAGGGCAAGGCCAACGTGATGAAGCTGTTCGCCGAGAACAAGGTGATGGCTGGCGAAGTGGAAGCCCGCCTGCGCGAGCTGCTGCTCTCCGGTGCCGTGCCAGTCGATGACAAGGCTGCACCGGTTGAGGCAGACGAGTTCGATGCCGAAAGCGAACAAGAGTTCGAATAAGGAACAAAGGAAGGCCGGGTAGATACCCGGCCTTGTTATTTATGATGGTTGATGAATCCGTTACCGAACCGGTCGAACCTGCCGAGCCGACCTTTGCAGAGCAGCTTACCGCTGCCCGTGCTTATGCCATGCGCAGTCTGGCCCGTCGCGAGAGTGCCGAGTCAGAGCTGGCCAACCGGCTGCGCCAGCAGGGCTTCAATGAAGAGGTGATCGAGGCGGTGGTCGACTACTGCCGCGGTTACAACTGGGTCAATGACGAACGTTACGGCGGTATGGCTGTACGGGCCGGTGCCGCCAAGGGCCATGGCCCCATCAAGATCCGCTTCGATCTGCGCCGCAAGGGGCTCGACGATATGCAGATTGATGCCGCCTTCGATCAGCCGGAGCTGGACTGGTTCGAACTGGCGTTTGCCCTGCTCGAACGGCGCGCCCGAGTGGCCGATCTGGCGGATTTCAAGCTGCGAATGAAGTGGCTCAAATATCTGCTGGGGCGCGGCTTTACCCAGGATCAGGCCCGTTACGCCATCTCGGCCCTTCAGGAGCGGGAGGAGTAACGCCACTGCGTGGCAAACATCGTTTCACCTCTCCTTGCGGCAGGTTTTTCCTGCCCGTTCAGTAGCTTGCGCGCACAATCCCGAAAAAGCGGCCTTTTGTTCATCTCATCCCTCTTTATGCGCTGCTTTTTTGCCTCTCGACACTGAAAAAAGCCACTGTGGGCAGCGGCGCTCTTATCTGGCCCGTTTATGTGCGCTTTTTCGCCCGTGGCGGCCCTGTCCGTTTTACTTTACCCCGCAGAAAACTTACATTAATGCGGTTAAAAGTCCGTATTCGAATCAAGCAGGATTTTCCATGTATATGTCCACGTCAGAGATTCGCGCTGCGTTTCTCGAGTATTTCCGTTCCCAGGGGCACCAGGTTGTCTCCTCCAGCTCGCTGGTACCGCATAACGACCCGACCCTGTTGTTTACCAACGCGGGTATGAACCAGTTCAAGGACGTGTTCCTTGGCGCAGACAAGCGTGCCTACAATCGCGCGACGACTTCCCAGCGTTGCGTGCGTGCCGGTGGTAAGCACAACGATCTGGAAAACGTCGGCTATACCGCTCGTCACCACACCTTCTTTGAAATGCTGGGCAACTTCAGCTTCGGTGACTACTTCAAGCAGGATGCCATCAAGTTTGCATGGGGCTTCCTGACCGAGGTGCTGCAGCTGCCGAAAGATCGCCTGCTGGTGACCGTCTACGCGACTGACGATGAAGCTTTCGATATCTGGGAAAAAGAGGTTGGTGTCCCGGCCGATCGCATCGTGCGCATCGGTGACAACAAGGGTGCCCCTTACGCTTCCGACAACTTCTGGGCGATGGGCGATACCGGCCCGTGCGGTCCCTGCACCGAGATCTTCTATGACCACGGCGATCACATCTGGGGTGGCCGTCCCGGCTCACCGGAAGAGGATGGCGACCGTTTCATCGAGATCTGGAACGTGGTCTTCATGCAGTTCAACCGTCAGGCTGACGGCACCATGGAGCCGCTGCCGCGTCCGTCCGTGGATACCGGCATGGGTCTGGAGCGTATCTCCGCCATCATGCAGGGTGTGCACTCCAACTACGAAATCGACATCTTCCAGGCGCTGATCAAGAAAGCGGCCGAGATTGTCGGCACCACCGATCTGAGCAACCAGTCCCTGCGCGTCATCGCTGACCACATCCGCTCCTGCGCCTTCCTGGTGGCAGATGGCGTGATGCCGTCCAACGAAGGTCGTGGCTATGTGCTGCGTCGCATCATCCGCCGCGCCGTGCGTCACGGTCGCAAGCTGGGCGCGACCGATGTCTTCTTCTACAAACTGGCTGCCGAGCTGGCAGTGCAGATGAAGGATGTCGCTGCCGAGCTGATTGCCCAGCTGCCGCTGGTCGAGCGCGTGCTGCGCATCGAAGAGGAGCAGTTCGTCCGCACGCTGGATCGCGGTCTGCTGCTGCTGGAAGATGCTCTGGCCAACCTGGGCGATGCCAAGGTTATTCCGGGCGAAGTGGTGTTCAAGCTCTATGACACTTACGGCTTCCCGGCCGACCTGACTGCCGACGTGGTGCGCGAGCGCGAGATCGGCATCGACGAAGAAGGCTTCAAGGCCGAGATGGAGAAGCAGCGTGCTCGTGCCAAGGAAGCGTCCAGCTTCGGCGTGAACTACAACGAGATGCTCAAGCTCGACTTCGAGACCCCCTTCACCGGTTACAAGACCCTGAGCGAGCGCACTCGCGTGGTCGGCATCTACAAGGGTGTGGAAGAGGTGAGCGGTCTTATCGCCGGTGACGAAGCGGTCATCGTGCTGGAAGAGACCCCCTTCTACGCCGAGTCCGGCGGCCAGATTGGCGACAGCGGTACCCTGAAAGTGGACGACGGCATCTTTGCCGTGACCGACACCCTGAAAGCGGGCAAGGCGATCATCCACAAGGGCTACATGGAGTTGGGCACCCTGGAGAAAGGGGCCGAGGTCGAGGCCGTGGTGGATGCTGACCGTCGTCAGGCCATCGCCCTGAACCACTCCGTAACTCACCTGCTGCACGCTGCCCTGCGTCAGGCACTGGGCGAGCACGTCACCCAGAAAGGTTCTCTGGTTGGAGCCGAGCGCATGCGTTTCGACTTCTCCCACTTCGAGGGGCTGACCATGGCGACCATTCGCCGGGTCGAGGAGCTGGTCAACAACCAGATCCGCGCCAACCACGAAATCACCACCCAGCTGATGGATCTGGAAGCGGCCAAGTCCGCCGGTGCCATGGCGCTGTTTGGTGAAAAATATGAAGACGACGTGCGTGTCGTGCGCATGGGCGACTACTCCACCGAGCTGTGCGGCGGTAC
Organism: Aeromonas sp. 61P; assembly: GCF_051919545.1. Lineage (NCBI taxonomy): Bacteria > Pseudomonadati > Pseudomonadota > Gammaproteobacteria > Aeromonadales > Aeromonadaceae > Aeromonas > Aeromonas sp. 61P. Next base: position 1,322,995 of record NZ_JBQBEL010000001.1, read on the forward strand.
TCACGCCAAGCGTACCGGTGATATTGGCTTCTTCAAGATCATCGCCGAGAGCGGTATCGCTGCTGGCGTGCGCCGTATCGAAGCGGTGACCGGCAAAGCGGCCATCGACTTCATGCATCAGGTTGGCGAGCAGATTGAAGAGGCTGCTGCACTGGTGAAAGGTGACCAGTTCTGCATCGCCGACAAGGTTCGCCAGATGCTGGACAAGGCCAAGATGATGGAGCGCGAGCTGGAGCAGCTTAAGGCCAAGCTGGCCGCTCAGGCTGGTAACGATCTGCTGGGTCAGGTGATCGAGATCAACGGTCAGAAGGTGCTGGTTGCAGCGCTGGAAGGGGCCGATCCGAAATCCCTGCGCGGCATGCTGGACGAGCTGAAGAACCAGATGAAGTCCGGTGTCGTGCTGCTGGCCACCTGTGCCGACGGCAAGGTCAACCTGATCGCGGGCGTCACCAACGACCTGACCGGCAAGGTCAAGGCCGGTGAGCTGGTCAATCTGGTTGCCCAGCAGGTGGGGGGCAAGGGCGGTGGCCGTCCGGACATGGCACAGGCGGGTGGTACCCAGCCTGAGGCGGTGCCGGCAGCGCTGCAATCCGTTCACTCCTGGCTGGAAGAGCGCCTGTAATCGGGCGAGGTGATCTGTGGCACTCTATGTACAGAAGTACGGCGGCACCTCGGTCGGCACACTGGAGCGGATCGAGGCGGTAGCTGAGCGGGTCGAGCAGACCCGCGCCCAGGGACACGACGTGGTGGTGGTTGTCTCCGCCATGTCGGGCGAAACCAACCGGTTGCTGGGCATGGCCCAGCAACTGGATCCTGATGCCAACCGGCGCGAGATGGATGTACTGGTCTCCACCGGTGAGCAGGTCACCATAGCGCTGCTGGCCATCGCGTTGAACAAACGCGGTTGCCCGGCGGTCTCGATGACTGGCGATCAGGTACGGATTCATACCGATTCCGCCTATGGCAAGGCGCGCATCACCCACATCGACACCGAGCTGGTTCATGCCGAACTGGCTGCGGGCAAGGTGGTGGTGATCGCCGGTTTCCAGGGCCGTGACGAGCATAACGCCATCACGACGCTGGGCCGCGGCGGTTCGGATACCACGGCAGTTGCCGTGGCGGCGGCCATCAAGGCTGATGAGTGCCAGATATTTACCGATGTGGATGGGGTATACACCACGGATCCGCGCATCGAGCCCAAGGCTCGTCGTCTCGACACCATCACCTTCGAGGAGATGCTGGAGATGGCCAGTCTCGGCGCCAAGGTGCTGCAGATCCGCTCGGTGGAGTTTGCGGGCAAGTACCGCGTCCCGCTGCGGGTGCTGTCGAGCTTTATCGATGGAGAGGGAACCTTAATCACATATGGAGGTGATAGGATGGAAGCTCCCCTGGTATCCGGGATCGCTTTTAACCGCAACGAGGCCAGCCTGACCATTCTGGGCGTGCCGGACAGACCAACCGTTGCCGCGCAGATCCTGAATCCGATCAGCGACGCCAACATTGATGTCGACATGATTGTGCAGAACACCCTGGGAGATGGCACCGCCGACTTCACCTTCACGGTGAATCGTGATGACTATCGCCGTGCCCGGGCTCTGTTGGAGGAGACCGCCACCGAACTTGGCGCCTCCTGCGTGCAGGGAAATGGCGAAATTGCCAAGGTTTCCATTGTCGGTGTCGGCATGTGGAACCATCCTGGTGTTGCGCGCACCATGTTCAAGGTATTGGGCGAGGAGGGGATCAACATGCAGTTGATCTCGACCTCTGAAATCAAAATCTCTGTGGTGATTGACGAGAAGTATCTGGAGCTGGCGGTGCGGGCCCTGCACGCGGCTTTCGGGTTGGATCAGGCACCGCAAGAGCAGCCCTTGGGCTAACAATCTCTGATTGATTTAGTTTCAACCATTTACCATATCGGTATCTTTGTTAGATAATGTCGCATATCGATATAAAAACAAAACAGGATACAGGAGCAAGCGAATGCTTATTTTGACTCGTCGTGTTGGGGAAACCCTGATGATTGGTGATGAAGTGACTGTCACCGTACTGGGCGTTAAAGGCAACCAGGTCCGTATCGGTGTTAACGCGCCGAAAGAGGTCTCCGTACACCGCGAAGAGATCTACCAGCGCATCCAGGCCGAGAAAGTTCCGGGCCAACCGGGCTTCTAAGCCACTTTCATGGCTGTGACAAGGCGACACCTCATGTGTCGCCTTTTGTTTTTTCGGCCCCCTGAAATCGCCCTGCAGGGCGCGAAACTGCGGGATAAGTGCCGATATTGTTTGAATATTCCACGCTTTGACCAAATGCTGAGCGAACGCACTTTTTTCTCCAAAAAAGTGTTTGACTAAAAATCCCTGTGAAGTATTATCAGCCCCGCAAACGGAGAGGTGGCCGAGAGGCTGAAGGCGCTCCCCTGCTAAGGGAGTATGCGGCTTATACCCGCATCGGGGGTTCGAATCCCCCCTTCTCCGCCATTTGCGCCCGTAGCTCAGCTGGATAGAGTACCTGGCTACGAACCAGGTGGTCAGAGGTTCGAATCCTCTCGGGCGCACCATATTACGACTCAAGCAAGAGTCATGTGTTGACCATCAGCAAGTCGACACTTTGGAAAAGGCTTACTGATAAGTAAGCTTTTTTTATCGTTTTAAAACAGGGCGCCCGTAGCTCAGCTGGATAGAGTACCTGGCTACGAACCAGGTGGTCAGAGGTTCGAATCCTCTCGGGCGCACCATTTAAAACGACACAACGATTTATGAGCGCCCGTAGCTCAGCTGGATAGAGTACCTGGCTACGAACCAGGTGGTCAGAGGTTCGAATCCTCTCGGGCGCACCATTTTTCAAGCAGTACACAAAAGTTTGTGAGCGCCCGTAGCTCAGCTGGATAGAGTACCTGGCTACGAACCAGGTGGTCAGAGGTTCGAATCCTCTCGGGCGCACCATATTTCAAGCAGTACCAAAAGTTTATGAGCGCCCGTAGCTCAGCTGGATAGAGTACCTGGCTACGAACCAGGTGGTCAGAGGTTCGAATCCTCTCGGGCGCACCATACAGACAGCCTCGACTTCGGTCGGGGCCGTTTTTTTATGGGCGAAATTTACCCCTGTCGTGTGGATCCGCGTTCGCTGTGGCGGCCGGGTCACCCTCCTGCCTGCCTGCCTGCCTGCCTGTCTGTTCTTGTCCTCTTTTATACCTCTTCTGTTATTGAGCTGCGTTCTTCTGAACGGTACAACCCTTTGCCTCATCTATAGGCGCCCTGTATGCCTGCTGTTGCAACGGCAGATGCCGCGCAGCTCATCACTCAGGGTTCGCTCATCAACATCCTGCAAGGCCTGCTGAGGCGTTCTGCGGGCAATAAAAAAGGATGCCGCAGCATCCTCTCGTGTTGAAATATTTACTCAGCTTTTCAGCCATTTGCGAATGCGGTTGGCATCGCCGATAGGGGTGCGTTTGCCCACCGAGTTGAGCAGCACGATGGCGAGCTCGCGGCTGTCCGGTTTGGCGCGCATCACCAGACAGCGACCCGCTTCGTCAGTGAAGCCGGTCTTGGAGAGGCGCACGTCCCAATCCGGGTTTTTCACCAGCGGGTTGGTGTTGTTGAACATCAGGCTGTAGGCGGGGGCGCTGAAGCGCATCTCCCGGTTCTCATCCTGAGTGAACTGACGGATCAGCGGCTGACGATAGGCGGCGGCGGCCAGCTTGCCGAGATCCTGGGCGGTAGATACGTTGCGGGTGGAGAGGCCGGTGGAGTCGTAGAAGTGGGTATTACGCATACCCAGCTGTCTGGCCTTGTTGTTCATGGCTCGCACGAAGGCGCTGCGACCGCCCGGATAGTGACGCGCCAGTGCCGAGGCCATCCGGTTTTCGGAGGACATCAATGCCAGATGCAGGGCGTCGCGGCGGGTCACCTTGGTGCCCATGCGGATGCGGGAGTGGGTGTGTTTGACCCGATCCAGATCGTTCTTGTCGACCGTAATGGTCTGGTTGAGATTCTGTTTGGCATCCAGCACCACCAGCGCTGTCATCAGCTTGGTGAGGGAGGCGATGGGACGTACCTTGGTGGCATTCTTCTGGTAGAGCGTCTTGCCCGTTTTTACATCCACGACCAGGGCGCTGCTCGAGCGTACTTCCAGTTTGGCAGGGTTGGGGGCCGCGCTGACCGCAGGCAATCCCAGTATTCCCATCAACCCGACAACCAGCGCTGCTGCGCGAATCCGACACCACATACAACCGACTCCGTTCCCATCCAAAAAAAGGCGCTAGATTCACTCATTTTTACCCCGGCTTTACAAGGGCCGAGCGGGACTATTTCTGCTATTTGCGCAAAATTGGCGATCAAAAAAGCCCTCTGGCGAGGGCTTTCGGGTCGGGCGTTGGACGAGGGGTCAATCCCGCGGCTGCGCAGCCCTGCGTTTGCTGATCCAGCGCCAGACCAGCGCCACCATGCCACCCACCAGCAGGGCCACCGGCAGATAGATGATGATGTTGAAGAACTGGGTCTGGTATTCGGCGGCCAGCTTGGTGTGGCTCAGGTAGTAGCCAAACCCGACCAGCGGGCAGATCCACATGATGGAGCTGATCAGATTGACGATGAGAAAGCGCCCCTGGGGCAGCTCGGTAGCTCCCACTATATAGGGGTAGGCGGTGCGCACGAAGGCGATATAGCGCGCGGTGATCAGGGTGATGATCCCGTACTTGTCCAGCAGGTGGTAGACCTTCTGCTGGTGCCGCTCTTCCACGTGGGACATCAGCCGATGGTAGAGCTGGGTGTGGCCGAGAAAGCGCCCCTGCATGTAACCGAGCCAGGTGCCGACAAAGGTAGCCATGATCAACAGCGGGATCACCCCGAGAGACAATACATCCTGATAGATGAGCACGCCGGTGAGGATCAGCAGGCTGTCACCGGGCAGAAAGGCGGTAGGGATGAATCCGTTTTCCAGTACCAGAAACGTCAGAATCACACCACAGATCATGAAGGCCATCTTGGGATCGGAAAGTGTGTTCAGATCGTGATTCATAAAGGCGTGAGCCAGTTGGTAAAACTGCTCCATACTTGCAAACTCCGCAGGTTAGCTGGGTTGATCGGTCAAGGGCATGGCGAGCACCTTGTCGATGCGCAGGCCATCCATGTCAACAATTTCCAGTTGCCACTGTTCCAGTGTCACCAGGTCTCCGGTTTGTGGAACACGACCAAGGAGCAGCATGATAAGCCCTCCGAGGGTGTGATAGTGATGTTTTTCTTCTTCTGGCAGACGAACCAACTCCAGACAGTCCTTCAACTCTGGCAGCGGGATCAGGCCATCGAGCAGCCAGCTGCCGTCGGCGCGCCGGAAGGCCCAGTTGTCCTCGCCATCCTCCTGCTGGAAATCCCCCGCCAGCGCCTCCAGCAGATCCTGCTGGGTGACCAGTCCCTGCAACTCGCCATATTCGTCAACCACCAGCGCCATCTGTTCGCTGTGGGTGCGGAAGTGGTTGAGCAGCTCGACGCCGTTGAGGGTCTCGGGCAGCAGGCTGCCCTCCTGGGTCAGGGCAGCCAGATCGATGGGCTCCCCCTTGATATAGGCGTGCAGCACCTTGCTGACATTGATGATACCCACCAATTCTGACAAGTTGCCGTCGCAGACCGGAAAATAGCTGTGTCGATACTCCACCAGCCGCTGCAGGTTGGTCTCCAGCGGCAGCGCCAGATCCAGATAGCGGATATCGCTGCGCGGCACCATCAGGGAGGAGAGGCTGCGCTCGTCAAGACGGAAGACGTTGCGCAGCATGGTGTGTTCATGATCCTCGATCACCCCGGCTTCAGAGCCCTCCACCAGCATGGCGTGGATCTCCTCCTCGGTAACGTTGGCGCTGCCGTTCTGGTTGACCCGCAGCAGCCGCAGGCTGGCATTGGTAGAGGCCGACAGTAGCCAGACGAAGGGGCGGGTCAGGGTGGCGAGCCAGTGCATGGGGCGGGCCACCAGACAGGCGATGCGCTCGGCATTGAGCTGGCCGAGGCGCTTGGGCACCAGCTCCCCCACAACGATGGAGAGGTAAGTAACCACCACCACCACTATGATGGTGGCGATCAGGCCACTGCTCTTGGCCGGGAGTCCCCACTCCTGCAACCAGAGGGAGAAGGGCTGGGCCAGCAGGGATTCGCCATAGATACCGTTGAGCAGGCCGATGCTGGTAATGCCGATCTGGACGGCAGAGAGAAAATGGGTCGGGTCTTCGCCCAGTTTGAGGGCAATGGCGGCGGAGCGGTTGCCTTCAGAGGCAAGCTTGCCGAGGCGAGCCTTGCGTGCGGTGACGATGGCGATTTCTGACATGGCGAAGACGCCATTAAGCAAAATCAATCCCAGCAGGATCAATATTTCCATACAGCAACAGCACTCCTTGAGTGGATAAGATCGCTGGCAGTGTAATGAATTTGGCGGCGATGCGCTTGTGAAAGCGGGTGATCCGGCTCGCTAATTTGATGACCGCGCTTTGCGATGGCTGAAAAAGATGGCCGGAAAAGGGAAGGATGACCCCGCCAAATGGTGTCATGGACGAAGCGGGAGCTTGGCGAGACAGCATTGCAGGAGGGAAAAGGGCGGGAAGTCCCGCCCTTGCTTATCACTTGTCAGGCAACCGTTATCAGAACTGCTGGAACCAGCGCTGGATCTGGGCCGGGTCCTTGCTCTGGGTCAGGGAGAGCATCAGCAGCACCCGCGCTTTCTGCGGGTTGAGGGTGCCGGATGCCACGAAGCCGTACTTGGCATCATCGATTTCGGCATCCAGGGTGGTGGCGCCGGTCGGCACGCGGGCGGAGCGCACTACCCGGATGCCATCCTTGCTCGCCTTGGCCAGGGTGTCGAACAGGGTGTGGTAGAGGTTGCCGTTGCCCACCCCGGCGCTGACGATGCCGTCGAACTTGGCATCCACCATCGCCTTGGCCGGCAAGTCGGTGGCGTTGGCGTAGCTGTAGACGATGCCCACTTGCGGCAGCTTGTCGAGCTTGCTCACGTCAAACGGCGTCTTGCTGGTGTGCAGACGAGCTGGGCTGCGCTGATAGTCGATCTTGCCGTTGTGGATGTAACCGAGCGGGCCGAAGTTGGGGGAGGCGAAGGTCTGCACGCCGGTGGTGTTGGTCTTGGTGACATCGCGGGCATCCAGCACGGTGTCGTTCATCGCCACCATCACGCCACGGCCTTTGGAGGCGGGGTCGGAGGCGGTCACCACGGCGTTGTAGAGGTTGAGCGGGCCATCAGCACTCATGGCGGTGGAGGGGCGCATGGCGCCAACCAGTACCACCGGCTTGTCGCTCTTGACGGTCAGATTGAGGAAGTAGGCGGTCTCTTCCATGGTGTCGGTGCCGTGGGTGATGACAATGCCATCCACGTCATCCTTGGCCAGCAGCTCGTTGACCCGTTTGGCCAGCTTGAGCCACACCTCGTCGTTCATGTCCTGGGAGCCGATCTTCACCACCTGCTCACCCTGCACATCGGCCACGTTCTTCATCTCGGGCACGGCGGCGATCAGGGTTTCGATGGCCACCTTGCCAGCCTCATAGTTGGACTGGGTAGCCGACTGGCCTGCCCCGGCAATGGTGCCGCCGGTTGCCAGAATGTGCACGTTGGGCAGCGCCATTGCCATGGGGGAGAGGGTCAGGCCAACGACGGCGGCGAGCAGGGTCTTGCGGATCGGTAGGGTCATGCTGCAAATCCTTATGGTTGGAATAATCGCAGCAAGTTTGCCCGTTTAATAACCCCGGTCTGTGATAAAACTCACCAAAAGACAGGTGAGTACAGATTTTTAACCTGTTTTATACCTCTATGGAGATAATTTAACTCGCAGAGAAACCCTTGGCTTCGATCAGGGCGATCAGCTCGGCCTTGCTCAGCTCGCTCTCGATGAAGGCCTTGCTGCTGGCGAAATCGACGGTTGCGGTGGTGACCGCAGGCTGGGCCAGCAGCGCTTTTTGCAGACTGGCGGCGCAGCCACCACAGGACATGCCGGACACGGTGAGTTCGATGGTCATGGGATATCTCCTCTGTTGATGGACGCCAGCCTAAAGCTGCCGCCTCCGGCAAGGTCAAGCCGTCAGTACATAAGACCCAGATAGTTCATCAGGGTTGCTCCCGGCCGGTGTATGGGTGACATGCGAGCAAAGGTTCGTGGTGGCGATGAGGTTGGCAGTTTCCTCGGGCAGGGTCAGTACATCAACCCTAGGTAGTTCATCAGAGTCGCCCCGAGGCTGGTAGTAACCAGCGAGCCGAGGGTGGTGGTGGCGATGATGTTTGCGGCCAGCACGCTGTCGCCACCCATGGCGCGGGTCATCACATAGCTGGCGGCGGCAGTCGGAGTGGCGCTGATGAGAAACAGAATACCCAGCTCCAGATGGCTGAAGCCGAGCAGGGCCGCCCCAAGAGTGAACGCAGCCGGAATGAGACAGAGCCGCATGATGCTGGCCCAGCCCGCAATGGCTGCACCACCACGCAGAGCATCCAGGCTGAGGGAGGCGCCGGTGCAGAGCAGCGCCAGCGGCAACGTCATGTTGGCGAAGTAGCTGCCGGTGGTGAGCAGCAGTTGCGGCATCTTGATACCGAGCAGGGTAAACGGCAGCGCCGCCACAATGGCGATGATCAACGGATTCTTGATGATGCCGAGCAGAATGGGGCGAATACCGGTAGCGCCGCCGAGACTGCGGGTGAGGGTGATCACCGCGAGAATGTTGTAGAGCACGGTCACCGCGCCGACGTAGAAGGCCGCCGCCCCCAACCCCTCGTGGCCGTAGGCGTTCTGCACATAGGCGAGCCCGATAATGGCGCTGTTGCCGCGAAAGCTCCCCTGCACGAAGATCCCGCGCAGTCGCTGCTCCCCGATAAAACGTCCGGCCAGCAGCTCCAGCACCAGATAGCTGATAACGGTGGCGAGCAGGCCATAGCCGATAAACCAGAGGCTCGGCATGGTGGCGAAGTTGGTACCCAGAATACTGAGAAAGAGCAGAGCGGGCAGGGTGACCTGAAACACCAGTCGCGAGGCGGATTCGGTAAAGGGATCCGGCAGCAGCCCCAGCCGCTTGAGCAAGATGCCGAGCAGCAGCACCACGCAGATGGGGCCTGTGATGGAGAGGGAGAAGAGCAGACTGGCCAGCAGATCCATGATGGGCATCCTGTGCTGTGCCCACACACCCTGACGGCGGGGCAAAAAGGGCATTCTAACGCCATGGGCTTGTATTCACAGGGGTTAATCACAACAATGTGGGCAATTCCACCGCCTAGCCTCCTGTGAGCCAATTCATGGACAAGAAACTGACCATCCTCGATATCGCCAGACTGAGTGGCGTCGGCAAGTCGACCGTCTCCCGGGTGCTCAACCAGGATCCCAAGGTGAAGCAGGAGACCCGCGAGCGGGTGGAGCAGATCATCGCCGAGCACGGCTTTGTGCCGAGCAAATCGGCGCGGGCCATGCGCAGCCAGAGCCAGCAGGTGGTGGGGATCATCGTCTCGCGGCTCGACTCCAGCTCGGAGAATCAGGCGGTGCGCGGCATGCTGGAGACCCTCTATCAGCGCGGCTACGATGCCGTGCTGATGGAGAGCAAGTTCTCCCCCGCCAAGGTACAGGAGCATCTGGCGGTGCTGGAGCGGCGCGGGGTGGATGGCATTATCCTTTTTGCTTTCAATGACTTGGACTATGCCGCCATGGCGCCGCTGCAAGAGAAGCTGGTGCTGGTCGCCCGTGAATATCCCGGTTTCTCCTCGGTCTGCTTTGACGACGCCGGTGCGGTGCGCACCATGCTGGCGCAGCTGGCAAGCCGTGGCGCCCGCGACATCGCCTATCTGGGGGTGGATACCTCGGATCTCACCACCGGCCAGCGCCGCCTAGATGCTTATCTCGCTTACTGCGCAGAGCAGGGGTTGCGCCCGCGCAGCGCCCTCGGCGATCTCAGCCTGCAGAGCGGCTACCGGCTGGCGGCCGAGCTGCTTACCCCCTCCACTCAGGCGCTGGTCTGCGCCAGCGACACCCTCGCCATCGGTGCGGCAAAATATCTGCAAGAACAAGGGCGTAGCGAGGTGCTGGTGACCGGCCTTGGCAACAATCCCATGCTCAGTTTCCTCTTCCCCAACGCCCTCAGTCTCGATCTTGGCTACAAGGGGGCGGGGGAGCAGGCGGCGCGTCAGCTGCTCGGTCAGATTGAGCAGGATCAGCCTCCGCTGGCGACCATTGCCCCCTGTCGCACCCTGTGACCCCCATCACTTCGAACTGAACAAAAAACGTGCTTTTTGTGACGCTGGCCACGAATTGGGAACGTTCCCATTTTGATCTGGCCAGATTGTCGGCATGCTAAATGGGAACGATACCAAAAACGCTCCGGCCGACAGACTGGCTCAAAAGGGCGATACAGACCACTATTCAATGGCGTCACAGAGGGAAGACCCATGTCCAAGATCAACGCACAGCAGCTTGCCACCCTGATCGACAAGATCGGCGGCAAGGAGAACATCGCCACCGTTAGCCACTGCCTGACCCGGTTGCGCTTTGTCCTGAACGATCCGGCCAAGGCCGACAGCAAGGCCATCGAAACCATTCCGGCGGTGAAGGGAAGCTTCACCCAGGGCGGTCAATTCCAGGTGGTGATCGGCAACGAGGTAGAGCAGTGGTACAAGGCGCTGACCGAACAGCTCGGTGTCAGCGGTGGCAGCAAGGAGACCGCCAAGCAGGCGGCGCGCCAGAACATGAACCCGCTGGAGCGGGGCATTTCCCATCTGGCGGAGATCTTCGTACCGTTGCTGCCCGCCATCATCACCGGCGGTCTGATCCTGGGCTTTCGCAACGTCATCGGCGACATCAAGATGTTCGACGATGGCACTCACACCCTCACCGAGATCAGCCAGTTCTGGGCTCAGGTACACGCCTTCCTCTGGCTGCTGGGCGAGGCGATTTTCCACTTCCTGCCGGTTGGTGTTTGCTGGTCTGCAGTGAAGAAGATGGGCGGCTCCGAGATCCTGGGTATCGTGCTGGGGGTGACGCTGGTGTCACCGCAGTTGATGAACGCCTACGGCATTGGTCAGCAGACTCCCGAGGTGTGGGACTTCGGCCTGTTCGTGATCCAGAAGGTGGGTTATCAGGCCCAGGTCATTCCGGCGCTGCTGGCGGGTGTCTTCCTCGCCTGGGTTGAGACCAACCTCAAGCGGATCATTCCGGCCTATCTCTATCTGGTGATTGTGCCGTTTGTCTCGCTGCTGCTGGCAGTGATCGTGGCCCACGCCTTTATCGGCCCGTTCGGTCGCTGGATTGGTGATGGCGTCGGTTTCGCGGCCAAGGCTGCCATGACCGGCTCCTTCGCTCCCATCGGTGCTGCCCTGTTCGGTTTCCTCTACGCACCGCTGGTCATCACCGGTATCCACCACACCACCAACGCGGTGGATCTGCAGCTGATGCAGAGCATGGGTGGCACCCCGATCTGGCCGCTGATCGCCCTCTCCAATATCGCCCAGGCTTCTGCCGTAGTGGGCATCATTCTGATCAGCCGCAAGGAGAACGAGCGGGAGATTTCGGTGCCTGCTGCCATCTCCGCCTACCTCGGGGTGACCGAACCGGCCATGTACGGTATCAACCTCAAGTACAAGTTCCCCATGTTGTGCGCCATGGTGGGCTCCAGCCTTGCGGCCCTCATCTGCGGTTTCGCCGGGGTGATGGCCAACGGCATCGGGGTAGGCGGCCTGCCCGGCATCCTCTCCATCCAGCCGCAATACTGGGCGGTATTTGCCATCGCCATGCTGGTCGCCATCGTGGTGCCGGTGGTGCTGACCCTGCTGGTCTACAAGCGCCAGCAAGCGGCCGGCAAGCTGGCCGAAGCCAGCGCCTGAATCTGATTGTCAGGGCGACCCAACGGGTCGCCCTCTCCCTTTTCAATTTGTGACAAGAGAAAGAGCCATGAGCCAAACACCCTGGTGGCAGAGCGCCGTGATTTACCAGATCTATCCCAAGAGTTTTCAGGATTCCGGTGCCCGTGGCACCGGTGATCTCAAGGGGATCATGGCCCGCCTCGATTACCTCAAGACGCTGGGGGTCGATGCCCTCTGGCTGACCCCGGTCTACGTCTCGCCGCAGGTGGACAACGGCTACGACATCGCCGACTACTACGCCATCGATCCCGCCTACGGCACCATGGCCGACTTTGAGGCGCTGCTGGCCGCCGCCCACGCGCGCGACATCCGCATCGTGATGGATATCGTGGTCAACCACACCTCCACCGAGCACGCCTGGTTCAAGTCGGCGCTGGGGGACAAGAACAGCCCCTACCGCGACTATTACATCTGGCGCGATCCGGTGGATGGCGGCGTGCCCAACAACTGGCAATCCAAGTTTGGCGGCAGCGCCTGGGAGCTGGACTCAGCCACCGGTCAGTACTACCTGCACCTGTTTGCCCGCGAGCAGGCGGATCTCAACTGGGAAAATCCGGCGGTGCGCGCCGAGGTCAAAAACATCATTCACTTCTGGGCGAAGAAGGGGGTGGACGGGTTCCGCCTCGACGTCATCAACCTTATCTCCAAGGATCAGGTGTTCCCGAACGACGAGATTGGCGATGGCCGCCGCTTCTACACTGACGGGCCGCGCATCCACGAATTTTTGCAGGATGTGAGCCGCGACGTGTTTGCCCCGGTGGGAGCCATGACGGTGGGGGAGATGTCCTCCACTTCGCTGGAGCACTGCCAGCGCTATGGCGCCCTCGATGGCTCCGAGCTCTCCATGGTGTTCAACTTCCACCACCTCAAGGTGGATTACCCCAACGGCAACAAGTGGACCAAGGCGCCGTTCGATTTCCTCGAGCTCAAGCGCATCTTCAACCACTGGCAGAGCGGTATGCATGGCAAGGGGTGGTCGGCGCTGTTCTGGTGCAACCACGATCAGCCGCGCATCGTCTCCCGTTTCGGCGATGAGGGCGAGCATCGGGTAGTGGCCGCCAAGATGCTGGCCAGCACTCTGCACGGTTTGCAGGGCACCCCCTACATCTATCAGGGGGAGGAGATCGGCATGACCAACCCCGGCTATCAGCGCATCGATGACTATCAGGATGTGGAGAGCCGCAACATCTTTGCCATCAAGCAGGCCGAAGGGATGAGCGAGGCCGAGATCCTCTCCATTCTCGGTGCCAAGTCCCGCGACAACTCGCGCACCCCGATGCAGTGGAGCGCTGCGGCCAACGCCGGTTTCACCAACGGGACACCCTGGCTCAAGCCAGCCGCCAACTATTCCGAGATCAATGCCGAGGCGGCGCTGACCAACCAGCACTCGGTGTTCTGGCACTACCGGGATCTCATCGCCCTTCGCAAGGCGCACCCCATCTTCACGCAGGGGGATTATCAGGAGCTGCTGACCGGGCACCCGCAGATCTGGGCCTATGCCCGCCGCGCCAACGGTCAGACCCTGCTGGTTGTGAGCAACTTCTACGGCGAGCCGGTTGAGTTTGCCTTGCCTGCCGAGCTGCAAAGCGGGAAGGGTCGGCTGCTGCTCGGCAACTACCCGGATAGCCCGGCCCAACCGCAATCGGGTATGCTGCGCCCTTATGAATCCCTGATCTGGCTGATGGAGTAGGTAATGGAGAAGGTGGTGCGTGGTGCCGAGTGGCAGAAGATGGTGGCGGGGGAGCCTTATGATGCGGCTGACCCTGAGCTGAAAGCGGCGCGCGAGCGCTGCCGCAGGCTCTATCACACCTTCAACACCAGCTGGCAGGAGAAACCGGCGCGGGATGCTTTGCTGCACGAGCTGCTCGGTAGTCGTGGCCAGGAGTGTGCCATCAATCCGCCGTTCTTCTGCGACTATGGCGCCAACATCTTCGTCGGCGAGAACTTCTACGCCAACGTCAATTGCACCATCCTCGACGTCTGTGAGGTGCACATCGGCGACAACGTGCTGCTGGCGCCCGGGGTGCAGATCTACACCGCCGCTCACCCGGTGGCGGTGGCGCCGCGCATCAGGGGTGTCGAGTTCGGCAAGCCGGTACGGATCGGTCACAACGTCTGGATTGGTGGCAGCGTCGTCATCTGCCCCGGCGTCACCATCGGTGACAACAGCGTCATCGGTGCCGGTTCGGTGGTGACCAAAGATGTGCCAGCCAACGTGGTGGCGGCCGGCAACCCTTGTCGGGTATTGCGGGCGATGACGGCGGAGGAGCTTGCGGGCCTCGAATAGGCATTTTCGAGGGGCTTGCCGGCGCTTTTTATCATTTATTTTTTAAATGATATTGCCACCATCATTTGCTTATCGAATGAATAATAAACACTTACAGCGCCCAGCTGGCGCGGTTTCGGGGCGATTTATCCCTTCCGCAGCGTTCGTCCGATCGACATGCAACCGGGCTCCGGTTCGGATTATTGTCCATTGATTGCTCATGTCTGGCTGAGGGCGGCCGATACTCTTTGATGCAGGAGGTAACCTATGGACATATCCAGCTCTGCAAATGCGTCGTTCGGTTCTGCGTTGATGGCGGCCAGTCTGGCCAAAAAACAGCAGACCCAAGAGGGCGAATCCGCACTGAAATTGCTGCAAACAGCAGCGCAATCCGCTCCGGCTGCGCCGACATCGGCCAGCGCTTCCCTCGGAAGCAATATCGATATCCGCGTCTGAGCGATAAAAAAGCCCCCATCTCTCGATGGGGGCTTTCTTTTTATTGGGCTGTTACCTGGCGGGCTCAGACCGGGAAAGGGGCTGGTGCCTCGAAGGTCATCCGCTCGCCGCTGCGGGGGTGGCTGATGGTCAGGCTGGCCGCATGCAGATAAAGGTGCGGTGCCGCCGCCAGCGCATCCGGGTTGGCGTAGAGGTTATCGCCGAGGATAGGGTGACCCAGCTCCAGCATATGCACCCGCAGCTGATGGGAGCGACCGGTAATCGGGGTCAGCTTGATCAGGCTGTTGCCATTCTCCACCTTCAGCTTCTGCCACAGGGTCAGGGCATGACGCCCCTCCTCGTGGTCAACTTTCTGTTTCGGCCGATTGGGCCAGTCGACGCAGAGTGGCAGATCCACTTCACCCGCATCCAGCTCCGGTTCACCCCACACCCAGGCGAGGTAGTGCTTCTCGGTCTCCCGCTCGCGGAATTGCCGGCTCAGCTCCCGGTGGGAGTTAGGGTTGAGCGGGATCACCAGCACGCCGGTGGTCGCCATATCGAGGCGATGGGCGGCTGCCGCCTTGGGGTGCTGCTGCTTGACCCGATGGAGCACGCTGTCTTCGTTCTCGGGGCCGCGCCCGGGGACGCTCAGCAGGCCAGTGGGCTTGTTGACCACCATGATGTCCTTGTCCTTGAACAGGATATCGAGCCAGGGTTCCAGGGGCGGTGAGTATACAAACATAGCGTCTCGCATCTTTGGTCAAAGCGGGGGCAAGCCCCCATCAGTTATGGGTTACCACGATAAAAAGTGCATGGCAGCCAACTTGCGTTGGGTTTGGCCATTTCACCGTTTTATCAGTTATGGGTCACCACAATAAAGCGGATGGCATCCAGCTTGAGCTGGGTCTGGTCGATCAGGTGGTGCAATTCTGCCTGCAGATTGCGCAGATATTCCAGCTCGCTGTCGCGCACGTTCGGGTTGACCGCCTTGAGCGCCTCCAGACGATCGAGATCCTGCTGCAGGGTCTGCGCCATCTGGGCGCGGGCCTTGTCGACAATCCCGGCCTTCAGCTCTTCGGCAATCGCCTGACCCTGGCCAATCAGACCATGGATCACCGGCTGGGACGCAGTCACCAGCTTGCTGCCGAGGTGGCGGTTGACCGGCGTCAGCTGGCGGTTGAAGGCATCGAACGCCACCTTCTCGCCGAGATTGTTGCCGTTCTTGTCCATCAGCAGGCGGATCGGTGTCGGCGGCATGAAGCGGTAAAGCTGGGGATGAGCCGCAGACTCGGCGACGAAGATCAGCTCCAGCAGGATGGAACCGACCGGCAGCGCCTTGTTCTTGAGCAGAGCCACCGAGGTGGCACCGATCTCGGAGCCGAGGATCAGGTCGATACCGCCGCGCATCATGGGGTGATCCCAGGAGAGGAACGACATATCGTCCCGCGACAGGGCGGTGGTGCGATCAAAGGTGATGGTCATGCCGTCTTGCGGCAGGCCCGGGAAGCTGGGCACCAGCATGTGATCGCCCGGCATCAGCACCAGCGCGTTCTCGCCGCGGTCATCCTGATTGACACCGATCTCGTCGAACATCTTGAGGGCGAAGGAGATCATGCCGGTGTCGTCATCTTCGGCGGCCAGCTTCTCGACCAGCTGCTTGGCGGCTTCGCCACCGCTGGAGTGAATCTCCAGCAGACGATCGCGGCCCTGCTCCAGCCTGGCCTTGAGCGGCTCGTGCAGTTCGCGGGTCTTGACCAGCAGGGCGTCGAGGGCTGCCTGATCGCCGGTGTTGGCGGCCAGCAGCTCGAACAGCTCTTCACGTACCGCTTCGAATACCGGGCGGGCAGTCGGGCAGGTCTGCTCGAACGCGTCCAGACCATCGTGATACCAGAGCTGCAGGGCGCGCTGGGCAGTCCCTTCCAGATAGGGAACGTGGATCTCGACGGTGTTCTGCTGACCGATACGATCCAGTCGGCCGATACGCTGTTCCAGCAGATCCGGGTTGAGAGGCAGATCGAACAGCACCAGATGGCTGGCAAACTGGAAGTTGCGCCCTTCTGAGCCGATCTCGGAGCAGAGCAGCACCTGGGCGCCACCCTCTTGCTGGGCAAAATAGGCGGAGGCCTTGTCCCGCTCGAGGATCGACATCCCTTCGTGGAACACGGCACCACGGATCCCTTCACGGGTACGCAGCGCCTCTTCCAGCGCGATAGCGGTCGCCGCTTCGGAGCAGATCACCAGCACCTTCTGCTGGCGGGCTGAGAGCAGCAGCTCCAGCAACCATTCGACGCGCGGGTCGAACTGGGTCCAGGTGGCGTTGTCACCTTCGAACTGCTGGAAGATCTTCTCGGGATAGAGATAGCGCAAGGCACGGGTCTGCAGATCGCCACCGTTGCCACCCATCATGCCCATTACCTTGATGGCGGTCTTGTA
>NZ_JBQBEL010000001.1:1345000-1655000 GCF_051919545.1 Aeromonas sp. 61P
TTGGCTTAGAAGCAGCCATCATTTAAAGAAAGCGTAATAGCTCACTAGTCGAGTCGGCCTGCGCGGAAGATGTAACGGGGCTCAAACCAGGCACCGAAGCCGCGGATTCACACTTATGTGTGAGTGGTAGGGGAGCGTTCTGTAAGTCTGCGAAGGTGTATCGAGAGGTATGCTGGAGATATCAGAAGTGCGAATGCTGACGTAAGTAACGATAAAGGGGGTGAAAAGCCTCCTCGCCGGAAGACCAAGGGTTCCTGTCCAACGTTAATCGGGGCAGGGTGAGTCGACCCCTAAGGCGAGGCCGAAAGGCGTAGTCGATGGGAAGCAGGTTAATATTCCTGCACGACTTGTAATTGCGATGGGGGGACGGAGAAGGCTAGGTGGGCCAGGCGACGGTTGTCCTGGTGAAAGTGCGTAGGTGGTGTTTCCAGGCAAATCCGGAGACACAACACTGAGACACGAGACGAACACACTACGGTGTGGAAGCCATTGATGCCCTGCTTCCAGGAAAAGCCTCTAAGCTTCAGATTACAAGTCATCGTACCCCAAACCGACACAGGTGGTCGGGTAGAGAATACCAAGGCGCTTGAGAGAACTCGGGTGAAGGAACTAGGCAAAATAGAACCGTAACTTCGGGAGAAGGTTCGCTCTTGATGGTGAAGTCCCTTGCGGATGGAGCTGTCGGGAGTCGCAGTGACCAGATGGCTGGGACTGTTTATCAAAAACACAGCACTCTGCAAACACGAAAGTGGACGTATAGGGTGTGACACCTGCCCGGTGCCGGAAGGTTAATTGATGGGGTTAGCGCAAGCGAAGCTCTTGATCGAAGCCCCGGTAAACGGCGGCCGTAACTATAACGGTCCTAAGGTAGCGAAATTCCTTGTCGGGTAAGTTCCGACCTGCACGAATGGTGTAACCATGGCCATGCTGTCTCCACCCGAGACTCAGTGAAATCGAATTCGCCGTGAAGATGCGGTGTACCCGCGGCTAGACGGAAAGACCCCGTGAACCTTTACTACAGCTTGGCACTGAACATTGAACCTACATGTGTAGGATAGGTGGGAGGCTTTGAAGGCGTGACGCCAGTTGCGCTGGAGCCGTCCTTGAAATACCACCCTTGTATGTTTGATGTTCTAACGCAGGGCCCTGAATCGGGCTCGCGGACAGTGCCTGGTGGGTAGTTTGACTGGGGCGGTCTCCTCCCAAAGAGTAACGGAGGAGCACGAAGGTTGGCTAATCCTGGTCGGACATCAGGAGGTTAGTGCAATGGCATAAGCCAGCTTAACTGCGAGACGGACAGGTCGAGCAGGTACGAAAGTAGGTCATAGTGATCCGGTGGTTCTGAATGGAAGGGCCATCGCTCAACGGATAAAAGGTACTCCGGGGATAACAGGCTGATACCGCCCAAGAGTTCATATCGACGGCGGTGTTTGGCACCTCGATGTCGGCTCATCACATCCTGGGGCTGAAGTCGGTCCCAAGGGTATGGCTGTTCGCCATTTAAAGTGGTACGCGAGCTGGGTTCAGAACGTCGTGAGACAGTTCGGTCCCTATCTGCCGTGGGCGTTGGATGATTGAAGGGAGTTGCTCCTAGTACGAGAGGACCGGAGTGAACGAACCTCTGGTGTTCGGGTTGTCACGCCAGTGGCACTGCCCGGTAGCTAAGTTCGGAATCGATAACCGCTGAAAGCATCTAAGCGGGAAGCGAGCCCTGAGATGAGTCATCCCTGACCCCTTGAGGGTCCTAAAGGGCCGTTGGAGACCACAACGTTGATAGGCGGGGTGTGTAAGTGCAGCGATGCATTGAGCTAACCCGTACTAATTACGTGAGGCTTAACCATACAACACCCAAGAAGTGTTCTAAGGCTTGTAGCAAATACCAAGCGAACTACTAATTCAGTGATAACGACAAGCCACGAGCAACATCGTTATTCACGTCAGCTTTCTGGATTGAAGAATTTGCCTGGCGGCCATAGCGCCGTGGAACCACCTGATCCCATGCCGAACTCAGAAGTGAAACGCGGTAGCGCCGATGGTAGTGTGGCATTCGCCATGCGAGAGTAGGACACTGCCAGGCACTCAATTTAAGAACCCCGCTCATCGAGCGGGGTTTTTTATTAACTGAAACTCAGAAAGCAGCCTGATTTTTGATCGGCCTTATCTCCTTTCCTCTGTTCTTATTGTTACTCGCCGCTGCTTTCTGGTTCCACAAATAGCCTGATGTTCCGCTTGGTACTCTTGAACCGCTGTCGCTCTGTATGGCGGCTCTGGCGTAGTCATGACCGACGAATCCTATGCTCGCCTGTACGCCACGATCTCTTGCTTGCGATCTTTCCTGGGCATCTGCGTCCTGTGTTAGCTGAAGTCTTTCTTTTTTGAGCCCTCTGCTTGTCCATGATTTTGTTAGTCGCCCACTGACGTTATGCCAGAGAGTGTGTTGGCTGTGCTAACACGTAGGCGCAGTGGTTGCTGCTTTGGGTCCTTGTTGTTTGGGGTAATAAGGAATTGGGAAGGGAAACGCGCAGGAACTCAGAGGTTCGATGTTGGTAGGTGATCTTGTGGCAGCTATTTAGCTCGCAGGTGAGAAGATCAAGAAAGGAGTTGAAGAAGACTAATGTGTTGAGATCTATGAGGAGTGGCAAATCGCAGGCAAATAAAAAGCCCACGCAACATGGTTGCATAGGCTCGGTATGAATGGCGGAGGAGGTGGGATTTGAACCCACGGATGGTCGCCCATCGCCGGTTTTCAAGACCGGTGCATTCAGCCGCTCTGCCACCCCTCCGCAGCAGTGCGGCGAATATTACCATGCTGATCCGGCTTGTAAATCCCTGTCCGGTTTGATTGCTGGTTAATTGCGCGAAATGACATGAAAAAGTGGCAATCAGGGCGCATCAAGCGCTTTTTTGGCCAGATAGCTTGACTTGAAAACAGACTCAACCACTATAGTGGCCTCTATCATATCCTCTGAAAGATAACGTTATGACTATTAAAAATGCCCTGTTTTGCGCGCTGGCTGGCGTGACCCTGCTGGCGACGCCGGTACATGCAAGCGAGCTGACCAAAAGCGATGTCGAGCAAATCGTTCGCGACTATCTGGTCAAGAATCCCGAGATCCTGGTCGAGATGTCCAATGCCCTGCGTGCCAAGCAGGAGAGCCAGCAGGCCGAGAGTGACAAGGCGCTGATCAAGGCTCACTCCAAGCAGCTTTATGCCAATCAGGATCCCGAGATGGGGAATCCGAAGGCATCTCTGACCATTGTGGAGTTTTTCGATTACAACTGCGGTTACTGCAAACGGGCCCATCCGCTGGTCAAGCAGCTGATGTCGGAAGATAAAGACATCCGGTACATCTACAAGCAGTTCCCCATTCTGAGCGAGTCCTCCTACTTCGCCGCTCGTGCTGCGCTGGCGGTCCAGCTGGGTCAGCCTGACAAGTACCAGGCGTTCCACGAGAAGCTCTATAGCCATCAGGGCCCGCTCGCTGATGAAGCACAGGTCAAGCAGTTGGCTGTGGCGGCCGGTGTGGACTGGAGCAAGGTGGAAGCCAAGATCAAGGATGGCAGCATTGACCAGAACCTCGGTACCAACCGTGCGCTGGCTGAAGCGCTCGGTATCTCCGGTACCCCGGCCTTCATCATCGGTGATCAGATCCTGCGCGGTGCTCCCCGTGATCTGGCCAGCCTGAAGGGGTTTATCAAGGACGTGCGTGCCGGCAAGAGCATTCAATAAGCGGTTGTCATGGTCGAGTGCCCAGCGCCCCGGCCAGATACAGAAAGAGGGTCGGTATCACTACCGGCCCTCTTTTTTATTATGTCCTTTGGCACAAGTGGTCGTCGCGAAAGGACCATAACAACGTGCTCAGGACCCGGCCTGTTGGCCTCAGTAACAAGTATTAGCAGAGTCGTTCGGAGTCTATTGATAAATATTTCACCTTGCAGAGGCGTGTCGTGAGCATTGCTTAATTCCGGTCAAGATTTTTTCTGCTGCTTGCCTTAGAATCGCCGCCCGTTGCAGGAGAAACCCCTATGTTAGTTGATATTTTACGGCTGGTTTTTATAGCCGGAGGCCTCGTATTCATCTTTATGCTGGTGCAAGCCTGCTGGCGGAAGAAGCAGAGTGGATCCTTTGAGGCGACCCCCTTCTGGCCGGTGGCGCTGATCGGTGGGGTTGCCAACTTCCTCGATACCCTGGGGGTGGGCAGCTTTGCGGTAAAGACCGCCTGCTACAAGCAGTTCAAGCTGATCGATGATCGGGTGCTGCCGGGTACCCTCAATGGGCAGTGCGTGCTGCCGACCGTGACTCAGTCGCTGATCTTCGTCGGCGCAGTAGCGGTGGAGCCGTTGACGCTGATCAGCATGATGATGGCCGCCGCAGCGGGCGCAGCCTGGGGCGCTCGCCATGTGGCCTCGTTTGATCGGCAGACCATCCGGTTGGTGATGGCTATCTCCTTACTGGTCGTTGCAGGGCTTATCTTTGCCGGTCTGCTGGGGCTTTTCCCTGTAGGCGGCGATGCGATGGGGCTCAGCGGCTACAAGCTGGCGATCGCCCTGCTTGGCAACTTCATCTTCGGAGTGCTGATGAATGTCGGTATCGGCTTGTTTGCCCCCTGCATGACGCTGGTTTATCTGCTGGGGATGAATCCGCTGGCGGCGTTTCCGATCATGATGGGCTCCACCGCCGTGCTCAGCGTCTTCTCCGCAGGCACCTTTATCCGCAAAGGGGCGTTTGATGCCAAAGCCGTGCTGGCGGTGGCCATCTTCGGCCCCATCGGTGTGGTGCTGGCAGCCATGCTGGTCAAATCCATGGATATGGAGATGCTGAAGTGGTTGGTTGCCTTTATCGTCATCTATACCTCCTGGACTATGTACGCTTCCTGGCGGGCGGCGCGTCGCTCCCCTGTGCAGCTGACGGTGGAGAGCGCAGGCTAGCCTGTACCAGTGCCGCTTCGGCCTTGGCCCCCAGAAAAACATAGAGGCCAAGCGCCAGCAGCAAACCCACCGCACACCCCATCACTCCGACCGCTGGCCAGAGCAGCTCGCTCTGGCCGAGCGAGCCTTTGAACAGCAGCAACAGCCCCTCGATGGAGACCGCGATCAGTATGGCGGCGATAAAGCGGGTGATGGTGCGGCGAATGGCGCTGTGGCGGAAGATATCCTTATGCAGTAGTACCTCCTCTTCCAGAATGGTCTTGCCCAGATCGAACACCGCCAGTGCCAGCGTCAGGAAGATGATGGCGCTAAAGGCGCCGAGCTGGTTCTGCTGCTCGCCGCACAATAGCTGGTAGAGCTGCTCCAGCCCGTGCCAGATCAGGGTGGCGACGATCAAAAACAGCGCCATGCTGAGCACCACATAGACCGCCTTGAACCAGGGCATGGCGCGGCGGCGCTCCCTGTCTCCCATCAACCAGCCAATCAACTGATTCAGGCAGACGGTGATCTCCCGTCCTTGCCCCTGCACGATAAGGTGCAGCCGGTTATGGGCGGCCGGTGCCGCAGGCTGGATGCACATCGGCCCCTGATAGTGGTCAATGCTGACCACAAAGGGATACCCCTTGAGCGAGACAAGGGGGGCGCTGAGCAGCCCCTGCAGTAGCGGGGTCAACTCCTCCTGATACTCCTGATAGCGCCGCAGCACATCGATGGGGCTCATCTCTGCCATATGGACCTCGGTGACGTGGGCTCTTGTGGTGAATGTGCAAATAGTGGGCCTGCTTTATGACAGGGATGGCAGGGCAAGTTGCACCAGAGGATGACAAATCGGCGGATGATGATGGGGGAATGCACCAGAACTGGGCGTATCGAAGAGCTGTGTGGTGATGAAGGTACTGCGATAGAAAAGGGCCCATGACGGGCCCTTTGCGACCACCAGCGGCGATTTAGCCAGCCAGCTTGGCGAAGCTGCGCTCGGCGGCAGCCAGGGTATGTTCGATCTCCTTGTCGCCGTGAGCCAATGACAGGAAGCCCGCCTCGTAGGCGCTCGGCGCCAGATAGACGCCCTCTTCCAGCATGAGATGGTAGAAGCGCTTGAAGCGTTCCATATCGCAGCGAGTAACCTGCTCGTAGCGGGTGATTTCGTTCTCTTCGGTGAAGAAGAAGCCGAACATGCCGCCCACATAGTTGATGGCGAGCGGGATACCGTGTTTGGCTGCGGCTGCCTTCAGTCCCTCGGCAACACGAGCTGTTTTGGCGCTCAGCTGCTCATAGAGGCCTGGCTCCAGCAGCAGATCCAGCATGGTCAGACCGGCTGCCATGGCCACCGGGTTGCCGGAGAGAGTACCCGCCTGATAGACAGGGCCGGTCGGGGCGATGTGCTGCATCACCTTCTTCTTGCCGCCGAAGGCGCCAACAGGCATGCCAGCACCGATGATCTTGCCGAGGGTGGTGAGATCCGGGTCGATGTTGTAGTGACCCTGGGCACCACGCAAGGAGACGCGGAATCCGGTCATCACTTCGTCCAGGATCAGCAGGGCGCCGAACTCGTCGCAGATGGCACGCAGCCCTTCCAGAAAGCCGGGTACCGGCGGGATGCAGTTCATGTTGCCAGCCACCGGCTCGACGATGATACAGGCAATCTCGTTGCCGTACTGGGTGAAGGCTTCACGCACCGAATCCAGATCGTTGAAGACGCAGGTCAGGGTGTGTTTGGCGAAATCGGCCGGAACGCCCGGGCTGTTCGGTTGACCCAGGGTCAGGGCGCCGGAGCCGGCCTTGACCAGCAGGGAGTCGGCGTGGCCGTGGTAGCAACCCTCGAATTTGACGATCTTGTCGCGGCCGGTGTAGCCACGGGCCAGACGAATGGCGCTCATGGTGGCTTCGGTGCCGGAGTTCACCATCCGCACCTGCTCCATGGAGGGGACGATCTGGCGCACTTTCTCGGCCATCAGCACTTCGATCTCGGTCGGCGCACCGTAGCTCAGCCCTTTTTCCACCGCCTTGATGACGGCAGCCTTGATGGCCGGGTGGTTGTGACCCAGCAGCATGGGGCCCCAGGAGCCGATGTAATCCACGTAGGCCTGACCATCCACATCATAGAGATAGGCGCCATCGGCGTGATCGATGAAGCGGGGCGTGCCGCCGACCCCATTGAAGGCGCGGACCGGTGAGTTGACGCCACCCGGAATGGTCTGGCGGGCCTGTTCAAACAGCTGATCTGATTTTGACATGGATCATCCTTAATGGGATTTTGGTCGTCACACAAGGGATTGCAGCCGATTGAGACTCGGCAGGCCGGAGCATCAGGAGTATGCTTTGCGCTCTCGCCACCCGGACTCTCGGTCTGCTCCCGTGACAAAAATTTAACGGGCCGACTATAGCAGAAAGCCCCAGCTCTGGGCAGCCGAGCAACGCGCCGGGTGATCCTGATCTCAGCTAGCTGACGATATGGTTTTTCCAAGTTGGTGTAACAAGATGGCGCAACAAGCTCTCTCCTCTGAAGCCGATACCTCTGCGCGGGGGCCGCTTTCCCGCATTATCCGGCAAGACAAGATGCCCTTGCTGGTGCTGTTGCTGGCGGCCCTGGTCGGCACCCTGGCCGGACTGGTGTGCGGTCTGTTCGAATCTGGTGTCCACTGGCTGGCAGAACAACGTATCGCCTTGCTGGCAGACCGTCCCTGGTGGCAGCTCGGTCTGCTTGGCTTTGGCTTCAGCGCCTTGCTGGGATTTGTCGGTTACTTCCTCACTCATACCTTTGCCCCGGAAGCGGGCGGCTCCGGCATTCCCGAGATCGAGGGGGCGATGGACGATCTGCGCCCGGTGCGGTGGTGGCGAGTGTTGCCGGTCAAGTTCTTCGGCGGCATCTGTACCCTGAGCTCCGGTATGGTGCTGGGGCGGGAGGGGCCTTCGGTACAGATCGGCGGCAACCTCGGCAAGATGGTGGCTGATATCTTCCGGTTGCCCAAGGAGCATGGCCACGCCCTGTTGGCCGCCGGTGCGGCGGGCGGTCTGGCGGCAGCCTTCAATGCGCCGCTGGCGGGCATCCTGTTCGTAATGGAGGAGATGCGGCCGCAGTTTCGCTACTCTTTTCTGGCCATCAAGGCGGTGGGGATCTCCGCCATCATGGCGACCCTGATGTTGCAGAACATGAAAGGCCAGGGGGCGGTGATCACTCTGCCCCACTACGATGCGCCCGCCCTCAAGGCACTCTGGCTGTTCCTCTTTATGGGGGCCACCTTCGGGGTGCTCGGTTTTGTCTTCAACAAGCTGGTGCTGGCCTGTCAGGATGGCTATCTGGCGTTGCATCAGAACAAGCGCCACCGTTTCGTGGCCATCGGCATGCTGGTCGCCGGAACGTTTGGTGTGCTGTCGCTGTTCGCCCCCTCGGTGACGGGGGGCGGCACCGAGCTTATTCCCCATCTGATGGGGGATGAGTATGCGATGGCAACCCTGTTCCTCATCTTTTCGGTGCGGCTGGTCGCGACCCTCATCTGCTTCTGCTCCGGTGCCCCGGGCGGGGTGTTTGCGCCGACCCTGGCGTTGGGCACCCTGTTTGGCGTGGTGTTTGGCCATCTGTTTCATGCGGCGTTTCCGGAGCTTGGCATCGAGCCCGGCGCCTTTGCCATCGCCGGAATGGGGGCGCTGTTTGCTGCCACCGTGCGTGCCCCCATCACGGGTATCGTGCTGGTCACCGAGATGACCGACAACTATCAGCTGATCCTGCCGATGATGATTACCACGGTCGGGGCGACTCTGGTTGCCCAGTGGCTGGGTGGCCGGCCCATCTATTCCCAGATCCTGGAGCGAACTTTACGGCTTGCCGCGCGTCAAAAGCGGGGTGATGGCAGCGCCACGGCCAGTTAATTTTTCCCTTTATCGCCTGTGACCCCGGTCCGGGCGGTATAGTGAAGGGAGAGGCGCTGCCGTAAATGGCGTGATAACGGGATGAGGGGCTATGTCCAATCTATTGAAGTTATTGGTCGTGTTAGCCGTTGGCGGGCTCATCGGTTACTTTGTCGGTAACCGTCAGGAGCTGGCCCAGAGCAGTCTGTTGGTGGTACAGCAGGAGACGCTGGATCGTCAGGGCAAGGCCATCGGCCAGCTCAAGACCGAATTGGGGGTGAAAGATACCCAGCTGGCGACCCAGAAAGCGGCCTTTGAGCAGTTGCAGACCACCCTGAAGAGTCAGGAGGCGCAGGTGCAGGAGCTCAAACGCCAGCTGGCCTTTTTCGAGCGGATCATGCGCCCCACCGGCGAACAGGTGGGGGTAGTGATCGACAACCTGACCCTGCAGGAGACCAGCATTCCCGGTCGCTACCACTATCGTCTCGCCCTGACCCAGCCCGCCAAAAAGCGGGAGCTGTTCCGTGGTCAGGTGCAGATCCGGGTCGAGGGGAGCCTGGCTGACAAGCCGAAGACGCTGACCGGTCGCGATCTCGGAATGAAGGTGAGCGAGTGGCGTTATGCCCTGCGTTATTTCCAGCTGCTGGAAGGGAATTGGCAGTTGCCGGAAGGCTTTGTGCCGGATCGGATCCGTGTCACCATCAACAAGGACGGCAGGCAACCGGCGCAAGAGCTGCTGGTTGAGTGGGGTGAGGTGATCAAGCCGCTGGTCGCTGCACCGCCTGCTCCGGTTCCCGCGGCCGGTTAAACGTGGTGAATACTTGAACTGAATGGTCGGGTATTGGATAATTTCGCGGTTTCCATGTTTGTGGATCTAATGGTTGTGAGGTCAGTAATGAGTGCAGTAGCAGAAGCCCCGTTGCCCATCCAGATGACGGATGCGGCGGCCAACAAGGTGAAGAACCTGATCACCGAGGAAGAGAATCCCGAGCTGAAGCTGCGGGTATACATCACGGGTGGGGGCTGCTCCGGTTTCCAGTATGGCTTTACCTTTGATGAGAAGATCAACGACGGGGACACCGTAGTCGAGAAGAATGGCGTCACCATGGTGATCGATCCCATGAGCCTGCAATATCTGGTAGGCGGCAGTGTGGATTACACCGAGGGTCTGGAAGGTTCACGCTTCACCGTGACCAACCCCAATGCCACCACGACCTGTGGCTGTGGCTCCAGCTTCTCCATCTGATCGGCATTATCGGTCTGATGAAACGGCTCTCGGCAACGAGGGCTGTTTTTGTTTGTGGTGATCAGTGAACGCCATCAAACAGCATTTCTCTAAAACGATAAAGGCGCCTCGATGGCGCCTTTGTTGTTTCAGGATGGCTTAGCGGGAGCTTGCCGCCGCGACCAGCGGGATCCGGTTCACTGCCTTGCCCATATAGGCGAGGGTGATGGTCACAATGATGCAGGTGAAGCTCAGCCACATGTAGGGCAGGTAGTCGAGGGTTGCCACCCCCAGCACCCCGGCCATGAAGATGCCGTTGTCGCTCCAGGGCACCATGCCGCAGGTGAGGGTGCCGCCAAACTCGGCGTTGCGAGAGAGGTTCTTGCGCGCCAGTCCCAGTCGGTCGTAGTTTTTGGCCATGATCTTGGGGGTCAGGATTAGCGACACATACATGGCCGAGCCAAACACGTTGGCCAGAAACGCGGTGCCGATGGTGTGGCTGGTCAGGCTGCCGACGCTGTTGATGCGCCTCTCGAAGGCGCTGGCGATCACTTCCAGAATACCGACCTTCTCCAGCAGGCCGCCAAACCCGAGACCAAAGATGATGACCGCGACCGAGCCCAGCATGGACTCCATGCCACCGCGACCGAGAATGTTGTCGATAAAATCGATGCCGGAGGTGATGGCAAATGGACTATAAGCCGAGTGCATCGCCTTGACCGGATCCATGCCCTGGAAGGCGATGGCCCAGATCAGGCCTAGCAGGGCGCCGAAGCTGATCACCGGGAAGGCAGGCTTGCGAATGGCCAACAGGCCCAGTACCAGCACCACCGGCACTATGGCCAGCGGGGTGATGTTGAACTGGCTGTCGAGGGCCTCCATCACCAGATTGACCTGCTCCAGGCTGACGTTGCCCGAATACTGCATGCCCACCACGGTGAACAGTACGGCGGTGATGACATAGGAGAGCAGGCTGATGGGCAGCATCCCCTTGATATGCTCCACCACATCGACGTTGGACATGGTAGAGGCCAGCACTACTGAGTCGGAGAGCGGAGAGAGCTTGTCACCGAAGTAGACGCCGGAGAGCACGGCACCGGCTACCAGCGGCGCAGGCACGCCGAGGCTGTGGCCGATCCCCATCATGGCGATGCCGGCCGTGGCAGCAGAGCCCCAGGAAGTGCCGGTGGCCAGCGAGGTCAGGGAGCAGATGATCAGGGTTGCCAGCAGGAAGATGGACGGGTGAATCACCTTGAGGCCGAAGTAGATGATGCTGGGGACTATGCCACCGGCAATCCAGGTGCCGACCAGAGCACCGACGGAGACCAGGATCAGGATGGCCCCCATTCCCTTGGCAACGCCGTCAACGGCTGCCTGTTCCAGGGATTTGTAATCGTGGCCAAGTTTGATGCCAAGCCCCATGATGACGAACCAGGCGATGAACAACGCCAGCTGGATCGGCAGATCGAGCACGCTGGTGAACGAGAATGCCAGGGCCAGGAAAATGGCCAGACAGGCAAATACCTGTGCCATGCCCGGTAGTCGGATGTGGTTTTGTTGGTTTTGCATAGATACTTCCTAAACTCTTGCTCGCCAAGGTCACTCCCTCTCGTCCTGTGGATACATCGATCCCGAGGGGGCAACCCAAAAAGAGGCCGCAATCTACCACAAACCCGGCGGGTTAAAGCCCCATCAAATTGGCAAAAATGCACATTTGATTGAAAAAATCACAAATTAGTTGATCTCATAACCCGTTTTTGAGCGGCCTGTTGACACAAAGGGCCACATACGAAGCTTGCCCGTGACGCCACTTGCATCCCCAGTAGATGAAGATGATAATTATTATCAATTGTTGGTTGGGGAGAAAACAATGCGCTGGATATTGCGGGGTATGATGTTGCTGGTGGCGGTGGCCGTACTCGCATGGGGTCAGGATAAAGAGTACGGCACCTGGAGTGCCGGTTTTCTGCTGGCTGCCTGGGTGATGCTGGAGCCCGGATTGCGGCCCGCCTTGATCTTGCTGCCAGTGGCCGGGTTGACCGGTATCGTTACCCTGCTCTGGCAGCAGCCCTGGTTATGAGCTTTTGACGGGAGCCTGCTTGATCTTCTGCTGTGCCACCTTGAGCGATTCGACCACCAGCTTTTCCATTTCGGTGCGCTTGGCGTCGGTCAGGAAGTAGATCATGTCGACATTGTGGCGAATATAGTGGGCCGGAAGCTGGTTGAGGGTGAGGCAGCAGAGGTCGGCCATCTGATCGCTGTTGAGCTTTTGCTGCAGCCCCTGTTTCTCAATCTCCTTGAGCACCAGATGTTCGTAAAAGTTGTGAATGTCGGTATCCAGTATCATATGCGTTCCTTGGCATGACGATGAGCGGTGAGTCGTCAAAAGCATAGCCATAACAAGGAGTAAAAACAAAAGGCCCATCACTTTCGTGATGGGCCTTTTGCGTAATGAATGGTGCGAAGAGAGGGACTCGAACCCTCACATCCGTGGGACACTAACACCTGAAGCTAGCGCGTCTACCAATTCCGCCACCTTCGCACACTGATTTTCTCCAGCTGGTTTTTAAATGCGGTTGGAGCGCATTGCTCTGTTTTTACATGTCAGAAGCATGGTGCGAAGAGAGGGACTCGAACCCTCACACCCGGGGGGCACTAACACCTGAAGCTAGCGCGTCTACCAATTCCGCCACCTTCGCACATTCGGGTTTCCAGTCTGGATTTACATGCTGTCTGGATAAAGCATGGTGCGAAGAGAGGGACTCGAACCCTCACATCCGTGGGACACTAACACCTGAAGCTAGCGCGTCTACCAATTCCGCCACCTTCGCACATTGTGTTACCAGTTTTGATTTACATGCTGTCTGGAGAAGCATGGTGCGAAGAGAGGGACTCGAACCCTCACACCCGGGGGGCACTAACACCTGAAGCTAGCGCGTCTACCAATTCCGCCACCTTCGCACATTCGGGTTTTCTAGTTGGATTTACATGCTGCTGAATCAGCATGGCAGTATTGGTGCGAAGAGAGGGACTCGAACCCTCACATCCGTGGGACACTAACACCTGAAGCTAGCGCGTCTACCAATTCCGCCACCTTCGCATCACTGCGGAGGGGGATTCTATAGAGTTTTGGGGGAGCGTCAACAGCCAAAGGGGACTTTTTTCGCTGTTGACGCTCAAAGTGGCGCCAAGGGTACAAAACTTCAGCAATCAGCTGACGTTTGGCGTTCAGTAACGGCCCAATGCGCTCTGATACATCCGTTCATACTGGGTGACCGAGTCAGGCCAGTTGAAGCGGGTGCTCATGGCATTGCGCTGTACCTTGGTAAAACGCTCTTTGTCCTGCAGGAAATAGAGCAGGCTGCGGCGCATGGTATCGAGCAGGATGGCGGCAGTCGGATCGTTAAAACAGAAGCCGGTGGCATGCTCGGGATCGGCATCCCAATCCACCACGGTATCTTTCAGACCACCCACGGCGCGCACCAGTGGCAGGGTGCCATAGGCGAGACTGTACATCTGGTTGAGGCCGCAAGGCTCGAACAGAGAGGGCATCAGGAAGAAGTCGGCACCGGCTTCGACCAGATGAGCCAGCCGATCGTCATAGGTGTTGATGAAGGCGAGCTTGCCCGGATAATCCCGGGCCATGGTTTGCAGTTGCGTGGCGAGCGCAGGATCGCCAGAGCCGACGATCACCACTTGTACCTGATGGTGGAGGAATTTCTCCAGCGCAGGGAGCAGCAGGGGAACGCCCTTCTGCTCGGTCAGGCGGCAAACCATGCCGTAGATGGGCAAGTCCGCCACGGCCAGCCCCGCCTCCTGTTGCAGGCTCTCTTTGCAGATCTGTTTGCCAGCCATGTTGTCGATGCTGTAGGTCGCAGGCAGGAATTCGTCGAACTCCGGATCCCAGTCCTTGTAATCGCAGCCGTTGAGGATGCCACAGAGATCCGCGGCCCGTTGCTGGAAGATATGCGCCATGCCGTGGGCGCCGAGGTGAGTCAGCAGCT
This sequence comes from Aeromonas sp. 61P, assembly GCF_051919545.1. Lineage (NCBI taxonomy): Bacteria > Pseudomonadati > Pseudomonadota > Gammaproteobacteria > Aeromonadales > Aeromonadaceae > Aeromonas > Aeromonas sp. 61P. The sequence continues at coordinate 1,359,005 of NZ_JBQBEL010000001.1, forward strand.
CTTGGGCATAGTTGGGGCTGACCGCATTGATCTTGTCGGCGTAGAGCACCCCGCATTTGAGTAGATTGACGTGGCCGTAGTCGTAGTTGATGCGGCGTTCGTAGTCGGCGATCTCGGGCATGGCCCAGAACTGCTCGCGGCCAAACACCCCCTGAAACGCCGCGTTGTGAATGCTGATCACGCTGCGGGTCCGCTGAAAGAAGGGGTTGTGGGCGTGACGGGTTTTCAGCAGCAGTGGCAGCAGGCCGGTGTGCCAGTCATTGCAGTGGGCGATATCCGGGGCAAAGCCGAGCTGCTCGCAGGCATGGAGGGCCGCGGCCGAGAAGAAGGCAAAGCGCTCGCCATTATCCGGATAGGCCTGATTGTTCTCGGCGTAGAGCTGGGGACGATCGAAATATTGCGGGCTGTCGAGCAGATAGACGCAGACGTCATCCAGCTCCATCTGGTAGATGCGATAACCGATATCAGGCAGCCCGGGGTGGGTTGGCAACCAGCGTGACGCCACCAGTCTGGCCTCATCCCGTCGCTTTATCGTCTTGTAGAAGGGGAGCATGATCCTGACGTCATGCCCCTTCTGGGCCAGGTACATCGGCAGGGCTCTGGCGACATCGGCCAGGCCCCCGGTCTTGACCAGCCCCTCAACTTCCGAGGCAACAAACAGGATTTTCAGTGGGTTAATAGCCAACTCTTGCTCCCTTAGGTACCACCACGATACCGCCTTCGGATACGGTAAATCGCTCTCTATCGTGGTCCAGATTTTCACCGATAACGGTGCCGGGCGCAATTTCAACGTTTTTATCAATGATGGCGCGCCGGATGGAGCACCCTTCACCAATCTTCACATCCCCCAGCAGCACGGATTCACTGATATGGCTGCACGCGCCGATATTGCAGCGGAAACCGAGGATGGATCGCTGGATCTGGCTGCCCTGAATGAAGCAACCGGCGGAGATCAGCGAGTTGGCGATCTTCACCTTGCACTCGTCGCTGTCGATGAAGGTGGCCGGCGGCAGCGCTGGATAGTGGGTGTGCAGGGGCCACTTGCGGTTATAGAGGGAGAAGGGGGGATTGTCGGCCACCAGGTCCATGTGCGCTTGCCAATAAGAGTCTAGGGTGCCCACATCCCGCCAGTAGACGTGCGGTTTCTCGCCGGGGATGACGTTGGTGCTGTAGTCATAGACATAGACGGGGGCGCGCGGGTAGAGGCTCGGGATCACATCCTTGCCAAAGTCGTGGCTGGAGTTCTCTTCGGCGGCATCCCGCTTCAACTCGCGGCAGAGGGCATCGGTCTCGAAGATGTAGTTGCCCATGGAGACCAGCGCCTGGGTCGGATCGCCGGGAATGTGCTTGGGCTGCTTCGGCTTTTCCTGAAAGCCGATCATCCGCCCTTCGGTATCCACCTCGATCACCCCGAAGGCGCTCGCCTCTTCGATGGGCATGCGAAGTGCCGCGACCGTCATGGCGGCGTTCTTCTGCTTGTGGAAGGTGACCATCTGGCTTACATCCATCTTGTAGATGTGGTCGGAGCCGAAGATGCAGACATGATCCGGTTCGGCCCGCTCGATAAAGCCGAGGTTCTGGTAGATGGCATCGGCGGTGCCGTCATACCAGCGTTTGCCCATGCGCATCTGGGCCGGGATAGGGTCGATAAAGCGGTCGGTGATGCCGACGATATTCCACCCCTTCTTCATGTGCAGGTAGAGGGACTGTGATTTGAATTGGGTCAGTACATAGATGCGCAGAAAGTCGGCGTTGACGAAGTTGTTGAGGACAAAGTCGATCAGCCGGTAGCTGCCACCAAAGGGGACGGAAGGCTTGCTGCGGGTAGTGGTCAGAGGCTGCAGGCGAGTACCTTCGCCACCAGCCAGGATCATGGTCAAAATGCCTGCCATCGTATTTCTCTCCCTGAATTAACAACATGAAAAGGTTTTCAATGTTCGCTATAAAAACACCCCTAAAGGGGTGGTTTTTATCGTGTGCTTAATACCTTATCAGATGCCGGATGGCGCTCTCTAGCTGTTTTATTGTGCTGCTTACACTTATTTACATTTTGCTCAGATAGACCTTGAATTTGGCATCACTGCTGATCACTTCAGTCCGTTTGAAGTGTGTCTCCAGTATAGGCTGGTAGCGCAAGAAGGCGTTGGCAACAATGGTCAGCGAACCATTTGGCAGCAAAAATGCCGGCGCCTTGGCCAGGAACTGCTCGGTCGCCGCATAGAAGGTTTTGAGACCCGCATGGAATGGCGGGTTGGAGACGATGTGCTGGAAACGGGTGGAGACATCCGAATAGACATCGGAAGCGGTGACCTTGCCCTGCAGACCGTTGATCGCCAGGGTGCGGCGGCTCGATTCGAGCGCCAGCGCGCTGATATCCACCATGTTGACCTGCAGATCCGGATTGCGCTTGGCCAGCACAGACCCAATCACTCCGGCGCCACAACCGAAATCGAGCAGCTCGCCCTTCATCGGCGGCACGGCGGCCAGCAGCATCTGGGTGCCGAGGTCCAGCTCGGCGGCGCTGAAGACGCCGGGCAGCGCCAGCACGGTTAGCTCGGTATCACCCGCCTTGCACTGATAGCGGCCAAACCAGCTATCCAGATTGAAGGGGTCAACCGGCTTGCTCAGCTCACCGTGATAGAGGGAGCAGCGGCGGGCCGAATCGCGCTTGATCGGCTTTTCGCCATAGGGGGCCAGCAGCTTGTCGGCGCCATTGATGCCGCCGCGGTTTTCACCGGCGAGGAACAGATCGGCACCCGCTTCCAGCAAGGGGGTCATCATGGCCAGCAGATATTGTGCCTCGGCCTTGGCCTTGGGCATCAGCAGCAACAGGGCATCGAAGCGGGGGGCACCACCTAGCTGGTGGTCGAACAGGATAGCCTCGCCGAGGACGGCCTGCTGGCTGCGGTAGTAGCAGTAATCGGTGGTAAAGACGGTCAGGGTCCGGGCCAGGCTCGCCAGTTGGCGGGGGTAGTCATCCTCCAGCGCGCCGCAGACAAGTAGCCGCTTGCCGACAAAGAGGGCTTGGTTTCGTTCCAGCATCTGGCTGACGGCACTGATTGGGCTGCTCATCGGGTCTCTCCACGCAATTTTGGGCGGCCATTATACATAGCCCCTTTCGCCTTGACATTTATGCCGTGTTCCCGAAATATGCCCAGACACCATTTTTTTGACCAGAGATGACGAAATGCGGTTCAACGGGTTGAAACGAAAGCACAAAAAAAGCCTGAAATTCGGGCCTGCCGACGTTCGCGCGTAACCTCTCATCCCTGAGAAGCTTCAAACCCCGGTTGCGCACATCGTACCGGGGTTTTTTATTGCCATATGCGCGTCATTTAGGAGAAGGAGATCCCATGTTTCAAGGTTCAATCGTTGCGTTGATCACCCCGTTTCGACAGGGAAAGCTGGATGAAGAGGCGCTGCTGCGTCTGGTGGAGTGGCATATCGAACAGGGCACTCACGGCATTGTGCCGGTGGGTACCACGGGGGAAAGTCCGACCCTGACCCACGACGAGCACTGCCGGGTGGTGGAGCTGGTGGTCAAACAGGTCGCTGGCCGTATTCCGGTGATCGCCGGGGCGGGTTCCAACAATTCGGTCGAAGCCATCGAGTACACCCTCCATGCAGAGCGGGTGGGCGCCGATGCCACCCTGCATGTGGCCGGTTACTACAACCGTCCCAATCAGGAGGGGCTCTACCACCACTTCAAGGCGGTACACGATGCCACTGCCAAGCCGATCATCGTCTACAACATCCCGCCGCGCGCCATTGTCGATGTGCAGCCCGCGACCCTGGCCCGTCTGGCCGAACTGCCGCGCATTGCCGGGGTGAAAGACGCGACTGGCGATCTGGCGCGCCCCTGGACCGAACGCCAGCTGATCAAAAAGCCTTTCGCCTGGCTATCCGGTGAAGATGCCACGGCTGTGGCCTACAACATCGGCGGTGGTCAGGGCTGTATCTCTGTGACCGCCAACGTGGCCCCCAAGCTGGTGGCCGAGGTGCAGAACCTCACGCTGGCCGGCAAGTGGCAAGAAGCGCGTGAACTGCAAGACCAGCTGATTCCGCTTCATCAGGCGATGTTTGCCGAGCCGAGCCCGGCCGGTGCCAAATATGCCGCTTCCCTACTCGGTTTCTGCAGCGAGGAGTGTCGCCTGCCGGTGATGCCGCTGTCGGAGGCGACTCGCGAGCGCATTCGCAGCGCCATGCAGCAGCTCAACCTGCTGTAATGCAAAACGGGTGAGCCAAGGCTCACCCGTTTTGTTTTTGGCTTTTGTTTCTGGCCTTTATTTACGACATCGCACCACTCAGGCTGCGTGATGCAGCCAGGCGGCGATGGCCAGCTGCAACTCGACATACGCCGGATAGAGGAAGAGATCGGCCAGTTCGGCAGGCCACTCGTTTTGCTCGTCCGATTCGGCTTGCAGATGGGCGTGCAGGCTGGTCAGAGCTGGCAGCCAAGGTGCGGGTTGTGGCAGCGTGGCCGCACCGCGGGCGACCAGATCGATCCCCTGGCACAGGGCTGCGAGTGCCTGCTGTTGAATGCCTTTATCCTGAGGATGCTCCAGCCAGAGCTGCTCGTGATGCTGCCAGTGACGCAGCCCCTCGCTTACCCCCGTTATGCCATCCATACCTTCATGTTCGACCAGCGCCTGCAGAGCCAGCGGTTTGCCGAGCCCGGCCAGTCGATAGCCGCGCTGGGCCTTGGATTGGGCGCCAAGGCGCAGCCCGCCGATCCTGGCAAGGCGCCGGGCCAGTGCAAACAGCGCCGCGGTAGCGCCTGATTTGAGCTCCAGTTCCAGTTCGTTGATGGTGGTGCTGCCTTGACTGCCGACGATCTCTCCCTGATCCCAGGCCAGCTCAATCTCGGCCCCCTCGAAGGCGATCAGCCAATGGCGGCGTAGGAAGTCGGTACGAAACTGGGCGACCAGCTGCTGCTGAATGTGGTCACGCTCGGTCAGGGTCGGCCAAATTTCATCGGGAAAGGCCGAGAGGGTCGGCAGATCGCCGCTCACGGGAGCGTTGTACTCGGGTCTGGCATGCAGGCCGCCCACCACCTGGCCACGGCATTTGATGGTCTGCTCGGCGAAGGCATCGCAGCGGCGGATCCGCAGTCCCATCTCCAGCTGGCGCAGAGCCAGGGTCGGCGTATCGAAATAGACGTTGCCGAGCTGCTGTTGTGACGATTCTTTAATCTCAAGAGAATTCAGCAGGTTGGATAACTTGGCTTGAATGTCGCGGGCGACAAAAAACTTTATCTCGATCTCAGTTTGCATAGTCATTCCGGGCTGGCAGGCAACTTTGGGGGGCAGGATTCGGGTCGCGGGGATATAATGCCCGCGAGACGACTAGATTAATTCGCGGTTTAATTGAGGGCGCAGTTCGGTTACCATGCGCGCCTCATAAAATCGTATCGAGTGTTTTTTCACCGACACAGGTTTGGCCATGCCAGTAAATACTATTTTGGGGCTTTTTGCCAAGTCCCCCATCAAGCCGCTGCAGAAGCATATCGTCAAGGTTCACCAGTGCTCCCAGCAGTTGGTTCCATTCTTTGACGCCGTTGCCGAAGACCGTTGGGAAGATGCCGAGAAGATCCGGCAGCAGATCGCCCAACTGGAAAAAGAGGCAGATACCCTCAAGCGTGAAATCCGTCTGAAACTGCCTCGCGGCCTGTTCCTGCCGGTTGCACGTACCGACCTGCTGGAGCTGTTGACCCAGCAAGACAAGATTGCCAACCGTGCCAAGGATATCTCCGGCCGCATGCTTGGCCGTCGCATGGAGTTCCCCGCCGAAATGCGGACGGATTTCATGGCTTACCTCAAACGTTGTATTGATGCGACCGCTCAGGCCGAGAAAGCGATCGGGGAGCTCGACGAGCTGCTCGAGACCGGCTTCAAAGGACGGGAAGTGGAAATGGTTGCCGAGATGATCCACCAGCTGGATCTGATCGAGGACGATACAGACACCATGCAGATCGAACTGCGCCAACAGCTGCAAGCGGTTGAGCACAATTACAATCCGATCGATGTGATGTTCCTTTACAAGATCCTCGAATGGGTAGGTGACCTGGCAGATCAGGCCGAGCGCGTAGGCGCCCGTCTGGAACTGATGCTGGCTCGTTCGTAATCGACTGACTGGGTAAACACTACTAATGGACATTATCGCGAATTACGGCACCACTCTGGTGCTCGTGGCGGCCTTGTTCGGCTTTTTGATGGCTTGGGGCATTGGCGCGAATGACGTGGCCAACGCCATGGGAACATCGGTCGGCACCAAATCCCTGACCATCCGTCAGGCGATCATCATTGCCATGATCTTCGAATTGCCGGTGCCTATTTGGCCGGTGGCGAAGTGACGGCCACCATCCGTAACGGCATCATCGACAGCAATGCGTTTGTCGATAGCCCGGACCTGCTGGTGCTCGGCATGATCGCCTCCCTGCTGGCGGCGGGCGCCTGGTTGATCCTCGCCTCCTACTTCGGCTGGCCCGTCTCTACCACTCACTCCATCATCGGCGCCATCGTCGGTTTTGCGGTGGTGAGCATTGGCCCGGAAGCGGTGCAGTGGAGCAAGTTTGGCGGCATCGTCGGCTCCTGGGTCATCACCCCGGCCATCTCAGGTGTTATCGCCTACTTCATGTTCATCAGCGTGCAGAAGCTTATTTTCAACACCGATGATCCCCTGAACAACGCCAAGCGCTATGTGCCGTTCTACATGTTCCTGACTGCGCTGGTGATCTGTCTGGTGACCATCAAGAAGGGGCTGACCCACGTCGGTCTGCACCTGAGCGATGGCGAGGGCATTCTGCTCTCCATCGCCATCTCCATCGCAGTGGCGTTTGCCGGCTGGATCTACATTCGCGGCCAGAAGTACAACCCGCAGGATGACAGCAAGATGCACTTCGCCAACGTGGAGAAGGTGTTTGGCATCCTGATGGTGATCACTGCCTGTGCCATGGCCTTTGCCCACGGCTCCAACGACGTGGCCAACGCCATTGGCCCGCTCTCTGCGGTGGCCTCTATCGTGGCTTCCGGTGGCGAGATTTCCAGTCAGGCAGCCATTGCCTGGTGGATCCTGCCCCTCGGCGGTATCGGTATCGTGATCGGTCTGGCGACCATGGGCGAGAAGGTGATGGCGACGGTCGGTACCGGCATCACTCACCTGACCCCGAGCCGCGGCTTCGCCGCCCAGCTGGCCACGGCCGCGACCGTGGTGATTGCCTCCGGTACCGGTCTGCCCATCTCCACCACCCAGACTCTGGTCGGTGCTGTGATGGGTGTCGGTCTGGCGCGCGGTATTGCGGCGCTGAACCTAGGGGTGCTGCGCAACATCGTGGTCTCCTGGATCATCACCCTGCCTGCCGGTGCCATTCTGGCTATCGCCATCTTCTACGTGCTGCAGGCCTGCTTCTCCTAATCGAAGCGGCATTCAGCAAAAAGCCCGAGTCATCGACTCGGGCTTTTTTTATTGTGCGCGGGAGCTGAGGTGCTGCTCCCTTTGCATATCAGCCTTAGAGGCTGGCGCAGATCTGCCACAGATCGTACTGGATAGCGGCGGCGGTCACTTCCCGGCCTGCGCCCGGCCCCTGGATCACCAGCGGGTTGGTGCGGTAGCTGTCGCTCTCGATGGCGAAGATGTTGTCGCACGGCAAGAGGTTGGCAAACGGGTGGTGGGGCTCCAGCGCCTCCAGTCCGACCCGCGCCTTGCCGTCATGTTCAAAACGAGCCACGTAGCGCAGCACCTTGCCGAGGCGCTTTGCCCCTTCGAAGGCGGTCTGGATCGGGCCATCCAGCTCTTTCAGTCTGTCCATAAACTGATCGGCGGTCACCTTGCGCAGCGTAACGGGCACCAGATTCTCCAGCTCGATATCGGCGGAGTCGAGCTCGAAGCCTGCCTCCCGAGCCAGAATAAGCAGCTTGCGCCGCACATCCTGACCAGAGAGATCCTCGCGGGGATCCGGTTCGGTCAGGCCGTGCTGCCACGCCTCGTCCACCAATTCGGAGAAGGGGCGGGTGCCGTCATACTGCTGGAACAGCCAGGAGAGGGTGCCGGAGAAGATGCCGGAGACCCCCTGAATGCGGTCGCCGCTCTGGCGCAGCATCTGGATGCTGGACTGGATTGGCAACCCGGCGCCCACGGTGGCGTTGTAGCGCCACTGTACCTGATGGTCACGGCAGGTCTGTTTGATGCGCTGGTAGAACTCGCTGTCGGCGGCGCCGGCAAACTTGTTGGCAGCGATGATGTGAATGCCGAGCTGGGCAAAATCCGGATAGTAGCGGCTCACCGTTTCGCTGGCGGTCATGTCCAGCGCAATCAGCGCGTCGAAGCCGTGCTGCTCAAGCTGGGAGAGCAACTCCGGCCAGATCAGCGGCTTGGGATTGAAGTTGTCCTGTACCTTGAGGGGGTTGAGCCCCTCTTCATCGAGCAGGCCCCCTTCCGAGCTGAATACCCCGTAGAGGGTGAGCGCCAGATTGAGCTCATGTTCCAGCCGTGCCTTTTCACGGGCGTAGAGGCTGAGCCAGTGGCCGCCGATATTGCCCTTGCCGAACACCACCAGTCCAACCCGGGTCGGGCGGCTGAAGAGGGCGCTGTGCAGGGCGATGAGCAGCGGCTCCAGCACTACCTGACGCAGCACGGCCACCAGACTCAGGCCATCTCGGGCCACCTGTACGAATTCCAGCGGTTGATCTGCCAGCAGCTGATAGAAGCGGTGACACTGCTCCGCGTTGTCGGTGACACCGGCGCCGACCAGCGCCACCAGACTGAACCCCTCTTTCTGGATGAGGCCGGTGAAGCTCCCTTGCAGCTGGAAGTCGCGCAGCAGCTCGAAGGCGCCTTGTGCCACCTCGAGGGTGTAGGCGAGGCGCAGGATCCGGCGATCCGGCTGGCGCTGCAGGGTGAGCGGGTTGAGGCGGTGACGGGCCAGATGGGCCTCGATGGTGGCCACCGTCTGCTCATAGTTGGTTTGCGGCAGCACCTTCAACTCGATGAGGGCGATCTGATCCACCGAGGAGACGATGCGGGCGCCGCCGGAGCGGGGGGCGCGGCGCAGGATATGGGTACAGCCCTCATCCGGGTTGTAGCTGCAGCGCAGGGTAAGGCGCTGGCGGCTGTCGGCCACAGGTTGCAGGGTGCGCGAATGCAATACCGAAGAACCAAGACGGGCCAGCTCGTTGGCTTCCGCGAGGCTCAGGCGCTCCAGCAGACGCGCTTCCTTCACCCGGCGCGGGTCGGCGCTGTAGACACCGGCCACGTCGCTCCAGATGGTGGTGGATTCGCCGTCCGCCAGCAGCGCCAACAGGCTGGCGCTGTAGTCGGATCCGTTGCGACCGAGCAGCAGGGAGCGCCCCTCCATGTCGGCGGCGATAAAGCCGGTTACGACGATGCGACCGGCATGCTCCGCCAGTCGCGCCTTGAGCAGCTCGCTGGAGAGGGCGGTATCCACCTTGACCAGAGCGCCATCCTCGGCGCGCAGGAAACTGCGGGCGTCGAGCCAGATAGCCTTGTCGCCGCGGCTGGTGAGCAGGGCTGCCAGCAGGCGCGCCGACCACACTTCGCCAAAGGCGAGCAGTCCGTTGCGGGCGAAGCGGTCAAACTGTCCCTCCAGCGTTTTGGCGATCAGCTGCATGTCGTCGGCCAGCTGCTTGCTCAGATCAAGCTGTAGCTCGCCCTCCAGCAGGCCGTCGATCAGGCTCTGCTGATAGGCCTGCAGGGCCGAGATGGCTTCACCGGCGGCTTCGTCCCCCGCTTCGGCCAGCTCCACCAGCTGGATCAGCCGGTTGGTGGTCTTGCCGGCGGCGGAGACCACGATCAGTTCATCCCCGCCCACCTGTTGTTCAACGATACTGGCGACCCGGCGATAACAGACCGGATCCGCCAGACTGCTGCCACCGAATTTGTGGACGTGACGTCGCTTCAAGCCTGCTTCTGTTGCCACCGCGATCTCTCCTTGTTGCTGCTGTTCCATTACTTCGCTACCTGTTCTGCCTGCTGCGCCTGTGCAAAAGCCTGTGCCAGATCGGCCACCAGATCTTCACCGTGTTCAATACCGACCGACAACCGCAGCAGCTGGGCGCTGATGCCTGCTGCCTGTTGTGCGACCGGGGTCATGGCCCTGTGAGTCATGCTGGCCGGATGGGCCACCAGACTCTCCACCCCGCCGAGGGACTCGGCCACCGAGAAGAGGGTGAGGGCCGCGAGGAAGGAGCGAATGCCCGCCTCGCTGCAATCGAGTTCAAAACTTAGCATGGCGCCGAAGCCGGACTGTTGACGGCGCGCAATATCGTGGCCCGGATGGCTCGGCAGGCTGGGGTGATAGATGCGTTTCACCAGCGGCTGCTGTTGCAGGAAGGTGAGGATGCGATCGGTATTCTCCTGATGGGTGCGCAATCTGGGGGCCAGAGTGCGCAGGCCGCGCAGGGTGAGGTAGGAGTCGAACGCCCCGGAAGTGAGCCCCAGACAGTTGGCCCACCACACCAGCGACTCGGCCAGTGCGGCCTCCTTGGCAATCGCCACTCCGCCCACCACGTCGGAGTGACCGTTGATGTACTTGGTGGTGGAGTGCACCACCACGTCGGCACCAAGGGCCAGCGGCTGTTGCAGCAGGGGGGAGAGGAAGGTGTTGTCCACCACCACCTGCGCACCCACCTCGTGGGCGGCGCTGGCAATGGCGCGGATATCCACCACCCGCAGCAACGGGTTGGAGGGGGTCTCCACCCATACCAGCGCAGGCTTTTGCGCCAGCGCGGCGGCCAGAGCGGCCTCGTCACCCTGATCGACAAACTGCACCCGGTAGTGGCCCTTGGCCGCCAGATACTCAAACAGACGCCAGGTGCCGCCGTAGCAGTCGTGAGGGGCGATCAGCAGATCCCCCGACTTGAGCAGGGCAGTGGTGACCAGATGGATAGCGCCCATGCCGGTGCCGGTGACCACGGCGCCTGCGCCCCCTTCCAGCGACGCCAGCGCGTCCGCCAGATTGGTGCGGGTCGGATTGCCGGAGCGGGCATAATCGTATTGACGGGGCTCGCCAAAGTCGGCAAAGGTGTAGTTGCTGGAGAGGTAGATGGGGGGCACCACGGCACCGTGCTGCTGGTCTGTCTCAATCCCGGTGCGAACCGCCAGGGTGGCCTTGTGGGTCATGTTTCTCTCCTTGATGTCTCTTTACACGCCGGCATCTTGCTGCCACGCGCCATCCCGCCATTGCGGGCTCATGGACAACCACACTACGCCAGCTTAAAAAAGCCGTCAACACTTCCAGACGTCTAAATGGCTTTGCTGTTGGATTGCCATTAATTTCCTTAAGGGTTAAAATCCGCGCTCACGGCTAAATGAGAACAGGTGAGTCATGGGAACAGAGTGGAACGGCGACTACGTCAGCCCCTACGCGGAACACGGTAAGAAGAGCGAACAGGTCAAGAAGATTACCGTCTCGATCCCGCTCAAGGTGTTGAAAGTGTTGACCGATGAGCGCACCCGCCGTCAGGTGAACAACCTGCGTCATGCGACCAACAGCGAGCTGCTCTGTGAAGCCTTCCTGCACGCTTTCACCGGCCAGCCGCTCCCTTGCGACGAAGACTTGCGCAAGGATCAACCGGACAGTGTCCCGGCCGAAGCGCGCGCCATCATGGAAGCGCTGGGCAAAGAGATCGAAGATTTCGACAAGGAATAACCCCCAATGACGCGGCCCTGGCCGCGTCATTGCTATCTGCCATGTCCCGCTTCAGCCTGCGCCACTATCACCACCACGTCTGCAGCCATAGCCACGACTTTGCCCAGCTGGTGATCCCCCTCGACGGCCCCCTCGAGATCGAGGTGCAGGGCCGGGCAGGCTTGTCCCCGGTTCTGCCTGCATCATCGCTCCCAGCGAGCGGCACGATTATGCCGCCGATCCGGCGCTTTCGTTTCTGGTGCAGGAGAGCGACTGGCTGCCCGGCGATCTGGCGGCCCGCCCCTTTATCGAGCTGGATGAACCCCAGCGTCACTACCTCGCTTTTCTGCACCGCATGGTGGCCGAGGGGCGGCAGGTGGCGGGCATGGAGCAGGTGTGGCTCTCCCTGCTGGCGGAAGGGCAGGGGATGCAGAGCGCAGCCATTCCACGCCTTGCCGCCCGCATCCTCAAGGTGCAACGCCATATCGATGCCAACCTCGCCGCCCCGCTGACCAATCAGCAACTCGCCGCCATCGCCTGCCTTGGCCAGAGCCAGTTCAAGCTCGCCTTTCGCCAGCAGTTGGGGGTGAGCGTCTCCCACTACATTCGCAGTCGGCGCATGGCGCTGGCGTGTACCCTGCTTGCCAGCACGCAGCTGCCCGTCGGCGAGATTGCCAGCCGTTGTGGTTACCAGAATCAGGGGGCCTTCAGCGAGCGCTTCCTGGCCGAGATCGGGCTCACTCCATCCCTCTGGCGCCAACAAAACGGCCGCCTGCCGTAACGAAACGGCTGATCGCCGAAGACGGGATGCTCTCTTTGGGCCATGCTGCGGGTCATGCAAGGTGCACGATAAACAGGAGCCGAAATGGAGACGATTAGCTGGCAGGATTTCGAGATGGTGGAGCTCCGGGTGGGCACCCTGGTGCGGGTCGAGCCGTTCCCCGAGGCGCGCAAACCGGCCTACAAGGTGTGGGCGGATTTTGGCCCTGAACTGGGGATTCGCAAGAGCAGCGCCCAGATCACCGCACTCTACCAGCCAGAGCAGCTGGTGGGCCGCCAGATCATCGCCGTAGTCAACTTCCCGACCAAACAGATAGGGCCGTTTCAGTCTGAATTTCTGCTGACCGGTTTCTATCGGCCGGATGGCGCCGTAGTGATGGCCATTCCCGAGCGGGCGGTGGAGAACGGCGCCAGGCTGGGCTGAGTTCACACCCGAACAGAGACAAGAGAGGCGACCCAAGGTCGCCTCTCTTTTTTGTTTTCTGCTGCGGTTACTTCAACAGGCTGAAGATCAGCGCCGATACCGCCAGCGAACCGGTCAGCAGGATAAAGCCGTTGGTCCAGCCGTGACGGAAGCGGGCCAGCGCCTCCACCTTGTAGATGGCAATCACCGGCATGATGAACAGGATCATGGCGATGACCGGGCCGGAGAGGGTCTCCATCAGCCCCAGAATCCCCGGGTTGATGACGGCGGCCCCCCAGATAGAGAAGAACATCAGGGCGATGCCGACTTTGTCCGCCTTGGCCAGCGGCAGGCCGGTGGGCTTGGCGATCAGGCTTTTGAGGCTTTCGCGGGCACCGAGGAAGTGGCCGAGGAAGGAGGAGCTGATGGCGATAAAGGCGATGAGCGGTCCCAGAGTCACGATCACCGGGTTGTCGGTGATGTTGGCGAGATAGGAGAGCACAGAGACGTTCTGGGCCTTGGCTTCGGCCAGCTGGGCTGGCGAGAGGCTCAGCACGCAGGAGAAGACGAAGAAGAGCACGAAGCCCACCAGCATTACTGTGGTGTTGCGCAGGATCAGGCCGCTCTTGGCTTCCGCCTGCTCGCCATATTCACGGCGCTGCACGTTGGCAAAGCCGGAGATGGCGGCGGCATGGCTGAAGGCGAACACGGTGACCGGCAGCGCCAGCCAGACGGTGTTGAGGAAGCTGACCCCTTCAAACGCCGTCACTTCCGGCCATTGCCACTGAGGGATCAGGTAGCAGGAGAGGGCCGCCAGAATGGCCGCCAGCGGATAAACCATAAAGGCGAAGGCGCGCAGCATCACTTTCTCACCCGCCAGCATCACGGCGATCATGGCAAATACCAGCACGCCGGAGAGCATCACCCGATCCGGAGCCGCCATGCCGAGTTGGTTGACCATGAAGCTCTCTACCGTATTGGTAAGCCCGACCCCGTAGATGAGCAGGATCGGGAAGATGGAGAGGAAGTAGAGCGCCGAGATGAGGCGACCGGCCATCTTGCCGAAATGCTCCTCCGCCACTTCGGTGAAGTCGGCGTGGGGGCGTGACGAGGAGAGCACGAAGCGCGCCAGCCCGCGGTGGGCGAGGAAGGTCATGGGGCCTGCCAGTACCGCGACGATAACGAGGGGCCAGATCCCGCCCAGACCCAGATTGATGGGCAGGAACAGGATGCCGGCGCCAACGGCGGTGCCAAACAGACTGATGACCCAGTGGGTGTCGTGACGGCGCCAGCGGGTGGTGCTGGACGTGGTGGAGCAGGAACCGGATAGCTCCTTGGTAGCCTCTACAGATAAACTCATTACTAATTCACTTTTTGTTAGTGTTTTAATCTGAGTTCATTGTGGTTTATCGGGATTTAATTCTCAAAAAGCGAGACTGAAACATATCACTGCCATTGCGGGGTTTAGCCAGCGAGATTGGGAATGGAATCTGGGTCACAGAATGGAACAAAACTGATATTTGTGATTTATCTGAAATATAAAACCAAAATTTAACCTACTGTCATTTTTTTATTTTGGCTAATCAGGTGTTTTCAGAATTACGTGAAAAATCGTACCATTTCTCGCCGACCGATTGTGATGTTTCACTATCATTTCGCTTCTTTGCCAGCGTATCACGCTGTTCAAGAGCGCCTTGACCAGCGGATCACACCGGCCATCACCCGGGGCAACTTCCCTGAAAAAGCAGGCGGCCATCGGGCCGCCTGCTTGTCGGGTGTGATGATATCGCTATCCGCCTAGTGGGCCAGAATGTTGCCCCAGGCGAGATCCGGATCTCCCATCACGATAAAGTCAGGGTTCTCCAGCGACTCGGTTTCGTTGTAACTGAGTGGCTGCAACGCCAGGCTGAGGATACGGCCACCGGCTGCCTCGACGATGCACTGGGCGGCGGCGGTATCCCACTCGCCGGTAGGGCCGAGTCGCACGTAGCAATCGGCCGCCCCTTCCGCCACCAGACAGGATTTGAGGGAGCTGGAGCCGAGCGGGATCAGCTCGTAGTTGATGGCCGGGTTGAGGCGGCGGGTGAGGTTCTCCAGCTTCTGGCGGCGGCTGATGGCCACCACCAGCGAGTCAGGCTGGTCATGCTCGTGGTGCATGGCGCTGATGGGCAACACCTCGCCATTCACCTCCTTGAAGGCGCCGTAGCCGCGCACCGCCCAGTAGAGCACGTTGGACTCGGGGGCGTAGATGACCCCGAGCACCGGCACATTGTCCCGCACCAGGGCGATCAGGGTGGCAAAGTCGCCGCTGCCGGCGATAAATTCGCCAGTGCCGTCGAGGGGATCCACCAGCCAGTACTGCCGCCAGTTGGCGCGCTGGCTGAAGGGGATGTCGGCCGCCTCTTCTGTCAGCACCGGCACATGGGGGGTGAGCGCTGAGAGCGCCTGTTTAAGGTAGGCATCGGCAGCAAGATCGGCACTGGTGACCGGGGTCGCATCCTCCTTCAGCTGACGCTCGAACTGACCGCCGTGATAGATGTCGTGAAGGATCCTTCCGGCTTCGCGGGCAATCTCCTTGACCCCCGGCACCCAGGCCAACAACTCCTGCATCTCGTTATCCTCTGTCTGTTAACTGCCCGTCTGCGGGCTACTCTGCCTGCTCCGCCAGCCACTTCTGGGCCAGGAGCAGGGCACTGATGCTGCGCGACTCGGTGAAATCGGGCCGCGCCAGCAATTCATCGATCCGGTTCAGCGGCCAGGGGATCACCTCCAGCGGTTCGGGTTCATCGCCGATCCGCTGCTCTGGGAAGAGATCCCGTGCCAGTAAAATGTCCATCCGGCTGGAGAAGTAACCCGGCGCCAGCGACACCTGCTTGAGCAGAGTCAGGCTGTTGGCGCCAAACCCCGCCTCCTCCATCAGCTCCCGGTTGCCCGCCTCGAAGGCATCTTCACCGGGGTCGATCAGCCCCTTGGGAAAGCCCAGCTCGTAGGTGGGTGCCGGCGGCATATTCGCGCACCAGCAGCAGGGTGTGGGCATCGAACAGCGGCACCACCATGACGGCGCCCCGGTTGCCGCCGCGCATTCGCTCGTAAACCCGCTCTTCGCCGTTGGAGAATTTGAGGTGTAGCGATTCCACCTTGAACAGTCGGCTCTCGGCCACGATATCGGCTTTGAGGATCTCCGGCTTGCACTTGGGGTGATCCAGTTGGTCGGCTGAGATGTGCTCGGGTTTGCTCTTGTGGGGGTCGCTCATCGGACGCTGGCTGCTCGTTAAAAAATAGTGCTTCAAGAGTAAACGACTCTCACACCGAACACCACGGGCCAGGGATGGCAAAGGGGGAGGAAAAATCCGTTATACTGCCGCCCCGTTTTCCGAGATCCGCGATCAAGAGGCCCGATGCCACACTCCCGCTCCACCACCTTGCCCTGGCACCAGATAGATACCGTCTTGCTCGATATGGATGGCACCCTGATCGATCTGCATTTTGACAACCACCTCTGGCAGCAGCTGGTGCCGGAGCGTTACGCCGAGCGACTCGGGCTGCCGTTGGATGAAGCCAAAGCGCAGATCGACGTCCACTATCACGCCGTCAACGGCACCCTCAACTGGTACTGCGTGGATTACTGGAGCGAGACCCTGGGGCTCGACATTCGTGCCCTCAAGCAGGAGCTGCTGGCGAAGATCCAGTGGCGACCCCACGCCATCCCCTTTCTGGCCGCGCTACGCGCCGCGGGCAAGCAGCTGGTGCTTTTCACCAACGCCCACCCCGCCAGCCTGTCGGTGAAGGATGCGCAGCTGGGGCTGAGCGACCATCTGGATCTGATGGTGAGTACCCACGAGCTGGGCTGGTCGAAGGAGAGCCAGCTCTGCTGGCTGGCACTGGCCGAGCGGCTGGCGTTCGATCCGGCCCGCACCCTGTTTGTGGATGACAGTGAGCGGATCCTGCGGGCTGCCGCCGACTATGGCATCGGCTATCAGCTGGCGATCCAGAATCCGGATAGCTGCAAGCCGGAGCAGAGCATTACCGCTTTTCCGGCGATCCGCGACTATGCCGAGTTGCTGCCGTTGGTAATCTGAATCTATTCAAACAAGAGAGGGCTGCAACATGCAGCCCTCTCTGTATCTGAAACCTGGCGGTGAAAGATCACAGCTCCCGGAACGGTCGCCGTTTCTCCTCTTCGATGACGATCGCCTCCAGATTGGCGACTCGCTCCTGCAACTCTCTGATGATCATATCCTGCCTGCCGAGGCGGTCGGTGATGCGGGCATCCCCCATCTGATAGCGGGCCCGCTTGCCGAGATATCCGAACAATACGCTGATAAATACGATCAGGACTATGCCTGTCCACATGGTCATGTCACGACTCCTTGTCGTCTATAGACGGCGAAAACGCTGATGAGATCTGCTCTGTTTTCTCACAGCCGCCGGGCGGCCGCAATGGGGCCCATTGTCCCTTTGTGACGCAGACTGCTATTGCTGCCAGAGTGGCCGACCGACCCAGAGCGCCCACAGGGTGAGGTGCAGCAGCACGATAAACCAGAAGACCAGCCGGTAGCTGCGCTTCTGGGTTTTGTGGCGCAGCCACTGGCGAGCTACCAGTGCCCCCGGCCAGCCGCCGCACAACTCCAGCAGATGGAGCCTCGATTCGGGAATGCGCCACTCGCCCCGCACCGCCTGCCGCTTGTCCCAGGCGTAGGCCGCCAGCGTCAGCAGACTCATGGTCAGCAGTGCGGCCAGTGGCCACCACTGCTGGCTGTCGAGGCCGAGCCAGAGGGCGGCGCCCAGCGGCAGCAACGCCAGCGCCATCATTGGGCCAGCTCCCAGCAGCGCTCCTCATCCTGCTTGAGGGTGCGGATCACCCTGGCCGGATTGCCCACCGCCACCGAGTCGGCCGGGATGTCGCGGGTGACCACTGCGCCGGCGCCAATGATGGAGCGCGGCCCTATGGTGACGCCGGGGCAGATGATGGCGCCGCCGCCAATCCAGCAGTCGTCACCGATCCGCACCGGCTTGTTGTAGGCGGTCCAGTTGCGTCGTTCCAGATAGTTCATGGTGTGGGTGGCGGTGTAGATCTGCACGTTGGGGGCCAGCAGCACATGGCTGCCGATGTGCACTTCGCCCACGTCGAGAATGGTGACGTTGAAGTTGAAGAAGGTCTTCTCGCCGATATGGATGTTGCGGCCGAATTCGCAGGTAAACGGCGTGCTGATCCAGCAGGAGTCGGGGCAGTGGCCGAACAGCTCGCGGCAGATCTGCTGGCGCAGAGGGGCATCGCCCGCCGATGAACCGTTGAGCTTGGCCAGCAGCGCCTGACCGCGGATCCGGTCGTTGGCTATCTCCTCGCTCTGACTATCCAGTGCCCCGCCAGCCAGTACCTTGTCCCAGTCGCTCGCCATCGCTACCTCCCCATGCTGCAAGAGGGGGCAGTATACGTGACTGTCAGGGACGCCGTCAGTCTGTCACTTGTTGCAGGTGATCCTCGTCAACCAGCGGGCCAGACGAGGGGCAGGATCAGCAGGGCCGAGATGAAGTAGGGGAGCAGCACCCGCAGCCCCAGACTGCGACCGCCGATACCGAGGGCCAGCAGCCCCTTCACCAGCGAGTTGACCAGCCCGGCGAGCAGGATGCCGCGGGCGGCGACCTCCAGCGCCAGCTCCTTGTGGGAGAGCTGGGAGAGCGACAGCGTGATGGCGTCCACATCGGTGATCCCCGACACCAGCGCCAGCAGGTAGACCCCGGAGTTGCCCACCTTGCTCTGCAACAGGGTGGCCATAAAGCCGATCAGTGCCAGCAGCAGGCCGAACTTGATGGCGGTGGCCAGATCGAGCGGGTTGCTGGTTTCCGGCTGCACCGGGCCGTCGGTCAGCTCCTCGCGCTGACGCCAGAACCAGAAGGCAAAGCCGTAGACTGTGGTGGCCAGCAGCAACAGGGGGGCGATGAGGCGCATCGCCAGTTCGCTGTGAATGAGCAACACCAGCACCAGCAGCCGTAGCCACATGGTGGCCCCCGCCAGCAGGATGCCGGTAGCCAGCAGCCGCTCCAGCCCCCCTTGTTCCTTGTTGAGGCGGGCGAACTGCAGGGTGAGGGCGGTGGAGGAGGCCAGTCCTGCCAGTATGCTGGTGAGCACCAGTCCGGCACGGGTGCCGAGCAGCCGCACCGCAAAGTGGCCACAAAACGAGATGCCGGCGATCACCACCACCATCAGCCAGATCTTGAAGGGGTTGAAGGCATCGAGGGGCCCCATCTCCTCGTTGGGCAGTACCGGCAGCAGTACCAGCGAGATGAGCAGAAAGCGCAGGGTGGCGTGGAATTCGGTTTCGCTGAGAAACAGCATCCCCTGCTGGATCTTGCCCTTGAGCCCCATCAGCAGGGCGGCCAGCACGGCGCAGGCCACCGCTTCGCTCGGGCTGAGCAGCACCGACATCAGGCCCAGCAGGTAGGTGAGCAGCATAGCCACCGAGCTGGTGAGGCCGAACTCCCCCTGCCAGCGTTGGGCCAGCCAGACCGAGAGGCCGCAGCCGATCACCACCGCCAGCAGGCCGAGCAACGGTAGCCAGGGGCCCAGGGTGGGCAGCAGCAAACCGCACACCCCACCGAGCAGGCCGATAAGGCCGTAGGTACGCATCCCGGCGATGCGCTGGTTATCCCCCAGTTGGCGCACCTGCCAGCCCCGCTCCAGCCCGATGATAAGGCCGATGGCCAGCGAGACCAGGGCACCGTTGACGGGTTCTGCATTGATCCACATAACGACTTCCTTTTCGTCATCTGCCTGCCTTGTTCCCATGATGGCACAGCGCTTGAGGTCACAGAGGGGCATGGCTCACAGAGTGTGCGTCCGGCTCCCGGTGCGGGTAGCTGAGCTGATATGAGCAAAAGAGATAAGCAAAGAGTTATTTCTTTCTTCTCGGCATAACAACTCCGCGGCATGCTGCTCTCAACCCAACGATATGGAGTATCACCATGAAACTGCGAATGACCGCTCTCCCTCTTCTCCGTGCTGGCCTTTGGCCAGGCCTACGCCGCAGAAGTGCACCTGCTCAACGTCTCCTACGATCCGACCCGCGAGCTGTTTCAGGAGTACAACTCCGCCTTTGCCAAGGAGTGGAAGGCCAAAACCGGTGACGATGTGGTGGTGAGCCAGTCTCACGGTGGCTCCGGCAAGCAGGCTCGCGCCGTTGTGGACGGGCTGGAAGCTGACGTGGTCTCGCTGGCGCTTGCCTACGACGTCAACGCCGTTGCCAAGCAAGGTCTTATCGCTGCGGATTGGCAGAACCGTCTGGCCAATAATGCAGCGCCCTACACCTCGACCATCGTCTTCCTGGTACGCAAGGGCAATCCCAAGCAGATCAAGGATTGGGGCGACCTGGTGCGCAAGGATGTAGCCATCGTGACCCCCAATCCCAAGACCTCCGGCGGTGCCCGCTGGAACTATCTGGCCGCCTGGGGTTATGCCCTGAAGAAGAGTGGCAATGAAGAGGGGGCCAAGCAGTTTGTTGGCGATCTATTCAAGAACGTGAAGGTGCTGGACTCAGGCGCCCGCGGTGCCACCACCAGCTTTACCGAGCGCGGTCTCGGTGACGTGCTACTGGCGTGGGAGAACGAAGCCCTGCTGGTGCTTGGTCAGGCGGGTGCCAGCGACAAGTTCGAGCTGGTGGTGCCTTCGGTCTCCATTCTGGCGGAGCCGCCAGTCGCGGTGGTGGACAAGGTGGCCAAGAAGCACGGTACCGAAGCTGTGGCCAAGGCCTATCTCGATTATCTCTACTCTGACGAGGGGCAGCATATCGTCGCCAAACATCACTATCGCCCCAGCAACCCGGCGATCCTGAAGGAGACGGCAGCCCAGTTCCCGCAGCTTGCCTTCTTTACCGTCAAGGATCTGGAAGGGGATTGGGAGAAAGCCCAGAAGAAACACTTCGCCCAGGGCGGTCTGTTTGACCAGATCTATCAGCCGGGTCGTTGATAGCTTCGTTATCCATCACTGAACTGGCCCCTGTGCCAGCCGATAGGAGCACCAAGATGAACAAGATCCTCCTGGTTCCCGGTCTGCACAACAGTGGGCCGGATCACTGGCAGAGCCGCTGGCACGATCATTTTCCCCAATGGCAGCGGATGACCGGGCTACCGTGGGACAAGCCGGACCTCAGGGTCTGGAGTGCCAAGCTGGCGAGCAAGCTGAAACGTCGCCGCAGCCGGGTCCATCTGGTGGCCCACTCTTTCGGCGCCCTGACTGCCATCGCGGCGGCCCGCTTGCAGCCGGAGAAGGTGGCCTCGATCTTTCTGGTGGCGCCCGCCGATCCCGCCCGTTTTGGCATTGCGGATGAGGCCTTGGCCGGGCCGCTGCAGGTGTCGGCCCAGCTGGTGGCCAGCCGCAACGATCCCTGGATGAGCTTTGAACGGGCCGAATACTGGAGTCGCCAGTGGCAGGTGCCGCTGTTCGATGCCGGTGAGGCTGGCCATATCAATGCCCAGTCCGGTCATGGGGACTGGCATCAAGGGCTGCATTTGCTGGGGGCTCTCTATCGCCGTGGTGAGCTGGTGGTGGCACCGGTCAAGACCGCATCGCCCCGGCCGGTCGTACTGGGCTTTCGCTAGGTATCTGTTAAGTGGTTGGAGGGTTGGCGAGCGCGCTGTTCGCTGGCTACTCCATACCCCCGTTCTTTGAATGCTCCGCTCCGTATTGCTCCATTTCTTAGGTCTTTTATTTATATAAAAGACCTTTTTTTATTTGGAGTGCGCCAAGAGCCTTGTGACTCTGCGGTTAGACAAAAAAGTGATTAGCAAAGTCGCAATTGATGTTTGTTGCCGATGAGGGGAGTGAGCAGAATCACCATATCGAAAATTCTTCATAACAGATGGATGTGTTATGCGATTTGGTTCTTATTCTGTCCTGCCCGGTTTTGGCCCCACCTTGGGGTTCAGCCTGCTCTATCTGGGCCTGCTGGTGCTGTTGCCGCTCTCGGCCCTGGTGCTGTTTGCGATCAACAACCTGACCGCCGCCGAGTTCTGGCAGGTGATCGGTTCACCCCGGGTGCTCGCCTCCTTTCGCCTGAGCTTCGGTGCGGCCTTTTTCGCGGCGCTGCTCAACAGCCTGTTTGGCCTGATCCTGGCCTGGATCCTGGTGCGCTACACCTTCCCCGGTCGTCGTCTGGTGGATGCGCTGATCGACCTGCCATTCGCCATGCCGACCGCCGTTTCCGGCATCGCCCTGTGCGCCATCTTCGCCCCCAACGGCTGGATCGGCCAGTTGCTGGCGCCGCTCGGCATCCAGCTCGCCTACAACCCTATCGGGGTGGTCATCGCACTCACCTTTATCGGATTGCCGTTTGTGGTGCGTACCCTGCAGCCGGTGCTGCGGGAGGCTGAAACCGAGCAAGAGGAGGCCGCCGCCAGCCTCGGCGCCGATCGCTGGCAGACCTTTCTGCGGGTGCTCTGGCCGACCCTGGTGCCTGCCCTGCTGACCGGTTTTGCGCTGGCGTTTGCCCGTGCAGTGGGGGAGTACGGCTCCGTCATCTTCATCGCCGGCAACCTGCCGATGGTCTCGGAAATCGCGCCGCTGATGATCATGAGCCACCTGGAGGAGTATGACTACGCCGGTGCCTCCGCCATCGCAGTGGTGATGCTGCTGATTTCGTTCATTTTGTTATTGCTAATCAACAAGTTGCAGGCCTGGAGCTGGTCTCGCATCGGAGGGAGCCGGATATGAGTTCATCTGTTATCGCCATTGAGGCGGCCCCTGTGGAGGTTGCTCCCGCGCGCAAGGCTCCGACCGTGATCCGCGAGCCCCAATGGGTCAAATGGCTGCTCATCACGGTCGGTTTGGGCTGGTTTGCCGCCCTGTTGCTGCTGCCGTTGGCTACCGTCTTTATTCAGGCGCTGAGCCCTGGGCTGGCTTTTTTCTGGCACGCCATCAGCGAGCCGGATGCCCTGAGCGCTCTCGGTCTGACCGCACTGGTGACCCTCTGCGCCGTTCCCCTCAATCTGCTGTTCGGGATCGCTGCGGCCTGGGCCATCGCCCGTTTCCGCTTCCCCGGTCGGCAGCTGCTCATCACCATCATCGATCTGCCCTTCTCGGTGTCGCCGGTGATCGCCGGTCTGATGCTGGTGTTGATGTTCGGCAGCCGCGGCTGGTTCGGTGACTGGCTGAGCGAACATGACATCAAGATCATCTTCGCCACCCCGGGGATCATCCTGGCCACCACCTTCATTACCGTGCCCTTCGTGGTGCGCGAGCTGCTGCCCCAGATGGAGGCGCGCGGCCCGGAAGAGGAGGAGGCGGCCATCATGCTGGGGGCGAACGGTCTGCAGATGTTCTGGCGCGTCACCCTGCCCGGCATTCGCTGGAGCCTGATGTACGGCCTGCTGCTCTGTACCGCCCGTGCGGTCGGGGAGTTTGGCGCGGTGTCGGTGGTTTCCGGTCATATTCGCGGCCAGACCAATACCCTGCCGCTGCATATCGAGATCCTCTACAACGAGTACCAGACCGGCGCCGCCTTTGCAGTGGCAAGCCTCTTGGCTCTGTTCGGGATCTTCACCCTGCTCGGGGAAACCCTGTTGGCCCGGCTGCGTGCCCAGCCCACCAAATCTCACTGATCACCGTTTTAAAGAGGCAGCCATGAGCATTCAGGTTCAACAACTCAACAAGCATTTCAATCAATACGCGGCGCTGGCAGACATCAACCTCGACTTTCACGACGGTGAGCTGGTGGCGCTGCTCGGCCCCTCCGGTTGCGGCAAGACCACGTTGCTGCGGATCATCGCCGGGCTGGAGCAGGCCGACTCTGGCCACGTCATCATCCGCGGTGAGGACGCCTCGGATCTCCATGTGCGTGAGCGCAACGTCGGCTTCGTGTTCCAGCACTACGCCCTGTTTCGCCACATGACGGTGTTCGAAAACGTAGCGTTTGGCCTTAGGGTCAAACCGCGCAGTGAACGCCCGGCCGAGGCGGCCATTCGTGCCCGGGTCAAGGAGCTGCTGGATCTGGTGCAGCTCAGTCACGTGGCCGAGCGCTACCCGACCCAGCTCTCCGGCGGCCAGCGTCAGCGGGTCGCGCTGGCCCGCGCGCTGGCGGTGCAGCCCAAGGTACTGCTCTTGGACGAGCCCTTCGGCGCCCTCGATGCGCAGGTGCGCAAGGAGCTGCGCCGCTGGTTGCGCGAGCTGCACGACGAGCTGCATGTCACCAGCCTGTTCGTGACCCACGATCAGGAGGAGGCGCTTGAGGTAGCGGATCGGGTGGTGCTGATGAATGCCGGACGGGTCGAGCAGATCGGCACCCCGGCCGAGGTCTACGACCAGCCCGCCAGCTCCTTCGTCCACAGCTTCCTCGGCAGCGTGAACCAGTTCCGCGGTCGGGTGGCGGAGCAGGGATTCGGCATCGGCGAGCAGCTGCTCGGCGGGCCGTCGGCTTCTCATCTGGCTCACGGCAGTGCCGCCATCGCCTATGTCCGTCCCCATGAGCTGGAGATCTTGCCAGCCGATGCGCCGGGCGGGATCCGTGCCACCATCACCCGTCTGCTGCCCATGGGGCCACGCATTCGGGTGGAGCTGCGTGGCGATGGCGAGACCAAAGGGGCCCACTATGAGGCGGAGCTGAGCAAGGAGGCGGCCAAGCAGTTTGCTCCGGGACAGGGGGTGCGGCTGGTGGCCAGACAGGCGCAGTTCTATCCCGATTACCAGATTTGATGTGGTGTTGCGGGTGGCATGGCTGCCCGGGTTCAGGCGCTCTGCCGGGGCATGATCCGGCCAAATAACAAAAATGAGGGGTTGACCAGCTTGTGTCACCCACTCTTCGCAGGAGGCGACAAGGTGAATTTTCAGCAGTTACGAATTATCCGGGAGGCAGCGCGGCGGGATTACAACCTGACCGAGGTGGCCAACGCCCTTTTTACCTCGCAATCCGGGGTGAGTCGCCATATCCGCGAGCTGGAAGAGGAGCTCGGTATCGAGCTCTTTATCCGCTACGGCAAGCGGCTGCTCGGTATGACCGAGCCTGGCAAGGAGCTGCTGGTGATTGCCGAGCGCATTCTCAATGACGCCAACAACATCCGCAAACTGGCCAGTACCTTTGCCAACCGCGACTCGGGCCGCTTGCTGGTGGCGACCACCCATACCCAGGCCCGCTATGCCCTGCCGCGGGTGGTGAAGGCGTTTCGCGAGCAGTTTCCGCTGGTACAGCTGGAGCTGCGTCAGGGCAGCCCGGAGGAGATTGTGCGGCTGGTGCAGACCGGCGAGGTGGATATCGGCATCAGCAGCGAGCAGCTCGACAAGAGCGAAGGGGTGGTGGCATTTCCCTACTACCGCTGGCACCACAATATCGTGGTGCCCGAGCAACATCCGCTGGCAGGTGAGCGGGATCTGACGTTGGCGGCGCTGGCCAACTGGCCTATCGTCACCTATCAAGCCGGGTTGACCGGGCGGGTACGGGTGGATGAAGCCTTTGCTGCGGCTGGTATCGAGCCGCAGATCCTGTTGACGGCGCAGGACTCCGATGTCATCAAGACCTATGTCGAGCTGGAGATGGGGGTCGGCATACTGGCCGACATGGCGTTCGATGCCCAGCGGGATCAGGGGCTGGTGCAGCTCGATGGCAGCCATCTGTTTGCCCCCCACACCGCCTGGATTGGCCTCAAGCAGGGGCAGTTCCAGCACAACTTTGCCTGGCAGTTTATCCAGCTCTGCAACCCCGAGCTGGCGCTGGCGGATATTCAGGCCCGCGCCATGGGCAGCGAGCCTGCCATCGACTTCCAGATTTGAATCGGAAGATAAGAGCAAAAGGGGAGCCAATGGCTCCCCTTTTGCTATCCGGTGGCGAGTTACTTCACTTCATCCCACGCCATTTGCCAGTGGGAGCCGATGCCCGGTTCGTACTGGGTTGCGGTGGTGGTCCACTGCTGGCAGTAGCCGCTGTAGGGGAAGGGCTTGCACTGATAGACCTTGCCATTTTTCGGCTGCTGCACCTTGGTGCCGGCGGCATAGGATTTGAGCGAGTTCGGGAAGACGAAGTCGTATTCGCCGCTGCTCTGCTCCTTGAACATCAGATCCATGGTCTGCTGAATGGCCTCGCCGCCCGCTTTCGGGGTGGCCTTGATCACCAGCTGGTGGTGACCTGCCTTGAGCCCTTCCAGCGCCATGGTAAAGGAGTTGCTGCTGTCCCTGATGTCGGCACTGCTTTCACCCTTGGCGACGCCGCCGTGGTCATAGAGGGTGTTGGTGACGGCCAGATCGCCCTGTGCGGTGACAGTGAAATCGAGGGTTGCCTTGCCGTTGTCCAGCACATAGTCGCTGGCCAGACCGCTGACGCTGATGCTGTCCACTACCGGCGGCTGCAGCTGTTGCAGGTCAATCTCGACTCGATCCAGTTTGCTGTCTCGATGCAGATAGACGGGGTTCATGCCGTAGATCGGATTGAACTGGCCATCGGCTCCTTGCTGACCGGCGCGGATCAGGCTCTGTTCGGCGTTGATCTTGCTGGCGAGGGCATGAGCCCAGCTGTTCTTCTGGCCCTGCTCGGCGGTGGTGATGGTCAGCACGGTCTGCAGATCGGGGCGCTCGCCGTTGGCATCGAACACCCGGGTCATCGCCTTGTCACCCACTGCGAGGTCGATGGAGGGGTAGATGGTGCCTGCCTGGCTCCACTCCAGCGGCGGCTGGCTACCATCTTTGAACTTGGCATCGATGATGTTGTAGAAGCTGTTGCTGGTGTCGCCCACTTCCCACACGCCGAGGATCACCTGATAACCGGTGCGATCCGGCAGGACACAGTTGTGGGTCACCTGCTTGGGCGGCTGCACCATGTTGCCGTCGATGACGCAGAAGGGGGTCAGGTCGAACGAGGCGCGGGTGAGCGGCTGGTTGGGGTTCCAGTCCTGCTTGGTGAGGTAGTAGCGCCAGTTGCGGGTGACGTGGTTGGCAGTGAAGGTCCAGCTGATGGTGAAGGGGCCGGGCTGTACTTCACGCTTGGTCCAGCGGTCGCTGGTCTGGATGTTCAGCTCGCTCCAGCGCGGGCTGCCCGCCGAGGCGATTTGGCCATCCTGCGGGCCGCTCTGCGGGAAGCCTGATGGGCCCTCCACGCTCTGGGGCTCCCACTGCACGCCGCCACACTGGCTGTTGCCACCGGTTTTGCACAGGTAGTTGCGACTCTCTGGCTGGTTGATGTAGCCATGAGCCAGGGCGCTACCGCTGGCCAACAGGGCCAGCATCGCCGCGATGTGATTAAGTTGGATTTTTGCTGCCATACATTCCTCTGTTCGATAGATGTGGGCAGTCAGTTGGCCGGGGAGTTCCCCGATGCACACTTGCGTGTGGCAACCCCGCTATCCTGGACAAAACGTCTGTAGACCGGAGGCTTTGCGTCCCGACCTTTCGGTCAGTTTGCCAAATGACTAGATGGTTAGTGATGGGCCAAATGTTCGGCCATCACCATTGTGCACTGCATTGATTCGTTATTTGAAGTTGAATGTTTAAATGCATCATCCCATGGCGCGAAAATTATTCTAACTGACTGTTTTTAAATTGTTCTCTTATCTGTGAATGGCGCCGATTAACGTTGAATATGCCGATAAGATGCATGCTGATTGCGTGTTGGCGGCGTAAAAAAACCTGCCAGCTTGGCTGGCAGGTCGGGTGACAAGGCGACACGGGTTGACGCCCTCAATGACGGGGGCGCTGTTCTCCGGAGGGGGGAGACAGGGGCGCCATCATCGGCGCAGTGGAGGACTCCTTGCCCAGTTTGAACACCGCAAGCCGCTCATCCAGGCTGCGGGAGAGACCGGCCAGCAGCTCGCTCTCCTGCGCCAGTTGCGAGGCGGACTGGGACATCTCCAGCGCCGAGTCGTTGATGCCGCTGACATTGCGGTTCATATCCTCGGCCACCATGCTCTGCTGCTCGGCGGCGGTAGCGATCTGGGTCGCCATGTCGCTTACATGCTGGATGTGGTTGACGATCAGGGTGAGATCCTGCCCCGCCTGCTGGGACTGGTTGACGCTGCTCTCTGCCAGTTTGCGGCTGGTATCCATGGCGTTGGCGGCGGTGACGGCCCGTTGCTGCAGCTGGGCAATGGTACTCTGGATCTCTTCGGTGGATTGGCGAGTGCGGCTGGCCAGCTGGCGCACCTCGTCGGCCACCACGGCAAAGCCGCGGCCCTGCTCACCGGCACGGGCTGCCTCGATGGCGGCGTTGAGGGCCAGCAGGTTGGTCTGCTCCGAAATGGCGCTGATGACAGCAGTCACTTCGCTGATCTGCATCACCCCCTCCTTGAGCTGGTTGACCTGCTGGGTGGCCTGCTCCACCTCGGTGGCCAGCGCCTTGATGCCGTGCACGCTGGCGTGAACGTCGCGGTTGCCGAGGCCAGCTTCACCGGTCGCTTCCTGGGTATCCCGCGCGGTATTTTCGGCGTGTCCGGCCACATCGGAGATGGTGGCGCTCATCTCGTTCATGGCGGTAGCGAGTTGGGCCAGCTGATCCCGCTGGCTGGTCACCGCCTGATTGGTCTGCTCGGCAGAGGCGGCGATGCGCAGGGCGGCATCCGCCACGTTGCGAGCCCCCTGGCTGGCCTCCAGCAGGGCGTGACGAATGGCATCGAGACTCTGGTTGGTGCAGCGGGCGACCACTCCCAACTCATCCTTGCCCTGTACCGGGATGCTCACCACCAGATCCCCCTTGGCGACCCGCTGCATGGCGTGGTTGATCTGGCTGAGGGGGGAGACGATGGAGTGGGTGATACGCCAGCCCAACAGCCCCATCAGCAGGATCACGATGGCGGTGGCGGTACCCATCTTCATGTACTGGGCCCAGATGGTCTGCTGAATATCCTGCAGCAGCATGCCGGAACCGAGGATCCAGCCCCAGGGCTGATAGCCGGAGACCATGGAGAGCTTGTCGGCGGTTTCGCCCGATGGGCCTGTCCAGACATATTGCAGGGTGCCCTGTTTGCCCCCTTTGGCGATATCCACCATCTGATACCAGAACTGTCCGGTGGTGGCGGCACCCCCTTCACCCATCTTCTGGCCGACCAGTTCGGGGCGGATGGGGTGAACCACCATAGTGCGGTTCTCGTCGATGACGAACAAATAGTTGTTGCCATCAAAGCGGGTGTTGGTCAGCAGCTTGCGCGCCTCCTGTTGAGCCTGCTCTGCCGGCAGGGTGCTGGCCAGAAACTGGATCTGGCTCATGGCCTGCTCCAGTACCGCATTGAGCCGCGCCTCTCGCTCACTCATCAGATTGCGCTGGAGCGCGTTGGCCGAGATAAGCAGCAGCGAGACAAAACCGACAAACGCCAGTGCGAGCAGCAAGATCAATTTGCGGCTCACGGTGATATCACCGAGCTTGAACATGACTAAACCCTCATTTCCCTGTTGATTTTATGTGGCTCTGTACCGCGGCAGCCAGTTCGCAAGATTTAACAACTCATTTACTTTCAGTCTCTTGCCGAGCTTTCTCAAATGAGCGTTTTAACATCAGTATAGTCAGCAGACAGCAACCCCCACTTTTTGCTAGCGTGTTGATGCGCATCCCTGCGCAATTTTTGCCAAAGAGTGTGAATCATTTGGCATTTCACTAAAAAAAGGAGTGGGCCCCGCTGCGGGTGACCCCATAACAAGAGGGAATTTATGAGTTCCATTGCCAGGAATTACTTCAACCAGCTCAACGCCGACTACCTGCAGGTGCACAGGCGCAAGGAGGATCTCTTCTGGTCCACCTATATGGGCACCAGCGACGATCAGGCCGGTTTCACCGCGGCCGAGCAGGCCTACAAGGCCTTTTGTGCCAATCCGGCCCGTCTGCCCGAATTGCGGGAGATGTTGGCGCAGGCCGACGAGGATGATCTCAAGCGCGGTCTGCAAGGCTGGATCGCCTTCTTCGAGTGCAATGTGATTGAAGATCCCGCCGCATCCGCCCTGATGGATGAGTTGGTGGCTGCCGAGGCGGCGCTGTTCGCCCGCCGCAAGGGGCTGAAACTGACCCTGCTGGATGAGCAGGGCCAGCAGGTCGCAGGCAGCCTGCCCGCCGCGAGTACCTCCCTTGCCGCCAGCCCGAACGAGGCGGTGCGCCAGAGCGCGCTCGCCATGTTCCACACCCTGGAGCAGTGGGTGGTCGGCAACGGTTTTCTCGAGGTGGTGGCGATCCGCAACCGCTTTGCCCGCGCCATGGGCTATCGCGACTACTTCGACTACAAGGTGCGCAAGAACGAGCAGATGAGCCCGGAGCAGCTGTTCGCCATCCTCGACGACTTTATTGCCCGCACCGACGCTCGGTTGCAGCAGAGCCTGGCCGAGCTGAAGGCCGCCAAGGGCGAGGCGGCCCTGCTGCCTCACAACCTGCGTTACAGCGTGAGCGGCGACGTGACCCGTCAGCTCGATCCTTACGTGCCCTTCTCGCGGGCGCTGCGAGATTGGGTCGAGAGCTTCCGCCGGCTCGGCATCCAGTATCGCGGGGCGACCCTGACCCTGGATTTGCTGACCCGGGAGGGGAAATACGAGAACGGCTTCTGCCACGGCCCGGTACCGAGCTTCTTCCAACAGGGGGAGTGGGTGCCAGCAGTGGTCAACTTCACCAGCCTGGCCGATCCGGCGCAGGTGGGCAGCGGCTGGAGTGGCCTCAACACCCTGTTCCACGAGGGAGGCCACGCCGCGCATTTTGCCAATGTCACCGGCAACGCCCCCTGCTTCTCACAGGAGTTTCCGCCCACCTCCATGGCCTATGCCGAGACCCAGTCGATGTTCTGCGACAGCCTGCTGGACGATGCCGACTGGCTCAAGCGCTACGCCAGAAATGCGGCGGGAGAGGCTGTTCCCGACGCCCTCATCAAGGAGATGATTGAAGCGCGTCAGCCGTTTCGCGCGTTTAACGAACGCCAGATCGCGCTGGTGGCCTACTTCGAGCGGGATCTCTACGCCATGGCAGAGAGCGAGCGCACTCCCGAGGCTGTGCTGGCACTGGCCCGCAAGTGGGAGCGCAAGATCCTCGGGGTCGAGAGCCCGCGCCCGCTGCTGGCCATTCCGCACCTCCTTAATCAGGAGTCGGCCTGCGCCTATCACGGCTACCTGCTGGCGCTGATGGCGGTGGAGCAGACCCGCGCCTTTTTCCTCAAACGTGATGGCTACCTCACCGACAACCCGCGTATCGGGCCGGATCTGGCCGCCCACTACTGGGGGCCGGGCAACGGCATGAGTCATGATGAGACCCTGCGCAGCCTGACCGGCGAGGGGTTTAGCGCAGTGCCGCTGGCCGAGGCATGCAACCTGAGCGCCGCCGAGGCGTGGCAACAAGCTCAGGCCTGCATGGCTGCCGCGCAGCAGCGCCCCGTGGCTGGTGAGGGAAGCCCACTCGATGCCCATATCCGGGTGGTACACGGCGCCGAGCTTATCGCCGACAACAGCGAGTCGGAAACCCGTATGCTGGCCGATTTCGAAGCGTGGATCGCCCAACGCTACTGTGCTGGGAAGGTCAGAGATGGGTTGAGCTGCGTGCAGTAAGTGATGTGATGAAGGCTGGCTTGTTATGAATAGGCAATTGGCAGGAGGGGCGACCTTCCTGCCATTCTTTTTTTCATTATTCACGATTCATCAATGACTTTATTTCCGCAATTTTCACAGATGGCATGTCGTTCAAAGCGATCCATGTTGGCCAGAAAGGGGTCGGCGGCCCAGCCGGTAATGAAGTCTTTGATGAATGCTGTGCGTTTTTGCTCCGGTGTCGGCTGTTTGCCAAATGATTTGTCGACCAGCCCCACGACATGGTTGGTCTCGCGCTGACAACTCGGGCAGTAGCGTTGTTCGGTGGATGAAAGCAAGGGGGGCTCCTGGTCCGGGGGAGTGGGCGGCAGGTTTTCCGCCGCAGATATGTGTCGTCCCCATTTGATTCCTTTTGCAGGCAGGTCGTCAATCACGGCAGAGGTGGATTTTGCGCTATTCCCCATGAAGAGAGGGCCGGTCAGCAAGGGTGACCAGAGGGGCCAGCGGGCCCCTCTTTTGTTTCCGTTTGTCACACATTGCCACACAAGCTTCCCCCTCTGGCAAAGTCTTGTGACCAGACAGGTGTGCAATGGTGCCATGAGCAGGGAGATGAGGCCCTGCCGCGATGGAACCAGGGAGCATGTTATGACGAACAAATGGGTGTGGTGGCTGTTGCCGCTGCTGGCGGTCGGAGTCTGGTGGCTCGGTTATGCGGGGGATGCCAACGGGGTGTGGCCCTGGCGCCATGAGATGTTGCTGCTGACGGGTCTGCTGGGGATGACCTATATGGCCATTTCGCTGTTGCTGGCGTTGCGCCTGCCGCGGCTGGAGGTGTGGTGTGGCGGTCTGGACCGGATGTTGCGATTGCACCGCCAGACGGCCATCGGCGGCGCATTGGCACTGACCGCTCACTGGCTGCTGGTGGAGGCGCCCAAGTGGGCGGTCTCGGCGGGTTGGCTGAGCCGTCCCGCAAGGCGTGGGGCCAGCGCGGCCGTAGCTGGTGCAGGAGCAGGCAATGGCATCTCGCTCCATGCCCTTGGCAATAACTTGGGGGAGTGGAGTTTCTATCTGCTGATCGCGCTGGTGGTGGTGAGCTTGCTGGCGCTGGTGAGTTATGGCCGCTTTCGGCTGATCCACCGGCTGGCGCCGCTCATCTATCTGGCGGGTTGGGGGCACGGGCTCTGCCTGCTGCCTCAGGTGGGAGCCATGACGCCGGTTGGGGTAGCGATCTGGTTGATCGGTGGGATCGGCGCTATCGGGGCCCTCTACTCCCTGCTGGGGCAAGTGGGGGCGCGCAAGCGCCATCCCGGCCGGGTCGTTGCGGTGCGGACGCTGGCGGATCAGACCTGCGAGCTGACCATGCAGCTGGAGCGGCCGCTCGCCCATTACCGCCCGGGTCAGTTTGCCTTTTTCGAATTTGACGCCAAGGAGGGGCCGCACCCCTTTACCCTGGTGCGGGTGTCAGCGGATCGGCGCCAGCTGGTGATCGCGGTGCGGGCGCTCGGGGATCATACCCGCCAGCTGGTGGCAGAGGCGCGCGTCGGGGATGCGGTGGTGGTGACCGACCCCTATGGCGCCTTTGTTGCGCCGCAAGGGGGAGGCCGAGCCCTCTGGCTGGGGGCCGGGATCGGTATCACGCCGTTCGTCGCCTGGCTGGAGGGGCTGGCTGCCCGTGGGGAGCGGGGCGAGGGGAACACCCTGATCCAGTGCGCGCCGGACCTGGCGGGGGCTGTCTACCACCAACGGTTGGCCGAGCTCTGTCATCGCACCGGTGTGCGTTATCAGTTGCATCTGGACAAGGCGGCCGGGCGGCTGGATCTGGCCCGCATCGCGCAGGATGCGCCCGAGCAGGTGTGGTTTTGCGGGCCGGAGGGGATGGCAGATGCCCTGACTCGGCTGTTGCCGGATGGGCATCTGCATCGCGAGCTGTTCCGCTTTCGTTGAGCTCGATGGGCGCCGTTATTTGGCGTTGGCGGGTAGCTGCTTGAGGGCGGCCTGTACCGCGGCCTCCAGTTGCGGATCCCGCCCGGCCACCATGTCGGCGGGGGTGAGAGGCGCCTGCAGATCCGGGATCAGCTCCTGATTCTCGTAAAAGGTGCCGTCCGGCTTGCGCAGCCCCAGGGTCGGAATGCCGTAGGAGAGGCCCGGGATCAGCCGGGAGTCGTGGCTGTAGACCATGGTGCCGGTGCCGGGCACCGGATCGCCGACGATGGGGCCGACCTTGAGGGCACGGTAGTACTCGGGGAAGGCGGAACCTTCCGAGTAGCTGCCAGCGTTGACTAGCACCACCGAGGGCTTGGTCCACTGGCGAGTGGCGGCGTCGGTTTCACCCTTGCCCTGACGGGGCCAACTGCTGGCCATTCCCTTGGTGCTGCCGCTGCCGGTCAGAAACTCCACCAGGGTATTGGCGAGATAGCCGCCGCTGTTGAAGCGGACATCGACGATCAGCGCATCGCGATTGCGCTGTCTGCCGAGGGCATCCGCCACCACCGCATCGTAGACCTCGCTATTCATTGCCGGCAGATAGACGTAGCCGACCCGTCCTCCGCTCAGCCTGGCCACCAGCTCCCGCCGTTTCTCAATCCAGCGATCCTGTTGCAGCTGGTACTCCTGCTGCTTGTCGATGGCGGTGAGCACCACCTCGTCAGTTTGCTTGTTGCCCTCCTGCTGGAAGGTGAGGGCGAGCCGGGCACCGGCCTGATGGTTAAGGGCTTGATCCAGCTCGGCCAGATTGGCAATCGGGACGCCGTTGATGGCGAGCAGGCGGGCGCCCGGGGCGATATCGCTCTCCTGATCCAGCGGGCCGCCAGAGAGCAGAGCGGTGAGCATCACCCCTTGCTTGCCATCCTGCCAGTAGCCGCCAAGGCTGGCGGTCTCGTCCGCCATGCGCGGGAAGGGGGCGGGGCCGCTGCCCCAGGTGTGGGAGACATTGAGCTCGCCAGCCAGCTCCGCCAGCAGGTTGCCAAAGTCCCGCGGGTTGCCGATGCCCGGCAGCAGGCGGCGGTAAGCGGCGACATAGCTATCCCAATTCACCCCGTTCATATCGTCCAGATAGAACTCGTCCCGGGTGAGCCGGGCGATCTGATCGAAGGCGGCGGTCATGCGTTCCTGCCAGAGGCTGGTGGGTTGCAAGGCGAAGGGGGCGCTGGTGGCCTCGCCGGAGTCGAGGTGGATCCGGGTGATCTCCCCATCCCGCACCAGGGTAGCCAGGGTGCCCTGCTGGTTGAGGCTTGCCAGCGCTGGGCCGGGCTGCTCGCCAAACAGTTCGCTGGTTTTGCCTTTGCGCAGATCCTGGCTGTAGCCCTTGATCTCGCTCTCGCTGTTGACCCCCATCTCTTCCACCAGATAGATCACTTGGTCGCCGATGATGCGGCTGGCGAGCAGGGTACCGGTGGGTTGCAGCAGCAGCGCTTCGCGATGGTTGAGACGATCGCTCTCAAAGCCGTATCCCCCTTTCGGCGGCTCCAGTTCGGCAATCGCATCGGCTCTGGCGGCGCGGCTGCTGTAAATGCCGAGCAGGTTGGTGACGAGGGGCTCGCCATCGGGCCCCAGTGCGCCAAACCGGGTCGATTGCCAGTAGAGGATGGCGCCATCCTGACTCCAGCCCGGTTGCCCATCCTGATAGCCGTTGAGGCTGACATTGACCGGTTTGGCCTTGAGGTTGGCCGTGTCGATCACCGCGATCTCCTGCTCTGCCGCATCGGGGCGGAAAGTGAGCGCCAGATGGCGTGAGTCGGGGGCAAAGGCGAGATGTACCTCGTGGCGCGACGGGTTGAAGCTGGCAGGCACCAGCTCCCGCTGCTTGTTGCTCGCTAGATCGAGCAGGTGGATGGCCTGGCCATCCACCACGAAGGCGAGCTGTTTGCCATCGGGGGAGAGCACCGGACGGCTGATCCCCTTGTCGGGAATCGCCAGCAGCAGACTCTCGGTCAAAGTGCCGGGATCGCTGAACAGCAGATCAGGGTCCCCCTTGCGCAGGCGATAGAGGGCGGCGTGCCCCTGCTGCTCCGACAGATAGATGAGGGCGCGGCCCTGCTCGGCGAAGAGAGGGCTGGATTGCTCGCTCGGATCGCGGGTTAGCTGGCGCACCCGCTCCCGCTCGGGGTCGACGGCAAACAGGTTGCCCTCGCTCACCAGGATCAGCTCGTCCGCCTCTTCGCTGACCAGCGCTTCGTCTGCCAGGGTCAGGGCCTCGCTCGCCTCATCCGGCGCGCTCGCCACTTGTGGGGTGAGGGTCAGCTTGCGTGGCTCGCTGCTACCGGCATCAAGGCGATAGAGTTCACCCAGCCATGACCAGACCAGATCACCATTGCGAGAGGCGCTGAGCCCCCTCACCGGATGGCCCTGATAGTGGGTCAGCTGTTGCTCCTTGCCGCTGGCGAGATCCCGGCGCCAGACGTTGAAATCGCCGCTGCGCTCGCTCAGGTAAAAGAGGGTATCTCCCTTGTCGCTCCAGACCGGATCGGTGGCTGCCACCCGATCTTCGGTCAGCTGCTTGTGCTGCTTGCCATCAAACAGCCAGAGACGGGGCACCGCGAACGAGTGCTGATGCTTGCGAAAGGGTTGATCCGCCGCGGGCATCTGGTAGACGAGCCGCTCCCCGTGGGGGCGGGCGAGAGTTGCAGGCAGCGGCAGATCGGCCTGCAAGGTGCCGCCGGTGATCGGGGTCCAGTAGAGCTCGCCCCATTGGTAGCCTTCCGCGACAAAATGATCGGCATCGGGCGCCCCCAGGCGCTGGCTGCTCAGCAGCAGCCGTTTGCCATCGGCGCTGAAGGCTTGCGGCAGATCGGTGCGCGAATCGCGAGTGAGGCGCACCATCTCGCCGCCGTTGGCGGGTACCACGAACACATCCTCGTTGCCGTAGAGATTGGCGGCAAAGGCGAGCTTTTTGCCATCCGGTGACCAGATTGGCCGCTGGCTCAGGTAGTCGCTGCCGGTGAGCGCCGTAGCGGGGCCACCCTCGGCACTGGCGACAAAAATGCGCCCCTGCCAGGTGAAAGCAAGCTGCTTGCCATCGGGGGAGAGGGCGGGCTCGCGCAGCCAGAGTGCATCGGCGGCGACACTGGCGGGCAGCCAGAGCAGAAGTGGCGAGAACAGCAGGGTGGCGAGGCGGCACGAAGAGCGCATGGCATGATCCTGTCGGGGAGTGGAGTGTTATCTTCGCCGATCATTGCCCCGGGTGCCAGCGCGATAATTTTTGTATCTTGTTGTTTTAACTGTTAATTACCAATGCCAAATGACGGCGTTCAAGGAAGATGGCCTGGCTGCGGCAAGATATGTTTTGCCGAGCATATTGAGTATTGATGGCGATCCAATATCATGGCGCTCGCTCGCCGCTCGGCGGGCATCGTTCAGATGATCTGGTAACAAGAAAAGCCCGCACCAGAGGCTTGTCGAGGGATGGAATGAGAGCCGTATTACTGTGTTTGTTGGGGCTTTGGCCCGCATTGAGTTTTGCCTTGACCGAAAAAGCCGATTTGGTGGTGGTCAAGAAGTCGACCTATAGCCTGACCCTGATGAAGGATGGCAAAGAACTGAAGCGCTACTGGATTGCTCTGGGCCCGGCGCCCAAGGGGCACAAGCAGCAGGAAGGGGATCAGCGTACGCCGGAAGGGCGCTACACCCTCGACTACAAGAAGACCAATTCCGGCTACTACAAAGCCATCCATATCAACTATCCGAACCTGGATGACATCAAGCGCGCCAATGAGCTGGGTGTTCGTCCGGGTGGCATGATCATGATCCACGGCCAGCGCAACAGCATTGGCAACCGCAGGGTTCAGCCCTCCAACTGGACCAACGGCTGCATCGCCATGCTCAACCACGAGCTGGATGAGGTGTGGGACGCCGTTGACCCGGGTACGCCCATCGTCA
The DNA here is from genome assembly GCF_051919545.1 of Aeromonas sp. 61P. Classification (NCBI taxonomy): domain Bacteria; kingdom Pseudomonadati; phylum Pseudomonadota; class Gammaproteobacteria; order Aeromonadales; family Aeromonadaceae; genus Aeromonas; species Aeromonas sp. 61P. Next base: position 1,396,160 of record NZ_JBQBEL010000001.1, read on the forward strand.
TCGAGCCCTGATCCGCACAACGGGGGTCTTGTCGGCAGACAAGGCCCCCGTTCTGTTTGGGGTGTGATCCTCTCTCACGGATGTCTTTTTGAGACATTCGTATTGTTGTTAATGTCACTTCAAAAAAAACCTGCAAATGGTGAGGATATGGGTTCTATCTGGAGGAGTGTCCCATGTCTTTGATCGAAACCTGTCAGCGCATCGTGCGCGATCCCCATCTCTCCGCCGCCCAGAAGAGCCACGCGCTGGCGCTGGCCGCCGAGAATGCGTTGCCCTACCCCGACCTGCCTGCCGCAGTCGCCGAGGCGATGGAGCAGGGATTTATCTGCGACATGTTCGAAGGGCACGCCCCCTACAAGCCGCGTTATGTGCTGCCGGACTATGAAAAATTCCTGACTCAGGGCTCTGCCTGGCTGGAGCTGGCGGCGCCGCAGGATTTCGACGAGGCGCTCAACGCCCTGCGCATCCTCTATCACCATGTCCCCTCAGTCACCGGCATGCCGGTCTGGCTGGGTCGGCTCGACCATCTGCTGCTGCCGTTTGTCGGCGAACTGGATGACGAGACCCTCTATCGCAAGCTGAAGGGGTTCTGGGTCTATCTGGACAGGGTGCTGCCGGACGCCTTCATGCACGTCAACATCGGTCCCGATGACAACCGTATCTGCCGCCTGATCTTGCGCATCGACAACGAGCTCAAGCAGGTGGCGCCGAACCTCACCTTCTTCCACGATCCGGAGCAGACCCCGGACAGCCTGCTGCTGCAGGCGGTGAAGAATATCGCCGAGTGCAGCAAGCCGCACATCGCCAACTACCCGATCCACCGCGATACCTTCGACCAGCGTGGTTTTGGTATCGTCAGCTGCTACAACGCCCTGCCGCAGGCCGGTGGCGCCAATACCCTGGTGCGCATCTCCCTCAAGCGGGTCGCCGAGCAGTGTCAGGGGATCGACGACTTCCTCGGCTGCCTGCTGCCCCACTACTGCCGTTTGGCCTCCCAGCTGATCGAAGCGCGGGCCGCATTCCTCCACGATGAGTCCGGTTTCTTCGACAGCTTCCTGGTCAAGGAGGGGCTGCTGGATGAGGATCGTTTCGTCCCCATGTTTGGCATCTACGGCATGGCGGAAGCGGTCAATATCCTGATGGATAAAGAGAATCTTCCGGATCGCTATGGCCATGGCGAGGAGGCGAACCAGCTTGGCTATCGCATCTCGGCCCAGCTCTCGGAATATGTCACTGCGACGCCGCAAACCCATGCCTGGGGGGGGCGCGCCCTGCTGCACTCGCAAGGTGGCCTCAGCATCGATGTGGCTGTTACCCCCGGGGTGCGCATTCCCTACGGGCATGAGCCGGATCCGACCAGCCATGTGCTGGCGCTGGCGCCGCACCACACCTATTACCATTCGGGGATCAGCGAGATCCTGACGCTGGATCCCACCATCCGCCAGAACCCGCAGGCGCTGTTGCAGCTCTGCAAAGGGGCGCTCGCTATCGGTATGCGCGAGTTCACCGCCAACGTGGCCGACAGCGATCTGGTGCGGGTGACCGGCTACATGATCCGCAAGAGCGACGTGGCCCGCTTCGCAGAGGAGGGGTCGCGCTTGCAGACCACCTGTCTCGGTGCCGAGGCGAGTGAAGTGACCGCCATTCGTCAGCGGGCACCACGAGTGGTCGCCCACGAATCGACTATCGGCGAGTATTGAGTTCGCACCGATGGCTGATGTTTTGCCAACACGCAGCGCCCTGGTAAGCAGGGTGCTGCCGTTCTCCTGTGTCGACGGGCCGGGCAACCGGCTGGTGCTGTTTCTGCAGGGCTGCAACTTTCGCTGCCCCGGCTGCCACAACCCGCACACCATAGGGCTGTGCGACGATTGTGGCGACTGCCTCGAGGTCTGTCCGAGCGGCGCCCTCTCCATGAGCGAGGGCAAGGTGCAATGGCAGGCAACGCTCTGCACCGATTGCGACGCCTGTCTGGATGTCTGCCCGCGCAGTGCCAATCCCAAGACTGCCACCATGACGGTGGCCGAGGTGTTGGCCCTGCTGCGTTGCTACGGCCCCTTGCTGAGCGGGATTACCGTCTCCGGTGGTGAGGCGACCACCCAGCTCCCCTTCGTGGTTGCGCTGTTTGCCGCCATCAAGGCCGCGCCGGGTCTGACCCATCTCACTTGCCTGCTCGACAGCAACGGTTCGCTGGCCGAAACCGGCTGGCAGCGGCTGCTGCCGGTGCTCGACGGCGCCATGCTCGATCTCAAGGGGTGGCGTGACTCGGTGCATCACACCCTGACCGGCTATGGTCGCGAGCGGGTGCTAGGGTCGCTGCAACTGCTGGCACGCCACGGCAAGCTGACCGAACTGCGGCTGCTCCATGTACCTGGCAAGAGCGATTTTCTTGATGCGAGTGGTGAGCTGGACGCAGATCTTGCCGCCTTCTTGCAGCGGCTGGGGCCTGTGCCCATTCGCCTGAACGGCTTTCGCCATCACGGAGTGCGGGGAGAGGCGGCGCAATGGCCGCAGGCTCACCAAACCGAGTTGGAACAGCTGGCCAGCCGTTTGCGTGCAGCGGGATTGGGGCCGGTCTCACTGCCTGCCTTGATGGGCTGAGTGGTTGCGTCATCCGGTGACCGTCATGGCGTGAGGTGCGGCATGGAAAGGCCGCAACTGTGATTTCTGTCTATTGGAGGGGGCGAGAACGGCGGCTAGAATAATGGCCATCTTCTTACCCCTCAATGACAGATAATCATGAGTGAAAGCAAGGCGTTATATCGGGTTCAGTTTATTTGCCACAGCGAGCGCTACGAAGTCTATGTGCGCGAAGTCAATCAGGGCCAGCTGTTCGGTTTTATCGAGATTGCCGACTTTGTCTGGGACAACCACACGGCGCTTATCGTCGATCCCAGTCACGAGAAGCTCAAGAGCGAATTTGCCGATGTGCGCCAGACTCTTATCCCTATGCATCAGGTGCTGCGCATCGATCAGGTGAAAAAGCAGGGGGCAGCCCGCATCACGGATCTGGGCAGCAACGTCGCCTCCTTCCCCAGCCCCATCTATACCAAACGCCCCTGATCCCTCATTGCCGTTGATGTTTCGCCGCGGCGAAACATCAACCTCTTCTCGCTGTCGCCCGGCTCAGGGCTCAATCAATTCGCGACCCAGTTGCAGGATCCGCTGGCGGAACCAGTGACGGGCCGAGCCATCACCGGCCGGGCCATACCAGACCAGACTGTGACTCACCTTGCCGTAATCGAACGGTGCCGGACGCATCACCAGATCCGGCTGACTGGCCATGCAGGCCGCCCAGCCACCGATGGCGGTGAGGATCAGGTCAGTCTGGGGTAGCAGGGCCGCCGCGCTGGCAAAATCGGGCAGGGTGGCGCCAATCTGGCGACGCATCTGCTGCTGGGCCAGGCTCTGCTCGAAGAAGGGGTTGGCCAGCTCCTGATCCCGGATGGCGATATGGCGCCAGCTCAGATAAGCATCGAGATCCCAGGGCTTGGCCAGCGCGGGGTGGTCTTTGCGCAGCAGGCAGACCAGTTTCTCTTCCCGCAGGGTCTCCCACACCAGCCCGGGCTGGCGCGGCAACGGCTGGCTCTGGTCATGAGGCAGGATCACGAAGTCGAGTTTGCCCGCTGCCAGCGCCTCCAGCCCCTGCTCATCCTTGTTCCAGATCTCCGGCACCATGCCCGGCACCTCTTTAATCAGCTGACCCAGAATGGGGCCCACCGGCCAGGTCATCACGCTCTCGCGCAATCCCAGCCGCAATGTGCCCTGCCACTGCTGCGGGTTGAAGGCGTTCTGGCGAGTGAGGCCGTTCAGCTCCCCCAGTAGTCGATGCAGGGTGGGGGCCAGTCGCTCGGCCATGGGGGTGAGCAGCAGCTGGTTGCCCTGGCGGTAGAGCAGTTGATCCCCCAGCAGATCCCGCAGCTGGTTGAGGGTTTTGCTGACGGTGGAAGGTGTGGTGCAGAGCCGCTCAGCGGTGCGGGTGACGCTCTGGTTGTCGAGCAACAGGTGCAGGGTGACCAGATGGCGACCTCCCAGCCGAGAGAGAGCGATCAGATCCATAGTGGCTCCTGAAATTGATGAAGATAAACAGGCTTGGAATCAGGGAGATTCAGCGTGACCTGCTGGCATTCTCTCACAGCAGGGGGAGGGTGAGCAGACTCCTCAAGAGGTGACTGCGAACGCAACAGACAAAAAGCCCCGCCAAAGCGGGGCTGGTGCGGATTAGCCCTTGAGCACGGCCGCCATGGCGTCGGCCACATAGTCGACGTTGCGGCTGTTGAGGCCCGCCACGCACATGCGGCCGGAGCGCACCAGATAAACGGCGAACTCTTCGCGCAGTCTGTCAACCTGCTCCGGCGTGAAGCCGGTGTAGCTGAACATGCCGCGCTGGTTGATGAAGTAGCTGAAATCGCGGCCCGGCACCTTGGCGCTCAACACCTCGTAGAGCTTCTGGCGCATCGCCTTGATGCGGGTGCGCATCTCGGTCACTTCATCGACCCACATGGCGTGCAGCTCGGGTTGGCTCATCACAGCCGCGGTGATCTGGCCACCGTGAGTGGGCGGGCTTGAGTAGTTGCGACGCACGGTGGCCTTCATCTGACCCAGTACCCGGCTCGCCTCTTCGGCATCCTTGCAGATGACCGACAGGCCGCCGCAGCGCTCGCCGTAGAAGGAGAGGTTCTTGGAAAACGAGTTGCTGACGAAGAAGCTGACGCCTGCAGCCACCATGGCGCGAATGGCGTAGGCATCCTCTTCCAGCCCGTCACCGAAGCCCTGGTAGGCGATGTCCATAAAGGGGAGCAGGTTCTTCTCGACCACCAGCGCGATCACCCGATCCCACTGGGCGCGGGAGAGATCCACCCCGGTCGGGTTGTGGCAGCAGGGGTGCAGCAGCACGATGCTCTTGGCCGGCAGGGTGCTCAGGCAGTCGATCATGGCATCGAACTGCACACCACCGGTGGCCGCATCGTAGTAGGGGTAGTCATGCACCTTGATGCCGGCTCCCTCGAACATCGCTTTGTGGTTGTCCCAGGTCGGATTGCTGACCCACACCTCGGAGGTCGGGAAGTAGCGCTTGAGCAGATCGGCGCCGATCTTCAGCGCGCCTGAGCCGCCGATGGTCTGGATGGTGGCGATACGTCCCGCCTTGACCGCTTCATGGTCGGCACCAAACAGCAGGTGTTGCACTGCGGTGCGGTAGTTGGCGGCGCCTTCCATCGGCTGGTAGGGGCGCGGGGCCGGGGCGGCGGCGCGCTGGGCTTCGGCCTGCTGCACCGACGGCAGCAGCGGAATGCGGCCCTGCTCGTCGTAGTAGAGGCCGATCCCCAGGTTCACCTTCTGCTCGCGGGTGTCTTTGTGGAAGGTCTCGACTAGCGTCAGGATGGGGTCGCCAGCATAGGCATCGACGTGTTCAAACATGGGGGATCCTTGAAATTGACTGTCCAGTAAAACCGGCGGTCAGCCGGGCTGGACATCATGGCGCAAAGCTGGCGGTGGCTCAAGCCCGACGCTGGTCGAGCCTGAAGGGATGGCGCCGCGATCCTGCTTACTTCAAATAGGATCGCAGGACGCTGACCACCTGATCCAGATCCTCCAATCGCTCGGCCGGGGTGGCATCGGGGGCGCCGAGATGCTCGCGCATATGCCCCTCCAGCACCTCCAGCATCAGGCCGTTGACGGCGCCGCGGATGGCGGCGATCTGCTGCAAAATGGCGGTGCAGTCGCTCTCCTGCTCCAGCGCGCTCTCCAGCGCACCGGCCTGTCCCTTGATGCGGCGCACCCGTGCCAGCAGCTTCTTTTTGTCGTGAATGGTGTGGGACATGACGGATCCTCTCGATCAATAAAACTATACTGGGGTATAGTATATTGCATCGTCGCTCTCAGGAGAAATCCATGTCATCCCTCGCTCAATCACACTGCCATCAACCCGTCATCCACGAGGGCAATCCGCTGGCCGAACAGAAGACCCGCTGGGCCGTATTGCTGACCGTCATCATGATGGTGGCGGAGATTGGCGGCGGCTGGTTCTACAACTCCATGGCGCTGTTGGCCGATGGCTGGCACATGAGCTCCCACGCCCTGGCGCTCGGTCTCTCGGTGCTGGCCTATCGCGCCGCCCGCCACTTTGCCCGCGACCACAGATTCAGCTTCGGCACCTGGAAGATCGAGGTGCTGGGTGGCTTCACCAGCGCCCTGTTGCTGGTGGGAGTGGCCGGGTTGATGCTGTTCGAGTCGGTGTTCCGGCTGCTCGATCCCAGCCCAATCCACTATCAACAGGCGATCGCTATCGCGCTGGTGGGGCTGCTGGTAAACCTCGCCTGTGCCTGGCTGCTCAAGGATGATCACGGCCATCATCACCATGGGCATGACCACCATCATGAGCATCACGACCACGATCATCATCATGACCATGACGATCACCACGGCCATCAGGATCTCAACCTGCGCGCCGCCTATATCCACGTGCTGGCGGATGCGGCCACTTCCGTGCTGGCGATTCTGGCGCTGGTGGGGGGTATGTTGTGGGGGGCCGACTGGCTGGATCCGCTGATGGGCATAGTGGGGGCCGGACTGGTGGCCGTGTGGGCCTGGGGTCTGCTGCGCGACTCCGGTCGGGTGCTGCTGGATGCCGAGATGGATACCCCGCTGGTGGCGGAGATCCGCGAGGTCATCGCCGAGCTGCCGGGCACTGATATCCGCGATCTGCACGTCTGGCGGGTAGGTCAGCAGCAGTATGCCTGCGTGCTCTCTCTGCTGATGCTCAATCCGCTACCGGCGCAACAGATCCGCGAGCGGCTGGCGATCCATGAAGAGCTGGTGCATGTGACCATCGAGATCGCCAGCGAACAGGATAAATAACGGGGGCCGTTGGCCCCCTTGGTTTCAGTGCCGTTGGCTCCCTGATGTCAGTGCGGCTGCCCAGTGATTTCATCCAGGGGCTTGTGTTGCCACACCGCGCCGAGCAGCAGCTTGAGCAGCAGTCCGGGCGGGTTGTCCAGCAGTTTGCCCGACTCCAGCAGCAACTGGCCATCAGCGCGAAATCCGAGGCTGGCATCGATAGTGCCATCCTCCGAGACTACCTGGATCAGGCCATTGAGGGCGGAGCGCTCACCGGGCTGACAGCGCAGCCGCAGTTCGCGGGGTTCCCCCAGCAGGGTGAAGGCGCGGCTCAGCGGGGGTGAGTCTTCATAATCGGGCCAGTTGAAGAAGTGATACTGCTCGGCCAGGGCGCCAGCCTGCTGGCAGAACTGGTCGAACAGCTGCCCGATCGCCTGATACTCCTGATCGAGTCGTCTTGCCTGCTCTTCAATCCGTTTCATTGCTTACTCCTTGTCTATCCACTTGATCAGACATTGCTTTTCCCGACCCGGTGACTGCCGTTTTCCAGATATGAGGCCAAATGGCCGCGAGGTCTGTGAGCCGGATCGAAGTTTCAGTCTGAAAACGTTATCTTGTTGAAACTGGATGGTTTTTTTGCCCTTTCGCTCACATTTGAATCGATTGCCGCTGATTAATATGGCACCGCCTGACAATGACCGGGTGCTCGACTATCGAGACTAACTACAGCGGGAATTATAAAAATATGGATATGAAAAAGACCAAAGTGGCGCTGGTAACAGCCTCACTGCTCGCGCTTTTGTCTGGCTGTAATGACAACGGCACATCTACTTCTACACCTGAACCTTCTGATGGACCTGTCGCTCGCTTGCCCAAGATGGATCCCCCCAAGGAGCTGCTGCAAGCAGGTCCCAACGAGGTAGTCATTGCGCTGGTGGATACCCAGTCGGCAGCCAAAGGGGCCAAGGCTCCGTTTGACAGTCACAGCCTGCACCTTTGGAACAACGACGCCTGTAACGCTACCGCTGATAGCGGCCTGAATACCGGTTGGGATGACAAGAGCAAGACACCAGCCACCGCCGACAGCTTTGGTCCGGCCTGGGTTGTTCCGCTCAACAAGGTGGAAGGGTGCATCAACTTTATCGCTCGCAACGGCGATCTGGCCAACCTGACCGGCAGCGATATGAAGGTGATCTTCAGTGAGCACCCGGATCGCACCGTGGCTATCGTCGCGGGCAAGAAAGATCTGTTTGGCAGCCGTGCCGAAGCCTTTACCGCCGCCTTTGGCGTGGCGGGGGCCAGCGCTCATCTTATCGATGGCAATACCCTGATTTGGCAAGGGGGCAAGGACAAGCCCCACGTTCGCCTCTATTACAGCGACTCGGGCACCATCAAGGCTAATGCCGATGGGGTGTTCGATTTCCCCTATATCAGCTTGACCGCGACCGGCCTGACTGCCGAGCAGCAGGCCAAATATCCGCATCTCAAGGATGCCGCCGCTTTTGCCTTGCCAGCCGGGAAAGATCTCAAGCCCCTGCTCAAGGGGGAACTGGTGGCTATCGGCACCGATGCCGACGGTATCCTGCAAGGAGCCACCCTGGTGCAGAGCGCCGGCGCCCTCGATGCGCTCTATGCTCCCGAGGCGACCAAGCTCAGCTATGGCGCAGTGGTAGAGGGAAACCGGGTGACCTTCCGCCTCTGGGCGCCGACCGCCAAGTCGGTCAAGTTGGCCCTCTACAACGCCAGCCACCAGAAGAGTGGTGAAGTGGCGATGACCTTCGACAGCGCCAGCGGCAGCTGGAGTTACGAAGGGGGCAGCGAGCTGAGCGGCCAGTTCTACCGCTACGACATGGAGGTCTACCACCCGCTGAGCCGCAAGGTCGAGCGCTACGAGGTGACCGATCCCTACTCCCTGAGTCTGGCGATGAACTCCGAGTTCAGTCAGGTAGTGGATCTCGACGATCCGGCCCTGAAACCGGAAGGATGGGACAGCCTCAAGGCGCCTCACAGCCAGCAGAACCCCGCCGACATCACCATCTACGAGGCCCATGTTCGCGACCTGACCGGTAACGATGCCTCCACCGATGAAGAGAAGCGCGGCAAATTTGTCGGCCTGACCCAGCCTGACTCTGTACCGGTCAACCATCTGAAAGCGCTGGCAAAAAGTGGCGTCAGCCACCTGCACCTGCTGCCGGTGTTCGATATCGCCACCGTCAACGAGGATCCGGCCAAGGTGGCCAATCTCGGCGATGACTTCAGCAAGCTCTGTAAGGTCAATCCGGATGTGAAAACATCCAGATTTGGCGGCTACTGTGGTGGCGGTCAGACCGTGGGAGATGTGCTGGCCGACCTGCAAGGGGGCGACAGCAAGGATAATCCGCAGGTGCAGGAGCTCTCCGGCTATCTGCGCGGCGTCGACTCCTTCAACTGGGGTTATGACCCCTACCACTACACCACGCCGGAAGGCTCCTACGCTACCAACGCCGAGGGTACCAAACGTATTCTGGAGTTCCGCGAGATGGTCAAGGCCATCAAGCAGAACATCGGCATGAACGTGGTGATGGATGTGGTCTACAACCACACCAACGAGGCGGGCCTGGGGCCCAAGTCGGTGCTCGACAAGATAGTGCCCTGGTACTATCAGCGCCTCAATCCGGAGACCGGCTCGGTGGAGAACTCCACCTGTTGCTCTAACACGGCGCCGGAACACGCCATGTTTGCCAAGCTGATGGATGACTCTCTGGTCACCTGGGCGCGCGACTACAAGATCGACGCCTTCCGCTTCGACCTGATGGGCCACCATCCGAAAGATCAGATGGTTCAGGCGCTGGCCGCGGTGAAGAAGGTCAATCCCGAGATGTACTTCTACGGCGAGGGGTGGAACTTCGGCGAAGTGCAGGATGATAAGCGCTTCGTGCAGGCTACCCAGAAGCATCTGGGCGGCACCGGTATCGGCTCCTTCTCGGACCGCTTGCGCGATGCGGTGCGCGGCGGCAGTCCGTTCGACGGTGGCGATACCATTCGCAAGACCCAGGGCTTTGGCAACGGTGCTTTCGTCGATCCTAACGAAATGAGCAAGGTGGATCTGGCTACGGCCTTGCACCAGTCCGATCTGGTGCGGCTCGGTATGGCGGGCAACCTCAAGGAGTTCGTGCTGACCGACAAGGATGGCATGCCGAAGAAGGGGGCCGAGATCGACTACAACGGTCAGAGCGCCGGTTATGCCCAGGATCCGGTGGAGGTGCAGAACTATGTCGACAAGCACGACAACCAGACCCTGTTCGACAACCTGATCTACAAGGCGCCTGCCAGTGCCGATCTGGTACGGATGCAGGGAGTATCGCTGGCGACCGCCATGCTGGGTCAGGGCATTCCCTTCACCCACGCCGGTGTCGAGCTGCTGCGTTCCAAATCCATGGAGCGGGACAGTTATGACTCGGGCGACTGGTACAACAAGGTCGACTACACCCTGGGCGACAACAACTTCGACAAGGGGTTGCCGCGCAAGGACAAGGATGGCGACAACTATCCGCTGATTGAGCAGGTGCTCGGCAAGCATGCCAAGCCGGGCTCGGCCGAGATGGCGCAGATGGTGAGCTTCTATCAGGAGCTGGCGGAGCTGCGCAACTCTTCCCGCCTGCTGCGTCTGGGCAGTGGCGCCGAGGTGATCAAGCGGGTCGACTTCCGCAATACCGGCCCGGATCAGGTGCCCGGCCTTATCGTCATGACGGTGGATGATGGCGTCAGTGCCGGGGGGGATCTGGATCCGGCCATCGACGGTCTGGTGGTGATGATCAACGCCAGCAACCAGAGCCAGAGCATCGGCGACTTCCGTGACGGTAACGATCAGCCCATCGACCTGAGCGGTCTGCAACTGAGCTCTGCTCACCACGCCAACAACAGCATTGCCCGCGATGCCGCTGTCAGTGGCGGTACCCTGACGCTGGGGGCCTGGTCGGCCGCTGTGTTCGTCAAGCCGCAGTCTGGTGCACAGGGCGCGGGCCTGCCAGTCAGCAAGAAAACCGACCTGAGTACCCTGCCACCGTTTGGCAACACCGATGTTTATCTGAAGGGGTTCCTCGATGAGTGGGGTAACACCAACCAGATGACCTTCAGCGGCAACTTTATGTACGAGTTCACTACCGAGGTGAGCACCGACAAGCTGGGTACAACCAGCGTCAAGATCGCTGACGCCAGCTGGGGGCCGGTCAACTACGGCAGCTGTAACGCCGGTGACAAGCTGGTGGTCGGCACTCCGCTGACCCTTTGCAAGGGGGGAGAAACCGGCAATATCGGTGTCGATCTGGCCAAGGCAGGCAGCTACAAGTTTGTCTTCACCGCCATGAACAAGGACAAACCGACCCTGAGCGTCAGCTTCACCGAGCCGGTGCAGAGCTGCAAGGTGCTGGAGACGGTGGTGGGCAATCCGCTCGGCTACAACCTGTTCGTCAAGGGTGAGCTCTCCGGCTGGGGAGCCCAACCTCAGTACCAGCTGAGCTACAAGGGGATGGACGGCGATCTCGCCATCTATCAGGCGGCGTTCAACTACGCTGGCAGCACCGAGTTCAAGGTCGCCAACGAGGACTGGAACAAGGAGTACCTGCTCAACGGTGGCGGCGCGGTGAACGCTGAAACCGGCTATTCGTTCGCCTTCTCCAAGGGGGGCAGTGCCAATAACAGCATCACCCTGCCGCAGGGGCTGTGGAGTGTGCTGGTGAAGGTTGACCCGGCTGGCGTCAAGGCGGGTACTGCCGTCATTCAGGAGTGCAGCGTCAAGTAAGCAAGCCATTGAGTCCGGGGGATGGCTCGGCGCCCCCGGGTTGAATTCCACCTTGCCAAGGGTGGGATAACTCCGAGAGAGTAAGCAAAGCGCGACTGCCGACCGGCAGGCGCGCTTTTTCTTTTACGGGGAGCCGTGAGAAAAATGAGAGGAAAATGAAAAGCCGTCCCGGTTGGGGGACGGCTTTTGGCTGGCTTAGCGCTTGCGCAGCAGTCGTAAGGCGTTGGCGGTGACCAGCGCGGTGGCGCCGGTATCGGCTAGCACCGCGATCCACAGGCCGGTGATGCCGAGCAGACTGGTGACCAGGAAGATGGCCTTCAGCCCCAGTGCCAGCGCTATATTCTGGTGAATATTGGCCAGCGCCGAGCGGGAGAGGCGGATCATCGCGGCGATACCGCCGAGCTGGTTGTGAGTCAGCGCCGCATCAGCGGTCTCCAGCGCCACATCGGTGCCACCACCCATGGCGATGCCGATGCTGGCCCGCTTCATGGCGGGGGCATCGTTGATGCCATCGCCGATCATCGCGACTTTCTGCGAGCTGGCGAGCTTGGCGATTTCATCGACCTTGCCCTCCGGCAACAGGCCGGCGCGCCAGCCCATCCCCAGTTCACCGGCGATGGCCTCGGCGGCGCGGGGGTTGTCCCCGGTCAGCATGATGCTCTGCAGGCCGAGCCGGTTGAGCTCTTGCAGCGCCTCTGCCGCTTCCGGCCGGATCTGATCTCGCAGGGCCAGCAGGGCCACCGGCAGAGCCTGTTCGCTGCTGCTCTGGCAGAGCACGACCACCGTCTTGCCCTGCTTCTCCAGCATGGCAATCTGGGCCTGTTGATCTTTGCTCAGCGTAGCTATCCGGCTCGGTGCCAGCAGTTGCCACAGCTCGCCGTTGATGCGCCCTTCAACACCCATGCCCGGCAGGGCGCGCAAGTCGCGAGCCTCCGCCAGCGTCAGCCCCTGTTCAGTCGCGTTGGCGACCACGGCGCGGGCCAGCGGGTGGTGGGAGCCCTGCTCGATGGCAGCCGCCAGTGCCAGCAACTCGGTCTCCGGTTGGCCATTGAGGCTCACCAGCTCGGTCAGTTGCGGCTTGCCCAGGGTCAGGGTGCCGGTCTTGTCAAAGGCGACGGTGTCGATATGGGCCAGTCGCTCCAGCGCAGCACCACCCTTGATCAGTGCCCCCTGACGAGTGGCCGCGGCCAGCGCCGAGGTAACCGCTGCCGGGGTGGAGATGACCAGCGCGCAGGGGCAGCCGATGAGCAGCAGCGCCAGCCCGCGATAGATCCACTCGTCCCAGCTCTGGCCGAAGGCAAGGGGCGGTACCAGCACCACCAGCAGGGCAACCAGCATCATGGCCGGGGTGTACCAGCGGCTGAAGCGGTCGATAAAGCGCTCGATGGGGGCACGCTGGCTTTCGGCCTCCTCGATGAGGTGCAGAATGCGGTCGATGGCGTTGTTGCCGGGTTCGGACACCACCTCAAGGCGCAGCACCCGATCGGCAGCCAGACTACCGGCTGGCACCTTGTCCCCCTGGCGACGTTCCACCGGAATGGATTACCGGTCAGGGCGCTCTCGTCAAACGCACCGAGGGCGTCGAGCAGACGAGCATCGGCAGGCAAGCGGGCACCCGGAGCGATTTCGATAATGTCGCCGGGACGCAGCTCATCGGCAGCGACCTCTTCCCGCACCTCGCCCTCGGCAGTGGTACGGATGCGCAGCGCCTTGTCAGGCACCAGCGCCATCAGGGCGGTCACTCCGGCACGGGCGCGTCCGGCGGCGTAGGCCTCCAGATGTTCCCCCAGCATAAAGAGCAGCAGCACCATGGCCGCTTCGGCGGTTTCGCCGAGGAACAGGGCCCCCACGGCGGCCACCGTCATCAGGGTCTCGATGGCGAAGGGGGAGCCGCTTTTGGTCAGCGCCCACGCCTTGCGGGAGATAGGCCACAGCCCCCAGAGGGTCGCCAGGGTAAAGAGCGGCTGACCGAACTCTTTCGGCAGCAGGGCGGCGACCAGCATCAGGCCGGCCAGTGACAGGGGCTGCCAATATTTGCCCAAAAAGTTACCGAATAGATTGCCTTGCAGGGGCTGTTGTGAAGCTTGCTTGCGGCCAGTTGCCTGCTTGTCAGCGCTTTCCCCCTTGAGCTGGAAACCGGCGGCCAGCACTGCGGCGGTGACGGGATCGGGGGAGAGGCCGGGGGCCAGATCCACTACCAGCTTCTCGGTGGCAAACAACACGCGTGCCTGCTGGACTCCGTTGACGCGGCTGACGGCGGTCTCGATCTTGCGGGCGCAGCTGGGGCAATCCATCCCCAATACCTGCCAGCTGTGGCGGCTGTTGCCTTGCGCAGGCGCAACCAGCGGGTCGGCAGGGGGCATATCGTGCTCATGCTCATGCTCATGCTCATGCTCATGTTTATGATCGTGAGCTGGCGATAAGGGGGCGCTGCAGCACGCTTTATCGTGACAGCCCCCTCGGGGAGGCTCTTCATCCCCGGGGGATTCATTGCCGTCACGGGATGCGTGCTCATGAGGCGTCGGGCTTGAACAGCAACTGACGGGCGTGGTGTTGTCGCAGCAGTGGCTATCGTGGTGATGCTCACTCTGGCCGGGGGTCGCCTTGCTGACGGCCTTGATGGGGGCGGCGTGCTGATGATTGCAGCAGGATTTGCTCATGATGAGTCCCTCTTGATGGATCCCGCCCCTGCGAGATCCCTGATTACCGAGAAGGAGTCTAAACCTTGGTGTTAAGTCCAAGGTCAACCCCTTTATATCCCTTGTCTTCGCGGGTGTTTGTCTGGTCTCGCCGCCCCTATACTGATCACCCGGATTTTTACTACACCAATAAAGGACATAACACATGAGCAACTCAGTCACTCTGCAAGGCAACCCGGTTTCCGTCGCTGGTCACTTCCCGGTCGCCGGTGAGCAAGCCAAGCCCTTCTCCCTGGTGGCCAAGGATCTCTCCGACGTGACCCTGGCAAGCTTTGCCGGTCAGCGCAAAATCCTGAACATCTTCCCGAGCGTCGATACCCCGACCTGCGCGACCTCTGTGCGCAAGTTCAACGAGCAGGCCAGCGCGCTGGAGAACACTGTCGTGCTGTGCATCTCCGCCGATCTGCCGTTCGCCCAGTCCCGCTTCTGCGGCGCCGAAGGTCTGGACAAGGTAGTGACCCTCTCCACCCTGCGCGGTGCGGCCTTCATGGAAGATTACGGCGTGGCCTTCTCTTCTGGTCCGCTGGTCGGTCTGACCGCTCGCGCCATCGTGGTGCTGGATGGTGACAACAAGGTGCTGCACAGCGAGCTGGTCGCCGAAGTGGCCGACGAGCCGAACTACGCTGCGGCGCTGGCCGCGCTGTAAGGCTGCAATCCATAAAAAATCCCGCTTCGGCGGGATTTTTTATGTGGGAATTGTCCGTTCAGGGCGTAGCGGGCGGGGTGGTTGCCGGTTCAACCTTGGCGGCTGGGGAGGGTTGCCACTCCACATAGGGGCGGTGGATCTTCTCGTAAATCTCGGCCAGTTTGCCGGTGGCGGCCAGCTGAGCAATGGCTTGGCGGAGAAATTCGTCCATCTCATCACCTGCTGCCCCTTTCTGGATGATGAAGACATCCTCGAAATCCCCGAAAAATTCTCGCCTGATATTGGTCAGCCCCAGCTGCTTGAGCATCAGGTCGGCCTCCTCTTGTGCCCAGACAAAGGCGTCGATACGGCCTCGTGAGAGCTTGCGCAGTGACTGCTCGATACTCATCGAGCGCTGCACCGGAAAGGGCATATAGTCGGGAACGGCCTCGATCAGCAGATCCCGTTTGGTGGGCACTATGCCGTAGGCCATATCCGTGGTGACCGGATAGGCGGTATTGCTGTAAATCACATGGGCAACCTTGCCAAAGCTGCGGGTACTGAAGCGATAAGCCAGCATATCGATATCCTTGAGGTTGCGGATGGCGGGCAGCCCCAGGTCAGCCTTGCCGGAGATCACCCCAGCCATGGCACGGGCGATGGGGTAGATGGTGATCTTGATGGTTACATCGGGGTAGAGGTCATCGATGGCGTGTACCAGATCGACAAAGGGGCCTGTCTTGTCGGCATTGATCAGCCCCGGCAGCTCGCCAAGGTGGGCATTGAGGATGCGCACAGGTTTAGACGGCTCGGGGGCAGCGTTGTTCTCCGGAGTCTGCGACAGGCCGAGAGTCGCGCTGCCGAGCAGGGTGACCACGAGCAGCAGAAGGGGGATATGTCTGGTCATGGCGTGTCTCTCTTGGTGATGGGTCAGCTAAAGTGTAGTCAGCCCGTCGCCAGCGCCCCCGGCCAAGCCATCATGGATAGGGTTTTACTTCTCGGCCCCCGCTCACTAGACTTCGCCTCCCACTTCTTTGTTGACGTAGCGCCATGACCTTTAGTGAACTTGCCCTCCATCCCGCTCTGCTTGCCTCTTTGCCCGCCACCTTGCAGACGCCGACCCGCATCCAGCAGCTGGCCATTCCGGCTGCGCTGGCGGTGCAGGATCTGCTGGCGCTGGCCCAGACCGGCAGCGGCAAGACGCTGGCGTTTGGCTTGCCGCTGCTGCAACGGCTGGATCCTTCCTCCAGTCAGGTGCAGGGTCTGGTGCTTGTGCCAACCCGCGAGCTGGCGACTCAGGTCACTGCCGCGCTTGAAGAGGGCGCCGAGGCGCTGGGGCTGCGTATCGTGACGCTGTGTGGGGGCGTTGCGCAGGAGCGGCAACAGGCCGAACTGGCGCAGGGGCCACAGCTGCTGGTCGCCACGCCGGGGCGGTTGCGGGATCTGCTGACCCAACAGTTGCTGGGGCTGGATGGTTTGCAACTCTTGGTGCTGGATGAGGCGGATCGCCTGCTGGAGATGGGCTTTGCACCCGACATCAAGGCGCTGCTCGGCTTTATTCCGGCGGATCGCCAAACCCTGCTCTTCTCCGCCACCTTGCCTGCCGAGCTGGAGGCGCTGGCCAACGGCCTGCTGCGCGAGCCCACCCGTATCGAGGCCAACCCCCTCAACAGCGTGGTGAACGAGATCGAAGAGCGGCTCTATCTGGTCAACAAGAGCAGCAAGGTCCCGGCGCTCATCAGCTTGCTCAAGGAGCAGGCGTGGCCGCAGGTGCTGGTCTTTATCAGTGCGCGGGATGATGCCGACGGGGTGGCCAGAAAGCTGGCCAAGGCGGGCATTGCGGTGGCCGCCCTCCATGGCGAGAAGGAGCAGGCGGTGCGCGAGCAGGCGCTCGGCGATTTCAAAGAGGGCAAAATTCGGGTGCTGGTGGCCACCGACCTGATGGCGCGTGGCATCCATGTGGAGGCGCTGCCGGTGGTGATCAATCTGGATCTGCCCGCCAGTGCCCCCGTCTATGTACACCGCATCGGTCGTACCGCCCGGGCTGGCCGCGAGGGGCTGGCCATCTCGCTGGTTTGTCATGGCGAGAGTGACATGCTGCAAGCCATTCGCACCCTGACCGGCCGCGAGCTGCCGTTGGGCGATCTGGCGGGATTCCCGGTCACTGACCAGCCTGCCAGCGGGGAGGGCAAGCGCCCCCCTCGTGACAAGCAGGCCAATCGCCGTACTCAGGCCAAACGCAGCGTCAAGCAGTTCAAGGGCAAGCGCTGACCTCAGGGTTTGCCTTGCTCCCGCGCGAAGAAGTCACGACGCCACTGGCTCAATACCTCCTCCTTGTGCTGTTGCCACAGCGCAGGATCCATCTGCTGTTGGCTGATCGCCAGTTGCTGCTCCAGCTCGGCCAGCTCTCGCTGGTAGCGGCTGCGTTGATCGAGCTGCTGCTGGCGCGCCTCGGCAAACGCCAGCGTGGCTTCGACTTTCTCTGCGGGCAGGAAGTGATGGGCCAGGGTGGCCAGCTCCTCATCTCCCCACAGCTGACGGGCTTGCTGCAGGCGGGCATCCGGGTTGAACAGATCCACCGCCAGATCCGGATGATCCGCCGCCCACCGATCCTGCAAATGGGTGAGGGTGTCCAGCCGCTCGGCCAGCGGTAACTGCTCGCTCTCCTGCGCCAACTGATCCAGCGCCAGGGCATAGCGCCCCTGTAACCGGATCAGGCTCTCCCCCTCGCTCAGCCACCCGGCCTCTGTTGCTTCCAGATTGCTCACGCGCTGCGCCAGCGGCAACTCGCTGTCGCTGATCTCGCTGGCAAGCTGGTTGATCAGTTCATCCGGCATCGCCTGCCAGCTGCTGCGCACTTCTTTGCTTTTGCCATCCATCCCCTCAGCGTTTGGCATGCGGGGAGGCGGGCTCCCCGGTTCTGCTGGCAACTGCATATCGGCCGGAGAGGGCGTCGTCGACCGTTCTGGCGATATCGGGGACTGCTCTTCCTGCCAGCCCAGATTCACCAGCAAAAGGGTCAGGATAGCCAGTGCCAGTATCCCGTAACGGCGAGTCATCGGCTGATCTCTCCCTTGACCGGGAAGTGGTCTGAGAGGTTGCTGGCGGGCCAGAGGCTGCCATCGCTGCTGCGCGGGATCCAGACCGTGTTGAGGTTGTGGCTGGCGCTGCCGTATTCCCGGCTTACTACCAGATAGTCCAGATACTCGACGTTGGCGCCACCGGAGAGTGGGCCACCGGCATAGGGGTTGATCCTGGGATCGAAGGTGGCTTCGGTGTAGCCGCCATAGGCGGGTTCATGGGCGTTCAGATTGGCCAGCATGTTGGCGTAGTCATCGGCAAACTTGCGCTTGTTGACGTTGAAGTCGCCGCCGTAGATGACGGTGTCCGTGGTCGGGATCTTGAGGCTGGCTGCCAGAGAGCGGATCTGACCGAACTGGATCTGGCGCAGCTTGCGCGCCTCGTCGGTGTCGAAGCTGGCGGTGTGGGTGGCGAACAGGTGCCACGCCTTGCCCCCCTTGATCACCTCGGCGTACATCACCCCCTTGTCGGCGAAGCAGTCGGTACCGGTGCATTGGGGATAGACCAGCTGGGCCTCCCGCACGATGGGATAGCGGCTGACGATCACCACGCCGCCGTCATGAATGTTGACCCCGGGCTTGTCGAGCACCTTGGTCTGGTAGGGGTACTCTTTCGCCAGCGCCTGTAAAAAGCCCTCGGCGGCCATCGAATACCTCTTGCAGCAGCAGGGCGTCATAACCCTTGAGATAATCAGGCAGCAAGGTCAACCGCTCGCCGATGCTGGAGGCGATCACAGGCAGCGCCCAGACGTTGTAGCTGGCCACCTTGAGCCTATTTTCTGCCGGTTCCGGTTGCTCCCGTTTTTGGGGGGGGGGCGTGATCATATAGTGCAGATCGTCGTAGCGGCCGGTGAACTTGGCGGCAAAGGCCAGCTCTTGTGGCCCCGCAACGCGGTGGATCACCCGATCGTTTTGCCAGCCGGATGCGCCGGTCGGCGTTTCGCCACCGTGCTGCAAGGTGGTGTTCCACCAGGTTCCCTCCATCAGCTGGTTGAGCCGATAGACGTCGCCACCCGCTGTGCTCACGCGGGTTTCGAACAGATAGCTCTTGCCCGCTTTTACCCCCTCATAGCGATTGAAGCTGAGTACCATGGCGCTCTCCCACGGGCCCAGCTCGGTGCGGTGCTGGCTCCACTGACTGCCGGGTTGCAGTTGGCCGCTGCCGCTTTGGCGGATGTCGATCTGGAGCGGTTCAGGACTGTTGTTGGTGAGGTAGACATCGGTATCGGCCAGTGCCAGTTGCGGGAACTGGCTGACCAGCAGCAGGGCGGCATAACTGAGGGTTTTCTGCATCACAGGATCCTTTTGGTTGCAGGGCAATGGAAAGTGACTGTTATGGCGAATGCAGAGGTCAGTTTGTTTACATTTTGGTTACAAGTAAATGAATTGGTTTTGTTTGGAGCTTTTTGGCGGAGTAAAGCGAGCGAGGCAGCACGCTTAAAGAGAGAGGGAAGAGCGAGGGAAGGCGCCCGTGTCAGGCGCCTTCAGGAGTTAGCGGTGGGCCAGCGGGTAGGTGAAGAGCGCCAGATGGGCGAAGTTGAAGGCGAAGTGGATCAGGATGGCCACGGAGAGTCGCCCGCTGAGCTGGAATGCCAGGCCGTAGCAGCAGCCTGCCAGGGTCGCAAACAGCACCAGCAGTGGGCCACCGGGCAAGTGGATGGCTCCGAACAGTAGCGCGGCCACGACGATGCCAATCCAGGGGCGGTAACGCTCGGTCAGCCCCTGCTGGATCGCGCCGCGAAACAGCGCCTCTTCCGCCACACAGGTGAACAGCAGATTGTTGAGTGCAAACAGCCACCACCAGTGGGGCAGACCCACTTCCGGTTTCAGTGCCCCCAACTGCCAGGCGATGACCAGCAGGGCACCCAGCGGCAGCAGCAACAGGGCCAGCGGGCGCCAGCGGATTGCGCCCCCCTTGCCCAGCAGCATCGGGCAGGCCAGCAGCAAGCCAAAGAGCAGCAGCGGCTTGTCGAGGTTCAGATACATGTTGAACGGCACGCTGGCGGGGCCTGCCAGCGCCTGATCCAGCACCTTGAGATTGTTGAAGCCGGGGATGAGGTGCAGGGTCAGCGCAATCGCCCAGAGGATCAGCACCACTCTGGCCGCCATCGCCCAGCGGGCGGGGAGGGTTGGCGTACGCCACGCCAGCAGTAATCCTGCGACCGAGACCAGCAGGGCGGGTAGCGTCATTCGGTCAAGCCACAGTGCCAGCAGCAGGGAGAGTCCCAGCAGGGCCAAGGCGGGAAGACGCTGGCGGAAGAGGGCAAGCAGCACGGCCAGCGCCAGCGCGCCCCAGATAAATGAGTCGGGAAGGGGTAGCATTGGATCTCCTTGATCGAGGCAGGCGGCAACCTTAACAAGTGGGCGTCAGCAGGACAACCGCGCAGGAGGTGGTCGGATCCCTTCTCTATACTCATCAACAGGGTAAAGGGAGAGCAGCTGATGAAGCACTGTCTGTGGTTGTTGTGTTGTTGGTGTGTCTGGCTGCAGGCCGCACCCTTGCTGCTGGTGACCGGTGAGTTCACCCCTTATACCGGCAAGGCACTGTCTGACGGCGGCGAGAGCACCCGGCTGGTGACGACCCTGCTGCAAGAGGCCGGGTATCGAGAGCTCCAGGTCGACTACCTGCCCTGGCCCCGCGGCTATCAGTTGACCCGTAATGGGTTGGTCGCGGCCACCTTCCCCTACGCCTGGACTGCCGAGCGGGCCAAGCTCTTCCACTACAGTGCTCCCATTCATATAGATCGCCTCTCCTGGTTCACCTATCGGGGGAGCGAGGCCATTCAGGCTGGCCGCTGGCAAGGGTTGCGTGTCTGTATTCCGCTGGGGTGGAGTACCAGCCATGCCGACGGGGTAATCAAGCGTTTCGGGCTGGATCTGCAGCGCCCCAAGACCTTGGCACAGTGTCTGCAACTGCTGGATCGCAAACGGATCGATCTGCTGCCGATGAACGAGACGGTGACCCGGGATGCCAGCCGCCAACTGTTTGGCGATCCCTGCCATCTGCAGGCATTGCCCCACTTTCGCCAGAGCGACACTTTTTATCTGATCATTTCAAGGCAGTACCCGGAGGCCGCCAGCCTGCTTGAGCGCTTCAATCATGCCTTGGCTGCCGCCCGTGCCGATGGTCGCTATGACCAACTGGTCTCCCGAGCCGGAAAGGGGATCGATTGCCGTTGAGAGTGCACGGCCGGAAAACAAAAAGCCGGAGCAGTGGCTCCGGCTTTCTATTTGCCTTCAGGGACGCTTAGCGGCCTGATTCTGCGATCACGCGGGCGATGATATCGGCGCGCTTGCTGGCTTCCAGTTCGCCCAGGGCGATCAGGCCAGCCTTGAAGATGACGTTCTTCGGCAGGCTGACGTCGTCCAGCGTGGCGATCGCTTCAACGTGCATGCCGTTCAGACGGCTGGCATCGCGCGGGCTCAGGTTGACCTGAGTGTTCATCACCTGCTTGCCTTTCTTCTTGGCAGGTGCAGCCGCTTTCTTGGTGGATTCCTGTTCTTCGTCTTCCGGCAGTTCGTCATCAAAATCGTAAATAGACATAGTCAATCCTGTTGAGTTAGGCAAAAGGGCACGTTTGCCCGACATAGTAATCCGACATTGGGTTAATCAGCCCATATCCTCGTTACGGATAAAGGCGCGCCAGGAGCCGAGCACCTGGGCAAAATCTTCCAGCCCGCACATGGCCAGCTGTTCATCATCGTAGTAGGCGAGATCGTCAAGATCCTCACCCAGCTCGATATTGAGGGCGTTGGCTTTCACCTCCGCCTCTTCATGGGTCAGCAGCAGGGAGTAGTCACCGCCGTTGAGCCGGTATTCGACTCGGGTGCGGTTGGAGAGCTGATCAATGATGGAGAAGAGCTCGTCGAGCTTCTCCTCATCCTTGCCAACCTCGTCGATCAGCCACTGACCGATGGCTTCATGGCCCATGGAGAACCGGGCGCGATAGCCACCAAACGGGTCGCGGCGAAATTCATAATCCATAGCACAGTCCAGATCGGAGGGATGGGCCATCACGGGCAGGCGGGTGCAAGCACGCAATTCCTGCTCCATGGCGGGGCACACATCGGGTAAAGTGGCCTATTCTAGCGATCCCCCTCTCGCTTGTCTTGATGATGTGGCATCTTTGCGCCCATGTGCCCTGAATCGGCCCATAGTGGCGCTCTCAGATCAGTTCCTTGTCCGGAGATGTTATGCAGCTAAACGATAACCTTGCCCGCCAGATCGTCGCACGGGCGATGAAGATCCTGTCGTTCTCGGTCAACGTGATGGACGAACACGGCCTCATCATTGCGTCCGGCAATCCGGAGCGGATCCATCAGCGCCACGAAGGGGCCGTGCTGGCATTGACCGAAAACCGGGTGGTGGAGATCAGCGAAGCGACAGCCCTGCAGCTCAAAGGGGTGCGGCCCGGCATCAATTTGCCCATCTCCTATCAGGGGGAGCTGATCGGGGTGATCGGCATTTCCGGCGATCCGGACATCGTTCGTGCTTACGCCGAGCTGGTGCGAATGACGGCAGAACTGATCCTGGAGCAGGCGGCGCTTACCGAGCAGTTGCAGTGGGACAAGCGCCACAAGGAGGAGCTAGTGTTGCAGCTCATTCGTGGTGAGGGACGAGTCGATCAATTGCAGCAGGCGGCCCGTTTTCTCGGGCTGGAGTTGGCCCAGCCTCGGGTGGTGGCCGTGCTGGCGCTGGAGGAGGCCGATCCGGCGCGTCTGCGAGAGCTGGTTCATCAGCTGGAAAATCCGGAGCGGGACAATCTGGTCGCCATCAACGGGCTCGACGAGATAGTGGTGCTCAAACCGGCACAATTGAGTTATGGCGTCTGGCAATCGGCGCAGGAGCGCAGCCGGATCAAGCAGTTGCTGGCCCGCATTCCCCACTTCAAGGTGCATATCGCGGTGGGCGATTACTTCGCCGGGATCGACGGGCTGGCGCGCTCTTACCAGACGGCGCGAGATACCCTGCGCCGTGGCATGCGGCAGGCGCCGCGCAAACAGGTCTACTTCTTTGAGGATTACCGTTTGCCGGTGCTGCTCGGCAGTCTGGCGGACTCCTGGCAGGCGGATCAGCTGCGCACTCCGCTGCAGAAACTGGCCCGGGAAGATGGCAAGGGGGCGCTGCAGAAGACCCTGCGCCACTATTTCTTGCAGGATTGTGATCTGCATCGCTGTGCCGAAGCCCTGTTCATTCACCCTAATACCCTGCGCTATCGGCTGGGGCGGATAGAGCAGATAACCGGGTTGAATTTCAACAAGTTAGACGACAAGTTTTTGCTCTATCTCGGCCTTAATCTCGACTTGTGATTGTGAATTTAGACAAAAAAATACATTTATATGATGTGATTTTTGGCTATTCAGCCAAAGCATTCTGATTGCAGATCTCCATAATGGCGGCCACTCACTCCCATTGAAGGTGTCCGTCATGATCCCGGTTACAGCCCTTGGCGCCATCGCGGCGCTCTCCATCGCCATCATCCTCATTTTGAAGAAGGTGCCGCCCGCTTACGGCATGATCGTGGGTGCCCTGGCCGGTGGCCTGATTGGCGGTGCCGATCTGACCCAGACCGTCGCCCTGATGATCGGCGGTGCCCAGGGGATCACCACTGCGGTGATGCGGATCCTGGCGGCCGGTGTACTGGCGGGCGTGCTGATCGAATCGGGTGCGGCCACCACTATCGCCGAGACTATCGTCAAGAAGCTGGGTGAAACCCGCGCCCTGCTGGCACTGGCGCTGGCAACCCTGATCCTGACCGCGGTCGGCGTGTTCGTTGACGTGGCCGTTATCACGGTCGCCCCCATCGCGCTGGCCATTGCCCGCCGTGCCGACCTCTCCAAGGCGGCCATCCTGCTGGCTATGATCGGCGGAGGCAAGGCGGGTAACGTCATGTCCCCCAACCCCAACGCTATTGCCGCGGCTGATGCCTTCCATCTGCCCCTCACCTCAGTGATGGCGGCGGGCATCATCCCGGGTCTGTTCGGTCTGGTGATGGCCTACTGGTTGGCCAAGCGGCTGAACAACAAGGGCAGCAAGGTTGCTGCCGACGAGGTGGTGAGCTTTGCCGGTGCCAAGTTGCCGGGCTTTGCCGCCGCCATCAGCGCGCCTCTGGTCGCCATCCTGCTGCTGGCCCTGCGGCCGGTCGCCGGTATCGTGGTGGATCCGCTGATTGCACTGCCCCTCGGTGGTCTGGTCGGCGCCCTGATGATGGGTAAATTCAACAAGGTGAACCAGTTTGCGGTCTCCGGCCTCGCTCGTATGGCGCCGGTCGCCATCATGCTGCTGGGTACCGGTACCCTGGCTGGCATCATCGCCAACTCCGGCCTGAAAGATGTGCTGATCAGCGGCCTGACCGCCTCCGGTCTGCCTTCTTACCTGCTGGCGCCCATCTCCGGTGCCCTGATGTCGCTGGCGACTGCCTCGACCACCGCCGGTACCGTGGTGGCCTCCAACGTATTCAGCTCCACCCTGATTGAACTTGGCATCAGCAGTCTGGCCGGAGCGGCGATGATCCATGCCGGTGCCACCGTATTTGACCACATGCCCCACGGCTCTTTTTTCCATGCCACCGGTGGCAGCGTCCACATGGGGGTAGGTGAGCGCCTGAAACTTATCCCTTACGAAACTGCAGTCGGTCTGACCATTGCAGCTGTCTCTACCCTGATGTTTGGCGTGTTTGGCCTCGCCTAAGGAATTGATATGAAAATTGTTATTGCCCCCGATTCATTCAAGGAGAGCCTGAGCGCCATGGCGGTGGCTGATGCCATCGAGGCTGGTTTCAAACAGGTGTTGCCAAGCGCCACCTACGTCAAATTGCCGATGGCCGATGGCGGCGAGGGCACGGTGCAGTCGCTGGTCGATGCCACCGGTGGCCGCATTCTGCCGGTCGAAGTGACCGCGCCACTTGGCAACAAGGTACAGGGTTTTGTCGGCCTGCTGGGTGATGGCCAGCGCGCCGTTATCGAGATGGCCGCCGCCTCCGGTATCCATCTGGTCGCTCCCGAGCAGCGCAATCCGCTGCTCACCTCCAGCTTCGGTACCGGTGAGCTGATCCTGGCTGCGCTGGAGATGGGGGTGAAACATCTGATCCTCGGTATCGGCGGCAGCGCCACCAATGACGGCGGTGCCGGCATGATCCAGGCGCTCGGCGGCAAGCTGCTCAAAGCGGATGGTGCGCCTATTGCTCTGGGTGGCGCAGGTCTCAGTGAGCTCGCGACCATCGATCTGAGCAGTCTGGATCCGCGTCTGAGCGATCTGGTTATCGAGGTAGCGTGCGATGTGAACAACCCGCTCTGCGGCCCGAAAGGCGCCTCTGCGGTGTTTGGCCCGCAAAAGGGGGCGACCCCCGAGATGGTGGCGCAGCTCGATGCCAACCTTTCCCGTTATGCCGACTGCATTGAGCAGGCCCTTGGCAAGCAGGTGAAGGATATTCCGGGGGCGGGTGCTGCCGGTGGCATGGGGGCCGCGCTGGTCGGTCTGCTAGGTGCCGAACTCAAGCCAGGCATTCAGATCGTCATCGAAGCGCTGAAACTGGCCGAGGAAGTGGCCGATGCGGATCTGGTCATCACCGGCGAAGGTCGTATCGACAGCCAGACCATCCATGGCAAGACGCCAATCGGTGTCGCACGTTGCGCCAAGCAGTTCGGCAAGCCGGTGATCGGTATCTCCGGTTGCCTGACCGACGATTGCGGTGTGGTACATGATCACGGGCTGGACGCGGTATTCGCCGTGGTCAACCGCGCCATGTCTCTGCCGGAGGCGCTGGAGAGCGCCAGCACCAATATTCAACTCACCGCGCGCAACGTAGCAGCGCTCTATCGGTTGCCCCGCTGATATTTGGGTCGATGCCTGTTATTCGGGCATCGACCATCCCTTGCCCTATGCAGGTCTTTCTCAACTCATGAGAAATCCGGTTGCCCTTAGCACTTTTCGCCGACCCATCCAGGTCGGCTTTTTTATGCCTGCTCTTCGGTGAGGGGTCTGACGCTCAGCACCGGGGCGGCATCAATTTCGTCTGCATTCATCATGGATGAGATGCGTTGCAGGGAGGAGAGCAGCAGGGTCTGTTCCCACGCTTCCAGCGCCTGAAAACGCTGGATGAAGCGCTCTTGCAGCGGGGTCGGGGCCTGGGCCAGCAGGGCGCGACCTGCGTCAGTCAGTGTCGCGTGAACCTTGCGCTTGTCGGTATTGCTGCGAACGCGCTGCACCAGTTGGCGGCTCTCCAATCGGTCCATGATGGTGGTGGCGGTGGCCTGGCTCATGTTGGTGTGATCGGCCAGCTGGCGCATGGAGATCTGTCCCAGCTCATCGATCCCTTTGAGCAGCAAGAGTTGCGGGGAGGTGAGCCCGGCTTCTTTGATCAAGCGCCTGGAGTGCATGTCGATGGCACGAATAATCTGGCGCAGGGCGACCAGCACTTCATCATGTTTTTCCATGGGGTGTGCGTCATTGGAGGGCTATGGAGAGGGGCAAAATTTTCCGCCTAATTCGTCACAAGGTCAATATGGTTTTTGCTGTAATAATTTCTGCTCTAACTAATTTTGTGTTAGGTTGACGGGCATTTCACGGAATTCACCCTGACATTTGAGGAGCGAAATGATGAATGACGAGCTGGATATCAAGTCTCTGGTGGCCGAGTTACGTGTGGTCAGAGTGCGCTATGAACTGCCGGATACCTCGGCTTTCGTGCGCTATCAGCCTGCCTATGATGAAGACCCCAACAACCTCAAGGTACACCACTATGATGGTGAGTTACCCCTCTCTTGCAGTGAGACAGGTACTTTCAACCTAAAGGAGTTGGTGAATGAATTACGCTACGCCTATGTGCTGGTGCACCTCTTTCCTGACGAAAGTGCCATGAACTTCTATCTGACCGGCCTCGATACCGGCCTGGCCCAGCTGGAGTTCATCGGCGGCTCTTACGACTTCAACCGGCTCTGGATCACCAGCGGTGTCTCCAATCTGGGTGTCCCCATGGCCATCTTCCTTGGCAAGCGTCACGCCGTGAACGGCCAGCCCTCGGTTTCGCTGGTAGATCACCGCGAACAGGCGGCTGGCAAACTGGTCTATCGCGCCATCGGCGGTGCCGGTGATCATGTGGGCGAAGACTTTTTCAACAACGACTAAGGAGGCTGGATGCGAGCAAGCAAAGGGCTATTGAAAGGCCTCAACCCCACCATGGCCATGACGGCCCTCACCGTGATCACCCTGTTTTTGCTGTTTGGCGTATTTGTTCCCGATACCGCGGCCGCCTGGTTTGTCGGTGCCAAGGATCAGATTATTGCCGGGTTCAAGTGGTACTACATTCTGGTGGTCGCCCTGTTCCTGTTCTTCGCTGTCTACCTGATGTTCAGCCGTTTTGGCAGCATCCGGCTGGGTGACGACGACCAGGTACCGGAGTTCGGCTACTTCGCCTGGTTCTCCATGCTCTTTAGCGCTGGCATGGGGATCGGTCTGGTGTTCTGGAGCATCGCCGAGCCGATGAACCATCTGCAGGGCAATCCGTTCATTACCGAAGGGATGACCCCGGAAGCGGCCCAGATCGCCATGCGCCTCACCTTTTTCCATTGGGGCCTGCACCCTTGGGCCATCTATGTGATCGTTGGCCTGTCGCTGGCCTTTTTCAGTTATCGTCGCAAGTTGCCGCTGGCGATCCGCTCCGTGCTTTACCCCATCCTCGGTGAGCGGATTTACGGTTTCTGGGGCCATGCGGCCGATGTGCTGGCGGTGTTCGGCACCGTCTTCGGAGTGGCGACTTCCCTTGGACTGGGTGTCTCCCAGATGAATACCGGCCTCAACCAGATGTTCGGTATGGACGTATCGCAGTCCAACCAGCTCTGGCTGATTGGTGGCATCAGCCTGATCGCCACCCTGTCGGCGGTTTCCGGGGTCGGGCGCGGAGTGAAGATCCTCTCCGAGCTCAATATCTGGCTGAGTGTCTTCGTGCTCGCGCTCTTTCTGGTGCTGGGGCCGACCACCTATATCCTCAACGCCTATGTACAGAATATCGGTGATTACCTGCAGAACATCGTCAAACTGAGCTTCTGGACCAACACCGAGGCCAACGGCACCTCGACCTGGCAGTCGAGCTGGACGGCGTTTTACTGGGGCTGGTGGATTGCCTGGGCGCCGTTTGTCGGCATGTTTATCGCCCGCATCTCCAAGGGGCGCACCATTCGCGAGTTTGTGCTCGGCGTACTGCTGGTGCCCTCGCTGCTCGGCATGTTCTGGCTCACCGTGTTTGGCGGTACGGCGATGAATCTGGAGCTGTTTGGTGGTGGCGGTGTGGTGGCAGCGGTCAATCAGGATGTGACGCTGGCGCTCTACAAGACGGTCGAGCTGCTGCACTGGGATACCTTCGGCTGGATCGCCAAGGCTGTGCTGACCCTGCTCATCTGCACCTACTTCATCACCTCCAGTGACTCGGGCACGCTGGTCATCACCACCCTGCTCTCCATCGGTGATCAGGAGCCGCCGGTGCTGCACCGCGCCGTATGGGGTCTGGGGCAGGGATTGGTTGCCGCCATCCTGTTGGTTTCCGGCGGCCTGGCGGCCTTGCAGGCGGCCAGCATCATAGCCGCGCTGCCCTTCTCGGTGATCATGTTGGCGATGTGCTATTCGCTGATGCTGGGGCTCAAGCAGGAGAGCCAGCGCCAGTTCGAGTATCGTCAGAACCTCAAGCGCCACGATGGCTCATCCCATATGAGCCTGATGGAGCGAATTGGTCCGGCATAACGGCACCAGCAGGGGTTGGCGCCCCCTCACATATCAATCTGGATGCAAAACGGCCGCCCTGGCGATGTTCTCCTTGCGGAGCTCATCATCAGGGCGGCCGTCTGTTATGGGGCCGAGGTTACTCCTCGATAAAGGTCCACTCATCCTTGATGCGGCTGATGGCATCGGTGCGCTTTTTGGCGAGCTGCTCCTTGATCTCTTCCCCTTTGAAACCGGCCGCCACTATCTCTTTCACCGGCACCGCCTGGGCGGCAGCCAGCGCTTCGGCCACATAGTCCGGCTCGGCGTAGACCCGCTCCTCGAAACCGGTGCGGCCATGGAAGTCGGCGCGGCAGGCATCCAGCAGCTGGGCAAAGCGCTCGGGGCGGCGCCAGGCATCGGCCTTGTCGAACACCTTGAGCAGGGTGGCTGGCTTGAGCTCAAAGGCGATATGGATGTGGGTATGCAGATCGCTCACCAGCAGCGCCAGATCCCGGCACTCGTTGGGAACCCGGAACCGCTCGCACAGTGCGCGAATAAGCGGCAGCCCCTTCTGGCCGTGACCGTGATGGCTTGGCCAGAACTCCTGGGGGGTCACTCCCTTGCCAAGGTCGTGGCAGAGGGCAGCAAAGCGGACGGTCAATTCCGGGGAGATCCGGCACGCCTGCTCCAGCACCATCAGGGTGTGGATGCCGGTGTCGATCTCCGGGTGCCACTTGGCCGGGGCGGGGACGCCAAACAGCGCATCAATCTCTGGGAACAGCGCCTTCAGGGCGCCGCACTGGCGCAGCACCTCGATAAAGATCTGCGGGGTCGGCCCCAGCAGCACTTTTTCCAGCTCCTTCCAGACCCGCTCCGGCGTGAGGTGGGCCAGCTCGCCAGCGGCCGTCATCTCGCTCATCAGGGCGAGAGTTTCCGGCGCTATGGTAAAGCCCTGAGCGTGGAAGCGGGCGGCGAAGCGGGCGACCCGCAGGATACGCAGCGGATCTTCGGCAAAGGCAGGGGAAACGTGGCGCAGCAGCCGTTTTTCCAAATCCTCGATGCCGCCGTAGGGATCGTGGAGCTGGCCCTGATCATCCTCGGCGATGGCGTTGATGGTGAGATCCCGGCGCAGCAGATCCTGCTCCAGGGTCACATCGGGGGCGGCGTGGCAGACAAAGCCGATGTAGCCCTGACCCTGTTTGCGTTCGGTACGGGCGAGGGCATACTCCTGCTGGGTTTTGGGGTGAAGAAATACCGGAAAGTCGCGACCGACCTGGGTAAAACCCAACGCCAGCATCTGCTCCACGGTGGCGCCGACCACCAGATGATCCCTGTCGCCCTGCGGCAATCCCAGCAGGCGATCCCGCACTGCGCCCCCAACCAGATAAGTCTGCAAACCGTCTCTCCCGTCATCAATCGTGGGGCCGAGTATATCGTCTTTGTTACCGCTTTGCTGCCTGGCCACCACCTGCCCGCAGCGTCAGTCAGCGCGGCTTTGACTTGGGCGTGACGAGGCCTTACGCTGCCGCACCAGACAGCTGGCGCTGTGCTGCGGGTTGACTGTATGCCCGCTCAGGCCAGATGAGCCGAAGGAACCGCAGAGTTCCCCTTATATCAACGACATGAGAACAACGTGAATCAATCAACCTTCGCAAGCCGGGTTCTGGAGTGGTACGAGCTTCATGGCCGCAAAACCCTGCCCTGGCAGCAGGAGAAGACCCCTTACCGGGTCTGGGTCTCGGAGATCATGCTGCAGCAGACCCAGGTCGCCACAGTCATCCCCTACTACCAGCGTTTTATGGCGCGCTTCCCCGATGTGGTGGCGCTGGCCGATGCCCCTGTCGACGAGGTGCTGCACCACTGGACCGGGCTTGGCTACTACGCCCGGGCCCGCAACCTGCACAAGGCGGCTCAGCAGATCCGCGATCACCACCATGGTCTCTTTCCCGAGCGCTTTGACGAGGTGATGGCGCTGCCGGGGATTGGCCGCTCAACCGCCGGGGCCGTGCTGTCGCTCTCTCTGGGTCAGCCCCACGCCATCCTTGATGGCAACGTGAAGCGGGTACTCACCCGCTGGCTGGCGCTGCCGGGCTGGCCCGGTCAAAAACAGGTGGAGAACGAGCTGTGGGAGATCGCCATCCGGCTCACCCCCAAGCTGGGGGTGGCGCAATACAATCAGGCGATGATGGATATCGGGGCGACAATCTGCACCCGCAGCAAGCCTGCCTGTGATCGCTGTCCGGTGCGGGCCGATTGCCAGGGGCTGTCGCAAGGCAAGCCTACCGCTTATCCCAACAGCAAGCCCAAGAAGAGCATTCCGGCCCGTGACGGCGTCATGCTGCTGATCCGTCACGGCGATGAGCTGCTGCTGGAGAAGCGGCAGCCGCAGGGGATCTGGGGCGGGCTCTACTGCTTCCCGCAGGTGGCCTCGCTGGCGGAGGTGGATGGTCTGCTGGCGTCCCTCGGCCTGAGCCATCACCGTTATCGTGAACTGGCCGGTTTTCGCCATACCTTCAGCCACTTCCATCTCGATATTCAGCCGTTGCTGATTGACATTGATGAGGCGCAGCCGCTGCGGCTCATGGAAGCAGATAACCGACTCTGGTATAACTTACGCCATCCTGCCGAGGTGGGGCTGGCGGCCGCCACGGCCCGTCTGCTCGCCTATCCAGAGTTACAACCATAGAGGTCAACATGAGCCGTACTGTATTTTGCCAACGCCTGAAAAAAGAGGGCCCGGGTCTGGATTTCCAACTCTATCCCGGTGAGCTCGGCAAGCGGATTTTTGACAACATCAGCAAGGAAGCCTGGGCCGAGTGGCAGAAGAAGCAGGTGATGCTGATCAACGAGAAAAAGCTCAACATGATGAATCTTGAGCATCGCCAACTGCTGGAAAAAGAGATGGTCAGCTACCTGTTTGATGCAGGTGAAGTGCAGATCGAAGGTTACACCCCGCCTGCCCAGTAAGCTCTCCGGCTGTTGTACGTGTGAACAGGTGCGGAAATGGCGCCACACTGGCGTGACCGCTCCTGAAGTCGCAGCAAATGAATGATGGGCAGCTCTGCTGCCCGGTTTGAGGATCCTATGGGCCGAATTTTTTGGCTGCTGTGCACCCTGCTGTTTCTCTCTGCCTGCTCATCCTCCCCCAAGCCCAGCGGGAGTGAGGATGACGATCTGGTCAACGGCAAGGACATCCGCGGTTTTGAACACATGATCAGCGCGCTCTCCCATAACGTGAACGAGATATGGGGGCGGGAGGCGCTGTTTGCGGGCAAGTTTGACTACGTAAAATACACGGATCAGTACAAGAGCCGGGCCCACATCGACTTCTCCAGCGGCCACATCATGGTGGAGACGGTCTCGGGCATCGATCCCCGCGCTCACCTGCGTCGCGCCATCATCGAGACCCTGCTGACGCCGGACGATCCGGCCGAAGTGGATCTTTACTCCGACCGGGAAATTCTGACTGGTGGCGAGCCTTTCCTCTACGGTCAGGTGCTGGACAACCAGCGCCAGCCAATCCGCGCCTCCTGGCGCGCCGAGCGTTATGCCGATTACCTGCTCAACACGGCGATGAAGAAGCGCACTTTGGGGATTCGCACCATCTTCTTCGTCGATATTCCCATGGTGGCCAACCATGAAGATCGACGGGGCTACAAGTATGCGGGGATCATCCGGGAAGCGTCGCGCAAATACGGCGTGCCGGAGAGCCTGATCTATGCGGTGATCAAGACCGAGAGCAGCTTCAACCCCTATGCGGTGAGCCATGCCAACGCTTATGGCCTGATGCAGGTGATCCCGGCTACCGCCGGTCGTGACGTCTATGTTCGGGTCAAGGGCAAGAACGGCCAGCCGACCCGGGAGGAGCTGTTCAACCCGGCCTACAACATCGATGTTGGTACCGCCTATCTGCACCTGTTGCAGACCGTCTATCTGGCGGATATTCAGGATCCGCGCTCCCGTCGCTATGCGGTGATCTCCGCCTATAACGGTGGTGCTGGCGGGGTGCTCAATACCTTCTCCAGCGATCGCAAGGCGGCGCCGGGCCGGATCAACCGGCTCTCCCCCGAGGCGGTCTATCAGGTGTTGACCGAGCAGCATCCCAAAGAGGAGGCGCGCCGTTACCTCTACAAGGTCAATCAGGCCGAGAAGGGGTTCAAGAGAGCCTTTGCCAGTCGGGCCGGTTAAGCGGTGACGCTGGGTTAACCATGCAAAAGGGCGCTTGATATCAAGCGCCCTTTTAACGTCTGGCCAGTTCGTCGTTGAAGTGGCCTTATTTGGCGATAAAGCCGCCCTTGGTCTGCGGGGCCGCGCCCACTTTCTCCAGGGTTTTCACTTCCACTTCGGTTTTGTTCCAGCTGTGGTCCACTTCACCACGGATGCGGATCTGATCATCCGGGCCCACTTCGGTGCCACGCCACACATCCTGATCCACTTCGACCTCCACCTCACCGCTGGCGTCGCGGAACAGATAGTTCTCGCCGCCCAGGTGCTTGACCAGTTTCCCTTCCAGGGTGGCCCAGCTGTCATCGGCCAGATCTTTCAGTTGAGCAACGGAAACCTTGTTCTGCTCCTGCGGGCCGGTATAGGCCGCCATGGCAAAAGAGGAGACAGACATCAGGGTCAACAGTCCGATTACGCTTGCGCTTGCCTTGTTCATTTCATACTCCTGTCGTTGGTATGGGGGCATTGTGCCGGGGGGGGCGTGAAACAAGCGTGAAAGAAATAGGCTGGTGTGATTGTCTGTTTTGTGAGCGCAAGCGATTTCATCGGTGGCGGAACATGTGTGATTTCATCTGGAACTGTAATCTGTCGTCTTCACCAGAAGTCAGTGGCAGCAGACTCTTCCCATGCCTGTCGCCACTCGAGGAGAAGTCCGCAGGTCTCACCTGCTTAATCGAAGAGCATAACAATATGAAAAAATGGCTTGTTTGTTTATTGGGGTTAATGGCATTGACCGCGCAAGCGGCAGAGGGACGCCAACCTTTTTCCCGGGTTGTGATGTTTGGTGACAGCCTCTCCGACACCGGCAAGATGTACAAGAAGATGCGGGGGTATCTCCCCTCCAGCCCACCTTACTTCAACGGGCGTTTCAGCAACGGCCCGGTGTGGCTGGAGCAGTTGGGTGACGAGCGTTTCCCCGGTCTGGTCGTGGCCAACGAGGCGGAAGGCGGTGCAACCGCGGTGGCCTATAACCATCTGGGGGCTCTGAATGGCTGGCTCGGTTTCTGGTCCTGGGATCCCAAATATCAGGTGATCAACAATCTCGATTACGAGATCGATCAGTTCCTGAAAAAGGACAAGTTCCGCCCCGATGATCTGGTGGTGATCTGGGTCGGTGCCAACGACTATCTGGCCTATGGCTGGAACACCGAGCGGGATGCGGATCGGGTGATCGATACCATCCGGCTGGCATCCAACCGGTTGGTGCTCAACGGTGCGCAGCAGATCCTGCTGTTCAACATCCCGGATCTGGGGCAGACCCCGTCAGCCCGCAGCATGAAGGTGGTGGAGAAGGTGCGCCATGTGGCCAGTTACCACAACCAGAAGTTGCAGAACCTCACTCGAGAGCTGGCTCCCCTTGGCATCTTGAAGCTGTTCGAAGTGGACAAGCAGTTTGACGAGATGATGCGCGATCCTCAGCCGTTCGGGCTGAGTGACACAGAACACGCCTGCTACGGTGGTGGCTATACATGGAAGCCGTTCTCCGGCAGCGCCGCCGAGGTGGCTGCGACCCCGGCTTTGAGTGTCTCCGAAAGAGTGGCTATTGCCGGTAACCCGATCCTGGCGCAGGCGGTGGTGAGCGGGCAGGCAAAAGGGCGAGCAGCGACTCTCAACTGCGATGAGCATATGTTCTGGGATCAGGTGCATCCGACCAGGACGGTGCACAAGGTACTGAGCCAGCGTGTTGCTGACTTTATCGATCAGCACTACGAGTTTGTTCGTCACTGATATCGCTTCGGGCCAGCATGTTGCTGGCCTTTTTTCCCTTTCAGCCCTCATCTGTGCGTCTTTTTGCGTCATATCCAGTTCAAATAACAAACGTTTGTTGCTGTTTTTGTAACGTGGTTGCGTTAGAGTGTTTTTTGTTAATTGATATCAGTGACTTGAAAATAGGCTAACGTTGATATGCTGCGATCGCTTTTGGGTGGTTGCACCTATAAGACGAGGTGATATCAATCAACCTCCTCCTACATAAAGTTGCAGAGGCTCAAACATGAAAAAATCCTTGATTACCTTGCTGGTTACCGGCTTGCTGGCGGCCAATGCCCAGGCTGCCGGTCAGGACAACACCTGGTATGGCGGTGCCAAACTGGGTTGGTCCAACTTCTACGGCATTGATGAAAGCAATGCCCTGACCCTTGGCAATGAGACCAACGATGCCTTGGGTGCAGGCGTGTTTGGCGGTTATCAGATCAACAAGAATCTGGGACTGGAGCTGGGTTACGATTATCTGGGCAATTACAAATACGATGCCACTACGGCGGCAGGCGCTTTCAGTGATGAAGTAAAAGCACAGCTGGCTCAACTGACCCTGAAACTGGGCTTCCCGGTTACCGATAATCTGGATCTGTATGGTCGTGTCGGTGGCGGTTATGGCTGGGCTGATACCAAGAGCGATGTCTACAAAGATGACAGCCGCTTTGTCATGGTCGGTGCACTGGGTGCCGAGTATGCGTTCAATCTCGACTGGGCCGCTCGCCTGGAGTATCAGTACACCACCCCGTATGGCAGCCGCGATGATACCGGTCTGAGAATGGATAACGGCCTGCTCTCACTGGCAGCGGTTTATCGCTTTGGTCAGGTTGCCCCTGTGGCGCCCGCCCCGGCTCCGGAACCTGCTCCTGCACCTGTGATGGTTGAGAAGCAGTTTACCCTGAGCTCCGATGTGCTGTTTGACTTCAACAAGGCGACCCTCAAGCCAGAGGCCAGTCAGGCACTGGATAGCCTCTATAGCCAGATTGAAGAGGCGCGACCCAAAGATGGCGTGGCAACCGTAATTGGGCACACCGACCGTATCGGTTCCGATGCCTACAACCAGAAGCTTTCCGAACAGCGTGCCCAGACCGTTGCCAACTATCTGGTTGGTAAAGGGATCCCGGCCGCCAAGATCAATGTGGAAGGGCGTGGTAAATCCTCACCGGTTACCGGCGACAGCTGCGTCAGCAAGTCCAAGCGTGAGCTGATCGTCTGCCTGGCTCCGGATCGCCGTGTTGATGTGAAAGTCGAAGGTGTCAGCGAGGTGCAGGAGTAATCCTTAACACTGAGCTGATCTTCACTGGGGCTGGAATGAACAGCCCCTGTCGGAGCAAGAGAGACCAAAAAGCCAGTCAGTTGATCTGACTGGCTTTTTACATTGGCATTGCGGTCGGGCAGGGGACTAAATCAGGAAGGAAGCGGCATCACCCGGTTGCGCCCCAGCTCCTTGGCCTTGTAGAGCAGCTTGTCGGTACGTTCGACCAGACAGTCTGCGCTCTCCTGACCGTTGAACTCACCCACGCCAAACGAGGCTGTGATGTGATCGATGCGGCGGCCCGATTTGCGATCCAGAATCGACATCCGCTCGATGGCGCGGCGCATGCTCTCCGCCATCTGTCTGGCCAGCGCCAGCGAGCGATGGGGGACCAGCATGGCGAACTCCTCCCCACCCAGCCGATAGGCGGTGACCCCCTCCTTGCAGGCGTCGCGCAGCCGTTTGCTGAAGGCGCGCAGCACCTGATCGCCGAGCAGGTGCCCATATTCGTCGTTGAAGTTCTTGAAGCGATCGATATCAGCAAGGATCAGCGAGAAGAGGTGCTGGCTGCGGATCAACCCCTCCAGCTCCAGATCGAAGGCGCGGCGGTTGAGCAGGTTGGTGAGGGCATCCTCGTTGGCCAGCTTGCGTGTCTCGTTGAGCGCGGCCCGCAGCTCTTTGATCTCTTTCTCCGCATTGCTGAGCTGGTTGCGAAAGTGCATGGTGGACATGCGCACATCCCGCGATTCGCGCACCAGCTCCCGCAGGATCCCCATGGTGTCTTCCAGACTGAAGCCCTCGTCATCAATGCGGCTGAGCTTGTCAAAACTCTTGTCGAGCATCTCCTGAAACATGCCGGTATCGGAGATGGCGTCCTGCATGGAGTGGCCTAGCTCGTTGGCCATGGCGGCGAGGCTCAGTTTCATCGCCTCCATCTGCTTTTCGTCCTGAGCGGCCAGATACTGGTGATAGAGTCGCTCGCAGGTGGTGAGCGAGCAGGTTCCCTGCATTTTGACTGCCTGATCAATCGCCTGGTTGAGCTCGGGCATGCTGGCCGAGACATAGTTGTACCACAGGTGGTAATTGTCCGGCGTCGTGGGGATCTGGTACTTGATCATCAAGGGAACCGCCTGTTTGAGATAGGCGGCGGATTGGGCAAATGTGTCCTTACTCATGAGTTCTGTGTCTCATCATGCCAGCGAACTGAAGATAGTATGACAGAGAGATTGGCCAAAAGGCAGCCGATGGATGCCATTCGCCCCCCCCTCCGATATAATGGCACCGTTACCACCTACCCTAAGGCCTGCTTATGTCTCAAAAAGATCCTTTCCTCGAACGCGAGGCCGAAAAATACGATAACCCCATCGCCAGTCGCGAGTTGATCCTGGAACTCATCAAGGGCCATGAAAAGCCCATGTCCCGTGAAGAGTTGGCCAAGGTCCTCAAGCTGAAAGATGAAGAGCCGTTGGAAGCCTTGCGTCGTCGTCTGCGCGCCATGGAGCGTGATGGACAACTGGTATTCACTCGCAACCAATGTTATGCCCTGCCGGATCGCCTGAATCTGGTCAAAGGTTATGTAATCGGCCACAAGGATGGCTTCGGTTTTCTGCGTCCGGAAGGTGGTGGTCCGGATCTGTATCTGAACAACCGAGAGATGCAACGCCTGATGCATGGCGATTACGTGCTGGTACAGCCGACCGAGATCGACCGCAAGGGGCGTCAGGAAGCGCGTCTGGTGCGCCTGCTCAAGTCCCGTGAGGCAGACATTGTCGGCCGTTACTTCGTCGAGAATGGCGTTGGTTTCGTGGTGCCGGATGACAGCCGTATCGGCCAGGACATCATCATCCCGGAAGGGGAAAACAAAGGGGCTCGCCAGAGCCAGGTCGTGGTTGTGCGCATCAATCAGCGCGCCACCTCCCGCATCAATGCCGTCGGCACCGTACTGGAAGTGCTGGGCGAGAATATGGCGCCGGGCATGGAGATCGAAATTGCCCTGCGTACCCACGGTATCCCGCACACCTGGCCGGAAGAGGTGACCAAAGAGGTTGCCGGTCTCGGCGAGCAGGTGCCTGAGAAAGCCAAAGAGGGCCGCATCGACCTGCGCGCTCTGCCGCTGGTGACCATCGACGGGGAAGATGCCCGTGACTTCGATGACGCCGTCTTCTGTGAAGCCAAGCGTGGTGGCGGCTGGCGCCTGTGGGTGGCCATTGCTGACGTCTCCGCTTACGTGAAGCCCGGCACGGCGCTGGATGCCGAAGCGTATCAGCGCGGCAACTCCGTCTACTTCCCCGAGTTCGTGGTGCCCATGCTGCCGGAGGTGCTCTCCAACGGCCTCTGCTCGCTCAACCCGCAGGTTGACCGTCTCTGCATGGTGTGCGAGATGACCATCTCCGCCGCTGGCCGCATGTCCGGCTACAAGTTCTACGAAGCGGTAATGAACTCTCACGCCCGTCTAACCTACACCAAGGTTGCCGCGATCCTCGATGGCGATCCCAAGCTACGCCAGCAGTATGATCCGCTGGTGGGCCATATCGAGGAGCTGAACAACCTCTACAAGGCGCTCAAGCATGCCCGTCATCAGCGCGGTGCGGTGGAGTTCGAGAGCGAAGAGACCCGCTTCATCTTCAACGCCCAGCGCAAGATCGACCGCATCGTGCCGCTGGTGCGCAACGACGCCCACAAGATCATCGAAGAGTGCATGATCCAGGCGAACGTGGCTGCCGCCCGCTACATCGAGAAGAACGAAGCTGCCGCCCTGTTCCGGGTGCACGACCGTCCGGGTGAAGAGCGTCTGACCGGTTTCCGTGACTTCCTGGCCGAACTGGGTCTGGAGCTCAAGGGCGGTCTCGAGCCCGAGCCGAAAGATTTCGCCGAGCTGGCTGCCAAGTTTGAAGGTCGCCCGGATGCGGAGCTGCTCTCCACCATGCTGCTGCGCTCCATGCGTCAGGCCATCTATCAGGCCGACAACATCGGTCACTTCGGTCTGGCGTTGAAGTCCTACGCCCACTTCACCTCGCCAATCCGTCGCTATCCCGACCTGATCCTGCACCGGGCGATCAAGTACCAGACTGCCAAGGAGCAACAGGGCAACCTGCGCCACAAGTGGACCCCGAGCGGTGGTTATCACTACCAGCT
Source organism: Aeromonas sp. 61P (assembly GCF_051919545.1). NCBI lineage: Bacteria > Pseudomonadati > Pseudomonadota > Gammaproteobacteria > Aeromonadales > Aeromonadaceae > Aeromonas > Aeromonas sp. 61P. The sequence goes on from NZ_JBQBEL010000001.1 coordinate 1,435,243, forward strand.
GGAAGAAGTGGACCCGATGGGCGAGCACTGCTCCATGACCGAGCGCCGTGCCGACGATGCGACCCGCGATGTGGCCGACTGGCTCAAGTGCGAGTACATGCTGGATCACGTGGGTGACGAGTTCGACGGCGTTATCGCCAGCGTCACCGGCTTTGGCTTCTTCGTGCGTCTGGCGGAGATCCACATCGATGGTCTGGTGCACGTCAGCACCCTCACCAACGACTACTACCAGTTTGATCCCCTGCACATGCAGCTGATCGGCGAGAACTTCCGCCGCCGCTACCGTCTGGGTGACAAGGTGCGCGTCAAGGTGATGGGCGTGAACCTGGATGATCGCAAGATCGACTTCGTGATGGTCGAAGAGCCGCTCAAGGCCACCGGCAAGAACGCCAAAGAGATGGCGCGCAAGCAGGCCGAGATCAAGAAAGAGAAGGCCAAGAGCGCCCAGCGCCACGAAAAACGTAAAGAGGGCAAGGATCACGGCAAATCCGACAAGGGTGGCCGTGCCAAACCGAGCAACAGACGACCGAGCAAAAAGGCTCGCGATAAGGTGAAGGCCAAGGGGTAAGCCCTCGGCCTATGGCTTGGGTCCGGCGATCCGGGCTGAGGTAGTAAGGGGCTGATGTGATGGCCCCAGGTTATCTTCCCCAGCGCCTGATAGTCCCAGAAACGAAAAAATCCGAACCCTGTTACCGGGGGTCGGATTTTTTATGGTCAGCGAAAAGGGGAGGGGCTTAGCCCTTCGGCGGAGAGCGGCCAAGCGCCGTGCCTATGGCGAGGAGCATACTCCCTGCGCGATTGCCATTCTATATCGAAAGGTGGAAGTCCGAACTTTCCTCTTAAATATTGTTTTCAATCTTGTCAACGAACTTGGTATAAGGATTGACACCGAATTGGGTCTTAAATGCCATAAAGTTAGAGCCAACTGCTGTTGTGAACTCGGCAGTTACTTTAATTATCTCTCCTTTATTGGATAATCTGTTTTTTAAACCAGCATGTAGTGTTTTTATATTGTACGAGAGTTGCATTAATAATTCCGTCCATAGGTTAATACAAGCTTCTCGAGATAAATGCTCTTTAAAAGATATTCCGTACGGGGATTTTATTTTTGTCTCCATTAGAGTTTCAATTATTTTTCCCATAGCATTAATAACTAAGAATGAACTTCCTCTTTCATTTAAAAAAGCAGGAGCTCTTTTTCATGCTGAGGGATATCACCGATTTTTTCTTTCTGCCGTAAAGAATCTTTTAATAGGTTTGAGGCTTCAAGCAATGTGTAAATGAACAGAATGTGAGTGGCTGAAATAGATGCGTCAAATGCCAAAGAGTAAAGATCATTATCGTCCCATATCATCATTTTTTTATGATAGCTATCAGATGGACTTCCATGCCAAGCCATTAGTGCCTGAGCTGATGAATGTGCATCAATTTTTAATTTTCTATCTTTTGTTACATAACCTCTAAGGCCTCCATCGTACTCAGCTGATGGTAGGGAATTGAATTCCACTCTTAATCTCTCTTGAATGGAATCATTTGCTCTGAAGTCAGATTGTATAACTCTATTTTGGCTGTTGTTGTATCTGGTGATTGACTCAATTTTTGATTTCTGTTCACACTTAATGAATCTAACGCCAATCTTTATCTGACTAAGGTCTACGTCTGTTGGTAATGATCCAAGTGAGCCAGTTGTTTGTGCACCATTAACAATAGAAATGCCTTTGATGCTAAGTAATTTTTGGTGGTTATTTGGGTCAATTTCAAAGCTGTGAACTAAAGCAGTAATACCATTATTGAAAACAAAGAAATCAAGGGGGGTTTTAGCAGCAGATTCTTGTATGCCGGCATTTATAACTTTGTCATTATCTTTCTTATTTGCTCCCATAAAAACCACGGACATTAGCACTGAATAATTCAGTGTTGTTATGGTTTCGATATAGTTCTGCAAGCCAATCACCAGGGATTGTTGTTATGAATGAGTCCCAGTCTGTGTTGGATATTAAAAAACCATCTCTAGGTGGGTTGAAGGTTAGTTGCTTATCAATAATAATGGCCTGTTTAGAAGATTTATAGAATAAATCTAATGTTTCTAAACCTATTTCCTTTATATTTATATCTATGTTGAACTCGTGAGTCTGATATGGAAGTAATTGTGCCTTTGCTGGCTCAATGATTGGTTGCATTTGTTGTTTTATTTGTAGGCTTTCAGGTAAATTATGCAGATACCAAACATGTATCATGTTAATTTCACCTGATTTCAATGCAGCCCTTGCATCTAGCACATGAGGCCTAATACCTGTAGGTATATCAGCTTCCGGGGCCGTTAGTAAAACACCCAATGCATATGATAAATCAGCACCTTTGTTACCCTTTGCGCTGGGCTTAAAAGTTTGTGCTTCATAAGCTTGAATTAAAACGATAGAGGCTTGATCTCTATAGGTAAAAAGAATATCTGTTTTTGCATCATCAGAGCCACCTGTAACTGCAGATGATAGTGTATTTAACACATCCTCTAATCCAAAAAATAACTCGAGTGCAAATACGGAAACCTTATTCTCATTAAATACTAGTAGGTCTGGTCTGTTTGATAACGCCGTTAGGAATTGGCTATCACTGAAATTATTATATACCATGTTTACCTCATATTATAAATTTGTTTTAAGTGGGGGCTATTGGTCAATGGTTATCGCTCTCATCCCAGTATAATAGACCGTGATAGTAACTACTTCCCTTGTTAGTCTATGAGGGATGTTTTATCTCATGATGATTATCACTAAGATGATAGAAATGGAAATTTATTTTTCACTGTAAGCAAAAAGACTATAGATAATTTCTGTATTCAACTCGCCAATAGCCACGTAAAATAATGGAACAACCCCAATCAAATAAATGTTCATTTTCCAAAATAATATAAGCTTGCCTATAACTCCTCTGTAGTGTGAAACATAACGTTTGGCTATGCGGCGATAATCACTTGCCTTAGAAAATGTCCAAAGCATAATGACAACGAAAAAAATCATAGCAAAAGGTTCAGGATGCTGAAACTGTAGTGATGTTACTGCGAGAGTCAAAGCTAAAATACCTATGACATCATTAGCAAAAGAAAAATATTTGTCAGCTATTATCTCATCTTGAGAAGAGTATATCACTAGGTCACCTATGATTTTAAATACATGTAAAATGGTGAGTGTTGCTTAAATTATTATTCATTACTATGCCGCATTATCATTGTATAAGATAATAAAAAAGTGTCTTGCGGTATGGCTTTTATTGTAAGGCTAATTTGTTTGTTCAATTTTTGTTTTTAGTTGTACATAAGTTTATGTGCACAGGCATAATGCAAAGAGTAATGCTCTTATCATACTTTTTCTGCTCCGTTTTTAAAAAACTGGTATGCATGAATCATGTTGGATTATATATTTCACCATATCCTCAATAGTATGAGAACGTGTAAATCCATCACCAAATCTATGTTCAAGTTGATTTTTAGTGTGTTTTTTTCTTCAACGCAGACCAAACCCATTTGATTGTATTGCTTTCAGGAGTAATTAACTCAGCTAAGCATATTATTTGATTGAAAATGGGACTGTCACTATTTGGGGTGGGTTGTAATGGGCGACTCTCGCTTATTCACGTCATCAGGCAAGGCTACCGCCCCTGAATTTCAGCCTCCAGCCTGCTGTTGTTAACCTGTGATATGGCGTAGGCCATGACCCATGGGTGACTCCGACGAGGCTGTTGCCAAACGGCTATGTTAGCGAGCGATGCTGGAGAGGGAAGCGGGAGATGATAGTTTTCTGGGCAAGATCAATAAATTAGTCATCCTGAGCCGTGTTGAAGTCGAACATCCACAACGAAAGGGCTGATCTCCAAGGGCTGAAATTGGGACAGCTACCGTTTTGAGCGCCGCGCAGCGAGCCCACTTGTAGTCACTACCGGGCCGGGTCAGGTGCACCATAAAGGATGATGGCGCAGCCGGATCAACAGGCCTGTCATAGTTTCGGAGCTTGGCCGAGCAGCTTCCTCCTCCCTTGATGCCGGTCTCTCTGGTATGATGCGTCATCATTTAGCGACCGGTGACGAGACCTGCATCATGGTGGTCAGGCTGCCGGTACGGCCATTTTTCTTCGGGGCGCATTTATGCGACCCGACCTACGGATCTTGAACATGAGCACTGAACTGATCTACGGCATTCACGCTGTCACCGCGCTGCTGGAGCGCACCCCCGAGCGCTTCATCGAAGTGTGGGCCCTCAAGGGGCGGGATGACGACCGGCTGCAACCCCTGCTGGCCGAGCTGGAATCCCTCGGCTTGCGCGTACAGAGCGTGAACCGCAAGACCCTTGATGACAAAGCGGAAGGCAACAATCACCAGGGCATCATGGCCCGAGTGAAAGAGGCGCCGAAGCTCGCCGAGCACGATCTGGCCAGCCTGCTGGACGAGCTGGCGGCACAACAGAGCCAGCCCTTCCTGCTGGTGCTGGATGGCGTGACCGATCCGCACAACCTCGGCGCCTGCCTGCGCAGCGCCGATGCTGCCGGGGCTAATGCTGTCATCGTGCCGCGGGACAAGGCCACCGGCCTGACCCCGATCGTTCGCAAGGTTGCCTGTGGCGCGGCCGAAGTGGTGCCGCTCATTCAGGTCACCAACCTGGCCCGCACCCTGCGCGAATTGCAGGAGCGCGGCGTCTGGATTGTCGGCACCGCTGGCGAGGCCGATCACGACCTCTATCAGGCCAAACTGACCGGTCCGATGGCGCTGGTGATGGGTGCCGAGGGCAAGGGCATGCGTCGCCTGACCCGCGAGCACTGCGACGAGCTGGTGAGCATCCCGATGGCGGGGGCGGTATCCAGCCTCAACGTCTCGGTGGCGACCGGCGTCTGCCTGTTTGAAGCCGTGCGTCAGCGCCGTGCTTGATCATGCTGACTGACAGACCTCCCTTCGATTGGGCGCAGGTCGCAGATAGAGAGGAGGCCGCGCGCCTCCTCTCTTTTGCCCGCCCGCTGACCCTCAGCCCGAAAAGCTGTCTCTGGCACGCCGGCGACAGCCCGGATCTGCTGGTCAGGGTGGAGCAGGGGTTGCTGCGGGCCAAGCTGGTGCTGGAGGATGGCCGCGAGTACATCAAGGAGTTCTATTGGGAGGGGGACGAGTTTCTCGACTTTCACCACCTGCTCAGTGGCGATCCGGCCCGCTACAGCGTGGAGGCGCTGGAACCCTGCCATCTGCAGCTGTTCAGTCTGGCCGACTTGCGCCAGCTGCCCGGCTGGCCGCGCTGGTACCAGCACCTGCTGGAGGTGCAGCTGCGCATCAAGGAGGAGAAGGAGCAGTTGCTGCTGACAGGCAGCCCGCAGGCGCGCTATCAGCACTTTCTCGACAGTTTTCCTGCACTCGATGCCAGAGTGCCAGACCACCAGATTGCCGCCTATCTCGGTATCACTCCCATTAGCCTGAGCCGCATTCGCAAACGGCTGAAAGAACTTAACAAAGGTTAATGCAGGGCGCTGGTGCCGCGATTATGCTGGCAGGCCGAACTGATAAGGAGTTGCCGATGAACTGGATCCTGAAACCCTGGTCTGAACTGACCACTGACGAGTTGTATGAGTTGCTGGCGCTGCGGGCCGAGGTGTTCGTGGTGGAGCAGACCTGCCCCTTTCAGGATCTGGACGGGCTCGATCGCCGCGAAGGGGTCTGGCACCTGCTCGGCTATCAGGTCGATCTGTTGGCCGCCTATGCGCGGATCATGGCGCCCGGCATCGGCGACGAGAGCGGTTCTGCCATCGGTCGGGTGGTGACCTCACCCAAGGCGCGCGGCGGCGGTCTCGGTCACCAGCTGATCAGCGAGGCGGTCAAGGCGTGCGAGGCGCGCTGGCCGACCCACAGCATTTGGCTGGGGGCGCAGGCCCATCTGCAAGGCTTCTATGGCCAGCACGGTTTTGTGGCGGAAGGGGAAGGCTATCTCGAAGATGATATCCCCCATATGGGGATGCGCAGAGTGGTGGCATAACCACTCGTCAGAGTGATTCAGAATGCAGAAGGGCCATCCCGCGGGATGGCCCTTCTCTTTATCGCCAGGCGATCACTTCTTCTTTTTCTTTTTGGCGGACTTCTTCTTGTCGACCGGCTTTTTCTTCTTCACCGGTACCCGCGCTTCCTTGTGTTTCGGGCGCAGCTCGTCGATCACCCGGCGCTTGAGGCGCTCCTCGGTGTAGCGCTCGATCTTGGCGACCATCGCCATGTCGTGGGCTTCCACCAGGCTGATGGCACAGCCACGGTTGCCAGCGCGGCCAGTACGGCCGATCCGGTGGACGTAGACATCGGCGCCGTAGGGCATGTCGTAGTTGATGACATGGCTGACGTTCGGCAGGTCGATGCCGCGGGCGGCGACGTCGGTGGCGATCAGGAAGGGTACTTCCCCTTCGTGGAACTTGCGGATCGACTCGATACGCTTGCTCTGCTCCATTTCGCCACGGATCCAGGCGCAGGAGATACCTGCCGCCTGCAGCTGGCCGGAGAGCTCCGCCAGACGCTCGCGAGTCTTGACGAAGATGATCGCCTTCTGGGTTTCCGGATCTTTCAGGATATGGGTCAGCAGCGCCAGCTTGTGGGCGGCGTCATCAGCCAGATGGATCCACTGGGTGATGGGGCGACGCTCGCTGCGGGGCGGCTCGGCGTGCAGCTCCACCGGATCCTTGAGGATCTCGTTGGCGAACTTCTCAAGGCCGGCCCCTTCCAGGGTGGCGGAGAAGAGCATGGTGTGCTTGCGGTAGCGCGCCTCTTCCACAATGCGGTTCACATCCTTGATGAAGCCCATGTCGAGCATGCGGTCCGCTTCATCCAGCACCAGCACTTCGATGTCGTGGCTCTCGAACTCCTCTTTCTCGATGTACTCGAGCAGACGGCCCGGGGTGGCGACCACGATGTCGGTGGTCTTGGTCAGAGCAGGCAACTGCTCTTCATGGCTGACGCCACCGATGATGGTCTCGATGCTGAGGTTGGTGTGAGCCGCCAGCGCCTTGGCGTGGGCGGTCACCTGCAGCGCCAACTCGCGGGTCGGGGTCAGGATCAGCATGCGGCAGGGGCCCGGCTTGCGGCGCGGGAAGTCCAGCAGGTGCTGGAGTGCCGGCAGCAGGAAAGAGGCGGTCTTGCCGGTACCGGTCGGTGCGGATGCCAGAATATCGCGGCCGTCCAGGGCTGGCTCCAGCACCATCTGCTGGATGGTGGTGGGGCGGGTGAATCCCATCTCGGCCAAGGCCCGGTTGAGGGCTGGGTGCAGGTCGAAATCATCAAAGGACTGGCTCATGGCAATACTCGGTCATTAAGGAAACGGCAGATTATAGGCGATTATCTCGTCGGCTCCTATTGGTGAGTGTGTCTTAGCCGCTATAATCGCCCACCATTTTTGCAGATGACGGGGGCCAGATGGGACGTAGTCGCGGATTTACCTTCAAACAGTTCCATATCAATCACGATCGCTGCGCCATGAAGGTGGGCACCGATGGCATTTTGCTCGGTGCCTGGGCGCCGGTCGAACAGGCGCGTCGAGTGCTCGATATCGGCACCGGCAGCGGCTTGATCGCCCTGATGCTGGCCCAACGCAGCAGATCTGACTGCCGTCTTGATGCGGTCGAGCTGGATATTAATGCGGCCAGTCAGGCGCGGGAGAATGCGGCTGCCTCTCCCTGGGCCGATCGGGTGACCGTCATAGAGAGTGCCATTCAGGATTATCAGGCCGCCCCTTACGATCTTGTCGTCTCCAACCCTCCCTATTTCGTGGCAGGCCAGTCATTTAGCGATCCGGCGCGGGCGTTGGCCCGCCATACCGGCGCCCTCGACAGCCCCGCATTACTGGCGGCCTGCGATCGTTTGCTGAGCCCGAACGGGCAGGTGGCGCTGGTGCTGCCGACGGCGATGGCCGATGAAATTTTATGCATTTCGGCGAATTATGATCTGCATGGCATTTGTTATACAGCTGTTATCACCAGAGAGGGTAAAGAGGCAAATCGTGTTTTATTGCTACTTGGCAGAGGATTAAACAGGTGTGAGAGGGGTGAAATTGTGATCCATTCTGCTGATGGGGCCTATTCCGACAGATATATCCAACTGACCAACCCCTTCTATTTGAAGATGTAAATTTCGTCTTGAACTATTTTTTCACGCCATTATGCTGGTTCCAGATCGAGCGCCCGCTCCAGACCAGCTAAAACCACTGGTTGCGATGAAAAAACATGCGGGGCTCTTTTTTTATACCCCCTGAACACACCCGGTCAGCGACCGATAAAAACTATAACAAGCAATAATTTACAAGACAGACGAGGTTGAACTTGACGAAATCACTCACATTGTCCGATGTACTCGGATTAGGGTTTATGACCTTCGCCTTCTATCTGGGCGCCGGTAACATCATTTTCCCGCCGTTGGCCGGTTACATGGCTGGTGAGCACCTCTCCCTGGCGATGTTTGGCTTCCTGGTTACTGCCGTGGGCCTGCCTCTGGTGACCATTCTGGCCGTGGCGAAAGCCGGTAACGGCTGGGCTGGCATGACCAAGCTGCTGCCTGCCGGTGTCGCGACTGCGCTAGCTGTTGCCATCTATATCATCATAGGCCCGGCCTTTGCCGCGCCCCGTACCGGTCTGGTTGCATACGAGATGGGCCTCAAGCCGTTCATCGGTGACATGGGTCAGGTTGGTCTTGCTGCCTATACCGTGATCTTCTTTGGTGTGGCCATTCTGGTCTCCATGAACCAGGGCAAGCTGATGGACGCCATCGGCAAATACCTGACTCCGGTACTGATGCTGCTGCTGCTGACTCTGGCGATCGGGGTATTTGTTGCGCCGCAAGGCTCCATGCCTGATGCGTCCGGTGACTATCAGAACAGCCCCTTCGTCAAAGGGATCCTGGAAGGCTACAACACCATGGACACCCTGGCGTCCCTGATGTTTGGCGCCCTGATCGTCGATCTGCTGCGCCAGAAAGGCATCAACGATTACAAGAGCCAGTTCAAGTATCTGGCCATTGCCGGCCTCATCTCTGCCGTTGGTCTGAGCGTGGTGTACGTATCCCTGTTCCAGCTGGGCAACACTGCCGCCGGTGTGGCGACCGATGTCAGCAACGGTGGCGCCATCGTCAACGCCTACGTACTGAGCCTGTTTGGTCAGCCGGGTCAGTTCATTCTGGCGGCCATCATCACTCTGGCTTGCTTCACCACTGCCGTGGGCCTGATCTCTGCCTGTTCCGATTTCTTCCACAATCTGACCGGCATGGCTTACAAGAAGCTGGTGGTGTTGCTGGGCGTTATCTGTGCCGTGGTGGCCAACGTGGGCCTGAGCCAGTTGATCAGCCTCTCCATTCCGGTGCTGGTTGCCATCTATCCGGTTGCCGTGGCGCTGGTGCTGGTCACCTTCCTGAAGGGTTACTTCGGCCGTCCCCGTCTGGTGTTCCGTGGCGTGTTGATGGTTGCCTTCCTGTTCGGTTGCCTGGATGGTCTGGGTGCTGCCGGTATGAAGATGGATGCGTTTGCCTTCCTGCCGCTGTTCGACAAGGGCCTCGCCTGGCTGATGCCGACCCTGCTGGCCTGCGTAGTTGGCGTGATGGTGCGTCCGACCGAGATGGCTGCCGAAGCTGCCTGATCACACCCGATCTGATATTGCCAAGAGCCTGCCCCGTGCAGGCTCTTTTGTTTTCTGTGAGCCTCGCTTCTCGCCTCGCTTTGCTGCTGTAATTGTCACCGTATGCAGATAGCATCTGAGCAGCCGAATTTGGCCGCTATAACCCGTTCCCCCCTTCTTGCCTCCCATACGCCACGTGTGACACCTGTTTATGGAGCACCGAGTTGTTCGGCGATTAATTCCGCAGCGGTAAATTGTTTCAAGATATTAATTGGTGATTGAGATCGAACTCCTCTTCTTTATGCTAAAGGTGGTGCGCCTCATCCGGTCCGCGGGCCGTGTGGGGGCTAGAGGTATTGTTACCGGTTATCTGCCAGGCAGTGGGTGCAATCAATAACAAGCTGAGAAGGCAGATGAGGTTGAGTTTGACGAAATCATTGAAGTTGTCCGACGTATTCGGATTGGGGTTTATGACGTTTGCCTTCTATCTGGGGGCAGGCAATATCATTTTTCCGCCGCTGGCCGGTTTTATGGCCGGTGAGCATCTGCTGGCCGCCATGTGCGGCTTTTTGCTAACGGCAGTGGGCTTGCCGCTGATCACCCTGATTGCGGTGGCCAAGGGGAGTTCGGGGGGCGGCGCGAGTGGCTGGACCGGAATGACCCGCTATCTGCCCGCCGGGGCTGCGACGGCGCTGGCCATCGCCATCTATATCATCATGGGGCCCGCCTTTGCCATTCCCCGCACCGGTCTGGTCGCCTACGAGATGGGACTCAAGCCCTGGCTCGGCGATGCCGGTCATGAGGGGCTGCTGATCTACACCCTGAGCTTCTTTGCGCTGGTGATCCTGGTGGCGCTCGATCGGGGCAAGCTGCTCGATGCGGTCGGCAAGTACCTGACTCCCGCCCTGATGGCGATGCTGCTTATTCTGGCGGTCGGGGTCTTTATGACGCCGCAGGGCACCATGCCAGATGCCAGCGGTGAGTACATAGATGCAGCCCTGACCAAAGGAATGCTGGAGGGGTACAACACCATGGACACCCTTGCCTCCCTGATGTTTGGAGCCCTGATCATCGGGTTGCTGCGCCAGAAGGGGATCGAGGATTATCGCAGCCAGTTCAAATATCTGACCATCGCAGGCTTGATCTCGGCAGTTGGGCTGTCGGCGGTGTATGTCTCGCTCTTTCAGCTGGGCAACAGCGCCGGTGGGGTCGCAAGTGATATCAGCAACGGCGGCGCCATCGTTAATGCCTACGTCCTGAGTCTGTTTGGTCAACCGGGTCAGTTTATTCTGGCTGCCATCATCACCCTGGCCTGTTTTACCAGTGCGGTCGGCCTGCTCTGTGCCGGTGCCGACTACTTCCATGGCCTGACTGGCTGGGCCTATCGCAACTGGGTGATGCTGCTGGGGGCGCTCTGTGCAGTGGTGGCTAATGTGGGGCTGAGCGAGCTGATTGGCCTCTCCATCCCGGTGCTGGTGGCCATCTATCCGGTTGCCATCGCGCTGGTGCTGGTGACCTTCCTCAAGGGATGGTTTGCCCAGCCACGGCTGGTGTTTCGCGGTGTGCTGACGGTCGCCTTTCTGTTTGGTTGCCTCGATGGGCTGGGCGCTGCCGGTATGGCGATGGACGGCTTTGCCTTCCTGCCGCTGTTCGACAAGGGACTTGCCTGGCTGCTGCCGACTCTGTTGGCCTGCATTATCGGCATCTTGATGCGACCAAGCGGTAAGCTGGCTGCCGAAGCGGCTTGATTCTGGAACAACGAGATAGCAAAGAGGCCAGCATCTGCTGGCCTCTTCTGTTTCTGCCGGATCCGTTACCGGATCAGATTTGCGGGCCTGCCGGCTTGGGTTTGCCATCCAGACCATACCAGTGGGTTTCTACCCGTCCGGCATGCCACTCGAAGGTGCCCCAGGGCTGCTTGGCTTCCCAGCGCGGGAAGTTGATGAGCACCCGGTTATCTTCGTACTTGTAGAGGGAGGTGCTGATCTGAATGTCCGACAGGATCAACAGCAGGGCCCAGCAGATGAAAATCCATTTCAATGCTTTCCACATAGGGTTACTCGAAGCAGATTTCGATAGTGGCGCGACCGAAATCCGATTCGAACGGCATCATGATCTTGGTGCCATCGGCACGGTGGGTAATGGTGTGGTTGGGACCGGAGACGATGATGGGGGTCGCCATGTCAAACTCGTAGCCCTTCTCGCCCAGCATCCGCTTGGCACCGCCGGTCACCATGTTGGTGATTTCACCGACCATGTCGGTCACCTCTTCGTTGATGTTGGCGGGAGCTTCCCCCAGCATGCGGCGCATGATCTCCAGCGCCAGCCCCTTCTCGAAGCTGATTGAGAGGGAGCCACGGGTCTGCGGGCCGACCATGCCAATCAGGCCGGAGACGTCGCCGCGCGCCAGCTCATCCATCTTGCGTTTCGGTTTGCCCGGTTTGAGTTCCAGCTGTGCCATGGTCGAGAGCACATTGAGCAGGGATAGCAGGAACGGATTTACAAAATCAGCCTTCATGATGACTTCCTACAGTGGGCGTACAACGGGCACATTGGCCATGTGCCTCTATCGTCTTATTGGTAATAGTAAAACCATGCAAGTGGGCCTGCTCGGAAAACGCGCTATCGATCGCCGTATCGTGAAGCTCGACCACATCCCCGCACTCGTCGCAGATCAGCAACTGCATCGGGTGAGCGTGATCGAAGTGGCAGCAGAAGATAAACGCGTTGAGAGATTCCACCTTGTGAGCAAAGCCCTGTTCGAGCAAAAAATCGAGTGCCCGATAGACGGTTGGCGGCTTGGCATTGGCTTCGGTTTGTTGCAGCTGGGCCAACAAATCATAGGCGCTGATGGCGTTGCCGTGTGCCGCCAGCAGGCGAAATACCTGACGTCGGGTCGGGGTGAAGCGGATCCCTCGCTGTATACAGAGTCGTTCGGCTCGTTGTAAAAGTTGGTCTTGATTCATGATCGCGCAGATACCCTTTCTATTAGCCGGATACTATCACAGGGCCTCGCATGGCGCGGCGACAAAATTCATTTTCTGGGGCTGCTTCACGTTGTGATAAAATCCGCCCCTTTCTTTAGCCAACCCGGATGATTTTTATGCAGGCGCAGCGTTTTTCCATCGCCCCCATGCTGGATTGGTGAGATTTTCTCTCTAGCCCTTATCTGGCGTGGCCTTCATTTTCCATGGGGCAGATATGGGGCAGGTGGTTGCCAAAACGGCTTTACTCAGGGGTTTTCTCAAGCCTTTCAGCTCTTCTTGTCTACTCTGAGAATATGTCCCAACAACTTTGTTCGTTAAATACAAAAGTCAGCATCATCAACAGGTTATGTTGATTTCGGTGACCATTTGATTATACCCACTCCAGATCTTAAGAGCGAATAAGAGGGAACATGGGTAGGAGCATCGTCATACGGTTCTGCCTATATGCCTTCCTTGAGCTGTTTGCTGTGCTAGCAGGAGCGCCTACCACCTGACCCAGACCACTGACAAAGACAAAAAATGAAAAAAGCCCGCGATTCGCGGGCTTGCCCTTCCAGAAGATTATCTTCGAGCCTCCATCTTCGTGATCGCAGTTAGCCTGCGCACTTCTTTCTCTCTCTGCTGATCTATATAGCTGGCCAGGTCAGTCAGGTGCACCAGATAGTCACTCTTTTGGCTGGTTCTGAACGTCGGGATGGGTAACATCCCGGCATTTGCACGCTGTCTGGCTGTTTGATATGACAGACCAAAATAGTCACTACAGATGTCTTTAAGCGGCACGACAGGTTTCTCGTATTGCGCCAAGAGCATAAAAACGGTTTGCATGCTGTCACCTCACAACAGAGCCGGTGGAACTGGGAAAACCGGGAAATCCATTAATCCACCTCCAGCTCGGCCAGAGCTTTTTTGATTCGCTCAGGCCAGATTGCAAAAAACCGGGCCGACTTTTTTTCTTGTACCACTTTGAGAGTCAGTCGCTCTTCCTCATTGAATTGCAGCCAATCTCTTTTGACTAGTCGCAGCATCTGTGAGCGATATTGTGGACGTAAATTCAATGCCTGTTTCAACACATCAGTTTTGACTAGCCATTGCGGCTCTCCCTGATACGTTCGGCTGTAACCAACGCTCGACTTCAGCCGACCTTCCAGGGGTCTTATATACGGACCCCAGCCCTGTATGGCTGCTTTCAGCATACAGAACAGCCGATAATCCTCAGTGTCCAGACCATGACCGCGGTTCTTTAGCCATAGGCTGAAGCAATGGTTAATAGCATTCACTGAATGATGCTCGAGCCAGGGCAACAGGTTGAAATGGTTGGCCATGATCAGCGCAACTTGGACTATGGCAAAATGCCTGATTACACGCATTACTTGGGGGCTGACGGAATAGTCTAGGGTGACCTCCGCGTCCTCTTTCATCAGTTCGCTGTGATAATTGAGTAGACCTGTAACTTTTCTTGCTAGCTCCGCCTCTTCATAGCTGACCAATCGGTCTACCCATGCCGGGAACAAGGTACCGTAGTAGTTTTTACAGCGTCGCTTTAACTCGTCTGACAGCAGATCTCCCCGTTTGAAGCCGTGGAGTGTATCAAACATGCCATACTGACCTGTTATCGGGATTTCAATCACTCGGCTCAGCTGTCCTGCCAATGGTTCTTTACCTAGTTGTGCCAAGTGTTCAGCCAGCGTTACCTCCCCGTTTGACAGGGCAATGGTTCGCCAAGATTCGCCTATGGCTAACTGCCCCGTTTCGTTGGATCTCAGCTTGGGTCTACCATTACAAATTGAGTAGACAGCTACATCCGCATCTTCAGGTTTGGCCTGAGATAATTCATCCAGAAAAAGCGGGACGTCGTGGTGTAGTGCCGCGGCTGCAGCCAGGCCATTGGCTGTGCTCAACCAGGTTCGCATGAGTGACTCATCGCCTAAGACCGAAGTCGCTACCTTCATTGCTGTGGATTTACCAGAGCCCGAGTCGCCATAGAGATGGAAGATCACGTTTTCGACGCCTGAGCTACTGAGCAGAGGCGCACTCAGAGCGACTCCACAGCAAAAAATCAGCAGTGGATTACCAATACAGACTTTGCCAATCTCTTCCTGCCACTGTTCCAGCGTGCCAGATGACCTCAGCTCCACATCCAGTCCCTTGCGCAGAAGATGTACTTTTGCATTACCCCTGGGGGCAATCCAGCCAGGACTGACAAAGCCCTCTGCATGCCAACCGGTTCGTTCCACACAGGTTGCTGGTTCTGCACGCTGTAGCTCATTGAGCAGGTAACGTTGAAGGCGTTGCCAGGCTTGAGGGCTTGGCTCCAGTTGATAGCCAGAATCGATCAACATCTCCCGAACCAACCTGCTATTATCACCCTGAAGATGCCTAATTAAGACGATGTCTTGCAAGTGAACACCGTCCAGGTTTTTCCACTCAAGTAAAACGCCGTAGCTACGTTTTTGATCCGAAGAGCGGGTTCGAGCGAGGACCTTGATGTGTCCTCCGATTTTTACCCAGCGTTCCGACTCTTGGACTTCCAGTGCATCCGGCAGTAATCGAAATTCCATAAGCACCTCCCTCAAATGTTATTTAGATACCGCTGAATGTCTGACAGCTTGAATCTAATTGAACGTCCGGTGGGGCCTAATCTGATGGGGGCAGGCAAGATTCCTGATTTTACAAGGCGCCGTACTGTCGACTGTGAAAGGGAAGTCAGTTCAGTGACCTCAGCCATCGTTAGCAATGTTCTATTTTGTGTTTCAGCCATACATCCTCCTGGTTTTTCATGTGTTGGCAGGAGCATTCTGAATGTTGTATGTAGAAAACTTCGTCGCTGGAAGTGCCTTTTTCGGGTAAAGCGAAAAAATAATTTTTCCTATAAAAACAATCGGTTATGACATGAGCTTGCTTGATATAGACTATTCCCCCATCTCTTGGCTATTACCGTATTATTTTTTGATTCGCTAATTTGTCAGAAATTTCACATGTGAAATTTTTTGCGTCGACTTAGCTTGTAGCTCTAGGTGAAATCACGGACGGCACAATAGTTAAAAAAATCCCCGAGCGATGCCCGGGGACCGATATATAAGAGACAGTCCTAAGGGGAAATCCAGTCAGGCTGCTCTCCTTCAACTGACCGACGCATTACCAAAAAGGTGAGCCAACGTACTCCCCGGTCTGTATGTCATAGCCATTGGAAACAAGCCGGATCGGGCTTTTTTTTCTGGCTACATTGCCCGTAGCCTCGTTCTTTGGTGCAGCGAGCAAGCCATAGAACATCCCTCCAATAAGAGCTCCCTGCCAGGCAAACAAGGCCATCAGCCCCCAGAAGGCAAGGCCCACCCAGTAGTTCTTGTGGAGCAGATCCAGCACGGGTTTGAGCCAGTAAACAACTGGGATGGCTAAAACGGCATAACCACAGCCAGTGACCTCAAGCATTGCCCAGCCAAGGACGACAACAGTCATCAAAAATATATTAATTAAATCTTTCACGGTGACCTCCCTTAATATTTCACATCCATATTATCGCGATTTCATAAAATGCAACCTTAAGAAGGCTATGATTAAATCATTAATGAGTGAAGGCATAGGGTAATGTTCATTAGTAGAGTCGGCAACATTCGCCATCAGAGCTAAAAAGTTTCACGTATGAAATTATCTGAGCCGTCATGGCTGCTGCCTAAAGAGAGAGCATATTTATTGAGTACTACAGCATTTGAAAACGAACAAAAAGCCGCACGGAGGCGGCCAGTGGTGCGATGTTTTATCAGAATGGGTAGACAAAGAGCTCTGGTTTCCCTTGTTCAAGCAGGTAGGGAAATACGATCTTGTCGCTATTATTTATTTTGACTTGTTGAGGAGCTAGGTACAGGAAGGCCCAAACTGGTAGCTTCTCACTGATCTTGCTGTATACGGCTTGTTCTGGTGCGTGGCTAGCCGCTCCATTCGTAACATTAATAAAATTAAAATCCGTGTCATGGCCGGAAGTGAATGCATAAGCATCCCCTTGAGCTCCAGTAATAAAGGCTGGTGCCTTGTCTTGATTCGGCTCTACGATTCGTACCTTAATAGAGCACATGTCCGAGACCTTGCTTTTACCGTTGGTCCAAGTCGGACAATCCCATTCGTTGCTGTAAAAATGATATGTCAGGTTGCCATCTTTTTCGTACAGCAGGTCGAATTGAACACCCAGATCGGTTAACGATGACTCGATAGAAAGTTTCACATGAGAAATCAATTTGGTCTGAGCATCGGCTGACGATGCCGCCTTAATTACAGGCATCCAAGCTATCAAGCTATTCCGGGCACCATGCTGCTTGGGGCCAAACGCCCAATTAGCCATGTTGACTACCCCACCTTGCCAGTTTGATAGGCCTCCCACACTGGGAGCGATATAGCCGGACATCACATAAGCTGCACCAAAGGTTTTGGTATCTGTCATGCGTTCCAACTGATCACTTGGTACAGCAGCATCCTTAATTCCAGTAATCAAACCACCAGCCTCGGCAATATTGTAGGCGCGACTGTGCTCTGTCTTGTACCGGTAGCTATTTGGTGTCATGGCACAACCAGAGGCCAACCCCAGCCCGGTTGCAACGATTATGGTGGTTAGTTTTTTCATCATTGTTATGTCTCGTGTGGAGCTTGTCATAGGGTGGCATGAATCCTATAAAAAGCAACGAAATGCATCTATCTGATTGAAATTATTAAATATATGTACATAGCGAACATTTTTACTGTTGCTGGATAGAACGCCTAAGCTGGGTTGCAACATTAATGACCTAGGGTGTTGTAGCAGCCCACAGTGAGCTACATAGGAGCTTTGATTTGGATGTTCTACTGGTTTTTTCGATCCGCATCTTTCACCTGTGAAATTTTAAGTTTCTCTCTGTAGAGATATGCAGCAGCTACCGCAACGCCTAGAAGGAAAAGGAATAGAGTGACCAAAATTACGATGCTGTTCATAAAACGCCCTCCAAATGGTATGGAAAACTATGCATCACGCGGTCAGGTTGATCAATAAGTTATTGATTTTTATGTAACTTTGTCTTTTCAGAACAAAGTTCAGTTGCAGGGTTTTACAAAAACGCGCTCGTCCGCCTAACTCAGTGTTAGGGGCCGCCAGTTGACTAGCTTTATATTATTTTTCATATAGATAGCCCCAGGGTGCATTCCGATACCATCGTAGCCGATAGCTCATTAATCCCTCCCTGAGGCTGTACGGGAAACTACCTTCAGGAACAGCGGCCGTTTTTGTAATTCGTTTGCGCTAAGAGCCGAGTCATGACAGAACGCCCATCTCATCGAGGTGCTGGATCAGTGTTCCTAGTAGACGTTGGCTGCTGCGAGAAAGCCGACGCAACTGCATCAACTGATCATTGAGTTGGCGTATCAGGGCAAAGCCTTCCTCTGTGGCCAAAATGACTGGTTTTTCCCAGTCATGTGCAGGTGTAAATGTCGCTTTGTAATACGAAAACTGACCATTGCGCGGCAGGTAATGGCTAAGAACCTTGTGCTTCCCCGATCCTTTTGGCTGTTCAATGAATTGGTTGTAGTACCAGTGGCATTCCAGCTTGAATTGACGAACTCGTGCCCTGCAACCGAAATGGCCCGGATAACCGGGGGTCTGCCTGGTTCTGTGTGCTCGATTGTGTTGCCAAAAATGGTCGCAGAGTCGATTCGCTAAAAACTCGTAGCGCCTCTGCTCAATCTCCGCCATGTCATGGATGGCGATGAGGAACTCCCCGCACTGCTGTAGTGCCATACGGGTGGCGTTATCCCGATCTGCTTGAGTCGTCTGTTTGCGACTGATTATTCGCCATGCCTCCGCCATGCGGGAAATGTTCTGTTGTGTCATACATCCTCCTGATCTTGGTTATGACACCACAGATGTTAAACATGAGGCTGCAAAAACCTACGCTCTGTATCTGCCCTTTTGGGGCGTTCTGAGAGATATTGCAGGTCCCAAGATGATTACTCCCGCTCCAAAGACCTATCCAATTCCTTTCCAATAGCTTATCTGATGTGGGACCCATCAATAACGAACAATCAAGCGCTGCAACATGGTGCAAGGACCTTGGAAAAGTCGTTCCACCAATGATGTGGGACCTGCCTGTAATGTGGTAGATCGCTGTGCTGTTCGTGGGTGAGCACGCCACCGCTCATGATGATCGGCAACTACCGACCACAGCGCTCATTGGTGCTGTCATCAACTGACCTTAGGGTAGCAAAGTACAGCAGTCGTTCCTGGTGTTAGGCCACAGGTGCGAGATCGGCCAATCCAGACGTTCGCGTGTCAGCTGTTCGAGGGCTGCTATGCGACGGGTACACTCCGTTGAGGAAAGTCGCAAGTTAAGTATTCCCCCTAGCTAGTATCTACAAATTCCAGCACCATGGGGATGCTCTTATGTGACCATAAAAAATCGAGCTAGTAGATAGCAAAACACTAGCCAAGAACTAATGACCTAGAGGTCCCGTCTGGTATGGCGACACAACAAATTCAATTGAAAACCGTTCATGAGCTACGCACCTTCCATGTAGATGAACGGCCGCAACGCTTCTTCATCCCTGCCTACCAGAGAGGATACCGCTGGACCTCACTCCAGATAACCCAACTGTTGGATGACTTCCGCGAGTTCACCCAACGACCTAATCCTCAGCCTCAGGAGTTCTACTGCCTACAGCCCTTAGTAATCAAGGCTCGGCCACAAGGGGACTGGGAGGTAGTCGATGGCCAGCAACGCCTGACTACACTGTTGTTGATCCTCCGTCATTTCAACGAACGATTGGCAGAGCGCTTCCGCCAACCAGTCTACCAGCTGGATTATGAAACTCGCCCCAAGCTGGCGGACTTTCTAGACGAACCATCGCCGGCACTAGCGGATACTAACGCTGACTATTTTCATCTCTATCTGGCCATGCAGACAATAGAGAGCTGGTTCGCCCAGCACGAAAGCGAGGTGGAAGCGATCAAGGCTGTGATACTAAACCAGGTCAAGCTTATCTGGTTCGAGTTGGCCGAAGGGGACCATCCAGTCGAGGCCTTCACCCGGCTGAATGTAGGTAAAATACCGCTAACATCAGACGAACTGATCCGCGCGCTGTTTCTGCGCCGAAGCACCGGCGCCGGGGCAGATCCCACAAGCGCTCAGTTACGCATCGCCTACGAATGGGATGTGCTGGAAAAAGCTCTCCAAAACGATGCTTTTTGGTACTTCATAAGCAACAAGCCTGCTCCCGCCCAGAACCGCATCGGCCTATTGTTTGAACTGGTAGCGCAACAAGACGGTTTACCGCAGGCATGGCAACACGACGCCTATGCCGTTTTCCATCACGTCAATGGGCGGCTCAAGGCATCAGGTGCCAGCGTTACGGACGAGTGGGGACGCATTAAGTCCAGCTTTCTGCAGTTAGAAGAATGGTTTGAGGACCGCATGCTCTTCCATATGGTGGGTTATCTGGTTCATCAAAGCGTCGGTATCAACAGCATTCGCCAACTGGCGCAAGGCACAACCAAGAGCGGTTTCGAGCTGACTTTGCGTCGCGAGATCTTCAAACGCGTGACAGGATATGAGCTGTCTGTTCCTGTGCTCGAGGCGGTTGTACGGGAACGACTGCTAACACATATGGATGGACTCAGCTATGGACGTAAGGTTAGCCACGTACGCATCCGTGCATGGCTTCTGCTGTTCAACCTCGCCACCTTATTGCAAGACGAGCGCTCCAACCTGCGTTTCCAGTTCGACAGTTTCAAGACCCAGTGCTGGGATATCGAGCACATTCGTTCCGTTAGCGACGACAGGCCTGGCCGTCCTGATACGCAAAAGACCTGGCTGGAACACTGCCTTAGATTTCTCGCTGCGCAAGGCACAGCCAATGTTTTATGCGAAGAGATTGATACCTACTTAGCTGACCAAGCTCTCTCTAAGACTCCGGAAGTGTTTGACGATCTGTATGACAGAGTGCTGGAGTTTTTTGCCGAAGCTAAGGAGTGGGAGGAAGAGCATGGCTTGGGCAACCTGACTCTGCTTGACGAGCATACCAACCGCAGCTATGGCAATGCCGTATTTGCGTTAAAGCGTCAACGACTGCTGTCGCTGGATCAGGCCGGCATCTTCGTGCCGCTGTGCACCCGCAACATCTTCCTTAAGTGCTACAGCCCACAGGTGGGCAACACTCTGTTTTGGACCGAACAGGACAGAGAAGCATACGAAACAGTCATGTTGGATACACTCACCCGCTTTTTCTGCGGTAGCAGGAGAGGAATGCAATGAACTTAGGTCAACAAATCAGCTACATTCAACTGCTGCAGCGGCACACACACATCCAGATTCCGATTATCCAGCGTGACTACGCCCAAGGCCGACCTGATGAGCAAGAGGTTCGTGATTCCTTCCTTGCCGCACTGGAAGATGCCTTGCTCAAACCTGCGCATGACGCCAGTCTGCCGCTGAATTTAGACTTCATCTATGGCAGTGTTGAAGCATGCCATGGAAAGACACACTTCCTTCCTTTGGACGGACAGCAGCGTTTAACCACTCTGTTTCTACTTCACTGGTATCTCGCATGGCACGATGACGCTTGGGAAGTGTTCACAGCACTATTCGTGGCAGACGGCAAATCCCGTTTCTGCTACGGAGTGCGCCCCAGTAGCAATGATTTTTTTGACCAGTTGGTGGCGTATCGTCCAACCGAAGTAGTGGACGAAGTAGATTCGCTTGCTGTCACATTGTGCGATCAACCTTGGTTTTTCCGAAGCTGGCTGCGCGATCCAACTATCCAGTCTGTCCTAGGCATGATGAATGCCATCCATAAGCGTTTTGCAACGCATTCGAGCTTATTCGCCAGACTGATAGACGAAGTTCGTCCAGCAGTCACCTTTCAACTCTTGGGCCTGCATGACTTCGGCCTATCGGATGACCTTTACATCAAGATGAATGCCCGGGGAAAGCCTCTCACTGCTTTCGAAAACTTCAAGGCTCGTTATGAGCAGTTGCTGAAAACCCAGCTCGTAAATCGCAGGTTTAATATCAGTGACCAATCATTCCCCGTCCATGAATACGTAGCCATCCAACTGGACACACAATGGGGGGACTTGTTCTGGCAATTCAGAGACAAAGTCAGCAATCTATTTGATCAGACTTTCCTACGCTTGTTTCGGGCTGTGGCTTTGGTGACGCGAGACTCAGGGAGAGAAGCATTCAACAACGATACCGAGCGGTTACGCAATGTGCATCAATCACTCTCATTCCATGACTACTATCGCCAGGATTGGCTGGATGAACATTTCTCTACGTCGCTCATTTATTTGCTGAATGCGTTACACGCCGAAGGAGGCAGATTATGCACGGGATTGCTAAACGGTCAGTCCTTCAATGAGTCAGCCATCTTGGGAAAAATTCTTAATCCTAACAACATTTCACTCAGCTACAGTGAGGCGGTGCAGTTCGCGGCCTATGTGGGCTATCTCCATAAACATGAGGGCAAGCCAGAGCCAGAGGCATTCGATCACTGGATGAGGGTCATCAAGAACCTATCCGTGAACACCACTTATAACCGGATAGATGACTTCCGGCGTAGCGTTGAAAGTGTGAATGTACTGTTGATGCATGCGGACCACATTCGGGAGCATCTAGCAAATCCGGACAACTCCGTAGAGGGCTTCAGTAGAGTTCAAATCGGCGAGGAGCGTATCAAGTGCGCGTTGATGCTGGCCCATGAAGGGTGGAAGCCTCTGATCCAAGTAGCAGAATCGCATGGGTACTTCGCCGGACAAATTGACTTCCTTTTAGAGTTCTCAATGGTGACAAACAAGTTCAAAATAGCAGCTCCCAGTGACTGGGCTGCTGAGCAGCACCGAGAGCTCCAGCATGCTTTTGAACACTACTGGAGCTGGGCTCGTGTCACCTTCTCGAATATGGGCTTAAAAGAATTGGGGTCGCATTATTGGCAGAGAGCTCTTTTGAGTCTTGGTGATTGCTTATTGCAAAGGGGAAGAAATAAATCCTTTTTAGTGGATCGCTCAGATGATGAAGTCAGCTGGAAGCGATTCCTACGCATGGTGGGAAAGCGCGATCTGCTGAAAAAACTATGGGACCAAATGGACCCCGCCATTGACTTATCCAATCAACTGGAGCGTGTCATCTCCAGTGTGTCCGAGTGTGAAAGTTGGCGACGATTGATCGTCGGTACACCGGAGGTCATGGCGTTTTGTGAAGCTAAAGCTATTCGCTTTGAATCTAGCGAGAAGGTTTACATACTAAAACGTAGACAACTTAATGGTGAACATGCCGAGCTGCTCACATTCTGCCTCTATCATAGACTTAGGGCAAAATCGCAAACTCTTAACAATTTACATATAACCTATGTGACTGCAGTTGGTACTGCCTCCAGTCCTTATATCAAACTGACTTGCCTCCTGGCTGATGGATGGCCTGAATTCAACATCGTCGCAGATCAGAGCCAATTCTGCATAAGAACAACATTACCGACCAAGGAAATTGAGCCACAGATTAGCGCAATGCTTAGAGATATTTTTCACCACCAAGAACATGGTCACTATCAAATAGTGTTGAATAGCTATGACGTCGGACATGTATTAGAGCAACTAAATAATCACATCTCAACGGCGTCTGAATTGTCTCAAGTTAACTAGATACTCTGTGAGTGGCTGCCTGTTGTGGTCACAAGGCTGCGCTGGCTAGGCTCGCTAAATCGTTATATTGAAGTAGTTAGTCAACCCAGCAGGAGGACTGCAGTTACGGTCAGTTCCTAGCAGGTTGCTGCCGACGGATCACATAGCATGCCGGCAACATAGCGGCAGCGCCGTGTTATATCGATCTGAAAGGTGTGAGCAAGCCCACAGGATTACGCAGCTCATCAAGCCTGTGCCAAGTCAGCCGCCCAGCACTTTGCAGATCGCCCAGGCAAAGCCCACCTCGAACAAGGTACGGCCGTGCTCGTGAGGATTTCGCCAATGGCTGCCCTCCTTCAAGCCTCGCTCATCGAGGTAGTTAGACACAGCCTTTTGCAAGGCTTCGTGCTTGGCCTGAAATTGATATCGATATCGAAGGAAGTGGTTCTTAAAATAGCGTAAGCAAGACACCGGCTTGAGGCCGGTGTCAGGTGATACCTAAATATTTAAAAGTAAAGAGATCTCCATAGAATACGCGTTATAGTTATCTTCTCGTAATAACCGATGACCATCTAACTCGATCACATGAGCTTCAGATGCAAACACATCTAATGCAGGATTCTCCATACCACACATAATGATTTGAGAATTTTTAGGTACATTCTCCATAATCACTTTAACTACTTTTTCATACCTGTGAACGGCTTGTTCTTGCTGGTTAGGAGTATCGACTACAAAAGGAGATGTTGCACAGTTCTGAGCAAATTCACTCTGTCTTAGGATCGCTAGTTGGTATGCAAGCAAACCTCGAGTTCCCTCTGCTGCACCTCCCCCCATCAGCTTGTTATAATCTGTTGGGTGTTTAACCTTGCTTAAATTCAGCCCCTCAGCACCAAGAACCTTGATGTTTTCTATCAGGTTTCCCATGAAAAGTTCTCCCAGCTCTTTTCTAGTAGCCGTAGGTAATAACTTTCGCTGGTCTGATTTAAACCTTTTTTGGTTTTGTTCTGCATTCATTAAGATAAGTTTCTGCGTTTCTTTAGAACGAATCACATTATTGTTTACATTTTTTTTAGCAATATTACTTAATACACTTGAGAACGCTGAAGATTCAACCTCATTCCCATCATCTGAAACAATGTATTTTTTGTTGATTCTTGTGACTTCTTCTCTTGCCATTATTAGGTCGGAGTTAACCACATGAAGCTGACTTTTCCTTTTCGCAATCTCATCTTGAATTAGATACACCTGATCCAATACCGCACTTTTATCCGCAAGCAAGACAGCCCTACTAGCTAGTGAGTTATCGTGGTGAGTGCCACACAATGGGCATTCAAGTACATCCCCGGGAATAGACTCCACAGCAAAAGCATAATCTGCTTCTAGTTCATTAGCTGAGTTAACTGCTAGCTCTAATTGTTTTTCCAGGTCATACAACTCAGTTTTAATATCTGTTTGAGTTTCAAACAACCTCACCTGATCCGCTACAAACTGGCTTAGTTCCTCTTGAATTTCTTGCTGAACAATATCGAATTGCTCTTCACTCATCGCGATCGTAGTTTCTGCTGACACCTCTTCTAAGACCTCAATTGCAGAGTCTATTCTTTGAATTTGCGTATTAGCTTCATTTGCAATTATTTTCTGTTCGCAAATGTTCTCTTCGATCTCGAAATGCTCAGGACCAATGTAACCAGAGTGATACTTAACGACAGTAGGCTTCCAATTACGATACTGCCCAAGCCTTTCAAATGACTCCCATGGCTTGCTCCAGCTCTTCAACTGATCAATATAGAATGGCAGGAAATAAAAAGCAGGTGGTGGAACTTGTAATTCAGTCTCATCATCCCGATTAGGGAGCTTGAGCTTAAAGTCAACTAGCTGTGAAAATTCTTCCGAGTAGCGCCCCCCAATACTGGTATACCTTACTCCATTAAGCACTATAGTATTTTGGTAACGAATCACATAGTGCTCAACGCCGTTAACGTTGAAGTAAAGCAGTGCTTTTACATCATTAGACTTCCACTCCTCATCCAGCGCTGGCTCACAGCCTAGCGCCCAGAATATGTTTTTTACTAATGTAGACTTACCAATACTATTGTCTTTTCCTGTAACTAGATTCAATCTCTTGGGAAATTCGAACTGATTCGCAAGTCTTTTCGAATCTGATACTAGAACTAATCGTTTGAATTGCAAGCTTTTCATTTTTTCTTTTCCTCAAGTTCCTAATTAGTAATTTATAGCTTTGGTTCATGATTAGTCCTTTAGGTAAAGGTAAAGCACTTCTGCCGTAATCTCTTCGTCATCATTAAAAGAGTCTACTGGAAAATCAGCTTTGATCTTTGATACCTGAGCTGCAAAACCATCCCTTAATGAGCTGTATTGATCAGGATCTATGGATTTGATGCAATCCTCAAGCTGTTTCATTCTGTTAATATCAAACGCGGTCAGCATCCCTGTTCTCTGAAGTAATAACTTTTCTATTCTTCTTCGATACTTTTTGAAAGTAGGAAAGTTCCACCCCATATCATCTTTTAAGCTACTTAAGTCGCTTATCATACGCTCAGTGGAAGGATGTGTGGTGTTCACTGCTATGACTTCTTTGACTTTATATGATGTCAGAGACTTCTCATCGACAAGTCTTTCCCAATCAGGGAAATCATACTTCACGCATCCTTTCCTATGAATTTCATCAATGATGGCTCTATAAATTGAAACCGCGTTACACATACCATTAGGAAATAGTGAGTCAACGAGATCTGAAAATTTAGTAATTACATACTCTCGTTGATTCTCTAACCTAATTGTAGGTATGATGAACTTTAGATTGTTAGGGATTTGGCTTTCTCCTAACTCAGACTCAATTTTTATTGTAAGTTCTTTTTTACAAGCTTCTGATAAGTCACCTATAGTTATTACATCAAGTTTAAGCTCATTATTATTCTGATCGAGATTAAAACCGTTGGAAGCGACCAAGCCTATTTCAGTTATCCTGTCAGTATATTTAGTTCCAACGCATGAGCTAAGAAGCTTCCCTAAGACGGAGTTCTTTTCTCCTTTTTTGGCTGCTGAGCGTTTTGTTAAGGAATCTACAGTGTATCGAGCGCCAGTCTTATTTTTCACTTGATAGAAATCAAACTGCGCCTTCTGACCATCCATGGAGTCAGCTATAACTACGTCTTCGTGATACTCAAGAAGTAAAGCATAGTCTTGCTGCTTATGATGCTTTTGCAGAATTTTGCATAGTGCCCAGTGAAACTGGAACTCGTACTTTGCAAAAGTCTCCGCTCCAGACGTTTCTCTTTGGGGTTCATTTAGAATGTTGTCGACCATGTGATCCAACCATAACGAAGCCAACTCTTTGAAGAAATTTTAGTAACTGCATGATATCACATGTAAAACTATGAAATGAACGGCCATAATATTTACAGGTAGGTATGGGCGTTGTTGACTAAACCTAAGTGAGCTAAACTTGATAGCGTACTGGGCGGTTTAGCTTTTTAACTACCCCTTCTTCTTCGGCGCGCCTCAACCAATCAGTTAGCTGTGCTTTGTGTAACTGTGTGCGTTCAGCCAACTCATCAACGGAGACTGGTACCTTTGCTAACCATTGAAGCTCGGTGGTGAATAACTGATAAAAATCGATATAGTTTGATAGTGCAGCCTCATTTTCAATATGTCGTTCTTTGGTGGTGTCAATATCTACCCACTGCTCGGGAACCTCACTATCGCGTGCAACATCATAAACCGCTGTCTCTGGTTCGGTCTCAGTAAACAATTCTGGCTGAGAAAGCATAGAAAAGAGATCGGTCTGTTCTTCTTTCGCATGATTCACACCACAGCCTTCATGGCTCATTAAATCGGCAATGGTGAATGAGTAAGCATCAGCCTCCAACCAACGGCCACCTTTGACTACCAGGTCTGCATTGGCTGCATCTTTGTCCGTTGTATGTTTAACCCACAGTGGTACCCAAGCTTTTTTCAGGTTTTCTTCTGCCCCGTTTATTGTCCCTCCTTTCTTTCCAGAGTGAATAACTAAAGAACTATCAGCCAAGCAGTAGATGTATTTATTGCGGGCCATTGCATTACCGGCATTGAAGCCCGATTCGGGGTAAAAAGGTGATATCAAGACGGTATGCCCATCCATCAAGCCTTTTCGCCACTTGCTGCTGGTCGCAGCTTTTAGCAGGCTATCTGCCATCACCCCGATCACCGCACCACCTTGTTTGATGGCCCCTTGCATTGCCGTCTCATCGACACCGCGAGCTCCACCGGAGACAATCGCAACTCCCTCTGAGGCAGCCTTGAAACCCACCTGATCTGTAAAAGCCAAGTCCGACACACTGGCGTTGCGTGAGCCAATAACAGCCAATCCGCCGGCATTCAACAGAGCTTTGTTACCACACCCAAATAACACTGCTGGTGAGTCTGTTTTTAGTCGCTTTTTTAGGCGTTTTGGATACTCGGGGTCGGAACGGGTAACCACCCAGAGTCCAGCCCGTTGCCACTTTTCCATCGCAAGTGCAAGACTATGCCCACGATTCAGCAACTCAATAATTCGCTCGGTACTGATACGCGTATCATGCCAACCATTTAGTAAAGTCTTAGGGTCCGTCACCAACAGATCGGCTGGCGTGGCAGATTTCTCTTTCAGCCACAACGCAAATCTTCCCCATTCCGCATTGGTAAGTGGCTTGGCGGTTTCGCTACTGGCTTTTGAGAAGTAGCTTGTCAATAGCAGCGTAGCTTGTGCTGTAGGTGACAATAAGCTTGAAATATTCATGAATCTTTTACCGATGAAGAGGCAAGGGCTACGGGATAAACTGGACCACTTCCTGCCTGCTGTAATAGTGCTGCGATGACTGTTAATGTCCAGCCGGAATCTACAACATCATCAACCAGAAGAACCGGTTGTCCCGGATAACGCTGAGAAACTTCAAATGCACCATCTAGATTTCGGCATTGATGGAAGCGATTTTGCTGAACTTTTTGTGGTTGGTTGTCTTTCACCTTGCTGATTGCATCTATGAATGGTAAGCCCAAGCGAACAGCCAAGCGACGAGCAAAGTCCGGCACCAATTCAGGGTGGTTACGGGATGGAACACAACACACCCACAGTGGCGCTGGGTTAGGCTGCCAACGCTGCTGGATCATTTCCACCATGGCATCAACCAGTTCATCGTTGAAACGTCCAGCGTGCTTGTTGTCAGCAACTAAACGCCCCCAGCCAGCATCCCCCCAGCGAGACAAAACACGCCCCTCTTGTGCGCGAAGATGTTGAGGTAAATTACCGCGAAATCCGTATTCCAGAAACGCATTAGATGCGACTTGGGCTTTGGGCTCAATCACCATTTCTGCGTGCTTAAGGAATGTACCCGCACGATGAGCCAAAATAGGATCAACATATACATTGATCTCCGGGTGGCCAAGGCAAGATGAGCATTTACCGCAAGATGTTGGATCGAAATCATCTAGAGCTCGACGCAGAAACGTCATTTTGCAACCGATATCTGTAATGTATGCCTGAACCTCCAGCCATTCTTGGACACGTTGTCTAGTAAGATGGGCGATACGATTATGGTCCATTCGGTAATGAACTGGCGTTCTGAGCCACCGGCTACCGTCTTTGATAACAGGTGCCGGGTTTTCCACGCTGAGCAGCTTAAGCACTTTTTCAATCTGGCTATGACGCAGGTTCGTGTGCTCTTCAATACTTCGAAGGGTTAAGCCATCACTCTGCTCCAGTAACTGCAGAATTTCATTAACTTGGCCCTCTGACGGAAATGCTGAAGCCCGAAAAAACTCATGGATGTCCTGATCTTCCACTCCGGACATCAATACACCTACCGCATGATCGATGCCACGCCCTGCACGGCCGACCTGCTGGTAATAAGCGACGATAGAACCAGGTGCTTGATAGTGAATCACGAAGCTTAAGTCTGGCTTGTCGTAGCCCATACCTAAGGCTGTTGTTGCTACTAATACTTTTAATTGATTGTTGAGTAGCAGCCCCTCCAGATGCTGACGGTATGTATCACTGTTTTCAAAATCCTCATTCTCAACGCTACCGTAGTAAGCTCTGGCGTCGATTCCGTTTAACCCTAACCACTTAGCGACTTGCTCGGCATCCCGTACTGTTAAGGTATATATAATGCCAGTACCAGGCAAAGTGGGGATGACTTGCGCTAACCAGGCCAAGCGAGATGCTTGATCTGGCAGTATCATAGCTTGCAACGCGAGGCTTTCACGGGTTAGTGGACCTCGATGGATCTGAATGTCGCCCAGTTGGATTTGAATATCGTCAACCACCCGGTCATTAGCTGTTGCAGTGGTACCAAGTACTGGCGTATTGGCGGGTAACTGACGCAGTATATTGACGATACGTCGATAATCCGGGCGAAAGTCATGGCCCCAGTCGGAGATACAATGGGCCTCATCAATAACCATCAATGCAATACGGTCGGCGATAGGCTGCAACACGGTGTCAATAAAACCATCGTTAGCTAATCGCTCAGGGGAAATTAGTAAACAGTCGATCTGATTAGTAAGAATACGCCGGGTAACCTCTTGCCAATCGGCACTATTGGTCGAGTTCATGGTTTCTGCGACAATGCCTAAACGTTGGGCCGATTCAATCTGGTTACGCATTAACGCCAACAAAGGCGAGACGATTATTGTCGGCCCCATGCCACGATCGCGGAAAATTCTTGTGCTGATAAAGTAAACCGAGCTTTTACCCCAACCTGTGCGCTGCACCACTAACAGTTTCTGACGATGGTTCACCAGCGCATCAATGGCTTCCCATTGGCCTTCACGGAATTCTGCTGAAGGATTGGCCAACGCCGCTTGCAGTAATTGTTGGGCTTGAGCTCGAATCATTATCGTTCCTTGATTGAGATTATGGGTTCACCAAGCATTAGCTTGGCTCGCAGCAAATCGTTGATGCAGTTGATCATCTTGAATTAATCTGACAAGAGCAACACCTTAGCTGTAATCTACATCCCACTTTTCCCACTTTATCTGGCCTCTTCCACCACCTTGGCCTGTTGTAGCCGTTCAAACTTGGCGTGTACCCGGTTTGGGTAGAGGTCGGTGTAGATCTGCCAGAGGATGTTGATGTTTCTATGGCCGGTGACTTGGGCGACTTCATCAATGACGAAGCCAGCCTCAAACAGACGGCAGGCTCCTTCGCGGCGTAGGTCGTGCCAGCGTAAGTCTTCAATACCAAGCTCCGTTCTGACTCGCTGAAAACCTGCGGTGACGCTCTTGCTGTTGTAGGGGAAGATGCGATCGTCGGCTCTGGGCTGACGTTTGAGGATCTCCCAAGCCTCGCCGAGCAGGGGCACCAGCATATGGTTCCCTATCTTTTTTCTCGGGTCTTTGCGGTCTTCAACCAACACAGCCCGGTTTTTCTCATCCACGCCAGACCACTTGATCTTGCATACCTCGCTTATCCGCATGCAGCTCAGGATGGCGAAGTTGAGAAGAGCGGTGTAGGGGATCTTGGCCATGCCGCGGCTCTGTCGTTTTTCCAGTCCCAGAATAATCCGATCGAGTTCATCGCTCACCGGACGTCGGGTGCGCTTCTGGGCTTTCCCCACCAGTTTCAGGTTGTTAAGGGTCTTACGAGCTTCAAGGATGAGCTTGTTGTCGACCGGGATATTGAAGACGGGGTTGGCGGCAGCAAATACGGAGCCAAGGTAGCTGATATCGTGGGCTATGGTGGCAGGCGAGGCTCCCGCATCCCTTCTGGCCTGACAGTGGTCGACCAGATCCTTGATGGTGAGCTGATCAGCGTTGAGCTTAGCGATATCGCAATCGGCTACCAGATCGAGGCAGTAGGCTTTGGTTCTGCCTATGGTGGGGCTGATGGCTGGGTGATCGCGGTAGAGGGCGATAAGCTCGCGGATAGTGGGGACGGGTTGCACCAGGCCAGGCAAACCATCCCGCTCGATCATCGTCACCATCTGCATCCCCCAGCTCTTGGCGTCTGACTGTCTGCCAAAGGTACGGGATTCTCGGTATACTACCTCTTCGCCTTTATGTTCCCTGACGGTACAGCGATAGCGTAACTCGCCTTTGCTGGTCTTACGTTTTTCTATTGTGTAGCCGGCCATAGATACCTCGTGGAGTACACCTGCCCCATGAAATGGTGGGGCAGATATGGGGCAGGATCAATCAACAAATGTCTGGAAACACCCGCAAATGACTCAGAAACAAATCAGTGAAAACCCCGTTAAATCAGGCTCTGAGGCCATATCTGGCAAGCCTGCCCACCGCCAGACATTCTCGATTGCCCCCATGCTGGACTGGACTGATCGGCATTGCCGTTACTTTCATCGACTGATGAGCCGCCAGACCTTGCTCTATACCGAAATGGTGACCACTGGCGCCATCATCCACGGCAAGGGGGATTATCTGGGTTACAGCGAGCAGGAGCACCCCATTTCCCTGCAGCTGGGTGGCAGCAATCCGGCCGATCTGGCGCGCTGTGCCAAGTTGGCCGAGGAGCGCGGCTATGACGAGGTGAACATCAACGTCGGCTGCCCCTCCGATCGGGTGCAAAACGGCCGTTTTGGTGCCTGCCTGATGGGTGAACCGGCGCTGGTGGCAGACTGCGTCAAGGCGATGCGCGATGTAGTCGATATTCCGGTGACGGTGAAGACCCGTATCGGCATCGACGATCAGGACTCCTACGAATTTCTGCAGGCTTTTATCGAACAGGTGCGCGATGCTGGTTGTGATACCTTCATCGTCCATGCCCGCAAGGCGTGGCTGAGCGGCCTGAGCCCCAAGGAGAACCGCGAGATCCCGCCCCTCGATTACCCTCGCGTCTATCGGGTCAAGCAGGATTACCCGGAGCTCACCATCGCCCTCAACGGCGGTGTCACCTCCATGGAGCAGACCCTTGAGCACCTGCAACACGTCGATGGCGTCATGATGGGGCGTGAAGCCTATCAGAACCCCTACATTCTGGCGCAGGTGGATAATCTGGTGTTTGGTCAGAACAACGCTGTGCCGAGCCGCCACGAGGTGGTGCGGATGATGCTGCCCTATATCGAGCAGGAGCTGGCCAAGGGCAACTACCTCTCCCACATGACCCGCCACATGCTGGGGTTGTTCCAGAATATGCAGGGGGCCCGCGCCTGGCGTCGTCACCTGAGCGAGAACGCCTGCAAACCGGGAGCGGATATTCAGGTGGTGCTGGATGCCATGGCCAAGGTGCCGGAGTTTGCCGCCAGCGAGCAGGGCGAATAACTCTCCTGTCAGGCAAAGCGAAAAAAGCGCGTCAGTTGACGCGCTTTTTTGATCGCTGTCGCTTCAATATCTGAACTGGTTGATCAGCCGCGAGAGATCCTGCAGCCGCTCTACCAGCAGGGTGATGCCATCTAGCGCCTGCCTGCTGTTGTCGGCGGTGTGGCTGGCTAGCTGGTGGATCTGGTGCACCCCTTCATCGAGCGTCGCCGTGACGTCGGCCTGCTGACTCACCGCCTGGGCGATCTCGTCGCTGGTGCGGGTTACCTGCCCCAGCATCCGGTTGATCTGGGTGAGCACGTCGGCGGTGGTGCCTGCGTGCTGCTGGCAGCGCACCGAAGTCTGTGCCCCTTGTGTCATCCCGTCCGACAGCTGTTGTGTAGTCTGTTGCAGCGCCTGGATCATCTCGTGGATCTCGCTGGTCGAGGCTCGGGTCTTCTGGGCCAGCGCCCTCACTTCATCCGCCACCACGGCAAAACCGCGCCCCTGTTCGCCCGCCCGGGCGGCCTCGATGGCCGCATTGAGAGCGAGCAGGTTAGTCTGGTCGGCGATTTGACTGATCACCTCCAGAATGCCGCTGATCTTCTGGCTGTCGCTGGTGAGCTGGGCCAGCACGGCGTGGTTGGCATCCAGCTCCTGATGGAGTTGGTTGACGGCAGATCGGGTGGTCGCCAATGCTTGCAGCCCCTCATCGGAGACCTGCTGTACCTCTATAACCAGATTGCTCGCCTCATGGGCACTGTGGGCCACATCCCGAATGGAGTGGCTCAGTTCGGTGATGGCGGTCGCCAGCTGCTCGCTGTGGGCGCGCTGCTGCTGCAGGTGGGTATCGATGGTCTGGATATTGCCCCGGTCATCTTCGGCTGCCTGCAGGATCTGCTGGTTGGTGTCGGCGCTGCGCCCGACCACAGCCTTGAGCTCGGCCTGCTTCATCCGCAGGGCCAGTTCGACGGCCGCCAGGGTGTCGCGCCGTCGGGTGTAGAGCACCTGACAGAGGTGGGTTCCCTTGTCTTGATCGGCAAGGGTGAGCAGATGAGCCAGCCGTTGCTGCAATCGCCAGCCGTGGATTGCCTGTGCCAACAGCAACAAGGCGGTGGGCAGCAGCCATAATAGGTTGCCGGTGGCAAAGGTAGCAAGGGTAGTGAGCAAGGCAGAAACGGAGAGCCAGAGGGTCAGCTGACCCGGTTCAATGTGAAACCGGCTCAGCCAGGGAAGCGCCTTGCCGCTGCGCAGCAGGCCATAGAGCTGCTCGGCCCAGGCCACATCGCTGGCGGCGGGTTTGGTGCGCACCGACTGGAACTCGACGATCTCCTTCTGCGCATTGAGGATCGGGGTGACGTAAGCGTTTACCCAATAGAACTGACCGCTTTTGGCGCGGTTCTTGACCAGTCCCATCCAGCTTTTGCCCTGCCGCAGCCGCTGCCACATGTCGGCGAAGGCCACCTTGGGCATGTCGGGGTGTCGCACCAGATTGTGGGGTACCCCTTCCATTTCGGCCGCACCATACCCGGCCACATCACAGAAGTGCTGGTTGGCATAGGTAATATGACTGGCGGGATCCGTGGTCGAGATGAGTGCGATGTTGTCGGGGAAGTGTATCTCCCCCTCCTGATGGAGTTTGGTCATGTGTCGTTCCTGAAAAAGCCAAATAACTGATAACTATGTTTTTTATTGTCGTTCTCAGTTAATCATTCTAAGGCTCTTCAGTGCCCCGAACTTGGCTTGGGTCAATTAATCAACACAATGAATTGATGAAGTAAGGGTCAGCTGGCCGGTGTGAAATCGTGGACTTCGCCGCTTCTCGGTTTAAAGCGCGGATCGCTATCTTTGTAGCTGCGCACCAGCTCCATTGTCTTGCAAAAGCTGGTCTGCTTGTCGTACTCCTGACGAGCCAACTCGATGGCCCGCTCGGCCCGGCGCCGCTCCATCTTGTCAGACTTGCGATCGCTGAACTGTTGCTGCTGGTGCAGCATCCAGCCGACAAACTCTTGCTGGCATTGGGATTCGCTGTTGGCCTGAGCAGGCAGGGTCCACAACAATGAGAGCAGTATCAAATAACGCATGTCTGACTGGGTATTGAAGATTAATTGAACAGAAGGGGCGGCATTTTAGGCTGGAAATCGGGGTGTGAACAGTATCAATAGCGAGGCCCTGCGGGGCCTCGCATCGTTGTAGTCGGTGTCAGTGTTTGACGAGGTAGAGTTGGCGGCTGTAGGCCACATCTTCCGGGTTGTTGATGGGGTAGCCCTTGAGCCATGGCTTGATGAGGCGGGCATTGGTGTACTGGTAGATGGGGGCGATGGGGGTTTGATCCAGCAGGATCGCCTCCGCCTCGCCAAACAGCTTGCTGCGGCTGGCGGCATCCTGAGTGCTGGCCGCCTCTGCCAGTAGCTGGTCATAACGGGCATTGGCAAAGCCTGCCATATTGCCGCTGTGACGAGAGCCCCACAGGCCGAGGAACGCTGACGGGTCGTTGTAATCTGCGACCCAGGAGGAGCGGATCACCTCGAACTGACCGCTCTGGCGGCTGTCGAGATAGGTTTTCCACTCCTGATTGGTCAGCTCGACCTCGGCGCCCAGCTTTTGCTTCCACATGCTGGCAATCGCCAGTGCTATCTTCTTGTGAATTTCCGCGGTGTTGTAGAGCAGGGTCAGCTTGAGCGGCTTGTCCGGGCCGTAACCGGCCTCCTTGAGCAGGGCCTTGGCCTTGCTGTCCAGCGCCGACTGGCTGCTGGTGGAGAGCAAGTTGGCGGCCGGGGTAAAGCTGGCGGTCACATCCGGAGTGAAGTGATAAGCCGGTTTCTCGCCGGTGCCGAGCACCTTGTCGGCGATCAGGGTGCGGTCGATGGTGTAGGAGAGCGCCTTGCGCACCCGCACATCGTTCAGTGGTGCCTGACGGGTATTGAAAGCGTAGTAGTAGGTACCGAGCTGATCCGGGGTGTAGACCTCATTCGGGATCTGCTGCTTCAGCTTGTCGTACTGCTCCTTGGGGAAGGATTCGGTGATATGCAGATCGCCAGCCAGGTAGCGGTTGGTCGCCGCGCTTTCCTGATTGATCGGCATGAAGATCACCTTGGTCAATACGGTATGGGCCCGATCCCAGTAATAAGGGTTGGGGGTCAGCTCCAGCTTCTCGTTGACCACCCGGTTGTTCAGCACAAAGGCACCGTTGCCCACCAGTTTGCCGGGCTGGGTCCACTGGTTGCCGTACTGCTCGATGCTGGCCTGATGGAGCGGCGACAGGCTGGGGTGGCTCAGCAGGTTCAGGAAGTAGGGTACCGGCTGGGAGAGGGTCACCTGCAGGGTGTGATCATCGAGGGCCTTGACCCCCAGCTCGCTGGCAGGCAATTTGCCAGCCACGATCTCGTCCACCTTGTCGAAACGGGCCAGTTGGGCAAACCAGGCGAAGGTGGCCGCCTCTTTCGGGTCGACCAGCTTGCGCCAGCCGTAGACGAAGTCGCCGGCCTTGACCGGATCGCCGTTGGACCAGCGCGCATCCGAGCGCAGATGGAAGGTAAAGAACTGGTTGCCCTTGTTCTCCCAGCTGGCCGCCACCCCGGCAACCGGTTTGCCATCCGGCCCCTGGGTCAGCAGCCCCTCGAACAGATCCCGCAGTACCTGCAACTCCGGCAGGCCGACCAGCTTGAGCGGGCTCAGGCTCGCAGGTTCATCCTTGAGGTGGCGAACGACAATCTGCTCGGCGGCGAGTTGTGTTCCGGCGGGAATATCGGCAGCCTGGACAGCAGCACAGCCCAGCAGGGCCAGCAAGGGGCTCCATCCTTTCATGGGTCGGATCCTTCAAATAGTGTGAAGCGGGGAGAAAACTCGGCGAGAAAATATCGCCGACAGATGGGAAATCATGATATCCCGTTTGCTGGTCTGACCGCCAGCATTCGACTCTCACTCCCAATCGGGGTAGAAGAGCGTTCCCGGCGTCTGTGCAGTTCAATGTGGTGAGGAGTGTCAAACGATGAAAGCATGGTTATTGCTGGCCTGTGTGTTGAGCCAGGGTGCCTGGGCGTTGGCCCCGTGCCAGAGCGACACGGCGGTGGGCAACTGGTGCGAGATCGGCATCGATGCCTTGCACCCGACTCAGGGGGGCGTCGGCCAGATCCAGGTCGATGAGACCCAGGCCACATTGGCGGGCATGAGCGCAAAGCAGCTCGACAAGTTGATGAAAAAGAAAGAGATCCCCGTGGTGATTGCGCCGGATGGCAGCTACTGGCTGGTGGACCGCCACCATCTCACCAAGGCGCTGTGGCAGCAGGGCGTCAAGGATGCCCGGGTCAAGGTGATTGGCCGTTTGCAGGACAAAGCCAACTTCTGGAGCCAGATGCAGAACAACCACTGGGCCTGGCTCAAGGATGAGAAGGGACAGCCGCTGACCCCGGAGCAGTTGCCGACCAGTATCGACAAGCTGCCTGATTACCCCTATCGCACCCTCGCCGGACTGCTGCAGAATGCGGGCTACTTTCGCAAGGATAAACAGGTCTATTTCGTCGAGTTTGCCTGGGCCAGCTGGCTCGGCAAGCAGATGCAATGGATGCTGGTGGACAGCGCCAATCTGGCGGCCCGCCTGCAACAGGCCAAACGGCTCGCCTGCGGCAGCGATGCCAAGGATCTACCCGGTTATCCCGGCAAGCAGTGCAGCCTCAACCAGTCCAAAAGCGCGCAATGAGTGGATGTGCGATGAGGGCATCCAGAGCATGCCGGAGATAAAAGAGGGCGACCCTGGGGTCGCCCTTCTGCTGTCAGCTTGTTACTGCTGGCTGGCGGTGGTCACTCATGGCGCTCCGCCCAGTGGGCAGCCGCCTGCTCAAGCAGGGCGACTTCACCTTGCTGGATCAGCGGTAGCAGATCGTTGAGCTGTTGATCCGGCCAATCCCACCAGGAGAGGGCCTGTAGCCGGGCAATCTCCTCCTCGCCAAAGCGCATCCGCACCACCCTGGCTGGGGTGCCCGCCACCATGGCATAGGGCGGCACATCCTGATTGACCAGCGAACGGGCGGCGATGATGGCGCCATCGCCAATAGTGACACCGGGCATGATCATCGCCTCCATGCCGATCCAGACATCGTTGCCGATGCGGGTATCACCTGCGGGGTGATAGCTGCGCTTGAGCGCCGCCAGATCGGCGAACGGATAGGTGCTGATGAAGGACGTGTTGTGGGTGTGGTTGCCGCCCATGATGATCTTTACCCCGGCGGCAATCTGCACATAGTCGCCGATATGGAGCCGGTCGATATGCCAGAGCGGCTCCCAGCCGGTGTCCGGGCTGCGGCTGAAGGGATCGCCATGGAGGTAGCGCACCGCCACCTCTTCGAAGGGGCCATCCCAGGCACCCGAGTAGTAGCTGTGCTGCCCCTTGAGGCAGATATTGGGGTTGGTCACCGTCAGGTGCAGGTATTCGACCTGCGACCAGTGTTGGCAGGGGTTCATGTTGGTACTCCTTTGCTGAATGGATCGGATGGGTTGCGTTCGCTTGAGCGCAGCTAATAGATCCAGACCAGCATGCGGGGCACGCAGAGCAGGGAGCAGCCCAGCATCTGCGGGAGGCGAGGTCGCATTGTGGTGTGCTCCAAAGAAGGGTGGAAGGGCACGATCATAAGGTCGGGCGCCGGGTTTGCCAAGGTTGCGCAGAGATCCTGCACTAACCCTCTGGTTGATATTTATTCTCAATTAGCCATGATAACACTCCCACCATGACGGACTCGGGAGAGTGAGATGACACCGCAAAGTTGGCAACGATACATGCTGGAGGCGGAGCGTGCCTGGCAGGCCGGTTCGCTGGGGGCGGCGATCTGCTTTTATCAGCAGGCGCTGGGGGATGTTTACGAGATGACCCAGGTCGAGTTGACCGAATTGGCCACCATGCGAGTCGCCACCTGCCACCGGCTGGCCGACTTCTGGCGGGCGATGGATGAGCCGACTTACGAGCTGCGCTACCTGAAACTCGCCTCCGAGCTGGTCACGGCGCTGGTGCCACAATGCCCCAACCGGGAGTGCGAGGCACTGATCAGCGAGCTGGGTTGCTGCCGTGGGGCCCTGCTCGCCTTTCTCAAGCGCCACCCGAATCCGGAAATTGCCCGGCTGATCCAGTTGCAGGACAAGGTACAGGGCTGCGAGCTGATCGGCCGTTTTCGCCTCAACTGAACGGATGTGGGCGCGGCTCAGCTCCGCCGTTTGAGTTTCTGGGCGATCCGCTGCTGCGCCTCTTCCCCTTGCAGTGCCTGGGCGAAGGCGCGCGCCTCTAGATCGATGACAAAGTGCACCGCCTGTTTGAGCTCCTGTTTCAGCAGCGCCTTGCTCTTTTGCAGCGCTCTGGGCGGCTTGGCCGCCAGCTTCAGCCCCTGCTCGCGGGCAAAGGAGAGCACTCCATTGGCCGCCACCACCTTGTTGGCGAGCCCGAATCGCAGCGCCTCCTCGGCATCAATCGCCTCGGCCAGCAGCAACAGCTCCGCCGCCTTGAGGTGCCCCACCAGACGCGGCAGCAGCAGGCTGGAGGCAAACTCCGGCACCAGCCCCAGCTCGACGAAGGGGAGCTGCAAGCGGGCGTTATCCGCCAGATAGACCATATCGCAGTGCAGCAGAATGGTGGTGCCAATCCCCACTGCCGGGCCCGCAACGGCGGCGACCACAGGTTTGGGGAAGTCGGCCAGGGTGTGGAGGAACTGCAGGATGGGGTCGTCGGGCTCCAGCGAGCTCTTGCCCATAAAGTCGGCCAGATCATTGCCCGCGGTAAAGCAATCCTGCTGCCCCTGCAACAGCAGGACATGCACCTCCTCATCGGCTGCCGCCTCTCGCAGCGCTGCCACCAGTTGCTTATAGAGCTCGGTATTGAGAGCGTTGCGTTTGTCGGGGCGGTTGAGGGTCAGGGTGAGCAAGCCATCCTGCTGCTCGGCAATGAGAATGGGGGCCATGTCTAAATCCTTGTTATTGAAAGGTGCAAAAAAGGTTGCTGCTGGGGTAACCTTGGCGCCGTTTAACAACATCATAAAAGGATTTCAACCATGTTTAAACGTGCGTTTTATTCTCTGCTGGTTCTGGGTATGACGGCGCCTGCACTGGCCAAGGTCGAGGCTGTCGACGGTTATGTTCGCCTGTTGCCGCCGGGCTCCCCCAACACTGCCGCCTTTATGGTGCTGAAGAATGACGCCGACCAGCCGGTCAAGCTGGTGGCGGCGGCTTCTGCTGCGGCCGGGCGTGCCGAGCTGCACACCCACCTGCACGAAAATGGCGTGATGAAGATGCGTCAGGTCGAGAATATCGAGATCCCGGCCAAGGGCGAAGCGGTGCTCAAGCCGGGCAGCCTGCACATCATGCTGTTCGAGGTGGGCACGCTCTCCGAGCAGACCCCTTTCCCGCTCACCCTCACCATGGATGATGGTCAGAAGCTGGATCTGTCACTGCCGGTGAAGCCGATTGAGCCGATGGCCGAGATGAAGCATATGAAGCACTGACATTTGTCG
Source organism: Aeromonas sp. 61P (assembly GCF_051919545.1). Taxonomy (NCBI): domain Bacteria; kingdom Pseudomonadati; phylum Pseudomonadota; class Gammaproteobacteria; order Aeromonadales; family Aeromonadaceae; genus Aeromonas; species Aeromonas sp. 61P. The sequence continues at coordinate 1,475,177 of NZ_JBQBEL010000001.1, forward strand.
TCGTTTGTTCAGGATTGACGCTGGGTATTTTGGCTGCACCGAGTAAAATAGTGCTCTTTTCCATGTATGCAAGAGGAAGTGACGTAATGAAAAAGACGCTGATTGCCGGTTTTGTGCTGGCTCTGTGCTGCCAGAGTGCCATGGCCGCTGACGACTGGCGTTTTGCCGCCGGTGCCGACGTATGGGCAGCCAAGGGCAGTGGTCAGGCTTATGGCACCAGTGCCGATGGCAGCTATGACGACAGCTACAACTGGAACGGCTATCTGCAACTGGAACACGGCATCATCTTCCTGCCGAACGCCAAGTTTGAAGTCTCCGATTTCAGCACCTCCGGTGGCAACTTCAAGAACGATCTGACAGCCTACGATCTGAGCCTCTACTACCGTCTGTTCAACAACGATCTGTTCAAGATCGATCTGGGTATGACCGGCCGTCACTACGATGGCGAGCAGGTCTACTTCGGTCGCAAGGGTTATGACGAAGATACCCTGATGGCCTATGCCGGCAGCGAAGTGAAGATCCCGGGCACCGGCATCGCCTTCTTCGGCGATCTGCGCACTCATGATGCGGACAACTATGACTACCGTCTGGGTGGTTCCTACAAGTTCTCTTCCATGCCGATCAAGCTGCGTGCCGGCTGGCGTGAAGCCAAGGTCGACTTCGCCAATATCGATCAGTCTGTCGATGGCTGGTTCATGGGCGGCGAATTCACTTTCTAATCTGACCGTCAACTGACGACGAGGAGCGATAATGGGCCACATCATAGTGACAGGTGCCGGTTCTGGTCTCGGCCGGGCGCTGACCATAGGTCTGGTTGAGCGGGGCTATCAGGTCTCCATGATGGGGCGCCGTTATCAGCGACTGCAGGAGCAGGAGCAACTGCTCGGCAGCGCGGTGATCGGCATCGCTGCCGATCTGGCGCACCATGAAGAGGTCGACGTCGCCTTCGCTGCAGCGGTGGAGTGGGGCGGGCAGCCCGACATGGTGATCCACTGCGCCGGGGTGGGCGAGTTTGGCCCGGTCGGTGTCTACACCGCCGAGCAGATCCGCCGGGTGGTGGAGAGCAATCTCATCTCCACCATTCTGGTGGCTCAGCAGACGGTGCGGCTTATCGGTGAGAAAGGCGGAGTGTTGGCCAATGTGCTCTCCTCCGCCGCTCAGGTGGGCAAGGCCAACGAGAGCCTCTACTGCGCCTCCAAATGGGGGATGCGCGGCTTTCTCGAATCCTTGCGCGCCGAGCTGCAAAGCTCGCCACTGCGGCTGGTCAACCTCTACCCGAGCGGGATCCGCAGCGAATTCTGGGATAACTCGGATCACGTGGACCCGAGTGGCTTCATGACCCCGGAAGATGCGGCGGCCTATATGCTCGACGCACTGGAAGCCAGAAGCAGCTGCCACGTGACCGACCTCTTTATCGGTCGCAATCCCTGAGGCGAAACCCGCCATCCGGTTGCCGTCGTCAGAATACGGAAACAAAAAGCGCGCCAAATGGCGCGCTTTTTTATATCGGGAAGAGGGCGGAATTAACGGCCCAGCTTGGCCTTGAGCATGGCGATGATGTCGCTGATGGCCACTTCCTGCTTCTCGCCGGTGCGGCGGCACTTGTACTCCACCACGCCGTTGTCCAGACCGCGATCGCCGATGACGATGGCGTGCGGGATGCCCAGCAGCTCCATGTCGGCGAACATCACGCCCGGGCGCTCTTTACGGTCGTCGAACAGCACGTCCACACCGGCCGCTTTCAGCTCGGCGTAGAACTGCTGTGCCTGCTCGGCCACGCGCTCGGACTTGTGCATGTTCATCGGCACGATGGCCACTTCGAACGGGGCGATGGCGTCCGGCCAGATGATGCCGTACTGGTCGTTGTTCTGCTCGATGGCGGCAGCAACCAGACGGGAAACCCCGATACCGTAGCAACCCATCTCCATGGTGACGGACTTGCCAGCCTCGTTCAGCACGCTCGCCTTCATCGCTTCGGAGTACTTGGTACCCAGCTGGAAGATGTGGCCCACTTCAATACCGCGCTTGAGCAGCAGCTTGCCCTGGCCGCACGGGCTCGGGTCGCCTTCCACCACGTTGCGCAGGTCGGCAACTTCGTAAGAAGCGATGTCGCGATCCCAGTTGGCACCGGTCAGGTGGAAGCCGGTCTCGTTGGCGCCGCAGACGAAGTCCGCCAGATGGGCGGCGCTGCGATCGACGATGATGCGACCGGCAAAGCCGACCGGGCCGATGGAGCCTGCATCGCAACCGGCGGCAGCTTTGATCTGCTCGTCGTTGGCGAAGGTCAGCGGGTTAGCCACGCCAGAGAGCTTCTCAGCCTTGATTTCGTTCAGCTCGTGGTCGCCACGTAGTACCAGCGCAATGACGGCCTGCTTGCCGTGCTCATCTTCCTCTGCCAGTACCAGCAGGGTCTTGGCGATGGCGGTCGGAGCCACGTTCAGGAAGGCAGCCACTTCGTCGATGGTGTGGACGTTCGGGGTGGCAACCTTGGTCAGGGCTGCGGTGGCGGCAGCGCGCTCACCAGCCGGTGCCAGCGCTTCGGCCATCTCGATGTTGGCGGCGTAATCGGAGCTATCGGAGAAGGCGATCAGATCTTCACCGCTCTCGGCCAGCACCTGGAATTCGTGGGAACCGGTACCACCGATGGAGCCGGTATCGGCCTGCACCGGACGGAAGTTCAGACCCATGCGGGTGAAAGCCTTGCAGTAGGCGGCGTGCATCTTCTCGTAGGTATCGACCAGAGATTCCTTGTCGATGTGGAAGGAGTAAGCATCCTTCATCAGGAATTCGCGGCCACGCATCACGCCGAAACGGGGGCGTACTTCGTCGCGGAACTTGGTCTGGATCTGGTAGAGGTTGAGCGGCAGCTGCTTGTAGCTGTTCACTTCGTAACGCACCAGCGCAGTGATCACCTCTTCGTGGGTCGGGCCCAGCACGAAGGGACGGTTGTGGCGGTCGGTCAGACGGCACAGCTCGGGACCGTAGTCATCCCAGCGGCCGGACTCCTGCCACAGCTCGGCGGGTTGAACCACCGGCATAGAGACTTCGACGGCACCAGCATTGTTCATCTCTTCGCGAACAATGTTCTCGATTTTCTTCAGTACCCGCAGACCGGTTGGCAACCAGGCATACATGCCGGAGGCCAGTTTACGGATCATCCCGGCGCGCAGCATCAGCTGGTGGCTGACAACTTCAGCGTCGGAGGGGGTTTCCTTGAGAGTGGAAAGCAGATATTGGCTGGTACGCATCGCGGTAGACCTTAGCTAGAACGGGCGCGGGGCCCAGGATAATTTCAAGGGCGGAATTTTAACAGGCTGGGCGTTATGGCCCAAGGGCTAAATTTGCCGCAACCCGAAAGGTGGCAACGCCCGGCAGATAGCCTGGTGCAATGACCATTGCAACAAGCAGGCTTTTTATGCCTGCAATTTGGCCGGATCTCCGCTAAACTCTGCCACCTTTTCTCGATGGGCATGGCTTTTCCGCGTCCATCACCCCCCATTTTTAGTACTTTTGGAGCCGCTCATGCCGTTAGTGGGACATCAACACCAGATCGAGATCCTGGAACTGACCGACAAAGGAGATGGCAAAGGACGCCTGTTCGATCGCCCCCTGTTTGTCGAAGGTCTGCTGCCCGGTGAGCAGGCGCTGGTGGAGCTGACCGAGGTCAAGCCGAACTATCTGCACGGCAAGGTTGCCGAGCTGCTCCAGCCCTCCGCCGATCGGGTTGCCGATTTCTGCCCCAACACCGAGTGTGGTGGCTGTCAGGTGCGCCCGCTGGCCTATCCGGCCCAGCTCAAGCTCAAGCAGGCACTGGTGCAGAGCGCACTGGAACAGGTCGGGCTGGGTGATACTCCGGTCAAGGATATCCTTGGCATGGAAAGCCCGTTCGCCTATCGCAACAAGGCGCAATATGCGGTGCGTGGCTGCGATGTCGGTGCCGAGATCGGTTTTTATCGCAAGCACTCCCACGATCTCATCCCCGCTGATGACTGTGCGGTGCAGGATCCGCTGCACGTCGAGCTCAACGCCCGGGTGCGCAACTGGATGCGCGCGCACGACATCGCCGCCTATGACGAAGTAAACCACAGCGGCTGCGTGCGTAACCTGATAACCCGCAAGGGCTTCAAGAGCGGCGAGCTGATGGTGGTGCTGGTCACTTTGGGCGAGGAGTTACCGTTCGAAGCCGAGCTGTTGGCGAGCTTAAGCGATCTGCCGGTCACTACCCTGGTGCAGAACATCAACGATGAGCGCACCAACCGCATTCTGGGGGCCACCAACCGGGTGCTGCTCGGCGAAGGGGTGATCCGCGACAAGATCCACGAACTCGAGTTCGAGATCTCGCCGCTCTCCTTCTTCCAGAACAACCCGACCCAGACCGATGTGCTCTACTCCAGCGCCCTCGATTATGCCGAGCTGACCGGTAACGAGACGGTGTTCGACATCTATTGCGGTATCGGCACCATCTCCCTGTTCCTGGCTGGCAAGGCCGCCAAGGTCGTCGGGATCGAGTCGGTGGAGAGCGCCATCAGCGATGCCCGTCGCAACGCCGCCCTCAACGGTATCGAGCACACCGAATTCCACGTTGGCAAGGCCGAGCAGCTGATGCCCGAGCTGCACGCCCAAGGCGTGACAGCTGACGTGGTGGTAATGGATCCGCCCCGCAAAGGCTGTGACAAGGCGGTGCTGCAGACCCTGGTCGCCATGGCGCCCCGCCGTCTGGTCTATGTCTCCTGCAACCCGCAGACTTTGGCCCGCGACCTTGCCTGGCTGGTCAAGCAGGGCTTCGTGCTGGATGAAGTGCAACCGGTCGATATGTTCCCGCACTCCATGCATGTGGAAGCGGTTGCCCGCCTGAGCCTGCCCGCCCAGGCATAAGTCGCCCCGACTCTTGCCCATAAAAAACGACGCCAGCTGGCGTCGTTTTTTTCTATCTGATACTCGCAGGTTGATGTGCTCAACCTTGCTTGCGCACCTCGGCGGCGATCTGGTCGAGCAGCTGTTGCCAGCCCTGACCCAGTTCGTTCACCAGTGCGTTGTAGCCATCGGCTGGCAGTACCCGCTCCTGACGGAAGGGGGCATCGCGCAACACGGTGCCATCTTCCGCCAGCAGGCGCCAGCGGCCGCTCAGCACGGCGCTGCCGTCATGACGGCCCTGAAAGCGCTCCACCAGAATGGTCAGCACCGGCCCCTTGCGGGCGCCATCCTGCCGCACCACCCAGCCCGGCAGGCGGGTGGAGAGGCCATTGAGGGTGAGCTGGTTGAGCTGATCGTCCAGCGCACCGGCCCAGCGATGGTACTCGGTGAAGTGCAGCTCTTGTCCTTCCAGCTGATAGACCAGGCTGATCCGGTCGAGCTGGCTGGCCAGCGCCACCGGGCGCAGCACCAGCTGGTGCTGCGGTTGGGCCGGGGCCGTCACGGGTTGCTGGCTGTCTGCATCGAGCGAGTAGTAGTGCAGGCTTGGTTGGCTGCTGCAACCCGCCAGCAGGCCCAGCAGGGCCAGCGTCAGGATCTCTTTTTTCATTGTTTGCCTCGCTTGGGCTCAGGATCCGATGGATGCGCGCGATCGAAGATCAGCGAGCTGGGCTGCTCGTTGAGGGAGTGCACCAGCGGCTGCAGTTCGCGCATCAACTGATTGAGGGTCTGCACCGACTGACGCAGGTCCTGATTGGTCTGCGACTGGGCATCATAGGCCTGCAAGGTCTCCTGCAACTGCTTGAGGCTCTCGTTGAGCGAGGCGGGCAACTGCTGGGTGGAATCCTTGGCGGTGAGCTTGTTCAGGTTGGCGCTGACTGCACTGATGTTCTTCAGAGTGCCATCCAGGGTGGTGAGTGACCCGTTGACCTTGGTCAGGGTGGTTGCCATGTCCATGTCGACAAACTTGTCGAGGATGAGGTTCACCTTGCGCTCGATCTGATCCAGTCCGCCCTGCACGGTGGGGAAGACCTGATAACCGGCCAGCTTGGCCTGCTCGAAACGTGGCGCGTCCGGATAGAAGTTGAGGTCGATGATCTTGCCGCCGGTCAGCAGGCTCGAGGTCTTGAGGCTGGCACGCAACCCCTCCTTGAACTGCTTGCCGAACAGGGCCCGCCACTGATCCTTCTCTGCTTTGGCATAGCGATGGGAGAGGCGCTGTACCTCGATGCGGGCCAGCACCGGGATCTGGCGGCTCTTGAAGATCTGCACGCCCTTGTCCTCGATGAGGTAGGGGGCGGAGATGACGGTACCAACCCGAATGCCGCGATACTGCACCGCCGCGCCCGGGTGCAGGCCACCCACGTTGTCATCGAACAGGAAGACGTAGTCGATGAACTGATCCAGACTACCGGCCAGCACGCTCGCCTCATCCTGGAACAGGGTGAACCCTTCCATCTGTTTGACCGGCTCGCCAGGCGCCCAGCCGGGTGGCAGACCCATGGTGATGCCGCCATCGATCAGGCTCTCCAGCGAATCCATCTTCACCTTCATCCCCTCGCTGCTCATGGAGACCTCGAAGCCCGGGGTCATCCAGAAGCGGGAGTTGCTGCTCACCAGAATGTCATAGGGGGCGTGGATGAAGATTTGATACTGCATCTCGCTCTTTTCCGGCAGGAACTTCGCCTCTTCCACCTGACCTATGGTGAAGCCCTGATAGTTGATGGGGGAGCCTTCCCCCAGCGCGCGAGTGTCGCGACTGCTGAGGGTGAGACGCAGCCCCTTGGCATCGAGGGAGGCGAGCGGCGGTTTGTCGAGCATGGCGTACTCGTCCCGCGCCCGACCTTTCTTGCCGGGGGCGAGCTCGATATAGGCGCCGGAGAGCAGGGTGCTCAGACCCGATACCCCTTCACGGCCCACTCTGGGCTTGACCACCCAGAACTGGCTGTCACCGCGCAGCATGCCGGAGGCAGCATTGGTCAGCCGTCCTTTCAGCACGGCATGGCTGTAGTCATCGCTCAGCTCGACGGCCTCGATACGGCCGACGTCCACTTCGCGGGAGCGGATCACCGTCTTGCCAGCGACTATGCCCTCGGCAGTGGCGACTGTCAGGGTGAAGCTGGGGCCTTGGGAGTACCAGTGCTGGAACAGCATCCAGAGACCGATGAACAGCGCCAGCAGGGGCACCATCCAGATTGCGGCGGCAGAGCTCAGAAAGTCAGAGCCCGGTTTCCACCTTTTTTTACGCTCACTCACGTTCGCGTTCTCCTTGTTGTAAATCCCAGATCAGGCGGGAGTCGAAACTCATGGCGGCGACCATGGTGATCAGCACTACACCTGCAAATGCGACGGCCGCAGGGCCGGGATAGATGGTCATCAGATTGTCGAGCCGGATCAGGCCCGCCAGAATGGCCACCACGAAGACGTCGATCATCGACCAGCGTCCGACAAATTCGGTCATGCGATAGAGTTTGAGCTTGCCGAGGGGGGAGGTGACATTGCCGCGCTGCACCATATAGCAAAGCCAGAATAGCGCCAGTATTTTCACCAGCGGCACCACCACGCTGGCGAAAAAGATCACCGCAGCTATGGGGTAGGAGCCCATGGCCCAGAGCAGCACCACACCGCCGAGGATGGTGGAGGGGCTGTCATCACCGAGGAACACAGTATCCATGATGGGATAGACGTTGGCCGGAATGTAGAGAATGGCGGAGGTAAACAGCAGCGCCCAGGTGCGGTTCAGGCCGCCCGGCTTGCGGGCATGCAGCTTGCCGCCGCAGCGGGAGCAACTGTGGCTACCCACCTCGCTCAGGGCGCCACAGATATGACAGCCCACCAGACCGGACTCCAGCGCGCCCGCTTCCGGGTCGATCTCCCGCGCCTCGGTAGGGCCGAACAGCCGCTGCCACAGCCACATCTGATCCAGCGAGGAGATCATCTTGATGAGCAGCACGGTGTAACCGACGAAAGCCCAGAATGACAGCCCCATCTTGATGTCGGCCATCCCCATCAGCTTGACCAGCGAGATGAGCACCCCCACCAGAAAGACATCCACCATCAGCCAGGGTTTGATCCGGCAGAGCAGACGGCCGAGGGAGCGCAGGGCATTGCTGTGCAGATCTTTATCGACCCGCCACAGCACCAGCATGATGGAGCCCATATAAACCAGCGGCAGGCCGATCAGGGTCAGGCTCAGTACCGCGCCGAGGAACAGATAGCCCTCATCCACCAGGGTGGTGATGCTCTGCAGAAAAGTCATCTCCTGGCCCACCCCTTTGGCCGAGAAGGACATAAAGGTAAAGGCATTGGCGAGCACGAACATGATGAGTGCCGCGAACCCGTAGGAGATCGGCCGCAACTCCTGCTGTGGCAGGTGGCGACTCAGGGTGTGTCCGCAACGGGGGCAGCAGCTGGCCTGTCCCACCTCGAGCGGTGTGGCCGGTATCAGCAGGTCACACTCTTCGCAGGCAGTGGCATCATGGACATAGGTGGTGTGGTGTTGGTGTGAAACCGGATGCAAGATAAAACCCCAGATAAGGCCCGTGGTAGAGCCAGAGCTGGCGATTATCGCAGTTGTACCGGTCAGCGACCAGCCCCCGGAGGCCGCTATTGCTGGCGGGAGTGAGAATGACTTTGACAAGCCAGTGCCCATTTAGCACAATCAAACGCCACTTTTTTTCCGCGGGACAATAATTTATGACAACTGAATCCCCCAGCTACTCCACGATTGAGCAAGCCTTCTCCCTCGGGAACGGGCAAGATTCTGCCCTCAACTGGTTGCGCAAGAACCGCAGTCAGGTCGCTATTTTTCTGGTGAGCGGCATCAAGCTGGAAGGCACCATCAGCGGGTTCGACCAGTACAGCGTGCTGCTGACCGATGCTCATGGTAACCAGCAGCTGGTCTACAAGGCCAAGATCTCCACCATCGCCATGCACACCGGCCGTCCGCAGGTGAATATCCAGCGTGCTCGCAAGCCACGTGTCTCCATGGCGCCGCGCCCCCACGGTGCGCCGGGTCGTTATGACGACAATCAGGGCGGCGGCAACAACGAGTAATCGTCTGCCCCGCACTCCCCGTTGATGCGCCCTGCGTCAGCGGCTGACGGAACTTGCTCTCATTTTCATTCATGTCCCGTATGAGAGCCGGTTCCGGTTATCGCCCCTTGCAGGGCGATATTTTTTTCCGCACTACGCCGTTATGCCGACCGGTTTGCCCTCTTTGACCATGCAGGTCTGCATACCCGCTGCTTCTCCGGCCTGTACCCCGATACCGGTATCTTCAAACACCAGACAGCCTGATGGCTCGACCCCCAGCTTGCTGGCGACCAGCAGGAAGGTGTCCGGATTGGGCTTGTGCAGCTCTACATCGTCTGCGGTGACCACCACTGAGAAGTAGCGATCCAGCCCGGTGTTGCGCAGCACCGCCTCGGCGTTGACGCGAGGCGAGCCGGTGCCGATCCCCATCGGGATGACGCCATGATAGCGCTCGACCAGCGCCTGCATGGCCGGAAAGACGGTCGCCTTGTGCAGGTTGGCCACATAGTGGGCGGTCTTGCAGCGGGTGACGTCGAGCGGATCGAGGGGGATCTGCTGCTCCTGTGCCACCAGCAGGGCTATCTTGCGGCTCGGCATGCCACCCAGTTCATAGAACCAGTCGGCATCGAAGCGAAAGCCAAACTCGCGGGCAGTGTGTTCCCAAGCGGCGAGGTGCAGCGGCATGGAGTCGACCAGGGTGCCATCAAGGTCAAAGACCAGGCCTTGGAATCCGGAAAGGGTCATGGTGCGGGTCAGTCTCTGAAAAAAGGGAGCCCATTCTAGCCAGTGGCTCCCCGCCTCGCCATCACCTAGCTGGTGAGAAACGCTTGCCCCCACATTTGTGACTGAAAATAGACGGGGGTGAGCTGGGCCGGATCGAGTTGATATTTGGGGGCAAGCTGTTCCAGCAGTGCCCAGTTACCCTGTTCATAGGTGTTGACCAGCTGAAATAGATGAAAGAGTGGCCCTTCATGCAGTTCGATGGCGCGCTGCACGCTCTTGGGCAGGTGGGCCATCAGCGGTTCCGACAGCAGAGAGCCATCGAGCACCAGTCCCACCAGAAAGGCCCAGCTTGCCTCCGCTTTACCCAGCGCCGTGAGGGCAATCAACTCGCAGAAGCGGCCGCGGGCGATGGCCATGCGGGTGCAGGCCTCCGGCATGTGCTGGCTTACCCGGGCCAGACCGTTGATCAGCACGAACTTGCGGATCTCCTGCTCCCCCAGATAGGAGAGGGCGCGGGGTACCGAGGTGATGGGGGCGGCATGATCGAAGCCGGGGGCGTTGACGTAGGTGAGCAGCAGGCCGGGCAGCCAGGCATCCTGCTCCAGCAGGCGGGCTACCTGGGCGAAGGAGAACTCTTCGTGGCAGATGAGCTGGAGGATCTGCTGTACCAGCGCCATATCGGGCTGGTTGGCCCGCTGATTGACCAGCTCGGGACGGGCGAGAAAGCCGCCGGCAAAGAAGTCGACCCCCGCCTCCCGCAGCGGGAGAAAATCCGCCCAGGTTTCGATGTTCAGCGCCATCCGCTTGTGCTCGGTGGGCTGGCAGATCCCCTCTTCCCCCATCCAGTACACCAGCAGGCGGCTGGCGCCGAGCCAGCGTGGATCCCGGTTGGCGCCGTGCACCGCCAGTCTGCGCCGACTGTCGCGCCACTGCTCCAGCACCGGGAACGAGTTGGGCTGGCGTTCACTGGAGGCTTCAACCAGCGGGATCGCGTCCTGATCCAGCAGCATGGGACGCTGTTCATCGAGCTGTTCGTGGGTGAAGGGCACCAGATATTGACGCCCCTGTGCCAGCAGGCGGCAATGTTGCGCCAGTGAAGGCCATTCGGCCGGTGAGCTGAGCTGATAGTCGATGCCGTAGGCCACCAGAGCCAGGCGACGATTGAAGATAGGGTAGCGACGCAACAGCATGGGATCACCGATAGGCCAGAGTGCGCGCCCTCCCTTGTGACTTGGCGTGGTAGAGCGCCTGGTCAGCCTGTTCGGTCAGGGTCTGCCATGCTCCGTCCTGGGAGGGAACCAGATAGCTAAAGCCTATGCTAACCGTAATGAAATCAGCAACCCGCGAGGCGGGATGGGGCATTTTCAAGCGGGCAAGACCATCGTGGATCCGTCCGGCCAGCTGTTCGGCCTCACCGGGTTGGGGGGCGCAGAGCAGAATGACGAACTCCTCGCCGCCGTAACGGGCGACCAGATTGGTGCAGCGCCGCTCTGCATCCCGCAGCACATGGGCCACCTGTTGCAGGCAGAGATCCCCCTTGGCATGGCCGAAGTGGTCGTTGTAGGCTTTGAACTCGTCGACGTCGATCATCAATACTGCCAGCAGGTTCTGGGTGCGCCGTGCCCACTCCCACTCCCGCTGCATGGTGATGTCCCACTGGCGCCGGTTGGCGATGCCGGTGAGGGGGTCTTCCAGCGACAGCAGGGAGAGGCGGTGATTGGCTTCCTCCAGCGCCCGGTTGGTCTCGGCCAGCTGCATGGTGCGCTCGGCGACCCTGGCCTCCAGCTGGCGGTTGAGGGTTTCCAGCTGCTCCTGGGTGCGCTGGCGGATCAGCAGTTGCGACAGGATGGCGGCGTACTGTTTGAAGATCTCGCTCTGATAGGCCTTGAGCGGACGGTGCCAGAGCAGGTTGTCGGCGGCGATCCAGCCGATGGGGGTGGTGCCATCCCATAGCGATACCATGGCGTTCCAGCCACGGCCCACCTGCTGCTTCTCGTAGTAGAGGGGGGTATCTTCCATCACCAGCACGTAGTCCTTGCGCCTGAGCGCCTCTTGCACAGTGGGGTGATCCGGAATTGGGCTGATGAAGTTGTGTTCATCCATCAGCTCGCCCTCTTCGCTGGTGCCCCAGGTGCCGCGCATGGTCTTGCCATCGGGTTCGATCAGGAAGATGGCAACCCGATCGAACTGCAGCTCCTTGCGGGCCAGCAGCACGGCATCCCGCAGCAGATCGTTCTCGCTGCGACTGCGGGAGAGGGTGACGCTGACCATGTGCAGCGCCTGCAACATGGTGAGGAAGGATCCTTGCAGTGCCTGACTCTGTACCAGATCGGTCTGGGTATGGAGCCGCTGGTCCCGCTCCTGATTAACCTGGCTGGAGAGCAGGTGATTGCTGAGCTCGGCCGTCAGATAGTGGATAAGGAGCTGGATACCCTGACGCTGGTGGGAGGAGAGGCGGTCGATGCGGCGGCGGGTCTCCAGATAGATGACCCCTTCCAGTTTCATATGACGCTTGAGAGGGAAACAGGCGCGTAACTGTGGCTGGGCAGGCTCCACATTTTCGCCGGGGTCCGGCGGTGGCTGGAGTTGTTCGATCACCAGTTGTCCCTTCTCCATCGCCTTGTCGATCAGGTGGTGGGGCAGGGTCAGTTGGCCGAGATGGGCGAGATCAAGCGTGGTCAGTCCGTGATCGAGCTGAAAGCTGTAGAGCTGCGGTTCGGGGGCTTTTAGCCAGAGGTAGAGGCGTTCGGCATCGGTTTTTTCACGGATGGTGGCGAGGCTCACTTCGCATAACTGAGCGAAGTTGGTGAAGTGTTCCGGGTCACATTCCTGCATGCCAATATCCCTTGGATTGTACCCAAGCGAGTATAGACATATTTCTCCTTGATTAATATGTCAGAAAGGAGAGGCAGCGCACATAACGGTTGCTTTCAGCCATGCTGGTGGAGACATTCACTGCGTTCTCTGCCAATCGTGGATAGAACTGTGTGCCATAACGGTATCTATGGCAGCTTGTATGGCGGGATGCCGGGCAAAAAAGAGCCCGCACGATGGCGGGCTCTCGGGCAGATCAGATGATTCTGCGCGGCTTATTCTGCCTTGGGGGCAGCCTCAGCGGTCGTTTCACTGCTATCGGCTGGCGCACTCTCGGTCGCCGGGGCTTCCGGTGCCGGACCCGGTACCAGATCTACCGCCGGTTTGGCGATGAGAGAACGGGTCTCTTCCACCGCTTCGGTCAGCTTCACCTCGATGATCTGGCCGAGCTCGTAGACCACCTCGGTCTTGTCCAGATAGACGCGACCGTTGTCCCAGTTGCACTCCAGTCGCTCCTTGTTGTCGAGGATGTGACGGGCAGGCAGGAAGACCACGGCGCCGTTCTCCTGCAGACGTAGCTTGAGACCGGCACGCATCACGTCGATGATTTCGGCATTGAACACCTGATCGGTGCCAGCGGCGGCTTTCAGGTAACGGACATAGAGCCAGTCGCCGATGTCGCGCTCCACCATGCGGTGCAGACGGCGGCAGGCGGTCAGGTGCTCGGTGAGCTCCTGACTCGGGCGCTCGCCCGGGGTCTTGCCGGCGATAACGGCTTTGAGCAGACGATGGTTGACCATGTCGCCGTATTTACGGATCGGGGAGGTCCAGGTGGCGTAGGCATCCAGACCCAGACCGTAATGGGCGCCCGGTTCGGAGGACATCAGCGCATAGCTCTGGAAGCGGCGGATCTTGCCATCCAGCCAGCGGGTGTCGAGGTTGTCGATCCAGCGGCGCAAGGCGCAGAAGCCGGAGAGGCTGGCGATCTCGTCGCGCTCGAACGGGGCTTCGGCGCTTTTCAGCAGGTCGATGGCGCCGTCGAGGGACTCTTCGTCAAAGCCGGTGTGAACGTTGAAGATGCCGTAACCGACGCTCTTGCCCAGTACGCGACCGGCGCAGATGTTGGCGGCGATCATCGACTCTTCCACCATGCGGTTGGCGATGCGGCGTGGCTCGACGTGGATGGCCAGCACTTCGCCATTCTCGCCCAGCTCGAAGTCGTAGTCGGGACGATCCGGGAATACCAGCGCATGCTCGGTGCGCCACGCGATGCGTGCTTCGGTCATCGCCTTCATCAGCGGCAGCTGGGCCAGTACGCCTGCGTCGATAGCCAACTCTTTGCCATGCTCGGCCCAGTCGGAGACGTCGTCATAGTTGAGACGGGCGTGGGAGCAGATGCGGGCGGCGAAGAACTCGGTCTCCTCCAGCAGCAGACCGTCTTCGGCGATGAGCAGACGGGCACACAGGGTGTTGCGCTCCTCACCCTCTTTCAGGGAGCAGAGCTCGTCGGAGAGGGTGCGCGGGATCATCGGCACGTTGCGGCCGGGCATGTAGACGGTAAAGGCGCGCTGGGCGGCCTCTTTGTCCAGCTCGCTTCCCTCGGCCACATAGGCGGTCGGGTCGGCGATGGCAACCAGCAACTCCCAGCCGTTGTCCAGCTTGGTGATGGCCAGCGCATCGTCCATATCCTTGGTTTTGGCACCGTCGATGGTGAAGAAGGGCACCTTGGTCAGATCGCGACGGGGCAGCTCTTCCTCTTCGATCACCTTCCACTCCGGCAAGTCAGCCGGCTCGACCTGGGCCAGATTGTGGCGCGCCAGCACTACCCACCAGGGCACATTGTGATCTTCCTGGGCGGCGATCTTCTGGATAATCTCGGCAGAGAAGTTGCCGTCGACCAGCGCATGGCGCTTGAGGGTAGCCACCACCCAGTCACCTTCCTTGAACTCTTTCTCATCCAGACCCTTCTTGACGCGGGCCTTGATGGCATCCTTGATCAGCGGATGGTCGGCCACCACGTTGAGGCGGTCACGGAACATCTTGACCCGGGCCACGAAGCGGGTGACGGACTGCTCCAGCAGGGTATCCGGCTCGGCCACTTCCTTCTCTTTTTCGGTGCGGATCAGGGCGGTCACCCGGTCACCGTGCATCACCTTCTTCATGTAGGGAGGCGGCACGAAATAGCTGGTCTTCTCATCGACTTCCAGAAAGCCGAAGCCCCGGTCCGAGGCGCGGATCACACCCTCTTTCTTCGGGATGTTTTCGCGGATTTGTTGCTTGAGCTGGGCCAGCAGCGGATTGTCTTGGAACATAAGTGAGGAACCTGAAGTGAAAACCTGGGTGGAGACCTGATGAAGGATCGCCCAGCACTATACGTTTTTAGCCCTGCAAAGCCAAGGTGAATGGCCTGCTCAGCGTGGTTTCAACTGCGATCTGGCATGGTCGATAAGGCGTTGGGAGAGCTGCTTGTGCACCCCCTTTTCCAGTACCCAGCGGTGCCAGTAGAGGCGTTCCGTCAGGACGTGGTCGGGACTGAGGTTGAGCAGTGACCCGCCTGCGAGCTGGCCTCTTATCTGCAATTCGGGAATGAGACAGTAGGCCAACCCCTGTTCGGCCATGGCGACGAAGGCCTCTGACGAGTGGACCGTGTGGCAGGGGTAACCGCCGGGCTCCAGACTGAAGTGTTCTCTCATAAAGCTCACATGCATGTCATCGCGCTGATCGAACGCCACCGCCGGTGCCTTGGCCAGAGCCTCACGGGTCAGGCCGCGAGGGAAGTGGCGGGCAACGAAGGCGGGGTTGGCGGTAAGCAGATAGTTCATTTCACCGAGCTCGTCGATGCAGCAACCCGCCAGCGGTTGGGGATGCAGGCTGACTGCACCAAAGGCCTGACCCTCGCGGACCTTGTCGAGGGTGCGGCTCTCGTCATCGACCAGCAGGTTGAGTTCGATGGGGTGCTGTTTCAACAAGGGGGCAATGGCGGGCAAAAACCAGGTGGCCAGGCTGTCGGCGTTCACTGCGATACTGATCCGGATTGGCCCCTGCGGCTCATCGGGAGTCAGCTCCCCCGCCAGTTCGAGCTCGAGCTGGTGTACCTGCCGATAGTGGGCCAGCAGTTTCTGGCCGAGTGGCGTGGCCTGCAGCGGCTGGCTGCGCATGAGCAGCGGCTCGGCAAACTGTTGCTCCAGCTGCTTGATCCGCTGGGAGATGGCCGACTGGGTGATATGGAGCGACTTGGCCGCCCGATCGAAGTTCTGCTCCTGCAGTACCGCATCCAGTGCCCGCAGCAGTTTGTAGTCCAGCTCTTTCATCTTCTCTCCCTTCCGTTGCCCAAGGGCTGACTCTACGTCACTCGGCATGGGACAACAATGGGCGGTGGAAGGGGCGTTGCGCTGTGATATCTGACAGTGGTGGTCTGTCTTGTAAGGAAGGCATACTGCTAGAGACCGCAGGGGGCAGCCCTGCGGGGTCATAGCGATACAGCGATACGTTTATCCCGGGCCTGTTTTCCCGGGATTTTTTATATCTGGGTCGCTAACTCATGCGAGCGATAGGTGGCGGTTTGATAGTGTCCGATAAGCGGCTGCGAGACCGCTAGGGCAAATCGCTCATCCAGATAAAAGCGCAGGCCGACACCTTTAACTGCACCGAGATCTACCGCTTGGCGGTGGCCCAGACGAGCCATAGGGATTCCGAGACGGCGGAAAATGCGTTCTGCGGGCAGGCTGGCTACACCAACAAACTCTTTGATGCCGTTGGCTGTAGCAAACGCATAGGCCTCCCGAAGGAGTACGCAGGTCAGCTCGCTGACACCATTGGTCATGCACGGAGCGCGGGTCGCATCGATAGCCAGACGGGTGAGTTCCCAGATCTCGGGAGTGCGGGGCGCGTTTTCACCGGCAAGGGCGGTGGGAAAAATGCTGGGCAACATATAGGCGCTGGCGCAACTGAGTAGACGGATACAGGCGCAGACTCCTTGTTCATCTTCGACCAGTACCCAATGGGTGTCTGGCGTGTCAAAGCGGTCGCGTTCCAAACCGTGGTAAGACTCGACGTCCCAGCCTAGCCGGTCGGAAAAGACGCGATTTCGAAATTGATAGAGTTCGTTCTCTACGGCGTTTCGTGGGTGATCTCTCAATTTTCCTTTGAAAACCAACATTATGAACTCTCTCTCTGCCTGTTCGCCGTTATAATCAGAAGCTTGGCCAGGGGGGCTAGCATATGAAACAAGAGCAACTGTTTGAGTATCTGGAACATTTCACTTCGGTGACGGATGGTGACCGTCTTGCCGGATTGATCGGTCGCTTTACGGTCGATATGGGTTATGACTATTACGGCTTTACCCTGATCATTCCGATGTCGATGCAAAGACCCAAAGTGGTACTGTTTAATCAGTGCCCTATCTCTTGGGTACAGACCTATACCGATAACAACATGCTGGCGTGCGACCCCGTGATTCAGTTGGCACGCAAGCAGACTCTGCCCATCTACTGGAACCGCCTCGATGAGCGGGCTCGCTTTCTGCAAGAGGGAAGCATGGACGTGATGGGACTGGCCGCCGAGTTCGGCTTGCGCAATGGCATCTCCTTCCCTCTGCACGGCGCAGCCGGGGAGAACGGGATCCTCTCCTTTATCACGTCCGAGCGGGCCTCGAGCGATTGTTGCTGGAGTCCTCGCCGATCCTCTCCTGGATGGCCAATTACATCTTCGAGGCTGCGATCAGGGTTGTGCGCCTGAGGGATTCGGATCAACAAGCCGCCCTGACGGATCGTGAGACCGAATGCCTGTTCTGGGCCAGTGAGGGGAAAACATCGGGGGAGATCGCCTGCATTTTGGGGATCACCGAGCGTACGGT
Source organism: Aeromonas sp. 61P (assembly GCF_051919545.1). Taxonomy (NCBI): domain Bacteria; kingdom Pseudomonadati; phylum Pseudomonadota; class Gammaproteobacteria; order Aeromonadales; family Aeromonadaceae; genus Aeromonas; species Aeromonas sp. 61P. Next base: position 1,492,515 of record NZ_JBQBEL010000001.1, read on the forward strand.
GAATTACCACCTCAATCAGGTCACTCGCAAAACTGGCTCCATGAATCGTTATCAGGCCATTGCCAAGGGGATTAGCAGTGGCATTTTGCTGCCGAATCTTGAGCATGTAGTTGTCACCAACTTCCCCAAGCTGATGCAATAGAACCTGTTGATTCTCGGGGCTGAGCGGCGGACTCTCAATTGTCAGATCCTGCTATTGACTATTGGTTTCGGATGGGGCTTTGGTGACTCAGGCTGATTAGCAAAATGAATCAATCAGTAAATCAATGAATTTTTAAGAAGGAACCGCCATCGCTATAGTGCCGCTCATTCATCATTTCGAACGGTACTCTCCATGATGCTCGCAACGACACTGCAAGGCTTCACCATCGGTCTGGCCATGATCATCCCCATCGGCGCCCAGAATGCCTTTGTGCTGAGCCGGGGCATCCATCGCAATCACCATCTGCTGACGGCCACGCTCTGCAGTTTCTGCGATCTCACCCTGATTGCTATCGGCGTATTTGGCGGGGCCAATGTGCTGGCCGCCAGCCCCCTCGGCATGGCGCTACTCACCTGGGGTGGCGTGCTGTTTCTCGGCTGGTTTGGTGGCCGTTCCCTGCTCAGTGCCTGGCGCGGTAAGGGGGAGGGACTTGCCGATTCTGCTCAGCAGATGGGGGCCAAAAGCGTGCTGGCGATGACGCTGGGAGTTACGCTGCTCAATCCCCACGTCTATCTCGATACCCTGATGCTGCTCGGCTCCCTTGGCAGTCAGGTGAGCGAGTCCCTGCGTCCGGCCTTTGCTGCGGGGGCCATGCTGGCCTCGCTGGTGTGGTTCTACTCGCTGGCGCTGGGGGCTGCGGCACTGGCGCCCTGGTTGGCCCGCAGCCGGGTGCAGCAGGGGATCGATCTGCTGGTAGGCATCATCATGTTGAGCCTGGCTGTTCAACTGGCCATAGGACGTTGAGGAAGTTAAGGCGGCAGGAATGAGCGACCGGTAACAAAAAGATGCCACTCACATGAGTGGCATCTTTGCTATTGAAAGGGGTCAGACCCTGAACTGGGAGAGCAGGCGCTGTTGCAGCAGGCTGGCTTGATGGAGCGAGGAGGCGAGTTGCAGACACTCCTGCGCCTCCTGTTCGCCGGTTCTGGCTTGCAGACTGATGCCGGAGACCTTGTCAGAGGAGTGGCTCAGGGTGTGTGACAGTTGCCCTGTGGCTACGGCCACCTGCTGCACCATGTCGGCCAGCTGGTCGATGGCGCCTTCCACCTTGAACAGGATCTGCTTGGTGTTCTCGGAGTCCTGCATGCCGGACTCTACCGTCTTGAGGTTGCGCTGCATCATCAGATAGGCGGTTTCGGTCTGCTGCTGGATGTTGCTGATCACCTGGCTGATCTCGGCGCTTGATGTCGCGGTGCGATTGGCCAGGGTGCGCACCTCGTCCGCAACCACCGCAAAGCCACGCCCCATCTCCCCCGCGCGGGCCGCTTCGATGGCCGCATTGAGAGCCAGCAGGTTGGTCTGCTCCGAGATACCGCTGATGGTGGAGATGATCTGGCCAATCTGACCCGCCTGCTCCTTGAGGGAGTTGATGGCGATGGCACACTCGCTCACCTCCTGTACCACCCGCTGCATGCCCGCGCTGGCGGAGGCGACATACTGGCTGCTCTCGGTGGTCAGCTGGCGCACCTCATTGGCATTGTGGGCCGCCATGCTGCAGTTGTCCGAGATACCGGTGGCGACTTGCACCATCTGTTCACTGTCGTGGTGCAGGGCCAGCGCATGTTCGGCGGTCTGGCGGCTGCTTTGGCTGATTGCCTCCACCCGGTTGACCGAGGTGTGAACGTGTTCGCTGATGTGCTGGTTGTTGTCCATGGTGGAGCTGATCATCTTCTGCAATTTCTCGATGAAACGATCCACGCTGTTGGCCAGCGAACCTATCTCGTCATCCCGTTGCAGGTTGATGCGGGCGTTGAGATCTCCCTCGCCGGCGGCGATATCCTGCATTCGTTTGTCCACTTGCAGCAGCGGGGTTACCAGTTTGCGGGTCAGCCAGAAGCCGCAGAGGGTGACCATGATCAGGCTCAGCAACAGGCCACCCAGCAGCAGGGTTCGGATCTGGCTGATGATGCCGTTGAGCTGGGCCACCTGATCCTCGACAGTGGCATCGCCGCTCTCCTCGATGGCAACCAGCTGTTGTCGCAGCTCATCGGCACTGACCTCATAGGCGGACTGCTGGGCCTGATAGCTGCCGAGCGCATCGACCCACTGTCCCATCAGTTGCTGATGCCGGGCCAACAGGGCGCGATACTCTGCCGACAGTGTCTTGCCGGCAAATTCGCCGGTTCCCTCGATATCGAACAGCCCGGTGCCGAGCATGCTGTCGATTGCTTCGTGGTAGAACTCGGTCGCTTCTTTCAGCTCGGCCTTGATCGCCTCTGTGACTCCTTGTCTGCGCATCTTCTCCAGCGCATAGAGCTGGCGCAAAAAGCCTATGTTGGATTCCATCCCCCCGTCGGCCGCTTCCCAGCGAGTGGAGAGGCCGCTGTTCCAGCTGATGGTCTGGTCGGGGGATTGGGTCAGCGCCTCGACCGCGCCGTCGCCAATCACCTCCAGCTGGGTCGAGAGGCGAGCCATCAGATCGGCGTTGTGATGCAGTGCCTGATCCACCTCGGTATAGGCGTGATAGAGCGCCAGCAGCTTCTCTTGTTGCTGTTGATAGTCCTGCTTGTGCTGCTCCATGGTGGCAAGGGCCGCACCATCAATGAGCTGCCCCTGGCTGACCCGGGCCAGCGCGTCATCTGTCGCCGCCTTGGCTGCATCGAGTTCGGCGCGATTGAGCGGGGTGCCGTTTTGCATCTTCTGAATCTGTAGCTGTTGATTGCCCAGCTCTATGGAGCCCTCCATGGCACCGTCGGCGGTCTGCCAGGCGGCGCCCAGTACGTAGGAGAGCAGATTGGCTAGCCGCTGGCTGCCATACCAGCCAACGACCCCCATGCCCAGCGTACAGCCGAGCAATATGGCAAGACCCAGATTGGAGGTGGTAACAATTTTCATGTGATGGCCTTCCTTGGTATCGACATTGGCACCAGTTTCGGTTCCGAACGGGTTTAGTGTAGTGATTTATCCCCCGCTCGGGGGCCGGTGCGGCGCTGAAACATCCCGTGCACTGGCTGCACCCGATCAAGCATGGTGGAAAATTGGATAAAAAGCCTCTCTGACCACAAGGGTGTTGCTGCCCTATGCTGGATACTTATCCAGTTATTCTTTATGCTATGAGCCAATTTACGAATAGTTGTATTGGTGAGGAGAGAGCCGTGATTGGTCGCTTGAGAGGCATTGTCATTGAAAAGCAGCCCCCCGAGGTCCTGCTGGAAGTGGGCGGGGTTGGCTATGAGGTACAGATGCCGATGAGCTGCTTCTATGATTTGCCGGAGATCGGCAAGGAAGCGACCATCCATACTCACTTCGTGGTGCGGGAAGATGCCCAGTTGCTCTATGGTTTCAACCACAAACAGGAGCGGGCACTGTTCCGCGAGCTGATCAAAACCAACGGAGTCGGCCCCAAGCTGGCGCTGGCTATTCTTTCCGGCATGACAGCTACCCAATTCGTGCTGAGTGTCGAACGTGAAGAGATAAGCTCTTTGGTCAAACTGCCGGGAGTCGGCAAGAAGACCGCCGAGCGGCTGGTGGTGGAGATGAAGGATCGCCTCAAGGGCTGGGTCAGTCACGACCTCTTCTCCCCGGCCATGGTCACCTTGCCAGCCAGTGAGCCCGAATTGCGGGCACCTGATGTGACCGAAGAGGCGGCCAGTGCGCTGGTGGCCCTCGGTTACAAGCCGCAGCAGGCGAGTCAGATTGTCAGCAAGATCGCCAAAGAGGGGATGTCGGTGGAAGATATCATCCGTGAATCCCTGCGTAGCCTGGTATGAGGTAGTTGATGATTGAAGCAGACCGCCTCATTTCGGCCAGTGCCGCCCGTGAGGATGACATTATTGACCGGGCTATCCGCCCCAAGAAGCTGGCTGATTACACCGGTCAGGATACCGTCTGCGAGCAGATGGAGATCTTTATCGAAGCGGCCCGTCAGCGGGGTGAAGCGCTCGATCACCTGTTGATCTTCGGCCCGCCGGGTCTGGGCAAGACTACCCTCGCCAACATCGTCGCCAACGAGATGGGGGTCAATATCAAGACCACCTCCGGCCCGGTACTGGAGAAAGCAGGCGATCTGGCGGCGCTGCTCACCAACCTCGAACCGAACGATGTGCTGTTCATCGATGAAATCCATCGCCTCAGCCCGGTGGTGGAGGAGGTGCTCTATCCGGCGATGGAGGATTACCAGCTCGACATCATGATCGGGGAGGGTCCAGCGGCTCGCTCCATCAAGCTGGATCTGCCTCCCTTTACCCTGATCGGCGCCACCACCCGGGCCGGTTCACTCACCAGCCCGCTGCGGGATCGCTTCGGTATCGTCCAGCGGCTGGAGTTCTACAACGTCAAGGACCTGACCGATATCGTCTCCCGCAGTGCCCGTTGTCTGGGGCTAGACATGACGGAAGATGGTGCCATTGAGGTCGCCCGTCGCTCTCGCGGCACGCCGCGGATTGCTAACCGTTTGTTAAGGCGGGTGCGCGACTTTGCCCAGGTGAAATCCGATGGCCGGATCGACGGCCCCATTGCTGCCCGCGCCATGGACATGCTGGATGTCGATAACGAAGGTTTTGACTTCATGGACCGCAAGTTATTGTTGGCTGTGATAGACAAGTTTATGGGGGGCCCGGTGGGTCTCGATAATCTGGCCGCCGCGATCGGGGAAGAGAAAGATACTATCGAAGATGTGCTGGAGCCTTATCTGATCCAGCAAGGGTATCTGCAACGTACACCCAGAGGACGGATTGCGACCACACGAGCCTACGCTCATTTCGGTCTTCAGCGACCAGATGAGAAGTAAAAACAGTCGTTTGAACATGAAACCGCCGTCAAAGGCGGTTTTTTGTTATCCGGGCAAAAAAAAGCCCACGGCGGATGCGGTGGGCAAAGACAATTCAGGATGGATGTTCACAGACAGTGAGTGCGTCTGGACACAGACCGGAAAATAAACAGGTGAGCCGTCGCGAGCTCTCAGAGTCGGTTCAGTTGATAGAGCTGAACAAAGGAAAGCTTGTAGTAACGGATGGTTTTAGCAACAAACTTTTTCATCTTCGATTCCAATAGACAGGTTCAAATTGATCGTCGAATACGTACCGTGAACCCGGATTAACCGGCCTGTATCCAGGGGTATGCCCTCACTGCGAGGCGCATTGTAGGAGTTCGAATCGACCCCGGCAAACAAGAAAAATTGCACTCTTCAAATTAGTTTATCTAATGTCTTTATTGATGAAATTGGTTCGCATGAGTATGCATTCTTTGCAATTTTAAATTGAGTTTTCGAATCAGATTGCCTGACTCGGATAACATGGAAAAAGGCGCGTCATTCACGCTTTTCAAATTAAACCGAGTGGCGGGATGTTAAATTCTTAAATTGATTTAAATCAATGTTTTACGCTTTATCGTGTTTTGTGATCTGGCTCGCGTCAATAATCGTGAAATAGATTAAAAATGCCTTTCAAAGCCATGTATGGCGGGTCCTTTTACATTGATTTCAATCAAATAAAGGTGATATAAAAACCCGGTCATCATGGGCGAGAATAAATTTAGGCTGATTGTTTTGGAATTGTTAAACATTAGCTTTATTTGTGTTCTCGTATTGCCTTGTTGTTAATGCCAGTGGTTACTGAACGCGTTTTGTTGTGACACGTCCCAATAAGGCTCATTCGATAACCTCCAACGGAAGCTTTGTGCTTAAAACTTAAAATAGCCGTGCCAATAATCGGTGAGGAAACATCATGATTGCTGAGCATGTGGTAGACCTATCGCGGTTCCAGTTCGCTGCGACGGCCCTTTATCACTTTTTGTTTGTACCCCTGACGCTGGGAATGGCCTTTCTCCTGGCGATCATGGAATCCGTCTATGTGATGACCAACAACACCATCTACCGGGACATGACTAAATTCTGGGGTAAGTTGTTTGGTATCAACTTTGCCTTGGGGGTCACCACAGGTCTGGCCATGGAGTTCCAGTTCGGGACGAACTGGGCTTACTACTCCCATTATGTCGGCGATATCTTCGGGGCCCCGCTGGCTATCGAAGGGCTGATGGCCTTCTTCCTGGAGTCCACCTTCGTCGGTATGTTCTTCTTTGGTTGGGATCGTCTGAGCAAGCATCAGCACCTGGCTGCCACCTGGTTGATGGCGCTGGGTACCAACCTTTCAGCCCTCTGGATCCTGGTCGCCAACGGCTGGATGCAGAACCCGGTCGGTGCAGAGTTCAACTTCGAATCCATGCGGATGGAGATGATGAGCTTCGCTGACGTGGTGCTCAACCCGGTTGCTCAGGTCAAGTTCGTCCACACTGTGGCGGCTGGTTATACCTGTGGCGCCATGTTTGTGCTGGGTATCTCCTCCTACTACCTGCTAAAGAATCGTGATGTGGCGTTTGCCCGTCGCTCCTTCGCCATTGCCGCTGCGTTCGGTATGGCTTCCATCGTGTCCGTGCTGATCCTCGGTGACGAATCCGGTTACGAGACCGGTGAAGTGCAGAAGGTGAAACTGGCCGCTATCGAAGCTGAGTGGGAGACTGAACCTGCTCCGGCCGCATTTACCCTGTTCGGTATTCCGAATCAGGAAGAGATGCGCACCGACTACGCCATCAAGATCCCCTATGCGCTGGGCATTATCGCGACCCGTTCTCTGGACGGTCAGGTAACCGGTCTGAAGGATCTGAAGAGCGAGCACGAACTGCGCGTTCGTAACGGTATGACCGCTTACGACCTGCTGACCAAGCTGCAATCCGGTGACAAGTCTGACGAGACCCGCGCTCGCTTCGACGAAGTGAAACAGGATCTGGGCTACGGTCTGCTGCTCAAGCGTTACACCAGCAATGTGACTGACGCTACCGACGAGCAGATCAAGGCCGCCGTGGATGACTCCATTCCGCAGGTACTGCCGCTGTTCTTCGCTTTCCGCATCATGGTTGCCGTCGGCATGCTGATGCTGGTGCTGATTGGTATGGCCTTCTATGACAGTGCCCGTCACCAGATCGGCAAGCGCAAGTGGCTGCTCAAGGGTCTGCTGTGGGGTATCCCACTGCCGTGGATCGCGATCGAAGCTGGCTGGTTTGTTGCTGAATATGGTCGCCAACCGTGGACCATTGCAGAGGTGTTGCCGACTTCCCTCTCTGCATCCAACTTGCCTGCAGCCGAGATCTGGTTCTCTCTGATCGGTATCTGCCTGTTCTATACCGTACTTCTGGTTATCGAGATGTACCTGATGTTCAAGTATGCCCGTCTTGGCCCCAGCAGCCTGAAGACTGGCAAATATCACTTTGAACAGATCAAGGCATAAGGAGAGCGACCATGTTTGATTACGAAACTCTGCGTGTCATCTGGTGGGCTCTGGTCGGCGTACTGCTGATCGGTTTTGCCATCACTGACGGCTTCGACATGGGGGTAGGCGCACTGCTCCCGTTCGTCGGCAAGAAAGATGTCGAGCGCCGCGTGATGCTCAACACCATGGGGCCGCACTGGGAAGGTAACCAGGTGTGGCTGGTCACTGCCGGTGGCGCCTTGTTCGCCGCCTGGCCGATGGTGTATGCCGCGACCTTCTCCGGCTTCTACATCGCCATGATCCTGACCTTGATGGCGCTGTTCCTGCGTCCGGTCGGTTTCAAGTACCGCTCCCTGCGTGCTGATGCAAAATGGCGCAGCAACTGGGACTGGGCCTTGTTCGCCGGTAGCGCAGTACCGCCCATCGTCTTTGGTGTGGCCTTTGGCAACCTGCTGCAAGGCGTTCCGTTCGAGTTTAACCAGTTCATGATGTTGACCTATCACGGCAACTTCTTCGGCCTGCTTAACCCGTTCGGCATTCTGGCTGGTCTGGTGAGCCTGTTCATGCTGCTCACCCAGGGCGCAACCTGGTTGATGATGAAGACCGACGGTGAAGTGCTGGCGCGTTCCCGCACTGCCGCCATGATCTGCTCACTGCTGACCCTGGTGCTGTTTGCTGCCGCAGGTTGGTGGGTAAGCGGTATGGAAGGGTATGTCATCGTCAAGGCTGCCGCGACTGACGCAGTATCCAACCCGATGAACAAGGAAGTTGTCCTGCAGGCTGGTGCCTGGATGAACAACTACACCCTCTATCCGTGGATGGTGGCTGCCCCTGTACTGGGCCTGGCCATGAGCCTGCTGACTGCGCTGTTTGCCCGCATGAACATCGGCTGGCTGGGTACCAGCTCCTCGCTGGCGATTGCCGGGGTCATCCTCACTGCCGGTTTCTCCATGTTCCCGTTCGTGATGCCCTCAAGCCTTGAGCCGTCACTGAGCCTGACCATGTGGGATGCTACCGCCTCTTTCAACACCTTGCAGGTGATGACTGTGGCTGCAGCGATCTTCGTACCGATTGTGCTGGGTTACACCATCTGGACTTACATCAAGATGTTTGGCCGGGTAACCAACAAGCACATCGAAGATAACCAACAATCTCTCTATTAAGAGGTGCGCTGACAATGTGGTATTTCACCTGGATCCTGGGACTGTTGCTGGCCTGTGCATTTGGCATCATCAATGCGCTGTGGCTGGAACACACCGAGAACATGGATCGTCAGATCGATGAAAACAAGTGATCGACTCGCCAGGCTGGCCGCTCCACTGGAGCGGCAGCCGTGGCAGGGGTTGATGTTACTCGCGGCGGCCTTGTTGGCCGTCGCTATTTTACAGGCCCCCAATCTGATCGCGGCCAACACCAGCGAGCATGGTCTCTGGCTTGCTCCCTGGCTGATGTGGGCCGTCTGTTGTGGCGTACTTAACGGGCTTGGCTTTCATCTGAAAAGCCTGCCCGGACGTGTGCTGTTCAACCCCTGGCTCGCCTGGCCCAGTTTGTTGTATGGCCTCTGGCTGACACATTCATATTTCCTTTCATAAAAAACGGGGGGAGGCAGGATTTCCCTGTCTCCCCCTGCTTCTTTCCTATTCAGCCCTGCGCTATGATAGCCCCCCATCTGACTGTCGAATGGATCACAGATTGTTATGGGGGAAGTCTTTGAGTTTCCGGTGCGTGTCTACTACGAAGACACCGACGCCGGGGGCATCGTCTACAACGCCAATTATCTCAAGTTTATGGAACGTGCTCGCACCGAGTTTCTTCGTGCCAAAGGGGTCGAACAGGACGTCTGGCTGCAGGAGGGATATGCCTTCGTGGTGAGCCGAACTGAGATCGATTTCCGCTCGGCGGCCCGTTTTAATGAACTATTGAATGTATTAACGCAAGTGATTGAAGTGAAACGCGCATCCCTGCGCTTTTCGCAGCAGATCCTGGCGGCTGATGGACGACTGATCACCCAGGCCATGGTACAGATAGCCTGTGTCAGTCATTCGCAAATGAAACCTGTAGCTATACCTGAAAAAATCAAGGGAGTGCTGTTAAGTGCACGCTGAAATTTCGTTTATTGGCCTGTTTTGGCAAGCCAGCCTGTTGGTAAAACTGGTCATGATGACCCTGATGAGCATGTCTATTGTCTCGTGGGCGCTGATTATCCAGCGTTCAAAGGCGATCAAGGCGGCCAATCTCGCATCGGAACAGTTTGAAGATCGCTTCTGGTCAGGGGTCGATCTCAATCGGCTCTATCAGGAGTCCTCTTCCCGCCGCGATGATATCGAAGGCATGGAAGATATCTTCTACTCCGGCTTCAAGGAGTATGCCCGCTTGCTCAAGGCCGGTGCCCGTGGAGGATGCGGTGATGGATGGTACCTACCGCGCCATGCGCGTCTCCCTCTCCCGCGCGGTGGATGATCTGGAATCCAACCTGCCGGTGCTGGCGACAATCGGCTCCATCAGCCCCTATATCGGTCTGTTTGGTACCGTATGGGGGATCATGAACGCCTTTATCGCCCTGGGTCAGGTACAGCAGGCCACCCTGCAGATGGTGGCACCGGGTATCGCGGAAGCGCTGATCGCTACCGCCATGGGTCTGTTTGCCGCTATCCCGGCGGTTATCTTCTACAACCGCTTCTCCAACAAGGTCGAGCGGCTGGAGAACGCCTACGCCAACTTCATGGACGAGTTCACTACCATTCTGAACCGTCAAATTGCACAGCAGCAGGGTGATCAGTAATGCAAACCTATCAGCGGATCCGGCGCAAGAAGGTGGCCGAGATCAACGTGGTTCCCTATATCGACGTCATGCTGGTGCTGCTTATCATCTTTATGGCGGTCACGCCGGTGATCCGCAAGGGGTCAAGGTGGATCTGCCACAGGCTGAGTCCGAGCAGTTGCCGGAAGATGCCAAGCCGCCCTTCATCGTCAGCGTCAATACCGAAGGCGAGTATGTCATCAAGGCTGGCGAAGCCGATGACGAGCCGGTGCCAAGCGGCACGCCAGAGGCGATGCAGCAATACATCACCGAAAAAGCCATGGGCTATCTGGCGATCAACCAGAATGCCCCCGTGGTGGTCGCGGGTGACAAGGCCGTGCGCTACGAAGAGGTGATCCTGTTGATGGTGGCCCTCAAGAAAGCGGGTGTGCCTCAGGTTGGCCTGATGACAGATCCGGTGAACTAACGGAGATGGATGTGAAGCGTGGTATTTCCGGTTATCTCATCGCGTCGTTTCTGCTGCACCTGATCATCGGCATCATCCTGTTTGTCGGGCTCGATTTCAGCAAACCGAAACGACCCGAATCGAAGGGGCAGATCGTCAATGCCGTCATGCTCGATGAGAACTTCCTCAACGAACAGGCCAAGCAGATCCAGCAGCAGAAATCTCAGCCCAAGCCTCAAAAGGTAGAGAAAGAGAAGGATAAGGAAGACACGGATCTCGCCAAGCGCGAGTTGGCTCAGAAACAGGAGCAGCTTCGCATCGCCGAGACCAAGCGCAAGCAGGCCGAAGAGGCGACTCGCAAGGCCGAGGCCGAGAAGCAGAAGAAGGTTGCCGAGCAGAAGCAGGCGGAAGAGAAGGCCAAGAAGGCTGAAGCCGAGCGTAAAGCGGCGGAAGCCGAAAGCAAGGCGTTGGCGCTGAAGAAGAAAAAGGAACAAGAGAAGAAAGAGGCCGAAGAGAAGGCAAAGGCGGCAGAAGCCAAGGCCAAGAAAGCGGAAGCTGACAAGAAGGCCAAAGCTGAAGCCGAGAAGAAAGCCAAGGCAGAAGCAGAGAAAAAAGCCAAAGCCGAGGCCGAGAAGAAGGCCAAGGAAGAGGCTGAGAAAAAGGCAAAAGCTGACGCAGAGAAGAAAGCCAAGGCAGAAGCCGAAAAGCAGGCCAAGATCGCGGCTGAGCGCAAGCGTAAAGCAGCCGAGCAGGCCAAGCTGCAAAAAGAGATGGAAGAGATGATGCAGCAGCAGCTGTCGGCTGAGGCCAATGCCCGCAGTCAGGCGGCATCGGCAGCAGCCCAGGGCGAAGTCGACAAATATGCGGCGCTCATCAAGGCCACTGTTGAGCGGTATATGATTTTGGATCCCACCATGCGGGGCAAAACATGTACTATCGGCGTACGTCTTGCGAGCAGTGGCTTTGTCATATCGGTAGATAACGGCCAGGGTGACCCGGCGGTCTGTCGTTCCGGTAAGGCGGCTGTTCTGAAAGCCAATCAACTGCCTGTGCCCAAGGATCCTGCGGCATTCGAGATGTTGAAGGAATTTAACCTGAAGTTAGAACCGAGTATCTAAGCGTGATAAAACGAGGTTGCTTGCCTCCGGTTGGCAACCTCTCGCCGAGAAAGGAATTTAACCTCTCATCTATATTGGAACCGAGTATTTAAGCCATGATCAGAAAAGTATTTTTTGCTTTGGTTGGCTGTTTGTTGCTGGGCCAGAGTGCCCAGGCGGCCCTGGACATCGTCATCACCGGCGGTATTGATAGCGCACGCCCCATCGCTGTCGCCCCCTTCAAGTGGGAAGGCAACGGACAGTTGCCGCAGGACATCGCGGAAGTGGTCTCCAACGACCTGATGCGCAGCGGCAAGTTCAAGCCGCTGGCCCGTGGCCAGATGCCGCAAACCCCGAGCAGCAGCAGCGAGATCAACTTCGCTCCCTGGGCCTCCCAAGGGGTTGAAGCCGTGGTGGTGGGTTCCATTTCGGCAGTCGGTGACGGCACCTACAAGGTCAACTTCGAGCTGGTCGATGTGCTGAAAGGCCAGCTGGCCAAGGCACAAGGTGGCGAGAGCAACGGTTACATCCTGGATAGCCGTATGGCGACCATCCCGGGTGCCCAGATGCGCCAGTTTGCCCACCGTATCTCAGACATCGTCTATGAGCGCCTGACTGGCGAGCGCGGTGCCTTCCTGACCCGTCTGGCTTATGTCTCCGTACAGCAGGGTACCCAGTTCCCGTACCAGCTGCGTATTTCTGACTACGATGGTTACAACGAGAAGACCCTGCTGCGCTCCCGCGAGCCCTTGATGTCTCCGGCCTGGTCGCCGGATGGCAGCAAGCTGGCTTACGTGAGCTTCGAGAACCAGAAGTCCGAAATCTATGTGCAGGATATCTACACCCAGCAGCGCAGCCTGATCACCAGTTTCCGTGGCATTAACGGGGCCCCTGAGTGGTCTCCGGATGGTCGTCGTCTGGCTATCGTTCTCTCCAAAGATGGTTCACCGAACCTCTATGTGGTTGATGTCGCTAGCAAGCAGCTGACCCGCGTCACAACCAGCCGTGTGATCGACACCGAACCCTCCTGGATGCCGGATGGGCAAAATTTGTTGTTCACCTCTGAACGTGGTGGCAAACCCCAGATTTATAGCGTAAATTTGGCGACTGGTATGACTCGCCGGATGACTTGGGAAGGTGAATCCAACCAGGGTGCATCCATCACTCCTGATGGCAAAATCATGGTGATGGTGACCCGTGTTCAGGGACAGTATCGTATTGCCCGTCAGGACATGGAAAACAATGCCCTGTTGGTCCTTACCCAGAGTGCTCTGGATGAGTCGCCAAGTGTGGCTCCCAATGGCAGCATGATCATTTATGCCACCATCTATCAGGGTCGTAAGAGTCTCGCGTTGGTGTCGACTGATGGTCGCTTCAAGGCTGTGCTTCCGACCAGTAGCGGTGAAATTCGTGCACCAGCTTGGTCGCCCTTCTTGAATTGATAAAAATCCAATTGTTTTTTGTTTTGTTATAAAGGTTTAAGGAAATAGCATGCAACTCAATAAACTGCTCAAGGGTTTGGCCATCGCACTGCCACTGTTCACCCTGGCCGCTTGTAGTTCTTCTTCTGATTCCGACGCCGCTGGCGCTGAATCAGGTATGACCGACGGCATGGGCGGTGTACAAACCGGCGGCGCCAACGGCATGTTGTCCCCGGAAGAGCAGATGCGTCAGAAGTTCGAAGCACTGCAGCGTGACAACGTGATCTACTTCCCGTTCGACGGTTACGATATCCAGGGTCAGTACGCTGATCTGCTGGATGCCCACGCCAGCTACCTGCGCGAGCGCCCGAGCGTGAAAGTCCTGATCGAAGGTCACGCCGATGAGCGCGGTACTCCGGAGTACAACATCGCCCTGGGCGAGCGTCGTGCCAAGGCTGTTGCCAAGTATCTGCAAACCCTGGGTGTGCAGGCCGAGCAGCTCTCCATCGTCAGCTATGGCGAAGAGAAGCCGCTGGACATGTCCCACACCGAGGATGCCTTTGCCAAAAACCGCCGCGCGGTTCTGGTTTACTAAGGTTTAAACCGAACGAAGTTCGTTTATATGCAAGCGGCCATTTCGATGGCCGTTTTATTTGCACTAAACGCCAAGGTTTGATCCGAATGAAATCTGCATATGCGAGCGACGATGGCGCTGGCCGTTTTATCTGTACTAAACGCTAAGGTTTGATCCGAATGAAATCTGTGTACAAGCAAGCTGTCGTTGCGCTGGCCGTAATGGTTGCTCTGAATGCGCAAGCTGCGGCACCGGTCAGCGATCTGGGCGGTGACTCAAGTGGTGGGGTTGTCCTTAGCGGCAACAACGGCGCCATCGTGCCCACCGGTAGCCTGGAAGATCGGGTTGCCCTGCTGGAGCGCACCCTCAATGCCCGTCTGCGACTGCAAGCTGAATTGCAGCAACAGGTCGACTCCCTGCAAGGGGAGGTCTCCGAGCTGCGTGGTCAGCTGGAGCAGCAGACCTACCAGATGGAACAGTCGCAAGAGCGCCAGCGTCAGCTCTACCAGGAGCTCGACAAGGTTGCCAGCAGCCAGCAAGCTGCTCCAGCCGCCCCGGCCCCTGCTGCTGCCACACCGGCTGCTGCCGCAAATTACTCAACCAATCAGGATGAGAACCAGGCCTACGACGCAGCGGTCAACATGGTGCTCAAAGAGAAGAACTACGACAAAGCCATTCCGGCTTTCCAGGGCTTCATCAAGCAGTACCCCAATTCGGGCTATGTTCCCAATGCACACTACTGGCTCGGCCAGTTGCTGTTCAACAAGGGTGACAGAGCCGGAGCCTCGGCCCAGTTTTCGACCGTGGCCAACAAATACAGCAAATCCCCCAAGCGAGCCGATGCGCTGCTGAAGCTGGGTATGCTGGCGCAACTGGATGGCAAGAAGGCGGAAGCCAAATCCTTCTATGAGCAGGTGATCAAGGGCTATCCCAACACCTCGCCAGCCCAGTTGGCCAAACAGAGTCTGGCCAAGCTGTAACATTGCTGTATGTCACTGTTTTCGTAACGCTACTGTAAAAACAGCCTGCATTTGTACGCACAGTGAGCAAACGGATTTAAATTACGAATTTTCTGTTGCACCGGAAATTTAAATCCGTAATATAGGCCGCCGTCAGAGCCGAAGCAGTAATGCAGTCGGAACTGGTCGTGGTGAGGGTCGTTAGCTCAGTCGGTAGAGCAGTTGACTTTTAATCAATTGGTCGCTGGTTCGAATCCAGCACGACCCACCATTTTCTCCACTCGGTGGAGACAGAATTCCCAGGTCGTTTAGCTCAGCTGGGAGAGCACCTCCCTTACAAGGAGGGGGTCACTGGTTCGATCCCAGTAACGACCACCAGTTTGTAAAAAAATGATTTAGATGGGTCGTTAGCTCAGTCGGTAGAGCAGTTGACTTTTAATCAATTGGTCGCTGGTTCGAATCCAGCACGACCCACCATAATTTCAGAATCCCAGGTCGTTTAGCTCAGCTGGGAGAGCACCTCCCTTACAAGGAGGGGGTCACTGGTTCGATCCCAGTAACGACCACCAGTTTGTAAAAAAATGATTTAGATGGGTCGTTAGCTCAGTCGGTAGAGCAGTTGACTTTTAATCAATTGGTCGCTGGTTCGAATCCAGCACGACCCACCATCATTTCAGAATCCCAGGTCGTTTAGCTCAGCTGGGAGAGCACCTCCCTTACAAGGAGGGGGTCACTGGTTCGATCCCAGTAACGACCACCATATTTGCAGTAAAAAGTTTAAAAAATGATTTAGATGGGTCGTTAGCTCAGTCGGTAGAGCAGTTGACTTTTAATCAATTGGTCGCTGGTTCGAATCCAGCACGACCCACCATCATTTCAGAATCCCAGGTCGTTTAGCTCAGCTGGGAGAGCACCTCCCTTACAAGGAGGGGGTCACTGGTTCGATCCCAGTAACGACCACCATATTTGCAGTAAAAAGTTTAAAAAAATGATTTAGATGGGTCGTTAGCTCAGTCGGTAGAGCAGTTGACTTTTAATCAATTGGTCGCTGGTTCGAATCCAGCACGACCCACCATCATTTCAGAATCCCAGGTCGTTTAGCTCAGCTGGGAGAGCACCTCCCTTACAAGGAGGGGGTCACTGGTTCGATCCCAGTAACGACCACCATATTTGCAGTAAAAAGTTTAAAAAAATGATTTAGATGGGTCGTTAGCTCAGTCGGTAGAGCAGTTGACTTTTAATCAATTGGTCGCTGGTTCGAATCCAGCACGACCCACCATCATTTCAGAATTCCCAGGTCGTTTAGCTCAGCTGGGAGAGCACCTCCCTTACAAGGAGGGGGTCACTGGTTCGATCCCAGTAACGACCACCATATTCGCAAGCGAGGCTGAGATATCAGCTGCGGTTGCAGAGAAAGTCCCCACTCAGATGGGGATTTTTTTTGCCCGCAATTCAGTACTCCAGCTTCTTCTGTTGCCGTTGTGGCGAGCCAAGCACCACTTCTTATAGTGCCACTCTGCCACTCCGATCCTTCTTCATCCTGCTCTTCCTAGATTGCTCGACGGCCACTGACTTCACTCCTGTCCATCGTGATGCTGTTCATATGAACGCCTGTTAAAGCAAACGCCAGCAATAAAAAGGGCAGGCCAAGGCCTGCCCGCAAAGATGCGCAAGGTGCTACATGATCCCGCGGATCAGGATCCCGCTGATCAGCAGCGGCGCCACCACGCGCCAGCACCAGAGCAGCGCCAGACGCAGGGCGGGTGACAGGCCTACAGGGAGAATGGCATCACCGAGGCGCCAGCCCAGCAGCAGGGTCAGTACCAGACCAAACAGCGGCATCATCAGGTTGGAGGTCAGATAGTCGAGCAGCTCGAAGATGGTCTTGCCAAACAGGGTCAGATCGCTCCATGGGCCGAACGACAGGCTCACCGGAATGCCGGAGGCCATGATAAGCAGGGTCAGTACCCGGCATGCGCCACGACGCGACCAACCCCACTCCTCGGTGGTGAAGCGCACCAGATGCTCCAGCATGGAAATGGAGGAGGAGAGCGCCGCCACCAGCAGCAGCAGGAAGAAGACCACCCCCAGCCCCTGACCGAACGGCAGATGACTAAACACGGCAGGCATGGTCATAAAGTGAGCCCTGGGCCTGCGGTGGGATCGATGCCGGTGGAGGCCAGCGCCGGGAAGATCATCAAGCCCGCCAGCACCGAGATAAGGCTTGCCAGAGTGACCACCCAGACCCCGGAGCGCAGCACCCCTTCGCTATTGGGCAGGTAGGCGCCATAGGTAGTGTGTACCCCGAGCCCGATGGAGAGGGAGAAGAAGGCCAGCCCCAGCGCGTCCAGCACGCTCTGGCCGGTCAGCATGGAGAAGTCCGGCAGCAGCAGCTGGCGTACACCCGCCATGGAGCCCGGCATGGAGAGACCGACCCCTACCAGCAACAACATCATGATGAAGAGCGCGGGCATCATCCAGCGCAGTGCCCGCTCCACTCCTTTCTGAATACCTCCCTGCACGAACCACCAGGTTAGCCCAGCAAACACCAGATGGGTCAGCACCGGCCACCAGGGGTTGCTGACATAGCCGTTGAACAGGGCGGTGAGGGCGCTCCCCTCGCTCAGGTTGAGTTTGCCAGCCATCGCCAGCGCAGCGTAACCCACGGTCCAGCCACCGACCACGCTGTAGAAGCTGTAGATAAAGAAGCCGCAGGCAATCCCCATATACCCCATCCAGCGCCAGTTCGGCCCCACCAGTTTGCGAAAAGCGCCGAGCACCCCGCGCTGGCTATGGCTGCCGAGCAGGGTTTCGCCGACCTGTACCGCTACCCCCAGGGTGAAGCTGAACAGCAGAAACACCAGCAGAAAGGCACCACCGCCATTGGTGGCGGTCACATAGGGAAACTTCCAGATGGCACCAAGGCCAATCGCTGTGCCTGCTGCGGCCAGCACATGACCGAGACGGGAAGACCACTGAACCTGGCTCATACAACCTCCGGGTAACACGACATCGAAGCAATACTCCTCTGTAGCAATAAACGACAGACCATAAAAAAGGCCGCCTGAGGCGACCTTTGCAATGAACATTCAGAAAAACTGTGCGTGCAAGGTCACCTCTCTTGCGAGCTAAAAAATCGACCAAACAGCACGAGGATGGCAGACATGAGGTGACAACCTGACTAATGAATGAGGGAACAGCCTAAACCATGGAAAGAATAATTGACACATAAAATCAAAAATTTTTTATGTGTGCCGCTGTCATCACTCTGACTGTACGTACAACTCAATCGGTGAGCGCGTTACCTGGCCGTATCTTTTCTACCTTGTAGCTATTTACTGGGCGATAATCGACGTAGCTTCTTCTGGAACTAGTGACCGCGACATGGCGCTGATGGGAACAACGATGAGACAGGATGTCGTATGAGATGGATGGTGCTGCCCTGGTTACTGATCAGCCTGAGTGTGTCGGCGCAGCCCGCATTAACCCTGCTGAGTCACGACTTACCCCCCTTTACCGAATACCGCGACGGCAAGCTCGACGGATTTGCCATTCGCCTGATCGATGAGGTGCAGGAGGAGCTTGGCACCCGTTATCCGGTGCGGATTTACCCGCTCAAGCGGGCGCTGGCGCTGGCACGGGTCGAGCCCGGCTATGGACTGTTCGTGGTACAGCGGCTCCCGGAGCGGGAGTCTCATTTCAAATGGGTTGGCCCGCTCTTTATCAATCGGGTCTTTATCTATCAAGCGCCGGATAGCCGCCACCCGCTGACCTCGCTGGCACAGTTGCGAGATCTGCCCAGAGTGGGGGTCGTGCTGGGCAATGCCGATGATGTGCGGCTGACCCATGAGGGCTACACCAATCTGGTGCGCTACAAGACGGTCGGGGAGGCGATAGAGCGGCTGATGCTGGGCAAGATCGATGCCTTGCCGATGGCGGAGCTGGTGATGGAGGCCACCCTCGACAAGATGGGGTTATCCCGGCGCAGCATCGTCAGCAGTGGAGTGCTGCTCCATCAGGCCGGTCTCTATATCGTCTTCTCCAAGGGAACGGATGATGCCGAGATCACCCGCTGGCAGCATGCCCTGGAGGCCGTCAGAGCCGCACAGGGGCGGGCCGATGGGCCCACCCGCGAAGAGTAACCGTCACACCAGACCGCGAATCAAGATCCCGCCGATCAGCAAGGGGGCAATCCAGCGCCAGCAGTTCATCAGCAAGTGATGCCAGTGGCTGGCAATCCCCTGCGGCAGCGCCTTGCGTCCCAGCTTCCAACCCAGCAGCAGCGTCAGCATCAGGCCGAACAGCGGCATCATCAGGTTGGAGGTAACAAAGTCCAGCAACTCGAAGATGGTTTTGCCAAACAGGGTGGCGTGTTGCAGTGGGCCAAACGACAGGCTGACCGGAACACCGCTAACCATGACGAATCCTGTGATGGCGCTGCAGGCCGTGCGGCGGGACCAACCCCAGGTCTCGCACAGGAAGCACTGCAAATGTTCCAGCAGGGAGATGGCCGAGGAGAGTGCCGCAAAGACCAGCAGGGCGAAGAAGATCACCTCAAGTACCTGACCGAAGGGCAGCAGCTGAAATACCGCCGGCATGGTCATAAAGGTGAGACCGGGACCGGAGGCCGGGTCGATACCGGTCGAGGCCAGCACCGGGAAAATCATCAAACCCGCCAGTACCGCTACCATGCTGGCCAGCAGCACCACCCAGAGGCTGGAGCGACCAACCCCTTCGCTGGTCGGCAGATAGGCGCCGTAGGTGGTGTGGATGCCAAGACCGATGGAGAGGGAGAAGAAGGCCAGCCCCATGGCATCGAGCACGCCGGACATCCCCAGCTTGCTGAAGTCGGGCATCAGGAAGTGACGCACCCCCGCCATCGCATTGGGCAGTGTGAGGCCAAAGGCGACCAGCATCAGGATCATCAGGAACAGGGCCGGCATCATCCAGCGCAAGGTGCGCTCCACCCCTTTCTGAATGCCCCCTTGCACCACCATCCAGGTGAGGGCGGCAAACAGCAGGTGAGTGAGGATTGGCCAGACGTCGCCGCTGACATAGTCATTGAAGCGGGCGGTGAGAGCAGCCGCATCCCCATGGTTGAGCTGACCGGAGAGGGCCATGCCGGTATAACCCAGGGTCCAGCCGCCCACCACGCTGTAGAAGCAGTAGATGAGCAGGGTAGAGATCACTCCCATTACCCCAACCCAGCGCCACTGTTTGCCGAGCAGATCGGAGAAGGCTCCGACTACCCCGCGGCGACTCATGCTGCCGAGCAGGGTTTCCCCCATCAGTACCGCCACCCCCAGGGTGAAGCTGAACAGCAGAAAGACCAGCAGGAAGGCGCCGCCGCCGTTGACGGCGGTGACATAAGGGAATTTCCAGATTGCGCCGATACCGACCGCGGAACCCGCTGCGGCGAGGATGTAGCCGAGTCGGGATGACCATTGGGACTGCTTCATAAGAACTCCAATCGAGCGCCCCTTGGCAGGGCAGAATGGCGCTCATGTTACGGAGGTCACTACGCAATCACTACGACGGTTATCAGGTGTAAATGCGATTTATTGGCATGATTGGCTAATTTAATTCTGTTTTTAGCCCAATCCTGCCACAAAATAAAAAACCGGAGCGAGATTGCTCCGGTTTGGTCTCTGACAACTGCTCGTCGGCGGACTAGATCACCCCGAGCTCCCGCAGCCGCTCCATCAGGTAGCTGTGGGCGGTATGACGCTCGGAGAGCACTACATCCGGGCGCGGATGGAGGAACAGCGGCAGGGAGATACGCGACTTGGCGGCGCTGCCACCGGTCGGGTTGATGACGCGGTGAGTGGTGGAAGGGTAGTAGCCGCGGGAGGCCTCCTGCAGCATGTCACCGATGTTGATGATGAGGGTGCCAAAGTCGCACGGCACGTCCATCCATTCGCCATCGGAGCCCTTCACCTGCAGCCCCGGCTCGTTGGCGGCGGGCAGAATGGTGAGCAGGTTGATATCCTCGTGGGCGGCGGCGCGGATGGCGCCCGGCTCCTCGGTGCCATCGAACGGCGGATAGTGCAGCACCCGCAGCAGGGTCTTCTGGCTCTCTTCGATCATCGAGGAGAGCGGGCAGCTGTAGTTGGCGGCAATATCGGCCGGGGTGTACTGCTCGACCCAGCTCAGCAGCTCTGCGGCCAGACCGTTGGCGAGGCGATAGTACTCCATCGCCTGCTCTTTCAGCTCTTGTGGCATCTGGCCCCAGGGGTAGATGTGGAAGTACTCCTTGATGTCTTTCTGGCTATGGCCCTTGGCCACCTCGGAGACCGACGGCGGGAAGTAGCCATCCTGAGTCTCGCGGTTGAACAGGAAATCCTGCTTCTGCTCACTCATGAAGAAGCGATACCAGTTGTCGTAGATGGACTGCACCAGCTCTTTCGGAATAGGGTGGTTGGTCAACACGCCAAAGCCGGTGGTTCGCAGGGATTCGGTGAAGCGTTGGGCCGCATCGGGTGAGCGGTAATCGACGGTCAGGACTTTCATTGTTTTTGTTGCGCGCCAGTTAAAAGATGGCGCAGTTTACCTTGCACCTGATAACAAGGAAAGCGGGTTGGCCGCCCCGTCCGGCACGGCGTTGAATAGTGATAAAAACATCAAATAAGCCGCGCCAGACCGCATGGGAGCGCATCCCTTGTTATGGCCTTTTATCCTCTCTAGAATGCCGCTCACTATCTTTTCCGGAGTCTGTCCATGTCCCTCAAAATCCTGTTGCTGACCCTGCCGGTATTGCTGGCGGGATGCAGTGCCCTGTCAGAAGATGAGTGCCGCACCATGAGTTGGTACAACCTGGGTTATCAGGATGGATCGGAAGGCAAAACCCGTCAGGCGACCCGCGACTACGTTTCTTCTTGCAGCGAATATGGCCTCAAAGTGGATGAGGCCGAGTGGAAACGGGGCTACGACAAGGGGCTGGAGCTCTACTGCATTCCCGAGCTGGCTTACAGCAAGGGCAAGGAGGGGCAGGCCTATCTGGGGGTATGCCCCAATGACGCCAGCTTCCTCAAGCAGTATCAACGCGGCTACGAAGAGTACAAACTGGCCGCCCGCATGCGGGAGATCAGCGACGAGCTGGAGCGTACCGAGCGGGATATCGATACGCTGGAGCGCAGCATCCGCAACGAAACCAACACGGAACAGCGCGACTACTACCGCGCCAAGCGCGATCGGGCCATTCGCCACTACGAATCCCTGCGCCGGGAGTACAACCGTCTGCGCTATCCGGATCGGGTGATCCAGTTCTCCTTCGGCGGTTAATCCCTCTCTTCATGGCCAGCCCGCGTGCTGGCCATGTTGCATCCCGTCAGATCAGGGCAGTACCCAGCGCTGCAGCGCCAGTGCGATACCATCTTCGTTGTGGTCGGCCGTGACCCGGTGGGCATGGCTCTGGATCTGCGGGGCCGCATTGCCCATGGCCACCGCCAGCCCCACCTGCTCGAACATGCTGATGTCGTTGTTGTTGTCCCCAAACGCCACCACCTGATCCATCGCAATCCCTTCGCTGGCAGCCCACTGGGCCAGCCGGTTGCCCTTGCTGCAACCGGGCTGTACCAGCTCTACCGCATAGGGGGCCGCCCAGTCGCGGGTAAAGGGCATCTGCTCGACCACCTCGCCCATAAAGGTGTGCAGGCGCGCCGGATCCTGATTGAACAGCTCCAGCTTCCAGACCGGGTTGTCGAGCCAGCCTGCCAGCTCCTCGACCGGGTGGAGGGCGATCTTGAGGTGGTCCGGCTGATTGGCCGACCAGTGGCGGATGCGGGTGACATGCTCTTCGCAGCCGATGTAGCCGATCCCTTCGCTCAGGTGGAACAGGGCGCCCATCTGTTGTGCCTCGACCGCGGCCAACAGCTCGGTAAGCGGGGCGGCCGCCAGCGGGTCGCCACTTAGGATCCGGTTCTGCACCGGATCATAGAGATAGGCGCCATTGCTGCAGATGAGAGGGGTATCGAGGGCCAGCTCGTGGTGGAAGGGACGTGCCGTCATGTAGTGGCGCCCCGTGACCAGCAGCACCTTGATGCCGTGGGCGCGGGCCTGCGCCAGGGCTGCCCGGGTGGCCGACGAGATCTTGTGATCCCGGGTCAGCAGGGTGCCATCCATATCGAGGGCGATGGCCTTGTACTCACTCATAACTCCTCCAGCATCGAACAAATCCGCAAGAGCCTTACCGTCCCAGACCCGGCGCCCCGATGCAAGTCTTGCCCGCGGCCGAAGCGCCGAACTGTGATCCCTTCGTGGCTCAGGTGCAGCTGGCCAGCTGTTGACGACGGTCGGCACGGCGACGCAGCAGATAGAAACCGGCGGCACTGGCAAGGGAGCAGAGGGTGGCGAGATAGAAGGGCCACTCGGTACCGGCCAGCAGCACCAGACTGCCGAGCAGCACCGCCAGGATCTCGCTGCCCACGGCGAGGGCGCGGTAGAGCCCCATCGCCTGCCCCTGCTGCTCCGGGTGACTGCGGTTGGAGATCGCCACCGAGGTGGCCAGCTCCCCCAGACTCATGCCGATGCCAGCGGGAACGAAGGTTAGTGCCAGCCCCCACCAGTGCACGGGCAGGATAAAGAGCAGCATGCCGCTCGCCATCACCAGATGGCCGACAATGCCGAGGGAGCTGCCGCGCCAGTGACGGGCGATGCGGGAGCCGAGCCAGGAGCCCGCCATCATCGGCAGACTCACCAGCACCGCTGCCTGCGCCAGCTGGGCCGGATCCCAGGACAGCCGCTCCACCAGCCAGATATTGAAGTAGGTGAAATAGAGCTGCACGGCGCCATAGCTGATCAGGGTGAGCGCGAAGTAGGGGAGCAGGGCCGGTTGCAACAACAGCTGGCGGCTGGAGAGGGTCGCTGTCTGACGGGTGGCCGCCACCGGCGGACGATAGGGGATCAGCCAGTAGACCAGCAGCAGGTTGAGCAGGGTCATTCCTACCGCCAGCCAGGCGGCCAGACTGTAATCCCCCGAGATCACCGCGGCGTAGCCCCCGATCATCGGTCCCACGACCCAGCCCAGATTCATGCCGATGTTGATCCAGGCGAAGCTGCGCGCCTTGTGCTCCTTGCCGGCGAGATCCGCCGCCATCGCCTGCACGATGGCGATGTTGCCGTTGCACAGCCCCTCCACAATCCGGCTGAGCAGCAACAGGGGGAGGGAGCGCCAGGTGATACCGAGTGCCATCAGGGCATAGCCTGCCAGTACCCCCGCCAGCGAGAGCAACAGCAGTGGCTTGCGGCCATAGCGGTCGGAGAGGCGACCGAGCCAGGGGCTGCCCACCAGCTGGAACAGGGGATAGAGCCCCATGATGACCCCCAGCCACACCTTGCGGCTCCAGTCGGAGGCTTCCGGCGTCAGCATCCCCTGTGCCGGATCCAGCAGCAAGGGGGCCAATACCGGGGAGGGGAGGCTGAAGCCGGCGACCGCCAGCGTGACCGTCATCACCAGCACCCAGAGGGGGTTTTTGGGCTGTTGTTTCGCCATGTCGCACCTATTAAGTAAAGTAATTGGTTTATTTATGCTGGGTGATAATTGGCATTAAGTAAAGTGAATTGTTGATTTAATAAAGGGGGCTCCCCATAATGGGGTCATGAACGCAAGCACCGACAAGATCCTGTTTCTGCTCAAGAGCCATGGCCCGCAGAGCGCCGCCGCGCTGGGGGAGCAGTTGCAGATGACCTCCATGGGCGCCCGCCAGCACCTGCTCGCACTGGAGCAGGAGGGGTGGGTCACATTCAGCGACGAGGCGCGCGGACGCGGTCGTCCCGTGCGACTGTGGCAGCTCACCGAGCAGGCCTGGCAGCGCTTCCCCGATACCCATAGCGACCTGACCGTGCAGCTGATCGACAACGTGCGCGAGCTGTTTGGCGAGGAGGGGATGGAGCGGCTGATCCTGCAGCGGGAGCAGCAGATGCTGGCGCGCTATCAGCAGACGCTGGGCAACAAGGGGTTGTCCGGTCGGCTGGAGGCGCTCAGGGAGCTGCGCAGCCGCGAAGGCTACATGGCGGAGATCCGCCGTGAGGAGGATGGCAGCTGGCTGCTGTGGGAGAGCCACTGCCCCATCTGTGCGGCGGCGCGCGCCTGCCGCGGTTTTTGTCGCAGCGAGCTGGCGCTGTTTCGCCAGCTGCTGGCGCCAGCGACGGTGGAGCGGGAGCAATATCTGCTGGAGGGGGCGCATCGCTGCCTCTATCGCATCACGCCGCCCGCGCTCTGATTGCGCCAAACGCCCAAAAACAACAAAGCAGGCGCCGGGATGCCTGCTTTGTTGCCTTCGGGGAGGGGGTTCTCTCGTTCCAGCCCGTCGTTTCCCGATAAGGTAAGACGGCTGATGGGGCTCTTGACCCGGTAAGGTCCTTCACCGCAGAGACCCGGTCAGGTATCTGCTTTGCCACCGGAAGATGTAACCATAGTATCCCTCCCGTGCCGGTGAGTGGTTGCAAAGTAACCACTTATTTCGGTTGTTTTTGCAATAGTTCACCCTTAATCTAGGAAAAGTGGATTAGTCATTGCAACGAGGAAGGGTAAATGCTGAAACTTGATCGCATAGACAGACATATTCTCGAGCTGATGCAGGAGAATGGCCGCATCAGCAATCTGGAACTGGCCGAGCTGGTGGGGCTCTCGCCGTCCCCTGCTCCCGCCGGGTCAAGGCGCTGGAGGATGCTGGCCTCATCGACACCCACGTTACTCTGCTCAACGCCCGCCAGCTTGGCCTCACCCTCACCGCCTACATTCACATTTCCATGGACAGACATACGCCCGAGCGGTTCGAGAATTTCGATCGCGCCATCAGCGAACTGCCCGAAGTGCTGGAGTGTGACCTCATCACCGGCAATGATGCCGACTACCAGCTCAAGGTGGTGGTGCGCGACATGGAGCACTACCAGCACTTCCTGCTGGACAAGCTGACCCATATTCCGGGGGTGACCGGAGTGCGCTCCAGCTTCGTGCTGCGCCGCATCAAGCACAAGACGGCGCTGCCGCTCAACCATCTGGGTTGAGCTCGCGCAAGCCGCTTATAGACACAGAAAGAGGAGGCCACTGGCCTCCTCTTTTGCTATTCGCTCTTGGTTATTCGGTAGTGGTTATCGGGTCTGGATTAGCTGTCGCGGTGACGGGGCGACTGCCGTGGTCAGACACTGACCTGGCTGATGTCTTCCACCTGCAGCAGCCAGCCGCTCTGCTCCTGCTGCGGTTCGCCGCTGACCCGCAGCCGCTCGCCGGTCGGCACCCACTGCCCCTCGGGCAGGGAGACCAGCAGGCTCTCGCTGCCGTTGTCGAACAGCCAGCGATCTTCGCCAAGCGATTCAATCAGATAACCTTCCATCTCCACTCTGGACTCGGCTTGCCAGGATGGCGCAACGGAATCACGGCTCTCGATGAAATCCCCCTGAACACCAAAACTGGCTAGCCCCCACAGAATGGAGAGCCCGACGATGGATGTTTGCATCTTGTCTCTCCTCTTTTGGAACTGTAGGGCCAGTATGGGAACAGAAAACTGAGCGCACCATGAACAAGGTGGCAAAGTGCTGGCGAGATCGCGAAAAAATCCGGCCAATTGGCCGGCAGTGTCATTTTATGGTGTCTGGATCACACTATTTGGCGGCTTCTTCTGCCATCCGTTCAGCTCTTGGCTTATTCGTCCACATGGCTACACCGCGATGATCCCCACAGATCCCCTCTGCGACCACGGCGCGAACCCGGGTGCCATCTTTGCAAATGGCCTGCCAGGCGTCGGCATCATCGATGGCGAGCGAGTTGGGGGACGGCGAGGTTTGGCAAGCCGTGAGCAGCAGGGCGCACAGGGGGAGCAATTTTTTCATGGCGGACTCCTCGGGATGATGGGGGACTGAGAGGGTGGGGATGACCTCTCCATCCGGGCTTCACTCCCCAGCATCAGTGATAACCGGTTAAGGGGCAAGGGGAGGGGCTACCGACAGGCGCAGGTGCCGTGCAGCCGGGGCTTGCCCTGTACTCTCCTTGGGCCTAAGGTGGGGCCGTTTTACTGCCTTATTGAAGGAGCGTTTTCATGTCCACTCTCTATCCCCGCGTCGGGGTCGGCGTCATCCTGACTAACGCCCAAGGCCAGGTGCTGCTTGGCAAACGCAAAGGGAGCCATGCCCCCTACTGGTCGATCCCGGGTGGTCATCTGGAGTTGGGGGAGAGCTTCGAGTCGGCGGCGATCCGCGAGGTGGCCGAGGAGGCGGGACTTGAGATCCACGGGCCCGAGGTGGTGGCGGTGACCAACAATCTGGAGACCTGGCGCGAGAGCGGGTTGCACTATATCTCGGTGACGCTGCACGCTAAGGCCGATGGTGAGCCGCAACTGCTGGAGCCGGAGAAGTGCGAAGGCTGGGTCTGGTGCGATCCGCGCGCGTTGCCCGAGCCCCATTTCGACGCCAGCCGTCAGTCCATCGCCTGCTGGCTGGCGGGACGCTGCTATCTGCCGGGTGATGTGCCAATGGTGTCTGCCGAATCAGTCTGATTGTCATAAAACGATCATCGCGCTGTCATAATATCTCCTCTCCATCGGGAGAAGAGGGATGAGGGGGAAGATCGTGGGGCAGGTATTTATTCAGTTTTTATGGCTGGGATGCATCAGCTTTGGTGGTCCGGCCGCTCATATCGGCTATTTCCAGCGTACCTTCGTCCAGCGGCTCGGCTGGCTGACACAGGCCGAATTTGCCCGCTTGCTGGCGCTGTGCCAACTGCTGCCGGGGCCCGCCTCCAGCCAGCTTGGTTTCGCCATCGGTCGTCATCGTGCCGGTCTGGGCGGGGCGCTCTCAGCTTTTCTTGGCTTCACGCTGCCCTCATTTCTGCTGCTACTGGCGGCCGCGATCGGCATCGGCCAGCTGGGCAGCAATCTGTGGCTCGATGCGGCGCTGCATGGCCTCAAGCTGCTGGCGCTCATCGTGGTGGCCGATGCAGTGCTCACCATGAGTCGTCAGTTTTGTGCCACGGGAATGACCCAAGGGATTATGGTGGTGACCGCTGCTGCACTCTGGTGGCAGCCCGGTCTGCTGACTCAACTGTTGATGCTGGCGGGAGCGGCGTTGATCTGCGCCCGCAGCCAGCGCGGGGAGGCTAGTGTGCCAGCCTCCGCCGAGCAGCCTTCTGCCGCCAGCAGTCAGCCTCATTGGCCGACCCTGCTGCTGTTTGGCATCCTTTTTATCGGCCTGCCGCTGCTCGGCAGCCCGCTTGGCCAGCTGGCTGCCGACTTCTATCGCGCCGGCAGTCTGGTGTTTGGCGGTGGACATGTGGTGCTGCCGCTGCTGCAAGAGAGCGTGGGCCACACTCTCAACGAGCAGCAGTTTCTGACCGGTTACAGCCTGGCCCAGTTGGTGCCGGGCCCCATGTTTACCCTTGCCACCTATCTTGGCGCCCAGCTGCAGCCCGAGATGCCGCTGATCGGGGCCTTGTCGGCGACCCTGGCGCTCTTTGCTCCGGGCTTTCTGCTGCTCTGGGCGGTGGGCCCCTGCTGGCAACAGTGGCTGGCCCGGGCCCGTCTGGCGGGGGCCGTCACCGGAATCAACGCCGCCGTGGTGGGCTTGTTGCTGGCGGCGCTCTATCAGCCGGTGTGGCAGAGCGCGGTGCTGGCGCCGACCGATCTGGCGCTGGCGGCCATCGGCTTTTATCTGCTGCGGGTGGTGAAGCTGCCGATACCGGCCATTGCGGCCCTGCTGGTGATGGCCGCCATCCTGCTGGCGTGAATGCGGTGAAATCCCGATAAAAAACGGCGCCTCCGTGATGGAGGCGCCGTTTTTATTGCAATGGGTCAGCCGCTTAAGCGTCGGGATCGAAATCCAGACTCAGGCTGTTGACGCAGTAGCGCTGGCCTGTCTCGGTCGGTCCGTCGGGGAAGACGTGACCGAGGTGAGAGCCGCACTGGCGGCAGGTGATCTCCACTCGCCTCATGCCGTGGCTGTTGTCCTCGGTGTACTCCACCGTCCCCTCGATGGCCTTGTCGAACGAGGGCCAGCCGCAGCCGGAATCAAACTTGGCTCCTGAGTGAAACAGCACGCTCTTGCAGCAGACACAGAGGTAGTCGCCGCTCTTGCGATTGTGGAGCAGGGCGCCGCTGTAGGGGCGTTCGGTGCCCTTCTCCCAGCAGACGTGAAACTGCTCGGGGGTCAGTTTGCTGCGCCACTGTTCCGGATTGTTACTGCTCATACCGACTCCTTGCCATCCATACCGGAGCCCAGCATAGCGGCTCCGTAAAGCTGACTCCAGCATGCCTCTTATGCTTTGCCTGTATCTGTGATCGAGGTGGCAACCATCTCCTCACCGGATGCAGGGAGAATTTCCTGCTGCGGTGGCTGGGCATCCTCCGCCGTGCTGGACAATGCCACCCGCTCCAGCAGTTTGAGGGAGTGGGCCCGGCCGACTGCCACCTGCCGTTTGATGTCATCGGGCAGGAAGGGCAGCCCATCGTTGGTGGCGGTGTCGATGGTCTGGATCCACTCCAGCCCTTCCCCCGGCGGCGGCAGGCGGAACTGGATGTCATAATCGCTGGCGTTGAACAGCACGTACCAGCGCTCGCCGACACAGTTGATCATGCCGATATCCATGGCGAACGCCTGCCCCATGGGGGCGTGCCAATCCTGATCGGTGAGCTGGTGGCCGTCCGGGTGATACCAGTTGACCTGATGGCAGCTGGACGGGGTGCCATTCCAGCTGTCGTCGCTCAGTTGCAGGTTGGAGAAGACACACGACTCCGCCCGCAGCGCCATCATCTGCTGGGTGAAGGCGAACAGCCGTTCATCCTCCGGTCGCCACTGCCAGTTGACCCAGCTGATCTGGTTGTCCTGACAGTAGGCGTTGTTGTTGCCAAGCTGGCTGCGGCCCATCTCGTCCCCGGCGAGGAAGTGGGGAGTGCCTTGGGAGAGCAGCAGGGTGGCAATCAGATTGCGTTTCTGCTGCTGGCGCAGGCTGTTGACCCGCGGATCCAGGGTTGGTCCCTCTACCCCGTGGTTATAGGAGAGGTTGTTGCCGTGGCCATCGCGATTGTCTTCACCGTTGGCCTGATTGTGGCGCTGGTTGTAGGAGACCAGATCCTCCAGGGTGAAACCGTCGTGATAGCAGAGGTAGTTGACGCTGGTGTGGGGGGAGCGCCAGTTCTTCGGGAAGATATCCCGCGACCCCACCAGCCGGGTGGCAAAGTCCCCCATCTTGCCCGCATCACCGCGCCAGAAGGCGCGCACCGTGTCGCGGTAGCGGTCATTGATCTCCTGCCACTGGCTCGGGAATTGACCCAGCCGGTAGCCGAAGGGGCCTATGTCCCAGGGTTCGGCGATGAGCTTGACCTGTGACAGCACAGGATCGGCCATCACGGCTTTGAAGAAGGCGCCCATGGGCTCGAACTCCCCCGCTTCCCGCGCCAGCGTCACCGCCAGATCGAAACGGAAGCCATCCACCTGCATCTCGGTGACCCAGTAACGCAGGGCATCGAGCACCAGCCGCAGGGTGTTGGGGTGATCCAGATTGACGCTGTTGCCACAACCGGTCACGTTGGCGTGACGGGTGTAGTCCGGGCCGTGGGGGCCCGCTTCGAAGGCGTAGTAACCGGCGTTGTCAAAGCCCTTGAACGAGAGGGTAGGGCCGTCGAAGCCAGAGGCGGCAGTGTGGTTGTAGACCACATCTAGGATCACCTCGAACCCGGCACGGTGCAGCTCGCGCACCATGGTCTTGAACTCGGTCACCGCCTCGTCCGCCCTGGTGCTGTAGCGCGGCTCGGGGGCGAAGAAGGCGATGGGGTTGTAGCCCCAGTAGTTGGTCAGTCCCAGCTGCTCCAGTCGCGGTTCCGACATGAAGGCGGCCACCGGCATCAGCTGCACCGAGGTGATGCCGAGGCTCTTCATATGTTCGATAACCAGCGGGTGACTGATGCCAAGGTAGGTGCCCTGCAGCGCTTTGGGGATCCCCGGGTGCTGCTTGGTAAAGCCCTTGACGTGGGCCTCGTAGATAATGGTGCGGGCCGGACTGATCCCGGGTTTGCCAACCCCTTGCCAGTCAAAACTGTCATCCACTACCACCGACTTGGCAATCATCCCGGCACTGTCACCCTGATAGAGGGCTTCATCCCAGTAGGTGGGACGACTGAGCGCCTTGGCGTAGGGGTCAATCAGCAGTTTTTGCGGATCGAACAGCATCCCCTCCTGCGGGGTGCCATAGACCCGATAGCCGTAGCGCTGACCGGCCTTTACGCCGCGCACGTAGCCAAAGCGATACTGGCCACGGCGGCCGGGCAACTCCAGCCGCATCAGCTCCTGCTCCTGCTCGTCGTACAGGCAGATCTCCACCTTGTCCGACTGGGGGGCCCAGATGCAGAAGTGGCAACCATTCTCGTCAAGGCGGGCCCCCAGCGGGTAGCCCACCCCTTTTTCCATTACAAGCATCAAGACTCCTGTTTGATAAACAAGGTCGCCAGCGGCGGCAGATCCAGCACTATGCTGTGTGCCATCCCCTGCCAGGGGGTCGGCTCGGCAGCGAACACCAGACCTACATCATAGTTACTGCCCCAGTAATACTCGCTGTCGGTGTTGAGCACCACCCGATAGTGGCCCGCCGCAGGGACGCCGATCCGATATTCGATACGGGGCACCGGGGTGAAGTTGCAAGCCACCACAATAGCCTGCTTGCCCTCTTTGTCCGCCCGCAGCCAGGCAAAGATGCTGTTGTCGGCATCGTTGTGATCCAGCCAGCGGAAGCCGGTCTGCTCATAATCGGCCTGATACAAGGCAGGCTCATGACGGTAGAGGTGGTTGAGATCGTGGATCAGCCGCTGCTGACCGGCATGCTTGGGATATTGCAGCAGATGCCATGGCAGCTGGGCATCGTGGTTCCACTCGTTGCTCTGGGCGATTTCGGTGCCCATGAAGTTGAGCTTCTTGCCCGGGTGGGCGTACATGAAGCCCATGTAGGCGCGCAGGTTGGCAGCCTGCTGCCACTCGTCGCCCGGCATCTTGTAGAGCATGGAGTGTTTGCCGTGCACCACCTCGTCGTGGGAGAGCGACAGGATGAAGTTCTCGTCATAGTGGTAAACCATGGAGAAGGTCATGTCGTTGTGGTGGTAGCGACGGTGGATCGGCTCTTTCTGCATATAGGTGAGGGTGTCGTGCATCCAGCCCATATTCCACTTGAAGCCAAAGCCGAGGCCGCCGAGGAAGGTGGGGCGGGAGACACCGGCAAAGGCGGTGGACTCTTCGGCTATGGTCATGGCGTGGGGATACTTGCCGTAGACCTCCTCGTTGGTCCACTTGAGCAGGCTGATCGCCTCGTAGTTGTGGTTGCCGCCATCGACGTTCGGTACCCACTCACCGGCGTTGCGGGAGTAATCCAGATAGAGCATGGAGGCGACCGCATCCACCCGCAGGCCGTCGATATGGAACTTGTCGAGCCAGAACAGGGCGCTCGCCACCAGGAACTGGCGCACTGTGTCGCGGCCAAAGTCGTAGATGTAGGAGTTCCAGTCCGGGTGCCAGCCACGGCGCGGATCCTCGTACTCGTAGAGCGGGGTGCCATCGAAGCGGGCCAGGCCGTGGGCATCGGACGGGAAGTGGGCGGGTACCCAGTCCAGAATGATACCGATGCCGGCCTGGTGGCACTGGTCGACGAAGTATTTGAAATCATCGGCGGTGCCGTAGCGGCTGGTGGGGGAGAACATGCCCACCGGCTGGTAGCCCCAGGAGCCGCTGAAGGGGTGCTCGGAGACCGGCAGCAGCTCGATGTGGGTGTACTCCATCTCCTTGACGTAGGCGACCAGCTCCACTGCCAGCTCGCGCCAGCTCAGGCTGTCGCCGTTGGGGTGGCGCTTCCAGGAGCCGACGTGCAGCTCATAGATGGAGAGCGGCTGCTCGCGTTTGTCGTTGTACTGGCTGGCAATCCACTCGGCATCCTGCCACTGGTACTGGGCGTGGTCATAGACCACGGAGGCGAACGACGGATACTGCTCGCAGTAGAAACCGACCGGATCGCTCTTGTGGGGCAGCCGGTTGCCCATGGGGTCCTTGAGCTCGAACTTGTAGCGATCCCCGGCCTTGAGGCCCGGCACAAACAGCACCCAGTGACCGCAGAGGCTGCGCTGCATCGGATGGCGGCGGCCATCCCAGAAGTTGAAATCGCCGATGAGGCTCACGGCGGTGGCGCTCGGCGCATAGACCGCAAAACGCACCCCTTCCACCAGCTGGCCAAGATGCTCCACGGTGCGCAGCTGGGCGCCAAGGGTGTGGTAGAGGTTTTCCGGCTGGGCGGTCAGTTCGGCCAGGCCTGCCCAGGCGGCATCCTGAAACTGATAGGGGTCGATGACCTCGGTGGTGGCATCTTGGTAGCTGGCGATCAGCTGATAGGGGAAGGAGTTTTTGCGGCGGGTGAAAACAGTTTCAAAAAGACCCGATTCATCGGTGGGCGCCAGGGTGGCAACGACTTTGCCCGACTTGAGATCCTTGACGCGGACTTCGAGGGCATCAGGCAACCAGGCGGTCAGTTTGAGGCCGAGCCCATCCGGATTGGCCTGCAGGCCTAAGTGAGAGAAGGGATCGGAACAGCGGGCAGCAACCAAACGTTCAACGAGCATCGAGATTTCCTTTCATGACAGAGCATCCACTCCGGCCGAAGCCGGAGTGGATTTAGGTGAGAGCGCTGTGGGAGACAGCGTCTCAACGACTGGCCTCATCACGGGCTTGGCTCATCTTGCCAGCCAGTGCCTTGAGTGCCTCATTGGCAAAAATATCTTCCAGATCAGCGGAGAGCTTGCGGCGCCAGTTGGGGTATTCGTAACTGGTACCCGGTACGTTGACCGGCTTGTCCATCTCCAGCCAGTCTTCCAGCTGGGTACTGAACAGGGCGCAGCTGCCGCGGGACATGTGGATCTGCAGACCGTGGTTGAGTTCGGTGTTCATGCCGACCCAGTTCACGTCATGACTGATGTTGTCAGAGATGACCTTGTGGGCATGCAGGCTGTCGAGGATCCGCTGTTTGGCCTGGTGACGATCAGCATACAGAGTCTTCAACACATCTTCATCCGGATACAGACCCAGTTGACGGCCGAGTGCCAGATCATCGCAGTGCCAGAAGCCCTTGAGGGTTGGCATGTCGTGGGTGGTCAGGGCCGACATAGCTTGCTCGGTGTAGTGCGCCGGAGAGATAAAGCCGCCATCTTCCTTGGAGCGCTCGAAGAAGAACACCTTGTAGGAGTGGACGCCGTTCTCTTTCAGGGTCACGTCGATCCCCTCCGGCACGGTGCCCAGATCCTCGCCGATCAGCAGGCACTGATTGCGGTGGGATTCGAGGGCCAGAATGCCCAGCAGATCGTTGACCGGATAATAGATGTAGGCGCCCTTGGCGGCGGACGCTCCGGGCGGTACCCACCACAGGCGCAGCAAGGCCATCACGTGGTCGATGCGCAGTGCGCCACAGGAGCGCATGTTGGCACGGAACAAGTCCACCATCGGCTGATAGGCCGCGTCAAACAGCTTGTTCGGGTTCATCGGGGGCAGGCCCCAGTTCTGACCGAGCGGGCCGAGGATATCGGGCGGCGCACCGACCGAAGCTTTCGGGCAGTAGAGATCCTGGTTGGCCCAGATCTCGGTGGAGCCTTCGGAGACGCCCACCGCCAGATCCCGGTAGATACCCATCACCATGCCGGCAGCCTTGGCACGGGCATCGGCTTGCGCCAGCTGCTCGTCGGCCAGGAACTGCAGATAGAGGTAGAAGTTGACATCTTGCGGGTGCGCGGCCATCCAGGCGGCAACGGCAGGATTGTGGTAATCGCGCAGCTCCTGCGGCCATACCGGCCAGCCCCAGGCATTTTCGCCTTTGGCATAGAAGTGGGCCTGCAGGGCATCAAATGCAGCCTGCTGTTGCAGGCTGTCGCCACCGGCGGCCACGAAGGCATCAAAGGCGGCCTGACGCTCGGCGCTCAGGGGGGCTTCATCGAACACCTGACGCAGCATGCCGAGTTTGGTCTGGATCACGCCGGTGTAATCGACATTCTCTTTGGCGCGCAGATCGGCCAGATGTTGCTGGAAGGCAGGACTTGCCACTTCCGCCTTCAGGCGATCGCTCTGCTGGAATTCGGGCACCGCTTCCACATTGATATAGGCCACGTTGAGCCAGCGACGGGAAGAGGGGCTGTAGGGACTGGCGCTCTCCGGATTGGCCGGATAGAGGGCGTGGATAGGGTTGAGGCCGACGAAGTGGGCACCCCAGGCGGCGGCTTTCTCAACCAGCTGGCCCAGATCGCTGAAATCACCGATACCCCAGTTGTGGCGGCTGCGCAGGCAGTAGAGCTGCACGCTCGGGCCCCATACCTTGCGGCCATCGGCGATCGGCGCCTGTTTGTAGCAGGCCTTGGGGGCGACGATGAGGCGCATGGCGGCCAGCGGTTCGTCATTGCCCTCTTCCAGCAGCACCAGCTGGTGATAACCCAGCTCCGGGGCCATATCCAGAGTGACACGATAGGCCTGGCACTCCATCTCTTCAAATTCGGCCACGCCGACCAGCTCACCCTCGATGGGGGTGAATTGACCGGACAGCACTGCACCCTGCTCCTGCTGGAGCTGCCAAGTGAGGGCGTCGTTGACGAATTCGATGGGGAGGCGAACCTCAAGGGTAACGGCGTCGCCGGTGCGAACCACCATCACAGGATCCAGCGCCCGCAGCCAGTGCTGGCGATGCTCCTCTTCCAGCTGCTGCACCAGTGCGGCCTCGTCATCGACGCGGTAGCCCATGGCGCCCAGCATGGCGGCCTTGCTCTCTTCTGATACCTGGGCCGGGTGGCCCCAGGCATCGACATACTCGCTGGCGATACCTTTTGCGGCAGCCAGCTGTTCAATCAGGGTGGTCATAGTTTGAGAATTCCCGCTGTGGATTCTATCTATACTATTTTGTTTGATTTTTATGGGGTGGTACTTGAACAGTGGCTCTATGGGCCATGCTAAACCGCGCACATTTTTACATATCTCTGTGAATGGTTGTGTGACCGAGTAGGCACTATTGTTGATATCTGCGCGATGCCACGATCTGGCACTTTTTTCGTCAAAACGTGGTAATCAGTTACATAAACAGAAAATTAATTTCACAGTTTTTCATGATATAGCGCAATTTCAGACAGAATGTTGGTTGACTCACCGGAGAGTTCTAGTAAATTTACAAGCGGAATTTTCTTTGACTACTGAACAGTTAGGTAACTAAATATGACTATCAAAGTAGGTATTAACGGTTTTGGCCGTATCGGTCGTTTCGTATTCCGTCTGGCTTGCGAGCGTGCAGACATCGAAGTTGTTGGTATCAACGACCTGATCGATGTTGACTACATGGCTTACATGCTGAAGTACGATTCAACTCACGGTCGTTTCAACGGTACCGTTGAAGTTAAAGACGGCAACCTGGTTGTAAACGGCAAAACCGTACGTGTTACCGCTGAGCGTGACCCGGCCAACCTGAAGTGGGGCGAAATCGGTGTTGACGTTGTTGCTGAAGCTACCGGTCTGTTCCTGACCGACGAGACTGCTCGTAAGCACATCGCTGCTGGTGCCAAGAAAGTTGTTCTGACTGGCCCGTCCAAAGACGCTACCCCGATGTTCGTAATGGGTGTTAACGACTCTACCTACGCTGGCCAGGACATCGTTTCCAACGCTTCCTGCACCACCAACTGCCTGGCACCGATCGCCAAGGTTCTGAACGATACCTTCGGTATCGAGTCTGGCCTGATGACCACCGTTCACGCTACCACTGCTACCCAGAAGACCGTTGATGGTCCGTCTGCCAAAGACTGGCGCGGTGGCCGCGGTGCGGCTCAGAACATCATCCCGTCCTCTACCGGTGCTGCCAAGGCTGTTGGCGTAGTTATCCCGGAACTGAAAGGCCTGCTGACCGGTATGGCTTTCCGTGTTCCGACTCCGGACGTGTCTGTTGTTGACCTGACCGTTAACCTGAAGAAAGCTGCCACCTACGCAGAAATCTGCGAAGCGATGAAAGCTGCTTCCGAAGGCGCTATGAAAGGCGTTCTGGGCTACACCGAAGACGAAGTTGTATCTACCGACTTCCTGGGTGAGCGTCAGACCTCCGTATTCGACGCCAAGGCTGGTATCCAGCTGAACGACAAATTCGTTAAAGTTGTATCCTGGTACGACAACGAAATGGGCTACTCCAGCAAAGTTCTGGACCTGATCGCTCACATCTCCAAGTAATTTGGGATGCGCAATCGCGTAGCTTGAAAAAGGCGGCCATTGGCCGCCTTTTTGTTTTTCGGTTTCCCCTGATGACAGGAGTCCACATGCAATCCATTCGTCCCCTGACAGCCAATTGTAAGCTTGCCAACAATGCCGCCGGTCTGCCGGTTCTCACCATCAACAACGGCTATGCCAAGGCCGAGATCAGCCTATTTGGCGCCCATGTGCTGAACTATCAGCGTCATGGCGAGCCGGCCTCCATCTGGCTGAGTGACAAGGCGGTGCTGGATGGCAGCAAGCCTGTTCGCGGTGGTATCCCGATCTGCTGGCCCTGGTTTGGCCCGGCGCCCGCCCGCGTTGGTAGCGGCAAGCCCTCCCACGGTTTTGCCCGCACCACCCTCTGGATGCTGGACGGGGTCTCCGATCACGCCGATGGCACGCTCGTTCATCTTTCCCTGCGCGACAGCGACGCAACCCGCGCCCTGTGGGATCACACCTTCGAGCTGGAGCTGGATGTGCTGGTTGGCAAAGAGCTCTCGCTGGTGCTGACCACTCGCAACACCGGTAGCCAGCCGCTGACTTATAGCGGTGCGCTGCACACCTATTTGCAGATCAGCGCACCGGAGGCGGTGAGCGTGAGCGGTCTGGGCGAGCCCTATGCCGACAAGCTGACCGGACAGGATGCCAAGCAGCAGGGTACATTGACCCTGAGCGGGCCGCTGGATCGGGTCTACTGGCAGCCAGAGGCGTTGGTGAGCGTGCAGGATGGTGAGCGCGAGACCCGGGTTGTCAGTGGCAACCACGACAGCGTGGTGGTCTGGACCCCCTGGCTGGAAGGGGCTACCGCCATGGCCGACATGAGCGACGATGGCTATCGCACCATGCTCTGCGTCGAAGCGGCCATCGCCGGTGAGGCGGGTGTGACCGTTGCGCCGGATGAAGAGCACAGTCTCTCCACCGTAATCATCTGAGTTGGATGAGGTTCAGATAAATAAAGAGGGCTCCCGCGGGAGCCCTCTTTGCATCTCGTGATGGCGGCAATCAGGCGTTGCCCTGAGTCTTGAGCTTGAGTTCGGCGGCGAAATTGAGCATCCGGTCGAGGGGGATCAAGGCTTTGACCCGCAGATCTTCGTCGACATGGATCTCGTGGCGCTCGGCACCATCGGTGAGGGCCTCCTTGATCGCCACCAGACCGTTCATCGCCATCCAAGGGCAGTGGGCGCAACTGCGGCAGGTGGCGCCATCGCCACCGGTCGGTGCTTCCACCATCTCTTTCTCCGGACAGGCCTGCTGCATCTTGTAGAAGATGCCCCGATCGGTCGCCACGATCAGCTTCTGCTGGGGCAGCTCTTTGGCCGCCTTGATCAGCTGACTGGTGGAGCCCACCGCATCGGCCAGCTCGATCACCGAGGCGGGGGATTCCGGATGAACCAGCACGGCGGCGTCAGGATTCTGCTCTTTCAGCTCGCGCAGGGCGCGGGCCTTGAACTCGTCGTGGACGATGCAGTGGCCCTGCCAGCGCAGCATCTGCGCCCCGGTCTTCTTCTCGATATAGGCACCCAGATGGCGATCCGGGCCCCAGATGATCTTGTGACCCAGACTGTCGAGGTGCTCGACGATTTCCAGCGCAATGCTGGAGGTCACCACCCAGTCAGCCCGTGCTTTGACTGCGGCCGAGGTATTGGCATAGACCACCACGGTGTGGTCGGGATTGGCATCGCAGAAGGCGGAGAACTGTTCGATGGGACAGCCCAGATCGAGGGAGCATTCGGCCTCCAGAGTCGGCATCAGCACCCGCTTGTGGGGGCTCAGGATCTTGGAGGTTTCCCCCATAAAGCGCACCCCGGCGACGATCAGGGTTTGCGCCTCGTGATCGCGGCCAAAGCGGGCCATCTCCAGTGAGTCACCGACGAAACCGCCGGTGGCTTCGGCCAGCGCCTGGATCTCGGGATCCGTGTAGTAGTGGGCAACCAGTACCGCCTTGCGCTCCTTGAGCAGCGCCTTGATTTCTGTGGTCAAGGTCATTCTCTGCTCGGCACTCAGGGGAAGAGGTTTGGCCGGAAAGGGGTAGTCCATTGCGACTACCGGCGGGACACTGCTCAGTGCATTGCTCATTGCGACTGTTCCATCAACGCTCGGGAAGGCAAAAATTATAACCAGAAGCCTGCCACAAACCCATCAACAAATCGGGTGAAGCGCAAGTGGGCGAATATACTCAAGTAATTCGTTGTTATTCTGCCATAAGGAGTTGTCGCATGAAGCAACGTTCCCTCAAGTTCAAGTTGTTGTGCCTTACCATGGGGCTGTTTCTGCTGACCGGGCTGGCCATGACCCTGTTGCAATCGGCTTCTTTCAGCTCCCTTCGCAACATGGTGATGACCCAGACCAGCGATGCATTGGAAGAGGAGGTCTCCCGCAGCCTGCAGTATCAGGCAGAGCGTTATGCCATCCAGATTGCCTCGCTGATGCAGAACTCCTATCAGATCCCCCTGACCGTGACCGCCCAGATTGAAGCCGGGATGGCCAAACCGGAACTGCGCTTGTCGCGGCCCCAAGTTGAGTCTCTACTCGGCAGCAGCCTGCAGCAAGCGAGCGGGATCAGCTCCATTTATGCCCAGTTTGAACCGGATGGCTATGATGGCGAGGATGGCAACTGGCTGGGCGGGGCCAGCCACTCGGTGGCAGGCAAGGGGAGTCTGGAGGTCTATTTCACCAAGGATCAGGGAGGGGCCGTCGCTCAGCAAGCGGTGGACGCCGCCGCCAGCGAGGCCAAGTTTGATACCTCCCTCAACGAGTTCGGCATTCGCAACAGCGAGTGGTATCTCTGTGGTCGCGATACCCGCCAGCCCTGCCTGATGGAGCCCTACCTCTACGAAATCAGCCCGGGCAACAAGATGCTGATGACCAGTCTGACGGTGCCCGTGCTGCGTGACGGCAAGTTTGTCGGGCTGGCCGGGGTGGATATGAACCTGCCCATCTTCCAGCAACTGGCTGAAAACCTTGGCAAGAGCCTCTATGACAACAAGGCGGATGTGACCCTGGTCAGCAAGATGGGGCTGATTGTGGGCAGCAACCGCTATGCCGACAAGCTGGGCCGTCCACTCAAGGAGGTGGGCCTGACCCTGCCTGACGGTCAGCCGGTCAGCAGCGACAGTGACTTCATTCTTCATCAGCCCATCCGGGTTGAGGCAGCCAATACCCAGTGGTGGTTGATGATCAAGGTGCCCAAGGCGCTGGCCCTAAGCAAGGCGCACACCATCAGCAGCGAGCTCGGCGCCCTGCTGGTGGATGCCCAGCGGCAGCAGATCATCGCCATGGGCGGTATCACCCTGTTGGTGCTGGGCTTGCTGGTCTGGTTTATCCAGACCATCACAGCGCCACTTTCTCTTATCAGCCGTCATGTGGGCCATCTCTCCAGCAACGAGGGGGACCTGACCCAGCAGATGGAGATCGACAC
Organism: Aeromonas sp. 61P; assembly: GCF_051919545.1. Lineage (NCBI taxonomy): Bacteria > Pseudomonadati > Pseudomonadota > Gammaproteobacteria > Aeromonadales > Aeromonadaceae > Aeromonas > Aeromonas sp. 61P. The sequence continues at coordinate 1,532,809 of NZ_JBQBEL010000001.1, forward strand.
CCATCAGGAGCTGATCGATCTGGGGGCCCAGCTCAATGCCTTCCTCGGCAAGCTGCGGGGCATGGTGCAAATGAGCAAGGGGATCGGTCAGCAGGTCTACCAGCAGGCGCGGGAGATGAAACATACCGCCGACACCATGCGCAGTAGTCTGGACGAGCAGAATCTGGAGCTGGAGAGCGTGGTGAGCGCCATGCATCAGATGAGCACCACGGCAGTCAGCGTGGCGGGTTATGCCGAGCAGGCGGCGCAGGAGTCGGAAGCGGCGACCCACCACATCAATACCGCCCAGCAGACCCTCAGCAATGCCCGCAACGAGATCCATACTCTGGTCGGCGATATGCATGAGGCGGACAAGGCGGTGGCGCTGGTGGCCCAGCGCAGCACCAATATCAGCCGGATCCTCGATGTGATCCGCGCCATTGCCGAGCAGACCAATCTGCTGGCCCTCAACGCCGCCATCGAAGCGGCACGAGCGGGTGATATGGGCCGTGGCTTTGCGGTGGTGGCGGATGAGGTACGGGCGCTGGCTACCAAGACCCGTGAATCGACCGACGAGATCGGCCAGCTGATTGGTAGCCTGCAGACCGAGGTGAGCAGCAGTCAGCGTCTGATGAATACCGGCATCGAGCGCTCCACCACCACGGTGCAGGGCACCGAGCAGGCGTTCGAGGCACTCAATCGGGTGGTGGCCCAGATCCAGCAGATCCACGACCACATCAGTCAGGTGGCCACCGCCGCCGAGCAGCAGAGCGCCGTCAGTGACGATATCAACAAGAATTTGATGCGGATCGGCGATACCGCCAACGTGATCGGGCAGGAGGCCAGCTCCAGCCATCAGCTGAGCGAAGCGCTGGAGCAAGCGGCCACGGCGCTGGCCAGTCAGCTCGATCGGCTGCGTACCTGAGTGGCAACCAGAGAGACAAAAGCCCGCGAGCGATCGCGGGCTTTCTTATGACTCGATGGTAGAGTTGCGTCAGTTGCGGGGTTCAACCAGCAGGATGTGGGAGTCGGCCCCCACTACCCTGACCTTGCTGCCCGCAGGTAGCGACTCGTCGCAGCGCACCGTCCAGACCGTGTCGTCCAGATGCACCCGGCTGGTGCCCTGGGTGACATCATCCAGCAGGGTCAGCTCGCGGCCCATATAGCTCTGCATCCGCTCGTTGATGGTGCTGGCGGCATCCTGACCCGAGTTGTCGCGCTGGTGCTGCCAGCGCCACCAGGCCCAGGTGGTGAGCAGGGATTGCACCGCAAACAGCAGCAACTGCGCCTGCCAGCCAAAGGGCCAGATCAGCAGCAGCAGGCCCACTTCCAGCGCGGCGATGCCGGTCCAGAGCAAAAAGCCCACCGAGCCGAGCACCTCGATGGCCAGCAGAATGAAGCCGAGCCCCAGCCAGTGCCAGTGGGTCAGCCCCTCTAACAGGGCTGTCATGACTTGCTGCCCTTGCCATCTTTGTTGAACAGCTCGGCCATACCAGCCACCGAGCCAATCAGGCTGCCCGCTTCCAGCGGCATCATGATGATCTTGCTGTTGGGGCCTTCACCGATGCGGGCGAGTGCCTCGGTATATTTCTGAGCCACGAAGTAGTTGATGGCCTGCAGGTCTCCTTCCGCAATTGCCTGGGAGACCATATGAGTCGCCTTGGCTTCTGCCTCGGCAGCCCGCTCCCGCGCTTCGGCTGCGAGGAAGGCGGCCTGACGCTCACCTTCGGCTTTGAGGATCTGGGACTGCTTTTCGCCTTCCGCTTTCAGGATTTTGGACTGGCGCACCCCTTCGGCTTCCAGTACCTCGGCCCGTTTCTGGCGCTCGGCCTTCATCTGGGCGTTCATCGCTTCGACCAGCGCCAGCGGCGGGCGCACATCTTTAATCTCGATGCGGGTCACCTTGATGCCCCAGGGGGCTGTGGCGGCATCCATGGTGCGCAGCAGCTTCTCGTTGATGGTGTCGCGCTGGGAGAGCATCTCGTCCAGCTCCATGGCGCCGAGCACGGTGCGCATATTGGTCATGGTGAGGTTGCGGATGGCGCTGGTGAGATCGTTGACCTCATAACCCGCTTTGCGGGCATCCACCACCTGCACAAAGCTGATGGCGTCGATGGTGACGTTGGCGTTGTCGCGGGAGATCACCTCTTGTGCCGGGATGTCCAGCACCTGCTCCATCATGATGATCTTGTGGCCGACCCGATCCACGTAGGGGATCAACAGGTTAAGACCCGGGGTCAGGGTGCGGGTGTAGCGGCCGAAGCGCTCCACCGTCCAGTTGTAGCCTTGGGGCACGATCTTGATACCCGCGCTCAGAGTGGCGAGCACCAGGAACACAAAAATCCCTAGCACAATCAATGATTCATTCATCATTTAGCTCCTTATGAAACACAGTCCCTAGCCTATGGTCTGGCGTCAGGTACCACAAGTGACTTTGTACGCCTTTGTCATGAATCGGCTTTGCTAATTACCAAAACGCATTAAAAAGCATTTTTTATTATTTTGAGGGATAAGCTGCCCTGCCTATAGTCGCCCCATATTAGTCGTGTTCCGAGGGATGGGCCGAAATGGATTATTTACCTATGTTTGCCAAGTTGGAAGGCCGCCCGGTACTGCTGGTGGGCGGGGGCGAGGTTGCCCTGCGCAAGGCGCGCCTGCTGCTGGCGGCCGGTGCCCGGCTGACCCTGGTCTCCCCGAAGCTTGAACCGGAATTTGCGGAATTCACCGGGCGTTTCAGCCATCTTGCCGAGCGCTTCACTCCGGCCCATCTCGCAGGCCAGATTTTGGTGGTAGCGGCGACCGACAATCTCGAAGTCAACGCACTGGTTTATCAAAGTGCCAATCAGCTGGGTCTGTTCGTCAACGTGGTGGATGACCCCAAACGCTCCAGCTTTATCTTCCCCTCGATCATTGATCGCTCGCCGCTGATGGTGGCGGTCTCCAGCGGCGGCAAGGCGCCGGTGCTGGTGCGCCTGCTGCGCGAACGGCTGGAGAGCCTGCTGCCGCGCCATCTTGGCGGGCTTACCGAGCTCTCCGGCCGGGTCCGTGACAAGGCCAAGCGGGTGCTCTCTTCCATATCCGACCGTCGCCGCTTCTGGGAGCGCGCCTTTGCCTCCAACACCCTCGCCAGCCTGATTGAAAAAGAGGATTGGCAAGGTGCCGAGCAGTGGCTGAGTGATGGCCTCGATCAGGCGAAAAGCGAAGTGGGCGAGGTGGTCTTGGTCGGCGCGGGCCCTGGCGATCCGGGCCTCTTGACCCTCAAGGCGCTGCAACAGATTCAACAGGCCGAAGTGGTGCTCTACGACCAACTGGTCTCCGCCGAGATCCTCGATCTGGTGCGCCGCGATGCCACTCTGGTGTCGGTTGGCAAGAAGGCGGGCGCCCACAGCGTGCCGCAGGAGGAGACCAATCGCCTGCTGGTGGAGTACGCCAAGGCGGGCAACCGGGTGGTGCGGCTGAAAGGGGGCGATCCCTTTATGTTTGGCCGGGGTGGCGAGGAGCTGGAAGTGCTGGCCGACGAAGGCATCCCCTTCTCGGTAGTGCCCGGCATCACGGCTGCTGCCGGTGCCACCGCCTATGCCGGTATTCCGCTGACTCACCGTGATTACGCCCAGAGCGCCGTCTTTATTACCGGCCACTGCCAAAAAGAGGGCAAGGAGCCCGACTGGCAGCAGCTCGCCGCCACCAGTCAGACCCTGGTCATCTACATGGGGCTGATGCGCTCCGAGCATATCCAGCAGCAGCTGGTGGAACACGGCCGAAGCCAAGCCACCCCCATCGCCATCATCGAGCGCGGCACCACATCCCGTCAGCGGGTGCTGACCGGCACGCTGGCCGACTTGGCCGAGCTGGCCAAACAGGCGGTGAGCCCGTCGCTTATCGTCATCGGCGAAGTGGTTGCCCTGCGTGAGCGGCTCGCCTGGTTTGGAGAAAAGAGCGGAGAAAAAAGCGGCGAGCAGCAGCGCGCTAACCCGGATCTCGATGGCTGCGACCTTAAGCTGGTGCAGCTGGCCTGACCCGGAAAGAGATATTTGATGCGGCTGCTGGTGCGGCCGCGCACTGAACCACCCAGCGCCCCGAGCAGGCGCATAAGCAATGACCCGAGGACCAACATGGACCGTGAAAGATTGACACACTTGCAGCAGCTGGAAGCCGAGAGCATCCATATCATCCGCGAGGTGGCTGCCGAATTTGAAAACCCGGTGATGATGTACTCCATCGGCAAGGACTCCTCCGTCATGCTGCATCTGGCCCGCAAGGCCTTCTATCCGGGCAAGATCCCGTTCCCCTTGCTCCACGTCGACACCGACTGGAAGTTCAAGGAGATGATCAAGTTCCGCGACGAGACCGCCAAAAAGTACGGGTTGGATCTCATCGTCCACAAGAACCCGGATGGCCTCGCCATGGGCATCAACCCCTTTGTGCACGGCAGCGGCAAGCACACCGACATCATGAAGACCGAGGGGCTCAAGCAGGCGCTCAACAAATACGGCTTCGATGCTGCTTTCGGTGGCGCACGCCGCGACGAAGAGAAGTCCCGCGCCAAGGAGCGGGTCTACTCCTTCCGTGACAAGTCCCACCGCTGGGATCCGAAGAACCAGCGCCCGGAGCTGTGGCGGGTCTACAACAGCCAGGTCAACAAGGGGGAGAGCATCCGGGTGTTCCCGCTCTCCAACTGGACCGAGCTGGATATCTGGCAATACATCTATCTCGAGAACATCGACATAGTGCCGCTCTACTTCGCCGCTTACCGTCCGGTGGTGGAGCGCAACGGCATCAAGATCATGGTGGATGACGAGCGTATGCCGCTGACTGCCGAGGATGAGGTAAAGCAGGAGCTGGTGCGTTTCCGCACCCTCGGCTGCTACCCGCTGACCGGGGCCATCGAATCCGATGCCACCACCTTGCCGGAAATTATTGAAGAGATGCTGCTCACCACCTCGAGCGAGCGGCAAGGGCGGCTGATTGACCACGATCAGGCCGGCTCCATGGAGCAGAAGAAGCGTCAGGGATATTTCTAAGGAGTCGTCAGCATGAACAGCCATATTCAGACCGCCATCACCGAACAGGGCATCGAAGCCTATCTGCACGCCCAGCAGCACAAGAGTCTGCTGCGTTTTCTCACCTGCGGCAGCGTGGATGACGGCAAGAGCACCCTTATCGGTCGCCTGCTGCACGACTCCCAGCAGATTTATGAAGATCAGCTAAAAGCGCTGGAGTCCGACAGCCAGAAGCTCGGCACCACCGGCGAGAAGCTGGACCTGGCGCTGCTGGTGGATGGCCTGCAGGCGGAGCGCGAGCAGGGCATCACCATCGACGTGGCCTACCGCTATTTCTCCACCGCCAAGCGCAAATTTATCATTTCGGATACCCCGGGCCATGAGCAGTACACCCGCAACATGGCGACCGGTGCCTCCACCTGCGATCTGGCCATCATTCTGATCGACGCCCGCAAAGGGGTGCTGGATCAGACCCGCCGCCACAGCTTTATCGCGAGCCTGCTAGGCATCAAGCAGTTCGTGGTGGCGGTCAACAAGATGGATCTGGTGGAGTTCAGCCAGGAGGTGTTCGAGCGCATCAGTGTCGATTACCGCAAGTTCGCCAAGAAGCTCAGTGTCGACACCATCCATATCGTGCCGGTTTCGGCGCTTGACGGTGACAACGTGGTCAACCAGAGCGACAAGCTGGCTTGGTACGAAGGCGATACCCTGCTTGCTCTGCTGGAGTCTGCGGAAGTGGAGCGCGAGCTGGAGCGCCATCCGGTGCGCCTGCCGGTGCAGTATGTGAACCGCCCCAATCTCGATTTTCGCGGCTTCGCGGGAACGCTCGCCTCCGGCATCCTGCGGGTGGGCGACAGGCTTGCTGTACTGCCGTCGGGCAAGGAGAGCACGGTGACTCGCATCGTCACCTTCGACGGGGATCTGGAGTACGCCCTGCCGGGTCAGGCCATCACAGTCACCTTCGCCGACGAGATCGACATCAGCCGCGGCGACTTGCTGGTGGATGCCGCCAAGCAGCCGCAAGTGACCCAGAATGTGCTGGCCCATATCGTCTGGATGGGGGAGGAGTCCCTGCAACCGGGCCGGGTCTACGACGTCAAGCTGGCCACCAAGAAGAGTCGCGGTCAGGTGGAGGCCATCCGCCACCGCATCGAGATCAACAAGCTTGACGAGTTGCCCGCCTCCGAGCTCAAGCTCAACGAGATCGGCCTGTGCGAGCTGAGCCTCACCGACCCGGTGGCGTTCGACCCGTATCAGGAGATCCGTGATACCGGCAGCTTTATCCTGATCGACCGGCTGACCAACGTCACCGTCGGCGCCGGCATGATAGTGGAAGGCTTGGCCGCCAAAGCGGTAAAAGGGCACTACAGCGAGTTCGAAATCGAGCTCAACGCCCTGGTGCGCAAGCACTTCCCGCACTGGCAAGCCCTTGCCATCGGTAACGACACAAGCAAGGAGTAAGCCCATGACCTGGCAACAATTCCTGGTGCTGGGTCTGCTGGCTGCTCTCGTGGCCCTGCTGATCCAGGGCAAACTCCGCCCGGCGCTGCTCTTCTCGGGCGCCGTGCTCATCACCTACCTGAGCGGGCTGGCGGATATCAACGCCGTGGTGGCGGGCTACACCAACAGTGCCCTGCTGACGCTGGTGTTGTTGCTGCTGGTGTCGCTGGCGGTGGAGAAGACCCGCATCATGAGCTGGTTCGCCAATCTGGTGGGCACGGGTTCATTCAACAAGGTGCTGGTGAAGGTGTGGTTCTCCACCGCCTTCCTGTCAGCCTTCGTCAACAACACTGCCGTGGTGGCCTCCATGCTGGGAGCGGTCAAACGCAACCCCAACCATGCGCCATCGCGGCTGCTGCTGCCCATGTGCTTCGCGGCCACCTTTGGCGGGGTGCTGACTCTGATCGGCACCTCCACCAACCTTATCGTCAACAGCTTCCTCATCAAGATGGGGGCACCGCCGCTCGGCATGTTTGACTTCTTTATGGTGGGGGCGGGTACCCTGCTGACCGGTCTGGTGGCCGTGCTGCTGTTTGCCCGTCACCTGCCGGAGCAGGATACCGAGATGAGCCGCGAATCCGGCTACTTTCTCGAAGCCAAGGTGGGCGCCGGTTCGCCGCTGGCGGGGCGCAGCGTCAAGGAGAACGGCCTGCGCAGCCTGAAAAGCCTCTATCTGGCGGAGATCATTCGCGGCGATCAGGTGATCTGCCCGATGCAGCCGGAACACGAGCTGCACGAAGGGGACGTGCTGCTGTTTTGCGGCGATGTGGAGAGCGTCGGCGTGTTGCAGGAGATGAAAGGGCTGGATCTCTACGGCCAGCACCGCCTCAACGGCCAGCATCTGGTGGAGGTGATCGTCAGCCACAGCTCGCGGCTGGTGGGTCAGACCATCAAGGATGCAGAGTTTCGTACCCACTTCGATGCGGTGGTACTGGCGGTGCGCCGCGGCGAAACCCAGCTCACCGGTGGCCTCGGCCAGATTGAGCTGCACGCAGGGGACACTCTGCTACTGGCCCCCGGCCCCCAGTTTGCCCGCAACAAGTCGCTGGGGCGGGAGTTTGTGGTGGTGAGCGGGCTGGAAGCCTCCACCCGTCTCGATGGCAAGCGTAGCGCCGCCGTGGTGCTGGGTTTTCTCGGGGTGTTGGCGCTCTCGGTGTTTGATCTGGTGCCGCTGTTCAAGGGCTTGCTGCTGATGCTGGTGGCGTTGCTGCTCACCCGCATTCTGACCCTGGACGAGATCCGCCGCCGCTTCCCGCTGGATATCTGGCTGGTGGTGGGCGGGGCGCTCGCCATCGCCGATCAGCTCGAAAAGAGCGGGCTGGCCAAGCTTATCGCCGACTGGCTGATGGGGGAGTTCAACGGTGCCAGCCCCATCATCGCCTTTATCGGTATTTATGTGTTTACGCTGGTGCTAACCGAGCTGATGAGCAACAACGCGGCGGCCGCGCTGGCCTTCCCCATGGGTTACCAGCTGGCGCTCAGCATGGATGTCTCGACCATGCCGTTTATTCTGGCGGTGCTGTTTGGGGCGAGCTCCAGCTTTATCCTGCCCTACGGCTACCAGACCAACCTGATGGTCTATGCCGCGGGCAACTACAAGATGCCGGACTACCTCAAGCTGGCCCTGCCGGTCTCGCTGGCCTATAGCCTCGGGGTGATTGTGATGGTGCCCCTGCTGTTTCCGTTTTAAGGCATAAGTGCCAATCAAGGAGTGTTGGATGAGCAATATCGTGTGGCACAAGCATGCCGTCGACAAACAGAGCCGGGCCAAATTGAAAGGACAAAAGCCGCTGGTGATCTGGTTTACCGGACTCTCCGGGGCGGGCAAATCGACCCTGGCGGGGGCGCTGGAACAGGCGCTGGCGGCACAAGGCAAGCACACCTATCTGCTGGATGGCGACAATGTGCGCCACGGCCTCTGCAGCGATCTCGGTTTCGATGATGCCGCGCGGCAGGAGAATATCCGCCGGGTTGGCGAGGTGGCAAAACTGATGGTGGATGCGGGCCTTATCGTGCTTACCGCCTTTATCTCGCCATTCCGTGCCGAGCGGGAACTGGTGCGCAATCTCTTGGGCGAAGGTGAGTTTATCGAAGTGTTTGTGGATGCGCCGCTCGCCATCTGTGAAGAGCGCGACCCCAAGGGGCTCTATAAAAAGGCTCGGGCAGGGGAAATCCGCAACTTTACCGGTATCGACTCCGCCTATGAGGCACCGGAGCAGCCGGAGATCCATCTGCTTAATGCTGGTAAACCGGTGGAAGTGTTGGTGGAGGAGTTGCTGACTGCGTTAAGGCTGCGGGGGGGGATCGATTAAGGCGTATTGTCTGGGCTGAAGATAGATAAACAAGGGGAAATCTTCCCCCTTGTTGTTTGCCAATTATTCACCTGAAAGTCTTGTGACAACATTATTCATTGTGTAATGAACAAATTGCTTACCAAGCTCTGTCAAAACATAGGGTTTTGTTTGTTCAAATGCAGTTTCGAGAGTTTTGGTTGATGAGTTAGTTCGTGGAGCAGGACGGCGAGCTTTCAGAAATTGACCATCTTCGTTAGTATCTCTTGCTTGCCTAATAACACCGCCAGTACTTAAGTCTCTAATTAATAACTTATATAAGTCTGCCTCAGCGGAGTCTTCGCGTGGTGTTTCTCCGTATAAATTGCTCCAAATTTCATAACGAGAAATGCCAGGTAGGGAATATATTTGTTTTATAACTGCGAAGTGAGCTTCGTGGTATAAATTCAACCAGTCAATAAATAATCGGACAACATCATCTGAGCAAATTCTAGTTCCAGCAGCATTAGTGATAAGATTGCAGATGTACATTCGTTTTTCATCTGTGTCAGCTGTATCCCAAGCGCGGAATGATTTCCGTACTAAATCTAAATAGCTTTCATCTTGAATCCTATCATCAATTGCATCATTTAGCTGCTCGAATCGTTGACTAATTTCTAATAAAGCAGAATATAACTTATCGATCTTATTCTCGTGCTCTTCTAACCAACGTGTTTGCAATGCATCTGTTTTAAGTGTACCTTCTTCGGTTTTGATATTTGCAGCTGCACTGATGAATCCTCCGATCCATGGAATGCTACCTAGCGCGGCTAAACCAAATTTTTCTAACGCTCTCTTTTTCAATGTTGGAGATAGTTGGTTCAATTCATCTCTGATTTTTTCAATATCAGAGTTACCGAATGATATTGGGTTATTGTCTTCCATAATATCTCCTGGTTACTTAATGCCGTGTTAAGGTGCTGCGGATAGCGGTCGCACTGAACGATTTGTTAGTGTGCTCTAATTAGAAAATATACGGGCTTGTATTGACTGCCATACATTCTATAAGGTTGAGTTTTTTTGCATCTCGGAATAGCTTCTCAAAAGACTCTAAATTAAACACTGCGCTATTTCTTACTAGTGTTAAAATGTCCGATTTTTCAAGCAAAAAACCATGCTCTTTCAGCTCGCTTATTGTGTTTAAATATTTATAAGGGGTGTTTTTTGTAAGATCTAACCATGCGTAATTCTGACAATTAGATAATTCCCATATATCTAATGCTAGAGGGCAGCCAGCTATCACTGGAACGCTGCTATTTTTCCAGACCTCATTATAGGCTTCTAACTCCAAATTAATGGTGACATATATTTCACTACTTTTGGATCGTGAAGCTTTGGCCTGCGAGGAAACATAACAAGCACATGAAACTGATCATCTTTATGGAGAAGCCTTGAGAGTTTACTAAGCTCTCGAGATATCCACGGAAACAATGGAGCAACATGACTATATTGTTCCTGTAATATTTCCTTTAGTGTAGGGACTAAATAATACTCAGCGCTGTGTTCACTAATGTAACTAGTTGCCATATATCTCCTTGTACACTAACGCATGCTAAAACGGTGAGCATTACGGCCACATCTTTTGTGGCCGTAACTAATTTTATCTCGTATGTTGGGCTAAAAATCGTAGGTTGATACTGAACGAACTAAAGCCCAACGTTTACCGCGAAACGTATCTGCACATTTGTTTTACCGTTTGGGCCAATACATGTTTATCCCGCTCTGGTTGACGCGATAATGCTTGTCTGTTGGGCTCCGCGCTGCGCCAACCAGCAAAAACCACGCTACCGCCCCTGAATTTCAGCTTCCAGTCTGCTGCTTCTTATCTGCGATATGGTGCTGGTCTGGCTCATGGCTGACTCCGACAAGAGGGTTGCCAAGCGGATATGCTACCGAACGGGACTGGGGTGGAAAGTGGAAGTGGGTGGTTTTCTGAGCAAGATCAATAAATTAATAAATAACGGACGGTGATATAACCGTTCCACCGTAGCTGCCTATCAGCGCTGGGGGAAATCGGAAGGGGAAAGCGGGAGTATCGCCAGCTTGTCGGCAGACATTAAAAAACCACATGGGCCCAAGGGCCCATGTGGTTTTTCTGCTGTGATTGCTTGTCTTTATCTGGCTTGGCGTACCGGCACGGCGCGGGTGGTGGCCACTTCGTAGCGGCTCTGGGTTGCCGGAGCCCCTTTCTGGAACTGGCGTACCAGCCGGTCGAGATCGCTCAACTGGTTGACCAGCTGGGTGATGCCGTGCACGGCGTGCTGGCTGCCGACGCTGGAGTCATCGGCCAGGGTCTTGATGCTGAGTACGTTGCGGTTGATCTCGGCGGTGACGTGGAACTGCTCCTGTACCGCCTGGGCAATCTGGCCGCTGCCAGAGGCCACCTGCTGCAGCATATCGTTGATCTGCTGGAGTATGGTGCCGGTCGCCGAGGCTTTTTGCTGGCAGCTTTCGGAGAGTTGGCAGCCCTTCTCCATCGCCTGTTCTGCATCCCCGGCGCTGGTTTGCAGCTCGGTGATCATCTTCTGGATTTCGCTGGTCGAGGATTGGGTCTTGATGGCGAGGGTGCGGATCTCGTCGGCCACCACCGAGAAGCCGCGACCCGCTTCGCCAGCACGGGCCGCTTCGATGGCGGCATTGAGGGCCAGCAGGTTGGTCTGGTTGGCGATGTTGTTGATCACATCAAGGATGCCATCGATATCGCGGCAGTGGCCGACCAGCGCACTGATCACGCTCTTGGAGGTGGTCAGCTCGCTGTTCATACCCGCCACGGCAGCCACGGTTTCGGCCACGCTGTGGTTGCCGCTCTTGAACAGGTCGGCGGTCTCGTCCAGCAGGCTGGAGGATTCGCTGGAGCTCTGTGAAACCTCGCGAATGGATTCCGACATCTCGGTCACGGCGGTCGCTACCTGATTGGTTTCGGCCTGCTGCTGTTGCAGGTTGTCGGTGATGGATTCGGCGTTGCGCAGATCCCCCTCGGCGGCCTGCAGGATCTTGCTGCAGGTCTGCTGGGTGCGGGCCAGCACGGCGTTGAACTCGGCCTGATTCATCAGCATCGAGAGTTCGATGGCGGCGATGTTGTCCACCTTGTTGGTGTAGAGCAGCTGCATCAGCGGGTTGTCAAAGCGGCTGCGGGCCATCTTGTTGAGCTTGCCGAGGCGGCGGGAGAGGGCATTCAAGGTGATGGCCGCTATCGCCAGCGGCAGGGCGACCAGCGCCAGTTGCCAGTTCATATCGTGGCTGTAACCCAGCGCAAACATGGCAAACAGGCTCAGCAGCAGGCAGAGGTTGATGGTCAGAGTATGGGAGAAGGTGGGCAACTTGAGCGCCAGCGGCAGCTTGTTGTTGCGAAGGTCGGCATAGACCTTCTCGGCCCGCTGTTTGATCTCCTCGCTCGGGGCGGTGCGCACCGACTGATACTCCACCACCCGGCCGCTGGCATCCTTGATGGGGGTGACAAAGGCGCTGACCCAGTAGTGATCGCCACTCTTGCTGCGATTTTTCACCGGCCCCATCCAGCTCTTGCCTTCGCGGATATGGTTCCACAGATCGGCAAAGGCCTGTTTCGGCATGTCAGGATGACGCACCAGATTGTGGTGTTCCCCCACCAGCTCGTCGAGCTGGAAGCCTGCAATCTCGCAGAACTCCTCGTTGGCGTAGGTGATGCGGCTCTCCAGATCCGTGGTGGAGATCAGGCTCTGGTGGTCTGGATAGAGACGTTCTCTTTGGGTAACCGGTTGATTGATTCTCATGGCCTTGCTCCCGAGCTGCGATGGTTAAATTTTGATCTACATCAAGACATGTGCAAGGGGTGGGCCAGTTGGCAAAAGCTAATGATTGATATGTTATTAGTGCTGTTTTGGCAGGAAAAGAACGTTGCTGTTTGCAATATGCAACGGAGCAGACGGGTGTGCCTCTGCGGCATCTGCAATTTGCAACCTATTCTGGTCAAGCCCATAAGCTTGGAGCCAGCAGCTGGATGCGAAGGAACCACGAACCGACGGGGCATCCGCTGCCCCGCCAGAGATCAGGGGAGAGGGTCGGGAGCGGGTGAGGAGGGGGCGCTGACGAGCTGTATCACTTCAATCTGGATCCCCTGCACCAGCACGGTTTTCAGATCCTGCAGGTACTCCTCCAGCGGCGATTCTTGCAGCAGCTGGGCGAGCTCGTTGCCCACCGGGGTGAGGCGGTAGTAGAGCAGGGTGACGTTGTTCTGCTTGCACTGCAGCCGCCAGCGCTGGTTGCCGAACTCCAGCTCGACCCCATCGGCGGGCAGCGGGCCGGACTCCAGCTCGGCGCGATGCAGCAGCCCCAGCTCGAACAGTTGCAGCAGGGCGTTGTAGGGCAGTCGGTATTTGCCAAGGCCAAGGCGGGTTGCTTTGGCGCGACTCAGCAGGGTGGCCCCCTTGTGCAGCCCCAGCAGCAGTCGCTGTTCGTCGCTGCCGGTGTAGTGGCAGGTCAGTGAACAGATGCGCTGAAACAGCTGGGCTTCGCGTTGGGTCATCTCTTTGAGGGTGGCGAGCGCCCGGATGGAGAAGCGGCCCGGCGTGGCGATTTCCAGCGCGAAGATCCGCCCCCACAGCTGCTGCATCGGCACCATGCTGATATCTTCCGCCAGTTGCAGGAAGCGGGTCAGCCAGTCGCTGTCCATCTCGCCACCGGCCGCGGTCTCTTCGCAGTGGCGGGAGGCCATCACCATGATGGCTTCCAGATTGCGCTGACGGGCGGCCTGATCCGCCAGATGGCGAAAGGTGGCGCGCTGTTCGAAGGTGCTGTCGGTATTGCGGGTGAGCATGCCGTCGATGCCGCGACTGCGGGCCAGACGCAGTGTCTGCTCCTGGCTGCTCAGGATCGAACTCTCTTTTTTCGGGGGGGGGAGGTCTGCCATGCTGACTCCATTCGCACAGGTTCTGGAGCTGAATGTTACTCCAACCGGGATGCCAAGATAACAAAGCGGCCTCTGTGGAGGCCGCTTTTTTTGCAACGGGAGGATTACTCCTCGTAGACACTCACCTCGACCGCTTCCATCGAATAGGAGGCGGTGGCCATCTCGTGGCTGGAGCTGACCGTGCGCATCTTGCCCTTCACCCAGATGGCATCCCACAGATCATCCACCGGCGCACCCTTGGGGTAGCTCACATAGATCACCTGATTGGTGGGGGGCGGAGGCACATGGATGCAGGCGCCGAAGTAGGGCACCAGCAGGAAGGCGGTGATCTTCTTGGCATCCCCTTCCAGCGGCACTACGAAGCCCGGAATGCGCACATCCTGGTTGTCCAGCTTCTTGTTTACCCCGCCCACCGGTTGCGGTACCGACATGGGATCTTCGTGATTGACCTGGGGCGGTGGCAGCAGTTTCTCCCCTTCCGGGATGAGCACATCCCAGTCGATGGTCTTGTAATCGGCGGCCAGGGCGGGCAGCACCAGCAGGCTGGCGAGCAGCGCCACAATTTTCCACTTCATCATCTGTCCTTCTGTTTCTATTTTTGGGCGTCTCGCTAGACGCGAATGCTCATGCCATCGCTCAGGCTGTAGCGGTAAGCGCGGGCAGCAGGGAGCAGGCCGATCATCATGCCTGCCAGCCACACCACCCCCAGCAACTGCCACTCGTAGGTGCTCGGCAGCCCCAAACTCAGTTGCAGGCCATAGTGGCTGAGCAGCCAGGGCGAGGCAAGCCCCTGCCCCAGATAGAGTACGGCGACCCCGAGAGCGATGCCGACCGTGGTCAGCGCCATGGCCTCCAGCGCCAGCAGCAGGAACAGATGGGCAGGGCCCGCACCGAGGGATCTCAAAATGGCGAGCTCCCGGCGTCGCTCGTTAAGCCCTGCCAGCAGGGTAGTCAGCATGCCGATCAGGCCCGCCACCACCACGAAACCGGCGATCACCGACAGGGCCGTTTCCGCCACGCTCATCAGGCTCCACAGCTCCTGCAGGGCGGCCCCCGGCAGGATCGCCATCAGCGGCTCTTTGGGATAGGTGTTGACGCTGCGTTGCAGCTGGAACGCCAGGATCCGGTTGCTCAGCCCCACCATAAAGGCGGTGATGGTTTTCGGGGTGAGATCCTGCGCCAGTGCCTGCTCTGGCGTCACGTTTTTGCTGTGACGGCCGGTATCCCAGCCCAGATGGATCGCCTCTATCCCCGCCAGCGGCACATGGATGGTGCGATCGATGGGCGTGCCGGTCGGCGCCAGAATGCCCACCACCTTGAACGGCAGGTTGTCGTGCTGGCTGAACGAGGTGTTGCCAGCACCGTGGGCGATGACGATGGATTGGTCGAGGTGATAGCCGAGCTTCTCGGCCACCTGAGCGCCGAGTACAGCTTCAAACGGCGTCTCGAACGGCCGCCCTTCCTGCAGTTGCAGCGACTGCTGCTGACCGTACTTCAGGTGGGTGAAGTAGTCGCCATTGGTGCCGAGCACCCTAAATCCCTTGTGGGAGTCACCAAGCGAAAGCGGGATGGTCCAGGCGACGCCCGGTTTCTGTTTGATGGCCTGATAGGAGTCCCACCCCACGTTGTTGGTGGGGTTGCCGATGCGAAACACCGAGTAGAGCAGCAGGTTCACCTGACCGGAGCGGGCGCCGACGATGAGATCGGTACCCGAGACGGTGTTGGAGAAGCTTTCACGGGCCTGGGTGCGCACCCGTTCCACCCCGAGCAACAGGGTGACGCTGATGGCAACGGCCAGCAGGGTGAGCCCGGCGGTGAGGCGACGGGCCCAGAGACTTTGCAGGGCGAGCTTTAGCACGTAGCCCTCCGGTTAAGTTGTTGCAGGTTTTCCACCCGTGGGAACAGGGGTTCGAGGTAAGGATCGTGACTGACGAAGATCAGGGTCGAGCCCTGCTTGTCGCACTCCTCGAACAACAGCTTGATAAAGGCCGCCCGGTTGTCGGTGTCGAGTGCCGAGGTGGGCTCGTCGGCGATCACCAGTGGCGGCGAGCCGATCAGCGCCCGTGCGGCGGCAACCCGCTGCTGCTGGCCAATGCTGAGGGCGTGGACGGGGCGATGCAGCGCCTCGTCCGGCAGTTGCAGCTCCGCCAGCAGACGGTGCGCCTCCTGCTCCGGACTCCCTTGCAGGCGGGCCCGTTTGGCGGGCGAAAAGGTGAGGGCTGCGGTCACGTTGTCCTGCACCGAGAGAAAGGGCAGCAGATTGAACTGCTGGAAGATATAACCCAGATTGGCCGCCCGGAAGTGGTCACGGGCACGGCCAGAGAGCCGGGCCAATGGTTGGCCCAGCACCTCCAGGGTGCCGTGGTTGGCGGTCTGGATCCCGGCCAGCAACCCGAGCAGGGTCGACTTGCCGGAGCCCGACGGGCCCTTGATAAAGACCCGCTCACCCTCGCGGATGGTGAGGGCGGGCAGATCGAGTACAGCGTCGCCACCTGGCCAGGCAAAGGCCAGATCGCGGATCTCAACCACGGCTTTTTTCATGGCGTTACCAGCTCAGCTTGTTGGCGGACGGGGTCAGCTCGCCAGCGGTCTGGCCGGTAGGCAGAATGCCCTGCACGCTCAGCTTCTCAAGGCTCGGATAGACGCTGAACAGGGTCGCCTCAAGGCCGGTCAGTTTGGCCGGCGTGGCGCAGGTGTAGGTGTACATGGCGCCCATATCGGCGTGACCCGCTTCGTCATGATCATGGTGGTCTTCATGTTTTTCGCTGGCAGCCTTGTCATGGTCATGGTCGTGGTCGTGATCATGCTCTTCTTTGGCGGCCTGCAGCTCCTGCTGGGTCAGTTTGCAGCCAGCGGCCGGGTCGAAGCGGAACAGGGCGTCAGGCTGCTGGAGGCGGGCGACCGCCTTGGCATACTGCGCCTTCTCTTCATCGCTCTTGGCGGCGTGCTCGAAGCCCACCAGATCGGCTGCGGGTGCCTGCAGCTCGATCATCAATTGGTCGCCATCGACCACCAGAT
The DNA here is from genome assembly GCF_051919545.1 of Aeromonas sp. 61P. Taxonomy (NCBI): domain Bacteria; kingdom Pseudomonadati; phylum Pseudomonadota; class Gammaproteobacteria; order Aeromonadales; family Aeromonadaceae; genus Aeromonas; species Aeromonas sp. 61P. Next base: position 1,549,524 of record NZ_JBQBEL010000001.1, read on the forward strand.
TGAGGTGGCCGTGGCCATGCTCGTGGGCGCCGTGGCTGTGGCTCTCGTGTTCGTCGTGATTTGCGTGTGCGCCAAAGGCCGCTGCGGCCAGCAACAGAGTAACTGCTTTCATCTTTAATCCTTTTTCAAAACAAATAGCGAAATTAAGCAAAGGGATAGAGAAAAGCAGAGGCTGGCGGCGCACGGATGGCATAGCTGTGAAGCGTGGCGGTATCCGCCGAGCGCTGCATGGTTGCAACGACGGGCAGAACAGAGGTCGAACCGGGGAAACAATAGGGGGTAGCGGTGATGACCTGTTTGCCATCCAGATGGAGGGCGCAAACCAGGCAGTGATGGTCGTCGTGGCCGGGCAGGGCAGATTCAAACTGGTGCCGGGCAAGGGCAGGCTGCAGCCATAACCAGCCCAGCAGCAAGATCCAGATTTTCAGCTTGATACGACCCATAGACCCTTATGGAAAGGGCGCCATCAGCGCCCTTTCTCTCTGACTTAGAGATGGGACTTGATGAGCCCCATCACGGTAGCAATGTTGTTGGCATCGAGCTGGCCATCTTTGGCAAACAGCACCTTGCCCTCTTTATCCAGCAGGATGATCGCCGAGCTTTCCGGCGTCAGATCCCAGGCGTTGCGCGCCATGCCCTTGGCATCCAGCACCATGGCGGACCAGGGGAACTCTTTCTTGCTGTCCTCGGCACTGCTCTTCACGAAGCCGGAGGTGCCCCAGATGGCGTCATTGCTGTTGATGACGGTAACGGTCTGGTACTTGTCTTGCGGCAGCTTGGCGGCCTTGATCGCCTCGATCATCGGGGCGTTCAGCTCCTTGGCACTGGAGCGACCGGCAATATGCTGGATCAGGAACACCTTGCCGGTGAGCGAGGTGCTCTGCCACGGCTGGTAACCGATATCCTTGCCGTTCAGTACCAGCTCACCCTTGTCGCTGACATTGACCAGCGGCACCGGGTTGCCATCCTTGAAGTTGTGAGCAAAGACCAGAGATGGCAGCAGCGCCAAAGTAAGTACGAGATGTTTCATCCTGATGACACTCCATTTGTTATGTTATAACGAGTTTCGGATTGAGGGAATGGGCGAGCTTCATCCTAAACTGATCGGATCTGTTTAAAAAGTGTTAAATAAGATCGCAATTCAGAAGCGTCGGCGCCCCGCCAGTCAGGTGGTTGGCTGGCAAGGGCGGCTAGGATGGCATGACATCGATAAAAATCAATGAATTGGCTGCTGGTCTGAGCTGTCTGCGTCAGTAGAGCGATTCGCTGATGAGGGGGATCTTGGCCATGGTCATCTGCTGGGCCAGCAGGGACGAGCCGGTCAGCAGCACATGGCGCTGATTGTTGATCACCACCACATCTCCGGGTACGCCACTGTCTGCCGTAATGGCCAACCAGGCTGGGGAGACGCTGCCGATGCTGATATCCGGATAGATGATGCTGAGCACATATTGCGGCGCCAGCTCCGCCAGCAGGCTGGCCATCAAGAGCGCCTTCTCGTCGCTGTCGGCCTTGTTATCTTGCAACGCTTGCAGCGGCGGCGCGAAGTGATCCAGCTGCTCCGGTTGGGTGGGGATGGCGTTCAGCCACTCCTGCAGCAGGCTGACGCTGGTGGCGAGATCCTTGGCCGCAAACTGCTGCGCCAGTGGCTTGAGGTGCCCTTTGAAGTGGTAGAAGAGCTGGGAGTAATCGGGTCGCACGCAAGGCAGTTTGCGATTGGCCGGATGGACGCAGGGGATCACCCTCATCTGGTAGAAGGCATCCTCCTGATACTGCTGGTAGGCTTGCCAGAACAGCAGCGACTCCATGCTGTCGTCCCGCAGGGTGAAGGCCTGCTCCAGATTGCGAAACTTGGTTGCTGTCTCCGGGCTGCTCTGGTTGATCAGGTTGATGCTGTTGTAGAGCCGCGGGCTGATGTAGGCGTAAAGGGTCTCCAGCGGATTGGTGAGGGAAGCCTTCAGCAGGCTCATCTCGTGGCGACTGGCGGCCATCACCTGATCGTCGGTGGTCAGCTGGAAGTGCTTGCGCTGGCCATCGGTGGATTGCCACTGCCAGCTCATGTTGATTTCGCTGGCGTTGCTTGTAGCACCAAGAGTGGTGCAGAGAGTGAGGCTGAGCAACAGCGCGGGGGTCAGCTTCATGGTGGTGCTTCCTGCCGTGGACGATAATTAACAACTAGGTGAGCCGGCACCACTTTGGTGATGTTTCGTTTTGTGATCTGGATAACAGATTGATGTGACTTTTAATTTAATTGTGAAATTAAGTCACTCTGGAGGGGTTATGAAGCCTTGGATCATAGTGCTGTTTGGGCTGCTCAGCCTGCCAGCCATGGCGGGTCAGGTGATCGTCAACAAGGGGATGTCCATTGCGGATACCTTTGCCCTGCGCGATCAGCTGGCACGCGAGCACGAATGGCAGGAGTGGCTGCGCTACCAGCAGGCCATCAAGTGGCTGGAGGTGTTGCCGGTCAACTGCGAGCTGATGAGCCAGCCGGGCGGCGGCTATCGCTGTGGCGGTGATTACTATCGGCCTTACCAGAAAGATGGCCGTGAAATATACATTCAGGGCAATCCTGCCGAAGATGCGGCCGGTCAGCTGCCGCAAACACCGACAAAAAAGGCGCCATAAGGCGCCTTTTTTACAAGCGAAGTGACGCTTACTTGGCAGCGTAACGCTCGGCAGAGGTTTTGATCTCGGCTTCGGCAGCAGCCTTGTCGCCCCAGCCTTCCACCTTGACCCATTTGCCCGCTTCCAGCTCTTTGTAGCGCTCGAAGAAGTGTTGGATCTGGGCTTTCAGCAGTTCCGGCAGATCGTTCACATCCTGGATGTGGTCGTACTGTTTGGTCAGCTTGGAGTGCGGTACAGCAACGATCTTGGCATCTTCGCCAGATTCGTCGGTCATCTTCAGCACGCCAACCGGACGGCAGCGAATGACGGAACCGGCCAGCAGCGGGTAGGGGGTCGGAACCAGTACGTCGACGGGGTCACCATCCAGAGAGAGAGTCGCGTTCACGTAGCCGTAGTTGCACGGATAGAACATCGGGGTAGACATGAAGCGATCGACGAAAATAGCACCGCTGTCCTTGTCGACTTCGTATTTGATCGGGTCGGCATTCTGCGGGATTTCGATGATGACATAGATATCGTCGGGCAGGCTCTTGCCAGCCGGTACCAGGTTCAGGCTCATGATAATTCCTTCGTTGTTAGTATCAGGTTTGCAGGCCGATATTATAGCGATGTGATGTTAAATGACCATATTTCAGCGGATATCGCTAACAAAGAAGGGGGATGTTTCCGGTTTGCGGCGCTTTGATGTGTACGGGATGCAACAAAATGGCTGTTTTGATGCCCTGCCGCTGACCTTGGTCACCGGCAGGGCATGTGGAGTTGCGAGTAAAGAGGGTCAGAGCGAGTAGGGGAGTCTCGACTCGTTGACCAGTCGCGACAGGGCTGTTACGACATGAGGGTCAAACTGGGTACCGGAGCGGGACTGGATATACTCCATGGTCTGCGCCAGCGTCCAGGGCTCCTTGTAGGGGCGCTTGCTGAGCAGGGCATCGAATACATCGACCACCGCCACAATCCTCGCCGACAGCGGGATCTGCTGACCAGCCAGCTGCTGCGGATAGCCCTTGCCATCGAAGTGCTCGTGGTGGCCCCGGGCGATTTCGGCGCCGAGAGAGAGGTAGCTGGTTCCCTCCACCATTTCGCCCGCCTTGTGCAGGATATTGGCGCCGATGCCGGCATGCTGCTCCATGATGGCCCGCTCTTCCGGGTCGAAACGGCCGGGCTTGTGCAGGATATGATCCGGGGTGCCCACCTTGCCCACATCGTGCAGGATGGAGGCCATGCCGATCATCTCGACAAACTCCGGGGTCAGCTGCTCGGGATAGGCTGTCATCTGCTTCAATTCGGCCACGATGGCATCCGAGAGTTTCTGCACCCGCAAGACATGCTCGCCGGTGTCGGAGTCGCGAAACTCCGCCAGCGCCGCCAACGCCACCACGGTGGCCTCCTGGGCGCGCAGCAACTGGTTGTAGAGATAGAGATTGTCATAGGCCGCCGAGATGCGCTGACAGAAGACATCCAGCAGATCGCATTCGAGGGGATCGAGGGGCTGGGTCGGGGTAAAACTCAGCACGAACTCGCGACCATTCTGGGCGGCGATATAGAGGGAGTCCTGTGGGTGTTCAAAGCGGTTGCAGCGCGCTGCCAGTGCCTTCATGACCGAGTCATTGAGGGGGGGAAGTCGGTGATCTTGCCATCATCCAGCAGAGTCTCGTAGTCGCCGGTGGCGGCGAGGATCTCCAGCCCCTGTTCGCCGGGACGGCGCTCGGCGCAGATAGCCCCTTCGGTGCCCACATCGAGAATGGCGCTGATCTGTTTCAGCACGCCGGAGGCAAACTCCTTGAGTGAATGAAGATGGTAGAGATCGCCCGCCCCTTCCAGAATTTTGCCGAGCCCCTGCCGGCTCTTGTCGATGGCACTGAGGGTTTCGTATGAACGCAGGGATGCGATGACGGTGGTGTAGAGCTTTTGTACCGTAAGTTCGGTCTTGGTCTTGTAGTCATTGATGTCGTAATCGAGGATCACCCGCTGCTCGGGGGCTTGGCCGGGTTGGCCGGTACGCAGCACGATCCGCACCAGCGAGTTGTGCATTTCGTTGCGGATCTGGTGCACCAGCCGCAGACCTGCATCTTCGGTCTCCATCACCACATCGAGCAGGATCAGCGCAATCCTGGGATTGGCCTCCAGCATGCGGCCAGCTTCGGCGCCGCTGTAGGCATTGAGCAGTTCCAGCGGACGGGATTTGTAGTGAATATTGGAGAGGGCCAGGCGGGTGGCATGATGGATATCCGGCTCATCATCCACGATCAGCACTTGCCATGGGTTGAGTGCCTTGGGGACCACGACCTCCTCATCATCGAGTTCGATGATGTCGTCGTCCAGCAAGATATCGTCCTTGTCTTGGGCACTGCTCATATCGGTTACGCCTCCGGCGCTCAATGAGTATGTGAACAGTATGCACGATCACATCCGCTCGGATCATCAGGATAAGTAGATATCGTGAGCTGGCTCCGCCTCTTTATCGCTACTCGAAAGGTTCCAGATACCCCTGGATCGACTTCTTCAACCAGGCCAACACCTTGCCGTGATAGGCGTTTTCCGCCAGATAGACCCCGTAATCCCGCCACTGCAGGCTGAACTTGTGTTTCAGGGTCAGCAGGGAGCCTTGTCGCAGCTGACTCTGGATCAGCGGCGAGGGGAGCACCGCCCAGCCCAATCCGTCCAGCACCGCATTGCGCATCAACTCGAAGCTGGAGAGACCGATATGCTGGCCTCCCACAGGTAGCAGGCTTTTTACTGAAAATTCATCTACATACGAGAGGGTAACCTGGGTGTGATCGGTCAGATCCTGCTGTTTGACCCGCTTCAGTCCGGCCAGCGGATGGCTGGGTGCCACCACCATCAGGGTGCGGATCGGGTTGAGCACGTCGATATTGAGGCCGCTGCGCTCCTGATCTTCGGTAATAAGGCCAAAAGCGGCATCGACGAATCCCTCTTCCACCAGCGCCGGCAGTTCGGGTGGGGAGGCGAGCACCAGCGAGATACTGGTGCCGGGAAACTGGTTGTGCAGGCTGGCCAGCATCTCGCGCCACACCGGTTCGGGAATGGCGTCATCGCGGGCAACCCGCAGCGCCACTTCGGCCCCCGAGGCGTAATGTTTGCACTTCTGCTGCAGGCTATTGGCTGCCTGCAGCAGGCGAGTGCAATCATCCAGCACCAGCTCGCCGATCTCGGTCAGACGACTCTGATTGGCACCTCGTTCAAAAAGTTCGACGCCAAGCTCAACTTCCAGCGCCGCGATGGAGGTGCTGACGGCGCTGCGGCTTTTGCCGAGACGACGGGCAGTGTTGGCAATAGAGCCACTATTGGCGGACTCTACAAAGAGTTCTATCTGATATAGCTTCATCTTTTACAGGCCATGACGGATTTTTTCACCATCACCTTAGCGTGCCGAACCAAGGCAAGGCAAACCTGTGGCGTCGGAATAATCGACGCTGAGCGATTGTTGCGAGTTGCTGCTCCCCGTTTACCATCTCTCCCGTCGAAGCAACAAAGGCATCTTATATGTTATTAAGTCGTATGTTTCTGGCCCGGCTGTTTTTGACCGGCGCCATCGTGACCGAGGTCGCCGGTACCTCCAGCATGGCCATGATCCCCGAGCAGGGGGCTGGCTGGATGAATTACATCCCGATGTGGCTGTTGATCGGTTTCTCGTACTGGTTGCTGGCGAAAGCCGCCAAAACAATCTCCATTGGTATTGCGTTTGCGCTCTGGGAGGGGCTCGGGATCACCCTGATCACCATAGTGTCGGTCATGTTCCTTGGTTACGATGTGACCGTTCAGGAGCTGATTGGCCTGGCTCTCGCGATAGTGGGGATTGTTATGGTGACCATGGGGGAGACCCATGATGAGCCTGCAGACAAGTCAGTAGACGCGGAGGCCACAGCATGAGTCCGTTTGTGATTGTATTGGGTGCCGCACTGATCGATATCGGCGCCAACATGGCCATCAACCGCTCCAAGGGTTTTCGTTACAAGGGGTGGGGATTCCTGGGGATCATGCTGGTACTCGGCGCCTTTACCCTGCTCTCGGAAGCGGTAAGTGGCGGCCAGATTGACCTGGCTGTTGCCTACGCCACCTGGGGGGCTATCGGCATCGTCGGCACGGCGCTGGGCGGTTTGCTCTTCTTCGGTGAGCGGCTCAAGCCCATCGGCTGGGCTGGCATGATGGTGATGGCGCAGGCTGTCGTTATGCTGACTACCGCCTGATAACCTGAAGCAATAACAAAAGCCGCTCGGTAGCAACCGGGCGGCTTTTGTTTGGCTGATTGCTTGGTCGATGCAGGCTCAGCGCGGCGCTTCGTAGAGCTCCAGCGGCAGGCCGTCGGGGTCGGCGAAGAAGGTAAAGCGCTTGCCGGTCAGCTCGTCCACCCGCACCGGCTCTACCTCGACCCGATGGGCCAGCAGGTGGGCGATGACCCGGTCAAGATCGCTGACCCGAAAGGCGAGATGGCGCAGGCCGCACGCCTCGGGGCGGGAGGGGCGCTCGGGAGGCGAGGGGAAGCTGAACAGCTCCAGCTGGCTGCCGTCCGGCAGGGCCAGATCCAGTTTCCACGACTGGCGCGCCTCGCGCAGGGTCTCGGCGATAATGGGTAGCCCCAGCACCTCGTGGTAGAAGTGGCGCGAGCGTGGGTAATCGCTGGCGATGATGGCCACATGGTGGATGGAGTCAAACAGCGGAAAGGTCATGGTGTTTCCTTGTCAGCAGCATAGTGAACGGGCAGCCTGCGCTGCCCGTGTCGTTGATCTAGTTGAAGAAACCGCCGAACCAGTCATCCAGCGCACTGCGCGGCGTCGCGCTGCTGGCGCAGCCGGCCGGGGAGCCCATGGTGGAGGCTTTGGCCGGCACCTGCAGGCTGCCCGGGCAGTCGCTGGTGACGCGGGTGCCGCTGGCGCGGGAGAAGTTGGCCCAGGTGACCCCTTCCGGCATCTTCAGCCCCAGACTGTTGACGCCGCGTTGGCTCATGTAGCCGCTAAATAGCTGCAGAGCACCGCTGGCACCGGTCAAGCCCGCCGGGGTGTTGTCGTCGCGACCGACCCAGATACTGACCAGTTCGTTGTTGTCCATCCCGGCAAACCAGGAGTCGCGCAGCTCGTTGGTGGTGCCTGTCTTGGCCGCCATGGTGGCGCCGGGGAACTTGGCACTGAGCGCGCGGGCCGTGCCCTGACTCACCGTCTTGGTCATGGCGAACAGGGTCAGCCAGCTTGCCTGCTGGTCGGTGACCCGCTTGGCGGTCTGATCATGCTGATAGAGCAGGCTGCCATCACCGTTGACTACGGCGCGAATGGCCGACAGCGGCTGGGTCAGTCCCTGATTGGCGATGGGCAGATACATCTGGTTCACCTCCAGCGGGGAGAGGGCCACCGCCCCCAGCACCAGCGACGGATAGGGCTGGATCTCCTGCTGGACTCCCAGCTTGTGCAGGGTGTCGACCACTTTTTCCAGCCCCACCTGCAGACCCAGATTGACGGTCGGTACGTTGAGGGAGCTGGCCAATGCATCCATCAGCGGCACGCTCTGGCGGAACTTGCGATCGTAGTTTTGCGGCGTCCAGACCTGACCATCCTGACCGCGAATGCGGATCGGCTGATCTTTGAGCGGGGTCGCCAGGGTCAGGCCGTTGGATAGACCGGTCAGGTAGACCGCCGGTTTCACCAGCGAGCCGATCTGGCGGCGGGCATCCAGCGCCCGGTTGAACCCTGCGTAGCGGGGATCGCGGCCACCCACCAGCGCCACCACTTCGCCCTTGTGCCAGTCGGAGACCACCATGGCCGCCTCCAGCTTCTTCTTGCCGCGCAGTTTCTCGATATCGGCGAGGCCCGATTCGACCGCTCGCTCGGCCGCGTGCTGGGCGATGGGATCGAGGCTGGTGAAGATCTTGAGGCCGGACTGCTTGAGCAGATCGGCGCCGAAGCGGCTCTGGATCTCCCGCTTGAGCAGTCCCATAAAGGCCGGGGTGCGGCCATAGCTCATCTGGCCACGGGCGATGATGCCGAGGGGTTGGCGGCTGGCCAGTTCATACTCGGCCTGGGTCAGGCTGCCGTGATCCATCAGCAGCTTCAGCACCAGATCACGGCGGGTCTTGGCTCGCTCCGGGAAGCGCCATGGGTCGTAATAGGAGGGGCCTTTCACCAGACCGACCAGCAGGGCGACCTGATCGATATCCAGCTCGTTGACCGGAATGCCGAAGTAGAAGTAGGAGGCGAGGCCGAAACCATAGACCCCTTGCGAGAAGTTTTGCCCCAGATAGACCTCGTTGAGGTAGGACTCCAGGATCTCGTCCTTGCTGTAGCGATAGTCAATCAGCACCGCCATATAGGCTTCCTGCAGTTTGCGCCACAGGCTGCGCTCACGGGTCAGGAAGAAGTTCTTGGCCAGCTGCTGGGTCAGGGTACTGCCCCCCTGCACGGTACGACCCGCGATCAGGTTGGCGAACATGGCCCGCATGATGGCGACCGGCGAGACGCCGCCATGCTGGTAGAAGTCGCGATCTTCGGTGGTGAGCAGGGTCACCAGCAGGCTGTCGGGCACTTCGGCGATACGCACCAGCAGGCGATCTTCCCGATCCTCGGTATTGAGGCGATCGAGCAGCACCGGGTCCATCTGGGCGTAACCGAGCTGGCGCTGGTTCTCCAGCGACTGGATCCCCTCAAGGCGCGGGCCGTTGAAGGTGAGGCGCAGGCCACGGGCTCCATCGGCGCCATCATAGAACTCGAACGGACGGCGAATAAGCTCGATGCGGTTGCCATTGATGGTGTATTCACCCGGCGTGTGAGGCTGGCGCACCTGCTTGTAGCTCAGCATGTTGAGCTCGCGCAGCATCTGGTCCCGCGACAGGCGCTGGCTGGGGTAGAGCTCCAGCGGACGGCTGTAGACCATCACCGGCAGCTGCCACTTCTCGCCATCGAAGCGCTCGCGCACCTTGGTATCGAGGTAGATGCCAAACACCACCATAAAGGCCGCCACCACCAGGGAGAGCTTGAAGCCAAGCCAGAACAGCTTGCGCCAGATGGTGCGTTTGGGCGCTGCCTTCTTGGGGGCACGCTTGCGTCGTTGGGTTGCCATAAATCCTCTTTGCTTTCCTTTCTACTTGTTATGTCGCATTCGCGAACGTCCGAGCGGGATTAACCCATCGAACCTAGATGCCCATCTTCTTTTTGGTGACCTTGGTCGGCATTGCCTCCAGCGGATTATCCGGCCAGTAGTGGCGGGGATAGCGCCCCTTCATCTCTTTCTTCACCTGCTCGTAAGAGCCAGCCCAGAAGGCGGCCAGATCGGCGGTGATCTGCAGCGGTCGCTGGGCGGGGGAGAGCAGCTCCACCACCAGCGGCACCCGGCCATCGGCCACGCAGGGGGTCGAGCCTTGCCCGAACATCTCCTGAATGCGTACCGGGATCACCGGTGCCTGCCCCGGCTGATAGCGGATCCGCACCCGGCTGCCGGTGGGCGCAGCAAAGTGGCTCGGCAGTGCCTCGTCCAGCCGTTTGGGCAGTGGCCAGGGCAGGGATTGGCGCAGGATGTCGCTCATATTGAGCCTCTTCAGCTGCTCCAGCCGGGTCATACCGCTCACCGCTGGCAGCAGCCACTGTTCCAGCGTGGCCAGCAGGCTGTCGTCATCCATCGTGGGCCACCCCTCATCAGGCAGCCAGTCGCGGGCGCAGCGCAGGCGGGCCAGCAGCCCTTCGCTGCTCTCGTCCCAAGGCAGTACATGCAGCCCCTTGCGGCGAATGCCTTGCAGCAGGCAGCGCCCTTTCTGCTCGTCAGAGAGTTCGGTCAGCGGTCGCTGGCTCAGCACCAGCTCGCCGATCACCTGCTGGCGCTCGGCGCGCACCCGCTCTTCCCGCTCATCCCAGTCGAACCACTGCCGTTCGCTCACCAGCTCCGGCAGCAGGCGTACCAGCTCGTCCAGATCGACCGGTTCGGCGATAAAGATGCGGCTGCCGCGATCGTTCTGCCCCATCTCGATGGCGATCAGGGCCCCTTGTCCCTGACATGGATGACCTTCTACCAGATCGCAGCTCACCCCACCACTGAGTTGATAGCGGCTGCCGCTGCGCAGCTTGCCGATGCGATCCGGCCAGGCGAGGGCACAGAGCAGCCCCAGCCACTGACCCTGTGCATTGGCAGGGCGTGCGCCAAGCCGCTCAAACCAGCGGGCCGCCCCCTGACGCAGGGCGTTTTGACGGCGGTGGAACAGCACAGAGAGGCGCTCCGATCCTCGCAGATCTTCTTCCTGCAACGCCACCAGATATGCGGCATCGGCGACAATCCCTGTCAGACCCTCGGACTCCAGCTCGCGGGCGCGCAGCAGCATGCGAGCGAGGCGAGGGTGAGTACCGAAGGCGGCCATGGCGCGGCCAGCGGGAGTGAGTTGTTGCTCACCCTCCGGCTTCATGGCGCCAAGGGCCACCAGCAGCCGCTGGGCGCTGGCCACCGCGGCGGCGGGAGGCATATCGAGAAGCGGCAGATCTTCTACCTTGGCGCCCCACTGGGCGGCATCTATCAGCAGGCCGGTCAGCTCCTGAGTGAGGATGTCTGGCGGGCTCTGCTCGGCGAGCCGCTCCTGCACCTCGCTGCTCCAGAGCCGGTAGCAGACGCCGGGGCCGAGACGGCCAGCACGGCCTGCCCGCTGGGTGGCGGAGGATTTGGCTATCTGGCGTGTCTCCAGCCGGGTGACGCCGCTTTTCAGATCATAGGAGGCCCGTCGTTCCAGCCCGCTGTCGATAACGACAGAGACCCCCTCGATGGTGAGGGAGGTCTCCGCCACATTGGTGGTGAGCACCAGCTTACGGCGGCCGGCAGGCGCCGGTTCGATGGCCGCTTGCTGTGCCGCCATGTCGAGGCGGCCGTAGAGGGGGGCGAGGGTCACGTCGTCCGGCAGTTTGTCTGCCAACCACTGCGCCAACCGCTCGATCTCACCCTGTCCCGGCAGAAAGACCAGCAGGCTGCCATCTTGCTCGGCCAGCGCTTCGAGTACCACTGCGCCGACCTGCGGCTCCAGCCACTGCTGGCGATTGGCGGGGCGGTAGTGATAGTCGATGGGAAAACCACGCCCCTCGGAGCGAACCACAGGGGCATCCGGCAGCAAGGTCTCGAGTGCCATGCCATCCAGGGTAGCGGACATCACCAGGAGCTTGAGGTCATCGCGTAATCCCTGCTGGCTCTCGATGGCGAAGGCCAGCGCGGTATCGGCGTGCAGGCTGCGTTCGTGGAACTCATCGAAGATGACCAGCGAGACGCCATTCAGCTCAGGGTCTTGCTGCAACATCCGGGTCAGCACCCCTTCGGTGACGATCTCTAGCCGGGTCGCTGAGCTGGTGCGGCTCTCGCCACGCACTCGCAGGCCGATGCGCTCGCCCACCTTCTCCCCCAGTTGGCGCGCCAGAAAGCTGGCGATATTGCGCGCCGCCAGCCGCCTTGGCTCCAGCATGATGATACGGCCGGACAGCCGGTTCTGGCGCACCAGCTCCAGCGGCAGCAGGGTCGATTTGCCCGCGCCGGGCGGCGCCTGCAGGATCACGCGGGTGTGGCTGTCGAGGGCGGCAAAGAGTTCGGGCAATACCGAAACGATGGGGAGCTGGGACAAAGCGATGAGCACCTTCTGTAGCAACCGGTAAAACGGCGCCTATTCTGCCACAGCCACCCGCGCCACCGTGAGTGGATGTGACGGTATGGCCACTCGGGCGGGAGGCTGGCGAGACATGGCCGGATAGCTGCCATAGAATGGGCCCATCCAATGAGCGTGAAAAAGGCATTATCACCACATGGCCAAACTCTTCTTTGCCCTGCCCGTCAAGGAGCTCGCTCCCGAGCTCATCGCCTGGCGCGATCAGCTGCCCTGGCCCGGTCAGCCGGTGCCGCAAGCCAACCTCCACCTGACCCTGGCATTTCTGGGTGAGGCGGACGAGTTGACCACCCGCCGCCTGATCGCCGCCGTAGAGCGCCAGCACTGTCCGCCGCTCTCCATCAGGCTGGATGAGACCGGCTGGTTCAGCCGGGCCAAGGCTGCCTGGATTGGCCCGAAGGAGTGGCCCAACGAGCTGACCGTGCTGGCGAAGGCGCTGCGCCGCCACGGCGAGAAGTTGCGTCTTGGCAATGGCGAGCAGGGTTATCGCCCCCACGTCACCCTGTCGCGCAAGGCGGTCGAGGCCCCTGCCATCCTGCCTGCCCCAAATTTTCTGCTGCAGGCCGATGAGTTCTGCCTCTATCAATCCATCTCGACTCCGGACGGGGTGCGCTATGAGCCGCTTGCCTGCTGGCCGCTGCGTGCCCGGGTAAAAGAAGATGCGCGGAGGGCTAACCCGTGATCTTTGATCCCCCCTGCAATCGGGCCGGCTGGTGGCCCGCTACAAGCGCTTTCTGACCGATGTGCAACTCGATAACGGCGAGGTCATCACTATCCACTGCGCCAATACCGGTGCCATGACCGGTTGTGCCGATCCGGGCACCCGGGTCTGGTACTCCACCTCCGATAACCCCAAGCGCAAGCTGCCCTACAGCTGGGAGATCGCCGAGAGCCCGGCGGGCCACTTTATCTGCGTCAACACGGCGCGCGCCAACCAGATTGCCCGGGAGCTGATCGAGCAGGAGGCCATTGCTCCGCTGGCGGGATACAGCCGGTTGCGCACCGAGGTGAAGTATGGCGAAGAGAACAGTCGCATCGATCTGTTGCTGGAAGATGACGAGAAGGGCAATTGTTACATCGAGGTAAAATCGGTCACCCTGCTCGACGAACGTGAACATCCGGGGATGGGTTACTTCCCCGATGCGGTCACCGCCCGTGGTGCCAAGCACTTGCGCGAGTTGATGGCGATGAAAGCGGCGGGCCACAGGGCCGTGCTGCTCTTTATGGTGTTGCACTCCGGAATAAGCCGGATGCGCCCTGCAACCCATATAGATCCGCACTATAGTCTGCTAATTGAGCAGGCAATCGCGGCGGGGGTTGAAATTTTATGCTATCGGCCCCATGTTGGGGTGCAAGGCATGGTGGCTCAAGGGTTTATCCCGTTTGAATCTGGTCACCTGTTACCCGAGGGGAGTGCATAAATATTGGAGTGGGTAACATTATTGGTACGGCTCGTTTGCTTACCCGTTACCCTTCTGCTATAGATGTCGCCCTCAATTTATGGATGGCACGGGTAGCGTGCTGAATTAGGAGACAGGGCATGCCAACAGGCGAAAACAGGAAATCTCTGGGCCCCCTGGCCATTGCGGGTGTCGCGCCTTACCAGGAAAAGCCGGGTGAGGAGTACATGAATGACCAACAAAAGGCGCATTTTCGCAAGATCCTGGGTGCCTGGCGCAACCAACTGATGCAGGAAGTTGATCGTACCGTCGACCATATGAAAGACGAAGCTGCCAACTTCCCGGATCCCGTGGATCGTGCCGCGCAAGAAGAAGAGTTCGCTCTTGAACTGCGTACCCGCGACCGTGAACGCAAGCTGATCAAGAAGATCGAGAAGACCTTGCAGCTGCTTGAAGACGATGATTTCGGTTACTGCGAACACTGCGGTATCGAGATCGGTATCCGTCGTCTGGAAGCCCGTCCGACTGCCGACCTCTGTGTCGATTGCAAGACGCTGGCCGAGATCAAGGAAAAACAGATGGCCGGTTGATCCCGACCCTCTGGTATATGAAAAAGGGAGCTCGCGGGCTCCCTTTTTTATTGAGCTTTTGGCGGTCGCGCCCCAGAATGCAGCCTCAATGAATCGCTTACCCGAACAGTCATGCCAGTGAATTCCCCATCCTCACCCCTTGTGCGCCCCTATGTCGGCCGCTTTGCCCCCTCACCCTCAGGCCCGCTTCATTTCGGTTCGCTGATCGCCGCCCTCGGCAGCTTTTTGCAGGCCAGAGCGCAGCAGGGACGTTGGTTGGTACGCATCGAAGATATCGATCCGCCGCGGGAGATGGCGGGGGCTGCGGCCCTGATCCTCAAGACCCTTGAGGCATATGGCCTCGAGTGGGATGGGGAGGTGATGTTCCAGAGCGCGCGCCACGGCCGTTATGACGAGATCATCGACCAGCTCTATCGGGCGGGGGACCTCTACTGGTGCCGTTGCACCCGGCGCGAAATCATGGCCGCGGGCGGTCTCTACAGCGGCCACTGCCGCACCCTCGGGCTTGCGGCCGAAGGTTGCGCTGCCCGGCTGCGCCAGCACCATCCGATCTACCACTTCGACGATCGGTTGCAGGGCCATATCGCGGTACCGGCGGCGCTCGCCGAGGAGGATTTCATTATCCGTCGCCGCGACGGGCTCTATGCCTACAACCTGGCGGTGGTGGTGGATGACATGGACAGCGGCATCACCGAGATAGTGCGCGGCGCCGATCTTCTGGAGCCCACGGTGCGCCAGATTGCCCTCTACCAGACCCTGGGGGCACCGGTGCCCGACTGGGTGCATCTACCGCTGGCGGTGCTGGCAGATGGCAACAAGCTCTCCAAGCAGAACCATGCGCCGGCCCTGGCGCTCGATGAAGTGCGACCGGCCCTGTGGCAGGCGCTGCACTTCCTCGGCCAGTGCCCGCCGCCCGAGCTGATGGCAAGCCGGATCGACGAGATCATCGGCTGGGGCATCGCCAACTGGCAGCTAGAACGGGTGCCCGCCAGCGAGAAAATCCCGCTGGACCTTGAGTAAAAAGAGCCGGTTTTCGTGTAATAAGGCGTGAGCTGGGCGCTGATAGACCGCTATTTTCGCTGACAGACGGTTTCATGCGGGATCAATTGTCAGCACGGTTTTTCATTTGGTCAGGTGTGAGCTATGTGCAGATTGACCGCTATTTTCGCTGGCAGACGGTTTCATGCGGGATCAATTGTCTGCACGGTTTTTCATTTGGTTAGGCGTGAGCTATGATAGGCCGCTATTTTTTGGCCTCCCGTCAATTTAGAAGTCATGAAGAGGTGTACCATTTTTTCCCAGATCGCAAACTTTTGCCGCAAGGTGCTCGGCAAGGAAGACGGCGAGCAGTCGGTGGAATCCCCCATTCCAGCCCGTGTCGCCGGTCAACGTCGTACCTTAAGCCGTGATCAGCACCCTATTTCGCGCAAAGAGATCAGCGATAATGCACTCAAGGTGCTCTATCGCCTGAACAAGGGCGGCTACGAAGCCTACCTGGTCGGCGGCGGAGTCCGGGATCTGCTGCTCGGGAAGACGCCCAAGGATTTCGACATCGCAACCGATGCGACGCCGGAGCAGATCAAGGCGCTGTTCAGCAACTGCCGCCTGATTGGCCGTCGTTTCCGCCTGGCCCACATTGTCTTTGGTCGTGACGTGATCGAAGTGGCCACCTTCCGGGGTCACCACCATCAGGTCAATACCAGCAAACATGTGTCGGCCCAGTCTGATGAAGGCATGCTGCTGCGCGACAACGTCTACGGCACCATCGAAGAGGATGCCGAGCGCCGCGACTTTACCGTCAACGCCCTCTACTACAGCGCCAAAGATTTCACCCTGCACGATTTCGAGGGGGGTCTGGAAGATCTGGCCGAGCGCAAGCTTGAGCTGATCGGCGATCCCGAGACCCGTTATCGTGAAGATCCGGTGCGGATGCTGCGCGCCGTGCGCTTTGCCGCCAAGCTGGATATGACCATCAGCCCGCGTACCGCCGCCCCCATCAAGGAGCTGGCGCCACTGCTGCAAGACATCCCTGCTGCCCGCCTGTTTGAGGAGACCCTCAAGCTGTTCCTGGCTGGCGACGGTCTGGCGACCTACAAACTGCTGCGCGAGTATGGCCTGTTCCAGCAGCTGTTCCCGCAAGTGGCTGCGCTGTTTACCCCGCACGGCAACTCGCCCTACGAGCAGTTTATCGAGCAGGCGCTGATCGATACCGACACCCGCGTCCGCGAAGACAAGCGCGTCACTCCCGCCTTCCTCTACGCCACCCTGCTGTGGGGCTGCGTCGAGGCCCGTGGTCGGGTGCTGGAGAACGAGAGCGGCCTGCCCTGGTATGACGCCTTCATGCTGGCGATCAACGAGGTGCTGGACAATCAGGTGCGGATCATCGCCGTTCCCCGCCGTTTCACCACAGATGTCCGCGACATCTGGGCACTGCAACAGCGGCTGACCCGTCGTCAGGGCAAACACCCCGAGCGCGCCATGGAGCATCCCAAGTTCCGCGCGGCGTTCGACTTCCTGTTGCTGCGCAACCGGGTCGAGCGCGGTCTCGGCGAGCTGGCCAGCTGGTGGGAGCGGTATGTTGCCTCCAATCCGGATGTGCGTCCGCAACTGCAGCGTGAAGCGACCCGTCGCCCGGCCAGCGGTGAGCGCGGCGAGGCTCGCAGCCACGATGGCGAGAAACGCAGCAGCAACAGCCGCAACCGCCGTCGCCCCCGTCGCCGCAAACCGAAAGTGGCCGAGTGACAACAGACGTGATGACCGAGGTCTTCATCGCCATTGGTTCCAACCTGTCTGATCCGCTGGGTCAGGCTCGTCGCGCCGTTGCCGCGTTGGCAAGGTTGCCGGAATCTGTGCTGGTGGAGGCCTCGTCGTTTTACAGCAGCCGCCCCATGGGGCCTGCTGACCAACCGGACTACGTCAATGCCGTGGCCCGGCTCAATACCCGGCTCGCGCCCCTTGCGCTGCTGGATCAATTACAAAAAATCGAGCTGGAACAGGGACGTGTGCGCAAAGATGAGCGGTGGGGGCCGAGAACTCTGGATCTCGATCTGCTGCTCTATGGGGATCAGGTGATCAACCATGAGCGCCTGATCGTACCCCACTACGGCATGAAGGAGCGGGAGTTCGTGCTGCTGCCCCTTGCCGAAATTGCGCCTGCTCTGGTGCTGCCCTGCGGCACCCCGCTCGCCCGACTGGTTGCCCGCTGCCCGCACAATGATTTGGCCATCATTGCCCCGCGTGCAGACGTACAGGAGCCTCTATGAGCAAGATCACCACCGCCAGCCTGCTGAAGATGAAGCAGGAAGGTCAAAAGTTCACCGCCATCACCGCCTATGATGCCACCTTTGCCAAGCTGTTCGACGACGAGGGGGCCCACGTGCTGCTCATCGGCGATTCGCTGGGCATGGTGCTGCAAGGGGGTCAGGATACCTTGGCGGTCAACATGGATGAGATGGTCTATCACACCCGCTGTGTGGCGCGCGGTGCCAGCAAGGCACTGGTGGTCGCCGACATGCCGTTCATGAGCTACGCCACTCCCGAGCAGACTTACCAGAACGCTGCCCGCCTGATGGCGGCCGGTGCCCGCATGGTGAAGATGGAAGGGGGCGACTGGCTGTGTGACTCCATCCGCCACCTCACCCGCAACGGGGTGCCGGTGTGCGGTCACCTCGGCCTCACTCCGCAATCCGTTCATGTCTTTGGCGGCTTCAAGGTGCAGGGGCGCGATGAGTTTCAAGCCCAGGAGATCTACCGTCAGGCCCTCGAACTGCAAGCGGCCGGTATCCAGCTGCTGGTGCTCGAGTGTGTGCCCACTGCGCTGGCCGAGCGCATCACCAAGGCGCTTCGCATCCCGGTGATCGGCATTGGTGCCGGCCCCGCGACCGACGGTCAGATTTTGGTGATGCACGATGCCTTTGGCGTCACCTCCGGCTATGTGCCCAAGTTCACCAAGAACTTCCTGGCCGAGACCGGCGATGTGCGTGCCGCCATCCGCCTCTATGTCCAGCAGGTGAGCGAGGGGAGCTTCCCCGGCCCGGAGCACTGCTTCAACTGATCCTGGCAGTTGCATGATGGGGGCTGCGGCCCCCGTCTCTGCTTGTCAGCCTTGCACAGTTAATCCGTATAGCTAATCCGTATCTTATTGATTCATCTAAAGGTGAACTGCTGATAGCCATGTTCGTGCCCCATCCCGCCCGAGCGCTACCGGTAGATGCAACCCGTCTCTCTTTTTGATTTATCGGAAGGTGAACTGCTGATGTTGGTCGTAAATAATCCCGTCGTTCTGCGTGAGCAGATAAGCCAATGGCGCCGTGAAGGGCGTGCCATCGCATTCGTGCCCACCATGGGTAATCTGCATCAGGGCCACCTGACGCTGGTGAAAGAGGCGCACAGCCACGCCGAGAAGGTGGTGGTCAGCATCTTCGTCAACCCGATGCAGTTCGACAAGGCCGAGGATCTCGCCAACTACCCGCGCACCCTTGAGCAGGATTGCGCTGCGCTGGAAGCGGCCGGCGTCGACATGGTGTTCACCCCGACTCCGGAGATCATGTATCCGCAGGGGCTGGCCAGCCAGACCTTCGTCGAGGTGCCGGGTCTCTCCAATCTGCTGGAGGGGGCACTGCGCCCGGGTCACTTCCGCGGGGTCAGCACTGTCGTTACCAAGCTGTTCAATCTGGTACAGCCGGATGTGGCCTGTTTTGGCCAGAAGGATTACCAGCAGCTGGCGCTCATTCGCAAGATGGTGGCCGACATGGCGATGCCCATAGAGATCGTCGGCGTGCCCACCGTGCGGGCCGAAGACGGGCTGGCACTCTCTTCCCGCAACGGCTACCTGACTGCGGCCGAGCGGGCCATTGCCCCCGAGCTGGCGCGCACCATGAACTGGATCGCCGAGCAGATTGAAGCGGGTGACCACCACCTGCCCTCCTTGGTGGCGCAGGCCAGCCAGCGTCTCGACAATGCCGGTTTTCGTACCGATGCCATCGACATTGTCGATGCCGCCACCCTCGAATCCGCCACTGACGAGAGCGCGCAGCTGGTGATCCTGATGGCCGCTTATCTTGGCAAGGCCCGTCTTATCGACAACCGCGTCGTCACCGTAAAGAAGTAATTCCCCCGATTGTCAGCGGACGCCTTCCCGGGCGTCCGCTGCTTTTTCACGCCTGCCATTTGGCGTTTTCCCTCGCGACTCTGCTCGCACACGCTGTTTTCTCTCTCCACAATCGGCCCTGATGGCCGCAACAGGTGTTTATTTATGTTTACCTTGTTTGCTTCGTTGCTCTTTTGTCTGCTCTGTTTTGCCCTGACCCGGCTACCCGCTTCGGTGCCGCTCTCGCGCAAGGTGCTTGCGGGTCTGCTGTTTGGCGCCCTGTTCGGGCTGGCGCTGCAACTGGGCTGGGGTGCCGATGATGCCGGTGTCCAGCAGACCCTGGAGTGGGTCAATATCATCGGCGGTGGCTATGTCAGCCTGCTCAAGGTGGTGATGATGCCGCTGGTGTTCACCTCCATCCTCTCCGCCATCAACAAGCTGGAGCAGGCCCAGTCCCTCGGCAAGATCAGCGCAGTGTTGATCGGCTCCATGCTGACCCTGGTGATGATCGCCGGTGTGGTGGGGATGACGGTGACCCATCTGAGTGGCCTCACCGCAGAAGGGTTGCTGAGCCACGGCAGCGACACGGCTGCGCTGCAACAGAGCATGAGCACCATCGACAGTGCCCAGACCCTGCCTGCCCTGCTGCTCTCGCTGGTGCCCACCAACTTTGCCGCCGATATGGCGGGTAGCCGCGGTCTCTCGGTGATCGGCGTGGTGATCTTCACCGTGCTGGCCGGGGTTGCTCTGCTGCAGTTGAAGGCGGAGCATCCAGAGGCCGGTGCCCGCGCCGCCGTCGCCATCGACACCCTGCAACTGTGGGTGATGAAGGTGGTGCGGGTGGTGATTGCGCTCACCCCCTATGGCGTGATGGCGCTGATCGCCCGGGTGGTGGCCCACTATCCCCTGAGCGAGATCCTCAGCCTGCTCGGCTTTATTCTGGTCTGCTACGTCGCCATTCTGGCGATGTTTGCGGTGCACATGGTGATCCTGCTGCTGATCGGCCAGAACCCGCTGCACTATCTGCGGGAAGTGTGGGGCGTGCTCACCTTCGCCTTTATCTCCCGCAGCAGCGCCGCCTCCATTCCGCTCAGTATCGAGACCCAGCAACGTCTTGGTGTGCCCGCCAGCATCGCCAACTTTGCCGCCTCGTTCGGTGCCAACCTCGGCCAGAACGGCTGCGCCGGTATCTATCCGGCCATGATGGTGGCGATGATTGCCCCCATGCTCGGCATCAACCCGTTTGATCCCCTGTTTCTGCTGACTCTGCTGCCAGTGATTGCGCTGGGCTCCATCGGGGTGGCTGGCGTCGGCGGTGGCGGCACCTTCGCTGCGCTTATCGTGCTCTCCACCCTCAATTTCCCCATCGCGCTGGTGGGAGTGATGATCGCCATCGAGCCGCTGGTGGATATGGGCCGCACAGCTCTCAACGTCAACGGCTCCATTATGGCGGCGATGATCACCAAGCGTTTGCTGGGCAAGCAGCAACTGGCCAACGTGGAGACGGTGCAGACGCAGGCCGCCAGTTAACTCCGAGAGTTGTCCAATATGAAAGAAGCCCGCAGTTGCGGGCTTCTTTCATATCGGCTGTGTTGCCTTGCGGGCAGACGCGGTTACTCGGCAGATACGGGGTAACCGGCTCCTTTCCAGGCGAAGATGCCGCCCGGTACCCGATAGACTTGCTGATAGCCCTGAGTCACCGCCCAGGCGGCTGCGTTGTGGCTGCGGCCGCACTTGACGAAGCCGCAGTAGATCACCACCGGGCGGGACTTGTCTTCACCCAGCAGCGCCTGGAACTGCTCCGCCGTGCCGCTTCCCTCGACGATCTCGCTCCAGTTGTCACCGGCCTTGGCCTCTTTCACGAAGACAAAGTTCTTGGCGCCCGGAATGTGCTCCTTCTTGTAGGAGTCCTCATAGGGCATGGTGTCGATGATCACCAGCTCCTCGCCCTTGTCCATCCGGGTCTTCAGCTCGGCCACGGTCAGCAGCTGATAGCCTCCCTGCTGCGCCTCCTGTGCCAACTGCACCGCCGATTGCTCAAGCTTCACCTCCTGCTCGAACTGGTTGTCGCCACAGCCCGCGAGGGCAAAGCTGGCGGCGATCAGCGAGGCCAGCAGAGTGCGGGATCGCAATGTCATCATGTCACTACTCCTTTAGAACGGGAAAAACGGGGCGGGAAGTTCGCAGCAGGGCGCCCGCAAGCGTCAGTAGCAGCAGATCCCGCACAATGGCCTCCGGCAACGAGCCGAGATCAGCCCTGCCCAGACAGCCGCAAGAGATGTCGAGCCCGATGGCAACGCCATAGCCCAACACCGGAATAAACAGGGTGAGCAGCCCGATCACCAGCCAGAGTCCCCAGCGCCGGTTGGCGATGACCGCAAGCCCTGCGCAGAGCTCAAGGGCAATCAGCCCCCAGGCCACGAACGGGATCAGCGGCGGCCAGATCAGGCCAAAGGCGCCGATCTGCTCGATGAACAGGTCGGGGGATACCAGCTTGAACCCGGCGGAGGCGAGAAAGAATCCCCCCAGCGCCAGATTGGCCAGCATGCGCAACAACGCAGGCATGTTATACCTCTTTATAGAGAGGAGTGAATTCTAACAATTCCCGATTGAGCCGCAATGACTAAACCCATGCCGGACAAGATAAATCTCGATTTTGCGGGGCAGTGACCAGAATGGGGGCGCTAGACCCTGATGGTGGTGGTTGTGGAGGCGGGATGTTGTGGCTGTGTCGATTGCTCCCTGTCGTGCTGGTGGGTCAGCAGTTCGGCAGCCAGCTCGATGGCCCGCTCGAGCAGTAGCAGCAGGCTGTCGACCGTCAGATGATCGAGCCACTCGCGGGCCCAGATCAGGGTCTCTCCCCGCTCGGTCTGATCCAGCAGAAACACCGGCTCGTCGCCAAGGTGGTTGAGCAGGGGCGTGTTGGGCATAGCGTGGCCCGGTAGCAGCAGATAGATCACCAGATGGCCCTCATCCTCTGCCAGCGTCAGTACCAGCTCGTCGTTGATGGTCAGGGTGGTGGCTGTCTGTCCGGCCACCGGAAGCGGAAGTCCAAGTTGTGTGTACAGGGCTGTGATGAGAGCGTGATACATGGCCAAACCTCTGGCAGGGGAAGAGTGACACCCTATGCGGCTGATCGGTGGCTGCTTATCACTTGTCGTCATTTTTTTATTGTTTTCGGTCGGAGGGGCGAGTGGTTGTGCCGAAATTGTGAGCTGACAGACATCTTTTACGGGTCAGTCCGAATCCTAAAAAAGCGGGACCATCGCTGACAGGGTGACAAGGGGGGGCGGCGTACGCTGAGGATCTTCTCTCTCATCAACGCAGGTTTCTTGCCATGAAAATTACCTCCCCGGATATCGATGTAAGTCGTCATCAGCAGACAACTCCTGATGCTACACCTCCTGCTACTGCTCGCCTTGGCAACGCCAGACTACGGCTGCTGGATGCCGGTAGCCGGGAGTTCGATAGGGGGATCCGCCGTGGTATTGGCCATCGGCAGAGCCCGGAACTCAAGGCGGTCAAGCAGGCCGTGCGGCACTACCAGGCCCAGCTAACGCCTTCACTGGCCGGGTTGGCGAAGATCGAACAGGCGCTGCAGTTCTGGATCGACTCGGGCAAGAACCGCTCCCGTCAGCAGGATCCCGTGTTGCAAAAACTGGTTGATGACATCGCTGTCCGCCGTCAGGCGTTGGCGCAGGGTGGCAAGCCTCCCTCATTTCAGCTGGCGTGGGTCTGCAACGAGCAGGGGAGGGTCAATCAGCCTATCGAGAGTAACCAGCAGATCCGCCAGTGGTGCAGCGAGTTGGCTCGCCTGCAACAGGAGGGGGCCAACGACTTGTTCAAGCGGGAGCTGCAAGGAGGGCTCGATCTGATGTTCGGGGTGAGTGAGGGGATGATGGCGCGGCGGCTGGAGCGGGCGCCGACCCGTGAAGAGGTCGCTACAAGTCACGAGTGGCAGCTGTTTTGCGGGACCTTGCGTCAGGCTCTGCCCGCACTGGGTGAGCTCAAGCCCCAAGCCACTGCCGAGGAGAATGGTCGCGATATCCTGCTTACCCACAGTCAGTTGCTGGAGCTGGGCCACCTCAAGGAGGTTCTGGATCTCAGCATTCAGCAGCAGGTGAGCAAGCAGGGGGAGATTGGCCTGCTCAGGACCGAGCTGCTGACCGCGCTGGTGGATGGACTGAATGAGCCCTGGCTTGAGCGCGAGGCGCAGGAGAAGGCGCTCTGGCAGGGAGAGGGCGCATCAGGCAAGCACTATCAGAGTGGTGTCCGGGCCGAGCTCAAGAGCCCTCTCTCTGCTGCCAGCAAGGAGCTGAAACCGGGTGAGCCCGTGAGCCAGAAGGCTTTTGGCGGGCTCGGGCTGGTCAGTGCCAGTGCGCTGGTGGAGGCTTTCGCCAAGATCGAGATTGGCAAGTGGGAGGGGCGTCGCGACACACCGGTAGGAGAGTTTGCCGGCAAGGTGGCTCTGACCCAGGAGAACAAGGCGAGTGCCAAGGCCGAGCTGGTGATTGGCAAGGCGGAGGGCTCATTGGTGTTCAATCCGGTGAACAAGATCGTCAATGATACCGACGGATCGCGTTACACACCGGGGCCCCATGACCTTAGTCTGCTGCGCATCGGGGCCAGTGCCGAGCTGGTGAGCAGGCTGGGGCTGTCGGTTGAGGGGAGCTGGACTATCGGCAACCTGCTTAACGCCAAGCTGGCAGGCTCGGCCGAGGTGGTAGCCAATGCCAAGCTGGAGGCCGGTGCAGCGGCTATCATGACGCCCAATGGGCCAGTGGTCAGCGTGACGGCCAACGCCTCGGCCTTTGCTGGTATGAAAGCAGAGGGGAGTGCCCAGCTCAATCTGCTCAAGAGTCAGTATGCGGATGCCTATAGCCTTTCGGCCAAAGTACGCGCCTCCGCCAATCTGGGTATCGGTGCATCGGCCGGTGCCACTGCGGCTTTCGGGCCACAGGGAGCCAAGTTTCATACTACCCTTGGCGTGACACTGGGGGTGGGGTCAGATGTCGGTTGGGAGGGCGGAGTCAACGCCATGGCCACCAAGGCTTATGCACTGGAGCTGGCCGCTCGTGCGGTAAGCAACTTTGATCAGCGCAAAGGGGAGCAGCTAGATGGACTGGCGATGGTGGCAGGGAATGAAAACCGTCTCTTCGAACTGGCCCAGCGGGTCGATAACCGGATTGTCACTCTCGCCACCCAGTTGGAGGAACTGCAGCTGGCGGCCAGCGAGAACCGGATCCGGATGCAGGAGAGCCTGATCGATCCCGAGCTCGCTGCTGGTCGAACCGCCATGGCGCAGGCTATCGACGATGCCTTCGGTCAGGTGCGGGTCGATGAGCTGGGGGGCGTCACGGTTCCCGAACGGGCCGCCGAGCGCAACGAGAAGCTTGAGCTCACCGCCCGGCTGCTAAAGGATCACGCCATCCGGGTCTAGGTCATCCCGAGGTGGGCCGGACAATGAAAACGGGCACCGCGAGGTGCCCGTTTTGGCAATCAGTGGCGCAGGCCGGTGCCGCGGGAGATGAGCCACCAGGCGATACCGTAGAGGGCCACGATAAAGCCGATGATGATGAGGTAGGCGGTGCCGAGTGGCACGTCGGAGATACCGAGGAAGCCGTAACGGAACGCGTTCACCATGTAGATGATGGGGTTCACCTGGGAGACACTCTGCCAGAACGGGGGCAGCAGGCTGATGGAGTAGAACACGCCGCCCAGATAGGTGAGGGGTGTCAGCACGAAGGTAGGGATGATGCTGATGTCGTCGAAGGTCTTGGCAAACACCGCGTTGATGAGGCCACCCAGCGAGAAGAGGATGGCGGTGAGCAGCACGGTGAAGCAGACGCTGAACAGATGGTGGATCTGCAGCGGCACGAAGAACAGCGACACCAGGGTGACGATAAGGCCGACGCAGAGGCCGCGCGCCACGCCACCGCCCACGTAACCGGCGATGATGACGTAGTTGGGTACCGGCGCGACCAGCATCTCCTCGATATTGCGCTGGAACTTGGCGCTGAAGAAGGAGGAGGCGACGTTGGAGTAGGAGTTGGTGATCACCGACATCATGATGAGGCCGGGCACGATGAACTCCATGTAGGTGAAACCGCCCATGTCACCGATGCGCGAACCGATCAGGTTGCCGAAGATGACGAAGTAGAGGCTCATGGTGATGGCCGGTGGCACCAGGGTCTGGATCCAGATCCGGGTGAAGCGGCTCACCTCTTTGGCCAGAATGCTCTTGAAGGCGATGTAATAGATGGCCAGATTCATGCTTTTCTCCCCTCTTCGACCAGATTGACGAACAGCTCTTCCAGCCGGTTGGCCTTGTTGCGCATGCTCACGACCTGCACCTGCTGGTTCGACAGCTGCTCGAACAGGCTGTTGAGTGACTGGCTCTTGTCGAGATCCACCTCAAGGGTGCGCTCATCCGGCATGCGGCCGTTGAACTCTGGCACCCGGGTACGGCAGAACCTGGCGCAAGGTCGAGCAGGAAGGTCTCGCGACCCAGCTTGCCCAGCAGATTCTTCATGCTGGTGTTCTCGATCAGACGACCCTTGTCGATGATGCCGATGTTGCGGCAGAGCATCTCCGCTTCTTCCAGATAGTGGGTAGTAAGGATGATGGTGACGCCCTGTTCGTTGAGATCCTTGAGGAAGGTCCACATGGAGCGTCGGATCTCGATATCGACCCCGGCGGTCGGTTCATCGAGGATCAGCAGCTTGGGCTCGTGCATCAGGGCGCGGGCGATCATCAGGCGGCGCTTCATGCCGCCGGAGAGGGTGCGGGCAGGCATGTCACGCTTCTCCCACAGATCGAGCTGGCGCAGGTACTTTTCGGCGCGGATCTTGGCTTCCGCCTTGGGCACGCCGTAGAAACCGGCCTGATGGGTGACGATCTGGATCACCTTCTCGAACTGGCTGAAGTTGAACTCCTGCGGCACCAGCCCGAGCTGGGCCTTGGCCTGTTCGAGATCGCTGTCGATGTCGTAGCCAAATACCTTCACCTTGCCGGCGCTCTTGTTCACCAGCGAGCTGATGACGCCGATGGTGGTGGATTTGCCCGCGCCGTTCGGGCCGAGCAGGGCGAAGAAATCCCCCTGCCTGACGGTAAGATCGATGCCTTTAAGGGCTTCAACGCCCCCCTGATAGGTCTTTTTCAGGCCGCTGATTTCCAGTGCGTTCATTGCAACCTCTGTGATGGTTGAATCCGGCTCGATACAGAAAAGGCGGCCAAGGCCGCCTGCACAGAGTAAAGGGCGCAAGGCCGCTTCACCCGTGATATTCCTGAACCTGGCTTACTCCTGGGGTACCACTTTGCCGATAAACGGCAGGTTGCGGTACTTCTGGGCGTAGTCGATGCCACAACCGACCACGAATTCGTCCGGAATGGCGAAGCCAATCCAGTCGACCGGCACCTGCACTTCGCGGCGGGAGGGTTTATCCAGCAGAGTGCAGATGGCCAGGGATTTCGGCTCGCGCAGGGAGAGGATCTCGCGCACCTTGTTGAGGGTGTAACCGGTGTCGATGATGTCTTCTACGATCACCACATCCTTGCCCTTGATGTCGTCGTCCAGGTCTTTGAGGATGCGGACGTCACGGGTGCTGTGCATGCCGGAGCCGTAGCTGGAGGCGGTCATGAAGTCCAGGGTGATGGGCAGCTGGCACTGGCGGCAGAGGTCGGCCAGGAAGATGCAGGAACCGCGCAGCAGCGCAATCATCACGACTTCGTCAGAACCCTGATAGCGGGCGGTGATCTCTTCACCCAATTTGGCGATCCGGGCGGCTACTTCAGCCTCGGAGATCATCACCTCGACGGTGTGTTTCATCACTTACTCCCATAAGGCCAAAGGGGATTTGGCCGTTCATGAATATCAAAACCGATGATTCTACCACTCATGTTGAAGGGTGCTAGAGATACGTGGTGCTTTTATCGGCTTATTTTAATTGATAGAGTTAGCAGGCACTCAGGCATGATTAGTTAAAATACTATAAACACCATAATCAATAACTATTAGATGATAAAAACTATGGAACCACGCGCAGAAATAAGACGTCGTACCCGGCTGTCGCCGGAAGCTCGTCGCTCCCAATTGATGGAATGTGCCATCGAGGTGTTCTCCCGTCGCGGCATTGGCCGTGCAGGTCACGCCGAGATAGCCGAACAGGCCAAGGTCTCTGTGGCTACCGTCTTCAACTATTTCAACACCCGCGAGGAGTTGGTAGATGAGGTGCTGGCCGAGATCGAACGCTTTGTGAACCAGATGCTGTCGCAGGCATACGGTGACCAGGGCTCCATTTTCGACAAGATCCAGCGTCATGTACGCCTCTCTGTCGATGCCGCCTACGATCAACCGGATTATGCCGGTATCTGGCTGGAGTGGAGCTCATCGGTTCGGGAAGAGGTATGGCCCCGCTATACCCGGCTGCTCGATCACTGCCTTGAGCTGATCGCCAGCGAGCTGCAAACCGCCATGGATGTAGGGGAGATCACCAGCGTGCTGTCAGCACAGGATCTGGCCCGCTCTCTGACCGGTTTTGGCTATGTGATGATGCAGATGATCAATCAACCTCAGCGCCCGGTGCGCCAAGAGGTGACTGATTTCCTGTTCAAGTACGTGACGGCGCCAATTCAGGCTCGCTAACACGGCTTAACGAAAAAACGGCGTCACTCATTGAGTGGCGCCGTTTTTTTATGGCCGGATATGGCGGTCAGCTCAGTGGTGGCCATAGCCCCAGCGGTGGGTCAACTCATGCTCGACACCCAGATGATCTAGGATGCGGGCGACCATAAAGTCCACCAGATCGGCGATGCTTTTCGGCTCATGATAGAAACCGGGGGCAGCGGGCATGATGGTCACCCCGAGCCGTGCCAGTTTCAGCATGTTCTCCAGATGGATCGCCGAGAAGGGGGTTTCGCGGGGCACCAGGATCAGCTGGCCGCGCTCCTTGATCACCACATCCGCCGCCCGTTCCAGCAGGTTGTCAGAGGTGCCGTTGGCAATGGCCGAGACGGTGCCCATGGAGCAGGGGCAGACCACCATCTGTTTGGGCGCGGCCGAACCGGAGGCCACCGGCGAGAACCACTCCTCCTTGCCGCAGGCGACAATCTGCCCCTCCTTGGCGCCATATTGGCGACAAAGATAAACAGAGAGCTCTCTCGGCGAGCCGGGCCAATCCTGCTGCTGCTCGGTCTTGAGTACCACTCGTGCCGCCGATGAGGCGAGCAGGTAGACCCGATAATCCGCCTGCACCAGACACTGGAGCAGGCGCAGGGCGTAGGGGGCGCCGGAGGCGCCGGTCAGCGCCAGGGTGATCGCTTTGTTCATAGTTCGCCGTGGTAATCCTTGAGGCGGGTGATCAGCTTGTCATGAATGCCACCGAAGCCGCCGTTGCTCATGATCAGAATATGGTCGCCATCGCGGCTCTCGGCCACCAACCGGTTGATCAAGGTCTCCAGATCGTTGAATACCTTGGCCGGTCGGGTCATATGGGCGGTCACCTCGCCGAGATCCCAGCCGATGTTGGGGGGCTGGAAGAAGAACACCTCGTCGGCACCATCGAAGCAGCCAGCCAGCTCCTCCTTGTGAACCCCCAGCTTCATGGTGTTGGAGCGTGGCTCCAGCACCGCCAGAATACGGGCCTCACCCACCTTGGCGCGCAGGCCGCCGAGGGTGGTCTCGATGGCGGTGGGGTGGTGGGCAAAGTCGTCATAGACGCTGATGCCAGCCACTTCGCCCTTGAGCTCCATCCGCCGCTTGGGGGATTTGAACTGGCAGAGGGCAGCGATGCCGTGCTCCACCATCACGCCAGCATGGCGGGCGGCCGCGATAGCCATCAGGCCGTTGTTGACGTTGTGTTCGCCAATGCACTCCCAGTGCACCTCGCCCTGTTTTTCACCATCCAGCCACACCTCGAAGGCGGAGCCGTCATCGGCCAGCTTGACCGCCTGCCACTTGGCGTCGTCCTGACCCACCAGCTCTACCTCGCTCCAGCAGCCCATCTTGCGCACGGCGGTGAGGTTGTCATCGGCTTGTGGGAACAGCACCCGGCCGTTGCTCGGCACGGTGCGCATCAGGTGGTGGAACTGGCGCTGGATCGCGGCGAGATCCGGGAAGATGTCCGCGTGGTCGAACTCCAGATTGTTCATCACCAGGGTGCGCGGGTGGTAGTGGACGAACTTGGAGCGTTT
Source organism: Aeromonas sp. 61P (assembly GCF_051919545.1). NCBI lineage: Bacteria > Pseudomonadati > Pseudomonadota > Gammaproteobacteria > Aeromonadales > Aeromonadaceae > Aeromonas > Aeromonas sp. 61P. Next base: position 1,579,047 of record NZ_JBQBEL010000001.1, read on the forward strand.
GTCGAAGAAGGCGCAGTCATACTCGTCCGCTTCGATGACAAAGAAGGGGGCGGAGCCGAGACGGGCCGAGACCGGGAAGTTGCCCGGCACGCCGCCGATCAGGAAACCGGGCTCCAGCTTGGCGTACTCCAGCACCCAAGCCAGCATGCTGGCGGTGGTGGTTTTGCCGTGGGTACCGGCAACGGCCAGCACCCAGCGATCCTGCAGCACATGCTCCAGCAGCCACTGGGGGCCGGAGATGTAGGGCAAATTGCGGTCCAGCACATATTCAACACAGGGGTTGCCGCGGCTCATGGCGTTGCCGATCACCACCAGATCAGGCGTCGGATCGAGTTGGGAGGGGTCATAGCCTTCGGTCAGTTCGATGCCCTGTTGCTCGAGCTGGGTACTCATGGGGGGATAGACATTGGCATCCGAACCGGTCACCCGGTAACCAAGCTGTTTTGCCAACACCGCCAGACCACCCATAAAGGTGCCGCAGATCCCGAGAATGTGAATATGCATACCGCTTCCTTTCGCAGTAAAGGGAAGTGCGCATTCTAGGGGGTGTTGCGGTGGTGGCACAAGCCGCACTCATGGTGAGAGGCCCACAGATGCAGCACTGGAGGCAGAAATCTTGGCGCTGTTGGGATATGCGAGATTGGAATGGGCTGGAAGGCTTTATTTGAGGCTTGATATTGTGTCGCACTTTCTTACAATTCTTCGGTTTTGTGACGCACGCTACAGTTTTACGATATCGCCCTTTTCCAAAGGAGAGTCCCCATGGGCAAGTTCCTGCTTTGCTATCTGGTCGGTGGTCTGGTGGCCATCAGTTGGGCTGCGCTGCCCGCTCATGGTCCCTGGGATCAGTGGGACCTCGCGATTTTTCATACCGTTAACGGCTGGCTCGGCCAGTCGGCTCTGTGGGCCGATCTGGTGGCCATCACCAATAACCGGCTGTTCGATCTGGCGGTGTTGGCCTGTATGGGGTTGATCCTGGCCCGATGTTTCTTTGCACGGGATCTGGCGGGTCGTCGCCAGCTGGTGGCAATGGGCATAGTGATGTTGCTGAGCGCACTGGTGATCAACCAGCTTGGTCACAGGTTGCCGGTGGAGCGACCCAGCCCGACCCTGATGGTGGCCGATGCGCTTCGGCTGACCCAGATCAGCGGTATTCCGACCAAGGACTCTTCCGGTGACAGCTTCCCCGGCGATCACGCTCTGTTCCTGATGATCTTCGCCGGTTTTGCCCTGCGCTATCTGCCGCGCTGGGCGGGAGTCACCGCATTGCTGATGGTGCCGATCTTTTCCGCGCCGCGCATTCTGGCTGGCGCCCATTGGTTTACCGATGTCTATGTCGGCGCGCTGGGGCTGGCGACCCTCTGCCTGCCCTGGTTGCTGCTGACCCCGCTGGCGGATCGGCTGATAGACCGCATCGCCACCCGATTGGCCCGTGTGCCGCTGCTGCGCTGTCAGACCCACTGATTGAACGTCGCAAAATAAAGGCTCTGTCCCAATTACGTGTTGAAAGGCTAATCTTGAAGTAGGCCATCACCTTGAGGTCTACCATCATGGATACCCCAGCCTTTCAACACCTGTTGTCCCTTTTTCCCCAGTTGACCCTGCGCCAGCGCCGTGTTGCGCAGCAGGAGCTCACTGCACCCCACACCATTACCTCGCTCAATACTCAGTTACCGGCATGCAGTGGCTGCCCCCATTGTCAGGCTGATGTCACCCAGCTGGCGCCTTGGGGATGGAGTCGGGGACTGCGCCGCTACCGTTGCAAACTGTGTCTGCGCACCAGCACCGTTCTGACCAAGACGCCCTTGGCCAGATTGCGTAAAGCACAGTGCTGGGAAGACTACGCGCAAGCCCTCATCGAAGGACTGACTCTCCGCCAGGCCGCGCGGCGCTGTGGGGTCAGCAAAAACACCGCGTTCCTCTGGCGTCACCGCTTCTTGCGCGCGATGGCAACCCATCAGGCCACCCGGGAAGAGGGCATCGTTGAGGTTGATGAGACCTTTTTCCTTGAATCGTTCAAGGGGCAGCGGGGACTGCTGCGTCCACCACGTCATCGCGGTGGTAAAGGTCGAACTCGTGGAACCGGGCCAGATTACATCCCGGTGATGGTGGTACAAGACCGTGCAGGCCACCATGCGGATTTCCAGTTGGAGAAAATAGATGCCGAGACGGTCATCGCGGTGTTGAAGCCGTTGGTGTCACCGGATGCGGTGCTGTGTAGCGATGGGGCGGGTGTGTATGCCTGTTTCAGCAAGGAACAGGGTATAACCCATCAGGTGGTGCGCAATCGTCAAGGCGAACGGGTAGTCGGTGCGTATCACATCCAGCATGTGAACGGATATCACCATCGGTTGAAAGAGTGGATGGAGCGGTTCCATGGCGTGGCGACGCACTACCTGAAGAACTACCTGGGTTGGCGCAGGATGCTGGAGCGTTACGGAAAAGGCGTAAATATCAAAGCATGTTTGCATGAGGCGCTGGGGCGCCCCATTCAACACGTAATTGGGACATAGCCAAAATAAAACGCCCCGACATGAAAATCTCGGGGCGTTTTGTTATCCACCCGCGAGAGATCAGCCTTGATAGCCGTTCGGGTTGTTGCTTTGCCAGCGCCAGGTATCGACCATCATCTGCTCCAGACCGCGCTCTGCCTGCCAACCCAGCTCGGCACGGGCCAGCGTCGGCTCTGCCCAGCACTCGGCGATGTCGCCCGGGCGACGGGGTTTGATCTGGTAGGGAATGGGCCGGCCGCTGGCCGCTTCAAACGCCTTGACCATCTCCAGTACCGAGTAGCCCTGACCTGTGCCCAGGTTGTAGGTGAAGACGCCGGTGTCGCTCTTGATGCGTGCCAGTGCTTTCAGGTGGCCGATGGCCAGATCCACCACATGGATGTAGTCGCGCACGCCGGTGCCATCCGGGGTCGGGTAGTCGTTGCCAAATACCCCCAGCTCCTTGAGCTTGCCGACACCCACCTGGCTGATATAGGGCAGCAGGTTGTTGGGGATGCCGTTGGGATCTTCACCAATCAGGCCGCTCTCGTGGGCGCCGACCGGGTTGAAGTAACGCAGCAGTACGATGGCCCAGCGGGGATCGGATTTGGCGAGATCGCGCAGGATCTCCTCCACCATCAGCTTGGAGCGACCATAGGGGTTGGTGGCGCTGGTGGGGAAATCTTCCCGCAGCGGCACCGAGGCGGGATCGCCATAGACGGTGGCCGAGGAGCTGAATACCAGCCGGAAAACCCCGGCCTTGGCCATCTCTTCGCACAGAACCAGAGTGCCGCTGATGTTGTTCTGGTAGTAGGTGAGCGGGATCTGGCTCGACTCCCCGACCGCCTTGAGACCGGCGAAGTGGATGACCGATTCGATCTGGTGGTTGGCGAACAGCTGCTGCAGGCAGGCTCTGTCCAGCACATCCCCTTCGACGAAGGTGACCGGCTTGCCGGTGATCTGCTCGACCCGCTTGAGTGACTCCGGTGAGGAGTTGGATAGGTTGTCGAGTACCACGACCTGCTTCCCCGCGCCGAGCAGCTCAACCAGGGTGTGGGAGCCGATATAGCCAGCGCCCCCTGTGACCAGTATTGTCATTTTTTATCCCGTGTTCTGGTGAAACTGGGGCAGAGTCTAGCGCCCCAGTCTACTTGGGAAAAGGTTGGGATACCGATGACGCCTTCACCGCACCTCACAAAAGCCTTCACCACGCCTCAATAATCGAGACTGATATCCCCTTTCGCGGTGCAGGAGCAGGCCAGAGCCACGCCGCTCTCCAGATCCTGCGCACTCAAGGTCATCACGCTCTGGCGCTCGATGTCACCTGTGGTGGTGCAACGACAGCTGCCACATACCCCGGCGCGACAAGCAGCCATCATGGTTTCGCCCGCTGCTTCCAGTGCCGCCAGCAGGGTCTGACCCGGCAGGATTTTCACTTTCTTGCCGCTCTTTTTCAGGGTCAGCCAGAAGTGGTCGCTGGTGGTGGCGGGCTCTGCGGGAGGAAGGCCAAAGGACTCCTGATGCAGTTGCTCCGGCGGCAATCCCAGCTCTGCCAGCATGGCGCTGACCGCCGCCATATAGGGGGCCGGGCCGCAGAGATAGACGTGGCGTTCGCGCAGATCCGGGGCCAGTTCGGCCAGCATAGCGGGGGTGAGTCGGCCCACCCAGGGATGAGCCGTTGGCGCCTCTTCCAGTATCAGGGCATGGCGTACACCGGGATGCGCTTCGGCCAATGCAGCCAAGTCATCTGCGAAGATCACATCTGCTGGCGAGCGGGCGCTATGGATAAAGCGGATATAGGCATCCGGCCGTTTGGTTAGCTCGTCTCGCAACATGGCCCACATGGGGGTAATGCCGGAACCGGCACTGAGCAGCAGTGGCCGTTCGCAAGGGAGGTTGGTCAGGTTGAAATCGCCGAACGGACCATCCACCCGGATCTTGTCTCCCACCTGCAAGGTCTGGTGCAGATGGCGAGAGACCCGTCCCACATCCTTGATGGTGACCTGCCAGCATGCATCCTGCGGGCTGGAGGAGAGGGTATAGGCGCGGCACTCCGGCTGGCCGTCTATCTCGGTATGCAGGGTGATGCACTGGCCTGCCAGTACGGGAGGGAGGCTGCCGGAAAGCGGCACCAGTTGCCAGCTCACTACGTCATGGGTGTTCTGTTGGCGGCCAATGCAGGTGAGCGTGAGAGAGGTCATCACAAGGCTCCTTAGGTTTGAAACGGTTTGAAAAACGTCTGATGAAAAAGCCGGATCCAGAAAAAAGGCGAGCCGGGTGGCTCGCCAAACGCTTACAACATGAGGTGCCGATCAGGCCGCCAGTATTTCTGCCAAGTCCGCTTCGGCCGTGGTGGTTCCTTTCAGGCCAAACTGCTCCTCCAGCACCTTGAGCAGGGCCGGGGTGAGGAAGGCGGGGGCGGTCGGGCCGGTACGAATGTCTTTCACCCCGAGGGAGAGCAGGGTGAGCAGAATGACGATGGCTTTTTGCTCGAACCAGGAGAGCACCAGCGTCAGCGGCAGATCGTTGAGCCCGCACTCGAACGCCTCGGAGAGTGCCAGCGCCAACTGGATGGCGGAGTAGGCATCGTTGCACTGACCCACGTCCAGCAGACGCGGAATGCCGCCGATGTCGCCAAAGTCGAGCTTGTTGAACTTGTATTTGCCGCAGCCCAGCGTGAGCAGCAGGCTGTCGCGCGGCGCCGCCTTGGCAAACTCGGTGAAGTAGGCGCGCTCGGCCTTGTCGCCGTCACAGCCACCCACCAGGAAGAAGTGGCTGATCTCCCCGGCTTTTACCTTTTCAATCACCGCGGGCGCAGCCTGCATCAGGGCGTTGCGGGCAAAGCCGATGGTGATGAAGTGCTCGAGTTCGGTGTGTTTGAAGCCATCGAGTGCCAGTGCCTTGGCGATCACTGCGGAGAAATCATCCCCCTCCAGATGAGTGACGCCCGGCCAGCCGACGATGGAGCGGGTGAAGATGCGATCCGAGTAGTTGCCCACGTTCGGGTCGATGATGCAGTTGGAGGTCATCACCACGGCGCCCGGGAAGTTGGCAAACTCCTTCTGCTGGTTCTGCCAGGCGGAGCCGTAGTTGCCCACCAGATGGGGGTACTGTTTGAAGAAGGGGTAGGCCAGCGCGGGCAGCATCTCGCCGTGGGTGTAGACATGAATGCCGGTGCCCTTGGTCTGCTCCAGAATGAGCTTGAGATCCATCATGTCGTGGCCGGAGACCAGAATGCACTTGCCGGGGATGGGGGTGACCCTGACCCGGGTCGGCTCGGATGGCCGAAGGCGCTGGTTTCACCCAGATCCAGCATCTCCATGATTTTGAAGTTGAGCTGACCGATCTCCATGGCGCAGCTGAACAGCCGACCCATTTCGCTCGGGTCTGTGCTGAGCCAGCTCATGATGCGGTGGAATTCGGCGGCCACCTCGTCACTCTGCTGATCCAGCACCCGGGCGTGCTCCATATAGGCGGCGGCGCCCTTGAGGCCGTAAAGACAGAGCAGACGCAGCCCCATGATGTCTTCGTTCACTTCGCTCTTGCCCCGATTGGGTGCGGCTGGTGCGGCATGGGCAAGTTGTTCCAGCAGCTCGGCACCGGGTTCGAAGTAAGCGGACTGTGGCAAGTCGTTGACCTGCACCGCCATGGCGGTCAGACGATCGGTCAACTGCTGGCGATAGGCGAGGGCCTGATTGACGTAGGCCACGATGCGATTCGAGTCGAAGTTGACGTTGGTGAGGGTGGCGAAGAAGGCCTTGGGCACGAAAGCATCGATCTCGCGATCGATGATGCCCTGCTCGCGGGCGGCCAGCGCCCAGGCGCTGAGCCCCTGCAGGGTATAGATCAGCACATCCTGCAGATCCGAGGTTTCCGCCGTCTTGCCGCACATACCTTGTGCGTAGGCGCAGCCGTTGCCTGCCGGGGTACGAATTGTCTGTTCACATTGCACACAAAACATCATGCCTCTCCTAATTGGACATTTCAGTTGTCTGTTTTGTGGCGATTCTATTCCTCTCGCGACAAACTTAATAGGTATTCAATTTGCCAATTAAGATTCCCTTGATGCAGATCAAAAATAAAAAAAGCCGCCCAAACAGGGCGGCAAGCGGGTGGATAAAAGGAGAGACAACTCAGGTTTGCAACAGAACATAACAATCAGACGGATTGGGCCGTGGTCTGGTCAGGAGCTTTCGGCCCGGTACTTACTCAAGCCAGCATACGTACGCTGTAGTCGGCTTGGTTCACTATCAGGCCAGATAAGCGCGCAGCATCCAGACCAGTTTTTCCTGCTGCTGCACATAGTCGGAGAGGATGGAGGCAGTTCCCTCATCACCGGCTTCGGCGGCCTGACCCAGAATACGGCGCTGGGCGACCAGCAGTTCGCGGAAGCTATCCAGCAGGGATTCGACACAGGCGCGGCCATCGTGCAGCCCTTTTTGCTCGGGGATGGCAGAGACTTTCAGATAGTCGCTGAAGCTGTGCATCGGCACGCCATCCAGGGTCAGGATCCGCTCGGCCAGCGCATCGACTTTCAGCAGCAGGTCGTTGTAAATCTCTTCAAATTTCAGGTGCAGTTCGAAGAACTGGTTGCCACGGATATTCCAGTGGAAGCCGCGCACGTTCATGTAGAGGATCTGGTAGCTGGCCAGCAATTTATTCAACTCGGCTGCCAGGGCTTGTGATTGAGCAGTATCAAGACCAATCGGGCTTTTCATCATTCACCTCCAGATTTGGAAATCGGTTTGAAATTCTCTTTCGGAACGCAGTCAGAGTAACGCCTTGCAAAATGCAGGGACAATTGCTTGTGCCTAACTGTTTGATAGCTAATGGCTATCAAACAGTACGCAACAACGGGGCAATGGATGAGGATTAGGGGAAGTATTTTTCGAGCAGCGCCATCAGGATGGCCTGGCACTCGCGGTCCGGTTTGCTATCGACCTTGCTGGCGCGAAAGTGGAGCTGAAAGGCGCCCATGACGGCGCGGCTCTGCTCATCCCACTGGCCGCTCCGGGGCAGGCCATAGCCATAGCGGGCCAGCTGCTGCTGCCACATGGCCGCATCCCAATCGGGCAAGGGGCTGGCCAGTAGCTCGGCCACCCGACCTTCATCTGGCCAGGCGCCGACTCCGTACGTCAGATAGAGCTGGCGCCAGGGGAAGTGGGGGCCGGGATCCTGCTTGCGCTCGGGGGCGACATCGCTGTGGCCCAGCACCTGGGTCGGTGGAATCTGGTAGCGGGCGACCAGCTCCCGGCTGAGTGCGCCGACGGCGGCAATCTGCTGTGGGGTATAGGGTTGCCAGCGCCGCGCATCGGGGGCCAGCGGCTCATCTTCTGCTGGATAGCCGAGGTTGACGATCTCGATGCCAAGGGAGCTGGCATTGAGCCCGGCATATTGGTGCCAACGGCTGCGTCCGGCATGCCAGGCGCGCGCGCTGTCCGGCACCAGCTGATAGACGGTGAGCGGTGTCTCGTGGCTGTCGCGGGGGATCAGGTAGTGGGCGCTCACCTTGTGCTCCGGCTCGGTCAGCAGGCGCAGGGAATTGGCATCATCTTCATCGGTGTAGTGGAGGATCAGAAAGGCGATCCGCTCGTTCTGGTTGGCGCTCTGATAGCGGGTAGAGAGCCGGTACTCGGACGGAGTACAACCACCCAGCAGCAGAACCAGTGGCAGAAAGAAGAGGGGAAGAAAACAGCGCCAGCGCCATCCCCCTGCTGCAGCCAGGCTGCTGAGCGTGGGAGGAGTGAGTCGCTGGCACATGTCGAAGGCCCTGTCTGGTCAGTCGCGCGGCTGGTTAGCCGCGGTATTTGGCCGTGAGACCGATCAGGAAGTTGCGCAGGATCTGATCCCCGCAATCCTGATAGTGCTTGTGATCCTTGGAGCGGAACAGGGCACTGAGCTCGGACTTGGAGAGGTTGAAGTCGGCGAGCTTGAGGGTGCCGAGCATATCCTCTTCCTTGAAGTTGAGACCGATGCGCAGCTTGCGCAGGATCATGTTGTTGTTGATCCGGTTCGGGATCACCTGGGGCGGTGCATCTTCCCGCACGCCGCGGCGGGCGATGATGAAACCGTCGAGGAACTGGCTCAGAGCCGAGTCGGGACAGGCGACATAGCCTGCCTCTTGCTCTTCACCTTCCGCCGCCTCTTTCATCAACCAGCTGTGCAGCTGGGCGTGAGTGACCGTCAGGTTGCCCTTGGCAAACATCTCGACCATCTGGTCGTTGCTGATGGTGAGGGCGTAGCGCAGACGGCGCAGAATATCGTTGTTGGTCATGCTGACTCCTGTGTAAACGGCGCAACTTTACCATCTGGCGGCCCTCGCGTCAGAAAAAGCGAGGGCCGATACAGTTCAGGTCAAGCTCATCAAGCCTTGCCGAGATAGCGGGGCGCCTCCTGGCGCACCAGTTCCAGCGCATCTTGCAGCTCCAGCAGCTCGGGTTCCAGCTCGCTGACCGGCACGCCGTCACGCAGCTGTTGCTCCAGCTGGGAGAGCAGCCGTTGCAGCCCCGGCACCCCGGAATAGGCACAGCCACCGTTGAGGCGATGGAGCTGGGCCAGCACTTCGCTATCTTCAATTTCGCCCGCCAGCGCGCTATCCAGCACAGGTTCCACTTCGTCGAAACTGGCCAGCAGCATGGTCAGCATCTCTCTGGCGAGATGCTCTTTCCCCGCCGCTTGCCGCACCGCCAGTGCCCAGTCGATCTGTTGGGCACCATTATTCTGGTGGCGGCGATGTGCAAAGTCGGTGATGAGCTGGGCCAGCATGCTCTCGTCGATGGGCTTGGCCAGATAGTCGTCCATCCCCTGCCGGATCAGCCGCTCCCGTTCGCCGGGAATGGCGTGGGCGGTCACCGCCACGATCGGGGTGGTGGTGTTGAGGGACTGGTTGCGGATCGCCTGGGTGGCGCTGATGCCATCCATGATCGGCATCTGGATATCCATGAAGATGATGTCGAACGGTTGGCTCTGTGCCTGTTTGACTGCCTCCTTGCCGTTTTTGCACACCACCACCTGACTCACCATCTCTTTGAGCATGGCGGCGATCAGCTTGAGGTTGGCGGCGTTGTCATCCACCGCCAGCACCTTGATTGGCTGCAACTGGCGCGGCGCAGGCTGGGCGGGCAGCTTCTGGCGGCTCGATTCCGGCGAAAGCAGGGCGTGCAGCAGCTTGCGGTGGTTGACCGGTTTGGAGAGACAGTGCTGGGCGCCATGGGCCAGCATAGCTTCATAGAGCGCTGGCTCGTGGCTGCTAAGCAGCACTATGGTGTTCTGCTGCTGGCCGTTCAGTCTGTCGAGACGGCCGAGCACCTGCTGCGGTGTATGCAGGGTGCTGCTGCCGATGATCACCATCTCCTGCTCGCTCATCTCGGGCCAGGGATCATCGCTGGTCAGTGGGTGCACATCGAGGTGCCACTCCGCCAGCAGGGCGAGCAGGGAGGCTTGCGCGAAGGGATCCGGCTCCAGCAGCCAGAGTCGTTTGCCACGGATCCGATCCAGCGGCAGTTGATCGGTCTGGGGCAGGGGCGAGACCTCCACATCCAGACTGAACGAGAAGATGGAGCCTTTGCCGAGCTCCGATTCGAAGCGGATCTGGCCGCCCATCTGCTGCACCAGCTTCTGGGTGATGACGAGGCCCAGGCCCGTGCCGCCATAACGGCGGGAGATGGAGGAGTCGGCCTGATTGAAGGCCTGGAACAGCTGATGTTGCTGCTCTTGGGAGATGCCGATGCCGGTATCGCGGATCTGGACGTTGAGCCTCACCTTGTGGTTGCCACTGCCGGTCTGCTCGATATGGACATCCACGTTGCCCTGCTCGGTGAACTTGATGGCGTTGCCGGTGAGATTGGTCAGCACCTGTTGCAGACGCATGGGGTCGCCGGTGAGGTAGTCCGGCACATCGGCATCCACCCGCAGGGAGAGCTCCAGCTGTTTGTCGTGGGCGCTGGGGCCGAGCAGGTGCATGGTCTCGTTGAGGGTATCGCGCAGGCTGAACGGGATATGCTCCAGCTGCAGCTTGCCCGCTTCCAGCTTAGAGAAGTCGAGGATGTCGTTGATGATGCCAAGCAGGTTGCGCGCCGACTTCTCGATGGTCTGCATATAGTCGGTCTGGCTCGGAGTCAGGCTGGTTTTCAGCAGCTGGCGGGTAAAGCCGATGACCCCGTTGAGCGGGGTACGCAATTCGTGGGACATGTTGGCCAGAAACTCCGACTTGACCCGCGCCGCCTCCTGCGCCCGCTTCTTGGCCATGTCGAGTTCGACGTTCTGGATCTCGATCTGCTCCAGCGTTTCGCGCAAGTCAGAGGTGGCCTGATCGATATTCTGCTGCATCTCTTCGTGATATTCGGAGAGCGCCTTGGCCATGGCGTTGATGCCGTTTTTCAACATATCCAGCTCGCCGGTTAGCTGGCCGCTGACTCGGGTATCGAGCCGCCCCTCCCTGATCTTGTGCACCGCCTGCACCATGTTGGTGATGGGCTGGGTCACGCTCTTGACCAGCCGGAAGCCAAACAGGGTACTGAAGGCGACCCCGATGAGCACCATGATCACCGCAAAGAAGGTGTCGCGGTACTGCAGCAGCATGGCCCTATCGGTCGCCATCTGCATCGAGATGTAGCCGATCATCGGCGGCTCCACATCGCTGGGCAGCGGGAAGCCATCCAGACTGGTTTCAGCCTGGATCGGGGTGCGCAAAATGATGTCGTCCCCCTGAAACGTCACGCTGGTCAGATCCGGAATGGGCTCGCCATCGGGCAGCCTGAGCCGGGTGAAATCCCGGTGGTAGTTCGAGGTGACGAACAGCTGGTTGTCCTGGGTGAAGACTGCGATGGATTTGATGAAGGGGGAGTTCTTGCGATGGGTCAGGCCAATCAGCCGCTTGAGGGATTCGCGACTGTGCTGGGTCATCCCGTATTCACTGGCGATCGCCAGCGGTTCGATGATGTTGATCCCCTGATCAATGAGGTTGTTTTCCAGCTGCTGGTAGCGGTGGAAGGTGAAGTAACCGGCCATCAGGCCACCGATGATCAGGGTCGGCAGGATGGTGAAGGCGAGAACGCGTGCTCTCAGGCCATATTTGGTCATACGAACAGGCCACCAGTGAACAGGGTTGGTGATAGGGTTGATGGCAATACACGGGCTCTGTGGCCGTATTTGGTCATACTATTATTCTTGTGGGACAATACCCGGCAGCAGATTCCACAATCATGACATAGCCACCTATAGGCACCAAGTTTTATGGCCCAGTTTTTCAAGCCCCAAAAGAAGTCCACCCAGCTCCAACGCATTGAATTTACGATAGACACCCTCGATCACCACTGCGTCGGTATCGGTCGCCATCAGGGCAAGGCGGTCTTCGTCGAAGGGGCACTGCCCGGCGAGACCGTCAAGGCACGCATCACCGAAGAGAAAAAGCAGTATGGTCACGCCGCCTTGCAACAGGTGGTGACCCCGGCGGCCAATCGTATCGCTCCCTTTTGCAGCCACTATCGCGAGTGCGGCGGTTGCAGTGCCCAGCACATGCCGGTTGCCGATCAGCAAGCCGCCAAGGCGGCGGGACTGGTCAGCCTGTTCGAGCGGTTGGGCAACATCAAGGCGCCGGTGCTGGAGCCGGTACTGACCGGTGAAGATCGCGCCTACCGCCGGGTTTGTCGTCTGGCCATCAAATTTGACAAGAATGGTCGCTGCACCCGGGTCGGTTTCCGCCGCCGTAACAGCAACGATCTGGTGGAGATCGACGGTTGCCCTGTGCTGGCTGAGTCGCTCTCTGCGTTGATTGCCCCGCTGCGTGAATGCCTCAATCGCCTCAAGAGCCAGCGTGAGCTGGGCCATGCGGAGCTAATCCAGGCCGAGCAGGGGATCATGATGCTGCTGCGTCACACCGGCCGCCCCAATGAGGCGGATCGCGCCCTGCTGGTGGCGTTTGCAAAAACGCAGGGGATCGACCTCTATCTGCAAGCTGCCGATGATCGTATCGAAGCGCTGCAGCAACAATTTTCCCCATCCTACTCGCTGGATGGCCTGTCTCTTGCATTTGCTCCCGGTGATTTCATTCAGGTCAACGGCCCCATCAACCAGAGCATGGTTGAGCAGGCGCAGACATGGCTCGGGGCGAGCAAGGATGACAAGGTGCTCGATCTCTTCTGCGGCATCGGCAACTTCACCCTGCCGCTAGCCCGTCAGGCTCGCGAAGTGGTGGGTGTCGAAGGTGAACTGGCCATGGTGCAGCGGGCCGAAGAGAACGCACGTCGCAACGGCATCACCAATGCCCGTTTCTACAAGCCGACCTGAGCGATGACATCGTCGGCATGTCCTGGGCGCGGGAAGGGTTTGATCTGGTGCTGCTGGATCCGGCTCGCCCCGGCGCGTTGGAAGTGATGGGACACGTCGTGAAACTTTCACCCAAGCGGGTGGTCTACGTCTCCTGTAACCCGGTCACCCTGGCGCGGGACAGTCAGGTGCTGGTGAAAGGGGGTTATCGTCTGGTGCGCCTCGGCATGCTCGACATGTTCCCTCACACCGGTCATCTGGAGTCCATGGCGCTGTTTGAACGGGAGTAAATGACTCATCAGTTCGGCGATGCCGGATAGGTCATCCGGCATGTTCGTTACTATTTGAGCAGGTGTGTATATGAAGTAATCCTGCTCATCGGTACGGCGATGCGGATATGTAATCTGGCGTGTCTGCGGCTGTTTGAGCTGATGTGATTGGGGTAATCTAGAACCTCGTCGTTCGGCAGGGCCGGTTGGCGCGCTCTATTGTCTTTCTGGACAATATGCCTTGAAAAGTGCGCTGGATATCCCCATTTGAGGCAATCTCATGAGGGGGGAAAGTGACAGCTTTCGGCCCGATAATTTAAAGGATTGATACCATGGTTGCGGTTCGCGATATTCATTTGAAAGACAACTTCACCCTGGAAGAGTGGGTCAGCTCTCTCTCCTTGAGTGACAGTGAAAAGGATCAGCTGCGAACCGTCTACCAGTATTGTCTGACGCTCGGTGACGAGGCGCTGACCAGCAAGCTGCTGGTGCGCGGCATCGAAATGGTGGGCATCCTGCAGATGCTCAGCATGGATATCGGTACCCTCAAAGCCGCCATCATCTACCCCTTCGTCGAAGCCGGTCTCATCAGCCAGGAGCGGATGGACGAGGACTTTGGCTCCAAGATCGCCAAGCTGGTGGAAGGGGTGCTGGAGATGGAGGCCATCCGCTCCCTGCAGACTCTCCATCGCAGCGAAACCTCGCCGGAGCAGGTCGACAACGTGCGTCGCATGTTGCTCGCCATGGTCGAGGATGTGCGCGCAGTGGTGATCAAGCTGGCGGAGCGGATCGCCTGCCTGCGGGAAGCGAAGACGGCAGATGAAGAGACCCGGGTGCTGATGGCCCAGGAGATCACCAACATTTATGCGCCGCTCGCCAACCGTCTGGGCATCGGCCAGCTCAAGTGGGAGCTGGAAGATCTCGCCTTCCGTTACCTGCACCCGGATACCTACAAGCAGATCGCCAAGCAGCTCGACGAGAAGCGGCTTGACCGCGAGCGCTACATCCGCGAGTTTGTGCAATCCCTGCGTAATGGGTTGAAAGAGGCGGGAGTTGACGCCGAGGTGTACGGTCGCCCGAAACATATCTACAGCATCTGGCGCAAGATGCAGAAGAAGCACCTCGAATTCAACGAGTTGTTCGATGTGCGCGCGGTGCGGGTAGTGACCAAGCGGCTGCAGGATTGCTATGCGGCGCTCGGTATCGTGCATACCCAGTTCCACCACATTCCCCGCGAGTTTGACGACTATGTCGCCAACCCCAAACCCAACGGCTATCAGTCGATCCACACCGTAGTGGTGGGGCCGGAGGGCAAGACGGTCGAGATTCAGATCCGTACCGACCAGATGCATCAGGATGCCGAGCTCGGCGTCGCGGCGCACTGGCGCTACAAGGAAGGGGCACAGGCTGGCGGCAAGGCCAACACCTTCGAAGACAAGATCGAGTGGCTGCGCAAGCTGCTCGCCTGGCAGGAGGATCTCTCCGAGAGCGGCTCCCTGCTGGAAGATCTGCGCAGTCAGGTGTTCGAGGACAGGGTCTACGTCTTCACCCCGAAAGGGGATGTCATCGACCTGCCAGCTGGCGCCACCCCGCTCGATTTTGCCTATCACGTCCACAGCATGATCGGTCACCGCTGCATCGGCGCCAAGATTGACGGCCGCATCGTGCCGTTTACCTATGCGCTGCAGACCGGCGATCAGGTGGAGGTTATCACCCAGAAAGAGCCGAACCCGAGCCGCGACGGATGAACCCCAACGCCGGCTTCCTGCGCTCCAGCCGGGCGCGGGCCAAGGTGGCGACCTGGTTCAGAAAACTGGATCGGGACAAGAATATCGTGGCCGGTCGCGAGCTGTTCGAGAAGGAGCTGGATCGCCACAACCTCAGCATGTCCAAGATCGACAAGGGCAACATGCTGCGCCGCTTCAATCTGGAGAGCACCGACGATCTGCTGGCCGGTATCGGCAGCGGCGATATCCGCATCAACCAGGTGCTCAACTATCTCGACACCTGCTACAACAAGCCGACGGCGGAAGAGGAAGATCGCCGCCTGTTGGAGAAGCTGGAGCAGAAGGCCAATGCGCCGATGCGCCACAAGCCCAAGGATCACATCGTGGTGGAAGGGGTCGGCAACCTGATGACCCATATTGCCCGCTGCTGCCAGCCGATTCCGGGGGACTCCATTCAGGGCTTTATCACCATGGGGCGCGGTGTATCCATCCACCGGGAAGATTGCGAGCAGTTGAAAGAGTTGTCACGTCGCAACCCCGAGCGGCTGATCGATGCGGTGTGGGGAGAGAACTACTCTGGCGGCTACGGCCTCACTATCCGGATCATCTCCAATGATCGCTCCGGCCTGCTGCGCGATATCACCACAGTGCTGGCCAACGAGAAGATCAATGTGATGGGGGTGCGCTCACGCTCCAACGTGCGCGAGCAGACCGCCGAGATCGACATGGAGCTGGAGATTTACAACATCAACGCCTTCAACCGGGCGTTGGCCAAGCTCAGTCAGCTCAATGACGTAATTAGCGCCAAGCGCCTCTGATTGTCATCAAGAACCAACTTGTGACCGACCGCCAGGTCGGTCACTGTTTTGCCCCTGCGGTACGAATCAACAAGCGAATATCCCATGTCCCAACGTTACGATCTGCCCCAACTGCTCGATATCATGGCTCGCCTGCGCGATCCGCAAAATGGCTGCCCCTGGGATCTGAAACAGGACTTCCAGACCATAGTGCCGCACACCCTGGAAGAGGCCTACGAGGTGGCCGATGCCATCGAGACCGAAGATTGGCAGGGGCTGAAAGGGGAGTTGGGTGACCTGCTGTTTCAGGTGGTGTTCTATGCCCAGCTGGGTAAAGAGCGCGGCTTGTTCGACTTCGCCGATATCGTCGATACGGTGAGTGAAAAGCTCATTCGCCGTCATCCCCACGTTTTTTCCGATGCAGATCTCTCCAACGAGCAGGCGGTAAAAGCGAACTGGGAGGCGGAAAAAGCCAAGGAGCGGGCGGCCCTCGACAAAGAGAGCGTGCTGGACGACATCCCGCAGGCGCTGCCTGCCCTGACTCGCGCCGCCAAAATTCAGAAACGCTGTGCTACCGTCGGCTTTGACTGGAAGACGCTGGGGCCTGTGGTGGACAAGATCCACGAAGAGATCGACGAGGTGATGGAAGAGGCATTGATGGCCGATGTGGATGAGGCGCGGGTGAGCGACGAGCTCGGCGACCTGCTGTTTGCCACCGTCAATCTGGTGCGTCATCTGGGCAAGGATCCGGAGCAGGTGCTGCGCGGCGCCAACGCCAAGTTCGAACGTCGCTTTCGTCAGGTTGAGCAGATAATCGCCGCAGAAGGCTTGAAAATGACCGATTGCACCCTCGAAAAGCTCGATGCAGCTTGGGATAAGGCGAAGGAAACCGAGCAAAGTTGATTTGGCGCAAGATGGGGGGGCGGTGAGCCTGATAGATTTTTGCTCATTGTTTGGGAGAGGGGTTTTTGGTATACTGTTTCCCCGTCCTGCTTCATCCCCGAAGCACCCCTTAAAATTCCCTAAACTTCTTTCAGGTTCAGCATGACGACCAAATATATTTTTGTTACTGGTGGCGTTGTTTCATCCCTCGGCAAAGGCATTGCCGCAGCTTCTCTGGCAGCCATTCTGGAAGCCCGTGGTCTGGATGTGACCATCATGAAACTGGACCCGTACATCAACGTGGATCCGGGCACCATGAGCCCGACCCAGCATGGTGAAGTGTTCGTAACCGAGGACGGGGCCGAAACCGATCTGGATTTGGGCCACTACGAGCGTTTCATCCGCACCAAGATGACCCGTCGCAACAACTTTACCACCGGCCGTATCTATGCCGACGTACTGCGTAAAGAGCGTCGTGGTGACTATCTGGGCGCCACCATTCAGGTTATCCCGCACATCACCAACGCCATCAAAGAGCGGGTGATTGCCGGTGCCGAAGGCCATCAGGTTGCCATCGTCGAAGTGGGCGGTACCGTAGGTGACATCGAGTCCCTGCCGTTCCTCGAAGCCATTCGTCAGCTGGCTGCCGAAGTGGGCCGCAACAACGCCATGTTCATGCACCTGACGTTGGTTCCTTACCTGGCCGCTGCCGGTGAAGTGAAGACCAAGCCGACCCAGCACTCCGTCAAAGAGCTGCTCTCCATCGGTATCCAGCCGGATGTGCTGATCTGCCGCTCTGACCGTGCCATTCCGGCCAACGAACGCGCCAAAATTGCCCTGTTCTGTAACGTGCCCGAGCGCGCCGTCATCTCCATGAAAGACGTCGACTCCATCTACAAGATCCCGGCACTGCTGAAATCCCAGAACCTGGACTCCTACTTCACCGAGCGCTTCGGTCTGGAGTGCAAAGAAGCTGACTTGTCCGAGTGGGAACAGGTTATCTATGAAGAGGCCAACCCGACTGGTGAAGTGACCATCGGTATGGTCGGCAAGTACGTCTCCCTGCCGGACGCTTACAAGTCCGTCAACGAGGCGCTCAAGCACGGTGGTCTCAAGACCCGTCACTCCGTCAACATCAAGTACATCGACTCTCAGGACATCGAGACCCGTGGCGCCGAGCTGCTGGAAGGTCTGGACGCGATCCTGGTGCCGGGTGGCTTCGGTGAGCGCGGTGTGGAAGGCAAAATTCTGGCTGCCCAGTATGCCCGCGAGAACAAGATCCCCTACCTGGGTATCTGCCTCGGCATGCAGGTTGCCATGATCGAATTCGCTCGCAACGTAGCGGGCATGGAAGGGGCTCACTCCTCCGAGTTCAAGAAAGATTGCGCGTATCCGGTCGTCGGCCTCATCACCGAGTGGGTGGATGAAGAAGGTAATGTCGAGACCCGTACCGAGAAGTCTGATTTGGGCGGTACCATGCGTCTGGGTTCCCAGCTCTGCCACCTGGTCGAAGATTCCAAAGTGCGTCAGATGTACGGCAGCCCGACCATTTACGAGCGTCACCGTCACCGTTACGAAGTAAACAACAAGCTGCTGCCGCAGATTGAAGCGGCAGGTCTGAAAGTGACCGGTCTCTCCGCCGACAAGAAGTTGGTGGAAATCATCGAGATCCCGGATCACCCCTGGTTCGTGGCTGCGCAGTTCCACCCGGAGTTCACCTCTACTCCTCGTGATGGCCACGCTCTGTTCGCCGGTTTTGTGAAGGCGGCAGGCGAGTATCAGAAGCGTAATTTGAAGTAATTGAAAATAAATGCGGTTGGGGCACTGTGCCACAGCCGCTTTTTTTGGCATATTTTTGTTGTTTTTTTACGAAACCTGAGGAAATACACATGTCCAAGATCGTTAAAGTGATCGGTCGTGAAATCATCGACTCCCGTGGTAACCCGACCGTTGAGGCCGAAGTTCACCTGGAAGGTGGTTTTGTTGGTATGGCAGCCGCTCCGTCTGGCGCGTCCACCGGTTCCCGCGAAGCGCTGGAACTGCGTGACGGCGACAAGAGCCGTTTCCTGGGTAAAGGCGTGCTGAAAGCCATCGAAGCCGTAAACGGCCCGATCGCTCAAGCTCTGCTGGGTAAAGATGCCAAGGACCAGGCCACTGTCGACCAGATCATGATCGACCTCGACGGTACCGAGAACAAATCCAAGTTCGGCGCCAACGCCATCCTGGCTGTTTCCCTGGCTAACGCCAAAGCTGCCGCTGCTGCCAAAGGCATGCCGCTGTACGCCCACATCGCCGAGCTGAACGGCACCCCGGGTGTTTACTCCATGCCGCTGCCGATGATGAACATCATCAACGGTGGTGAGCACGCCGACAACAACGTCGACATCCAGGAGTTCATGATCCAGCCGGTTGGCGCCAAGACCCTGAAAGAAGCCGTTCGCATGGGCGCAGAAGTGTTCCACAACCTGGCCAAAGTGCTGAAGTCCAAGGGCTACAACACTGCAGTTGGTGACGAAGGTGGTTTCGCTCCGAACCTGAAATCCAACGCCGAAGCGCTGGAAGTTATCGCTGAAGCGGTTGCCGCTGCCGGTTACAAACTGGGCACCGACATCACCCTGGCTATGGACTGCGCTGCTTCCGAGTTCTACGACGCAGAGAAGAAAGAGTACAACCTGAAAGGCGAAGGTCGTGTCTTCACCTCCAACGGTTTCTCCGACTTCCTGGCTGACCTGACCACCAAGTTCCCGATCGTCTCCATCGAAGATGGCCTGGACGAATCTGACTGGGAAGGTTTCGCCTACCAGACTGCTGAACTGGGCAAGAAAATCCAGATCGTGGGTGACGACCTGTTCGTAACCAACACCAAGATCCTGAAGCGCGGTATCGACAACGGCATCGCCAACTCCATCCTGATCAAGTTCAACCAGATCGGTTCCCTGACCGAAACTCTGGCAGCCATCAAGATGGCCAAAGACGCTGGCTACACTGCTGTCATCTCCCACCGCTCCGGTGAGACCGAAGACGCGACCATCGCCGACCTGGCTGTTGGTACCGCTGCTGGCCAGATCAAGACCGGTTCCATGAGCCGTTCTGACCGTGTTGCCAAGTACAACCAGCTGATCCGTATCGAAGAAGCTCTGGGTGCCAAAGCTCCTTTCCGTGGTCTGAAAGAAGTTAAAAACCAGGCTTAATTTGCTGGTTTGCCAGCCTCGGCTGGAATGAAAAAAACCGGAACCCTTGGGTTCCGGTTTTTTTATGCCTGCTCCTTGCCACAACGACCTGAGAGGCGAGGACGTTGTGGCTCTGGTTTCGGGTCAGATAAAGGGGAGCATGCGCTGATAGCGCCCTGCATACGCCTTGAAGCCCAGCTTTTCAAACAGGGCGATAGAGCGGACGTTATCTGCATCGATATCTGCGGTGAGGCAGGTGACCCCCAATGTGCTGGCATGGGCGAACAGCAATCCCAGCGCTTCCGACATAAACCCTCTGCGCCAATAGGCCGCATTGAGCAGGCAACCGACCTCACAGCAGCGACCCGCCTCGCTAAAACTGTGCAGGCCGCAGGTGCCGATCACCTTGTTGCCCTCCCGCTCGACAATCGCCCACTCCAGCGACTCACCGGTTTGTTCCAGCCGCACCACGCTTGCCATCATCTGCGCCACCATGGCGGGTGAGGTAAAGCAGGGATCAGAGGCAAACTCCATGGTCAATGGATTGCCATAAATCTCGAACAGATCGGCAGCATCCTGCGGGTCAATGGTGCGCAGCACAATCCGTGTGCTGGTTAAGTCTGGCTTCATAAATCTCCTTTGGATGTGTTACGCCAGCAAAGCCACAGGTGAATAAAGAGGCCATCTGAAAGTCGGTACCTAAAGGCAACGGGGGCTATCACGACATATTGTGACCGCGAACGTCCGATTACGCTTCGCTAATCGAACTTACGGGCTGTAGCTTCGTCTCAGCAAATCAGAGGAGGCCACAACAATACCGTGCCCGTCGGTGGCTAAGTGGGCTCGCTACGCGGCACTCAAAATGGTGGGGGTCCCAATTCCCTTGTCTCTCATCGAAGCCCAAATTCTGCAATTAACGATGGACGACGAGATAACAAACGTTCCAAATGGCTTTCTGGCCACATTTCTATTCTTAAGCCACTATCAGACTGATTATGTCTTTCGACTAAAGCTACAGCATCAGAAGTAAATCTTCCCGAAGTAGCGATTACGTGAATATCAACTTTTGGAGGCTCCCAAAGTTTCATTTGTTCTTTAAGCTCTGCTATATCAGATACAGAAACACTTTTTGACAACCAGTGCTTACATTGAATAATTGTTCGATGCCGGAACACACCGCTAAGAGGGTCGTTATGAACTCTTAATACGGATAAATCTCTTCCTCTATCAGGAGCGTTAGTTTTCATCAGCCACTCGGGGTTTTCATAGCCTTTTTCAGAAGAGATCAGAGCAAATATTACTCTCTCAAAATCATCTGGAGAGAGCTTTTCCCATTTAAGCTGTACAACAATGGGGCCTGTAGGCTTGCTAGATACTAAACTGCCAAGATCGTCTATTTCGACAGGTATGGGCTCTTTCTCTCCGTACAGTGACTTTCTAATGCCACTTTTTACGCTCGGCCAGTCATGATTAATGATATCTTGAAGATCTCCGAGTAACCCGAAATGTAAGTGTCGGTGCAGGTCTGTCCATCTACTAGGGCGAGGCTCACTGCCCAGTAACGTATCAATTTCAGCAATATGAGACTTTAAATCATCAAAGCTAGAGCGGGTAACGGCTTCATTGACTTCAGATTTACCTTCGAGCTCAATTGCGAGATCTCTAAGTCTTCATCTATGCTATCAATAGCCGATTGAAGTGCATCTCGCACTAACTCACGCCTCTTACGATCGAACTTATGCCTATATTCGCGAATTAACTTGGCTGGTTCGTATATCTGATTCTCAACCGAAATTTGGCACTCTATTTCGCCAACTTCCATTGCATCAAGTCTGTTCTGTCCTATCTCATTCAAGTTCATCAAGTAAATTTTTGGTTTCCAACCATCGATTTTGGGGAGACAGGACAAAACATTTTCGAAATCTCTGCAATTATTCTCATAGCCAGAATCGTCTAGAAACGCCACTCCGCTAGGAATTATTGATTCCATTTCTATCCAGATTTTTTCAAGCTTTACTAGGTTTGCTTCTGCTGTTTCAAAAATTCTCAACGCAGCATTTAACGGGCTTTCTGTCATAAATTTACTCGGGTTTAAATTGAGGGATAACGCCGCATTCAGCGGCTTGTCCGCTGCAATGCTTTGTTATGGATGTACAATCCGATACATCCCTGTCTTTTCTAAAAAATCAGTTCCTATCAGATAAGGCCTATGATATCCCGACTTAGCACTTTTTTCCTGAGTTGGATCAACGAGCATTATGCATTTGTGGGCAGGATGTAGGCCTCGCTTGAAAAGGAGATCGGCATGTGCCTCTGCAGTACAGTCTAAAATCGTACCATCTGTAAGGGTCAGCCAAACATGAGCCTTAATGTCTCCATCAATACTCGGCTTCTCAAGTTTACGTTCTATAGAATCTTTAGACATCTCACAATAGACGTAATCATCCCAATATCTATCACCTATCGTGATAAAGCTTTCAATGTTCATGTCGCTTTTAAGATGAGACATTAGCATTAAATGTACAGGCGCACATTGCCCAGCTAAATCTTCTGAATTTTGATAACCATAGTGGTATAATGCATCACCACATAGTTGAAAAATATCTTGCATGGTTGAACGTTCAATCTTTTCACCTAGCGGGATCGGAGATTTTTCAATCTTCAATCCTAAGCTGCGCGTGTAGTCGACCGCATTTATTAATCTTTCTATATAATTCAAGTCTTTCAATCCTTTATTGGTAACCATTTAGCGCTCAGAATCCATAACAGTGATTAGATGGAAGGCGGTACTAATCCGTTAGCAGAGAATTCCATATAACTCCGTAACATTTTCATCGCCACCAAGTGAAAATCATTATTAACTCATAATGTTACCCGTTTGCTTCTCATGCTGGGAGTATTCGCTTGACTTCCTCTTTATGCTCCACGGTGACCACTGTATGAAAAAACAGTACATGGGTTGCGGATAGAAAGCGCCGCCAAAGCACGCTTGCTTGAGCAGGTCAGAAATAAAAATGAGGTCGTCACCATTTTGAGTGGGTCGAAGGCAACTCTCGCTTATCCATTCCATCCGGCATGGCTACCGCCCCTGAATTTCAGCCTCCAGTCTGCTGCGTTTCACCAACGGGATGGGGTTGGCATGGCTCATGGGAGACTCCGACGAGGCAATTGTTGCCAAATGGCAATATTAACCATGGCGCTGTGGAGAGAAAGCTCAATATTGAGATTTTCTGTGCAAGATCAATAAATTAATCAAATGTCACCCACGATTGATGACGCGCCGAGATAGCGTGAACAACCATTCTTGAGCTATCGCCATAGAATATTCATGGTTATATCTGGCTTGAACCAGCATAAAACTCTTTGTTATTGTCCGCGCTCCCCGCTGAAATAGCTTATTTATCTATAAATCAACAAGATAGCATTATGTGGTGGCGTTGCGGGGGCATCTGCTATCGGGAAGGAGAGTTATGAAGTCGCAGTTCAAAGTGGCGCTGGTCATGTTGGCCCTGTTCGTCGTCCAAGGCTGCACAGCCCCGGATTCATCCACCAAGCGTAATGCACCCGGCCCGGTGCTGACAGTGCATTACGAAAGCACCCCCCTGATCCCCGTTACCATCGCAGGTGAGCAGTACCAGTTTTTGCTCGATACCGGGGCCAGTATCACCTTTATCGATCGTCGTCTGGCCAGCCGCTTCAAGGCGCTGACCTTAAGCGAATTGCCCAGGGCCTATCAGGCTGATTTTGCCAGTGTAAGCAGCGTTTCGAGCCAACTGGGCAGCGAGCAGCTTGGCTTTGTTGAGCCGCAACCCTTCTCGCTAGGGTCGGTCACCATTGATGACAGCGATCTGTGGGCAACTATTGATTTCGATCTCTTCTCCCAGTCTCTTGGCAGCCGTATCGATGGCATCCTCGGGATCGACACCATCCGCCGTTTCAACTGGGTGTTTGATCGCGACAAGCATCAACTCACTGCTTCGCTGACGGCACCGTCGGCTGCCACGTTCGAGCGTTGCATCGGCTATGAAGATAGCTACAACCGCTCCCCGGCAGTCTATCTGACCCACGGCGAGAGCAGCGTGCGCATGTATCTGGATACCGGGGCCGATCAGAGCTATGCCGATCATGCCTTTATCGACTTTATGGCCAGTCAGAAGGCGAGCTCTGGCGAAGATGCCACGCCACGCAAAGGGGTGGACGCCAGCGGTATGGTGGAGGGGCGTGACCATATCCTCACCGGCCTGCACTTTGATGAGCGCCAGCTCGGTGAACTGCGCGTGTCGGAAAACAGCAATGAGCAGTATGGTCTGGGGCTGGATTTTGTTAACCGCTTCAATCGCTTTGCGATCATGCCCGGGCGGATGATGTTCTGCTACGACGCCGA
The DNA here is from genome assembly GCF_051919545.1 of Aeromonas sp. 61P. Classification (NCBI taxonomy): domain Bacteria; kingdom Pseudomonadati; phylum Pseudomonadota; class Gammaproteobacteria; order Aeromonadales; family Aeromonadaceae; genus Aeromonas; species Aeromonas sp. 61P. Next base: position 1,603,031 of record NZ_JBQBEL010000001.1, read on the forward strand.
CAGCCTGGCGCGCAAAGTGCCGCCAGTCCTGCGCAATATCGGGGTGCGTTTTGATGGCGAGCATCTGCAGGTCTACTACAGCGACGAACGGGATCTTGCCCCCTATGGTCTGGCCAACGGCGACATTCTGGAGCAGGTCAACGGGGTGGCTTATCGCCCCCTCGAGATCGACAAGGTGCGTGAACTGCTCAGCACCGGCAAGCCGGGGTCGCTCAAGTTGCGGATTGTGCGGGAAGGAAAACCGCTGGATATCGCCATCTAGTCAAGGTGGGGGCGGCAAGACGAGCCGCCCCCATGAGCCTCAGCCCTTGGTCGGATTTTCCATGCAGGTGAGGGTTGGCTGGCCGTAACGCTCCAGCGTGGCTTCATCCCCTTTGGTGAAGAAGGTGAGGTTTTGCCCTTCATAACGGGCGCCGCTGGCGCTGGGGGCTTCATAGGCGAGCACTTGTTGCTGCTTGTCGCCCTCGCTCAGGTTGATCACCGCGGCGGGCAGCTTGGCATCGTTATAGAAGTAGGTGGAGAGAGTGACGTTCTTGCCGCACTTGTAGTTGACCGGTGCCGGCACCATCAGCTGGCCGCCGCTGATCTGCAGCTCGGTGATCCGCAGCAGGTAGTTATCCTCCACACACTGGCGCAGATCCAGCCCCTTCCAGCAGTCGTTGCGACCCTTGATCCAGCCGCGCTGCATGGCGCGCTCTGTCTTGAGCTGTTCGGGAGAGAGCGCAGCAATCGCCTTGGGGTAGAGGGCCGCCAGTTCATTATCAAGGGCGGCCAGTCCGGCATCCTTGCAGATCAGGGTTTCGACCGACCCGGAGGCTTTGGTGCAGTCAAAGGAGGGGGTTGCGGCACTGGCGAGCGGAGGGGCAAACAGCAGGGTGGCAAGCAAGGTCTTGTTCATCGATAGATTCCAGCAATGAGGAGGGCATATCTGCCTACTACAGCACACTCTACAGGGCAATGCAGCAGGGGAGCCGAGCCCACTTGCACTGCTGAATGGCAGCCAAACGGAAAAACCCGACACTCCTGGCCGGAATGTCGGGTTTTTTGTGGCCGCGATAGAGGGGGAGGCGGCTTGCCCGGTTGATCAGGCCAGCGCCAGTTGCTGACTGCGGGCGCGCCACAGCCGCTCGTGGAAGAAGAACACCACGGTGTTGATGGCCGGTTCGATCATCGCCATCACGCCGCCGGTGAGCAGCTCGCCGCTCAGCAGGAAGGCAACCCCGAAGGCCACCGAGAAGTGGACCACCGCGAAGCTGCTGGTCTTGGCCTGCAGGCTGTGATTTGGCTTGAGCTTGTGCCAGCCAAGGTCATGAAAGTAGAAGGCGACCGTGTTGACGGCGGGCTCGATCAGGGCGATCAGGCTGGCGGTCAGCAGCTCACCGGTCAGCAGGTAGGCCACGGTAAAGGCGACACCGAAGTGCAGGATGGCAAAGCTGATGGTCTTTTTCATGATGGCGGCTCCCTCTGTTGATGATGAGAGTATCCGCCGAAATGAGATTAAATGAAAACTATTCTCATCTATTGCCAGGATAGAGAGAACCTATCAACGGGCGAGTGGCCGGTGCGCTTCAGCGGTTGCCAATCGCAACCAAGGCGATAAAGTACAGCTTCTTCACACTTGCCCATGAAAAAGGATCTTTCATGAATATCAATGCCACCCTGCTTGGCCAGTTCATTGCGTTGTTGATGGTCATCGTCGGCGTTATCGCCTGGCGACTGGCGCGCCGCAAGAGCGAGCATCCGGCGCTGGTCACTGTTATCTGCTCCCTACTCTGCCTGTTTCCGCCCTTTGGCCTGCTGGCCCTGTTGCTGGTTGCGCTGAAACAGGATCTGCCCGCCCGTTCATAGGGCGCGCAGGTTCAGGCTGCCGCACACACCGGCCGCACCAATAGAAAAAGCCCCGTGATGGGGCTTTTGCTTTTGAACTCGGTGAGCGCCGTAGGGGCGGGGTATTAATCCTCGGCCTTGTTGAGCCACTCCACCTTGTACTGGGCGCCTGCACCCTGCGCCAGCTTGGCGCACAGCGGTTTCAGGAACGCTTCAATCTGCTCGTCCAGCATCCAGGGCGGGCTGATGATCAGCATGCCTGAGCCGTTCATGCCCCAGTCGGCAGTCTGCCCGGCCACTTCCAGCTCGGCCACCAGCACGTTGCCGAAGTTTTCGCGCTTGATGGCGCGCAGCATGTCGCGGGATTTGTCCGCCTCCTGCCCGAGGATCGGATACCAGAGGGCGTAGATTCCGGTCGCCCAGCGTTTTTGCGCCTTTTTCAGGGTATCGACCACGGCGAAGTAATCTTCTTTGAGCTCATAGGGCGGATCGATCAGCACCAGCCCGCGACGCGGGGTCGGCGGCAGCAGGGCGATCAGCCCCTCGAAGCCGTCACGGTGGTGGACGGCGACGCGAGGGTCGTAACCCATGTTGGCGCGCAGATCGTCCACTTCGTTGTTGTGCAGCTCCATCAGCGCCAGCTTGTCCTGCTCGCGGGTGAGGCGACGGGAGAGCTCCGGCGAGCCGGGGTAGTAGTGCAGCTGGCCATCGCTGTTCATCTCGTCGATGACCCCGAGATAGGGGGCCATGGCAGACCACTGGGCCCGCTCGTCCCACAGGCGGCCGATGCCGTCGGCATACTCGGCCTTCTTCTGCGACCAGTCGCCGCGCAGGTCGTAGAGACCGCCACCGGCATGGGTGTCCAGCACGATGAAGGGTTTCTCCTTCTTCTTGAGGGACTCGATGATCAGGGCCTGAACGGCGTGTTTCAGCACGTCGGCATGGTTGCCGGCGTGAAAGGCGTGGCGGTAGCTCAGCATATTAGATCTCTGAGGGGGCCCTGCTGGGCACCCAGTAACGATAGATAGTTCAACAAATTGCGGCTGTTGCCGCGAAACAGGGAGAGGCTGCGCAGGGTCTGCAACAGGACGCCCTGTTGCAGCCGCTCCAGCTCCAGCTCGTGGGCCAGCATCGACTGATACTGCTGCTCGTCGAGTCGCGTCTTGGCGCTCTGGCGCAGGGCGCGCCACGGGGTCAGCACCGCCTCGGTCTGCACCAGCGCCGGTTGCAGGTCGGTGAGATCGACCACGATGCCGAGTTGATCGAGCCGGTGCAGCAGCAGCGCCAGATTGACGTTGCCCCCCTGCTCCTGCACGGTGAGCCAATCCTGGCTGCGCTCACCATAGACCTTGCCGCTCCAGTGCCAGAAGCCGATCGGTGTCGGCAATTCGTGGACCGCGACCCGCTCGCTGGCCATCAGCTGTTCGTCACGCAAAGAAGGCTTGCTCCATGGTTTCCAGCTCTTCGGAGAGGCTCATCCACTCCAGCTCAACTTCTTCCAGCTGCTCCTTGAGGGGGCCCTGGGATTTGAGCAGCTCGGAGAGCTTGGTTTTAGCGCTCTCTTCGTAGATGGCGGGGTCGGCCAGTTGGCTCTCGATGTCGCCAAGCTTGCCTTGCAGCTTCTCCATGCTCGTTTCGAGCTTTTCCAGCTTCTGGCGCAGGGGACGGGTCGCTTGCCGAAACTCCGCCTCGCGCCGTTTCTGATCCTTGCGCGCTACCGCCGAGTTGGCAGAGACGGGGCCATCGGCCGGTTTGGCGTTGGCCTCTTTCTCCTGCTCGCCGAGCCACTTGTGGTAGTCGTCCAGATCGCCGTCGAACGGCTCGACCCGGCCACCGTGCACCAGATAGAAGTCATCAGTGGTGGTGCGCAGCAGGTGACGGTCGTGGGAGACCACCACCATGGCCCCTTCGAAGCCTTGCAGCGCCATGGTGAGGGCGTGGCGCATCTCCAGATCCAGGTGGTTGGTCGGTTCATCGAGCAGCAAGAGGTTGGGCTTTTGCCAGGTGATCAGCGCCAGCACCAGCCGCGCTTTTTCGCCGCCAGAGAAGGGGGCTACTTTGTCGAGCGCCTTGTCACCGTGAAAACCGAAGCTGCCCAGATAGTTGCGCAGCTCCTGCTCGGTCTTGTCCGGCGCGAGGCGGGCCAGATGATCGAGCGGGGAGTCGTCGAGACGCAGGGTCTCCAGCTGATGCTGAGCGAAGTAGCCGATGCTCACCCCGGCGCTCACTTCGAGCTTGCCGGAGAGCGGCGGGTTGGAGCCCGACAGCATCTTGATAAAGGTGGACTTACCGGCGCCGTTGCGACCGAGCAGACCGATGCGCGAACCCGGTACCAGATTGAGTTTGATCTTCTCCAAGATCACCTTGTCGCCGTAACCGGCACTGAGGTTTTCCATGGCAATGAGCGGGGTCGGCAGGGCCGACGGCTCGCGAAACTCGAAGCTGAACTCGGAGTCGGCGTGAGCGGGCAGGATCTTCTCCATCCGCTCCATCGCTTTCAGGCGGCTCTGGGCCTGACGGGCCTTGGAGGCCTTGTAGCGGAAGCGGTCCACATACGCCTGCATGTGGGACATCTCCCGCTGCTGCTTCTCGTACATGGACTGCTGCTGGGCCAGCTGTTCGGCGCGCTGCAGTTCGAAGTCGGAGTAGCCGCCGGTGTATTCGTTGAGCTTGCCGTTCTCGATATGGATGATGCGGCTGATGACCGAATCGAGGAAATCGCGATCGTGAGAGATGAGCACCAGCGTGCCTTGATAACCCTTGAGCCACTTCTCCAGCCAGATGACGGCATCGAGATCCAGGTGGTTGGTCGGTTCATCGAGCAGCAGCAGATCGGAGCGGCAGAGCAGCGCCTGGGCGAGGTTCAGACGCATGCGCCAGCCACCGGAGAAACTGCGTACCGGCGAGCTCAGCTGCTCGTCGCTGAAACCGAGGCCGTGCAGCAGTTCGGCGGCGCGGGCGCGAATGCTGTAGGCGCCGATGGTATCGAGGCGACCGTGCAGCTCGGCCACCAGCAGCCCATTGTCATCCTGCTCGGCTTGCACCAGCTGGGCCTCCAGCGAGCGGAACTCCTTGTCGCCATCGATCACATACTCGAGGGCGGAGCAGTCGAGCGCCGGGGTCTCCTGCGCGACGCCTGCGATCTGCCAGCCAGCGGGCAGGCTGAAGGTGCCGCTGTCGATGGCCAGCTCGCCCCGTACCAGTGCAAAAAAGGTGGACTTGCCACAGCCGTTTTTGCCCACCAGACCCACTTTGTGGCCGGGGTGAATGGTGGCGGAGGCGTTGTCCAGCAGCTTGCGGCCGCCGCGGATCAGTTCGATTTGACTGGCAACTATCATGGGTGGGATCTGCTTGCTCAAAATGGAGGAGAAAAACTGGCGCGGATCTTACGTGAAATGACGCTGATTTGCACTGTAGCGAAGGGCTGGCCACTGGCTGGCGCTGCAAAAACATGCCATAACAGAGAAACCAGTTTGGTTACGGGAGGTTAGCATGCATATCAGGGATATTATGACGACCCGGGTCGCCACCGTTTCAATGGATGATCGACTCCGAGTCATCAGGGATATCTTCGAGCAGGCACACTTTCGCCACCTGCTGGTACTGGAGGAGGGGGATCTGGTGGGGGTCATTTCGGATCGGGATCTGTTCCGCGCCATCAGCCCCTATCTCGACTCCGAAGCCGAGATGAGTCGCGATACCGAAACCCTCAACAAGCGGGCCCACCAGATCATGAGTCGTCAGCTCGTCACCATCGCACCCCATCTCACCGTGCGCGACGGCGTCAAGCTGATGCTGGAGAAGGGGGTCTCCTGCCTGCCGGTGCTGGAGAATGGCGCCCTGGTCGGCATCATCAGCTGGAAAGATTTTCTCAAGGCGGCGCTGGAGAGTGACGCGCTGGTTTGAGCCCAACACTCATCGTCATCAGCTGACAGAGAACCAATATAGAGAGAGGGGAGCCAAGGCTCCCCTCTCTCTATATTGGCTTTGCCGACAATGCCGGTTTGCACGCTGCTTGCATCATCATGGCTCGGGCTGCCCTGCGACAAGACAGGAGGGGCCGCTGCCGGAGAGGTGCGGCTGAAGATGAGTGCGGATCTCCTGCAGGGTGCGCTGGTACTGCCGGGCATGCTGATCGAGAAACGCGGGGCTGTGCTTGAGGCGCCGCTCCAGGGTATCGACCAGCAGCGCCACCCTAGGAGCGGCCATACCCGCAGGCCAGCAGTGTTGCAGCAGCTCCAGCAGTTGCCAGGCATCGCCCGGCAGGGCGGGGAACTCCTCCAGCAGCTGCAAGCCCGCTTGCAGGGCTGTCTGATACTGGCTGGCCTGCATCGCCTTGTGGCGCAGCTGGCGCAGTTCGCTCAGCCGCTGCTCTCTCGCCGTCAGGCGTTGGCCCAGCTCGGCCACCAGATGGTGGAACAGCTGGCGGGTGAGCGGGTGGGGCGCCACCCTGACGCGGTATTGGGTCAGCTGGGTCAGGTAGCGCTGGGCGTGGTGGGGCAAACCGCAGAACTGGCTGACCGCAAAGCCGAGCAGCAGGGTGAGGTGGTTGTCGCTCCCCTCATCCGGCTGGTGGTGGGCAATCAGGATCAGCGCCTCGTCAAATCGGTAATCCAGCCCCAGCATCAACGCCTGCAGCAGCTCATATTCGTGGAGTTGCAGGTGGACGGTGCGTTTGAGGTGCTCCCACTCCTGTTGCAGGGAGCGGATCCGGTTGCCGGAGGGGGCGTGCCACAGCACCGCCAGACTGGCATTGAGCATGAAGCTGTCGATGGCGAGCCGGACGCGCTGCTCGCTGAAGTGGCGCAGGGTCAGGCTGTTGGCCTGCTCCAGCACCTTCTCCTCATCCTGCAGCACCAGCCCGAGCAACATCGCCAGCTGATGCCAGCGCGGCTGATGGGGACGGATCTGCAGCAGCTCTCCCATGGTCTCCCAGGCCGCCAGCCAGTAATGCTGATGCAGCTGGCTGGCGAGTTGCAGCTCCAGCCGGGTGGCCATCGAGACGCTGGCCTGATGGCGCTGCAAGTCGGTCTGGGCGCTTTGTAATTTGCCGAGCCCCAGCATGGCGTAGAAGAGCCCGGCCCTTGGCCAGCTCGCCTGATACTCGTTGGCACAGAGGGCATAGTGCTGGGCGGCGGTGATCCGCTCGGTCGATTGCAGCAGCAGGTAGCCCTTGAGCCGATCCAGCCAGGGGGTCAGCGAGCGATTCACCCGTTGAAACAGCAGGTCTTCACAGAGGGCGGTAGCCAGTTGCCACTCCCGCAGCAGAATGGGGGCGGCCAGCGTGCGGGTCAGGTTGCTTAACTTCACCAGCTGGCCGAGCACTGCGGTGAGCTGCTGGGTCATGAAGGGGAGGGGTAGATAGAGGGAGAAGTAGAGATCCGAGGGGAGAAACTCCTGCTCGCTCTGATCGGCATCGAGCAGCAGCAATACGCAACCGGGTTGCAGCAGGCCGAGATAGTGCGCTTCGTGCAGCAGCCGGGCTCCGTCAAGATCCTGCTGCTTGTCCTGCTGACAGATGATGGCGTCGAAGGCGTGCTGTTGCAGCAGGGCCAGCAGGCCGCTGCGCTCGTGGTTTGGATGGCTGTGGTAGTGGATCCGGTCGGCGGGTACCCCCTGTTCGGTCAGTTCCCGGGTGATGGCGCTACGGAGCAGGGGATCCTCTTCGAGCAGCAGTATCGTCATGCAGGTACTTCCTGTGAGCAAACCATTAGGTTGATTATGGTAGACCCAAGAGGAACATAGGCACAGCACTCGCTGAGTGAAAAGCTGACAGTAGCCAGCAGGGTGCTGGAGGGCGCACTATGGGCTGTTATTTCAATCGGTTATGTAATCGCTCAGGCCCGCGACCTGCTATTGCCGAGGGCGGATCTGTGTCCCGAAGGGGCAGTCGCTCTGGCGGAGCAGCCGCGACCCCTTGCCCTGTTCCCCCAGCCAGCTTAATTCCAGTTTGCCGAGGCGGCCCAGATGGCGCAGCTCGAACTCGTAGCGCTGGCAGAGGTTGTCCTGAGGTAGGCTCGCCATCCCCGCTGGCAGTCGGTATTGATAGCGAAGGAGTGGCCCATCCTCCAGCTTGCTGGCCACCGGCACCAGCCCCTCTGGGGTGGGCAGCGGCGCCCCGAGCGCACGGCGCAAACTGAGCGGGGCATCGATCGCCTTTTGATAGTGCAAGCCGTTCATCGCCGCCAGCTCCTCTTCCAGTCGTTGCAACTCCCCTTCCAGTCCATTGAGCGCGGCCCCTAGCTGCTGGTGGGTCGTTGACGAGGCGCAGCCACCCAGCAACAGGGTGGCAAGCAACAGGGCGGCTCTGATGGGGGGCACGGCATCTCCTTGGCTATGACGATGAAGCGTGAAGGTCAGGTCGGCTGGCCCTGACTATAGCAGGGGATTGCTGGGGGGCGTCCCCTGCAGCAGTTGGGCCAGACGGGCCAGCCCTTCGCCGACCCGGGCGTCGGTGGCGGGTTGGCTCAGGCTCAGGCGCACCCCTTGCGGAGCGGCAAACTGACCGGCGGCGAAGTGTTCCCCGCTCGCCACGCCAACGTCAAGGGCGTCGGCGGCGGCAGCAAACTGCTGGCTGCGCCAGGGCTCCGGCAGCGGCAGCCAGGCGTGCATGCTGCCCGGCTGCCAGCGGGCGGCGGGCAGCAGGTGGCGCAGCAGTTCGCCACGGCGCTTGAGGATCTCCCGCTGCTGCTCGACCAGCGGCATGATCTGGCGCTGACTGACCATTTTGCAGGCGAGCTCGATCAGCAGCGGGCTCACCATCCAGCTCGACAGCCGCATGGTCTGGGCGAAGGCGCTGCGCAGGGCGGGGGGCGTCAGCACGAAGCCCACCCGCAGACCGCCGCAGGCGATCTTGGCCAGACTACCCAGATAGATGACCCGCTCCGGCGCCAGATTGACCAGAGGGATCACAGGTTGCTGGGGCAGCAGGCCGTTGACGTCATCCTCGATGATCAGCAGATCGTGGCGACGGGCGATGGCGACGATGGCCTCCCGCCGCGCCAGACTCATGATGGCGGTGGTGGGGTTTTGCAGGGTTGGCGTGAGGTAGAGCAGCTTGGCCCGGCGGGTACGGCAGGCGGCGTCCAGCGCCTCGGGCAGCAGCCCCTCCTCATCCATCGCCAGTCCCACCACCTGATTCTTCAGTTGGCGAGCGTTACCCAGCATACCGGGGTAGCTCAGCCCCTCGCACAGGATGGTCTCCCCCACGCAGCCGGTCGCCAGCAGCGCCAGCATGATGCCGTGCTGGGCGCCGTGGCTGAACAGCAGGCGATCCTCACTGCAGGCCACCCCTTGCTCCGCCAGCCAGTTGACGAACTGCTGGCGCTGATCCGGTCGTCCCGCCTCCTTGTCGTAGCCGAGCAGGGCGTTGAGATCCCCGTCCGCCACTTCCCCCAACATGGGGCGAATGATGGCCGCCCGATCCAGCTGTACCGGCAGGTTCTGCCACAGCTCGATGCGGTGCCCCTCCTCCTGGCGGATCACCCACTCATTGGCGGGATCTGTGTTCGCTCCCTTGACCCAGGTGCCGTGGCCCACCCGGGCGGCCAGCAGGCCGCGCCGCTCCGCCTCGCTGTAGGCGCGGGTGACGGTGCCGACGGTGACACCCAGACGATCCGCCAGGGAGCGGTGGGTAGGCAATCGGGTCTGCGGTGGCAGCTCGCCATTCGCGATCCCCTGTTCGATCGCTTTGACCAGCTTGAGGTAGAGGGGGCCATCGAAGGCTGCAAGGTCGGGTGTCCAGATTGTCATGGTGACAATAAATCCATTGATCAAAACTTGTTGTCAATATAGCGTGAATTTCAACCTGATAACAACCAAATAGCACACATTGTATCGATACAATGTGACAAACAAGGAGTCACAATATGACGATGGAGTGGTATGTCACCCTGTTCGGTTTTGCCGTACTCACCTGCGGTACGCCGGGGCCCAACAACCTGATGCTGACGGCCTCCGGCGCCAACTTCGGGGTGCGTCGCACCCTGCCACATCTGCTCGGGGTCGGATTGGGGCAGCCGGTGCTGCAACTGGTGCTGGCGCTGGGGCTCTATCCGCTGTTCGAGCGCTGGCCCTTGCTGCGGCTCGGTTTGCAGATCTTCGGTAGCCTCTATCTGCTCTGGCTGGCGTGGCGTATCGCGGTGGCCGGGGCGCCGGGGGATCCGGCCCGGCGCGCCCGTCCGCTAACCATGCTGGAGGGGCTGGGCTTTCAGTTCCTCAATCCCAAGGCGTGGATGATGGGGATCTCCGCCATCAGTCTGTTCAGCCTGCCCGGCGCCAGTTACTGGTCGAGTCAGCTGGCGGTGATGGTCATGTTTGTGCTGGTGGCCCTGCCGGTCTGCTTTGTCTGGGTACTGTTCGGCCATGAGCTGAGCAACTGGATCAGCTCGGATCGGGGCTGGCGGCGACTCAACGGTTCTCTCGGTCTGCTGACGGCGCTCTGTGTGGTGATGCTCTGGTATTGAGCCGTGTTGCGCTGGAGGGGGAGGTGGTCGTGAAAGAGGCATTTCTGACTTGTCGCCACGGGGTTGGCTCTGCATATTAGAAGGCTTTCCCCATAACGGGGGCGTTGCATCGACAAGAGGTTGAGATGGATCTGAACTGGTTACTGCCCCTCGCGGGGTTTGCTCTGGTTACCTGCGGCACGCCGGGGCCCAACAATATGTTGCTCACCAGCGCTGGGGCGGCGCAGGGGTTTCGCCGCACGATTCCCCTGCTGGTAGGGGTGGTGGGGGGGATCAATCTGATGATCCTCGCTACCGCGCTGGGGCTTGGCGTGGTGTTCGAGAAGGTGCCGCTGCTGCACGACGGCCTCAAGCTTATCGGCTCGGCCTATCTGCTCTGGCTGGCGTGGAAGGTGGCGACCGCCAGCGGCCCGGCCGAGGGCAACAGGCCGCTCATTCCCGCCCATCAGGGGGCCATGCTGCAACTGCTCAACCCCAAGGCGTGGATGATGGCGCTCTCCGCCATCAGCGGTTTCACTCTGGCGGGGGAGGCGTACTGGCCCTCCGCGCTCTGGGTACTGGTGATCTTCTTTATTACCGGCCTTTATACCGGGGCGTTTTGGGTGCTTTTTGGTGCCCAGGTGCGGCAAATCATTCGCACTGCCCGGGGCTGGCGGCGTTTCAATCTGGGCATGGGGCTGGCGACGGCCGCCTGTGTCGGGATGATCTGGATTTAGCCCGGGGTTGACCCGGGCCTTGACCGGCTGTCTTGTTGGCCCTGCGGGGCCTTTTTTATCTCGCCCCGTGACTTTGCCTGCAAGGTAGTGTGGTTCAGCCCTCCCTTGGGATGAAAGGAGTTCCTATGAAATGTATCGGTCTGTTGGGTGGCATGAGCTGGGAGTCCACTGTCAGTTACTATCAGGCGCTCAACCGCGGGGTGCGGGCACAGCTCGGCGGTTTGCACTCGGCGCGGGTGCTGCTCAACAGCGTCGACTTTGCCGGTATCGAGCGGTTGCAGCATGCCGGTGACTGGCCCGCTACCGCCCGCCTGCTGGCGGCGGAGGCGCGCAAGTTGCAGGATGGCGGCGCCGATTTCTTGCTGATCGGCACCAACACCATGCACAAGGTGGCGCCCGAGATTGAGGCAGCCATCGATATCCCGCTGCTCCATATCGCCGATGCTACCGCGGCCAAATTGCAGGCGGACGGGATAACCCGGGTCGGCCTGCTCGGCACCCGCTTCACCATGGAGCAGGATTTTTACAAGGGGCGCTTGCAGGATCGCTTCGGGTTGGCGGTGCTGGTACCCGATGAGGCCGGGCGGGAGCGGGTACACAGGATCATCTATGACGAGCTCTGTCTGGGGGAGATCCGTGCATCGTCGCGGGCCGAGTATCTGGCGATTATCGAGGGGCTGGCAGCCGCGGGTGCCGAGGCGGTGATCCTCGGCTGCACCGAGATTGCCCTGCTGGTGGGGGATGCCAGAGCCGCCGTGCCGCTCTACGACACCACTGCCATCAATGCCGAAGCGGCGGTCGCGCTGGCACTGGCATCCGATTAATAAACTGGTCAGATCTCACTATTCATGCTTGTCTCATACCCCTTGCCATAAAAGCGTGTAAAATTGCGCCCTGAATTTTCCCCGGCCAACGCGGGTTGGCTGCGGTTTCCTAGCATGCAAGGCTGACATTGTGACTGAAGTAGATAGATTCGCGGATATTCGCCCCTACCGCGATGAAGAAGTGCCAGCAGCCATCGAACGGCTGATCCAGGATGATGAATTTATCGGCGCCATCGCCAAGTATCGTTTCGGTTCCCTGATGAGCTGGCTGGGTTGGGCCATCCGCCCGATGATTCGCCTGTTCCTGCGCCGCAAATGGTCAAAAGTGACCACTGTGCATCAGGTTCAGATGGGGGTCACCCGGTATATGTCCCGCATGATCGCCACCTCCACCAAGGGGGTGACCTTCTCCGGGATCGAGCATCTGAAGAAAGAGCAGGGCTATCTGTTTGTCTCCAACCACAGAGACATCGCCATGGATCCGGCGTTCGTCAACTGGGGGCTGCACACCCACGGTTTCGATACCGTGCGCATCGCCATCGGTGACAACCTGCTGCGCAAACCCTGCGCCACCGAGCTGATGAAGCTCAACAAGAGCTTTATCGTCAAACGCTCCGCCAAGGGGCCGCGGGAGATGATGAAGGCGCTCGGCGAGCTGTCTGCCTATATCGGCAATTCGGTTCACGAAGGTCACTCCATCTGGATTGCCCAGAAGGAAGGACGCGCCAAGAATGGCGATGACAAGACAGATCCCGCCATCCTCAAGATGTTCTACGTCGACGGCAAGAAGCAGAAGATCGACTTCGTCGACTACATGCGCAGCCTCAATATCGTGCCGGTCAGCATCAGCTACGAGCTGGACCCGACCGACAAGGCGAAGGCGCGCGAGCTCTACGAGAAGTCGGTCAACGGCAGCTATGAGAAGGGCGAGTTCGAGGATATCGAGAGTATCGTCGCCGGTATCGTCGGCATGAAGGGGCGGGTACACGTCTCCTTCGGCGCGCCGATCACCGAGGGCTTCAGCGATCCGGACGAACTGGCCGCGCTGATCGACAAGGCGATCTGGAGCAGTTACCACCTCTTCCCCAGCAACTATCTGGCGGCCGATGTCTCCGGCAAGGCCAATACCATCGAACAGGCGGCCTTCCTGACTCGTCAGTCAGAGGTGCCGGAAGAGCACAAGGCGATCTGGCGTGCCATGTACGCCAAACCGGTAGAAAACGCCAAAAAGGCTTGAATGAAACCGGTTGTTAAACGGTTTTGCGAAAAAAACGGGCGCTGATGCGCCCGTTTTTGCGTCTGGTCAAAGTCGAGGGGGAAAGGGTGGTGAATAATATGGTTTCAGCTGGTACGATCACTATGAAAATGGGATTATGTCTCTTGGCAAGGTGCTGACGAGTGTGTAACAGTGCCCATATAGCTGAACATGAGCAAAAGCTCTAAACCGGTTTGCACGGATTGCAGACGGCATTATTGAAGGACCTGTCACAGGTCCTTTTTCATTGGCTGACAAAGATGCCGCCCAGATATACCTAACAGGAAACAGACGCCATGATCACCGGTAGCCTGAACACCCTGCAGCGGACGCCGCTGCCCGCCCCGCTGGCCCGCATCATGGCCGAGGTGGTGAAGAGCGTGGCGCACTGGGGTGATGCTCCGCTCGGCAAGACCGAGATCGATGGCCTCAACCTGTTCTGTCTGGTGAGCGAGGATCTGACCGAGCCAGCCGCGGATCGCCGTGGCGAATTCCATGAGCAGTATCTCGATATCCAGTTGCTGCTGCGCGGTGAAGAGTGGATAGGAGTGGGCCCCCACGACTACGTGAGCGACGGCGCCGACCATCCCCATCCCGACCTCTGGTTTGTCGATGACGAGCAGACCAGCTACCTGGCGCTGCAACCGGGCGATTTCGCCATCTTCTGGCCGGGCGAGCTGCACCGCCCGCTCTGTACCTTCAATCAGCCCGCCAAGGTGAAGAAGCTGGTGGTCAAGGTACACAAGGACCTGCTGGCTATCGCCTGAGCAATCCCATTGAGGTGAGCCCTGCGCAGCTGATGCGTTGAGACTCGCAAGCATTGAAACCAGTGATACGCACCACAAGTTGCGATGACTCTTTCAAGAGCAAGAATTGAAAAATTGGACGCACCCTCCTGCGACCATAAGCCCCCGGCAGGGGAATCCCATCCTCTTTTGGATGACACGACACTGTCGGCATAAAGCCGAAGCACAGGAAGATGTAGAAAATGAGCAAGTTGGTATTGATCCTTAACTGCGGTAGCTCTTCCCTGAAATTTGCCGTAATGGACGCCGAAACAGGTGAGGACATGCTGTCCGGCCTGGCCGAATGCTTCAATCTGGATGATGCACGTATCAAATGGAAACTCCACGGGGTCAAGGGCGAAGCCATGCTGGGAGCGGGTGCCGCTCACCAGGAGGCCCTCGACCATATCGTGGGTCACATCCTGCCGCAGGATCCGACTCTTGCCGAGCAACTGGTGGCCATCGGTCACCGAATCGTACACGGTGGCGAGCAGTTCTCCCGCTCCGTGCGTATCGATGACGGCGTGATCGCCGGTATCGAAGCCGCCATTCCGTTCGCCCCGCTGCACAACCCGGCGCACCTCATCGGTATTCGCGCCGCGCTGAAAGTGTTCCCGCAGCTGTCCGAGAAGAACGTGGCCGTCTTCGACACCGCCTTCCACCAGACTCTGCCGCAAGAGGCCTACCTCTATGCGCTGCCGCACAAGCTCTACCGCGAACACGGCATCCGTCGTTACGGTGCCCACGGTACTTCTCACCGCTACATCGCGGAAGAAGCCGCGAAAGAGCTGGGCAAGCCGTTGAATGAACTGAACATCATCAACTGCCACCTGGGTAACGGTGCCTCTGTCTGCGCCATCAAGAACGGCGAATCCGTTGACACCTCCATGGGTCTGACTCCGCTGGAAGGTCTGGCGATGGGTACCCGCTCCGGTGATATCGATCCGGCCGTGGTCTTCTTCATGCACGACCAGCTCGGTTACAGCGTGGAGCAGATCAACCACACCCTGACCCGTGAGTCCGGTCTGCTGGGGATGACCGAAGCGAGCAGCGACTGCCGCTACGTCACCACCAACTACGCTACCGACGCCGGTGCCAAGCGTGCGCTGGATGTCTTCACCTACCGTGTGGCCAAGTATGTCGGCGCCTATGCCGCTGCGATGGACGGTCGTCTGGACGCCGTGGTCTTTACCGGTGGTATCGGTGAGAACGCCGCCATGGTGCGCGAGATGGTGCTGAACCGTCTGGCCCTGTTCGGCTTCAAGGTGGACAAAGAGGCCAACAACGCCGCGGTACTGGGTGGCGAAGGTCGCATCACCACCGCCGACAGCCGTTGCGCCATGGTGATCCCTACCAACGAAGAGCTGGTCATCGCTCGCGATGCCCTGAGCCTGGTCTGCTAGTCAGTCAGCCTCGCTTTTAAACAACGCCCGGCCTGTGCCGGGCGTTGTCATTTCTGGCGTACGCCGATTTGACATGGGGTAGGGGAGCGGTACCCTGACCACCACTGTTTTTGCAGCCAGCGGGCTGCCCGGTTCGGGAGAGAGCAATGAAAGAGGCGTTTTTTAACTGGTTGTCGGGCCTTGGGGTGGAAGTGACCAGCCTGATGGCGCTGGTGATCGCGCTGGGCTTTATCGTCATCACCTCGTTGCTGCTGCACATGGCGCTGCACCGGGTACTGCTGGTCCGGCTGGTGGGGATCCTCGGCAAGGCCAAGCAGGTATGGCTGCCGCCCCAGCTGCAACAGCGCCTCTTCAACCGGCTCGCCTTCGTGCTGCAAGGGGCCGTGCTGCTCGGTCAGGCGGAGATCTGGCTACCCCGCCAATCGGATAGCCTGAAACTTATCGAGATGGTGGCCCAGCTCTGGATTTTGCTGTTCCTGCTGCTGGCTTTCTTCGCCCTGCTCGACTGCCTGTTGTCGGTGAGCCGTTACACCCGCCTTGGTCGGGATTTGCCCCTGCGCGGCATCTTCCAGGGGGCCAAGCTGGTAGGCAGCATTCTGGTGGGCATCCTGATGATCGCCCTGCTGCTCGGCAAGTCGCCGCTGTTCCTGTTCAGCGGTCTGGGTGCCATGACCGCAGTGCTGATGCTGGTATTCAAGGACCCTATCCTCGGGCTGGTGGCGGGGATCCAGCTCTCCGCCAACCGGATGCTGAGCGTCGGTGACTGGCTGCAGATGGACAAGTACGGCGCCGATGGCGAGGTGACCGACATCGGGCTTACTACGGTCAAGGTATCGAACTGGGACAAGACCATCACCACCATTCCCACCTATGCCCTGATCTCCGACTCTTTCAAGAACTGGCAGGGGATGACCGAGTCGGGCGGCCGTCGCATCAAGCGCAGCGTCAATATCGACATGACCAGCGTGCGTTTTCTGACGGCCGAGGAGCAGTTGCAGCTCAAGCAGGCGCAGCTGCTGGCACCCTATCTGAGCCGCAAGGAGCAGGAGCTGAGTGCCTACAACCAGCAGCTGAGCGATGCATTGAGTTGTCCCATCAACGGTCGTCACCTCACCAACCTCGGCACCCTGCGCGCCTATCTGGATGCCTACCTGCGCGCCCACCCCGGCATTCGCAAGGACATGACCCTGATGGTGCGCCAGCTGGCGCCCACGTCAGACGGTTTGCCGCTGGAAATTTACTGCTTCACCGCGACTACCGCATGGGCCGATTACGAAGGGATCCAGGCCGATATTTTCGACCATATCTTCGCCATCATTGAGCAATTTCATCTGCGGTTGCATCAATCTCCCACAGGTTACGATATGCGTGCCTGGCAACGGGGATAAACAGGGAAACCGGACGGGTCGAGGACGTGGAAAAAACCGCATATTAATCATCGACCCGTCGCCACTTGTCAGTTGAAATTTGCCGTGCAGAGGAGAAAAATGGCGGCCTTCTCTTCGCGCCCCTGATCCCCTCTTGATCAGCTGCCAGCCCAGAGACGTCACTTCAAGTCATCATCATGGGAAAGTTATGAAGCTCCTTCGCAATAGTGTGGCAACACTCTGCTACAGCCTGCTGCTGACCGCTGCGCCGGTTTTCGCTGTTGAATATGCTCTGCCTGCGGCCAACAGCCGTCTGGTAGGGGAGAATCTGGAATATGTGGTTCCGGCCGAAGAGAACGGCCAGCCGCTGGAGGCCATTGCGGCCAAATTCCAGCTGGGGCTCACCAACATGACCGAAGCCAACCCCGATGCGGATCCCCTGCTGGTACAGACCGGCGAGAAGCTGGTGATCCCCCAGCAACTGATCCTGCCGGATGCACCCCGTGAAGGGATCGTGCTGAACGTGGCCGAGATGCGCCTCTACTACTACCCCAAGGGTAAAAAAGTGGTGGAAGTGCTGCCCATCGGCATCGGCCAGCTCGGCACCGACACTCCGGAAAACTGGGTAACCAGCGTGCAGCGCAAGAAAGCGGGCCCGACCTGGACCCCAACCGCCAAGATGCATGCCGAATATGCCGCCCGTGGCGAAAGCCTGCCTGCGGTATGGCCGGCCGGCCCGGACAACCCCATGGGTCTGTTCGCCCTCTACATCGGCAAGATGTACGCCATTCACGGCACCAACGCCAACTTCGGCATCGGCCTGCGGGTGAGCCACGGCTGTGTGCGTCTGCGCAACGACGACATCGCCTACCTGTTCAAGCAGGTACCGGTCGGTACTCGCGTCCAGTTCGTCAACCAGCCGATCAAGGCCTCTCTCGAGCCCAATGGTGTCCGCTATCTGGAAGTGCATCAGCCGCTGTCGCGCAGCGAAGAGGAGTTCAACTCCAAGCTGCCGGCACCGCTGCCGATGACCCCGGCGGTGACCCGCTTCATTGCCCACGCCGACAGCGACTCCCAACTGGTGAAGCAGGCGCTGGAGCAGCGCAACGGCATGCCGATGGCGATCAACCGCTAACGGTAATCCCCGTCATGACAAAGGGCGAACAGCATGCTGTTCGCCCTTTTTGTTTCTGCTAGGTTGACTCAGCTTCGCAGCAGATTTGCCTGCAGCTCGCTGCCAAGCTGATCGAGCAGCTGATAGCGCGCCTTGTAGCTGGCCCGCTTGCGGGAGGGGATCTCCTCCAGCGTCTTGCGGGGCACCTCCAGCGGCAGGCTCATCCAGAGTTCATCCTGCACGCAACCCTGATGCTCCTGCCACAAGCCGTCGAGATCGAACTTGACCCGATCGGCGGTGCGCTTGCTGCTCTGATAGACGTGGCTTTGGGTGCGGATCCCGAGCAGGCTCTTGCACGCCAGTCCCCGGGCCAGCTCGGCGGCCATATAGACCAGCAGGGACATGGGGCGCAGCCCGCCGCACGCCTTGGTGACCAGCTTGATCTCCTCGCTCTGCCCCTTGCCGCCCTGCAGCGAGCAGATCTCGAGGGTCGGGTTCGGCGCGGGGCGCAGATTGAGGGCCATGTAATAGATCGCCGCGTCACCCAGCTTGAGGGTCAGGCTCATCTCCCCCTCTTTGCCCATGTGGGTTTGGTAATCCAGTTGCAGGGTCAGCGGTGCCGTCAGCTTGTCGCTCTGCCACTGGGCCAGCAGCAGGCCGCGCCCGCTGTAGATTGCCAGTTGTTGCGCCTTGGGCAGCTGACGTGCCAGCTGCTGGTAGTGGCCACTGATAAGTCCGGCTCGCAGGCGCTTGCTGAGCCCCTTGTGGCGATAGGGGTGGATCGGCTTTTCCAGAATATCGGGGAAGCGGCTGATCGCCTGCGCCAGCAGCGGTTGCTCCTGCTGCTGGCGATAGAGGGCGCGGGCGCCGGGATTGAGCCAGAGACGCCCCACATACTTGGCCCGTCGGATGAGATGACCCGACTCCTCCACCGGATGAAGGCGGCGGGCGAGGGTGCGCAGGTGTGACAGATGAGATGACATGGTGCCGACCTCTGACTGGTGTAATGAGACAGGGCGGGGAGTGTAGGAGCGGGGCGCTGGCTTGTAAAAAATGGATAGTAACAAAATGTGAAAACATAACGCTCAGTAGCGGCTGGCGCTGCGAGATGACCGTCACGGCCACGGCAGGAAATCTGGCGCCATCCTCTTGATGCGGCAGATGATTTGATGCGCAAAGGTTTTTATTGTGTTTTGTGTTTGTTAAAAGTGGTTGAGCTGGCGCGAACGGCTGATTAAGCTAGGCCGGTTTTTTAGGGATGAGCCCGTCACCAGAGCGGGCAGAAAATGACACAAAACGGAGTTTTGCATGACAGCTAGCACACCCATGTTAATCACCTTCCTGGTGTATATCCTCGGAATGGTGTTGATCGGCTTCGTCGCCTATCGCGCCACCCGCAACTTTGATGACTACATTCTGGGCGGCCGCCGGATGGGGAGCTGGGTCACAGCTCTCTCTGCTGGCGCCTCCGACATGAGCGGCTGGCTGCTGATGGGCCTGCCCGGCGCCGTCTTCGTCAGCGGCATCTCCGAGAGCTGGATCGCCATCGGTCTGGTGATCGGTGCCTACCTCAACTGGCGCTGGGTAGCGGGCCGCCTGCGGGTACATACCGAGAAGAACCGCAATGCCCTGACCCTGCCGGACTACTTCACCTATCGTTTTGAAGATCACAGCAAGGTGCTGCGCATTCTCTCTGCGCTGGTGATCCTGCTCTTCTTCACCATCTATTGCGCCTCCGGCGTGGTGGCCGGTGCCCGTCTGTTCGAGAGCACCTTCGGCATGGATTACAACACCGCCCTCTGGGTCGGTGCCGCCGCCACCATTACCTACACCTTCTTCGGCGGCTTCCTCGCGGTGAGCTGGACCGATACGGTGCAGGCGACCCTGATGATCTTCGCCCTGATCCTGACCCCGGTCTTCGTCATCATCGCCGTCGGCGGGATAGACAGCGCCATGATCGAGGTGGCCGCCAAGAGCGCTACCAACCTCGACATGTTCAAGAATCTGGATGTGATCGCCATTGTCTCGTTGATGGCCTGGGGCCTTGGTTACTTCGGTCAGCCCCACATTCTGGCCCGCTTTATGGCGGCGGATTCCCACCACTCCATGGCCAATGCCCGCCGTATCAGCATGACCTGGATGGTGTTCTGCCTCGCTGGTGCGGTGGCCATCGGCTTCTTCGGTCTGGCCTACTTCGCCCGCTTCCCGGAAGTGGCGGCTGGGGTGACCGGCAACCCGGAACGGGTCTTTATCGAGCTTTCCAAAATCCTGTTCAACCCCTGGATCGCCGGTGTGCTGCTCTCCGCTATTCTGGCGGCGGTGATGAGCACTCTAAGTTGTCAATTACTGGTCTGCTCCAGCGCCATCACCGAGGATCTCTACAAGCCCTTCCTGCGCAAGAACGCCTCCCAGCGTGAGCTGGTGTGGGTGGGTCGCCTGATGGTGCTGCTGATCGCGGTGATTGCCATCGCCGTCGCCATGAATCCGGAAAACCGGGTGCTGGGGCTGGTGAGCTACGCCTGGGCCGGTTTCGGTGCTGCCTTTGGTCCCGTGGTGCTGCTCTCGGTGCTCTGGCCGCGAATGACCCGCAACGGCGCGCTGGCCGGCATGCTGGTCGGTGCCATCACCGTCATCGTCTGGAAGCAGTTCGGCTGGCTGGGGCTGTATGAGATCATCCCGGGCTTCCTGTTCGCACTGCTGGCCATTGTGGTGGGTAGTCTGCTTGGCGAAGCGCCCTCAAAAGCGATGCTGGAGCGTTTCCGCGATGCCGAGGAGGAGTACAACACTCCGGCCGAGAGCGCGGGAGAGCCGGTCGCGGTGAACTGATCCCCCTTACCGCTTTCTGCTTGAGAGCCCCGCCCCCGGACAAGGAGCGCCCTGGTTGGCCATCCTTGCACCGGTTTGGCGGGGCTTTGTGCTATCTGATTCACTCTTGGGCACTTTTTTATGTTCGGCCGGTGGCTCCCGAGTGCTCGCTTTCTTTTGTCTTGGCACCGAATATGGGACACTAGGCCGCCTGAAGGAGACCTAGTGCAT
Organism: Aeromonas sp. 61P; assembly: GCF_051919545.1. Lineage (NCBI taxonomy): Bacteria > Pseudomonadati > Pseudomonadota > Gammaproteobacteria > Aeromonadales > Aeromonadaceae > Aeromonas > Aeromonas sp. 61P. The sequence continues at coordinate 1,623,823 of NZ_JBQBEL010000001.1, forward strand.
GCGGCTATTCACCCTGATCCTGATCCTCCTGCTGGGGGGACTGCAATATGACCTCTGGCTGGGGAAGAACGGGCTATCCGATTATCAGAACCTGTCGGAGGCCATCTCGCAGCAACAGCGGGACAACCAGACTCTCAAGGATCGTAACGACCTCATTTACCGCGAGATAGATGATCTCACCTCTGGCCTCGAGGCCATCGAGGAGTTGTCGCGCAACGATCTGGGTTACATCAAGCAGGGGGAGACCTTCTACCGGATCATCCCCAAAGAGAAAGACAAAGAGACAGCGCCGGACGATGAGCCCTACGATGACTGATGCCAGCCGGGTATCCGGCCTGACGGCGATCGTCCCTGCCGCCGGTATCGGCAGCCGGATGGGGGCCGATTGCCCCAAGCAGTACCTGCAACTGGCGGGTAAAACCATTCTCGAACATACCCTGGAGCGGCTGCTCTCCCACCCGGCCATCGCCCAGGTGATCGTGGCGCTGGCGCCCCATGACCGCTGGTTCGAGGCCCTGTCCGTGGCGGCCGACCCGCGCATTGTGCGGGTAGAGGGAGGCGCCGAGCGCGCCTTTTCCGTCCTCAATGGCCTCCATGTGGCGCAAGGGGAGTGGGTGCTGGTGCACGATGCGGCCCGTCCCTGTCTGACTCACGGCGATCTCGATGCGCTGATTGTCGCGGCCATGAGCTGTGGCGGCGCCATTCTCGGCAGTCGGGTGCGCGATACCATGAAACGCTCCGATGGGGAGGGCAATATCATCGCTACCGTCGAGCGCGAGCAGCTCTGGCATGCCCTGACGCCGCAGATGTTCCCGACCCGTGCCCTGAAACGGGCGTTGGAAGAGGGGTTGCTGCTGGGCGCCACCATCACCGACGAGGCCTCCGCCATGGAGCGGGCCGGATTCACGGTGCGGATGGTGGAGGGGCGCGCCGACAATATCAAAGTGACCCGGCCGGAAGACTTGTCGCTGGCGGGGCTGTTTTTAAGCCAGCAGGCATAAGCCCCTCAGTCAGAACAGACCGTTCAGAGCAGAGCGTCTCGAACAAACAGGCCCGAACAAGGAGTTAGCATGATCCTGATTGGACATGGTGTGGACGTACACAAAATTGATGGGGTTGGTTTCAGCATGTTGGGAGGTTGCCGCTGATGATGCGCATTGGTCATGGTTTTGATGTTCATAAATTTGGTGGTGTTGGTCCCTGCATGCTGGGTGGCGTGCCGGTTCCCTACGAGCAGGGGCTGGTTGCCCACTCCGATGGCGATGTGGTGCTGCACGCGGTAAGCGATGCCCTGCTGGGGGCTATCGGTGCCGGTGACATCGGTCGCCACTTCCCCGATACCGCTGCCGAGTTCAAGGGGATCGACAGTCGCATTCTGCTGCGGGATGTCTTTGCCCGGGTACAGAAGGCGGGGTATGCCATCGGCAATCTGGATGTGACCATCATCGCCCAGGCCCCCAAAATGGCGCCCCATATCGACGCCATGTGCGCCGTGCTGGCCGCCGATCTGCAATGTGATTTGAACCGGGTGAACGTCAAGGCGACCACCACCGAACAGCTTGGGTTTACGGGGCGCAAGGAAGGGATCGCCACCGAAGCCGTCGTCCTACTGGTGAAACAATAATGCTGGAACAACTTGCCTATCTGCACGGGGCGCCCACCGCCCGCGGTATCCTCAAGGCCGAGGCCGCCGATTTCGTGGTGAATGAAGATCTCGGCTTCGAGCCCTGTGGCGAGGGGGAGCATGTCTTCGTCCGGGTGCGCAAAACCGGCGAGAACACCGCCTGGGTGGCGGGTCTGCTGGCCGATGCGGCCGGGGTCAACCGCAATGCGGTGACCTGGGCGGGCCTGAAGGATCGCCACGCGGTGACCGAGCAGTGGTTCGGCATTCACCTGCCAGGCAAGGCCGAGCCGGACTTGTCGGTTATCGAGAGCGACAGCATCCAGATCCTGCAAGCCAGGCGTCACAACCGCAAATTGCGGGTCGGTTACCTCAAGGGCAACCATTTCACCCTGCGTCTCACCGCTCTGGAACAAGCCGACGGGCTGGAGGCGCGCCTGCAGGCCATCGCCACTCAGGGCGTGCCCAATTACTATGGTGAGCAGCGTTTTGGCCGCGATGGCAACAACCTGGAAGCGGCCAAGACGATGTTTGCCGGCAAGCGGATCAAGGATCGCAACAAGCGCTCCCTCTACCTCTCTGCCGCCCGCAGCATGCTGTTCAACGCCATCGTCAGTGCCCGTATCGAGCAGGGGCTAGCTCATCAGCTGCTGGCCGGTGATTGCGTGATGCTCAAGGGTAGCCACTCCATCTTCAGCGAAGAGAGCGTGACCCCCGAGCTGGAAGCGCGTCTTGCCTCCGGCGACGTGCAGCTGACCGCGCCCCAGTGGGGCCGTGGCCGCCTGGCCAGTCAGGGCGCCGCTGCCGAGTTCGAACAGGCTGTGCTGGCTCCTTACAGCGATTGGTGTGACGGGCTGGAGAAAGCCGGGCTGGATCAGGACAGGCGCCCCCTGCTGCTCAAGCCGGAGCAGATGAGCTGGCAGCTGGACGGCGAGGCGCTGACCCTCTCCTTCTTCCTGCCGGCGGGCGCGTTTGCCACCAGCGTGGTGCGCGAGTTAATGCAGGCCGAAGAGGCCGATCACGGTTTCAGGAATCAGACCGATGCGAATTCTGGTCAGTAATGATGATGGTGTGCATGCCGAGGGCATTCGTGCCCTCAGCGAGGCGCTGCGTGCCTGCGGCGAGGTCATTGTGGTGGCACCGGATCGCAACCGCAGCGGCGCGAGTCACTCCCTGACGCTGGAAGTACCGCTGCGGGTTACCCGCATTGCAGAAAACGGCTTTAATGGGGGCGAGAGCTATGCGGTGAAGGGCACGCCGACCGACTGCGTGCATCTGGCGGTCAACGAGCTGGTGCGTCCTGAACCCGACATGGTGGTGGCCGGCATCAACCACGGTGCCAACCTGGGAGATGATGTCATCTACTCGGGCACGGTCGCCGCGGCCACCGAGGGGCGCCATCTTGGCTACCCCTCCATCGCCATCTCGCTGGTAGGCAAGACCCACTTCGCCACGGCGGCCCACTATGCGGCCCTGCTGGTGAAGGGGCTGATGAAACACCCCCTGCCTGCCGATCAGATCCTCAACGTCAACGTGCCGGACTTGCCCCTCCAGCAGATCAAGGGGATCAAGACCACCCGCCTTGGCAACCGCCACCGGGCGGAGTCGGTGATCTGCACCGAGGATCCCCGTGGCCAGCCCATCTACTGGATCGGCCCCCCCGGTAGCCAGCAGGATGCCGGTGAAGGCACCGATTTTGCTGCCATCGAGCAGGGCTATGTCTCGATTACCCCCCTGACCATCGATATGACTGCCTATGACAGTCTCGCCGGTCTGGGGGCCTGGTTAGATCTGCAGGGATGAGGGTGGTGTGATAGTACAGCGCCTGTTAAATCAGCTCATTGCGCAGGATATTCGCGATTTTCGCGTGCTGGCGACCATCGCGAAAGTGCCGCGCCAGTTGTTCGTGGACGAGGCCATGGCGCACAAGGCGTGGGACAACACCGCCCTGCCCATTGGCCACGGCCAGACCATTTCGCAGCCCTATATGGTGGCGCGAATGACCGAGTTGCTGATGCAAAACAATCCGGCCCATGTGTTGGAGATTGGCACTGGCTCGGGCTACCAGACGGCGATCCTCGCCCATCTGGTGGAGCATGTGTATACCGTGGAGCGGATCAAGTCGCTGCAGTTCCAGGCCAGACGCCGACTGCGCCAGCTCGATCTGCACAATGTCTCGGCCAAGCACGGCAACGGCTGGCTGGGGTGGCCCAACAAGGGGCCTTATGACGCCATTCTGGTGACGGCCGCGGCGAGCGAGATCCCGACGGCACTGACCGATCAGCTGGCCGAAGGGGGTCGACTGGTGTTGCCCGTGGGTGACAGCCAGCAGACCCTGCAGCTGATCGAACGATCCGGATCCCAGCTGACCAGCCGTATTCTGGAGCCGGTACGTTTTGTTCCCCTGATTGACGGAGATGTTGAGTGAAGTTGTTTTCCCGTTTGTACGTACTGGTGATGCAGTGGGCTCGCCACAAGCATGCCCCCTGGTATCTCTCCATCACCGCTTTCATCGAGTCGGTGTTCTGGCCGATCCCGGTGGATGTGATGCTGGCGCCGATGGCGCTCGCCAAGCCCCACAAGGCGTGGCACTACGCCACGCTGGCTACCCTCTTCTCTGTGTTGGGCGCCCTGTTTGGCTATGCCCTTGGCTATGCCCTGTGGGATCCGGTCGTGCTGCCACTGGTGGAGTCTGTGGGCTATCAGGACAAGATCGAGATTGCTCGCAACTGGTTTGAGCAGTGGGGGATCTGGGTCATTTTCATTGCCAGCTTCACCCCTATCCCCTACAAGGTGTTTACCGTGACGGCAGGGTTGTTGCAAATGGCTCTGCTGCCCTTCATCATCACCTCCCTCATCGGTCGTGGCATGCGCTTTTTCCTGGTTGCGGGCCTGATGCGCTGGGGTGGCGAGAAGATGGAACGCAAACTGATGCACTACGTAGATGTGCTCGGTTGGCTCTGTATTGGTCTGGCCGTGGTGGCCTATTTCTGGTTTAGTCGTTAAGGATCCATTATGCGTTCGCGTATTTGGCAAGGAAGCAGTGTCGTGGTGTTGTCATGGCTGCTGCTTGCCTGCTCCTCCAGTAAAAATGCAGCTCCGGTAGATGGTGTTGATGAGGGGCAGTTTGTCTCGACCATTCCGGCTCGCCAAAGCGGTGCCCAGGTCAGCGCCCCCATTCAGGGCGGCAGCTATGTGGTGAAGCGGGGCGATACCCTCTACTCCATCGCCTTCAACTCCGGCAACGACGTGCCGTCGCTGGCCAGCCTCAACAACATCAGCCCGCCCTACAACATCTATCCGGGGCAGCGACTGCGGCTCGATGGTTCCAGCGCCAGTGTTGGCAGCAGCCGCAGTGCCGGTACCTATGAGGTGCGCCGCGGCGATACCCTGAGCAGCATTGGCCGCCAGTTCGGCATGACGCCGCAGGCGCTGGCCCAGAGCAACAACCTGAGCGCCCCCTATGCGCTGCAACCGGGTCAGGTGCTCAATGTCCAGACCGCAGGCGGCGGTTCGACCCAGATGGTGGCTGCGACTCGTCCGGCAACCGTGACGCCGGTGGCCGTGAGCCGTCCCAGCAGCGGTCCGCGTCCGTTGGCCGAGCCGAGTGGATCTGGTCCGACCACGCCGTTCATCTCTCAGAAATCCGTTGCTCCGGCAGCACCGAAGGAATACGCTCAGGTCAAAGAACAAAAAACAAACAACTCCCAGTCGAGACTTGCTTGGCACTGGCCCGCAAAAGGCCGGATTGTCGAGGGGTTCTCTGTTGCAGAACAGGGTAACAAGGGGATCGACATAGCCGGCCAGAAGGGGCAACCCGTCTACGCCGCCAGCAGCGGTAAAGTGGTATACGCTGGCAGTGCTTTAAGGGGGTACGGCAAGCTGATTATCCTCAAGCATGATGATGACTATCTCTCCGCTTACGCACACAACGACGAGTTGCGGGTGAAGGAAGGGGACAGCGTCAAGGGGGGCTCGGTCATTGCCAACATGGGTAGCACGGACGCGCCGGATGTGCGATTGCATTTCGAGATCCGGTACAGAGGCAAGTCGATCAATCCGATGAGCTATTTGCCAAAGCGTTAACCCCAGAGAGACCGTCTTACTCTGGTAACGTCAGGGAGACACACCATGAGCCAAGAACAACTGGTAATGCAGGATGCAGAGTTAGAGTTTGACGCTGAACCCGAATCTCATGAAGTAGAAGAGTTGCAGGAGGTAGCCGCCGAGGCGGAAGATATTATCTCCGATGAGTTGCTGGCACCTGAGCTGAACAAGGTGATGGATGCCACGCAACTCTATCTGGGGGAGATAGGTTTCTCCCCGCTTCTCACTGCCGAAGAGGAAGTCTACTACGCCCGTCGTGCCTTGCGCGGTGACAAAGCCGCCCGCAAGCGCATGATCGAGTCCAACCTGCGACTGGTGGTGAAAATCGCCCGTCGTTACAACAACCGCGGCCTGGTGCTGCTGGATCTTATCGAAGAGGGCAACCTCGGTCTTATCCGCGCGGTCGAGAAGTTTGACCCCGAGCGCGGCTTCCGTTTCTCTACCTATGCCACCTGGTGGATCCGCCAGACCATCGAGCGGGCCATCATGAACCAGACCCGCACCATCCGTCTGCCCATTCATGTGGTCAAAGAGTTAAACGTTTACCTGCGCACCGCGCGCGAACTCTCTCACCGTCTCGATCATGAACCGACCGCCGAGGATATCGCCTTCGCGCTGGATCGTTCGGTGGATGACGTGAACCGCATGCTCAAGCTCAACGAGAAGATCACCTCGGTGGACACTCCCATAGGCGGCGATCGCGACAAGGCGTTGCTGGATGTGCTCTCCGACGAGCGAGGCATGGGGCCTGAGCTGGAGTCACAGGAAGATGATATGCGCAGCAGCATTGTCCACTGGCTGGAGGAGCTCAACCCCAAGCAGCGGGAAGTGCTGGCCCGTCGTTTTGGTCTGCTGGGTTATGAGCCGGCTACCCTCGAGGATGTGGGGGCCGAGATTGGCCTGACCCGCGAGCGGGTGCGCCAGATCCAGGTGGAGGGGCTGCGCCGTCTGCGGGAGATCCTGCTGAGCCAGGGGCTCTCCATCGAGGCGCTATTTCGTACCAATTAAGCATCTGCACCAATTAAGCCCGCACCAACTGATCAGCGCATCAGCCAGATAGCACGAGGGGAGCAACAGCTCCCCTCGTTTTTTATTGCCTGTCGTCTGGTGATGGCTTCGCGGTTATACCAGCTCGGCCAGCATGGTGTCGGCGTAGGGCACCAGCGCTTCGCCCTTCTTCACCTTGGTGAGGTAGTCCGGGTTGGCGATAAGTGGACGACCGATAGCCACCAGATCGAAGCGGTTGGCCTCGATGGCCGCAGCGGCGCGCTCGGCGTCGTAGTTGCCCACCCCGACCAGATTGCCCTTGTAGTGGGCGCGCAGATAGTCGGAGGCACGGCCACCCAGATAATCGAAGGTGAGGTTGTCATCGAAGATGCCGAGGTGGATATAGGCCAGCGGGCGGTCGTTGAGCTTGCCCAGCAGGTAGTCGAACACGGCGCGATCTTCCGGGCTGCCCGCCAGATGGACATAGGCACCCGGGGAGAGGCGAATACCTACCCGATCACCACCGATGTGGGCGCTGATGGCATCGACCACTTCCAGCGCGAAGCGGCTCATATTTTCCGGGCAGCCACCGTAGTTGTCAGTGCGCAGGTTGGTGGAGTGGTGCAGGAACTGGTCGATCAGGTAGCCGTTGGCACCGTGGATCTCTACCCCGTCAAAGCCCGCCTCGATGGCGTTGGCAGCGGCCTGGGCGTAATCCTGTACCAGCTGGGCGATTTCCGCCTCGGTCAGGGCGCGCGGCACCTGATAGGTCAGCGCGCGCATGCGGGGCACTGTGCCCTCGTGCGCCACGGCAGAGGGGGCCAACACTTCAGCCTGATGGAAGAAGGGGTGGGAGAGGCGGCCGACGTGCCACAGCTGGGCGAAGATCTTGCCGCCCTTGGCGTGCACGGCGCTGGTCACTCTCTTCCAGCCATCGATCTGCGCCTGGGTGAAGAGGCCTGGGGTATTGGGGTAGCCCTGCGCGTCGGGGCGGATGATGACGGCCTCTGAAACAATCAGGCCGATGTCGGCGCGGCGACCGTAATAGGTAGCCATCTGCTCGGTCGGCACCAGACCAGGGCCTGCCATGCAGCGGGTGAGCGGGGCCATCATGAAACGGTTGGCCAGGGTCAGAGTGTCATTGAGTCGATACGGCTGAAACAGGGTATTCATGATAGGTTGTCCTGAACGGGTTATTCTTGAACGTGCATTCAAGACGTTTTTTGCGCCGGGCGCAAGCTTTTTTTGAATGCGCGTTCAAGAAGGTTGGCCCGAGCGGGCGGCTGGGGTAAACTTGCCGCCCTTTCCAGCCACTCTTTATCGGCGGGCCCTGTTGCCCCTTGCCGGTGAACCATTTCCCACGGGAGGAACCATGCGCATAGCCGAGTTTGATCGGGACGAGGTACTGCGAAATGCCATGGAAGCGTTTCGCGCCAAGGGATATGCCAAGACCACCATGCAGGAGCTGGTGGCCGCTACCGGCCTGCACCCGGGCAGCATTTACGGCGCCTTTGGCAACAAGCGCGGCCTGCTGCTGGCTGCGGTGGATCACTATGTCGAGGGCAAACGCACCCTGCGCCGCTCCCTGCTCGACAACCCGAGCCCGCTGGCGGGCCTTGCGGCCTATCTCGACCGGATTGTGGGTGAGGCGCTCTGCGGCTCCTGTCTGGTGACCCGCACCATGATGGAGCTGAGCGAGCAGGATGAGGAGCTGACCCAGCGGGTCAAGGGGATCTATGGCGAGCTGGAGCAGGATCTGGCCGAGTTGCTGACACAGGCGCAGGCCAAGGGCGAGCTGGCCCCGGATAGCAATATCCACACCCTCACCGCCCTGCTGCTGATCAACCTGCAAGGGTTGGTCACCTTCGCCCAGTGCCGCCCCGATCGCCCCCTACTCGACGACGTAGTCGCCCAGCTGATGCGGGCCCTGCGGGCGTAAGTTAGGTTTCCCCTTCTCCGTTTTTGCTTTTTGAATTGAGGGGAAGGGGTCAATCGGATTGGCGTAACAAGAACAGGATAAAATCCAGCACAGAGTTGAGCCTGCCCAGTACATCGTTATTCCACACTCGGATCACCCGAAATCCCTGCTGATTGAGATAGGCTGTCCGAGCCTCGTCATGCATCTGGTTCGCTTGTGTTCCGTGTTGCGAACCATCCACTTCGATGATCAATCCCTGTTCAAGGCAGATGAAGTCCACCACATAGGGGCCGATGGGCATTTGGCGGCGAAATTTCAACCCAGCCAGACGGCGATTGCGCAGCTGTTGCCACAGTATCTGCTCTGCCTGCGTGGCATCCCGTCTCAGTCGCTTGGCAAAGTGGTTACTCTCCATAAATTGCCCCTGCTCCGTATCGCCCTATAGATATAGCCAGCTTCCCATCTGTTTACCGGTTGGGTATTGCGTCCCCTCACCCTAGCCCTCTCCCGGAGGGAGAGGGAACAGATCGAGTTGTGGTTGGGATTGGGCTGATCATCACTGTATTCATTGTCGGATTCGAGTAGGGGAAGCTGGATTGGGTGATAGCAGATGGCGATAACTGTTCGAATGTATTGGGAATCGCCTGGCTGGCTGCGATGCTGCAAGTTGTAGCGTAACGGCTCCCTTCTCCCCTTGCGGGAAAAGGGTTGGGGATGAGGGGAAAGAAGCCCCCTCACCCTAACCCTCTCCCAATGGGAGAGGGAACAGCTCGAGGAGCTATCGGGATTGGGTAATACGAAGATGACGGTAACTTTTTGAATGTATTGGGAATCGCCTGGCTGACTACGATGCTGCAAGTTGTAGCGTAACGGCTCCCTTCTCCCCTTGCGGGAGAAGGGCTGGGGATGAGGGGGAGGGAGCAGGAGCAGCCCTCACCCTAACCCTCTCCCAAAGGGAGAGGGAATTGATCGAGGTTCGGTTTGGGCATCATGGTCGGCCAACAAGCTCCTTCATCAAATCCTTGAGCCACACCTGCGCCGGTTGTTGCGTATGCGCCGATGGGGTATGCCAGACGCCGCGGTCTTACCTCGGTCCCACCAGCTCTTTCATCAAATCTTTCAGCCATACCAGCGCGGGTTGCTGGGCATGCACGGGGTGCCAGACGCAGTTGAGGTGATAATCCGGCACGTCTTCGGGCAGCGGCAGGCTTTTCAGCGGCCAGTGGGTGGCGAGCAGCTCGGCTACCATGCTGGGCAGTACCAAGAGGTGATCGCTCTGGCTGACGATGGCGGCGGCGGACATATAGCTCTGGCTGTTGACCGAGATGGTGCGGCTAAAGCCCTGACTCTTCAGATAGCGGTCGAGGCTCGCCTCCGAGGTGCCAAGGGGCGAGTGGAACACGTGGGGCATGGCGATGAGCTGCTGCAAGGTGATGCGCTCCATCCATTGGGAGGGGTCATCCTCGGCGCCGGCGGGGGCCGATTTGGCAATGGGCAGGTCGGCGCGCACCAGCCCGGCCAGCGGCTCGGTGAGCCAGGTCTCCTTGCCCAGATACCCCGGCACCTGCATGTACTCGTCAAAGCCCAGCACCAGATCGATCTCGCCGCTCGCCAGCTCGGCTTCGGGCAGGGTGTCGCGCAGGATGCGGATCTCGATGGTGACCCCCGGCGCTAGCCGTCTGAGCCGCTGGATCAGCGGCGGGATCAGCACGCACTCCACGTAATCTGTGGTGCAGAGCACGAAGCGCCGCTTCGACTGGCTCGGCTCGAACTCTTCTTCCTCGGTTAGCTGCTGCTCCAGCAGCCGCAGTGCCTGCTGCACCCCGAGATGCAACCGCTGGGCGCGCGGGGTTGGCAGCATCCCCTGCGGGGTGCGCACCAAAAGCGGGTCGCCGAGAAAGGTGCGCAGCCGGTTTAGGGAGTGGCTCATGGCAGGCTGGCTGATAAAGAGCGCCTCGGCGGCGCGGGTAACGCTCCCTTGCGTCATCAGGGCGTCAAACGCGAGCAGCAGATTGAGGTCGAGTTGGTGCAGTTTCATGGGGGGGATTATTCGCCGTGTTTATGGGACAATCCATCCTATTCATTTGATGGATGGGGGCGCAACGTCTTAATCTGCGACCCACTGTTATTTTTCCGGGTTCCCGCGCCGCATCGGGCGTAAACGGGGGCCTCAATCCATGCAAGGAGCCTTGCGATGAGCATCAAGACCATTAACTCCACGCCGGCCGCCGACGGCTTCACCATGCCCGCCGAGTGGGCGCACCAGCAGGCCGTCTGGATGATCTGGCCGTTTCGCCCGGACAACTGGCGCGTAGCCGGTCGCTTCGCGCAAGAGACCTTCGCCAAGGTGGCCGATGCCATCGGTGGTGCGACTCCGGTCTTTATGGGGGTACCGGCCCAGTTTATGGAGCAGGCCCGCGCCATTATGCCCGCCCACGTCACTCTGGTTGAAATGGATAGCGATGACTGCTGGGCTCGCGATACCGGCCCGACCATCGTCACCAACGCGGCCGGCGAGTGCCGCGGGGTGGATTGGGGCTTCAACGCCTGGGGCGGTCACAAGGGCGGTCTCTACTACCCGTGGAATCAGGATGAAGAGGTCGCTGCCCAGATGCTGGCCCAGCACGGCATGGCTCGTTACGATGCGCCGCTCATTCTGGAAGGGGGCTCTATCCACGTCGATGGCGAAGGTACCTGCCTGACCACCGCCGAGTGCCTGCTCAACGAAAACCGCAACCCGCACCTGACCAAAGAGCAGATCGAAGCTCACCTGCGCGACTATCTGGGCGTCACCAGCTTTATCTGGCTGGACGAAGGCGTCTACATGGACGAAACCGACGGCCACATCGATAACATGTGTTGCTTCGTCCGTCCGGGTGAAGTGGCCCTGCACTGGACTGACGATCAGAACGATCCCCAGTACGCCCGCTCCGTAGCCGCCCTCAAGGTGCTGGAAGCGGCGGTCGACGCCAAGGGTCGCAAGCTGAAAGTGTGGAAGCTGCCCCAGCCGGGCCCGCTCTACTGCACCGAGGAAGAATCTGCAGGCGTCGAGAGCGGCAGCGGTGTGCCGCGCGAGGCAGAAGGCCGTCTGGCCGGTTCCTATGTGAACTTCCTCATCACCAACGATCGCATCGTCTATCCGCTGCTGGATGCCGCCACCGATGGCGAAGCCCAGCGCATTCTGGAAGAGATCTTCCCGGATCACACCGTGGTCGGCGTACCGGCCCGCGAGATCCTGCTGGGCGGTGGCAATATCCACTGCATTACCCAGCAGATCCCCTCCGGCAAATAAGAACCGGATGACGATCCTGCTGCGAAGCCGTGATCAAGGCTCATGTGCTGCTCGGAATCCTCATGTATTCACATACACTCCGGTTCCTGCGCTGCTCTTCACCTTGCTGACGGCCTCTCGCGACGGGTCGTAAACCGGTTCCAGCTGGTATTCAAAACCCCACGCCGTGGGGTTTTATCTCTTGATGGTGTGATGAGCGTCGGCGCTGATGCGGCGATCATCATGACAAACAGTCACCCTTTTACAGGAGATCCCCATGATCGAAGTGACCGAGGTTTCCATTGCCGAGCTGCGTGCCACGCTCGAATCAGGCCGCACCACAGCGGTAGAACTGGTCAAGGCCTATCTGGCCCGGATCGAGGCTTACAACGGCCCCGAGACTGCCACCAAACTCAACGCCGTGGTGGTCGCCAATCCCGATGCGCTGAAAGAAGCCGAAGCTTCCGATGCCCGCCGCGCCCGTGGCGAGACCCTGAGCCCGCTCGACGGCATCCCCTACACCGCCAAAGACAGCTATCTGGTCAAGGGGCTGACTGCCGCCTCCGGCAGCCCGGCCTTCAAGGATCTGGTGGCCCAGCGCGATGCCTTTACCGTAGAACGCCTGCGCGCCGCCGGTGCCATCTGCCTTGGCAAAACCAATATGCCGCCGATGGCCAATGGCGGCATGCAGCGCGGCGTCTATGGCCGTGCCGAGAGCCCCTACAACGCCGACTACCTGACCGCGCCGTTTGCCTCCGGCTCCTCCAACGGCGCCGGTACCGCCACCGCCGCCAGCTTCTCTGCCTTTGGTCTGGCGGAAGAGACCTGGTCGAGCGGCCGTGGCCCGGCTTCCAACAACGGCCTGTGTGCCTACACCCCGTCCCGTGGCGTCATCTCGGTGCGTGGCAACTGGCCGCTGACTCCGACCATGGATGTGGTGGTGCCCTATGCCCGCACCATGAATGATCTGCTGGAAGTGCTGGATGTGGTAGTGGCTGACGATGCCGACACCCGTGGCGATCTGTGGCGCATGCAGCCCTGGGTGCAACTGCCCAAGGCCTCCGAAGTGCGTCCGGCTTCCTATCTGGATCTGGCTGCCAAGGCCGATGCCCTCAAGGGCAAGCGCCTCGGCGTGCCGCGCATGTTTATCAACAAGGATGAACTGGCCGGCACCAGCGAAAACCCCGGTATCGGCGGCCCGACCGGTCAGCGTATTCATACCCGCGAGACCGTGATTGCCCTGTGGGAGCAGGCCCGTCAGGCGCTGGAAGCTGCTGGCGCCGAAGTCATCGAAGTGGACTTCCCGCTGGTCTCCAACTGCGAAGGGGACCGACCCGGCGCTCCGACCGTGTTCAATCGCGGCATCGTGAGCCCGGAGTTTCTCAACGACGAGCTGTGGGAACTCTCCGGCTGGGCGTTCGACGACTTCCTGCGCGCCAACGGCGATCCCAAGTTGAACAAGCTTGAGGATGTCGATGGGCCGAAGATCTTCCCCCACGATCCGGGCACCCTGCCGAATCGCGAGGGCGATCTGGCTGCGGGCATGGACGAGTACGTCAATATGGCCAAGCGCGGCCTGAAATCCTGGGACGAGATCGCCACAGTGCCGGACGGCCTGCGTGGTCTGGAGAAGACCCGCAAGCTGGATCTGGAAGACTGGATGGACGGGCTCCAGCTCGACGCTGTGCTGTTCCCCACCGTCGCCGACGTCGCCCCGGCTGATGCGGATGTGAATCCGGCCTCCGCCGATATCGCCTGGAGCAACGGCATCTGGGTTGCCAACGGCAACCTCGCCATTCGCCACCTCGGCGTGCCGACCGTCACCGTCCCCATGGGGGTGATGGCCGATATCGGTATGCCGGTGGGCCTGACCTTCGCCGGTCGCGCCTATGACGACAACAACCTGCTGCGCTTTGCTTCGGCCTTCGAGTCCACCGGCAGCAAGCGTATGGTGCCGCCGCGGACGCCACCGCTGGCTTGATCAGCTGGCCTGATTGTTGTTAGGTCAGGCACAAAGAGAGAGGGAGGCATCATGCCTCCCTCTTTTTCGTCCATTTTCTGGCTTTGGCTATCACACCCGGATGTTCTGGCCCGCACCCATTTCGCTTTTTGTCACAGGCGGGGTCTGCTCATCTTGGGACAAGCTGGCCTCCCACTCGTGGGCCTTCTCCAGCAGATCGGCGAGGCTTTCCCTGATCTGCTGCGGACGATAGCTCCCCAGCGCTATCCGGGAGAAAAACGATACCCGCTCGGTGCCGGGATAGATGCCGACTCCGTAGCCATGGCGCAAGGGGGCGAGGGCATGCTCGCCAAAACGCAGGAACAATTCGCGAGACAGGCGCGCGGGAAGATCGCTCGCCGTGGTCACCGAGAGCACCAGCGCCATTTCGTCGGGCTGAGCCACGATATTGACCACAAAGGGGGCGCTCGCTTCCTCTGCTGTTCGCTGGATCTCGAACGTGCAGACGCCGTTTTCATCGAAGGCCAGCGGTTCGACCGACAGCTCGGCCACGATTTTCTGATAGATATCCAACACAACACTCCAGTCCGGTTGCCCGGTCGTCTTCGAAGGGGCAGGGCACGATCACCAAGAGACGGCCCGCCACCGAGCGGGCCGGGCCGTCATCCATATTCATGGCAAGGGTTACACCTTGATATTGAGTGCTCGGCCCTCTTCCAGCTCGAACATCCGGACATCGCTCACCGGATTGTCGTTAAAGCGCACGCTTTTCTTCATCTTGGCGGCGACGCTCTCCCCATCCGATGAGCCAGTGCGCTCTTCGACCAGCGGTGAGGTCTTGTTGGCGCGGGTGTTTGCCTCGGTCAGGGCGTCCAGCTCGGCGTTGGCTCTTTGCTCAAACAGCTGGACGAAGCTGCGATTGAACTCGGCATTGACCTTGGCGTTGAACGCCTCCGATTCATGGCCCAGGGTATTCAACGCCGAACTGAGTGCCTCACCCGAGAGTGACTCGTGCAGGGCGATCGTCCGCTCGATCACCCGACTGCTCAGCATGCTGAAGATGGCATCTTTACCGTTGATAAAGCTGGAGAAGTGCTGCTGCACAAAGCTTAGTGAGTCCTTCTCCAGCGTCTCCAGACCGAGGCGCTTCTTGTTGGCATCTGTGATATCGGCCATGGTCGCCGTTTTGGGGTCGCTACCCGGCTTCAGATATTGGGCCTCGTTCTTGAACTCGCTGACGGGCTGGTTAAAGGCTTGCTGCACAATCTTCTTGGCTTGGCCAAGTTCGGTCAGTTGCCGCTGCACCTCGGACTGAATTTGAGTGGCCCGGGTGGTGAGCGCACTCTCCCCCTTGGTGGCGGCGCGGCTAAAGAAATCGACCACCGCATTTTTGATTCGGCCCAGCGTGCTTAAATGGGCCAGGTCCCGTTGTACGGAGACATCCCCACTCTTGCCGATATGAATGGTGTACTCCTTGCCTTCACCCAGATGAAGGGCAAGCTTCTGATTGCTGCCGGGATTGACGCTGGCGAGCTGCAGGCTGTCGATAGCCTTCAACATCACCGGGGTAGCTCCATGAATAGCCATGACCTTGGTTCCTTATCTCACTAACAAGCGATACATCTGGCCTGCATCATACCCGTCAGTGAAAACGGCGTTTATTAGCCATGGTTGCACTATTTTAGTTTGGGGTTGGTCTGCGCTGGCGTGTGTGTGAGGGGAACAGTTTGCTGTGTTGCCTCGGCGTTGAGTCCACCGGCAGCAAGCTAATGGTGCCGCTGCGGACGCCGCCGTTGGGGTGATAACTAGATCTGTACATACAGTTAAATCTATCAGGTGGATTCTTAAATAATGAAAAGCCACCTGCTATGCAGGTGGTTTTTCATTATTTACGGTTCTATGAAGTAATTCTGTTTAGTTTCAGTTCATGGACTGAAGAACTATTTGTTTGCGAGAAATTCTTTAATCTGATTTATCCAGTTAGGCACATTTTTTACCGTGTCTAGCTCACAATATTTCTTGGAGAAGTTCGTTTTCATACCTGCAGTGTCAAAAAAACTTTCGAGTTGAGTTTGTTCTATATGGCCAAGGTTTAGAGATAGACCTGATGGTGAATTAGCTATGTGTACTTTCATTTTTTTTGATAGCTCTTTAAATTCCACATTTTCTAGTGCATTTGAAAAGAATGAAAATGTTTCTATGAATTTTTTAGCATCTAAGCAATCTTCAATCTCAGTTGGAGGGAAAAATTTATTGTCGTTAGTGCTTTTCAATGTGGTTTCATTCTTCGCTGTACAATTATGCAGGCGTTTAATTGCTATTTGTTTAATCGATGTTTTAGAAATGTATTTTTCATATTGCTTATCAGTGTCTAATAAGCAAAATATCTTGCCCTTTATTTCTTGTCGATCCTCTTCAAGAGCCAAATGAAAGTATTCATATAGCTTTTTTACATACTTTGAACCACCTATGGATATGACGTTTATATTAGGTTCCTTTCCTATCCAGTGTTCAATGTATCTTTTGTCTGAACTTCCTTCACATATAATCCATCCGCGCTCTTCAGATGTGACTGATGCAATAATGGACTGAACAAGATCATTAATGTTTTTCAGTTCAATGCTTGCAGGCTGCTTTCCTTGCGACTCTTCCTTTATATGTTTTATATCTTCTCTAAATCTAGATAGATCAATTAAGTATGCTTTTTTATCATTCTCCTGTTCGGCTATGTATATCGCCGCTCCAGCAGGAACAGCAGACATAAATCCATACCAATGGGTAGCAATAAGGGTTTGTACTCCACCAGATGAAATGTGCCGTAGCTTTTCGAATTGGGAGAAGCAAGATGACGTATGAAGTGATATCTCTGGTTCATCAATAGCTAAAATGACATGTCTACGTCTATCTGTAGACTTTATAATAAATGCACTTGCTAAATCTATAATAGCTTTGCGTTTTTCACCTGAACTACAGTGAAAAATAGGTGTCGATTCACCTGTTGACTTTAAGTTCAACACCTTGGATTCAAAGTAGGTTTCAATTATTTTGGATGATAGATGGGTCAAATTGAACAAGGTTTGTTTTTTAGCCGGCTTTTTGTATTCGTATGTACCCAGGTAGTTACTTACTTCACCAATGAAGTTGTCTAGATTTGTATTTATTTCTTTTATCAGTTTCTCGTCCACTGCCTTTCTTACAATCTCGTCTACAGTGGTGCCCATTAGGGACTGAGTCGTATTACTTTCTATTTTTGTATAGTGTTCAAAATCAATTTCAGAAGGTATATATATGTACTCGAAAAGTTCTAAAACAAGTTCCCTAGCCTCCTCAATAAAATCATCTAGTTCTATTTCAAATTGTTCAAATAAATCATCTTTGTATTCTGAGACACCATGAAATATGGATAGTGAAAATTTTGTTTCTCGTTGACTTTTCTTTTCTACCGCAAGTGGGAAGATAAAAAATGTCTTTTCGTGATTTTTATTCTCAGCTTTAAAGCGGTCAAGCTGCTTAATAAATTCGTTAGCAATGCTTATATGTGAGGAGTTAAATTGTTGAAATTCCAATTGCCATGTTATTTGACTGACAACTTCAAGCCATTTATAAATATTTCTAGATTTATTTATGTATGATTTTGGCACTATGAAAATAGGGCATATCGTTGGTTCTGTAGAGCTGAAACCACTTTTTGCTACGCTGTGATTGTAGTTCCAGTCGGAGTTTGGACTATTAAAATAAACATCTAGTGCCTCTAGAATAGAGCTCTTGCCTACGCCATTCTCACCTACCAAAGCAGAGAAATGCTCACCATTTGAAACTGGGATGAAATTCCATCCTCTATAAGTTTTATAGTTTCTTAAAAAAAGTGAAAAGATCATGTAACACTCAATAGTAAGGGGTAATGTGTTGATGATAATATTATTAAATGAGGATTGATACCCATGTGAATCACAGAGTATGAATTAATAAGATGGTTTTGTATCTTGCGTGTAGTGACTTGTAGGTATTTCGTGCTCTCATTGTTGCAAAGTGTGTGGTTTGTTTTATGGGCAAACGTCACTCTGTAAACTACATCAAGGCGATTATTACATGTTTTGACCATTTACCTCGTTCCACACCCGATACAGTCAATTGCAATATTGGTCGTGGATCGCCGCCGATTTCCCCTGATTTTTTCTGACTTCCCCCTGACTTCACCCAGACTTCACACAACCTCATTTTCCCCTCACAAATCCCCCGTATCTTCTGCCCACTGCTTAAAAGGCCCGGCTTGCCACAGGGGTGGCGAGGGGGTGGTTGGTTCGAGGGAGCAAGATGATGAAAGGTTGGATAAAGTGCACATTGGCTGGGGCCGTGGTGCTGATGGCGAGTTTCTGGGGTGGCAGCGTGCGGGCGGCGGGGATCTCCCTCAAGCAGGTGAGCGGCCCTGTTTACGTGGTTGAAGATAACTACTACGTAAAGGAAAACTCCATGGTCTATTTCGGGGCCAAGGGGGTGACTGTGGTGGGGGCGACCTGGACGCCGGATACCGCCCGCGAGCTGCACAAGCTGATCAAACGGGTCAGCAGCAAGCCGGTGCTGGAGGTGATCAACACCAACTACCACACCGATCGGGCGGGCGGTAACGCCTACTGGAAGTCCATCGGGGCCAAGGTGGTGGCGACGCGCCAGACCCGGGATCTGATGAAGAGCGACTGGGCCGAGATTGTCGCCTTTACCCGCAAGGGGCTGCCGGACTATCCGGATCTGCCGCTGGTGCTGCCCAACGTGGTGCACGATGGTGACTTCACCCTGCAAGAGGGCAAGGTGCGCGCCTTCTACGCGGGCCCGGCCCATACGCCGGACGGCATCTTTGTCTACTTCCCCGACGAGCAGGTGCTCTATGGCAACTGCATCCTCAAGGAGAAGCTGGGCAACCTGAGCTTTGCCAATGTGAAGGCCTATCCGCAGACCATCGAGCGGCTCAAGGCGATGAAGCTGCCGATCAAGACGGTGATTGGCGGTCACGACTCGCCGCTGCACGGCCCCGAGCTGATTGATCACTACGAGGCGCTGATCAAGGCGGCGCCGCAGTCATAACGGCTGCGCGACAGATTGGCAGCAAGCCGTGCCATTGCTGCAATCAGCAGC
Source organism: Aeromonas sp. 61P (assembly GCF_051919545.1). NCBI lineage: Bacteria > Pseudomonadati > Pseudomonadota > Gammaproteobacteria > Aeromonadales > Aeromonadaceae > Aeromonas > Aeromonas sp. 61P. The sequence goes on from NZ_JBQBEL010000001.1 coordinate 1,642,817, forward strand.
CATAACGGCACACCAAAAAACGCCCGCTTTCAGGAAATAAGCGGGGGTTTTGCGTTTGCGGTTTTTTTGGGTGGCTGTGAGTGCGTGGCATTAACGCTGTTCAAGGGAGGGAGGCTTTCATAAGATGGCCCTCTCTCTTTTCCCTGAAAGTTATCCATTTTCGTTATGCAATATGCCTCTCTCGCCCGCCTCAAGCAGGCCTTTATCACCGGGATGTGGGCCTCGCTGGTCAGCATCGTTATCGGCTTCGCCTTCAAGGTGTGGCTGGCGCAGTGGGTCGCCAAGGGGGAGCTGGCGCTGTTCAACAGTGTGGTGGATTTGATCTCCCTCTCCTTTATCCTGATGACAGGGTTTCGCTCCTCCATGGTGGTGAGCTACTCCCAGACCAAGAACGATCGGGACATCATCAATATCTTTCGCTACTTCCTCATCGGCATTGTGCTGCTCACCTGGGGGGCGGTGATCCCCTATATCAAGCACGGGCTCCATATCCGGGTGGAGTATCTGCAACTGGTGGGGGTCATCTTCGGGCTGGGGCTCAAGGTCTACTTCACCAATCTGGTGGCCATGTACCGGATGTATGAGCTCTCCAACCGGGTCACCTGGCTGGAGCCGCTGGCCAACGGTCTGCTGTTTATGGCCTGCTACTTTGGGCTCGGGATGGATGCGCTCGCTTCGCTCTTCTACGGGCTGACCTTCTCGTCGCTCGCCATCGCCGGTCATATGTATGTTTCGCGGCGTCGGGCTATCGCCACCAAGCCGCTGGCCAAGGTGGCGCTCGGCCCCGAGATGGTGAGCTATGTGAAGAAGAGCTTTACCGCATCCCTGGAGGCGGGAGCCAGCATCCTGATGATCTATATCACTGTGCTGCTCACCATCCGCCACTTCAGCATCGACGAGCTGGGGGATTTTCAGGTGGTGGTGCGTCCCATCTTTACCTATATGACCACCTTGTTTGTCTTCCCCATCTACCGCTTTGTGCTGCCTGAGCTGGCGGTCAATCTGCGCAATGGCGATCACCGCCAGATAAGGCTTATTCGCCGCTGGATCTTCCGTCTCTCCGCCATCGTCAGTCTGGCCTTCTTTGGTTTGATGCTGCTGGCGGGCAAGCCGCTGGTGCTGTTGTTCTTCCCCGCTGACTACGTGGGGGCGGTGCCTGTGCTGTTCCACTTCTCCATCTTCTTCATCTTTATGATGCTCAACGGCTATCAGCTCGCCTATATCAAGGCTCACGGTCACTTTACCCAGAGCTTGCTGATCCGGCTGGCGGGCATAGTGGCGCTGGTCGCCGCCTACTATCTGGTGGCCGAGTTCACCGCCAACGTGGTGGCGATTATCGTGGCGCTAGGGCTCGGCTATATGGTGATGTTTATTCTCTCGACCCTGGCGGAGCGGCAAATTTTGCGATCCCTGCCACTGGTGCTGGCGACCCGCTAGGGGGTGACTTGCCAAGAGCTGGCCCCTGTCAGATAACAAAAAACGCCCATGCGGGCGTTTTTTATTGGCGGCGCAGGGGAGGCTTAACGCTTGCCCTTGCCACCCTTGTTGCCTGCGAGCGCCTGCTTTCTGGCGCGCTGCTTCTGGGCCGCCTTGCTGTTGCGGCGCGGTTCGGGCTCGAAGCGGGTGAGATCCGGCTCAAAGCCCGGGAACCACTGCTGGGGCAGGCGGGTGTCGAGCACAGCTTCCACCTTCTCCAACAGGGGCGCATCTTCCGGGCTGAACAGGGTAATGGCGAGCCCCTTGTTGCCGGCGCGACCGGTGCGACCGATACGGTGGACGTAGTCCTCGGCCACAAACGGGAACTCGAGGTTAATCACGTAGTTGAGGTCGTTGATATCGAGGCCGCGGGCCGCCACGTCGGTGGCAACCAGCGTTTGCAGGGTGCCGGCGCGAAACTCCAGCAGCACCTTCTCCCGAGCGCTTTGCGACAGATCGCCGTGGAAGGCCAGCGCATTGATGCCCGCTTTGCCAAGCTGCTGGGCCAGCTTGTCAGCACCTTGGCGGGTGCGGCTGAAGATAAGCGCCGGTGCCCACCCTTTCACTTTCAGCATGTGTTCGACCAGCGCCAGCTTGCGATCGCTATCCACCGTGTAGACCCGCTGCTCCACCTCGGCCGCCGTGGTGTTGCGCGGTGCCACTTCAATCAGCTCGGGGTCGCGTAGCAGCACCTTGCTCAAGGCAAACAGGTTGTCGTCGCAGGTGGCGGAGAAGAGCAGGGTCTGGCGATCCGCCGGGATCTGTTTGAGCAGCGCCTTGATCTCGTCCATAAAGCCCATGTCGAGCATGCGATCCGCTTCGTCAAACACCAGATGGCGCAGGCTATCCAGGCTCAATGCCCCCTGACGCAGATGGTCGAGCAGGCGGCCCGGGGTAGCGATCAGCAGATCCACCCCGGCTTGAAGCGCCTCCACCTGCGCCGCGATACTCACCCCGCCGTAGACCAGCGTGCTGGTGAGACCTGTCCCCTGGCCGTAGCGCGCCACACTCTCGGCGACCTGCACCGCCAGCTCGCGGGTCGGCACCAGCACCAGTGCGCGGATCGGGCGCGGGGACGCCATTTGCGGCTGTGCCAGCAACTGCTCCAGCAGCGGCAGCACAAAGGCGGCGGTCTTGCCGGTGCCGGTCTGGGCGCCTGCCATCAGATCCCGCCCTGCCAGAATGACGGGGATGGCGCGAGCCTGAATGGGGGTCGGTGCGGCATAGCCCAGTTCGATCAGGGTCTGCTGCAAGCGGGGGGAGAGGGCCAGTTCGGCAAAGGAGGCTGTGGACATAGGGGCACCAGTCGGGGTTATCGCGGCCTGCGGCCACGATGCAATGAGTGATCGTGGCCGCGATGGTAACAGAAGCAGGGGGAGCGGCAGAAGGCGGCTATGCCTCTGCATCGTCTGGCAACGGGCGGATCAGCCGGATCTTTTTGCCCTCGTAGCAGGCGATATTGTGCTTGCCCTGCTGTTTGACGTGGTAGAGCAGCTCGTCGGCCAGATGCACTGCCTCGGTGACGGTGAGGTAGTCGCGAATGCGGATCACCCCAGCGGAGAAGGTGATGGGGGTGGGCAGCTCGGGGATACCCAATGGGCGATCCAGCAGGCGACCAGCGGAGTGGATCATCATCTCGTCATCCTCCATCCCCTTGAACAGCACGATAAACTCCTCGCCGCCCCAGCGGATGGCGCTGTCCACCTTGCGGATATTGCTTCTGAGATGGCGGGCAAAGGCGACCAGTGCCAGATCCCCGACGCCATGGCCATAGGTGTCGTTGATCGACTTGAAGTTGTCGATATCCAGGATCATCAGGTAGTCGTGCTCATGGAGCAGGCTATGGCAGAGCACATCCCGGCGTGGCAGCCGGGTCAGGTGGTCGGTGTGCGCCAGGGTGCGCAGCCGCAGGTAGATCTGCTTCCAGGCCACCATGCCCAGCAACAGCACGATGAGATAGACCTTGAAGGCTGCACTTTGCAGGGCCAGCTTGACGAAATCAAACCAGCTGTAGGACCACTTCAGATAGAGATCATCCCCCGCCTTGGTGCGCATAAAGGGTTTGCTCAGGCAGAGATGCCTGGGGCGGCAGGGCTCGGCGGCTTCAAACGATATGTTGGTGCGGGTCGGGTTGATGGTGTCGAAGGGTCGCAGCACATCGTTAAATGCTTCATCGACGGCGATGTCGATACCGAGCAGCCCGTATTTGTAACCGCCGCGCCCCGACTGATGAATGAAGGGGAAGTACATCACTATGGTGTTGCGCATGCTGAAGCTGTCGATCTCGATATCGGAGACAAAGGCCTCATCGGCGCTGCACAAGGGGCGTCCGGGGGCAAAGCTGGCGCAACCGAAGTAGTGATACCAGGCGGGCAGGGTCATCAGATCCACCTTGATCGGCGCCAGTCTGGCGGGCAGCACATTGTTGTCGGCTACCATGCCGATCAGCCGGTAGTCATTCCAGATGGTGTAGATATTGATCACCTCCGGATAGGAGAGGGCATAGCGGAAGGTGTTGAGGAGATTGGCGGCCGGGTATTGCAGCGGAATATCGGCAAAGCGGTATTTGCTTTTGAGGTCATACCCGTAGAGATAGTCGCTGCCGACGCTATTCGGGGGCGGTGGCTGATCGAGCAGATGGTGTTGTGCCAGATAGCTGGTGATGTTCTCCACCTTGAGGATCTTGGCTCGCTGGTAGAAGACCTCGAACACGTTCTTCTGTCTGGCGGTGATGAGATCCATGTCGTGCTGGATAGTGAGATAGGTGTAGTAGAAGACAGTGCCCAACCCGGTCAGGGCGAGCAGGGCTAATCCGGCCACTTTGACGATGAACTGGCGAGCACACGCCGATGGCCAGCGCAAGGCTGGGGGGTTACCTGAAAATAAGGTCATAGATGTCTGGGTGCAGTACCGATAGGGGCGCGGGCGCCATACGGGCAAAGTATACGCGAAGGAAATCCCGACAGGATCCACCGACAAACCTTGCCAGAAGCTGAAGCCCTCATCACTTATTTATCCCTACTCCACGATCAGCACGCTCTCGCTGGCCAGATGGTGCAGCCACTCCCTGACGATTAGCAGCACGGCGGCAAAGTGCTCGTCGCGGGGCAGCAAGCTGGCGGTGAGGGGATCCCCTTCCGCCATGGCGGCCAGCTGGCCAAAGGCTTGCTCCACCAGATCCCGGTCGATCTGGTTGTCCCCCAGCGCTTCGGCCAGTGATGGCTGGCTGCGCAGGGTCAGCTGCAAGCCGGGCGGGATCTGCGGGGCGATGCGCATCAGCTCATCCTCCACCACCATGATGGCCCGCTCCAGTTCGAGCGGGGTGGGTGGCGCATTGCGAAACGGCCCGGGCTGGATGGCGTGGGTGCCAAAGGCCAGCGGGTAGTGTGACGGGGCCGCATCTGGCTGGCTCAGCCAGAGTTGGCTGCTCTGTTCACCAATCTCCAGCAGCAGGGTCATCATCTCCGGTTCGGGTTGTGTCATGGTGCTGAGCTCCTGTATTGTAAACGTTTTCCCATTCCTTTGATACCCCCGCCGCCGACGTTTGGCGAGCACAATTTCTGCGAGTCGTCCCTCACTTTGTTGCAAACCCCTTGCAAAAAAATCCATTGGTGGCAGTCTGGATGTCTAAATGGCTGTCGCCGTTTCGTTATCCTCAGATGATTCAGGAGTTCAGATATGGATATTCGCACCGCTCCCCGCGCCATCGCGCTCGCCCTCATGCTGGCAAGCGGCATCGCCGCCGCCAACGAAGCGCTGGTGATCCAGACCGATTTCGGCCTCAAAGATGGCGCCGTGTCGGCCATGAAGGGGGTTGCCTTCGGGGTGGATCGCACCCTGCCGCTCTATGACCTGACCCACGAGATCCCGGCTTACAACATCTGGGAAGCCTCCTACCGCCTCTACCAGACCCTGCAGTATTGGCCCAAGGGCACCGTGTTTGTCAGCGTGGTTGATCCCGGTGTCGGCACCGAGCGCAAGTCAGTGGTCCTCAAGACCAGGAGCGGCCACTACATCGTGACTCCGGACAACGGCACCCTGACCCTGGTGGCCGAACACTTCGGCATCGAGGCGGTACGCCAGATCGATGAGAAGCTCAACCGCCTCAAGGGCTCCGAGAAGTCCTACACCTTCCACGGCCGCGATGTGTATGCCTATACCGGCGCACGGCTCGCCTCCGGCGCTATCAGCTATGAGCAGGTCGGCCCGCTGCTGCCCGCCGAGGTGGTGAAGATCCCCTATCAGCCTGCGGTCGCCGAGAAGGATGGCACCCTCAAGGGCACCATCCCGATCCTCGATGTGCAGTACGGCAACGTCTGGACCAATATCGACGATGCCCTGCTGACCAAGGTGGGGATCAACAAGGGTGATAACGCCTGCATCAAGATCCGCGAAGGGGATGTAGTCAAATATGACGGCAAGGCCCCTTATGTCAGCAGCTTCGGCGATGTGCCGGAAGGTCAGCCGCTGGTCTACCTCAACAGTCTGCTGCAGGTGTCAGTGGCGCTGAACATGGACAGCTTTGCCGCCAAGCATCAGGTGCAATCCGGTGCCAACTGGCATATCAGCCTGAAGAAGTGCTCCTGAAGATTGTCGGGCTTTCGACAAGCGGGTTTGAAGCAAGAGAGGGCAGCCAAAGAGGCTGCCCTCTCTCATCGGGTGGTAAGGCGTTGCTGATAAGAAGTTGTTGTCAAAAAGCATATTAATTGAATGCAATTGATAATGATTGGCGTTTAGTTGGATAATCGCGCACTTGTCTGACCACCCAACCATACCGAATGAAAACCAGCCTTTTACTGCTCAGCCTGCTGGCTTTGACCGCATGCAATGACAATCACAGCAATACGTCGGTGACCCCCTCACCCGAGGTGACCCCGCCGGTCGTCAAGCCGACCGAACCGCCCATCACTCCGCCAATAGTACCGCCGGAAACTCATACCCGGGTTCCTCTGACCATTGAGGTCAATGTGGCCGATCGGTTGGGGGCGGGAGCACAGCTTGAGGTGAGACAGGTCGCCACCGGGATCCGCGTGCAGCAGGCCATCGAACCGGGCCAGCTTGTCAGCATCACTTTGCCAGCAGGTCTGCAACTGGATCAGCCGCTGGAGCTGCTCGCTAGTGACGAGGGTTATCTGCTGCGAGCGGTATCTGTGCGGGTGGCGGATCTCTCGGCCGGGATCACGCTGGCGCGCCGCAACAGCGTGCCGCGGCTGGGGTTGAACGAGGAGGAGACGGCGCTCTTCCTGCTGGCGGATCAGAGCGGGGATGGTTCCCTCAGTCAGGCCGAGTGGGGCAGGGTAGAGGAGATCCGCCTGCAACAACAGGCGGCTCTTCAGGATTATGCAGCTTTCCTGCTGGCCCAGCGTCAGCCGGGCGCCGTGCTCGACTATGCCGACAGCTGGCAGATGCTGTTGGCCCTGCGCGATGACAAGCAGGCGCGCAGCTGGTATCAGCGCAGCAACAGCGCCCAGATCCAGTCCGCCCGTATCCAGCTCTATCCCGCCAACCCCAGCCAGCCGGACGAGCCGGAGACGGCAGATCTGCTGCGCCTCGATGAGCAGGGGCAGCTGGTGGTGCGTGGCCCCTGGCAGTGCCTGCACGATGTGCGCACGGTCAGCGGGGTCAAGGGTAGCCAGTACTGGCTGTATGGCAGTGACACCAGTGCGTTGGCGGTTGCCAGCCAGCCACAACTGGCTGCGGGGCTGACCGCTTGCGGCCGCAGCGACTGGCGCCTGCCGACCCTCACCGAGTTCGAGAGATTGCTGAGCAGTGACAAGTCGGCATGGCGCTATCCCAATACCTTTGCTGTTGGCCTGCCCACCCAGATCTGGCTGCAGGATGGTGCGGGTCAACCCCGTCTCTATCAACTGGCGACCCGAATCTGGCTGGATGAGGGGGAGGGGAGTCTGCTTTGGTATGCGTTGGCACCCTATCCGGTGCGCCCCTCCGTGGTGCGCGACAGCAGCAAGCCGGACATGGCGGCCCTGCGCGCCCAATATAGCGGTTCATCGGCCCAATGGCCCGCCGCCCGGGTGGATGACGGGGTGGAATGGCAGGAGCTGGGGCCGCTGCCGGCGGTTCCCTTCCCGGCCGACAACCCCTATAGCCGGGCCAAGGTGGTGCTGGGTCAGCAGCTCTTTTTCGACAAGCAGCTCTCCAAGGGGCGGGACATCAGCTGTGCCAGTTGCCACGATCCGCAAAAGGGGTGGAGCGACGGCCTGAGCGTATCGGTCGGTCATCTGGGTCAGAAGGGCAATCGCAACGCCCCCTCCATCCTCAACAGCGCCTTCAGCTCGACCCAGTTCTGGGACGGGCGGGTCGCCACGCTGGAGGAGCAGTCGCTTCACCCGATCCAGAACCCCATCGAAATGGCGCTGAGTCATGACGAGCTGCTGGCCCGTTTGCAGGCCAGCCCCGGCTATCAGGCTGCTTTTGCCACTGCCTTTGGCGATCAGGGTATCACGCTGGAGCGGATCGCCAAGGCGATCGCCACCTTCGAGCGCACCATCATCAGCCGAGACAGCGATTTTGAGCGCTTCGTCAAAGGGGATAGTCAGGCACTCAGTGACAAGGCGCTGTGGGGGATGCACCTCTACCGCACCGATGGCCGCTGCATGAACTGCCACTCCGGCCCGCTGCTGAGTCAGCACGGGTTCGAGAGTGTGGGGCTCACTTATTACGGTCGTGGCAAGCTGGAAGATCGCGGGCGCTTCCTGCAGACCCGCAACAAGGCGGACATCGGTCGCTTCAAGACCCCCAGCTTGCGGGACGTCGCCTTTACCGGCCCCTATATGCACAACGGCATCTTCCCGATCCTGGCCCAACGTATCGGCGGTTCGGTGCAGGGGGTGGTGGCCATGTACAACTTTGGCGTGACCAAGTGGAGCAGCGGGGTCGGCTTCCCGACCGGTGCGGACCAATATGATCCCTTCTTCCCCAAAGCCTCCGATCACCTGCATGCCCTTGGCCTCAGCAATGACGAGCTCGATGCCATCGGCGAGTTTTTGCGCAGTGCTTCGGCCGAGCCGCGCCGCACTCCGGCCACGGTTGCCGAGCTGGGGGTGAGTGAGGCGGATGACCCGACTCCGGTGGGGGCTGTGATCACCGGATTGGCTGTGCTGCCTGCCCAGCCTCAGCTGGAAATGGGGCGGACGCTTCCTCTGCAACTGCAGTGGCAACTGAGCGATGGCTCTCTCGGCCCGCTCGATGGGCCTGTTGAGTGGCGCAGCGAACAGCCGGAGTTCGCCACCGTGAGTCCGCAGGGCGAGTTACGCGGTGTGGCGGTCGGTACGGCACGACTGGTGGCGACTACGGCTCGTCACACGTTGACCGTGACGGTGCAGGTGGTGGATGCCCAGCCCGATTTTGCCCGAGGCTGTCGTCAACCCGAGCTGGTGGCGGGCAAGCTGGCCTTTGTCTGCCAGCTGACCAGGGACGAGGCGGACCGTCTGTCCATCTCCTATGACGGTGTGAGCAGTGACAGTGATGGTGACTACAATCCCTTCCCGCTGGAGTATGTGACCATGGGGCAGGCGCGGGCGCGGGATTACTGCCAGCAGCTGGTGGCGCGCGGCCACGATGACTGGCGTCTGCCGACCCGGGCCGAGCTGGAGGTGCTGTTTGCCGCCTACAACAAGGATGGCGCAACGGATCAGTTGCTTCAGCAGCAGGGGTGGCCGCTCTACAACCGCTACTGGAGCAGCGATGCAACTGCCAATGACGGTGGTGAGCTGCCGTTGCTCGACCTGAGCACCGGCGACCTGTTGTGGGATCTGGCGGACGAGGCTCATGCCGCCACCTGCGTCAGGGCCATCTAGCCTTCATAGATAGTCAGATGAAAAACGGGCGCCTCGGCGCCCGTTTTGTTCTCTGGGAATACAGAGGGATCAGAACTCGTTGGAGAGCGCCTTGTACCCTTTGACCAGATCGATATTGGTGTGGGCCACGTCCTCGGAGAATTCGGCGGCATCCACCGAAACCCGCGGGAAATAGAGGGATCAGAACTCGTTGGAGAGCGCCTTGTACCCTTTGACCAGATCGATATTGGTGTGGGCCACGTCCTCGGAGAACTCGGCTGCATCCACTGAAACCCGTGGGATATGGGTCAGATCGCTCTGCTGGTTGATGCGGGTGGTGGAGGGGACGTAGAACTCCGGCGGCAGATCGCAGCCATCGATCACCGAGTTGTGACGCACCACGGCACCGTCACCGATATGGCAGTTGAACAGCACGCTGTTGAAGCCGATAAAGACCCGGTTTCCCACTTCGCACGGTCCGTGGACGATGGAGCGGTGGGCGATGGAGGTGTACTCGCCGATGGTGACGGCGGCGCCGGATTTGGAGTGGATCACCACGCCATCCTGGATATTGGAGTTGGCGCCGATGACGATGGGTTCCATATCTCCACTCTCATCCACCTCGTCGGCACGGATCACCGCATAGGGGCCGACAAAGACATTCTCTTTGATGATCACCTTGCCGCAGATGATGGCGGTCTTGTCGATATAGGCGGATTCGTCGATGACAGGCAGATGGCCGGAGGGATTCTTGCGGATCATGTTACATCCTGTGGTTGCTTGAAATGATGCGGTGGCGCACCCGGCGCCAGGATGCCAGCTTACGCCTCGTTAGTATCCGGTGAAACCCCGAAGTGGTCTGACCCTTGTCGCAAGCCTTGGCGGGACCACTGTTTCCGCGCACTGGAATATGGGAGCATTGCAGCCATTCCCGAGTTGGTTGAAATGGACATATATCGATGAAGAAGATGATTGCCCTGTTGGCGGGTGGTTTGTTGCTCTCCTCGGCCGTGCAGGCCAAAGGGGAGGCGGGGGAGTTTGACTATTACGCCATGGCGCTCTCCTGGTCGCCCGAGCACTGCGCCGTCAAACCGGCGGATCGGGACCAGTGTTCCCGCAAGCTGGGCTTTGTGCTGCATGGTCTTTGGCCCCAGTACGATCGCGGTTACCCCAGCAACTGCACTCGCGAACGGCTCGATCCCGATATGGAGAGCGAGTTTGCCGACCTCTACCCCAGCCGTTTCCTCTATCGCCATGAGTGGGAGAAGCACGGTACCTGCTCCGGCTTGAGCCAACAGGACTTCCATCAGCTGGCGAGCGATCTGCGCCAGAAGGTGAAGATCCCGGCGGCTTATCAATCCCCGGAAGAGCCGCTGCGCAAAAACAGTTTCCAGCTCAAGGCCGATCTGGCGAGCGCCAACGAGTGGCTGGCCCCCGACAACATCACGGTGGCTTGCGCCGATGGTGGCCGCTTCCTGCGGGAGATCTACATCTGCGTCAATAAAGAGGGGACGGATGCGGTCACCTGCTCCGCCGAGATGCAAAAGCGCGAGCGCCGCTCCTGCGGTCAGCCGGATTTCCTGCTGCGCAGCGTGCGTTAAGCCTTCATTCTCTTCATCAGGCCCCTTGCGGGCCTGATGTTTAACCACAGCTATCGGAAAGGAGTCTGACAGATGGATGGCAACAACCGGTTTAGCCCACAAGAGCGGGCCCTGCTGCTCGGGGTGAAAGGGGTAGGGCCGAGCGTTATCGGGCGGCTTGAACAGCTGGGCTACCATACCTTGGCCGGATTGGCCGAGGCCGACACCACCCATATCGTCCAGTTGGTGGCCAGCATGCTGGGCTCGACCTGTTGGCAGAACAGCCCGCAGGCGCGCAGTGCCATCGATGGCGCCATTGCGCTGGCCCGCGCCCATCTGGCGACGGATGCGACAAACGGGGTGAATGGATGAGCCTCTTTACCGAACTGGGGATGCGTTATCCCATCATTCAGGCGCCGATGGCCGGTGTGCAGGGAAGCGAGCTGGCGCTGGCCGTGACCCGTGCGGGCGGCTTGGGCTCCTTGCCTGCCGCCATGCTCACGCCAGCGGAGCTGCGCAGCGAACTGGAGCGACTTGCCCAAAGCGGCCTTGGGCCATTTAACATCAACTTCTTCTGCCATCGGCAACGGGAACCTGATCCCGTTGCTCTGGCCAGCTGGCAGCAGCGCCTTGCTCCCTACTATGCCGAGTTCGGCATACTTCCCCCAGCGGTCACGATGGCGCCAAGCCGTGCACCTTTCAATGAGGAGCATGCCGCCATGGTGACCGAGTTCAGACCTGCGGTGGTCAGCTTCCACTTTGGTTTGCCCGCGCCCGAGCTGCTTGTCCAAGTGAAAGCTGCGGGGGCCAAGGTATTTGCCAGTGCCACCACGGTGGCGGAGGCTATTTGGCTTGCTCAGCACGGTGCCGACGCCATCATCGCTCAGGGATTGGAGGCGGGCGGCCATCGCGGTCATTTCCTCTCCGATGATCTCGCCTTGCAGCAGAGCACCTTGACCCTGCTGGCGCAGATCCTCGCGGTGACCGATCTGCCGGTGATTGCCGCTGGCGGTATCGTCGATGACAAGGGGATCGCCAACGCGTTGGCAATGGGGGCGAGCGCCGTGCAGATGGGCACTGCTTTTCTCTGCTGCCATGAAGCGACCACCCCGGCGTTGCATCGCGCCGCCATCCATTCACCAGAGGGCCAGCAGACGGCACTGACCAATCTGTTCAGTGGACGTCCGGCGCGGGGGATCGTCAACCGTCTTATGAAAGAGCTGGGCCCGCTCTCGGATCTTGCCCCTCACTTCCCCTATGCCAGTGGCGCACTGGCCCCGCTGCGCGTCGCCGCCGAGAAGGCGGGGGATAGTGGCTTCTCTCCGCTCTGGG